>NZ_JAMJFL010000023.1 GCF_023544665.1 Streptomyces sp. YS415
TGCGGGGCTCCCCGGGAGGGGCGGTACTGGGTGGAGCGGGCCCTTGAGGCCAATCCCGAGCCCACGGTGGAGCGGGCCCGCGCGCTGTGGGTCGCCGGGCTGCTCGCCGCCGTCACCCGGGAGCTCGAGCACGGCCGGCGCCTCGCCGAGGAGGCCCGCGCGCTCGCCCTCGCGCTGGGCGACGAGGCCGAGGCGGCGCACGCCGGTTACGTCATCGGCGTCATCACCCTCTTCCTCGGCGACCTGCCCACCGCCCTCGCCCACTTCGAGGCCGCCGCGGACCGCGGCCGCGTCCCCGGCCAGCACCTGAGCCTGGTCGGCCTGGAACGCGTCGAACTCGCCTGCGCGCTGGGCTTCCTGGGCGAGGCGGACCGGGCGGTCGCCGTCTGCGAGGAGACCCGCAGGCTGTGCGAGCGGCACGGCGAGGAGTGGGTGCACTCGTACGTGTCGCGGATGCTCGCCCTCGCCCACACCGTGAAGCGCGACTGGCCGGCCGCCGAACACCACGCCCACCAAGCCCTGCGCCGCAAGCTCGCCGTCCACGACGTCACCGGCATCGCCCTCACCCTCGACCTGCTGGCCCGGATCGCCACCGAGACCGG
Organism: Streptomyces sp. YS415; assembly: GCF_023544665.1. Classification (GTDB taxonomy): domain Bacteria; phylum Actinomycetota; class Actinomycetes; order Streptomycetales; family Streptomycetaceae; genus Streptomyces. The sequence continues at coordinate 603 of NZ_JAMJFL010000023.1, forward strand.
CGCCCACCACCACGCGGCGCTCCTGCTCGGCGGCGCCGACCGGGTCTGGTCCGGCATCGACCGCGACCGCTGGGGCTCGGCCGCCCTCACGACGCCCCGCGAGGACAGCGAGCGCCGCGCCCGCCAGTCCCTCGGCGAGTCGGCGTACGAGAAGGCGTACCGGTACGGCGGTGAGCTGGAGCTGGCGGAGCTCGTGGGGCACGCGCTCGACGAGGCCCGCGGCGCCCCGGACCCGGCCGGCGGGCCGAAGGGCTCCCACCTGACGCCCCGTGAGTCCCAGGTGGCCGACCTCGTGGCCCAGGGCCTGGCCAACCACCAGATCGCCGACCGCCTGGTCATCGCCCGCCGCACCGCCGAGGGCCACGTGGAACGCATCCTCGGCAAGCTCGGCCTCGACAACCGCAGCCAACTCGCCGCCTGGGTCACGGCCCGGCGCTGACCCACCACCGCACACGGCACAGACAGGGGAACGCGTGAGCAGCCAACCACAGGTGTTCGACCACCGCATGACCGTCCTCGGCACCGACGACGCCTTCGTGGCCGCCGCCGTCCCCTTCCTGGCCCACGCCCTGGACAGCCCCGGCGAACCCCCGCCGGTCGCCGTCGCCGCCCCCGACAAGCTGGACCTCCTGCGGGACGCCCTCGGCGCCGACGCGAAGAGCGCCGTCCTCCTCCCGCACACCGACTGGTACACCGGCTCCGCCGCCAACGCCGTCGCCCAAGCGGCCGGTTACCTCGCCGCGCACGCCGGCCCCGGCGGCCGTATCCACCTGCTCATGGAACCCGTCTGGAACGGCCGCGCCGGACGCTCACCGCGCGAGAGCGCCGAGTGGATCCGCTACGAGGCCCTCGCCAACCTCCTGTTCGCCCCGTTCGCCACCACCGCCCTCTGCGTCTACGACACCCGCACCGCCGGCCCCGCCCTCATCGCCGAGGCCCGCCGCGCCCACCCCGACACCGACGTGTACGAGGACCCGGTACGGCTCGCCGCCGAGCTGGACTCCGTACCCCTGCCGCCGCCCCCCGCGGACGCCCGCACGCTGACCGGCGCGGACGCCGAGGCGGTACGGGCCTGGGCGGGCGGCAGCGGGCTGCCGGCCGCGGACGCCGAACTCTTCGCGCTGGCCGTCACCGAGGCCGCGGCCGCGCTCGGCCCGCTCGACCGGGTCCGGCTGTGGGGCGAGGCGCCGGCCTGCGTCTGCGAGCTGCGCTCCGCCCGCCGCGTCGGCGACCCCCTGGCCGGCTTCGTCCCGCCGGACACCGGCGAACTGGAGCCGGGCCAGGGCCTGTGGTACGCCCGCCAGGTCTGTGCCTACGTCGACGTCCGGGACGACGCGGCGGGGGCGACCGTACGCCTGCAGTACGGGTAGGACCCGGGACCCGCGGGCGGGGAAACAGGTATATCTACCCGTGCGCCCCGCCCCCGGCCCGACGACCATGGACAGCATGCTGCAACTCCGGAACGGCTTCCACCGCCGACCGCCCGTCGGAGCCGGTCATCTGACCGTGGAGTACGACCCCCGCCCCTCCGCGGTCCGCGAGGCCCGCGCCGAGGTGCGCAGGCAGTTGGAGGGATGGGGGCTCACGGGCCAGGACGAGCTGCTGGACACCGCGGAGCTGCTGGTCAGCGAGCTGGCGACCAATGCGCTGCTGCACTCGGCGAGCCGCTTCCGGGTGACCTTGTCCGCCGCGCGGGGCGTCATTCGCTGCGAGGTGCAGGACACCGGCCGGCGCACCCCGCAGGTGCTGGAGGCGGGCAGTTCGGAGAGCGGGCGGGGGATGTTCCTGGTGGACGCGCTGGCCCGCAGATGGGGCTGCCATCAGGACGGGCAGCGCAAGACGGTGTGGTTCGAACTCTGACGCGCCCTCTTGTCGGCCCGGGCCCGCTGCGGTTTCTTGATCTGCATGGCGGACAGCTCGGGAAACCCTCAGGCACCACAGGCCGACGCAATCGACTCCTCTCCCCGCAAGTCCAGTTGGAAGTACATCGGCCCCGGCATCGTGGTCGCCGCGACCGGTGTGGGCGCCGGCGACCTGGTGGCCACGCTGATCGCCGGCAGCAGCTTCGGGTACACGCTGCTGTGGGCCGCGATCATCGGCTGCCTGGTGAAGATCTCCCTGGCCGAGGCGGCGGGCCGCTGGCATCTGTCCACCGGCCGCACCCTCTTCGACGGCTGGGCGAGCCTCGGCCGGTGGACGACCTGGTTCTTCGTCGGCTACGTCGTGATCTGGGGCTTCGTCTACGGCGCGGCGGCGATGTCGTCGAGCGCGCTGCCCCTGCAGGCCCTCTTCCCCGATGTGATGGACCTGGAGTGGTGGGGGATCGCCTGCGGGCTGGTGGGCCTGGTCTTCGTCTGGTTCAACAAGTACGCCGTCTTCGAGAAGGTCATGACGGTCCTGGTGGGCGTCATGTTCGTGGTGACGGTCTACCTGGCGATCCGGGTCACCCCGAACCTCGGCGACGCCTTCGCGGGGCTGCTGCCGGTGCTGCCCGACGCCGACGACTCCGTCCTGAACACCCTCGGCCTGATCGGCGGGGTCGGCGGCACCATCACGCTGGCCGCGTACGGCTACTGGGTCAACGCCAAGGGCTGGACGAACACCGGCTGGATGAAGGTGATGCGCCTGGACAACCGGGTCGCCTACGCCACCACCGGCATCTTCGTCGTCTCGATGCTCTTCGTCGGCGCGGAGCTGCTGCACTCCGCGAACGTGGCGCTCGCGAGCGGCGACAAGGGGCTGCTCCAGCTGAGCGACATCCTGGAGGAGGAGTACGGCACGGCGACCGCCAAGTTCTTCCTGATCGGCTTCTTCGCCACCTCGTTCACCTCGCTGATCGGCGTCTGGCACGGGGTGAGCCTGATGTTCGCGGACTTCGTCGAGCGCTACCGCAGGGGTGACGCGACCCGCGGCGAGGACATCGCGGCCGGCCGCCGCGAACGCAGCCTGCCCTTCCGGATCTACCTGCTGTGGCTGACCTTCCCGCCGATGGTCCTGCTCTTCCAGGGCCAGCCCTTCCGCCTGATCATCATCTACGGCGTCCTGGGCGCGGCGTTCCTGCCGTTCCTGGCCGGCACCCTGCTCTGGCTCCTCAACTCGGCCCGCACGCCGAGGGAGTGGCGCAACGGCGCCCTGAGCAACTCCATGCTGGTGATCGCGGGGCTGCTGTTCCTGGTCCTGTGCGTGAAGCAGATCTGGGACCAGCCGTGGTCGGAGTTCTTCTGACGGACTCCGGCCACGGCCGGCCCTCTTCGTCGGGGGACGGCGCCTACGGCAGCGCGTGCACGTGCGGGCCCACCGCGTTGGACCACGCGTTGCCCGCCGTGGCGTCCCAGTTGGTCGACCAGGTCATCGCGCCGCGCAGGTCGGGATAGGTCCGGGACGGCTTGAAGGAACCGCAGTTGGTGCCCTTCGCCAGACAGTCGAGCGCGTTGTTCACCACGGTCGGTGACACGTACCCGCTGCCCGCGCCCCGGGTCGAGGCCGGCAGGCCCAGGCCGACCTGGGACGGGTCGAGGCCGCCCTCCAGCTGGATGCAGGCGAGGGCGGTCAGGAAGTCGACCGAGCCCTGGCTGTAGACCTTGCCGTCGCAGCCCAGCATCGAACCGCTGTTGTAGTACTGCATGTTGACGACCGTGAGGATGTCCTTCACGTTCAGCGCCGTCCGGAAGTAGGAGTTCGACGTCGACTGCATGTCGATGGTCTGCGGAGCCATCGTCAGGATCATCGACGGTCCCGCCTTGGCCGACAGCGCCCTGAGCGCCTGCGTCATGTAGGTCGCGTTCAGCCCGTTCTCCAGATCGATGTCGACGCCGTCGAAGCCGTACTCCTGCATCAGCGCGTACACCGAATCGGCGAAGTTCGTCGCGGACGCGGAGTCGTTGACCGACACCGTGCCCCGCTCGCCGCCCACCGAGATGATGACCTTCTTCCCGGCCGCCTGCTTCGCCCGGACGTCCGCCTTGAACTGGTCGACGGTGTACCCGCCGAGCCCGGCCGAGTCGAGGTTGAAGGTCACCGCGCCCGGGGTCCCGGTGGCGTCGGCGAAGGCGACCGCGATGATGTCGTACTGCGCCTGGACGTCCGACAGCCTCTGCACGGCCGCGCCGTTGTTGAAGTTCTGCCAGTACCCGGTCACCGCGTGCTTGGGCAGCGCGGGCACGGTCGGGGTCGCCGTGGTCGTCCCCGTCACCGTCGCCGACCGCGGTGACTCACCGGCCGAGTTCACCGCCGTGACCTGGAAGGAGTACGAGGTGGAGGGCGCGAGCCCGGTCACCGTCGCGGACGTGCCGCTGACCGCCGTGACCTTGGTGCCGTTCCGGTAGACGTGGTAGCCGGTGGCGCCCGGGACCGTGTTCCAGGCCAGGGAGATCGACGACGAGCTCCGCCCGGACACCGTCACCCCGCCCGGCGCGGCCGGGACCGTCGGTTCCGGGTCCCCGCCGCCGCCCCCGTCGGGCCCGAACACGGACAGGTCGTCGGCGTAGTAGGCGGCCTGGCCGTACCAGCCGTGCGTGTACACCGTCACCGACCGGGTCGCGGAGCCGGTCCTGAAGGTGGTGGTCAGCTGCTTCCAGCTGCCGGAGTCCGGCGTCCACGTCGACACGTCCGTGGTGCCGGTGCCGGTGACGCCCAGATAGGCGTACCCGCCCCGCACCCACGCGCTGAGCGTGTACGTCGCGTTCGGCTGGACCGCCACGGCCTGGGTGCAGCGGGCGTTGTCCTGCCCGGCCGGGGTCGCCTTGAGCGCGGCCGAGCCGCCGTGCACCGGCGAGGAGACGGCCGTACCGCTGCCGGCGGAACAGGTCCAGTCGGTCAGGCCGGACTCGAAGCCGGCGTTCCTGGCGTTGTTGACATCGGCGGCGGCCGCCTGGCCGGTGCCCGCGAGGGAGAGGGCGAGCGCCAGGGTGACGGCACCCGTCCAGAGACGTGTCGATCGTCTGCGTATGGACATGTCAAAATACGTTGGTCCAGACCAATCCTCTTGTCAAGAGCGGGCGCCGAGATGCTCAACGTGCCCCGATTTGCCGCAACTTGTGGATCGCCAGTTCCTTCATAGCTACAGAAACGCTGTTCTCCGGTCATGGACCCGTGGATACAGTGCTCACGTAGTCACGCAGTGAAGTCGGCTGTGTGTCCTGGGTACCGGAGTGACGCCGGTCGGGCCGGCGGGCATGGGGAGTGGGGAGCTGCGCGTGCCAACTGCCATCGCCGTGACCAGTGCCGACCTGGCGCTGCCGCCGCAGGACGAACGGACCGTCCCCGCCGTCGTGCTCCAGGGCCTGGACCGGCAGCCGCTCGACCGGTCCCTGACCGCCCTGCAAGCGGTCGTCGAGCAGCACGGCCACCTCATCGTCGTCTGCTCCGAGGCCCTCGATCCCGCCGTGGAACGCCGGCTGCGCACCCTGCGCGCCCTCATGGAGAGCGACCGGATCGCCCTCTTCCACCCCGAACTGCCGCCGCTCGGACTCGCCGTCCTGGTCCGCCAGTTGCGCCAGCTCGCCTCCTGCGACCTCAGCCCCGGCGTCCTCGCCTCGGCGGGCCGCCTGCTCACGCACTACATCCACGCCGGGGCGCTCCTCGGCTCCGTCGCCAAGCTCGACCGCGTCCCCGTCGGGCTCAAGTCCCACACCAGGTCCTGGGTCCCGGGCAGCCAGTTCGGCGTGCTCGCCCACCCCGAACCGCAGCTCGTCCGCATCGGCCCCGAAGCAGCGCTGTCCGGCCCGGAGTTCGGCACCCGGATGCTGGTCGCCAAGGGCCAGCTCCAGTCCGACTGGGTCACCGACACCCTGGCGAAGTCCTGGAACGTCCAGGGCCTGCGCGAGGTGCCGTTGCCCGCCGAGTCGGAGCGGTGGTGGGGGACCGGGCGGCTGATCGAGTTCTGCGCCTACCTGTCCGACCTGTCCGTGCTGTACCAGCTGGTGACCTCGGTCCGCCGGAGCGCCTGCCACTGGTGCGGCATCGACGTCATCGGCGACCGCTGTGTCTTCTGCTCCGCCACCCCGCCCGTACCCGAGACCCGCGCAGGCTGACCGAACCCGGAAGCCGCATCCGACCGATCCCGACCGATTCCCCCAATGAGGTTGCACGGTTCATGAACTCCCGTCAGCGCCGCGGCGTGATACTCCTGATCCTGTCGGTCGTCTGCGCCCTCGGCGCCTTCGCCGGCGTGCTGTCCGTCATCGACGACGCCGAGTCCAAGGTCGGCCCCGAGGTCACCGCCTACCGGCTCAAGGCGGACGTCGAACCGTACAAGCCCCTGGGCGCCGCCCAGTTCGAGAAGATCTCGATGCCCGAGCGGTGGCTGTCCGACAACGCGGTCACCGATCTCCGCGAGATCGAGGGCAAGATCGCGGTCACCACCCTGAAGAAGGGCTCCCTGCTGCAGAGCGACATGATCGTCGCGCAGCCGGCCCTGAAGCCCGGGCAGCAGGAGGTCGCCATCATGATCGACGCGGCGACCGGGGTGGCCGGCAAGATCACCCCGAACTCCACCGTGAACGTCTACGCCACCTTCGAGGGCGAGCGGGAGGGCGCCCCCGCCCAGTCCAAGATCATCGTGACCAACGCCAAGGTCCTCGATGTGGGCGACCTGACCCCGCTGAAACCCGACGCCGAGGACCGCAACCGGCAGCCCACCGACGCCGTCCCGATCACCTTCGCGCTGTCCACCCTCGACGCCCAGCGCCTCACGTACGCCGAGTCGTTCGCCCAGCGGGTCCGCCTCGCGCTGGTGGCGCCCGGCGGCGGCAGCACGGTCCCCGAGTCGGACCGGACGTACGAACTCGCGAAGGACAAGTGAGAGGCCCGCATGCCCACGAGGATCCTCCCGGCGGTCGGTGACGCGGACGCGGTCCGGTCGGTCACGACCCTGCTCAGCCAGCTCCCGGACGCCGAGCCGGTCGCCCCGGTGGTCGACTCCACCCAGCTCATCGACACCCTCGCCCGGCTGGCCGCCGAGTCCGTCGACGAACTGCCCGAGGTCGTGGTCGTCCATGAGCGCATCGGCCCGGTCCCCGCCCTGGAGCTGATCCGCGAGGTCGCACTGCGCTTCCCGGCGGTCGGCGTCATCCTCGTCACCTCGGACGCGAGCCCCGGCCTGTTCCAGGCGGCGATGGACTACGGCGCCCGCGGCCTCGTCGCCCTGCCGCTGCACTACGACGAACTCGCCACCCGGGTCCAGGCCGTGGCCCAGTGGTCGACGGGCGTACGGCGCCATCTGGGCGGCGCCGTCGAGGTGTTCACCGGCGTCGGCGGCACCGTCGTCACGGTGAGCGGCGCCAAGGGCGGGGTCGGCACCACCGTCGTCGCCGTCCAGCTCGCCCTCGCCGCCCAGGCCTCCGGCCGCCCCACCGCCGTGCTCGACATGGACCTCCAGACCGGTGACATCGCCTCCTACCTGGACGTCCAGTTCCGCCGCTCGGTCGTCGACCTCGCCGGCATCTCCGACATCTCCCCGCGCGTCCTGGCCGACGCCGTCTTCCGCCACGACAGCGGGCTCGCCCTGCTGCTCGCGCCCGGCGAGGGCGAACGCGGCGAGGAGGTCACCGACCGCGCCGCCCGGCAGATCGTCAGCGCCCTGCGCGCCCGCTACGAGGTCGTGATCGTCGACTGCGGCGCCCAGCTCAGCGGCGCCGGAGCGGCGATCGTGGAGATGGCCGACACCTCCCTGCTGGTCACCACCCCGGACGTGATCGCCGTCCGCGGCGCCAAACGCGCCGTCCGCATGTGGGACCGCCTCCAGGTCCGCAAGGCCGAGGAGACCATGGTCGTCGTCAACCGCCACAGCCGCGGCACCGAGATCCAGCCCTCCCTGATCCGCCAGATCACCGGCACCGCGCTCGCGGCCACCGCGATCCCCGCCCACTTCAAGGAGCTCCAGGCCGTGGTGGACGCCGGCCGCCTGCACGAACTCGACGCCAAGAGCACCGTCAAGCAGGCCCTGTGGACCCTCGCGGGCGAACTCGGCCTGGTCAAGGCCGCGGCGGTCGACCGCCGGGGCGGCCGGGGCGCGGTGAGCTTCCGCCGCCGCAAGGAGATCGGGGGGTAGACATGCGCGTACTCCGCCGCCGGGACGACCGGGGCCAGGTCACCATCGAGTTCCTCGGCATGACCCCGCTGATCATCCTGACGCTCGTGCTGATGTGGCAGTGCGCGCTGCTCGGCTACACCTTCACACTCGCCGGGAACGCCGCCGACGAGGCCGTACGCGCGGGCACCGCCGCCGACCCCGGTGCCCGACAGGGCGCCTGCCAGGCGGCGGGCCTCGACAAGCTGCCCACCGCCTGGGAGGGCGGGGCGCAGGTGACCTGCGCGACCGGCGGAGGGTATGTGACCGCCGAGGTCCGGCTGGAGGTCCCGGTCCTGTTCCCCGGGTCGATCGGCTTCCCCTTCACGGTGGAGGGGCACGCGGGGGCGGTAGAGGAGGCGACGGACTGAGATGCCGTACGAACGCTGCCGCCGGGGCCGTCCCCGGGCGAGCACCCGGGACCGCGGCCAGGTGGCCCTGGAGTACCTGGGCTTCATCCCCGTACTGATCCTGGTCGCCATGGCGGCCGTACAGATCGGGCTCATCGCCTACACCGCCCAGCAGGCGGGCACCGCCGCCCGCGCCGGGGCGCGCAGTGCCTCCCTGGAGGGGCCCTTCGCGCAGGACTGCCAGGCCGCGGTGAGCGGCTGGCTGGCCGACGGGACCACGTGCGCGAGCGCCGGGGGCGGCGACGAGGTACGGGTCACCGCGACCGTCGGCATCCCGTCCATCGTGCCCGGCTGGGACTTCGGGGGCGCCACCAAGTCCGCCACCATGCCGCTCGACCACTGAGGAGCACGAGAGCCATGAGCCTGCGGGCCCGCATCAACACCCCCGAGGAGAACGGCAGCAGGGGCGAGGACGGCCATCTGGTCGCCTCCTACCGGGCCAAGCTGCTGGAGGAGATCGACCTCGCGGAGATGAGTTCGCTGGCCGCGGCCGAACGCCGGGCCCGCCTGGAACGCGTCCTCGGCCACATCATCAGCCGCGACGGCCCTGTCCTCTCCACGGTCGAGCGCTCGCAGCTGATCCGCCGAGTGGTCGACGAAGCGCTGGGCCTGGGCATCCTGGAGCCGCTGCTGGAGGACGCGTCGATCACCGAGATCATGGTGAACGGCCCCGACGCGATCTTCGTGGAACGGGCGGGCCGGGTGGAACAACTGCCCCTGCGCTTCCCCTCCCACGAGCAGCTGATGCAGACGATCGAGCGGATCGTCTCCACGGTCAACCGGCGGGTCGACGAGTCCAACCCCATGGTGGACGCGCGACTGCCCTCGGGCGAGCGGGTCAACGTGATCATCCCGCCGCTCTCCCTGACCGGCGCCACCCTCACCATCCGCCGCTTCCCGCGCTCCTTCACCCTGCACGAGATGGTCGGCCTCGGCTCGCTGGACGAACAGATGGTGTACCTGCTCGCGGGCTTGGTGCAGGCGAAGTTCAACATCATCGTCTCCGGCGCGACGGGCACCGGAAAGACGACCCTCCTGAACGCCCTGTCCGGCCTGATCCCCGAGGTCGAGCGCATCATCACGATCGAGGACTCGGCCGAACTGCAACTCCAGCAGGGCCATGTGATCCGCCTGGAGTCCCGCCCGCCGAACGTGGAGGGCCAGGGCCGGGTCACCATCCGCGACCTGGTCCGCAACTCCCTGCGGATGCGCCCCGACCGCATCGTCGTCGGCGAGGTCCGGGGCGGCGAGTCCCTGGACATGCTCCAGGCGATGTCCACCGGCCACGACGGCTCCCTCGCCACCGTGCACGCCAACAGCACGGAGGACGCGCTGATGCGGCTGAAGACGCTGGCCTCCATGTCCGACGTGGAGGTCCCCTTCGAGGCGCTGCACGACCAGATCAACAGCGCCGTCGACGTCATCATCCAGCTCACCCGGTTCGCCGACGGCGCCCGCCGCATCACCGAGATCGCCGTCCTCGACAGCCACGGCGGCGAACCGTACCGACTGGCCACGGTCGCCCGCTTCAACGCCCAGCCCATGGCGGCCGACGGCCGGGTCTACGGCGTCTTCGAGTACTACCCGCTCCCGCGCCGCACCGCGGACCGCCTCTACATGGCCAACCAGCCGGTGCCACAGGCGTTCGGGGTGGCGCGGACCGTGGAGCAGTTGGCCATCCGAGCGGCCAGGTAGGGAGGGAACGGAACCGATGGAATTCCAGACGCTGATCACGCTGACCACCGGCATCACCCTGCTGACCTGCGCCCTGGCGGTGGCCGGCCTGCACGCCTACGCGGCCGGCCGGGCCCAGCGCCAGGCACTGGTGGACCGCCTCTCGGCGACGGGACAGATCACCACCGGGGGCCGCCGGCGCCGCTTCGGCGACCTGGACCGCAGACTGCGCCGCACGAAGCTCGGCCGGAAGCTGGAACTGCGGCTGGCGGCGACCGGCCTCGACGTGACGCCGGGCGAGTTCTTCGTCTACATGCTGGCCGCGGTGGCGGGCCTGTGGCTGGTCGGCCAGGCGACACTGGCGCCGTTCTTCGGCCCGATCGCGGGACTGCTGGGGGTGTGGGCGGCCGTCCAGTTCCTCAACTGGCAACGGCAGAAGCGCATCGAGAAGTTCATCAACCAACTCCCCGAAATGGCCCGCATCCTGGCCAACGCCACCCAGGCCGGCCTCGCGCTGCGCACCGCGATCGGCATGGCGGCGGACGAGCTGGATGCCCCGGCGGGCGAGGAGCTGTCCAAAGTCGCCAACCAGTTGGCGATCGGCGCCTCGATGGACGACGCGCTGGGCGAGCTGGCGGACCGCCTGCCCTCGCGGGAACTGGTGGTGCTGGTGACGACCCTCGTCCTGTCGAACCGGGCCGGCGGCCAGGTGGTCAGCGCCCTGCGCAACCTGACCGAGACGCTGGAGGAGCGCAAGGAGACCCGCCGGGAGATCCGCACCCAGCTCTCCCAGGTGAGCATGACGTCGTACGCCGTCCCGGCGCTCGGCATCGGCTCCCTGTTCCTGATGAACGGCGTCAAGGACGGCGCACTGGAGCGGATGACCGGCTCACCGGCCGGACAGGTGGCGGTACTCGTGGCGTTCGGGCTGTACGTCATCGGCTTCGTGATGATCCGCCGCCTGTCGCGGATCGACGTCTAGGGGGGAGGGCGGACCATGACGGCTTTGCTGCTCGCCCTGCTGATGGGACTGAGCGTGTGGGGTGCCTTCGCGGGCATCCGCATGTACCGGGCGGACGCGAAACTGCCCGGTGACCTCCAGCTGGCACTGGAGGTGGGCGCCACCCGCACCGGCGCGGTGGACTCGCTGATCGACCGCATGGGCATGCGGTACGCGCCGGCGGTCCTGCGCCTGATGGGCCCCAAGCAGGTGGCCAAGTACCGCCGCAAGATCGACCTGGCGGGCAACCCCGGCGGCCTCACGATCGACCGCTACGCGGCCCGGCGGGCGGTGTACGGCTTCCTGGGCGCGGTCGGCGGGCTGGTGTTCCTGATGCGGGGCCAGTACCTGGTGGCCCTGCTGCTCTTCGCCTTCGGCGCCTTCTGGACCGAGGTCGGCATCTGGTCGGCGATCCGGATCCGGAAGGACGTGATCGAACGGACCCTGCCCGACTTCCTCGACGTACTGGCGGTGGTGGTGAGCGCGGGCCTGGGCTTCCGGCAGGCACTGGACCGCGTGGCGTCCCGCTACGAGGGCCCCTGGGCGGACGAACTGCGCATCACGCTCCGCCAGATGGACCTGGGCATGAGCCGCCGCCAGGCCTTCGCGGAACTCCGCCGCCGGAACGACTCCGAACAGGTCGCCATGTTCGTGACCGCCCTCCAGCAGGGGGAGGAACTCGGGGCGCCGATCGTGGACACGCTGGTGGCACTGGCGAAGGACATGCGCAGGACGGACGCGCAGAACGCCCGCCGGAAGGCGGCGAGGGCCGTTCCCAAGGCCACGATGATGATCACGACGTTCATGGTTCCGGCCACGATGATCCTGCTCGGGGCGGGGCTGCTGCTGGGCTCGGGGACGGACTTCGGCTCCATCACGGGGGAGTAGGGGACGGGCATGGGTATGGGGCTGGGGTTGGGAACGGGGTTGGGGCTGAGGCAGGGGCTTGGGCAGGGGCAGGGGCTGAGGCAGGGGCTGAGGCAGGGGCCGGGCATCGGGGTGGGGGTGAGGGGTTTGCGAGGGTCCCTGACACCACCGCGGGAGCTGAACGAACCGCAGGGGGCATCCGCTATGGCGCGCCCCCAGGGCCCCACGCGCCCTGAGAACCCCACGTGCCTACAGGACCCCACGCGCTCCCAGGACCCCACCCTCGCCCTCCAGATAAACGCCCTCCAGGCCACCACCCGCATGGTCTTCGGCTTCCGCCTCGCCATGCTCGCCCTCTCCGCCCCCGCGGCTCTCCTGAACGCCGCCCCCGGACTCGGCACCCGCCTGGTCGGCGCGGCCGTGGTGGTCACCTTCATCACCAGTTACGCCCTCTTCAGGGACTGGGAACGCTTCGGCCCCTTACTCCTCCGCCACCCCACCCTCCTGGCCCTGGACACCCTCTTCGGCGCCCTGCTCCTGGTCTCGGCGGGCCCGGACACCCCCCTCGCCTACGTCAGCGTCTGCACCCCCCTCCTCGCCGGCATCGCCTACGGCTACCGAGCCGCGGCCGTCTTCGCCAGCCTCCAGTCCCTGATCCTCCTCCTCGTCTACGCCACCACGGCGGAGGCCGACACGAGCCTCGCGGAGAAGCTGCTCCTGCCCGGCTTCTGCGTGATCACCGGCGCGGGCGGCTCCGCCCTGCGCAACCTCGTCCTCCGCTTCGGCGCCGCGACCCAGGCCCTGGCCGAGACCCGGGCCCGCCTGGCGGCCACCGAGGCCGTGGCCGCCGAACGGGCGCGTCTGGCACGGGAGATGCACGACTCGGTCGCCAAGACCCTGCACGGCGTGGCCCTGGCCGCCGACGGCCTGGCGGCGACAGCGGCCACCATCCCCCAGAACCCCGCCCTGATCACCCAGCAGGCGGACCTGGTCGCCCGAGCCAGCCGCAGAGCGGCAACGGAATCCCGCGAACTCCTGGTGGACCTGCGCCGCCACGAACCCTCGACGGCGGACGTCCTGAAGGAACTGGAGTCCCGTACCGCCGACTTCACCACCCGAACAGGCCTCCCCACCACCTACCACCCCACCAGCCCCGCCCCACCCCTGCCTCCCGCGGTGACCCGCCAACTCCTCTCCATCGCCGCGGAGGCCATGGAGAACGCCCACCGCCACGCCACCCCGACCAGCGTGGACGTACGCGCGGGCGTGCAGGGCGACCTGCTGCGCATCAGCGTGTACGACGACGGCCGCGGCCTCCCTCCGGGAACCACCCTCGAACAACTCCGCAGGGCCGGTCACTTCGGCCTGATCGGCATGGTCGAACGGGCCGCGTCCGTGGGCGCCCGGATCCGCATGGGCCGCGGCGACCACCCGAAAGGCACGGAAGTCCTCCTGGAACTCCCCCTGGCGCCACGAAGGACATGACGGCATGACACACCCCCACTTCCCCACACCCGCCCCCGCGCGCCCGCTCCGCGTCGTGGTGGCCGACGACAACCCGGTGGTCCGGGCGGGCCTGACGGCCCTGCTGACGGGCCGCAGCGACATCACGGTCGTAGCCGAAGCGGCGGACGGCCAGGAGGCGTACGAAGCGGCCCTCCGCCACCACCCCGACGTCGTCCTCCTGGACGTCCAGATGCCCGGCGTGGACGGCCTCACGGCACTGCCGTACCTGGTGGACCTCGCCCCGGTGATGATGCTGACGTACAGCAGGGAGTCGGCGACGGTGGAGGAGGCGCTGCGCAAGGGCGCGAACGGCTACCTGGTGCACGGTGAGTTCACGGCTGCGCAGCTGGTGGACGCGGTGCGCGACATCCGACAGGGCAAACCCCACTTCACGCCGACGGCGGCGGACGCACTCCTCAGCCAGCTCCGCCGGGGTGCGGATTCGCAGCAGCATACGGAATCGGTCCCTCCACCGAGGGAATTCAGCGAACCTCTTTCGCAAGTGCAACCGAATGTGGGAGAGTCTTCGGGCAGGGTGAGGTACCAACTCAGCGCGAGGGAGGCGGAGATCATGAACCTGATCGCATCGGGCATGACGAACCAGCAGATCGCCGCCGCGTGCTTCATCAGCGAGAAGACGGTCAAGAACCACATCAACCGCATCTTCGCCAAACTCCACAGCACCACCCGGGCGCAGGCCGCCGCCAAGTGGCTGGGGGTGAACTGACATGCCCCGCATCTGGGCCCACCTTTGGGCCCACGGACCCTCGTCCCCGCACCACCAGCGGCCCTACGGTTCCGGCACCACAGCCGCAACCGAAGGGAACCCCCATGAACAACCGCTTCAACATGAACGACAAGGGCCAGACGGCGGTGGAGTACCTGGGGATCATTGCGGTGGTCGTTGCGATCGTGTTGGCGATCACGGGGACGGACATCGGTCAGACGATCTACGACGCCATCGTGGACAAGGTCGACGAGGTAACCGGTTGACCCAAGTTCGCAGGTACGGCGACTCAGGGCAGGCGTTCCCCATCTACATCACCGTGGTGGGGGCCCTGCTCTTTCTCGCGTTCGCCTACCTCGCGGTCGGCCAGGCCGCAGCGAACCGGAACGGTGCCCAGACGGCAGCTGATGCGGCTGCGCTCGCGGCAGCGCAGGAGACCCGGGACCAGCTTGCGGGCAAGTGGGTGGAGGACGTACTCGACCCGACCAAGTGGCAGGACATCTTCGACGGCCTTGTGCCTGGACTTGAGCCCTCGTGCTGGCGGGCGGACGAACTCGCCGCGCAGAACGACGCCCATGTCGAGACGTGCGGTCAAACCGGCCCATTGGAGTACACGGTCGAGGTCCAGACGGACAAGTCCGTCGGAGAGTCCATCGTCCCGGGCACGGAGGGCAAGTACTCGCGGGCATCCGCAAAGGCGGTGATCGAGCCGCGTTGCGGGTTCGAACTCCCGGGCGAGGGTGCCGAGGACGACGAGTTGCCGGTACTCACCTGCGAGGACGAGGACTGGGAGCTGGATCCGGAGGACCTCACCGATCTCCCGGGCCCGGAAGACCTCTTCGACGTCCATCTGGCTGACTGACAACCGAACGACAAGGGATGAAGGAAGCAGCGGAATGAGCATTCGGTTCACTACGAAGGCCCGCAGGGGAATGGTCGCGTTGACCGTTGCGGCCGGTCTGGCCGTCGGTGTGGCCGGCTGTGGCGGTGGGGGTGACGACGACAAGAAGCCGGAGTCGTCGGCATCAGCCTCGAAGGACAGTGGGTCCGCCCCGGATGCTCAGGAGGGAACGGACGAACTTCTGGCCGAACTGAGGGGAGAGGAAGGGCTTGTCCTCCGGCTCACTTCTGCTCAGAGGGACTCAGGTGGGTTCGTCACGGTCAGCGGAGAAATGAAGAACGACGGTGACGAGGCCGCTCGCGTCTCGGTCCGAACCTCTGGTGACGAGACCGAGATCCTCAGGCACGGATCGTCGCTGGGCGGAGCAACACTTGTCGACTCCGCGAGCAAGAAGCGCTACTACGTGCTGCGTGACACTGACGGCCGACCGCTGACGACGACCGACATGCCCAGGATCAAGGCGGGCGACTCCATCCCCGTCTTCATGCAGTTCCCGGCACCCCCCACAGACACCACCGAAGTCACCTTCCAGCTCCCCACGTTCGCCGCGGCCACCATCCAGATCTCCGGCTGAGGCACCGCCATGACGACCAGGAACCTCACTTCAGCCATGGCAGCAGCGACCGTCATGCTCGCCACCACCCTCTACGGCGTCACCACGGCCCACGCCGACGACAACCCCAGCGTCCCCCCAGGCACCGAAGCCACAGCCACCGCACCCGTCGAAGTCGACCCCAACGACCCGGACCTGAAACTCCCGGAGGGCGCCACGCTCGCCGAAGCGAAGGTGCTGGACATCAAGCAGGTCGTCGAAGACCAGAGCGGAGACGAACGCCGCGAGGACACCAATGCGGACGTGAAGTTCGCGCTTCAGGCAGAGGTCCTGTTCCCCAAGGACAGCGCGAAGCTGAACGGCGAGGCAAAGGCCCGCATCGCAGCGATCGCGGAAGAGATCAAAACCCAGCAGGCCACGAAGATCCGAGTCTTCGGCTTCACGGACAACCTCGGCTCCTCGGCCCACGGCGACGTCCTCTCCAAGCAACGCGCCAACGCCGTGGAGGACATCCTGAAGGGCGAACTGAACAACCCGAACATCACCTACGAGGTCCGCGGCTACGGCGAGCAATACCCCATCGCGTCCAACGACTCGGAGTCCAGCCGAAAGAAGAACCGAAGGGTAGAGGTCTCCTTCCCCCGCTCGGACAACTGACGCGACGCTGCCAGGGGGCCACGTCCCCGCCCTCTCACCCGCCCACACCCCCCACGACTTCCGCCTCCACCTCCACCCGGGCGCCCACTTCAAGCCCCCACCCGGCCATGGCCCCCGCCTCCGCCTCCAGGACGTATCGGGCTCGGGGGCGGGGGAGGCCGAGGCGGCCGGGTTTCATGGTGCGTACGGCGATGACGCGCAGTCGGCGATCGAGGTACGCGACGTCGATGGGGATCCGCATGCCGATCGTGTGCACGCTGTTGGCGGGGGAGAGCAGGAGGGCGCCCTCAACCGAGTCCCGCCCCAGCAACCCGCGCCTGCGGGCCCGGTAGGACGCGGCGATCTCCAGAGGCAGCTCGGCGCCACGCGGGCGCGCCGATGACTCATCCGGAACAATCAACTTCCCGCGCCCGTCATTCCATTGCCGACCCATGGGCGAGTACATCCCCGCTCTGAGGCGACCTAGTCGGGCGCCGGGCCCCGCCGGGCTCCGGCGGACTTACGAGACGTACGACTGGAGCGTTCCGCGCCGCCGTACATCCAGCGTCGCGCAGTGGAACGAGCCGCCGAACGGCGCGTAGTGCAGCAGGTCGCACGGCACCGGCTCGAACCCCCACGACTCGAGCGCACGCAGCATCGACGTGTGATGCCGCTCCGCGATCACGCGCTTCTCGTCGAGCATGAGGACGTTCATGCTGAGCCACTTCCCGCACATCGAAGTGATCTTCAGCAGCCGGTCGTCCAGCGGGTCGGGCGGGGGAGCGACCAGTACCTCCCACGACCGCAGGACGTCGGGCAGGCGGTCGACATCGACGTACTCGGGGTTGACCAGGACCTTGCCGGGGCCGAGCGGCACGAACGTCGTGTCGATGTGCATGGGCGCCCGGCAGCGGCTCTCGATCTCATGGATGCGATAGTCCGGCCCGAGGTGGCGGCGCAGCCATTCGATCCCCATGCGGTTGGTGACATTGCTCCGGGTGACGAAGAGATCGCGCCCCGCGCGCACGAAATCGGCCGCGTCGAATACCGGCTCGAATTCGGTGAGGATGTAGCGCATGGGCTCGCCGTCCGCCGGGACGCGGAAATCGGGGTCGAAGAGTTCGTCGGTGAGCTGGGGCTTCGGAGCCGATGTCCACCGCGCGCCGCGCCGGAAGTAGTCCTTCAGGATCGGCCGATAGGAATGCGTCTCGAAATACCGGCACGGCCAGGCCATCGGGGTCTCGATGATCTCGTCGCCTATGACGAGCATGCTGTCGCGGGGGCAGGTGTTGCAGAATCCGCGGGACGACCAGTCGGGGGTGTGGAAACGCCGGCGATGCTCTACCGCGTCCGGACGGCGGACCGTGACGCCGAAGGACTCCAGCAGCGCGACGAACTGCTCGATCTCCTCCTGCGCCCGCTCGATCAGTACCCGCGGGTACCGCGCCCCGGCGGCCAGACCCTGCAGCCGCGCCGCCCACCTCGGGATATTGCAGGTCACGACGGGGTGACTGGAGGGGATCGTCGCCCCGTCGAGCCGTCCGACGATGACTTCCTCCAGGGGGTCCCACTCGTTGTGGGAGCTGACCGGTGAGGCGAAGGGCTCGGCGGTCGAGACGGTCGAGACGGCCGAGGCGGGCGATGACTGCAACATCACATGGGGTCCACTCTCGATGGCTGAAGTCGAACTCTCTGCATCGGTCGAGTCACCCGGAGCCAGTATTCAAAACGGTGCGCTTCCCGCACGGTCTCCTTTGCTCGTTCATAAGCGGAACGAAGTGTTCGGGGTGGACTTCGACGTGGGGACCGGTGCGTTATGCAACCGTTATAGCGCGTTCAAGGGCAGGGACGGGAGATTTGCGTGCATACGCCCCGTCGGTTGACGGGCGCCACTCTGGTGTCGCCACATCCCGGTCGATAGCGTTGCTTCGCTCAAGAGAAGCCTCGCCTCACCGGGAGCCGACCGTGAACCGCCGCCCCACCCTCCTCACAGCGATCACGCTGACCGCCGCAGCGGCCCTGACGCTGTCCGCGTGCGGGAGCGACGACAGCTCCAAGGACAAGGACAACGACAAGATCGCGGGAGCCGAGACGGGGGGCGAGAAGTCTCCGTCCCCGACGGCCGACGCCTCGGACTCCGGTGACCGGCCGAAGATCACCTTCCCGTCCGATGCCAAGAACGTCTTCGAGGACCAGAAGACGGGCGACGCGACCAAGGACGCCGTGCTCGCTGACAGCGCCCTGAGTGTGAACTCCGTGGACGAAGCGATCTTCGAGGGGGACACGGGCACGAAGGCGCTCGGTTTCTACAACACGGGCAAGGCGCTCGAGTCGTCGATCACCTTCGTGCAGCAGTACATCGACGGTGGTGACACCTGGGTCGGTGTGACCCGGTACTTCGACTACAAGGTGACCCTGTCCGGATCCGACAAGGCCTACGTCACCTACTGCTCCGACGAGAGCAAGTCCTACATCAAGGACCGGAAGACCGGGAAGGTCGACAAGTCGCCTGCCACCGCGGACTCCTACGTGCTGTACAACACCAGCCTCACCAAGAACGACAAGGGAGTCTGGCAGACCACCAACATCGCCTCGAACGGGGGAGACAAGGCGTGCCAACCGTAAGGAACTCGGCGAGGACCGCAACGGTCCTGACGCTCGTATGCGCGTCCATCTTCGCCGCGCAGACAGCCTTCGCCCGAGGGGGCTACGACAACAACGGTGACACGGGACAGGGTGCCAACGTCAACGGCGACACCGTCTCCGTCACCGCCGGAGGTGTCGTCTTCGACCACTCCAAGAACGGCAGCGGCAAGTCCACCGGCACCCTGACCTCCAGCACCAACTGGAGCCCCCCGCCCTGCTGGTACGCCCCCAAGTACACGCCCGAGCAGCTCCAGAAGTACCTGGAGCCGATCTGGAACGCGGAGTCGACGGGCTATCAGTGGGACGCCGAGCAGCGCGAGAAGTACAACGCCAAGGACCCGGAGAAGGGCTTCAACAAGGACAAGACCGGCAAGGGCTACTGGTGGGGCTCCTACGTCGACGAGAGCTACCCTCCGGGCTGGGACTCCTGCGAGGCGGACTACTTCTGGGTGGACCTCGGTGACCCCCCGCCCCCCGGCATCGAGAACGCCATAACCCCGGAGATCCTCGCCGAACTCGCCTACGCCGAGATCCGCGTCCCCGGCACCGAGGTCACCCTCGCCCCCGCGAACGCCACCAAGGTCAACCTCCCGACCTGGAGCTGGCTGGACGCCGCCGAGTTCAAGCCGGTCTCGGTCACCGCGTCCGTACCGGTGCTGCAGCTCGATGCAACCGCGACGGCAACACCCGTCTCCCTGCAGATCGAGCCGGGCACGGCCGACGCCGTCACCTACCCCGCGTCCGGTGTCTGCGAGATCAACAACGGCCGCATCGGTGAGCCGTACGCCAAGGGCAAGGCCGACCGCACCCCGCCCTGCGGAGTGAAGTACCTCCGCTCCTCGGGCGACGGCACGTTCCCCCTCCAGGCCACGATCACCTGGGAGATCAACTGGACAAGCACCAGCGGAGCAGGCGGTGACCTCCCCGACGGCACCTTCGGCGCCACCCAGAACGTCGTCGTACAGGAGATCCAGGCCATCAACCGCTGACCGTCTCCACGTCCTTCTCCCTGTCCGGTAAGTGCTCCCCCTGAAGAGGGGGAGCACTTCCGCGTACGCCATGAATGGGCGTCCGTGTCGTTTCTCCCTGCGGTGCAAGATCCGCGGGCAGAGGGGACAGGACATGGCTGGGCGGTTGGCCGTCGACGGCGACGAACTCACGCGTTTCATGAACGCGCTGCGCAAGTCGACCAGTTCACTCGCCGGAGTCCGCAAGGCCCTCCGCGATTCGACGGTCACCGGTCTCGGCACGGACGATCTCGACCGCGCCTGCGAGGGCTTCCAGGAGGACTGGCAGTACGGCGCCGAGGAGATCGGCAAGCAGACGGAGGACCTCGCCGAGATCATCGGCAAGAGCCGGGACAGCTATCTGGAGGTCGACAAGGCCCTCGAGGAGGCCCTGAAGAAGGCCGCCGGGGCGGGCGGCGGCGGGGACGGTGTCCGGAAGTGACGCTCGCCCCTGGCGCCGATCGCACCGGCGCCGCCGCCCCCGGCCCGTCGCTCTCGCACCTGCCCTATCCCCATCTCGGCTTCAACCCGGTACCCGGCAGCACCGAGACCGTCCGCGACCTGCACCGCAAACTCGCCGCCTGCGCGACGGTCCTGGACGACGCCCACGGCCTCGTCACCAAACTCCTGGACGGCAGCTACTGGAAGGGTGACGCCGCCGTAGCCTTCCGCGAGCAGCTCGACGGCGGTCCGCTGCCGCGGAACCTGAAGAACGCCGCGCGTTCGCTCCGCAAGGCCGTCGCCCAGCTCACCCGTTGGGAGACCGAACTCGACGACTTCCAGCGGCGGGCCAAGCGGCTGGAGGACGACGCGCAGGATGCGCGGGCCGCGGTGAAGCGTGCGGAGGAGCGGACGGATGCGGATGCCGACGATGCCCGGTCGGAGCTGGACAAGGTGCTCGGCCGGGCGCGGCGGCTTGCGGAGGAGCACGAGGCCAGGGCCAAGCACCGGGCGGAGAGGATCCGGGGCGCGACGAAGAAGCTGGCGCCCCACGAGCCGGGTTGGCTCGACGACGCGCTCGACTGGCTGGGCGAGAACCTGCCGGACGTCCTGAGCTTTCTGGCGGGCATGATCGCCGTGGCGGTGCTCCTCCTCTCCGGTCCGCTGGGGTGGAGTCTCGCGACCGCGGGACTGCTGATGCTGGGGTCCTCGGCGATCAGCCTTACGGCGTTGTCTCTTCGGCTCTCCGACGCCGAGACGTGGGCGTCGTTGCAGGACGGCTTCACCAAGGGTGAGCTCGATGCCGACTTCTGGAGCGCTTTGGTGTCCACGGGAGCCGATGCGGCGGGGGCGTTGCCCGGCGTAGGGGCCGTCGGAAAGGGCGCGTACACGGGCTCCAGGGCGGCCCTTCGCAGCACCGAAGCCGTCAGCCTCAGGGAGAAGGTGGCCCTCTACGGCACGAAGACGATGGATGAGGTGAAGGCCGTGGCTGAACTGGACAACCCGCTGGTACTCAGAGCGGTGCGCGGTCTCAGCGATCCGGAGAGGGCTGCCAAGGTCGTGCAGGGCGCATCAGGTCTGGCCGGCGTGGGGACCGGCGGATTCGGCCTCCACAACAAGCTGGTGGACGCCGAGGACGACGGCGTCAAGGACGGTGCCGTCGCCGGGATCGACGGGGCACGTCTTGTACTCGACTCCGGCGGCATCTACCGCCTTGCTCGGCACGTCTTCTGACCGGAAGGAGAGAGGCATTCATGAATCCCGCTCAATGCCCCACCGCGTGGGATCACCCCCCGACTCGCCGGTCCTGGTGGGGACACATGGCTGCGCATGTCGTCGGGCTCGTGGGCTGGCCCGCTGCCTGGACCGGCCTGCTCTACGTGCTCGTCGTATTCCTGTCCCCTGGCTTCGCCTTTCTCTTCGCGCTGCCCCTCTGCTACGCGATGTACCGAACCGTCCTCCAACTCCGCTGCCTCCCCACCGCCCTCCGCACCCTCCGAGTCCTCCAGCACTACCCCTGGCAACTCCTCACCCACACCCCCCGCGGCCTCGACGAGCACCCGGACGCGGAGGACGGCGGGATCTGGATCGAGTTCCCGGATCCTGCCCGCCCGGAGGGCAAGGGCATCCCGCTCACCTTCGTCAAGCATCACCGTTCGTACTGGTGGCTGCGCCACATCGGCGGCCCTCGTACCAAGCCCGAACTCAAGGCCCGGCTGGACCCGTTGTGGTTCGCCGGGGATCCGCGGTTTCTGGGCGTCGTGGCGGTCAGCGACCGGCGCGGCGCCGCTCCGCGCCGGCTGCACTTCCTGTACCGGCCGTCCGCCTTCGAGCAGCGCGCCGTACGCAGGCACTGGGAGGACGCCACCCCGCACGACCTGGAACGCGCCCGCCGGGCCGGGGCCCGGTTCCTCGTGCCGGCTCCGGCCGCCGCCCCCGCCGGGCAGGAGCCATGAGCGCTCCCACGATCGTCGTCGACGACTCCGCCGTGGACCCGCACGCGGACCTGTGGTTCGCCGAGCCGCCCGGATTCCTGCCCCTGCCCCTGGACACCCTGCTCCCCGAGCCCGGCTCCCGTGCGGCTGACGCCCTGCGCGCCGCGGCGGCGCCCTTCCTGGACTCGGCCCCGGACGACACGGTCCGCCTCCGGTTCGTCGCGCACGTGGCGGCGGGCCAGCAACTGCTCGCCGCGCTGCGTGCGGCCGGGACCGTGCACTGCGCGCTCGGCCTGCACCGGGACGATGTCGGCGACGCGGGGGACGGGCTGCCGTTGGTGTCCTGGTTCACCGTGTCCTGGCGTGCCACGGCCGTCGCTCCGCGCGCCGCGACGGCGGCCCGGGCAGTCGCCCCGGTCTCGGGCTTCGATCGCGTCGAGTACCGGGAACTGCCTTGCGGCCCCGCGTCGCTCGGCGAAGCGATCCTCACGCCGCCTGCCGGCACCCCACTGCCGCAGCAGCCGTTGCTGCAGCTCAGGGCCCACCTGCCCCATCCCGACGGCAAGCGGCTGGCCGTGCTCGCCCTCAGCACCACCGCTCTGGCCCGCCGCGAGCAGTACCGGGCGATCCTTCGGCGAATCGTGGAAACGGTCTGCTTCCGTAATCCACTGGAGGAGCGCCCTCCGAAGGGGTAGGAACACCCCCATGACCCAACTAGGCGCGATCTTCCGCCCCCAACTGCCCCCCGAGAACCTCCGTTCCATCGCCCGGCTGGCCGACGACAGCGGTCTTGAGGAGCTGTGGCTGTGGGAGGACTGCTTCCGGGAGGGCGGGATCTCCGCTGCTGCCGCCGCGCTCGCGTGGACCGAGCGGGTGCGGGTGGGGATCGGGCTGCTGCCCGTGCCGTTGCGGAATGTCGCCGTCACCGCGATGGAGACCGCCACGCTGGAGCGGATGTTCCCGGGACGGGCCGTGCTGGCCGTGGGGCACGGAGTGCAGGACTGGATGGGGCAGGTGGGGGCCCGGGTCGAGTCGCCGGTCACGCTCCTGCGGGAGCACCTCCTCGCGCTGCGGGCGCTGCTGCGCGGGGAGCGGCTCACCACCGAGGGGCGGTACGTCCGTCTCGACGACGTCGGCCTCGACTGGCCGCCCGCCCGGCCCGTCCCCGTGCTCGCCGGGGTCACCGGGCCCCGCTCCCTCCGCCTGTCCGGTGAGGCCGCCGACGGAACGCTGCTGACCGCGTCCAATCCACCGGACGGCGTACGCCGGGCCCGGCAGCTCATCGAGGAGGGGCGGGAGTCCGCCGGGCGCACCGATGCGCATCCCGTGGTCGTCTACCTCCTCGCCGCCACCGGTGCCCACGCCGCCGATCGGCTGCGCAAGGAGCTGACCGACGAAGGAGTCGCGGACGTCCCCGGCCTCGGTGTCGCCGGGGACGCCGCCGCCGTCGCCGAGGCCGTCCAGCGCCTCGCGGAGGCCGGCGCCGACACCGTCGTACTCCAGCCGACGGCCGACGAACCCGACCCCGAGGGCTTCGTCCGCTTCGCTGCCGAGAAGGTACGGCCGCTGGTCACGTAGGACAGCCGCTGGTCATGTGGGCAGGACGGTCGCTGGTCACTTAGGACGGGACGGCGCTCACCCCGCCGGCCGGTCCCCCACAGCCCCGTCGATCAGTTCGCGCACGATGTCCATGTGGCCCGCGTGCCGGGCCGTCTCCTCGATCATGTGGACCAGGACCCATCGCAGGGACACGGCCTCGCCGCGCCAGTCCGGGCGGCCGAGGTCGTCCAGGGCGCGTTGGTCGATGGTGCGGTCGGCCGCGGCGCGGGCGCGGCCGTAGAAGTCGATGATCTGCTGGGTGGTCTCGCCCTGGTCCGCGCGCATGTCCTCGTCGGTGTACGGGTCGAACCACAGCGGCTCGACCTCGCCGCCGAAGGCGGAGACGAACCAGCCGTACTCCACGGAGCCGAGGTGCTTCACCAGGCCCAGCAGGCTCGTGCCGGACGGGGTCAGCGGGCGGCGCAGTTCCGCGTCGTCCAGCCCTTCCAGCTTCCCCAGCACGGCGTCCCGCATCCGGTCGAGGCTCGTGTGGAGCGTGTCCTTTTCGCCGGCGGTGTACGGCGTACTGGTCGTGTCAGGGGTCGTCATAGCGCCGAAAACTAGCAGCGGGCACTGACAGCGGGCTGCGATCATCGGGGCATGGGTCAGCCGAGCAGCCGCAGCCGCAGCCGTACCTTCGAGGATCTTGTCGCCGAGGGCGCCGCCGTCCCCACCGAGGGCTGGGACTTCTCCTGGTTCGAGGGACGGGCGACGGAGGAGCGGCCGAGCTGGGGGTACGCCGTCTCCCTCGCCGAGCGGCTGGCCCGCGCCCGCGCCGCCCTCGACCTGCAGACCGGGGGCGGGGAAGTGCTCGACTTCGCCCTCGGGCGCGCGCCCAAGGCCCCTGTGCTGACGGTCGCCACCGAGGGGTGGTCGCCGAACGTCGCCAAGGCCACCGCCCTGCTCGCCCCGCGCGGCGTCGCGGTCGTCGCCTCGCCCGATGACGCCCCGCTCCCCTTCGCCGACGGCGCCTTCGACCTGGTCTCCAGCCGGCACCCCGTCCAGGCCCCCTGGCCGGAGATCGCCCGCGTGCTCGCGCCGGGCGGCACCTACTTCGCCCAGCACGTCGGCCCGCACAGCGCCTTCGAGCTCGTCGAGTACTTCCTCGGGCCGCAGCCCGACGCCGTGCGCAACGGCCGGGACCCGCGGCAGGAGCGCGTCGCCGCGGAAGCGGCCGGTCTGCGGATCGTCGAGGTGCGGGCCGAGGAGCTCCGCATGGAGTTCCACGACATCGCCGCCGTCGTCCACTTCCTGCGCAAGGTGATCTGGATGGTCCCTGGCTTCACCGTCGAGGCGTACGAGCCGCAGCTGCGGTCCCTGCACCGGCGCATCCAGGACGAGGGGCCCTTCGTCGCCCACAGCACCCGCCACCTCTTCGACTGCCGCAAGCCCGGCTGATCAGGCGTGCGGGCCCACCGTCACCTGGCTCAGCACCAACTCGGGTGCCGCCTCCAGGACTTCGCCCACCCGGCCCACCTGCTCGTCCAGTTCCCGCCGCTGCCGCGCCGTCAGGGCGCCCAGCGCCTCCACGGTCACCGTCGTACGCCGGCCCTGCCGCCGCTGGTGCCACACCCCGGCGACCACCCCGTCCACCAGCAGCACCGGGTAGTTCCCGGCCTGCCCACCCGCCAGCGCCCTGCGGTACGCCTCGCCGGGGAACAGCGACTCCCGGGGCTGCGCGGCGATGACGTACGCGTCGAAGTACGGCAGCAGCCGCACGCCCTTCCACTCCGGTGCCGGGAAGGACGTGTCGCCCGCCGCCACCCACGCCGGTGGTCCCTGGAGGACGACCTCCTCGATCGCCGCGTCCGTCGCCAGCCGCTCGAAGAGCCCGGCCGCCCAGCGGGCCGGTGCGGCGAGCCACTTGGCGAAGTGCGCCGGGGTCGCCGGGCCGTAGGCGCGCAGGTAGCGCAGTACGAGGGTGCGCAGCGCGTCCTGGGCGGGCAGGGGGTCGATGTGCGGCGGGCGGGTGTACGTCACCTTGCGGCCGCGCTGGGGTCCGAAGCAGAGGGCGCCGGCCTGGCCCGCCCGGTGCATGACCTGGCGCCAGCGGGGCCACATGCTTTGGAAGGCGGGCATGACCAGGTCGCCGGCCCAGGGGCCCGTGCGGGCCACGACCTCCTCGCTCAGCTCGTCGATCGTCAGGCACACCCCGTCCAGCGCGTCCCCGATCGCCGCCAGGATCTGCCGCGTCTGCTCCTCGGTGAGGCGGGCGTCGGCGGGGAAGGGGCTCGGGGCGGACGGGACCGCGGTCAGGGCGGCGGTCCACAGGGGGAGTTCCCGGGCGGGGAGCAGATGGACCGTGCCGCGCGGGCCGTGGGTCTTCACCAGCGAGCGGTCGTCCCAGAGGGCGGTGCGTACGTCCGCCCGCGTCAGTCCGGCGGACCGTACGCCGATCGACAGCTCGGCCGCGGAGAGCACCTGGGCGTGCGCGCCGAGCATCGCCGACACGAGGTCGGGGACGGCGGCGCCCTCCGGTGCCGGATTGGCCAGGAACTGTCGTTCGAGCCGCCGCGCGCTCGCCTCGTGCCAGGAGATCGTCACCGTCATAGCCCGACGGTAGAGGGGATGTAGGTCAGATTCCGTCCGCTTGGGGAGTCGGGAGCAGTGAGAGCAAATTGGGCAAATGGGGCATGTGGGGCGGTTCCGCCCTGGTATCCAAGGATTCACACCTTTTCCACATTGTTATCGCTTGCAGCTCGCGTCTCATCCGCATCTCACGTAACTTTGGACCAAGGTAATTCGCGTGAGCAAAGCTGCGCGGGCGGCACCGTGCGGTGGAGGGGGCTGCGCGGTGCCGTGCCCACCTGCGGCGGGCGGATCGCCGTACGACCCCGCGTGAACGTCAAGCCGGCGTTCGCTGCCCGGGTCACCCTGGCGGGGGAACGGCCCGGTGGCACGCCGCGCGCGGGACATGCCCGGCGCACCCGGCCGCCTCACTCGCATCCCGGCCGAATCCCCTGGTTATCCGCTGTGTTCCGGCCATGAGCCACCCCCGAAACCCCCCGCTCGCACCCACCGCCGCGTCGCCGCCCGATTTCGGAGAGTAGTTGTGGCACGCCGATGCACGCAGCATCACTTACGAAGGGTTATGGTGGAAACCCCCCCTCGGGCCGGTCCGTCTCCCCCCCACGGACCGGCCCGTTTTTTTGTCTCCGGGGCCTGCCGAGGCAGCAGGGCCTGAACGCCGCCGGAGCCTGGTCCGACCGGTCCCGCAGGTCCTGACACCCGCCCGACGTACCCTCCGCACGGCGGAGGTAGGCTCGGCGGCTGGGATCGCCGCCGGGCCGGCACCGCCCCCGGGAGCCGACCGGGGCCGCGGCCGCCCGATCCGTACCGAGGGGCTGACAATCACGTGAACCTGCGCGACAAGCTGCGCGGCCTGCTGGTCAGGCTGTACGCACGCCGGGTGGAAGGTCACCTGGACCACGCTCAGGTGCCCAAGCACATCGGCGTCATCATGGACGGCAACCGCCGCTGGGCGAAGGCCGCGGGTTCCAGCACCGTGCACGGCCACCGGGCGGGCGCCGAGAAGATCGAGGAGTTCCTCGGCTGGTGCTCGGAGACGGACGTCGAGGTCGTCACCCTCTGGCTGCTGTCCACGGACAACTTCGACCGGCCGCAGGACGAGCTGGTCCCGCTGCTCGGGATCATCGAGGACGTCGTGCGCACCCTTGCCGCCGACGGCCGCTGGCGTGTCCACCACGTCGGCACCCGGGATCTGCTGCCGCCGCGGATGCAGAACACCCTCAAGGACGCCGAGGAGGCCACCGCGCACGTCGACGGCATACTCGTCAACGTCGCCATCGGCTACGGCGGACGCCAGGAGATCGCCGACGCGGTGCGCTCGATGCTGCTCGACGCGGCGGACCGGGGCACCTCGCTGGAGAAGCTCGCCGACTCCGTCGACATCGACATGATCGGTCGCCACCTCTACACCGGCGACCAGCCCGACCCCGATCTGGTCATCCGCACCAGCGGTGAGCAGCGGTTGTCCGGATTCATGCTGTGGCAGACGGCCCACTCCGAGTACTACTTCTGTGACGTGTTCTGGCCGGCCTTCCGCAGGGTCGACTTCCTGCGCGCGATGCGCGACTACGCGGCCCGCCACCGCCGTTACGGCGGCTGAGCCACGGGGCACCCGGCCGGCCCCTCTGGGGCGGAAGTAACGAGGAGTTCACCAGGGCGCCGTTCCATGCCGTGGCATGGCAGTGCTTGTTCGAGGGCATAAGCCAAGCAGGTCGACACCCGAACCACGGGTGTCGGATCTCAGCGGACGGCACGGGGCCGTCCGCCCGGGAGGCCCTTTGCACCAGCCCGATCGTCGTGCGGTCACCGTACGGACGAAGCAGGCGAGGGCCGGTTCTCGGCCCGTGCAACGGCGCCGTCGACCGGTCCAGCTCCTCTCCGTCGCTCCCCGACCTCTTCCGAGGGGGTACGTCCTTCCGTGGTGACCAGCGCAAAGCGCCCCAAGCCAGACCGGCGCACTTATGTCATCGACACCAGCGTCCTGCTGGCCGACCCGCACGCCCTGAACCGCTTCGACGAGCACGAGGTCGTGCTCCCCATCGTCGTGGTCACGGAGCTGGAGGCCAAGCGGCACCATCCCGAACTCGGCTACTTCGCCCGGCAGGCGCTGCGCCTGCTCGACGAGTTCCGGGTCCGGTTCGGCCGTCTCGACGCCCCGATCCCGATCGGGGAACTGGGCGGGACGGTGCGTGTCGAGCTCAACCACTCGGACCCCAGCGTTCTGCCGACCGGCTACCGCCTGGGGGACAACGACTCCCGCATCCTCGCGGTCGCCCGCAATCTGCAGGCCGAGGGGTTCGACGTCACCGTCGTGTCGAAGGACCTGCCGCTCAGGATCAAGGCCTCGTCCGTCGGGCTCCTCGCCGAGGAGTACCGCGCCGAACTCGCCATCACGGACTCCTCCGGCTGGACCGGAATGTCCGAACTGACTCTCTCCGGCGAGCAGGTGGACGTCCTCTTCGAGGTGGGGCACGCCCATGTGCCCGAGGCGGCGGACCTGCCGGTGCACACCGGGCTCACCATCCAGTCCGAGCGCGGCAAGGCGCTGGGCCGGGTGACGGCCGACGGCAGCGTCCGGCTGGTGCGCGGCGACCGGGAGGTCTTCGGCATCAAGGGCCGCAGCGCCGAGCAGCGCATCGCGCTCGATCTGCTGCTCGACCCGGACATCGGGATCGTGTCGATGGGCGGCCGGGCCGGCACCGGCAAGTCGGCGCTGGCGCTGTGCGCGGGCCTGGAGGCCGTGCTGGAGCGCCGTCAGCATCAGAAGGTGATGGTCTTCCGGCCGCTGTACGCGGTGGGCGGGCAGGAGCTCGGCTATCTGCCGGGCACCGAGGCCGAGAAGATGAGCCCCTGGGCGCAGGCGGTCTTCGACACGCTGTCCGCGGTCACCAGCCGCGAGGTCATCGAGGAGGTCACCGCCCGCGGCATGCTGGAGGTCCTGCCGCTCACCCACATCCGCGGCCGCTCGCTGCACGACGCGTTCGTGATCGTGGACGAGGCGCAGTCGCTGGAGCGGAACGTCCTGCTGACCGTTCTGTCCAGAATCGGCGCCAATTCGCGGGTGGTTCTGACCCACGACGTGGCCCAGCGGGACAATCTCCGGGTCGGGCGCTACGACGGCGTCGTCGCCGTCGTGGAGAAACTGAAGGGCCATCCGCTCTTCGCCCATGTCACCCTGAACCGGTCCGAGAGGTCCCAGATCGCCGCCCTTGTGACCGAAATGCTGGAGGACGGACACATCTGACCCGAGACCGCCCCGAGTGCTCAACTTGAGGTAGTTACCCGTCAGTTGGCGCCGTCCGGCAAAGGCCGAGAGCCTAGCCGGGCGGCGCCTTCGCGTGTGGACGTTTCCCGGAACTCCCCGGGGTGAAGGGGATGTGAGCTTTCACACGCAACACAGAATTGCCTCACCGCGTCCGCGTACGGCAGAGTCTCCTTCCTGTCAGGCCCCGCATACGGCACACCTGTACCCACAGAGGTACGGAACCCCGTGAGGAACACCGCCAACTCCATAGCGTCGCCGTATGCCGCCCGCGCACCACGCGGCGCTCCCCGCGAGGGAGTTGCCCACCGGGCCCGCGCCTCCCGTGACCGCGCAGTTGGGAGGCCAGTGACAGGGGCACGATTGCGTCCGCCAGGGTCACCGAAGCGGGCGATGCTGGAAGGAAACCGTGTGAGCCGGATCTCGGTCCGGGGATTCGCAGTGGTCTCGGCCACCGCGGTCACCGCCGTCGGAAGCGTTGTCGGCGTTGCCTCGGGCAGCACCGCGCAGAACAACGACGCCGAAGCGACGGCAGCCGACGCCACGCTCCTCGCGGACATACCCACGGGCCACCAGGCCCAGGTACAGACCGCCTCCCTGACGCAGCAGGCGACCGTCCAGGCGATCGCCGCCGACACGAGCGCCAAGAAGGACGCGGAGGAAGCGGCCCGCAGGGCCGCCGCCCAGACCGCGATCGAGAAGAAGGAAGCTGCTGAGAAGGCGGCAAAGGCGGCGAAGGCGGCCGAGGAAGCCAAGGAGCGCGAAGCGGCCGAGGCGAAGGCCTCCCGGTCCTCCTCCAGCTTCCCCGTGCAGAGCTCCTACACCATCGCGCAGATCCAGGCGATGGCGCAGTCGATGGTGCCGTCCGGCCAGTACCAGTGCTTCAGCAACATCGTGGACCACGAGTCCGACTGGAACTACAAGGCCGTGAACCCCTCCTCCGGCGCCTACGGTCTCTTCCAGGCCCTGCCGGCCGGCAAGTACGCCTCCGCCGGCGCCGACTGGCAGACCAACCCGGCCACCCAGATCAAGTGGGGCCTCAACTACATGAACGAGCGGTACGGCAGCCCGTGCGACGCCTGGTCGTTCTGGCAGGCGAACCACTGGTACTAGAGCATCCGCCGCTCAACCTCGCACAGCCCTTCACCGTCCTACGGTGAGGGGCTGTCGCCATGTACGGTCGGACCGGACGACTCCGGGGGGAGTGGTGGGGAGAGACGGGGGAAGAGGACGGATCATGTCGCGAGTGCCAGGGTGGATCGGTCGGCTCGGCGCCGGACTGACCCGGATGGGAGACCGGTTGGACGAGCGCCGTGCGGAGGTGCAGCGCGAGAGCGCCGACTCCCCGCCCGCGTCCGCGCCTTCCCCCGCCGGCAAGGTGCCGCCGCCCACTGAGCCCGCGCCCGCCGTGGTGCGTCCGGATCCCGCGCTGGCCGTGCCGTGGGGCGTACGGGTCGCCGCCGAGGCCGGCTGGCGGCTGCTGGTGCTGGCCGGCACCGTGTGGGTGCTGATGCGGGTCATCAGCGCCGTACAGCTGGTCGTGCTGGCGTTCGTGGCCGCGCTGTTGATGACGGCGCTGCTGCAGCCCACGGTGGCACGGCTGCGCCGGGTCGGCGTTCCCCAGGGCCTGGCGACCGCGCTCACGGCGATCCTGGGCTTCGTGGTGATGGGCCTGATCGGCTGGTTCGTCACCTGGCAGGTCATGGAGAACATCGACAACCTCTCCGACCAGGTCCAGGACGGCATCGACGAGCTGCGCGACTGGCTGCTGAACAGCCCCTTCCACGTCACCGACAAGCAGATCAACGACATCGCGGAGAACCTGCGCGACGCGGTCGGCGCCAACACCGACGAGATCACCTCGGCGGGCCTGGAGGGCGTCACCGTCATCGTCGAGGCGCTGACCGGCATACTGCTGGCGGCCTTCTCGACGCTCTTCCTGCTCTACGACGGCAAGCGGATCTGGGAGTGGTCGCTGCGGCTGGTGCCCGCGGCGGCCCGGCCGGGGGTGGCGGGCGCGGGCCCGGCCGCGTGGCGGACGCTCACGGCGTACGTGCGCGGCACGGTGATAGTGGCCCTGATCGACGCCGTGTTCATCGGCATCGGGATCTACTTCCTCGATGTGCCGATGGCCGTCCCGCTGGCCGTCTTCATCTTCCTGTTCTCCTTCATCCCGCTCGTCGGCGCGGTGGCCTCCGGCGCGCTGGCGGTCGTGGTGGCGCTGGTGACGCAGGGCGTGTTCACGGCGGTGATGGTCCTGGTGGTCGTGCTCGCGGTGCAGCAGATCGAGGGGCACATCCTCCAGCCGTTCATCCTCGGCCGCGCGGTCCAGGTCCACCCGCTCGCGGTGGTCCTGGCGGTCGCGACCGGCGGCCTGGTCGCGGGCATCGGCGGCGCGGTGGTGGCGGTGCCGCTGGTGGCGGTCACCAACACGGTGGTGGGCTATCTGAAGAGGTACGCGCAGGAGAGCCCGCCGGTGGTGCCGGACGCCGAAGGCCCCGTCCACGAAGGTGAACGGGGCCCGGAATGACCTGGCTCAGGCGGAGAGGACCGCTTCGGCGTCGAGGGTGACACCGACCGCCTGGATCACGGAGGCGATCTTGAACGCCTCCTGGACGACCTCGCGCTCGAGGCCGGCCTTGCGCAGCACCTGCTCGTGCGAGTCGAGGCACATGCCGCAGCCGTTGATCGCGGAGACCGCGAAGGACCACAGCTCGAAGTCGACCTTGTCGACACCGGGGTTGCCGATGACGTTCATCCGCAGACCGGCGCGCAGCGAGCCGTACTCGTGGTCCGACAGCAGGTGGCGGGTGCGGTAGAAGACGTTGTTCATCGCCATGACCGCGGCGGCCGCCTTGGCGGCGGTGTACGCCTCCGGCGTCAGGTTCGCCTTCGCCTCCGGCTCCAGCTCGCGCAGCACGATCGGGGAGCGCGAGGCGATGGCGGTCGCCAGCACGGTGCCCCACAGCTGCTGCGCCGGGAGGTCGGAGTTGCCGATGACCGAGCCCAGGTTGAGCTTCAGGTCCTTGGCGTAGTCCGGGACGGCGGACTTGAGGGAGTCGAGGGACATCTCAGGTCACTCCCCGGCCAGCAGCTTGACCGCGTCCAGCGTCTCGTCGCCCTTGCTCCAGTTGCACGGGCAGAGCTCGTCGGTCTGCAGCGCGTCGAGGACCCGCAGGACCTCCTTGGGGTTACGGCCGACGGAGCCGGCGGTGACCATCGTGAACTGGATCTCGCGGTTCGGGTCCACGATGAAGACGGCGCGCTGCGCGAAGCCGTCCTCGCCCTCGATGCCGAGGTCGCGCATCAGCTCGTGCTTGGAGTCGGCCAGCATCGGGAAGGGCAGGTCGGTCAGGTCCGGGTGGTCCTTGCGCCAGGCGTGGTGGACGAACTCGGAGTCACCGGAGAAGCCGAGGATCTGCGCGTCGCGGTCGGCGAACTCGTCGTTCAGCTTGCCGAACGCGGCGATCTCGGTCGGGCACACGAAAGTGAAGTCCTTGGGCCATGCGAAGACCACCAGCCACTTGCCCTCGTAGGACTTGTGGTGGATCTGCTCGAACTCCTTGCCCTTCTCCAGCGAGACGCAGGCGGTCAGTTCGAACTCGGGGAACTTGTCACCAACAGTGAGCACGGGCTCTCCTTGCAGCGAAGAAGCGTCCGGATCGCGGACGCTTCCCATGGGTTGGACGAGCCCGATGCTGGCACACGGTGCATTGATTAGAGAAATTGCTACACTCGGTCATGCTGATCGGAGGCGGTTATCAGTGACCGTAAGTAATGGCGGGGCCAAGAGGCGGCTGCCGAGTCTGGCCCAGCTGCGGGCGTTCGCGGCCGTGGCGGAGCATCTGCACTTCCGGGACGCGGCCGCCGCCATCGGCATGAGCCAGCCCGCCCTGTCCGGCGCCGTGGCCGCGCTGGAGGAGACCCTCGGGGTCACGCTGCTGGAGCGGACCACCCGCAAGGTGCTGCTCTCGCCGGCCGGTGAGCGGCTCGCGGTCCGCACCAAGGCGGTGCTCGCGGAGATGGGCGCGCTGCTGGCGGAGGCGGATGCGGTACGGGCCCCGTTCACCGGGGTGCTGCGGCTCGGGGTCATCCCGACCGTGGCGCCGTACCTCCTGCCGACCGTCCTGCGGCTCGTCCACGACCGCTACCCCGACCTCGACCTCCAGGTCCACGAGGAGCAGACCGCCAGCCTCGTCGACGGCCTGAACACCGGCCGCCTGGACCTGCTGCTGCTCGCCGTCCCCCTCGGTGTGCCGGGCGTGGTCGAACTCCCGCTCTTCGACGAGGACTTCGTACTGGTCACGCCGTTGGACCACCATCTGGGCGGCCGTACGGGCATCGGGCGCGAGGCGCTCAAGGAACTGAACCTGCTGCTGCTGGACGAGGGGCACTGCCTGCGCGACCAGGCCCTGGACATCTGCCGGGAGGCGGGCCGGGAGGACGCGCCGGTCACCACCACGGCCGCCGGTCTGTCCACCCTGGTCCAGCTCGTCGCGGGCGGTCTGGGCGTCACGCTGCTGCCGCGCACGGCCGTCAAGGTCGAGACGACCCGCAGCGACCAGCTGATGACCGGCTACTTCTCCGACCCGGCCCCGACCCGGCGCATCGCCCTGGCCATGCGTACGAACGCGGCCCGCAGCGCGGAATACCAGGAACTGGCCACCTCCCTGCGGGAGGCCCTGCGCCCGCTACCGGTTCGGGTGCTGGAGGGTGAGGCGGGCTGAGGGGACTGCAGGGTTGAGCGAGGCAGCGGCGCGGCCCGCAGTGCCGGGTGGCACCGCGGGCCGCGCGTCGTCGGTCCGGGTCCGGGCTACTCGGTGCGCAGGCCGTCCGGGCGCATCAGCCTCAGGAGGGGAGGGAGGCTGAGCAGGGTCACCGCGAGGACGACTCCCGCGGCGGCGCCGGTCATGGACAGCAGGCTGCCCCAGTCCACCCGTACCGCCGTGTCCGTCATCCGCAGCAGGACCGCGCCGAGGGTGAGGCCCACCGCCGAGGCCAGCAGCAGACCCAGCGTGATCGGGATCGCCGTCTGCCACAGCACCGACAGGCTCAGCGTGCGCCGCCGGGTGCCGAAGGCGACCAGCGCCGACAGCAGCTTCTTGCGCTCACGCAACTGCTCCAGCTGCGACACCAGCAGACTCGCACCGATCAGCAGCAGCACGCACACCGCTCCGACGAACAGACCCGTGCGGATGGAGGCGAACCGGTTGGACTGCTCGGTCGCCCACCAGTCCTCGGCGCGCACGAAGGGGCCCAGCGCCGCCGCGGTGTTGCGCACCCGCTCACGCGCGTCGGAGACGGACGGGTCGAGTCCGACGTACGCGCGTCCGGTCATGGCCGCCGCGGCGCCCTCGGGCAGCGCCTTCGGGGTGATCAGAAAGCCGCCCCGTTCCATACCGCTCAGATCCCGGCGCGGGTCCACCGTCCGCAGGTCCGCCGGCACCTTCCAGGCGACCTCCCGGCCCGGGGCGGACCCCTCGTAGCTCGGATCCACGTACAAGATCCTTCCGGGGACGGCAAGTTGCGCGGTGTCCGTGTCGGAATCGGCCCGGGGGACGGCGAAGACGTCACCGTCCTGGCACGAGGTCACCCTGGCCAGCTCGCGCAGGGCCGCACAGTCGCCGACCGTCACCGCGGCGCCCTTCTCGGGGTCCAGGCGCTTGTCGCCGAGCCAGCCATCGGAGTGGGCGGCGATCCGGCGCACGCCCTCGGTCGCGCGCAACCGCTCCGCGGCCTCCTCGATATCGACTTCGCCGCCCACCGTCAGCTGCATCTGCGCCTTGGAGAGGTCGAAGCCGGTGCTCTTGGTGTAGTCGTTGTCGACCCCGGCGAACAGCATCTGCAGCGCGATGGCCCCGGCCACCGCCACGGCGACGCCGTTGACCAGCCGGGCGGCCGTGCCGCTGCTCAACTGCAGCCGCCGTACCGCCAGTTGCCAGGCGATGCCGCCACCGCCGAGCCGGGCGACGACCGCCTCCACGACCCACGGCAGCAGGGCGGTCACCCCGACCAGCAGCAGCATCACACCGCCGACGACGAGGTACTGGTTGAAGTCGCCGTCGTCGTTGCCCTGCCCCACCATCGGGTAGAGCATCGCGAGTCCGCCGAGCGGCAGCAGCAGCCGCCACCACAGCCTGCGCCGCGCGGGCTTGGCCGTCCGCACCACACCGAGCGGCTCGATGACCACCCCGCGCAGGGCCAGCAGCGTCACCAGCACCGCCGCGGCCGGGACCAGGACGGCCACCAGCAGGGCCAGCGCGGGGGAGGGGTTGAGATCGTCCGGGAACACACTGAACCGGAACACCTCGACCGAGCCCGCGATCTGACGCCCGATCAAGAAGAAGACCGCGCCAAGGACCAGTCCGAGCAGCGCGCCCGCCAGCGCCTCGCCGGCCGCGATCCGCCGCGTCATCCGGCCGTCGGAGCCGACCAGGCGCAGCGCCGCGAGCCGTCGGTCCCGGCGCTCGCCGCCGAACCGCACGGCCGCCCCGATGAACACCGCGACCGGCATCAGCAGCACGACAAGCACGACCAGGATCAGCAGGACCAGCACCGGGTCGGTCTTCTCGCGGGGCGGGTTCGGGTCGCCGAAACGCTCGATCCGGGTCACGTTGGCGCCGTCGGCATACCGTTCCATGCCTTCGGCGCCGCGGTAGAACGCGAGATCGGCCGAGCCGACCAGCCCGCTGTTCCCGATGGTGCCGACGATCCGGTCCGGCAACCGCTCGCGCAGCAGCTTGCCGTCGTCCGACGCCAGCAGCCGCTCCAGCGCGGGGGAGACCACCATCTCCCCCACTGCGGGGAAGCGGTCCACCCCCGGCGGCAGCGGCGCGCGCGGGCCCTCCGGCTCCAGCGTGCGGCCCCGCACGTCCGCCTCGTGGAAGACGGTGTCGGCGTTCCCGACCAGCACGGTGTTCTCGGCCTTGGGCGGCACCTCGGAGAGGTAGGTGAAGTCCGTCCGGGCGTTGCCCCGGTCGTCCCGGGCCGCCAGCGCGTTCGGGATCGCCGTGGTCAGCAGCAGCAGCGCCACGCCCAGTCCGACCCCGACGGCCGTCAGCACGGCCCGGGTCCAGCCCTCGCGCCCGCCCGCGAAGGCGAACCGGAATCCCAGGGCGAGATCCCTCCCCCACTGGTTCATACGATCCGCTCCATGTCCCGGGACCTGCCGTCCCGTACGACGATCTCGCGGTCGGAGTAGGCGGCCACCCGTGCCTCGTGCGTGACCAGCACGACGGCCGCGTTGGTGGACCGGGCCGCATCCGTGAGCAGTTCCATCACGCGCTCGCCGTTGAGGGAGTCCAGTGCACCGGTCGGCTCGTCGGCGAACAGCACCCGGGGGCCGGTGACCAGCGAGCGGGCCACGGCGACGCGCTGCCCCTGACCGCCGGAGACCTCACCGGGCCGCTTCTTGCGCAGGTCGTCGACCTCGAGCCGCTCCATCCAGGACAGGGCGGTGCGCTCGGCCTCCTTGCGGCCGGTGCCGTTCAGCCTGAGCGGCAGGGCGACGTTCTCCACGCAGGTCAGCTCGGGCACCAACTGGCCGAACTGGAAGACGAAACCGAACTCCGAGCGTCTGAGCCGGCTGCGCTCGGCGTCGCTCATGGTGGCGAGCTCGCGTCCGCCGTAGGTGATGGACCCGGAGTCCGGCGGCACGATCCCGGCGAGACAGTGCAGCAGCGTCGACTTCCCGGAGCCGGACGGGCCCATCACGGCGACGACCTCTCCGGGATGCACGGAGAACTCGGCGCCGTCGAGGGCGACGGTCGGACCGTAGGCCTTGCGCAGCTCCTGGGCGGTGAGCAGGGCACCGGCGGGCGGCGTCACTTGACCACCACCTCGGCCAGCTTGTCGAGCCGCGCGGCGGTCAGTTCCAGCCAGCGCAGGTCGGCCTCCAGATGGAACAGGGCGTGGTCGCAGATCAGCTGGTCCGCGAGATCGCCCTTGCGCTTGCGGTCGGTGAGGATCCGCATCATCCGCAGATGCTCGGCGCGCTGGGTGTCGAGGATGTCGGCGGCGTCGCGCCGGGTGAGCAGCGCGAGGACGACCTTGGTGTAGAGCGTGGACTGCAGGTACGGCTCGGGCTTCTCGGGCGTCGCCAGCCACCGCTGGACGTCGGTGACCCCGGCGTCGGTGATGGCGTACCGCTTGCGCTCGGGGCCGCCGCCGGGTTCGATGCCGTCGACCTCGACGAGGCCGTGCTTCAGCAGCCGGGACATCGTCGAGTAGACCTGGCCGTAGTGCAGCGGCCGGTCGTGACCGAATTTCTCGTCGAAGGCCCGCTTCAGGTCGTAGCCGTGACGCGGACCCGATTCCAGGAGCCCCAGAAGGGTGTGACCGATGGACATGCCCAGGACTCTACACGCGGTGTATACGCCGTGTGTATACGCGCGGTGTGCAGTGCTTGGCGCTGCGTACGGACGCCCAGGTGGGGACCTGTTGTCACGGTTCTGTCACTGGGGTTCGGGCGGGCCCGCGGGCGGGCGACCGCGGCGCGGGATCGGTCGCGTCTCCTTCGGCAGGCGTCCCGCCTCGGCGAGCGCCTTGCGCAGCAGGAACTCGATCTGCGCGTTGGCCGAGCGCAGGTCGTCCCCGGCCCAGCGGGCGAGCGCCTCGTAGACGGCCGGGTCCAGCCGCAGCAGCACCTGCTTGCGCTGCGGCCGGCCCTGGGGAGCGGTCACTGGTAGAGCGTCCCCGTGTTGAGCACCGGCTGGGGCGCCCGGTCGCCGCAGAGCACCACCATCAGGTTCGACACCATCGCCGCCTTGCGCTCCTCGTCCAGTTCGACGATGTCCCGCTCACCGATCCGCGCGAGCGCCGCCTCGACCATGCCGACGGCTCCGTCCACGATCTGCCGCCGGGCCGCGACGACCGCCCCGGCCTGCTGCCGCTGGAGCATCGCCGAGGCGATCTCGGGGGCGTACGCGAGGTGCGTGAAGCGCGACTCGATGATCTGCACGCCGGCCGCCTCCACGCGCGCGTGCAGTTCGAAGGCGAGCTTCTCGGTGATCTCCTCAGCGTTGCCGCGCAGCGACAGGCCGTCCTCCTCGTGGGCGTCGTAGGGGTACTCGATGGCGATGTGCCGGACGGCCGCCTCGGTCTGGGTGGAGACGAACTCCAGGAAGTCGTCCACCTCGAAGCTGGCCTGTGCGGTGTCCTCGACCCGCCAGACGACGACCGCGGCGAGCTCGATGGGGTTGCCGTAGGCGTCGTTGACCTTGAGGACCGCGGTCTCGTGATTGCGGACCCGGGTCGAGATCCTGGACCTGGAGGTGAGCGGGTTCACCCAGCGCAGCCCGTCCTGCCGGATCGTCCCCCGGTACCGCCCGAAGAGCTGGACCACCCGGGCCTCGCCCGGCGCGACCATGTTCAGCCCGCACATCGCGAGGAACGCGGCGAGGGCGATCAGGGCGCCGCCGACGATCAGCGCGGCCTTGGCGCCGGTCCCGTCGACCGCGGTGGCCGCGGCGACGCAGCCGGCTCCGAGGGCGAGCCCGAGCAGGCCGAGCAGCAGGGCGAGTCCGCCGCCGATGCTGTGCGCGGCGAACTCGCGCACCCGTGGCGCCGGCATGTCGGGTACGTCGGCGGTGGTGGAGCTGTGGTCCTTGGGCATGGAGGGTCCCCCGTTTCTGCGCGTTGCTTAGCTTCCATCTAGCTAAGTGATATCACTTTAGCCCAGTCAGGCAACCCTGCGCACCTCTCAGCGGTCGGTTCCATAGGGGTGGGTGCTGATTGTCACGTCCGTAAAAGACAGGATCGGCGTCCCTTTGTCACATCTCCCGGTGTTAGCTTTCTGAGCTGACCTGAGCGGCGAACCTGTGTGGCATCGGTGCACACGAGAGCGAAGCGGAGCGGATCGGACTCATGGGACGAGCGGAAGAGAGACGAGCACGGCAGCGCGGTGGCCGCCGCGCGGCGCCCAGGCGTCGCCGCTCGTCCGGCCCGGCGGGCGCCGGCGGCATACGCCGGTTCTTCACCTGGAAGAAGATCCTCGGCACGTTCCTGGGGCTGTTCCTGCTCGGCATCGGCGGCTTCGTGGTGCTGTACATGATGGTGCAGGTGCCCCAGGGCAACGCCGCCGCCAGGCTGCAGAGCAACGTCTACAAGTACAGCGACGGCACGGTCCTCGCCCGTGACGGCAAGGTCAACCGCGAGATCGTCGACCTGTCCAAGGTGCCCGAGGAGATCCGCAACGCCTTCGTCGCCGCCGAGAACAAGTCCTTCTACAAGGACTCCGGCGTCGACTTCAAGGGCACCGCCCGCGGCTTGATCAACACGGTCAGCGGCAAGGGCGCCCAGGGCGGCTCCACGATCACCCAGCAGTACGTCAAGAACTACTACCTCACCCAGGAGCAGACCGTCACCCGCAAGCTGCGGGAACTGGTCATCTCCCTGAAGGTGGACCGCCAGATGTCGAAGGACGAGATCCTCGCGGGCTACCTCAACACCAGCTACTTCGGCCGCAACGCCTACGGCATCCAGGCCGCCGCGCAGGCCTACTACCGGGTCGACGCCGAGAAGCTCAGCGTCGAGCAGGGCGCGTATCTGGCGGCCCTGCTCCAGGCGCCGAGCCAGTACGACTGGGCGGTCGCCTCCGAGACCGGCAAGGACCTCGTCAGGGCCCGCTGGGACTACGTCCTCGACAACATGGTCGAGGAGGGCTGGCTGAACTCCGCCGACCGCGGGTCGATGAAGTTCCCGGTGCCCAAGGAGCCCAAGGCCGCCGCGGGCCTGGAGGGCCAGAAGGGCTACCTCGTCGAGCTCGCCAACAGCCAGCTCGAAGAGCAGCTGATGAAGCAGGAGGGCCTCTCCCGCTCCGAGGCCGAGACCCAGGTCAAGAGCCAGGGGTGGACCATCACCCTGAACATCGACCGCAAGCGGCAGGCGCGGCTGGAGGAGGCGGTCGAGACCGAGCTCACCAGCAAGCTGGACCCGAAGGAACGCCCCGTCGACGCGGACATCCAGGCGGGCGCCGTCTCCGTCGACCCCAAGACGGGCAAGATCGTCGCCCTGTACGGCGGCGAGGACTACTTCAAGCACTACCGCTCCAACGCCACCCGGAACGACTACCAGCCCGCGTCGACGTTCAAGCCGGTCATCCTCGCCGCGGCCCTGGAGAACGGGGCGAAGAACCAGGACGGCGAGACGATCGGCGCGAGCACGGTCTACGACGGCACCAGCAAGCGGCCGGTGGTGGACGCGAACGGCAAGAAGGTCGGCTTCGCCCCGCCGAACGAGGACGACGTCGACTACGGCGACGTCACCGTGCAGACCGCCATGAACAAGTCCGTCAACTCGGTGTTCGCGCAGATGGGCGTGGACGTCGGCATGGCCGAGGTGATGGACACCGCCGCCGACCTCGGCATGGACGAGGACCTCCAGGCGGTGCCCGCGCAGACGCTCGGCACCATGGGCGCCAGCCCGCTCCAGATGGCCG
Source organism: Streptomyces sp. YS415 (assembly GCF_023544665.1). Lineage (GTDB taxonomy): Bacteria > Actinomycetota > Actinomycetes > Streptomycetales > Streptomycetaceae > Streptomyces. The sequence continues at coordinate 41,800 of NZ_JAMJFL010000023.1, forward strand.
GGGTCTACGCCACCCTCGACAACCACGGCAAGCAGGTCACCCCGACCCTGATCAAGTCGGCCGAGCAGCAGAACCGCACCGTCGAGATGCCCGACGCGATCGGCGAGCAGGTCATCAGCCGCGAGGCCGCGGACACCGTGACCTCGGTGCTCACCGGTGTGGTCGACGACGGTACGGCCCGGCGCTCGGTGCGGGACAACCCGGCCCGGGACGGCCAGCAGGTCGCGGGCAAGACGGGTACGTCGGACTTCGGCAGGTCGGCCTGGTTCACCGGCTACACGCCGGACCTGGTGACCGCGGTCGGCATGTTCGGCGAGGACGCCAAGTCGGGCGACCAGGTCAACATGAAGGGCGCGACGGGCACCCTGCCGGGCACCGGCCGGGTCAACGGCGGTGGCCTGCCGGCGTCGATCTGGGCGGCGTACACCTTCGGCGTGACGGACACGGACGCCGAGTTCGACCTCGACACCGACCAGGGCGCCGCGGTGGAGCCGACCTGGACGCCGACGCCGACGCCGGAGCCGAGCCGCACCCCGACCCAGGAGCCCACCACCAAGGCTCCGACCACCCAGGCCCCGTCGAAGACCCCGACGCAGACGCCGACCGGCACCCCGACGACGGACGAACCGACGGACGAGCCCACGACGGACCCGCCGGCGACGACGACACCGCCGACGGACGAGATCCCCGAGGATCCGGTGGATCCGAACGAGGACGACCGATAGCGAAAGGGCGCCCGGTGGTCCGCACCGGGCGCCCTTCGTCGTTCCGTCCGCGGCACTCAGCCGCGATTGAGCTCGAACCACACCACCTTGCCGGTGCTGAGCCGTGTGGCCCCCCACCGCCGCGCCAGCTTGTTGACGAGGTACAGGCCCCGGCCGCCCTCGTCCGTCGCCCGGGCCTGCCGGAGCCGGGGCAGCTGCGGCACGTCGTCGCCCACCTCGCACCGCAGCACGTCCGTGCGCAGCAGCCGCAGTGTGACCGGCCGGGAGGTGTACCGCACCGCGTTGGTGACGACCTCGCTCACCAGCAGCTCGACCGAGTCGGACATGTCCTCCATCCCCCACCGGGACAGCGCACGCCGGGCCAGCCGCCGCGCCCGCCCGGGCGCCGCGTCCTCCGGCTCCAGGTACCAGTACGCCACGTCGCTGGGCGCGATCCCGTCGAAGCGGGCTGCGAGCAGGGCGATGTCGTCGTCCCGGTCACCGGGACCGAGCATGTCCAGCACCTCGTCGCACAGCGCCTCCAGCGGCGGCGGATGATCCGGCCCGGTCAGCTGGGCGGTCGCGGCGAGCTTCTCGCGCAGTTGCTCTATGCCGGTCCACACGTCCCGCAGCCGCGACTCCACCAGGCCGTCGGTGTACAGCAGCAGGGTGGCGCCGGCCGGCGCGTCCAGCTCCACGGCCTCGAAGTCGACCCCGCCGACCCCGATCGGGGCGCCCGGCGGCACCCGCAGCACCTCGGCCCGGCCGCCCAGATGCAGCAGGACCGGCGGCGGATGACCGGCGTTGGCGATCGTGATGCGGTGCGCGACCGGGTCGTACACGGCGTACAGACAGGTCGCCATGCGGTCCGTGCCGAGCCGCTGGGCCTGCTCGTCGAGGTGGTGCAGCACCTCCTGCGGCGGCAGGTCCAGGCCCGCGAGCGTCTGGGCCGTCGTCCGCAACTGCCCCATGATCGCGGCGGATGTCATGGAGTGGCCCATGACATCGCCCACCACCAGCGCCACCCGGCTGCCCGGCAGCGGGATCGCGTCGTACCAGTCGCCGCCCACCCGCGCGGTCTCGGCGGCCGGCAGATAGCGGGACGCGAGCCGTACCCCGGTCGGCCGGGGGAGGGTTTCGGGCAGCATCGTGCGCTGGAGCTCGTCGGCGATGTACGCCTCACGGCCGTACAGCACCGCCTTGTCGATGCCGAGCGCGCTGTGCGTGGCCAGTTGGGCGGCGACCAGGAGGTCGTCCGCCTCGAAGGCGATGCGCTCGGGGCGGCGCAGGAAGATCGCGGCGCCGATCACCCGGCGCCTGCCGCGCAGCGGCGCGAGGATCGCGCGCTGGCCGGAGGGCACCACCAAGTCCCCGTCATCACCCAGGAGTTCGGGCAGCGCGGCGCTGGCGGCGGGCGCGTCGGCGAAGACCGGACGGACCCCGCGCAGCACCTCGGCGAGCGCGCCACCGGGCCGCACCTCGCACAACTCGGCGGTCACGGCGGACAGTTCGGCCAGCTCGGTCGGCTCCGGCGCGCCCTGCGCGGGCAGGAAGCCGCCGTCGGTGTCCCGCTCCTCCGGTATTCGGTCGGTGCGGCGCAGCCGCAGCACGACGGGCCCGGTGGGCCGCTCGTCGCCGACCGGCAGCGGGTCGCGGAGATAGACGAGGATCGCGTCGGAGAACGTCGGCACGGTCGCCCGGCACAGCCCCATCACGATCTCGTCGAGGTCGATGCCGCGGGCGATCCGCCGCGTCGCGGCCCCCACGAACCGCAGCCGGTCCCCGTCCCGCCGCATCGGCGTCGGACGGCCGGGCGCCACTCCCTGCCCGCTGCGGCGCTCCTCCGGGGCGGGCGCGGTGCTCGGCTGGGCCGGGATGCCCTCCGGGACCGGCCGGGGGCGGTGGGTGTCGGCCTCCGCGGCGGCGGAGGGCTGCGCATGCTCGGGACCGTTGCTCACGGGGGCCTTGTCGTTGCCGGACGGGGCGGTGGTGCCCGGGGTGGAGGGCGGTTCACCGGTGCGCGCCTGCGCCGGTAACGCGGCGGCGCCGGGCGCGCGGGACGGGGTCGGGGTACGCAGGAGCGCCCCGCGGGGGTCCGCGGGGTCGGCGCCCAGGGGGCGCTCGAACGAGGTCGGCTGCTCCGTCACGCGTGTCGCATCCATCCGTCCGGGGCGTGTTGTTCGTCCCGCCGAAGTCCCGATACCCGCAATACCTGCCCCAGGAACGGAATTCCCGCGTGGCCAGAGGCAGTTCCTGTGCCACCGGCGGGCTGTGCGCCGCCCGTCCCGGTGTTGCCCTCGTACCCCTCGCTCACGTCCAGCCGCCCCTCGGTGACGATCGGTCAAGCCCAGTGCACGCTCCGGTGGTTGCCTCCGCGCGCCCTTGCGGAGGACGATCCTACGTTTCATGCCCGGGGGCGCATCAAGGGTCTCATGAGGACATGTGCGCGGGCGTACGGCCTGCGTCCTCCGGCAGTGCTCGCGGCGGTTCTCCCGGGATCTCCTCCGGCAGTGACGGTACAGCCCAGGACGGGTTCGGGCGCCAGTGCTGCCAGCCGTCCGAGAACGGTGACCCCCAGGCGCGGATCACCTCCACCGCGGAACGCCCGGCCTCCCGGACCCGTTCGGCGGTGCGGGCGTCCATCAGGCCGTCCTGCTGGGCCTGCGCGAACTCGTCCTCGTCGCGCCAGCCCCAAGTCCGGTCAGGGTACACACAGATGTCCAGGAAGTGGTCCTCGGAGTCCACCCCGTCCGGCCGGCGGACCAGCGGCTCCTCCAGGTTCACGTACCAGTTCTTGAACCGCCAGCCCGCGTCCCAGAACAGCCACACCGACCACGGCTGCCCGGGCCCGGCCAGTTTCAGCACCCCGGTGCCGAACCAGCGGTCCCGCTGCACCGTGCGCGGCTTGGTGTAGCGCGACCGCAGGGGCTCCTCGTGCACGGGGGTGCCGTCCGCGAGCGCCGGCTTGAGGCACTCGGTCCCGGGCGCCAGCCAGACGGCGAGCAGTTCCGGGTCGTCCCGGACGACGGTGACCGGACGCACGATGTGGAAGCGCGCGCCGCCGTTCTCCCGGTACCGCCACAGAATGTGACTGCCGGGCGCCCAGTGCGCCGTCGCGCCGCCCGCTTCCGCCGTCGTCATCGCTCCACCGTCCGCCATGCACAGATAGTAGGTGTCACCGACTGCCGTCGCTGCGGCGAACGTCACGCCCCGCGCGCCCGGCGCCGATCGTCACGGGCGCGTCATCCGCAGGACATCCAGGGCTTCGTCCAGCTCAGCGAGGGTCAGGTCGCCGCGCTCCACATACCCGCTCTCCAGCACGACTTGACGGATCGTCCGGCGCTGCGCGAGCGCCTTCTTGGCCACCTTGGCGGCTTCCTCGTACCCGATGTACTTGTTCAGCGGTGTGACCACGGAGGGTGACGACTCGGCGTACTCGCGGGCCCGTTCACGGTGCGCGACGATGCCGTCGACCGTCCGGTCGGCGAGCAGCCGGGAGACGTTGGCGAGCAGCCGGATCGATTCCAGGACGTTCTTCGCGATGACCGGGAGCATCACGTTGAGCTCGAAGTTGCCGGCGGCCCCGGCGGTGGCGACGGTGGCATCGTTCCCGGTGACCTGCGCGGCGACCATCAGCACCGCCTCCGGAATGACCGGATTGACCTTCCCCGGCATGATCGAGGAACCGGGCTGGAGATCGGGCAGCGAGATCTCCGCGAGCCCGGTGCGCGGCCCGGAGGCCATCCACCGCAGATCATTGGCGATCTTCGTCAGCCCGACCGCGATGGTCCGCAGCTGCCCGCTGATCTCCACGACGCCGTCCCGCGCGCCCTGCGCCTCGAAGTGGTCGCGCGCCTCGGTCAGCGGCAGCCCGGTGGCCCGGGCGACCTCCTCGATGACGGCGGCGGAGAAACCGGGCGGGGTGTTGATGCCGGTGCCGACGGCGGTGCCGCCCAGCGGCAGCTCGGCGAGCCGGGGGAGGGAGGCCTCCAGCCGCTCGATCCCGTACCGGACCTGGGCGGCGTACCCGCCGAACTCCTGCCCCAGCGTGACCGGCGTGGCGTCCATGAGATGGGTGCGCCCGGACTTCACGACGTCCGCGAACTCCTCCGCCTTGCGGCCGAGGGAGTCGCCGAGGTGCCGGAGCGCGGGGATGAGATCGCGGGTGACGGCGGCGGTGGCGGCGATGTGGAGGGAGGAGGGGAAGACGTCGTTGGACGACTGCGAGGCGTTCACATGGTCATTGGGGTGTACGTCCCGGCCGAGCCGTTCGCTCGCGAGCGTGGCGATGACCTCGTTGGTGTTCATGTTGGACGAGGTGCCGGAGCCGGTCTGGAACACGTCGACGGGGAAGTGCTCGTCCCACTTCCCGTCCGCGACCTCGGCGGCGGCCCACCGGATCGCCTCGGCCACGTCCTTGTCGACCACGCCCAAGTCGGCGTTCACCTTCGCCGCGGCGCCCTTGATCCGCGCCAGCGCCTCGATGTGCGCCCGCTCGATCCGCTGCCCGGACACCGGGAAGTTCTCCACGGCACGCTGGGTCTGGGCCCGCCACTTGGCGTGCGCGGGCACCCGGACCTCGCCCATGGAGTCGTGCTCGATGCGATAGCTCTGCTCTTCGTCGGCCACTGCCGATCACCTCCACCTGGCACAGCGTCCCGGACATGTCACCTGTTCCCCGTCGGCGCTGATCGTCACAGCGCGCGCGGGGGGCGGGGCGGGGGCGGACAATGAAGGCACGCAGGGGGACCGTCACCCCACAGGAGGCAGGACATGCTCCGCAGCTTCAGGACGCTCGGCGCGCTCGGCGCCGGTCTGGCGGCGGCGACCGCCCTGGTCATGGCGGCCCCTGCGGCCGCGCAGGAGGACGACTTCACCCTGTACGCCCGGGAGGTCGCGGGCGACGAGGAGGAGCAGCAGCAGGCGCCCGAGGTCGGCGACACCTTCTCCTTCGCCGACGACCTCTACCGGGACAAGGGCGGCGACAAGGTGGGCCGGGACGGCGTCGCCTGCACGGTGGTGCGCACCGGCAACCCCATGGACATCCAGTGCCTCGGCACCTTCGTGCTGTCCGGCGGCCAGATCACCGCACAGGTGCTCATGACGGTCCCGCTGGACGAGTCGGCCGAGCTGCCCGCCTTCGACGCCTCCGTCACCGGCGGAACCGGCGACTACCGCGGCGCGAGCGGCGAGATCCGGTTCACCGACGACGGGGACTACCAGCGACTGGACTTCGACCTGGGCTGAGCGACGGCTCCCCTCGCCGGAGAGCCGTCGCTCAGGCGGTTACGCCAGTCCCGGACCCCGTACCGGGATCGACGTGAAGGTCGGGGCCGGGGCCGGGTCCTGGAAGAAGTCGTTGCCCTTGTCGTCCACCACGATGAACGCCGGGAAGTCCTCGACCTCGATCTTCCAGACCGCCTCCATGCCGAGCTCCTCGTACTCGACGACCTCGACCTTCTTGATGCAGTCCTGGGCGAGCCGGGCCGCCGGGCCGCCGATGGAGCCGAGGTAGAAGCCGCCGTGGGTGCCGCACGCGTCGGTGACCTGCTTGCTGCGGTTGCCCTTGGCCAGCATCACCTTCGAGCCGCCCGCGGCCTGGAGCTGCTCGACGTAGGAGTCCATGCGGCCGGCCGTCGTGGGCCCGAAGGAACCGGACGCGTAGCCCTCGGGCGTCTTCGCCGGGCCCGCGTAGTACACCGGGTGGTCCTTCAGGTACTGCGGCATCTCCTCGCCCGCGTCCAGCCGCTCCTTGATCTTGGCGTGTGCGATGTCGCGGGCCACGACCAGCGGGCCGGTGAGCGAGAGCCGGGTCTTCACCGGGTACTTGGTGAGCTCCGCGAGGATCGTCTCCATCGGCTGGTTCAGGTCGATCTTCACGACGTCCGCCGAGTCGTCGAGGTGCTCGTCCGTCGTGTCCGGCAGGAAGCGCGCCGGGTCGGTCTCCAGCTGCTCCAGGAAGACGCCCTCGGCGGTGATCTTCGCGACGGCCTGCCGGTCGGCGGAGCAGGACACGGCGATGGCGACCGGGCAGGAGGCGCCGTGCCGCGGCAGCCGGACCACGCGCACGTCGTGGCAGAAGTACTTGCCGCCGAACTGCGCGCCGATCCCGATCTTCTGCGTCAGCTCGAAGACCTTCTCCTCCAGCTCCTTGTCCCGGAACCCGTGCCCGAGCGGCGAGCCCTCGGCCGGGATCTCGTCCAGGTAGTGCGCGGAGGCGTACTTGGCGGTCTTCAGCGCGTACTCGGCGGACGTGCCGCCGACGACGATCGCCAGGTGGTACGGCGGGCAGGCGGCCGTACCGAGCGAACGGATCTTCTCCTCCAGGAACTTCATCATGGAGGCCTCGTTCAGGACGGCCTTCGTCTCCTGGTAGAGGAAGGACTTGTTGGCGGAGCCGCCGCCCTTCGCCATGAAGAGGAACTTGTAGGCGCCGCCGTCGGTGGCGTACAGCTCGATCTGCGCGGGGAGGTTGGAGCCGGTGTTCTTCTCCTCCCACATGGTCAGCGGGGCCATCTGCGAGTAGCGCAGGTTGAGGTTCAGGTACGCGTCGTGGATGCCGCGCGAGAGGGCCTCCTCGTCCCCGCCCTCGGTCAGCACGTTCTGCCCGCGCTTGCCCATCACGATCGCCGTGCCGGTGTCCTGGCACATCGGCAGCACGCCCGCCGCCGCGATGTTCGCGTTCTTCAGCAGGTCCAGGGCGACGAACTTGTCGTTGCTCGACGCCTCGGGGTCGTCGATGATCCGCCGCAGCTGCGCCAGGTGCGCGGGGCGCAGGTAGTGCTGGATGTCGTGGATGGCCTCCGCGGCGAGCTTGCGCAGCGCCTCCGGCTCGACCTTGAGGAACGTCCGCCCGTCGGCCTCGAAGGTGGAGACACCCTCGGAGGTCACCAGCCGGTACGGGGTGGTGTCCTCTCCCATGGGGAGCAGATCGGTGTACGCGAACTCAGGCATGTCGCCCATTCCTCACTCGACAGATGCGGCGGCCGACCTCCATCGGTCAGCGCCCACCAGGGTAGGACCTGCCGCCGGAGGCGGGCTTGTGAGGTAAGGCTCAGTTCGGCCGGGAACGGGGGGCTATCGCGATCTATCGTGTGTGGGTACGCTTCTCTCGTGGACCTTCAGAAGCAGACCGCGCCCGCTGCCGCCGCCGAGCTCCGTGCCTCCGACGCCGACCGCGACCGGATCGCGGACATCCTCCGCGAGGCACTCGCCGAGGGCCGCCTCACCGCCGAGGAGCACAGCGAGCGGGTGGAGGGGGTGCTGGCCGCCAAGACGGTGGGTGAGCTGGAGGTCTTCATCAAGGATCTGCCCGCCGCCCATGGTCCCCGGCCGGCGGCGTCGTACGGCCTCATCCCGAGCCGCCCCGCGAACCTCCCCACCGACCCCGACGACACCGCGATCGCGATCTTCAGCAGCGCCGTCCGCAAGGGCCGTTGGCGTGCCGGGCGCCGGATCCACGCGTACGCGGTCTTCGGGAGCGTGGAGATAGACCTCAGCGAGGCGCTCTTCGAGTACCAGCAGGTCGTCGTGAAGGCGGTCTCGGTCTTCGGCAGCGTCGAGGTCCGCGTCCCGGAGAACGTGTCGCTGCGCGGCACCGGCGGCGGTGTCCTCGGCAGCTTCGAGGTGGACACCCTGGACGCGGAGGACGCGGCGGCGCCCGTGGTCTACGTGGACGGGTGGGCCGTACTGGGCAGCATCGAGGCCAGGCCCCGGCGCGGCAAGCTGGTGACCGACATCCTCGACCGGGTCCATGCCAAGGTCGAGAAGAGTTTGCGCAAGCATCTGAATCATTGACAGATGCGAATCCGGGGCGAACCGAAAACATTCGGTCCGCTCATCCGGCCACGCGCGAGCGCCGGAATCCAGCGCTTCGGAACTGACTGCATAGGCGCGCGCACAGCGGGTAGACCTTGCTGCATCGTCTCTCGCTCGCGAAGCCGTCGTCAGGAGTAGACCGTGCTGCAACCGCCGCATTCGTCCCTGCATGTCGCTGCCGTCCCGGCTCAGCGGGTGCCAGTGCAAGACAGGGACCAAGACGCGCCCTGGCACACCGAGGCGGTGTGCCGACGCGACGAGGCCGGCCTGTTCTTCGCTCCCTCCAAGGAGCCCACCGCGGCTCGGCTCTCCCGCGAGGAGGCGGCCAAGCGGGTCTGCGCACGCTGCCCGGTGATGGTCGAATGCCGCGAACACGCCCTCCTGCAGCCCGAGCCCTACGGGGTCTGGGGCGGCCTCACCGCGGCGGAGCGCCGAGTGGTCCTGGCTCGCCGCAGGCGCCGCGACCTGGAGCTGAAGAAGGCCGCGAGGACGACGGGCCGCATAGCGCAGGCGGGCTGAGACGCACAGGCGGAGAAAAGGCGCCCCCTCCGCACCGGGGGCGCCCATTGGCCGCTGATCGGCCCGCTGCTTCCGCCTACTTGGCCCGGTCGAAGTCGATCGCGCTGTACGCCCGCAGCTTGCTCAGCCGGTGCTCGGAGTCGATCCGCCGCACCGTCCCCGACTTCGACCGCATCACGATCGACTCGGTGACCGCGGAGTCCGCCCGGTACCGCACACCCCGCAGCAGCTCACCGTCGGTGATGCCGGTGGCGACGAAGAACACGTTCTCACCCTGGACGAGGTCCTCGGTCGTCAGCACCCGGTCGAGGTCGTGCCCGGCGTCGATCGCCCGCTGCCGCTCCTCGTCGTCCTTCGGCCACAACTTGCCCTGGATGGTGCCGCCGAGGCACTTCACGGCACAGGCCGAGATGATCCCCTCCGGCGTACCGCCGATGCCGAGGAGCATGTCGACGCCGGTGCCCTCGCGCAGGGCGTAGATCGAAGCCGCGACGTCACCGTCGGAGATCAGCTTGATGCGCGCGCCGGCGTCCCGGATCTCCTTGATGATCCCCTCGTGCCGGGGCCGGTCGAGGATGACCACGGTGACGTCCTCCGGCGTGGACCGCTTCGCCTTGGCGACCCGGCGGATGTTCACCGACACCGGCGCGTTGATGTCGACGAAGTCGGCGGCCTCGGGCCCGGTGACCAGCTTGTCCATGTAGAACACGGCCGACGGGTCGAACATCGCCCCGCGCTCGGTGGCCGCGAGGACGGCGATCGCGTTCGGCATGCCCTTGGCGGTCAGCGTGGTGCCGTCGATCGGGTCGACGGCGATGTCCACCTCGGGTCCGGTGCCGTCGCCGACCCGTTCCCCGTTGAAGAGCATCGGCGCCTCGTCCTTCTCGCCCTCACCGATGACGACGACGCCGTTCATCGAGACGGTGGAGACGAGGGTCCGCATCGCGCGCACCGCGGCACCGTCGGCGCCGTTCTTGTCACCGCGCCCGACCCAGCGGCCCGCGGCCATGGCGGCTGCTTCGGTGACCCGGACGAGTTCCAGGGCGAGGTTGCGATCGGGGGCCTCGGAGGGGACATCGAGCTCGGACGGCAAGTGATGATGTTCGGTCATCGGAGCGCACCTTTCTGATACGACGACGGCCGGATGAGGGTGATGGCCACGACTCTATCGTCAGGCCTGCAGAATGAGCAGGGGGCCCCACGGATGAGCGGACCGGGCACCTGCGACGATAGGGGCGTGGCAGGTACGAACGCTAAGCAGAAGTCGGTCCGCAACATGGTCCTCTCCCTCGCGGTGACCATCCTGGCGGCGGGGGTCGTGTACCTCTTCATCCCGCACGAGGAGTCCGCCCCGGACCTCAAGCGGGTCGACTACCGGGTGGAGCTGCTCACCGCGCGCCGCGCGGCGTCCTACCCCGTGGTCGCCCCCGAGGGGCTGGCCAAGGAGTGGAAGGCGACCTCGGTGCGGTTCCGGGGCGACGAGTCCGACGCCTGGCACCTCGGCTTCCACGCCCCGGACGGTGAGTACGTCCAGATCCGGCAGTCGGCGGCGCGGAAGGTGAAGCCGTTCCTCGACGACGCCACCCAGGGCGCCCGTGCGACGAAGGCCACCCAGGAGGTCGACGGCACGACGTGGACCCGCTGGACCGGCGGCCGCTACGACGCGCTCGTGCTGCAGGAGGACGGGGCGACGACGGTCGTGGCGGGCACGGGCTCGTTCGCGCAACTGGCGGAGATGGCGGGTGCGCTGAAGGCGGAGTAGGCCCGGCCGCACACGCAATCACGAAGGCCCCCGGCGTGCTGCCGGGGGCCTTTGTCATGGGTGCCGCTCAGTGGGGGGCCGCTCAGACGGTCGTGACGACCTCGTCGTAGGACAGCCGCGGGGAGCGCGGGAACCAGGCGTCGGGGCCCGGCTTGCCGATGTTGACCACCATCAGCGGGGTGTGGTCGTCGTCCAGGAACTCCTTGCGGACGCCCTCGAAGTCCAGACCGGTCATGGGGCCGGCGGCCAGGCCGGCGGCGCGGACGCCGATGATGAAGTACGCGGCCTGGAGGGCGGCGTTCAGCGTGGCGGAGCCCTCGCGGACCGGGCGCTCGGCGAAGAAGGCGTCCTTGGCTGCCGGGAAGTGCGGGAAGAGCGAGGGCAGTTCCTCGTGGAACTCGTTGTCCGCGGAGAGGATCGCGACCAGCGGGGCGGCGGCGGTCTTGGCCTGGTTGCCCTCGGCCAGGTGCTGCACCAGGCGCTCGCGGGCCTCGGGGGAGCGGACCAGGGTGACGCGCAGCGGCGACTGGTTGAAGGCGGTGGGGCCGTACTTGACCAGGTCGTAGATCGCCTGGACCTGCTCGTCGGTCACCGGCTCGTCGGTGAAGGTGTTCGCGGTGCGGGCCTCGCGGAACAGCAGGTCCTGGGCGGCGGGGTCAAGAACGAGAGACATGGGTGAACCTTCTCGGGGTGTACGTCGGATCCGGGCGCCGGATCGGCTGACACGTCAACCATATGCGAGTGAAGTTCAACGTTCAACAAAAACGGGAGGAGGGTGATCCGCTTCACAGGATCACGGGTGCTCACATTCGCACGATCAGGGGTGACTCACCTTCGCAGGATCAGGGGTGACTCACTCGCCCTCTGGCGCCGCCTCCTCCTCCGCAGCCAGTGCCGCGTCCAGCCTGGCCCGCGCGCCGTCCAGCCAGCGCCGGCACACCTTGGCCAGCTCCTCCCCGCGCTCCCACAGCGCCAGGGACTCCTCGAGCGTCGTGCCGCCCGCCTCCAGCCGCCGTACGACCTCGATCAGCTCGTCCCGCGCCTGCTCGTAGCCGAGCGCCTCATCCACCTTGCTGGTCATGCACTCACCCTAAGCATCGACTCGGACAGTGAACTCACCCGCGGAGACCCGCGCCCGCAGCACCTCGTCGCCGCCGACCTCGTCCGGATCCCGGACCACATGCCCGTCCGCCTTCTGCAGCACGGCGTACCCCCGCTTCAGGGTCGCCGCCGGGGACAGGGCCACCACGCGCGCGTGCGTGTGCGTCAGCTCGGAGTCGGCGCGGTCCAGGAGGTGGCCGAGGGTGCGGCGGCCGCGGTCCAGCAGGGCCGCGACATGATCGGCGCGCTCGTCGATCATCCGGTGCGGGTCCTCCATCGACGGCCGGCCCAGCGCATTGGCCAGCCCGCGCTCCTCCCGCTCGAGGTAGGCCGCGACACAGCGCCGGGCCCGCCCCTGCAGCATCCGCGCCCGCTCGTACTCCTCGCCCACGTCCGGTACGACCTTCTTGGCGGCGTCGGTGGGCGTGGACGCGCGCAGGTCGGCGACGTGGTCGAGGAGGGGGTTGTCGGGCTCGTGCCCGATCGCGGAGACCACCGGCGTACGGCACGCGGCGACCGTGCGCACCAACTGCTCGTCGGAGAACGGCAGCAGGTCCTCCACGCTGCCCCCGCCGCGGGCCACGATGATCACGTCGACGTCGTCGATCTCGTCGAGTTCCTTCACCGCCTGCACGACCTGCGGCACCGCGTGCACGCCCTGCACGGCGACATTGCGCACCTCGAAACGGACGGCGGGCCAGCGGTGCCGGGCGTTCTCCATGACGTCCCGCTCCGCGGCCGAGGCCCGGCCGCACACCAGCCCCACGAGCTGCGGCAGGAACGGCAGCGGCTTCTTGCGCTCCGCCGCGAACAGCCCCTCGGCCGCCAGCGCCTTCTTCAGCTGCTCCAGCCGCGCGAGCAGCTCGCCGACCCCGACCGGCTTTATCTCGGTGGCCCGCAGCGACAACTGCCCGCGCGGGGCGTACCACTCGGGCTTCGCCAGGACGACGACCCGCGCGCCCTCGCTCACCACGTCCGCCACCGCGTCGAAGACCTGCCGGAAACAGGTGACGCTCACGGAGATGTCGTACGACGGGTCCCGCAGCGTCAGGAACACCACCCCGGCGCCCGGCCGGCGGGAGAGCTGGGTGATCTGCCCCTCGACCCACACCGCCCCGAGCCGGTCGATCCACCCGCCGATGAGCCGCGACACCTCACCGACGGGCAGCGGGGAGTCCGCGGACGTGTTAGCAGCCATGTCCGTGAGCGTAACCGCAGGCACCGACATCGAATCGTCGTCGTGAGTGCGGCGGCGAAGTGCGGTGTGCGGCGGCGCTGCCCGGGCTCCACCCGGCGCTCACCCCACCCCCTTCGACTCCCGCCCCCGCTGCGCCCCCAGCACCACAACCCCCACCCCCAGCCACACCGCCCCCACCACCTGAGCCGCACCCGACGCCTCCACGATCACCGTGATCGTGATGGCCGCGCCCGCCACCGGCATCAGCACATGCCGCCACCAGATCACCAGCCCCGCGCGGCGGCGCACCGCGAACCAGCCCACCACGCTCGCGTGCAGCAGCGTGAAGGCGGTGAGGGCGCCGATGTCGACCACCGAGACGAGGTGATCCATGCCGTCGTCGCGGCGGGCCGCCCAGAGCGCCGCGGCCAGGGTGACCGCGGCCGCGCAGAGCAGGGCCGGCCGGGGAACCCCCGTGTCCGTCCTCGCCAGCACGCGGGGCAGGCGCCCGGCGCGGCCCATCGCGAACAGGAGACGGCCGGCCGCCGCCTGTCCGGCCAGCGCGGCGAACGCGGCGCCGATCGCCTTGCTCGCCGCCACCAGATCGTGCAGCCAGGTCCCGACCGATGCGTCGACGGCGTCGTAGAAGGCCGAGCCCTGCTTGGCCGGCTCGGCGGCCAGCTGTGCGGAGGACGTGGGTTCCAGCAACGCCACCAGGTAGGTCTGCGCCATGAAGAGGATGCCCGCGAGCGCCAGGCAGAACAGGACCGCCCGCGCCACCTTCCGCGAACCGCCGGTGACCTCCTCCGCGAAGGAGGCGATGGCGTCGAAGCCGAGGTAGGACAGGACCGCGATCGACACCGCCCCGAGCACCGCCGACAGCGCGAAGGCGCCCTGCGTGCCGTCCCCGGACAGCGGCGACAGCCACCCCCGCTCGGCGCCGTCCCGCGCGAGGACCACGACCGCCGACACCACGAAGACCAGCAGGACCACGATCTCCAGGGCCAGCACCAGAAAGCCCACGCGGGCCGCGGGCCGTACGCCCCACAGGTTCAGCAGCGTCGTCACGACCACCGCGATCGCCGTCCACACCCAGCGCGAGACCTCCGGGACCAGCGCCTCCATGGCGATCCCGGAGAAGAGGTAGGCGACCGCGGGAATCAGCAGGTAGTCCAGCATCGCCATCCAGCCCGCGATGAACCCCGCCCGCGGCCCGAGCCCCGCCCGCGCGTAGGCGAACACCGAACCCGCCTGGGGGACCACCCGCACCATCTGGGCGTAGCTGAATGCGGTGAACGCCATCGCCACCGTGGCGACGAGATAGACCAGCGCGACCGCCCCGTGCGACCTGGCGTCCAGCGTGCCGAACACGCCGACCGGGGCCATGGGCGCGATGAACAGCAGCCCGTAGACCACCAGGTCCCGGAAGCCGAGGCTGCGCCGCAGACCGGATGGTTCCGCCTCGGCCGAGGAGGCCGTACCGATGTCGGACATGCCGCAAGTGTCCGGAGCTGTCCTGCCCGGCGCGATCTTTGACCCGCCGAACGCGGCCTTACGATGGGACGCATGACTGCTTCGCCTGGCCGCCGTGTCCTGCTCGCCGCCCCCCGGGGCTACTGCGCGGGTGTGGACCGCGCCGTGATCGCCGTCGAGAAAGCCCTGGAGCAGTACGGGGCCCCCGTCTACGTCCGGCACGAGATCGTGCACAACAAGTACGTCGTGCAGACCCTGGAGCGCAAGGGCGCCGTCTTCGTCGAGCGGACCGAGGAGGTCCCGCCCGGCAACATCGTGATGTTCTCGGCGCACGGCGTCGCCCCCGTCGTCCACGAGGAGGCCGCCCGCGGCCGGCTCGCCACCATCGACGCCACCTGCCCGCTCGTCACCAAGGTGCACAAGGAAGCGGTCCGCTTCGCGAGCGAGGACTACGACATCCTCCTGATCGGCCACGAGGGCCACGAGGAGGTCATCGGCACCTCCGGCGAGGCCCCCGAGCACATCCAGCTCGTCGACGGCCCCGAGGACGTCGCCAAGGTCGAGGTCCGCGACGAGTCGAAGGTCGTGTGGCTGTCCCAGACCACGCTGAGCGTCGACGAGACGATGGAGACCGTCGACGCCCTCAAGGAGAAGTTCCCCCAGCTCATCTCCCCGCCCAGCGACGACATCTGCTACGCCACCCAGAACCGCCAGCTCGCGGTGAAGCAGATGGGCGCCGAGGCCGAACTGGTCATCGTGGTCGGCTCGCGCAACTCCTCCAACTCCAAGCGGCTGGTCGAGGTCGCCAAGCTCGCGGGCTCCCGCGAGGCCTACCTGGTGGACTTCGCGAGCGAGATCGACGAGGCCTGGCTGGAGGGCGTCACCACGGTCGGCGTCACCTCCGGCGCCTCCGTCCCGGAGGTCCTCGTCGAGGAGGTCCTGGAGTGGCTCGCCCAGCGCGGCTACGGCGATGTCGAGCTGGTGAAGGCGGCCGAGGAGTCGATCACCTTCTCTCTGCCGAAGGAGCTGCGCCGGGATCTGCGCGAGGAGGCCGCGGCCCTCATCGCGGAACGCACCGGCACCTCGCCGGCGTGACTGTCAGTCGTTCGTCGTAGCGTAGAGCCATGCAGATCTTCGGTGTGGACATCGGCGGGTCCGGAATCAAGGGCGCCCCTGTGGATCTCGACAGGGGCGACCTCGTCGAGGAGCGCTTCAAGGTGCTCACCCCTCAGCCGGCGACGCCCGACGGGGTGGCGGACGGCGTCAAGGAGGTCGTCGACCACTTCGGCTGGACAGGTCCGGTCGGGCTGACCTTCCCGGGCGTGGTGACCGGCGGGGCGACGATCCGTACGGCGGCCAATGTGGACAAGAGCTGGATCGACACCGACGCGCGCGCTTTGTTCGGCGAGCGTCTGGGCGGCCTGCCGGTGACGGTGGTCAATGACGCGGACGCCGCGGGCGTCGCCGAGGTGGCCTTCGGCGCGGGGCGGGACCGCAGAGGCACCGTCATCCTGCTGACCTTCGGCACCGGCATCGGCAGCGCCCTGTTCGTGGACGGCACCCTGGTGCCCAACACCGAGCTGGGCCATCTGGAGCTGCACGGCCATGACGCGGAGAAGCGGGCCTCCAGCAAGGCCAGGGAGGACAGCGAGCTCACGTGGGAGCACTGGGCGCACCGGGTGCAGAAGTACCTGGCCCATGTGGAGATGCTGTTCTCGCCGGAGCTGTTCATCATCGGCGGCGGGGTCAGCCGCAAGTCCCAGAAGTTCCTGCACTACATCGAGGGCATCAAGGCGGAGATCGTCCCGGCCCAGCTGCAGAACAACGCCGGGATCGTGGGCGCGGCGATGCGGGCGGCGACGCGGTAGGTCACACCGGGGGCCGGTTCCTGGCCACCCGGTGCCGCATCTGACGCACCTTGCGCACGGTCACGATCACACCGGTGACCAGGGTCCCGCCGTACAGCCACCCGGCCTGGGTGGCCAGTGCCGTGAACAGGCCCATCAGCCGGTCGCCGGTCCCGTCCCCGCCGTCGGCGACCGGCACCAGACCCAGCGCGAAGGCGATGGGCACGACGATGACCGCGGTCACCAGGTCCGCCCGGCGCACCCATGCCGCGGTCAGGACGCACACCGGCAGGAACAGCACGCCGTAGACCGTCAGCGACGACCCGAACAGCAGGGCGACCAGGCCGCCGAGCGTGAGCATCAGGGCGGTGCAGAAGAGTCCGACGCCCAGGCCGGTGAGGCGCGGGTTCGGCATCCGGCGCACCGCCTGCACCCACGGGGGCGGCGGCCGCCGGGCGGCGGCGGGGCGGCGGGGGGCGTCGGCGCGGGCCGGCGACCCCGGGGCGCTGCCCCTGGCCTGCGGGGGCAGCGGCGGGGTCCCGCGGCGCGTGCCGTGCTGCTGCCCGTACTGCGCCGGGCGCGTCCTGTGTTGCTCCACCGGACCAACTTAGGTCTGTTTATGTGTCGAATCGGCCTTCAGACACGCCGAGGGGCGGACCTTGGCCAAGCGTTCGATACGTCGCCGATGGCGGGCGGGGCACGCCGTAGACTGGTGGATCGGCCCCCTCGGCCGCCAGTCCTCCACTCACGTACGGGAAGTCGCAACGTGTCGCTCACGATCGGAATCGTCGGTCTGCCGAATGTCGGCAAGTCGACCCTGTTCAACGCCCTGACCAAGAACGACGTGCTGGCGGCCAACTACCCGTTCGCCACGATCGAGCCGAACGTCGGAGTGGTCGGCGTCCCGGACGCGCGCCTGGCCAAACTGGCCGAGATCTTCTCCTCCCAGCGGGTCCTGCCGGCGACCGTCGACTTCGTCGACATCGCGGGCATCGTGCGCGGCGCCTCCGAGGGGGAGGGCCTGGGCAACAAGTTCCTCGCGAACATCCGCGAGTCCGACGCGATCTGCCAGGTCATCCGCGCCTTCAAGGACGAGAACGTCGTCCACGTCGACGGCAAGGTCTCGCCCAAGGACGACATCGAGACGATCAACACCGAGCTGATCCTCGCCGACCTCCAGACCATCGAGAAGGTCCTGCCCCGGCTCCAGAAGGAGTCGCGGATCAAGAAGGACATCGCCCCGAAGGTGAAGGCGGTCGAGGAGGCCAAGGAGATCCTGGAGAAGGGCGACACCCTCTTCTCCGCGGGCATCGTCCAGGGCTCCGGCAACGAGGAGCTCCTGCACGACCTGCATCTCCTCACCACCAAGCCCTTCCTCTACGTCTTCAACGTCGACGAGGACGAGCTGACCGACGAGGCCTTCAAGGAGGAGCAGCGCGCCCTGGTCGCCCCCGCCGAGGCGATCTTCCTCAACGCCAAGCTGGAGGCGGAACTCGCCGAGCTGGACGAGGCGGACGCACTGGAGCTGCTGGAGTCGGTCGGCGCCGAGGAGCCCGGCCTCGCCACCCTGGCCCGCGTCGGCTTCAACACCCTCGGCCTGCAGACCTACCTCACGGCAGGCCCCAAGGAATCCCGCGCCTGGACCATCAAGAAGGGCGCCACCGCCCCCGAGGCCGCCGGAGTCATCCACACCGACTTCCAGAAGGGCTTCATCAAGGCGGAGGTCATCTCCTTCGCCGACCTGGTGGAGACGGGCTCGGTCGCGGAGGCCCGCGCGAAGGGCAAGGCCCGCATGGAGGGCAAGGACTACGTCATGCAGGACGGGGACGTGGTGGAGTTCCGCTTCAACGTCTGACGCCTCGCGTGTGAAGGACTGTGCCCGACCCGCTTCTCCGGCGGGTCGGGCATCTGTTTTTGTCCGCGAAGATCCCCGCCGCCCGCTCGCGGTCGGGGAGGATGCGGGGACTGCGAGAGAGGGGCGGGGCGCGTGGGGCGTGGGGAGCGGGAGGCGGTCGCGAGGGGAGCGCGGCTGTACGAGGCGGCGCAGGCAGTGGGCGCCGACCACGGCAGGGCGGTCGACGCGGTGCGGGCGGCGCTGAAGCCGATCCACGACGCGGAGGTCGCGCGGGAGCTCGACGCCATCCCCGTCGCCCGGCTGCAGGACGTCACGGAAGGACGGCTTCGGCTGGGGAACGTCGAGAAGAGCGGCCTCGCCACGGTGGGCCGTGTCCTCGAAGCCGGCCCCTATCGGCTGCGGCAGATTCCCGGTGTCGGGCAGCGCACGGTGGACCAGATCATCGCCGCCGCGCGCCGGCTGTCCGAAGCCGTGCACGAGACGGTGGCCGTCCACATCGACGTGGACCGGCCGGAGCCGGGCACCACCGCACTCGTCGGGGCCCTGCACGTCCTGGTGGAAGCCGGCCCGGACGCCCGGCGCGCGGTGGACCGGGCCGCGGCCCTGTCGGAACGGCTCGGCCCGCTGCTGGCCGACGCGGGGCCCGCCACCGGACAGCTCCGGATGCTGCTGGCCGGACGGGAGAGGAAGGCACGCGCGCTGGCGGCGGTGGCCGGCATCCGCTCCCTGGTCGACGAGGCGGAGCAGGCCGGTGTGCCCGAGCTGCTCGCCCAGGCCTCGGTCGACCTGCTGCGCGGGCCCTCGTCCGACATCGCGGCGTGGGTGGACTTCGAACTCCGTTCCGCGGAGTACTACAGCCTGCTCGCCGAGATCTCCGGGCGGCAGCCGGACGCGGCGGCCGCCGAGGGGTTCCTGCCGGACGAGATCGCCGAGCGGGTACGGACGCAGCAGCTCGACGACGCGCACCGGCGGGTCTCCCTTCGCGGCTACCAGGCGTTCGGCGCACGATTCGCCCTGGCGCAGCGCAAGGTGATACTCGGCGACGAGATGGGGCTCGGGAAGACCATCCAGGCGATCGCCGTGCTGGCGCACCTGGCCGCCGAGGGGCAGAGCCACTTCGTGGTCGTCTGCCCGGCGAGCGTCCTCGTGAACTGGACCCGCGAGATCGAGGCCCGCAGCGCCCTCCGCGTCATGGTGCTCCACGGTCCCGACCGGCACCAGGCGTTCGCCGACTGGAAGGGGCGGGGCGGGGTGGGAGTGACCACCTTCGACGCACTGCGCGGTTTTCCCGTGCCGGGCGGCGGGGAGGTCGGGCTGCTCGTCGTCGACGAAGCGCACTCCGTGAAGAACCCCAGGACCAAGCGGTCCCAGGCGGTCGCCCTGTGGACGGAGCGCTGTGAGCGCAGCCTCTTCATGACCGGAACCCCGATGGAGAACCGGGTCGCCGAGTTCCGCACCCTGGTCCGGATGCTCGACGACAAGGTGGCGGACTCCCTCGGTGAACGGGACGCCCTGGCGGGTTCCGTCGCCTTCCGCAAGGCCGTCGCGCCGGTCTACCTGAGGCGCAACCAGGAAGACGTGCTCACCGAACTCCCGAGCCTGCAGCAGACCGACGAGTGGGAGGAGCTGAGCGCCTCGGACGAGGAGGCCTACCGCGCAGCCGTGCGCGAGGGCAACTTCATGGCGATGCGCAGGGCCGCCTACCTGCGCCCCGAGAAGTCGGCCAAGCTGGACCGGCTCCGCGAGATCGTTCAGGAGGCCGCCGAGAACGGGCAGAAGACCGTGGTCTTCTCCTACTTCAAGGACGTGCTGGGCGTGGTGCGGGCGGAACTCGCCGAGGGGCCCACGGCCGGTACGCCGATGCTGGGTCCGCTCACCGGCAGCGTGCCCGCCGGGCGACGGCAGCAGATCGTCGACGACTTCGCCGCGATCACGGGGCCGGCGGTGCTCCTGGCGCAGATCCAGGCGGGCGGCGTCGGCCTCAACATGCAGGCCGCGTCCGTCGTCATCATCTGCGAACCGCAGATCAAGCCGACCCTCGAACACCAGGCAGTGGCCCGGGCCCACCGCATGGGCCAGGTCAGGCCGGTTCACGTGCACCGCCTGCTCGCCACCGGGGGAGTGGACGAACGCATGGTGCGGATGCTGGAGTCGAAGACCCGCCTGTTCGATGCCTACGCCCGCCGCAGCGCCGTCGCCGAAGCCACCCCGGACGCGGTCGACGTGTCGGACACCGAGCTGGCCCGCCGGATCGTCGAGGAGGAGCAGGCGCGCCTGGGTGTGACGAGCGGGAGGCGCACGGCAGCTGAGTGAGGACGGCCTCCAACTGCCTTGGGGCCGGGCCCTGTCCGGTGTGACGTGTGTCTCGTCGGGCCCATGTCACGTCCGGGGCCGGTCTCTCGTCCCATGGGCGTCACCGGTATGGAGCCGGTGCGAACAGTGGGAGATCGAAATGACCGACCATCGCCAGATCGTCGTTCTCGGTGCCGGTTACACGGGCATGTTCACCGCGGTCCGGCTGGCCCACCGCATCCGCCGGACCGGCGTGCGGATCACCCTGGTCAACCCGTCGAGCCGGTTCGTCGAGCGGCTGCGGATGCACCAGATCGCCGCCGGGCAGCACCTGGCCCGCCACCGGATCGCGAACCTGCTCGCCGGGACCGGCGTCCGGTTCGTCGAGGGCACCGCCACCACCATCGAGCCCGAGACGCGGCGCATCACCGTCGACGGTGACATGTCCCTCGGATACGACACCCTCGTCTACGCGCTGGGCAGCTCCACCGACACGGGCACGGTCCCTGGCGTCGACGCCCATGCGTTCACCCTCAACGGCCCGGAGTGCGCCGGCCGGTTCGCCGCCCGGCTGACCGAGGTCGCGGCGGCCGGCGGCACGGTCACCGTCTGCGGCGGCGGCCTGACCGGCGTCGAGGCGGCCGCCGAGATCGCGGAGAGCCATCCCGGCCTGCACGTCACGCTGATCAGCTCGGACGAGGTCGGCGGCATGATGGGCGCCAAGGCGCGCGCCTACCTGCACCGCTCGCTGGACCGCCTCGGTGTGACCACGGTGACCGGCGTCCGGGTCGCCAAGGTGCTGCCCGACGCCGTCGAGCTGTCCGACGGCCGGACCGTCCGCTCCGACGCCTGTCTGTGGACGGCAGGGGTCAAGGTGTCGCCGCTGGCCGCCGACGCCGGGATCGCCACCGACGAGCGCGGTCTGATCCTGGTCGACGGCACCCTGCGGTCGGTGTCCCACCCGGAGATCCACGCCATCGGCGACGCCGCCGCCGTACGCCTGGCCTGGGGGCCGGTCCACGGCACTTGTCAGAGCGGTCTGCCCACCGCCCAGTACACCGCCGACACCATCGCGCGACTGCTGCGCGGCAGGACCGTCGAGCCGTTCCGCTTCGGCTACTTCCACCAGCCGGTCAGCCTGGGCCGCGGGGACGCCGTCATCCAGTTCACCAAGGCCGACGACAGCCCCGCGCGCTGGTGGCTGAGGGGCCGCGCGGCCGTCGCCTACAAGGAGTTCGTCAGCGGCAGCCCGCTGCTGACGTACCGTCTCAGCAAGCGCATGAACGTCACCACCGTCGTCTCCAAGGGCGGTCGAGCCACCCGCAGGCCCGCGATGTGAGGGGGTCGTCCTACCACCCCAGAGCCCGCAGCGCGCTGTCCGCCGCGGCCACGACCGTGCGGGCCTGGTGTTCCACCTGATGGCGCACCGGCACCCAGCGCAGGCGCAGCGCCTTCTCGAAGTCCCCGCTCCACAGGGTGAAGAGCTCGCTCAGCTCGCGGTGGAGCGCCGGGGCCGCGGGGTCGTCCGCCGCCCGCAGCAGGCGGAGCAGCAGACCTGCCGCGCGCAGCGGCTGCCGGCGGGCCACCACGTCCAGCGAACAGACCTGGGCCGTCGTCAGTGGCCGCGCGTCCCCGGCGCCGGACGCCTCGGCCGCCTGCCGGGCGAGCGGCTCCCAGGAGTCGGCGACCAGGTCGTAGAGGTCGTCGGCCATCCACTCCAGGACCCGTCTGAGCGCGTTCTCGGAGGCCGGCGGCAGGAACGGGCGCGCCCGGTCGAGTACGGCGGTCACCTGCCGTCCGCCGTCGCGCACCAGGCGGGACAGGTCGCGCAGCGCCTCGGCGGCGGCCGGATGCGGAGACAGGTCGTCGGCCAGATCGGTCGCCCACATGGGCACTTCGACGATCGCGGTGACACCGCCGTACCGCATCGGCGCACACCAGGTCGACAGGCCGATGTTCTCGGACCCGGCGGCCAGCCGGGCGGTGCTGTCCGGCGGGGGCAGTACGTGGATGCCAGGACTGGGGTTGTCCCAGTACAGGGCGTCGTACGTGCCGTGCTGGACGGGAATGCCCAGCGTGCCGGCGGACGTCTGGAAGGGCGCGGCGAGTTGGGGCAGGCCGTGGGTCAACTGCACCCAGCTGCCGCCCGCTTCGACACTGTGCAGGGAGCACTGCAGGAACGGCCGCAGTTCGTCGATGACGCCGAACAGTGCCTGGCTCTCCGGCAGGTGCCGCGGGACGATCGGCGCCCATTCCGGCTGTTCCGCCGCGACCGGGCGGAAGGCGGCGCCGTAGTAGCTCTCCAGGGTGGGCTCGGGCCCGGCCGTCGCCTCCTCGATGCCGTCGCTCAGCGCGGCGCCGTCGGGGTCGAGGCACAGGACGATGTCCCAGGTGACGACGGTGGGGTCGGTCGCCGGGGAGCGCCCGCGGCCGTGTGCCACCCGCTCCGCCAGCGCGAGCGCGGTCGCGCCGCCGACCGGTTCGTCGGGGTGCGGCCGGGCGACCACCAGGACATGGCGTGGCCCGTGTCCCACGGACAGCATCAGCAGCGGACGGCCCGCGCGGGACGTACCGATGCGGCGCAGACGGCCGGTTCCCGGGTACCGGGAGACCAGCCGCCGCGCCGACTCGGCGACGTCCGCGACCGTGGGGTAGCGGTCCATCACCGGCGTCCGGTCAGGAACCGCCGTTGCCACCGCTGTCGCCGGTGGTCTCCTTCTTGTCCAGCGGACGAATCTCGATCTTGTTCGGCATGCCGTGTCCTCCCGGTGGTGGCTGTGGCGTGCGGTGATCCGTGTGCTCTTGCAAGACTTCGTCGATCGGGTCACTGTTGTCAATGTCCGTTGATCACGGGTCAGTTGGGGCTGATGAGAATGGCGCGAAAGTGACGGTGCACTCGATGCGGCGGCCCCGGATCAAGCCGGAGCACCGGGCGTACCGGACGGTGGACGGCCATCTGCGGATCGGCAGCGTCGTCCACGGCATCGGCGCCGAGGTCAAGGATCCCGACGGCTGGGTGTGGACGCTGGTCGAGGCCATGGACGGCACCCGCAGCACCGCGGACGTCGTCGCCGAGGTGTCCCGCCGCCACCCGCACCTGCCCACCGCCGACATCGCCCAGGCGATCACCGACCTGACCGCGGCCGGCTACGTCGAGGACGCCGGCGCCGCGCCCCCGGCCGAGCTGACCGAGGACGAACGCGAGCGCTACAGCCGGGGCATGACCCTGCTGCGCTGGATGGACCTCCGGCCGAGGGAGAACCCCTGGGAACCGCAGCTGCGACTGCGCCGCGCCCGCGTCCTGCTGATCGGGGTCGGCGGTACGGGCGGGGCCGCCGCCCGGGACCTGGTGGCCTCCGGCGTGGGACGACTGCACTGCGTCGAGCCGGACGTCGTGGAGCTGTCCAACCTCAACCGGCAGACCCTCTACCGGCAGACGGACCTCGGCACACCCAAGATCGACGCGGCGCTGACGGCGCTGCGCGCCCTGAACCCGCATCCGACGGTCACCGGCGAACGCCGTGAGGTACGCGGCCCGGCCGACCTCGACGACCTGCTGGCCGGCGACTCCGGCACGGGTGCCGCGTACGACGTGCTCCTGCTGGCCGCCGACCGGCCCGCCGCCATCCGCCGCTGGGCCAACCAGGTCTGCCTGGCCACGGGCACGCCGTGGGCCGAGGCCGGTTACCGCGGCCCGCTGGTGAGCGTCGGTGTCTTCACGCCCGGCCGGGGAGCGTGCTGGGAGTGTCTGCGCAGCGCCGAGATCGAGCGGCGCGATCTGCGGCTCGCCCCCGGCCAGGACGAGGACGTCGCCTCGCCGCGCATGCCGTGGAATCCGGTCAACGCCGTGACCGCCGGCCTCTCCGGCAGCCTGCTCGCCCACGCGGCCCTGGCGCTGCTGTGCGGTGTCCCGCGGATCGACCCCGGATGCCGCTTCGGCCTCAACCTCATGGTGCCCGGCGATCCGGTCCTGCAGCGCGCGGAGCGCCGTACCGACTGTCCCGCCTGCCGCCCGGAACCGGCGGTGAGCACCGGTCCGCAGGACCCCGCGTGACGGACACCGCGGCGGAGGGCCGCCCTCGTATCGAGCCGTCGACCCGGGTCCGGCTGCACGACCTGGCGGTACGGCGCGACCGGGACGAGTGGATCGTGGGGCGGATGGCCACCCGCACCTTCGTCGCCCTGCCGGCGGCCGGGGCCCGCGCGGTGGAACTGCTGGGCGAGGGGCTGAGCGTGGCCCGCACGGCCCAGCGGCTGCGGGAGGAGACCGGCGAGGAGTTCGAGATCCCGGACTTCGTCAGCGATCTGACCGCGCTCGGGTTCGTCGCCCGGATCGGGGACCACCCGGTTCCCGACCCCGCACCCCCGCGGGCCTCCCTGCCGTGGCTGCGCCCCCACCACGTCCGCCTCGCCCTGCACCCGGCGCTCGCGGTCCTCGTCGGCGTGCTGATCACGGCCGCCGTCGTCGTCCTGCTGCGCCGCCCGGATCTCCTCCCGGGCTACCGCGACCTGCTGTGGAGCCCGCACGGCAGCCTGGTCCTGCTCAGCGGGGCGGCGGCCGGGTGGACGCTGCTGCTGGCCCATGAGCTGGCGCACCTGGTCACCGCCCGCGCCGCGGGCGTGCCGGGGAGGATGCGGCTCGGCACCCGGCTCCAGTTCCTCGTCATGCAGACCGACATCAGCGGCATCGAACTCGCCCCGCGCAGACACCGGCTGACGGCCTATCTGTCCGGCATCGCCCTCAATCTGTCGGTGGCCTCGGCCCTGATTCTGGTCCTGGCCGGGACCACCCCGGGAACGACAGTCCACCGGCTGCTGGCGGCGGCCCTGCTGCTGGCCCTGATGCCGCTGCCCTTCCAGTGCATGGTGTTCACCCGGACCGACCTGTACTTCGTCCTCCAGGACCTCACCGGCTGCCGGGACCTGTACGGAGACGGCCTCGCCTACGCGCGGTACGCCTTCCGGCGCGCGGTACGTCCCTCGCGCCGCGCCGGGACGGCCGACCCGAGCACGCGGCTGCCGCCGCACGAGCGCCGGGCCGTCCGCCTCTACAGCGTCGTCCTCGTGGCCGGTACGGCGGCCTGCCTCGCCTTCATGGCCGCCGTTACCCTGCCCGTCGACATCGCCCTGCTGGTCGCCGCCGCCCGGGGCATCGGCCCCGGCCACGGGCTCGCGGGCAACGCCGACGCGGCCGCGGTGCTGATCGTCCTCGGCGGGATCAACGTCCTGTGGCTGGTCACCTGGTGGCGCAACCGCCGCACCCGCCGCAACCGCCGCTCACACGGGAGCCCGGTGTAGTTCCAGCGCGGTCACCAGCTGGATCTGGGCCTCCACCCAGGCCGGGACGGCCGCGCTCGCGCCGTCCCCGGCCAGTCGCGCGGTCAGGTCGTCGAGCAGACCGGCGGCGGTGCGCAGCCCCGCGCGACGCAGGGCCGTCGCACTGTCGGCGAGGCGGGTGCGGGCCGGTCCCGGCAGGGCGCGCAGACCGTGGTGGGCGGCCTCCGCGAGAGCGCGCAGGGCCGTCTCCAGGGCCGCGGTGATCGGATCGATCTCCCTGCGGGGTGCCGTGGTGAGGGCCGTGCCGCCGTCGCCGGGCGCGAGATCGGGGACGACCGGGCCCGTGGCGGTGAGCACGGCCAGCGGATCCAGCACGGTACGGCCGTGCTCGCGGGCGAGCATGCCGCTCACGGCCCGCACGCCGCCGTCGAGCGCCGCGGCCAGGGCGTCCAGGCCCGCCGGGCAGAGCGGGTTGTGCTCGGCGCGGATCAGGAACTCGTTGCCCGCCGGATCGTGGGCCAGGGCCTCCAGGCGCTGTGCCGCGGGGTCGTAGCCGGCCGGTTGCACGGACCCCACCTCCACCACGTGGACCGACTCCGCCCGCACCCGCGGGCGGATCAGCCGCGGCGGCTGCTCGGCCCTGCCGCGCAGGTGGGCGGCGGTGTCCTCGACCAGCAGGGGCGCCGGGAGGTCGTGCCAGGCGGTGCCCAGCGGGGTGACGCTCGTGGCGGCTATGCGGCCCCGGCTGATGGTCACCGTACGGTCGGCCGCGCGGGCCGTGTGCTCGCTGACGACGTTCGCCGTGGCCAGCGCGTGCAGCGGGGCGTTGAGCAGGCGGCGGGTGGACAGGTCGTGGCCGGTGGGGGACTGGCCCTCCGGCAGCTCCCAGCGCTTGCGCAGGACCAGCGCCAGCCCCGCCCCCGGGTGCGCGAAGAAGATCTCCGCCGTACGGTCCCGGTCGGTGCCGCCGATCCGGCAGCCGAGCGCCACCAGGCGCACCCGGCGCAGGGGCGTCTCCGGCGCCTCCTCGGTGCCGAGAACCCCGACCGGGTCGAGGGCGGCGGCGCGCCGGCGGGCGTGCAGTTCGGCCAGCAGGTGGGCGACGCGCTCGGGGTCGTAGCGGGTGGCGCGCGCCCGGTACGCGGCGAGCTGTTCCGCGAGGTCGGCCACCGCGCCCGCCGGCCAGTGCCGGGACGCGGCGGTCAGCGCCTCGCGGACCCGGGCGAGGGACCCGGCGAACACCGGGCCCGCCTGCGGTACGCCGTCCAGCAGGAGCTCGTCCGCGAGGTCCAGCGCGGCGCCCATCGCCTCCTCGCCGCCCCCGGCCCGGGCCGTACGGCCGCCCATGCTCACCTCCGTCCCGCCCTCGGCGTCCGCCGCCCGGAACGCCCACACCGCCAGCGCCACGACCTCGCCGCGCAGCGCGCCGGCCGCGTCGGTGAGGGCGTACCCCAGCTCGTGCGGGACGGGGAAGCGGACGGTGCACGTGGGCAGTTCCACCCGGGGGACCGGGTCGGCCGGGGTGGGGCGGTGCAGGCGGGCCGTGCAGCCGCGGTCCCGGGTGCGGCGGGCGGCGGTCAGGGCCGGCCCGCCGAGCGCCGCCGCCAGCGCCTCGTCGTCGAACTCGCCCGGTGACCACTCCACGAACGCGGACCGCTCCTCCCGCGCGCCGCGCTGATACGCCAGCACCACACCGATCCGGTGACGGCACACGCCGGCCGCCCCGCAGCCGCACTCCGCCGCGTCCAGACCGAGGCCCGGCGGCAGGGCGGTGGCGGTGCCGTCCGGGAAGCGTCCGCGTACGGTGCCGTCCTCGGCGACGGTCACCTCCGCGCCGGAGCCCGCCGCCAGGTCCTTCTCCGCCCGCTTGACCAGACCCCGGTTGGCGAGGGACACCAGCGTCTCGGAGGTCAGGGCCAGCAGGTCGGCGCGGGTCATCGGCCCACCTGCCGGGCGACGAACTCCGCGAGTGCCCCCGGCGTCATCGCGCCCACCGGGGCGCCGGCCTCCGCGAGCCGGGCGGCCAGCGAGCGGTCGTAGACGGGATCGGCGGCCTCGTCGAGCGCGGCCAGGCACAGCACCGTGGTGCCCTGCTCGACCAGTGCGCGCACGGTACGGACCAGGCGGTACGGGTCGCCTCCCTCGTAGAAGTCGGAGACGAGGGCGACGATCGCGCGCCGCGGGTTCTCGACGAGTCCGGCGCCGTAGTCGACCGCCCGCGCGATGTTCGTGCCGCCGCCGAGCTGGACGCCCATCAGCAGTTCGACGGGGTCGGACACGTCGGAGGTGAGGTCCACGACCTCGGTGTCGAAGGCGACCAGATGGGTCTTCAGCCCCGGCAGGCTCCACAGGCAGGCCGCGGTCACCGCGGAGTGGATCACGGAACCGGCCATGGAGCCCGACTGGTCGACCAGCAGCACGAGTTGCCACTGGTCCAGGTGGCGGCGGGTGCGCGAGTGGAAGCGGGGGCGCTGGATGAGGATGCGGCGTTCCTCGGGCCGGTAGTGGGCGAGGTTGGCGCGGATGGTGCCGCGGAAGTCGAAGTCGCGGGCCAGCGGGATCCTGCTGGGGCGGCGGGAGCGGGTACCGGTGAACGCCCGGCGGACCTCCGGGCGCAGCCGCTCCATCAGGTCCCGCACGACCGCCTCGACGATCCGGCGGGCGGCGGTCAGGACGTGCGGGTTCATCAGGTGCTTGGTGCGCAGGACCGCACGCAGCAGCGTCTGGCTGGGCTCGACGCGGGCGAGGACGTCCGGGTCGGTGACGATCTCCTGGATGCCGTACCGCTCGACGGCGTCCCGCTCCAGACGCTCCACCGTCTCCTTGGGGAACAGCCGGTGGATGTCGTCGAGCCAGTGCACGGCGGTGAGCCGGGAGGGGCCGTCGCCGCCCTCCCGGGAACCGGACGGTGTCCGGACGCCTCGCCGGCGCAGGTCGTCGTCGCGGCCGTAGAGCCAGTCGAGTGCGCGGTCGCGGGCCGCGGTGGCGTCCGAGAGGGCGCCGGTGCAGCGCTCGGCGGGGGCGCCGAGGATGAGGCGCCAGCGTTCCAGGGCGGGGTCGGGAGCGGTCACGGGGTGCTCCTCAGGCCGTGCCGGGTGAGCAGTCGGGCCACGTTCTCCTCCAGGGCCCGGGCGCGGGCCAGTTGCAGCGGGTCCGCGGTCGTCCGCAGCAGCGCACGGGCCGAGCCGCGCGTGCCGCGCCGCTGGAGCAGGCGTTCGGCGATGCGTTCGCGTTCGCGGGGCGGGAAGAAGGCGAAGGCCTGGCGCAGGGCGGGCAGACCGGTGAGGAAGCCGTCCTCGGGCAGCGCCGCGACGATGTCGTCCAGTACGTCGACCAGGGACTCCGCCCCGCCGGTGACCTCCTCCCGGGCCACCGCGAACAGTCCGGCCAGCCAGTCGCCGAGGATGCCGGGGGCCAGCGTCCGCACCACCGCCGCCGGGTCGTCGGCGCCGCCGAGCGTTCGGCGCAGCCCGAACGCGGCGCCCCGCAGGTCGGCCGGGGCGAGGGGGTCCCGGGCGATCCGGGCGGCGGCATCGGCGGCGGCTTCCCGGGTGAGCGGCAGGAGGTCCGGCGCGTGCAGCAGCGCGTCCCGGGCGGCCGCCAGCGCGCCCAGCCGCCCGAGGTCCACCCCGTCGCCGCCGTGCAAGCCTTCCGCCAGCCAGAACACCCGCTCGACGGCGCCCGCGACGACACCGCCCAGCAGCTCACCGCGGGCCGCGCCGAACACGCGGTCGTGCCGCCAGAGTCCGAGCGCCGACGCCAGCACCTCGCCGAGCGGGCCCAGTGCACCGATCCGGCCCACCTGTGCCGCGAGCCGGTCCAGCAGCTCGGCGCAGAGCGGGCCCACTCCGCACAGCACCGCGTCGAAGAGCAGCCCGGCGAGCGGACCGGCGTCCCGGCCCGCGGCCTCGGCGCGCTCGGCGAGCAGGACCGAGGCAGCCTCGTCCAGCCGCGCCCCGTACGCGCCCGCCTCGATCAGCGCCGCCTCCCGGCCGCCACCCGCGGTGACCGCCTCACGGCCGCCCCGGCCGGCATCCGGCTCCCAGCGCTCGGTGAACACCGGGTCGGCGCCGTCGGCCGGGCCCGACACCCGGGTGAAGCCGGGGATGCCGAGCACGCGCAGGCGGTGCAGGACGCGGCTGCGGGCCAGGCCGGACGGATCGGCGAGGTCGAGGGTGACGCCGCCTTCGGCGTCCGCCAGTCCCAGGCGGGCGAGTTGCTCGGTCACGTCGTGGACCAGCGGGGGCAACGGGGTGTCGGGGTGCAGCCGGCCCTCGGCGTCGCCGGTGCAGGCGGCGACCATCTCCGCCACCACCGGGTGGGCGCCCGCGTGCAGGCTGCCCCGGGTGGTCCAGGGCAGCGGGCGGTCCAGGTCGTCGGCGATCAGCGCACCGGCGAGTCCGTCGAGGACGTCCACCCTGGTCTCGTACGGGTGCCCGCGCAGCAGGGCCAGGCCCTGGGCCAGTCCGCGCGCGGCGACCAGATTGGCCGTGGACACCGGAACCCGGCGCCCGCGCAGCCGCTCGGCGACCGCCCGCAACAGCCCCTGGGCGGCGTCCCGCGGCCCGTGCTCCCACAGCCGCTGGTAGTACCCGGGCGAGGGCATGCCCGACTGGTACCCCGCGAAGGCGTCCAACTGCCGGAAGGAGTACGGCACGAGGAAACTGCCACCGAGCGCGCCCTCGGGGGGTTCGGGGATCCGGGGCCAGGGGGTTTCCATGCCATAGGCCGCGGGCGCGTCTTCCGGCGGTGCGCCTTTCCGCGGCGCCGGCGTGCCTTCGGGTTCCACGCTTTCCTGCGGCGCTGCCGGGTCTTCCGACTGTGCGGCCTCCTGCAAAGCCGCCCGGTCTTCCGGCCCCGCGCCCTCCCGCGGCGCGGCCGAGCCTTCCCGCTGCAACCCCGCCCGCAACCCCGGCACCATCGCCCGGACGGGATCGCCCCGTTGCGCCAGGCTGCGCAGGGCCGGGGTGTGGAAGCCGCCGGTCACCACCAGGACGGGGCGTCCGGCCGCGTGGGCCACGGCCGCGCTGACCCAGGACGCCATGTACTCCTCGCGTGCCCGGTCGCCCGCGTCCGCCTCGGCGTCCCCTCGGACCAGGTCGAAGTAGGCGTCCAGGCGGGCCTGGAGCGCGTCGGCGTCGTCCGGCCCGGTGACCTCGAACAGGCGGTCCCACAGCGCGTCCACCGAGTCCACGGAGAAGTGCGCGCACAACCGCCCGGTCGCCTCCGCGTAGCGTGCCTCGGCGTCGGCATAGCGGTTGGCGGCGCCCTCGGCGCGCTGCGTGAACGCCGGATGCCAGGCCGGCAGATCGATGAACCGCACCTCCGCACCCGCGGCCCGCCCCTCCCGAAGCGCGATCCACTCCGGGGAGTAGTCGCACAGCGGGGCCCAGGAGGTCGCGACCCGGGACGCGTCCCGGTAGTGACTGAACACGGCGATGGGCAGCCGGTGTTCGAGCAGCAGCTCGTCCAGCCGCCCGTTCATGTCCGCCGGCCCCTCCACCAGCACGTACGCCGGACGCAGCGTCGCGATCGCGCGGGCCACGAGCCGGGCGCAGGCGGGGGAGTGATGGCGTACGCCGAGGAAGACCGCGGAGGACATCAGTCCGCCAGCAGATGCCGTGCGTCGTGCAGGGCCCGCCACTGTCCGCCCTTGCGGCGCGGCACCTCCTGCTCCAGGAAGCGGCGCAGCCGGGCCAGGTCCTCGGGGCTGTCCTTGGCCGCCGTGCCCGCCAGGCTCGCCACCACATCGGCCGCGGTGCCGGCCTCACCGCGCAGGAACCAGCCGCGCACCCCGACCGCGTGCGCGACGGACACGGCTTCGGCGGTGCTCATCACCGTCGCCATGCGCTCGCCGCGCTCGGCCGGTCCGCGCAGTTCGCGGAAGGTGCCGACCAGCACCTCCAGCACGTCCCGGCGCGGTGGTGCCGTCACCCCGGACTGCTGCAGCAGCGCCGTGGCCTCGGCCTCGACCAGGGCGAGTTCGGTGTCGAAGTCGGGGATGGGGAAGACCGTCTCGAAGTTGAAGCGGCGCTTGAGCGCGGCGCTCATCTCGTTGACGCCCCGGTCCCGGGTGTTGGCGGTGGCGATGACGTTGAAGCCCTGCCGGGCGAAGACCATGCCCTGCGGCCCGTCCAGCTCCGGGACGGCGATGACCCGCTCGGACAGCAGCGACAGCAGACAGTCCTGCACCTCCAGCGGACAGCGGGTGATCTCCTCGAACCGCACGATCCGTCCCTCGGCCATCCCGCGCAGCATGGGCGCCGGGACGAGCGACCGGGCCGAGGGGCCTTCGGAGACCAGCAGCGCGTAGTTCCAGGAGTACTTGATCTGGTCCTCGGTGGTGGCCGCGCCGCCCTGCACGGTGAGCGCCGAGTCACCGCTGACGGCCGCCGCGATCAGCTCGGAGAGCAGCGACTTGGCCGTGCCCGGTTCCCCCACGAGCATCAGGCCGCGGTTGGTGGCGAGGGTGACCAGGGCCCGCTCGACCAGGGAGACATGGCCGACGAACTTCCGGCTGATACCGGCCCTTTCGTCCCCGACCACGAAACGGCGGGCGGCGCGCAGGCTGAGCCGCCAGCCGGGCGGGCGGGGGTCGTCGTCGGCGGCGCGCAGGGCGGCGAGCTCGTCGGCGTAGCGGACCTCGGCGGGCGGGCGCTGGAGCTGCCCCTCGGTGACGGTCACTTCGCGGTCACCTCGGTCAGGTCGGCGAGCAGCTCGGAGGCGATGACCGGGTCGAGACCCGCGAAGCTGAGCCCGCTCTTCCGGTTCCGGTAGTAGTCGTCGGGGGTCGTGTTCAGCCATACGGCGTCGAAGGTCTGGTCGCCGAGCATGTCGACGGCGCCGACGGCGATCCCCGGGTCGAGGTCGATGACCAGGTAGCGGTTCTCGTCGATCTGCCGGTGGAACCAGCGCTCCACGCCCGCGTCCTGCGGGGTGCCCCGCTCCCAGCCGCGCTTGGTGAGCCCGAGGAGCTTGCCGACCGGCACGGTGGCGCCCTCGAAGCGGGCCAGCCGCTGGTCGGCGCCCTCCTCCTCGGTGAGGGCGTGCACGGCACGGCCCAGCTGCGGGAAGGGCTGGAGGATCTCGTAGTCGGCGAACAGCTCCGACCAGGCGGCCAGCTCCGCGCCCAGGTGCAGCGGATGGGCCAGCCGGACGCTCGCCTCCTCGGGCAGCGTCAGCGCGTCGTCCTCGACGTCGGCGAACGTACGGTCCTCCGCGACCCGGAACGCCGTCACCTTGCCGTCGGCCGCACCGATCCAGACCAGCCGCCGTACCAGATGCCACACCAGCGGATGGGCGACGAACAGGTCCCGGAACTCCCCGGCCGTCCAGGAGCGCTGCGACACCATCGCCGCCTCCAGCCGCCGTACCTGGTCGGCGGCGACCGTACGGACGTCCTTCTTCAGCGCGGCGAACCGCTTGCGCTCGGCCGGGGCCAGCTCCGGGTCGTCCTTGGCGGCGGGGGCGGGCAGGGCCTTGCGGTGCTTGCCGTCGGCGTCGCGGACGTAGGGCCGCAGCTGCTCGTCGAAGCCGACCGTGAACTGCCTGGGCCCGTAGTCGATGACCGTGCTGCCGTCCGCGTCCAGGCCGAAGTCCGGCACGAGCCGGTCGCCCAGCTGCTCGGCGGTCAGCCCGAGTCCCTCGGCGACCTCGGCGATCTTCTCCTGGGCGCGGGTCCTGAGCGCCTTGAACGGAACCCGCTGGGCGATGCCGTGCAGGTGCAGCAGCGCCACGTCGCTGCCGATCGTCGCGAGGACGTCCAGCCCCTCCACCGCGCGGTGGTGGGCGGACTCGCCGGGCCAGGCGCGCACCACGGGAGTGAGCCGCCGTACGGTCTCGTCGTCGCCGAGCAGGCCCAGCGCGTGCAGTGCCCAGCTCTCCTTCGGGGGCATGCCGGCCAGCCGCCACTGCTCGAACAGGCCCCAGGCGAACGCGGCCAGCGAGTCGGCGGTGCAGTGCTCGGTCAGCACGTCGAGGCCGGGGTAGACATCGCCGGGCTTGGACAGCGCGAGGACGGTGAGCGCGTTGCGCACCGCGTCGGAGGGCAGGGCGCCGCCCTCCTTGAGCAGGATCTGCGGCATCAGCGCGGGCTCGGCCCAGGCGCCGACGGCAGGCATCCGCGCGGGCAGGGCGCTCTCCAGCGGATCGGCGGCCAGCGCCGCGGCGACGATGTCCCCGGTCTCCCGCCCGTACTCGGCGGCGGCCGCCAGGACGGCCTCGCGGCCGTGGGCGTCCGTCAGCAGCCGCAGGGCCCGCTCGGCGCCCCGCCGGGCGACCCCGGCCCTGCCCACCGCGTGCGGGAGCAGATAGGGGACGGTGGCGAGGCCGTGCCGCTTCAGCCAGGCGCGGGCCTGGGCGTCGGCGGACTTCAGCCGGGCCAGCCAGTCGCTGACCAGGGCGGCGACCTCGACGCTGAGGTACGGCATGACCAGCATGCTCAGGGTGGCCGGATGCCGGGTCGCGGCGCGCAGCAGCAGCGGCAGGGCGTCCGTCCCGAACCGCGCGGCCACCGGCTTCAGCGCGGCCTCACCGTCCCAGTAGTCCTCGGGGGCGCAGTGCGCCAGCAGCGGACGGACCACGTCCTCGGGCGCGGTGACGAACAGCCGGGCCGCGCGGACGTCCGCCAACTGCCCCCCGTTCTGCAGGGCCTTGATCTCCTCCTTCCACTCGTACTTGCCCCGCCACCTGGAGTACCAGGAGGTGACTCCGGCCCAGTGCTGCTGCTCGTCGGGCTGCCAGACGACCCGCGGCTGCGGGGCAACCGGCGCCTCGGCTGCCACGCGCGCCCTGGCCGCCTTGCGCTCCTTCGCCCACGGCGGGCTGACCAGGAGCGCGGGCAGGGCCTCGGCCGGTGCCTCGGCCACCCGGTCGCGGAAGGCGAGCCGCGCTTCGATGTGCTCGGCCACCTGCGCCGGGAGCTGGGGCAGCGCCGCCGCCGTCAGCTCCGGGTGCGCCTGGATGTGCGCGGCCAGCAACTGCCCCGCCATCGAGGCGCCCTTGGCCGTACCGGTCGCCGCCGCCCCCAGCAGCCGCAGCGCGCGCACGGGCCACCGCCGCATCGCCTCCATGAGACACGGCCGCACGTTCTTGTCCTCGACGCGGGCCAGCAGCACCCGGAACGCCTCGTCCGTCGGCAGCTCCACCAGGGCGGCCGAGAACGTGCGCATCCGGTCGGAGCCGTACGCCTGCTCCAGGCCCCGCTCCAGCACGGGCGCGCCATGCCCGCCGATGCCCTCGGCGAGCGAGGCCACCAGAGGCATCGCCCAGTCGTGCCAGCCGAGGCGGAAGGAGGTGTCCAGCACGCGGTCGAGCTGCCCGGGGGAGTTCAGCGAGCACAGCAGCATGGCGCGCAGGGTCTCGTCGGTCTTGTCCGCGTCCGCGCAGGCGTCCTCGACCCAGTGGTGCTCGGTGGGCACGACGTACGACACGACGACGCGGCGGCGCACGCTGTCCCGGCACTGCGCCAGGACGGTCACGGCCTGCCGGTAGGTGTCCTCGTCGGCCACGGCCAGCAGGGCGCGCAGCCGGTCGGCGAAGGGGCGGGCCCAGTGGGCGTTCGCGGTGGTCACGCCGACGCGGAAGCCGATCCGGGGATCCTGCCGCTGCGAGCCGTGCTGCAGCCAGTGCGGCTCGACGTCGAAGTACTCCACCACGGCCCGCGCGGCGAAGGGCAGGCCGTACTCGATGACCCAGGCGTCCACGAACACGCCTTCGGGGAGTTGGTAGTGCATGGTGAGCGACGCCAGGGCGGCCGCGCCGAGCGGGTTCTGACTGCCGTTCAGATGAGCAGTCAGCGCCTCGACGATCTGCGGCTCGCTCCGAGGGGCGGCGAGCATCTGCTCGATCCAGCCGGCCTCCTCCTTGCGGCGGCGGGCGACCAGTTCCAGGGCGTCGGCATGCAGTGGGGGCACGGTACGCGGGATGCCGCCACGCCTGGGGTGGACGTGTCGGCGCCAGGCGGCCGGCATGACGAACGTGTCCTCGTCCGCGGCCTCCGCCCGGTGCGGAACCGCCGCGGTCTTCGCCCGGTCGGGAACCGCGTCGGCGGCCGTCACCTCCTGGTACCCCTTGCGCTCCTTCTCCGCGATCACCTTCGCCAGATACGCCTCGGCCGCCGCCGCCGAGGCCAACTCCTTGGGCTGGGTGCGCCCCTGCGTCCCGACCCGTCCGTAGCGCACGGTGACCGTCGTCCCGTCGGCCTCCGCCTCCCAGAACTTCGCCGAGCCGTCACCCGCAAACTCCCAGCGCCGCACAGCCCCACCCCTCCGTCCGGCCCCCCGGCCGACCGCTCGATCCATGTGGCTGTCACCGTAGCCGCCCCCACTGACAGTGACCGTCGGCAGCCCGCGGCGCCCGCGTTGTCAGTGCCCGCTGCCATGATCCGGGCAGGCACAACGAGAGGCACGTCCGATGAACCTCGCCGACCGGCTGATGAACGCGCTGACCGACCGGGACTCCTCCTACGACGACCCGGCGGCCGACCTGTCGCGGATCTCCGACGAGGAACTCGGCGCCCTGGTCACCGCGGTCCACGGCGTGGCCGAGTGGACCCGGCCCTCGCTCCTGGCCCGCGCCGCGGTCGAGCGGGCGGCCGGGGAACGGCAGCCGCGCTACACGCCCGAGGTGTGCCGCCGGATGTTCGAGGTGCTGGCCGACCGGGCCGTGCGGGGAGTCTTCGCGGACCTCACCCCGGGCCTGGAGGCGGTCCGGCACTGCACGGGCCCGCTGCCCGACCTGTCCGAACCGGTGCGTGCCCTGCTGGAGTTGCGGCTGGCGGTGACCAAGGTGCGCCAGCCGTACGCGCTGCTCGCGGTCGCCGGGCTCGCGGGCGAGGAGACACTGCGCGCCACTGTGGAACGCCTCGCGGGGGAGGCGGGCCCCATCGTGGCGGACGAGACGGCCGTCGTCGCGGGCCTGGCACCGGGCGAGCAGATCCTGCTCGCCCGGATCGACCGCGACCACCCCCTCGACACCCCACCGACCGCGGACGCCTGGCGCGCGGCGGCCGCCGTCCCCGCCTACGCCGCCTTCGCCCGCCGCGCCCTCCAGGCCGCCGCCGCCCGCACCGACGCCATCCACGCGGGCGAGCTGCCCTACCGTTCGGACAAGGCGTTCACGGACCGGGAGGTCCTCACCGTCGGACAGGCCGCGCGCGTGGCGCTGCTGCGCGACGAGCCCTGGCTCCCCGCCCTGTTCGACCGTCTGCTCCCCGGCGTCTCCCTCGCCCCCACGGCCGCCAGGACGCTTCCCTCGCAGGCCATGCTGTACGAAGTGGCCCGTGCCGCCCTGGACTTCCCCACGCCCGAGCTGGTCACCGCGCTCCGCACCGTGCGCAGGACCGTCCGGCACGCCGGCGTGCCCCGGCAGCTGGACAAGATGATCAGGAAGATCGAGGCGGCCCTCGCCGAGCGCACCGACGTAGCGCTACGGCTGCCCGGGCTGGACTTCGGCGACGACGGCGTCCTGCGCCGGGCGGCGGGCGCGTACACGGCCGTCCTCACGGTCACCGACAGCGCGACGCTGACCTGGGAGAAGGACGGCCGCCCGCTGCGCGGCACCCCGGCGCCGGTCCGCCGCGACCACCCCGCGCTCGTCAAGGAGGTGCGCGAGCTGGTCAAGCGGGTGGACGCCCACCTCGTCACGCTCGCGCGGGCGTTGGAGGGCGGCTACACCGTGGACACCGTCCACCCCTACGGCCGGTGGCGCACCGAGCTGGCCGGGCATCCGCTCGCCCGGACCGTCGTCGGCCGGCTGATCTGGGAGATCGAGGTCGCGCCCGGCGACCGGCGGGCGGTGCTGCCCCAGGCGGCGGACGGACTGCCTGACGCCCCCGACGACGCCCGCGTACGGCTCTGGCACCCGCTGCGCGCCGACGCCGACGCCGTCCGGGCGTGGCGGGACCTGCTCACCGAGGCGCGGATCCGGCAGCCGTTCAAGCAGGCGTTCCGCGAGATCTACCGGCTCACGCCGGCCGAGGAGGAGACCCGCGGGTACTCCAACCGCTTCGCCGCCCATCTCGTCCACTACCAGCGGATGTTCGCGCTGTTCCGGGCCCGGGGCTGGTCGAGCAGCTTGCTGGGCCCCTGGGACGCCGGGTTCGAGGCCGAGGCGGAGCGCGTCCTGGCGGCGGGGGAGTGGCGGGTCCGCTTCTTCCACACCTGGGTCGACCGGGCGGGCGAGGAGGGCCTCGCGGCGACCGACCAGGTCCGCTTCGACCGCCGGGCCGACGGCGGCTGGCGCGAGGCGGCGCTCGCCGAGGTGCCAGACCTGGTGTTCAGCGAGGCGATGCGGGACGTCGACCTGTTCGTGGGCGTCACCTCGATCGCCGCCGACCCCGACTGGACCGACCGGGGTCCCGAGCGCGCCTACTGGGAGCGGGCCTCCTTCGCGGAGCTGACGGAGAGCGCCGACGCCCGGCGCGATGCCCTGCGGCGGATCGTGCCGCGCCTGAAGATCGCCGACCGGTGCTCCTTCGACGGCCGCTTCCTGGTGGTCCGCGGCGATCTGCGGACGTACCGCATCCACATCGGCTCGGCCAACATCCTGATGGACCCGGACGGCGCCTACCTGTGCATCGTCCCGGCCCGCCGAAAGAGCGACGGCGGCGTCTTCCTGCCGTTCCAGGACGACCGGCTCTCCCTGATCCTCAGCAAGGCGTTCCTGCTGGCCGCGGACACGGAGATCACGGACGAGACGATCCGCCGCCAGATAGGAAGACGGGAGACAGGCAGCCGGGCCTGACGCGACCAGGGCCCGGCACGGCCGGGGAACCCTCACACCCTGCTGACGGGCCAGCACCCGGCACCGCCGGAAGCCCTCACACCCTGCCGACCACCCGCGCACACACGTCCGCATACGCCCGGACCCCCGCCCGTTCCGCGTCCTCCCGCCGCCACGCCAGCACGTACCGGCTCGGCGAGAGCCCCCGCACCGGACGGGTCGTCACCCCGCCCAGCGTGATCAGCGGGGCGTTCCCGAGGGCGACCAGGCAGACCCCTAGCCCCGCCACCAGCGCCTCGTACGTCTCCTCCGTCCCCGCGATCTCCGCGCCGATCCGGGGCGGACGCCCCGCGCGTTCGTCCAGCGCGAGCCAGTGGTCCCGCAGGGGTCCCGCGCTCGGGGGCAGCGCGAGGAACGGCTCCTCGAAGAGGTCCGCGAGGTCGATCTCCGCGTGCGCGGCGAGCCGGTGGCCCTCCGGGAGGGCGACCAGCCGGGGCTCCTCGGCGACCACGACCCAGTCGTAGCGGTCCGCCTCGGGCAGCGGCAGCCACACGAAGGCCACGTCCGCCGCACCGTCCGCGAGCCCCGCCGTCGGATCGTCCCAGCTCACCTGGCGCAGCCGCAGCACGGTGTCGGGGTGCGCGGCGGTGAACCGGGACCGGATCGCGGGCAGCAGTCCGCCGCGCCCGGGGCTGGTGCTCATCCCCACCACCAGCGTCCCGCGCGCCGCGGCCCGCACCGCCTCCAGCGCCGCCGCCCCGTCCGCCCAGGCGTCCAGCACCCGCCGGGCGTGCGGCAGCAGGGCCGTACCGGCCGGGGTGAGCGTGACGCCTCCCGGCCCCCGGTGGAACAGCGCCATGCCCAACTGCCGTTCCAGTGCGCGCACCTGCTTGCTGAGGGCGGGCTGGGAGACGTACAGCCGCTCGGCGGCGCGGGTGAAGTGCAGTTCGTCCGCCACCGTCACGAAGTAGCGGAGGTCGCGCACATGAGCGTCCGTCGTCATGCCCATCGGTTATCACCGAAGGTCTTGGACAGGCAACTCGCCTGTGTCGCAGGCTTGTTCACACGCCGAGAGTGACTACCGGGACCACGGGGAGCTGTGATGAACAAGGTGTGGCTGATCACGGGTGCGAGCAGCGGGTTCGGGCGGGCCATCGCCGAGGCGGCGCTGGCGGAGGGCGATGTGGTGGTCGGCGCGGTACGGCGTCCGGAGGCGCTGGACGATCTGGTGGCCGCCCATCCGGACCAGGTGGAGGCGCTGCGCCTGGACGTCGGCGACACCTCGGCCGCGGAGGCGGCGGTCCGGGACGTCCTCGCGCGGCACGGGCGGATCGACGTCCTGGTCAACAACGCGGGCCGCACCCATGTGGGCGCCTTCGAGGAGACCACCGAGCAGGAGCTGCGGGAACTGTTCAATGTGCACGTCTTCGGCCCGGCCGCCCTCACCCGCGCCGTGCTGCCGCACATGCGGGAGCGGCGGTCCGGCGCGATCGTGCAGATGAGCAGCATGGGCGGGCAGATGTCCTTCGCGGGCTTCTCCCTGTACAGCGGGACGAAGTTCGCGCTGGAGGGCATGTCCGAGGGGCTCGCCGACGAGGTCGCCGAGTTCGGGATCAAGGTGCTGATCGTGGAGCCGGGCGCCTTCCGCACCTCGCTCTTCGCGGCGGGCCGGGCCGGGGCCAGCGCGGACAGCGGGCGGTACCCGAAGGTGAGCCAGACCCGCGGCTTCGTCTCCGGCGGCGACGGCTCCCAGCCCGGTGACCCGGCGAAGGCCGCGGCCGCCATCCTGGCCGCGCTCCAGGCCGAGCGGACCCCGCTGCGGCTGCCGCTCGGAGCCGACGCGGTGGACGCCGTGCTCGGTCATCTGGACCAGGTGCGCGAGGACGTCGTCGCCTGGGAGAAGCACACCCGCGCGACCGCGTTCGACGAGTAGGAACGGCCGGGTTCGACGCGTAGGAACAGCCCGGACAAGGGCCCCGCCCGGGGTGACGGCGTGTCATGTCTGGCATATGGCACGTGTGTTACGTCCGTGCAGGGCCCTTGTGCAATTCCTGTGGAAGCCTCAATCTTTCGGCGGGTGCCCGAGTCCGCACGGGACGCTAGTTGACATGATCACGCCTATTCGGGCGGGCTCCGGCGTGCCTGCACCACCCCCCACCAGCGCACCACCGATTGAGGAGGATCCCTCAGATGGCAGTGATGCGTTCTACCCGGCGAAGACTGGCCGCGATCAGCGTGGCGGCCTCCGCGGTCCTGACCGCGGGCCTCGTCTCCGCCCTCCCCGCCGGCGCCGCCCCGACCGCCGACGAGGGCCGCGTCCAGTACGCGGGCGCGGCCAACGCCGTGGCCGAGAGCTACATCGTGACCCTGAAGCCGGAGGCCCGCGCCGCTTCCGCCGAGGGCCGGGCGCTCGCCAAGAAGTACGGCGCCGACATCGAGCGCACCTACACCAAGGCGCTCAACGGCTACGCAGTCGACGCCTCCGCGGCCGAGGCGAAGAAGTTCGCCGCCGACCCGGCGGTCGCCTCCGTCGTGCAGAACCGTACCTTCAGCATCACCGCGACCCAGCCGAACCCGCCCTCCTGGGGCCTGGACCGGGTCGACCAGCGCAACCTCCCGCTGAACAGCTCGTACACCTACCCGGACACCGCCGGGCAGGGCGTGACCGCGTACGTCATCGACACCGGCGTCCGCATCACCCACAGCGACTTCGGCGGCCGTGCCTCCTACGGCTACGACGCCGTCGACAACGACAACACCGCCCAGGACGGCCACGGCCACGGCACGCACGTCGCGGGCACGGTCGCCGGCACCGCCTACGGCGTCGCCAAGAAGGCGCGGGTCGTCGGCGTCCGGGTGCTGAACAACTCCGGTTCCGGTACGACCGCGCAGGTCGTCGCCGGCATCGACTGGGTCGCCCGGAACGCCGTCAAGCCGGCCGTCGCCAACATGTCCCTCGGGGGCGGGGCGGACACCGCGATCGACACCGCGGTCCGCAACGCCATCGCCTCCGGCGTCACCTTCGCGGTGGCGGCGGGCAACGAGTCCACGAACGCCTCGACCCGCTCCCCCGCCCGCGTGACGGAGGCCATCACGGTCGGCGCCACGACGTCGTCGGACGCCAGGGCCAGCTACTCCAACTACGGCACGGTCCTCG
Organism: Streptomyces sp. YS415; assembly: GCF_023544665.1. Lineage (GTDB taxonomy): Bacteria > Actinomycetota > Actinomycetes > Streptomycetales > Streptomycetaceae > Streptomyces. The sequence continues at coordinate 83,505 of NZ_JAMJFL010000023.1, forward strand.
ACCTGTTCGCCCCGGGCTCGTCCATCACCTCGGCGTGGAGCACCAGCGACACCGCCACCAACACCATCTCCGGTACGTCGATGGCGACCCCGCACGTAGCGGGCGCGGCGGCGCTCCACCTGGCGGCCAACCCCGCGGCCACCCCCGCGCAGGTCGCCTCGGCCCTGACGACCGCGGCCACCCCGAACGTCGTCACCAGCCCCGGCACCGGCTCACCCAACCGGCTGCTCTACGTCGGCGGCGGCACCACCGACCCGCCCGGGCCGCGGTTCGAGAACACCGGTGACTACGCGATCAGCGACAACGCCACGGTCGAGTCCCCGGTGACCGTGTCCGGCGTCTCCGGCAACGCGCCCTCCGCGCTGGCGGTCCCGGTCACCATCGTGCACACCTACATCGGTGACCTCCAGGTCCAGCTGATCGCCCCCGACGGCACGGCCTACACGCTCAAGGCCTACGGCACCGGCGGCAGCGCGGACAACATCAACACCACGTACACGGTGAACGCCTCCTCCGAGGCCGCCAACGGCACGTGGAAGCTCAGGGTCAGCGACAACGCCAATTACGACACCGGGCGGATCGACGCCTGGGCGCTCCAGTTCTGACGCTCTACCGATCGCCGCACTCGTCCTCGTCGCAAGGCCCGGGATCCGTCACCCGGCCGGCGACGGGGACGAGTCGCGTCTGCCGCCGCCCGAGTGCGCCCGCCGAGACAGCCCGATCAGCCGGTTGACCGACTGGATCGTCCCCTTTGCGACTCGCGTTCCGCCGCCGCCCCCACCGCGCTTACCATGCGCGTGCATTCCGTCGTACGTCAGTGCTGCGCCGCCCGGCCTCGCCGCCCGAACCAGGAGCACGGTCCTCGTGTCGATACCCCCGCCCCCTGGGCCCTACCAGCCACCAGGGCCCCAGGACCCCGCGGGACCCCAGGGGCCGTACCCGCCGGGCCCGTACGCGCCGTACCCCTACCACCCCTACCACCCCTACGGCCGCCCGGCGCCCGTGAACGGCGTCGCGATCGCCGCCCTGGTCCTCGGCATCCTCTGCTTCCTGCCGGCCGTCGGCCTGGTCCTCGGCCTGGTGGCGCTCGCGCAGATCAGGAAGAAGGGCGAGCGCGGCAGGGGAATGGCGATCGCCGGTTCCGTGCTGTCGTCGGTCGGGCTCGCGCTGTGGACGGTGACGCTGTCCACCGGGATCGCCTCCGACGTCTGGGAGGGCTTCAAGGACGCGGCGAGCGAGAACGGCACGGCCTACGCGCTCGCGAAGGGCGACTGCTTCGACTCCCCGTCCGGCTCCCTGGAGGGCGCCACCTACGACGTGGAGGAGGTGCCGTGCGCGGGCCGCCACGACGGGGAGGTGTTCGCCGTGATCACCCTGCCCGCCGGACGGTTCCCGGGCGACGACTCGGTGACCCGCACCGCCGAGGACGAGTGCTACGCGCTGGAAGCCGAGTACGCCATGGACCCCTGGGCCGTCCCGGACGACGCGGGCGTCTCCTATCTCGTCCCGACCAGCCAGAGCTGGCGCTTCGGCGACCGCGAGATCACCTGCCTGTTCGGCAGCACCGAAGACAGGGGGACCCTCACCGGCTCGCTGCGCAACGACGAGACGACCCTCGACGCGGACCAACTCGCCTTCCTCAAGGCGATGAAGGCCGTGGATGACGTGCTCTACGAGGAGCCGGAGGACTACCCCGAGGACGACCTGCCGGTCAACCAGGACTGGGCGGCGGACGTCGAGGCCGTGCTCGGTGAGCAGGTCGAGGCCCTGGAGGGACACGGCTGGCCGTCCGCGGCCGAGGAGCCGGTCGACGATCTGGTCGCGGAGATGAAGGACGCCCGCACGGCCTGGGAGAAGGCGGCCACCACCGAGGACGCCGACACCTTCTACGAGCACTACGAAGCCGGCTGGGAGTATGTCGACGGCCCCACCACCGTCACCGCGCGCGAGGCTCTGGGCCTCGCCACCACCGTGCCGTCCCACGACGGGGAGTACGACACCGGGGGCGACGGCCCCGGCAGCGGGGAACTCGATGTGTGATCGCGGCTATAGCGGGGAGAAAGTGCCTGCGTAAAGGGTGCTGTGGGCAGAAGTCATCACATCGAGTGATTCTCTGGCCTTTGCTTGCATGGCACAACCCACGGTTGCCACGCTGTTGCTGTCTGTACAACCTGATGGGAGCGGCCAGTGACATTCGGTGAGCAGCCGGCGTACCTGCGTGTCGCGGGTGATCTCCGCAAGAAGATCGCCGACGGTTCGCTGCCACCGCACACCCGCCTCCCGTCCCAGGCGCGGATCCGCGAGGAGTACGGCGTATCGGACACCGTCGCCCTGGAGGCGCGCAAGGTGCTGATGGCCGAGGGGCTGGTCGAGGGCCGCTCCGGCTCCGGGACGTATGTGCGCGAGCGGCCGGTGCCCCGCCGGATCGCCCGCTCCGGGTTCCGCCCCACCGGCGGGGCCACGCCGTTCCGGCAGGAGCAGGCCGACGGCGAGGCGCGCGGCACCTGGGAGTCCAGCAGCGAGCAGGCCGAGGCGAGCGTGGCGGTCGCCGAGCGGCTCGCCATCAAGCCCGGCGACCGGGTCATGTGCACCCGCTATCTGTTCCGGGAGGCAGGCGAGGCGATGATGCTCTCCACCTCCTGGGAGCCCCTCGCGGTCACCGGCCGCACCCCGGTGATGCTGCCCGAGGAGGGCCCGCTCGGCGGCATGGGTGTCGTCGAGCGGATGCGCGCCATCGACGTCATCGTCGACAACGTCACCGAGGAGGTCGGCGCCCGCCCCGGCCTCGCCGAGGAACTGCACGCCCTCGGCGGTGTCCCCGGCCATGTCGTCGTCGTCATCCAGCGCACCTACTACGCCTCCGGCCGCCCCGTGGAGACTGCCGATGTGGTCGTCCCCGCCGACCGCTACCGCATCGCCTACCACCTGCCCGTGAAGTAGCGCACAACCCCGAGGCAGTTGCCCCCGGCACCGACCCAACCGGGGCCCCTTCCACGGGGGTTGGAATCTGGTCGTTCTCGCAGGTCGTCCCCGATGTGCCCGGTATGCCGCTGACTTGATGCGTCGGCGCGCACGGAGGGCGCATTGGGCGACGTGCGCCCCCTGCGTCCTGGCCGGTTGCGTACCTCTTTGTGAAAAGCCGTATTCGCTCCGTAAAGGTTAGGCGTAGGCTCGGGCATATGCGGATTGCGGTTTCCTTAGCGGGCGGGGCACGGCACAGGCCGCGAGCGGGACTCGGGCCCGATGCGGGAAGGAGCGGCGGGGCGTGATGAACGACAGCACGATCACTCTTCCCTGGCTCGTCATACGACAGGACGACAACGGCAATCGGTACCGCGTGGGCCGGTACGCGACCCGGGCCGAGGCGCAGAAGATCGCGGACAGCCTCGACTCCCGCGGCCACAAGCAGCTCTACTGGGTCGAGCGCATCGCCCAGGGAGGCACCGAGACCGCCGACTGAGGCGCGCCCGCGGTTCCCGTAGGCTCCGGCGCATGACGGAACCGATCGTGGTGGTGGGAGCCGCCCTCCTGGACGACTGCCGCCTCCTCGCCGCCCGCCGCAGCGCCCCGCCCGAGCTCGCCGGCCGCTGGGAACTCCCCGGCGGCAAGGTGGAACCGGGTGAGACCCCGCAGGCGGCCCTGGTCCGCGAACTGCGCGAGGAGCTCGGCGTGGAAACGGAACCGCTGGAGCGGGTCCCGGGCGAGTGGCCGCTGCGCGACCCGTACGTGCTGCACGTCTGGACGGCCCGCCTCCTCCCGGGCTCCCCGGCCCCGAAGCCGCTCCAGGACCACGACGGCCTGCGCTGGCTGACCCCCGCGGACCTGTGGACCGTGGAGTGGCTGACCCAGGACGCCCCCGCGGTGCAGGAAATCGAACGGCGACTGAAGCGTGCCCAGGAGCGCGGAGCTTCCTGAAGGCGCGGCTCCGCCGCACGGGCACGACAAGCCGCACCGGCGATACAGCCTCGCAAAATTCGGGTATGTGCCCATTAACCCTGTGAAATAGGACACGCTGCCCGGGAAGTGATCGGTGTGATCGACACCGAAGGCGACTGCGTCGAGTGGACCTTCTCCGCCGAACCGGGCGCCGTGCGTGCCGCCCGCTCCGCCGTCCGCGGCCGACTGCACGACTGGGGCCTGGACTGCCTCACCGACATCGCGGCCCTCCTGGTCAGTGAACTGGTCACCAACGCCCTGCGGCACGCCACCGGCCCGATCGGCGTCCGCCTGGTCCGCCCCGCCAGGCTCGGCGTCCTGCTGGTCGAGGTCTCCGACCCGATCCCCGACTTCCCGCGCGAACGGATCGCGGCCCCCGAGGACGAGAGCGGCCGAGGCCTCCAGTTGGTCGCCCACTCCTCGCGCCGCTGGGGTACCCGCCCCGGGGGCGCCGGCAAGACGGTCTGGTTCGAGCTCGCGGTGCCCTGAGACCCGTACGAACGCTGTACGGCCGACCCGGCCCTGTAGACGACTGGTTCAGGCCACTGGCGGTTGTCGGAGTCGGTGATTCGACTGCGTGTCGGCTGGTTAGAAGACTGGAAGTGTTTCCGCGGTCCGGTCCAAAAACGATCGGGAACGTGCTGTGATCGTGAACACCGTGTTGTGCGGCGCCGTAGTGCTGGATACTGCGGGCAGCCGCCTCCGGTGACCGGTGCCGGACGCGGTGAGCTGGAGGGGACGGTTCGCGTGAGCGAGATACCAGCGAAGGCCACGGAGTCCGAGGACCCGTCGGGCGGCGCGAAGGCGGTGGCCGCGGCCGCCGACAGGGGCGCCGCAGCCGATGCCGCGCGCGCCTCCGGCGACGAACCGGCCTCCGACGGCATGTGGCAGAGCAGCCCGCCCGGCTCCATGTACGACTACATCCGGGTCGCCTCCTTCTCCATCGGCCCCGACGGTCTCGTCGAGCAGTGGAGCCTGCGCGCCGAGCAGCTCTTCGGCATCCCTGCCCAGCGCGCCGTCGGGATGGATCCCATCGCGGCGTTCATCGACCCCGACCGGCGCGAGCAGGGCCATCGCAAGATGGCCGAGATCCTGGACGGCCGGGAGTGGACCGGGGTCGTCCCCTTCCGCAAGCCGGACGAGGCGACCGGCGGCCGGGGCGAGGAGGCGCTCGCCGAGGTCTACGTCATGCCGACGCGGACCGAGGAGGGCGAGAAGGCGGCCGTCTGCATCGTCGTCGACGTGCGCACCCTGCGCAGGATCGAGACCGACCTCGCCGCCTCGCAGGCCATATTCGGCCAATCTCCCTTCGGCTTCCTGCTGATCGACACCGACCTTCAGGTGCGCCGCGCCAACCAGCGGTTCGCCTCGCTCTTCGGCGGCACCCCCGACGACCATCGCGGCAAGGGCGTCCACGACTACCTGCCCAGGCCGGAGGCCGACCGGGTCACCGCCACCCTGCGCCGGGTCCTGGAGACCGGCGAGTCCATCACGGACATGCACGTCACCGGCTTCCTGCCCGGCTCCGACGAGCGCCGGCACTGGTCCGTCAACCTCTACCGGGTGCACAGCGGCTCGGGCCGGCCCATCGGCATCGCCTGGCTCGGCACCGACATCACCGCCCGCCGGGCCGCCGCCCGCGAGGCCGCCGCGGCACGGCGCAACCTCGCCCTGCTCAACGAGGCCGGTGCCCGGATCGGGAACTCCCTCGACCTGGAGACCACGGCCCGCGAACTGCTCGACGTCGTCGTTCCCGGCTTCTGCGACCTGGCCACGGTCGACCTCTACCAGGGCCTGCTGGCCGGCGACGAGACCCCGCCCGGGCTCGCCGACGGCAGTGCGGAACTGCGCCGGGTGGCCTTCGCCAGCGCGGTATCCGACGCGCCCTTCGTCGGCGGCGGCGCGGCGGTCGCGGTCGGCGCGGTCCACCACTACCCCTTCAACTCCCCGTGCGCGGACGCCCTGCGCACCGCCCGCCCGCGGTCCGTGCCCGCCGAGGAGGGCGGCCTCGTGCAGTCCACGCTGGCCGTGCCGATGGTCGCCCACGACACCGTCGTAGGGCTCGCGCAGTTCTCCCGGACCAAGGGCAGCGAGCCCTTCGGGGACCGGGACCGGGATCTGGCGGTGGAGCTGGCGGCGCGGGCGGCGGTGTGCATCGACAACGCCCGGCTGTACCGCAGGGAGCACGAGCGGGCGCTGATGCTGCAACGGTCCCTGCTGCCGCCCGGCGACCCGGTCGCCTCCGGCCTGGACATCGCCTGCCGCTATCTGCCGGGGGCCTCCTCCGCGGACCGGCCGAGCGAGGTGGGCGGCGACTGGTTCGACGTGATCGAACTGCCGGGCCACCGGACGGCGTTGGTGGTCGGGGACGTGATGGGCCGCGGTCTGCGGGCCGCGGTGGCCATGGGCGAACTCCGCTCGGCCGTACGCACCTTGGCCCTGCTGGACCTGGAACCGGCGGAAGTGCTCAGCGCGCTGGACGAGATCGCGCGGGGCCTCGGCGCGCCGGGAGGGGTCCAGCAGGCGACCCGCGCCGCCCGCCGCCCCCGCGAGGCCGACCTGTCCGAGGTGTACCTGGCGACCTGCGTGTACGCGGTCTACGACTCGGTGACCCGCCGCTGCACCTTCGCCAACGCGGGCCATCTGCCGCCCGTCCTGGTCGAGCCGGGCGAGGACGCGCTGATGCTGGACGTACCGCCGGGCATGCCGCTCGGTGTGGGCGGGGAGCCCTTCGAGGAGGTGGAGGTCGAACTCCCCGAAGGCGCGCTGCTGGCGCTCTACACGGATGGACTGGTCGAAAGTCGCGATCACCCCCTGGACGAGGGCCTGCAAGCCTTCGTCGGCGCCCTGACGGATCCTTCCAGCCCCCTGGAGGACGTCTGCGACCACGTCCTCAACACCCTCGACACCCACCACGGCGAGGACGACATCGCCCTGCTCATGGCCCGGGTCCAGGGTCTGCCCGCCGACTCGGTCGGCGACTGGACGCTGCCGCGCGAGCCGCGCAGCGTGGGCCGGGCCCGTGAGCACGCCCGCCGCCGGCTCCAGAGCTGGGACCTGGAGCCGCTGGTCGACACGGCGGAACTCCTGGTCAGCGAGCTGGTGACGAACGCCCTGCGCTACGGCGAGGGCGACATCCGTCTCCGCCTCCTCCTCGACCGCACCCTGGTCTGCGAGGTGTGGGACGCGGGCTTGGTCCAGCCCCGCCGCCGCAGGGCCCGTGACACGGACGAGGGCGGCCGGGGCCTGCAACTGGTGGGCCTGCTGAGCGCGGCCTGGGGCTCCCGCCGGACCCCCCGCGGCAAGACGGTCTGGTTCGAACTCCCGCTTCCCGACGGCGAAACAGGCCTCACGGACCCGGCGGAGGCCCTGCTGAGCCTCTTCTGACACTCACGCACGGGGGCCTGGTGTCGGGTCGTCGTGAGCCGGTTATGTGCGGCGGGTGTGGGTGCGGGGGCCGCCGAAGCTTGCGGGTGTCGGGGTGGGTGGACGGGTGGGGGTGCGTGCGTCCTGGTCCGCCAGGTCACGGGCCCGGCGCGCCAGGGCGTCGGCGGTGAGGAGGTCGGTCAGGCCCGGGGTGGCGGCGAGGAGGCGCCGGGCCTCCGCCAGCCGGGTGCGGGGGATGCAGCCCACCGCGGCCCGGTGCGTGGCGACGTGGTCCTCCGCGGCGCCGGCGGAGCTGTGCGCCAGGAGTGCCGCGGCCGTCGACAGAACCCCGGCCCGCCCGTCCGCGACCGGCACCACACCCCGCACGATCCGCCGCAGCGCCTCCATCGGGTCGTACGGCCCCCCGGTCACCTCTTCCCGTACGTCCGCCAGGACACCGTCGGCATGGCTGATCCGGACGTCGGACCGGCCCCCGGGGGCGCTCGCCGCCCGTTCCCGCGCCCCGGCGATCTCGGCCTCCCCGCCGGTCAGCGCGGGCGCGACGAGCCCCGCCGCGGTCGCCAGCTCCGCCGCCCGGCGCTCGACGCCGTCGATGAACACGGCGGCCTGGGCGACGGCTCCCTCGGCGGCCCGGAGATTCCGCACTGCCCGCTCCGTCTCGCCCAGGTCCGCGCCCTGCCGAGCCTCGTTGAGCCGGGAGGTCGCGAACACGAGCCGGTCCTTGGCCCGCTCGACGTACCCCGACACATCGGCCCCGGCCGCGGGCCCGTACCGCTCGCCGAGCTCGCCGAGCGTGGTGTCCGCACTTGCCGTACGGGCGGTCAGTTCCCTGAACCGGGCCTCGGCGACCTCCAGCGCGCCGCCCACACCCGCCTCCAGGCCCCGCAGCTGATCGAACCCGGCCGCCTCCGCGTCCAGCCGCCGCCCCGCCTCCTCGCACCGCCCGACGATCCCCGCGAGCACCTGCCGCCGCCGGGCCTCGTCCTCCGGGACGCCGTCGTCGTAGCGCTGCCGCATGCGGAAGGCGGAGGCGAGCTCGGTCTCGGCGTCGCGCAGGGCCCGCGCCCAGGGCGCGACGGCCTCGGAGCCCGCCAGGGCCTCGGCGAAGGAGAGCTCCTCCCGGCTGGTGCGCACCCAGTCGTCGGCGTCGACGAGGAGTGCCCGTGCCCGTTCGTCGAGGTCACCGAGGGGCGGACCGGCCGCCCGGACGGGCTCACCGCCAGGCGTGGTCCGGGTGCGCGCCCGCCGGGTGCGCCGCACATAGCCGTACCCGGCGACCGCGACGGCGGCCACGGCCGCGACGAGCGGCAGCACGAGGTCCCCGGCGGAGGAGTCGTCCGGCGCCTGCTGGGCGGAGGCGCTCGCGACGGGCCGCTCCGAGCCGACCGCAACCGGAGCGTCCGGCCCCGACGTCATCCCCGGCGACGCCGGCCACGCCACGGCGATCAGTACACCCAGCACGGCATGCATCACCAGCACGGATATGCGCCCGGTGGCCCGCCGGGGCCGGCCCCGGATCAAGGATGAGGTCACCTTTCGGAGCGTATGAGCAGGAATGCGACCACGCGACCGGGGCCGCCGGGGTGGACGGCGAGGACACGAACAGGGGACGCCAGTGGAAGAGCGAGAGTCGAAGCAGGACCAGGCCCCAGAAAACCCCCCGGAGCCCGCACCCGACCCGGAGCCCACGCCCCCTCCCGCACCCACCCCCGATCCTGCCCCCGACGAAGCTGACGCCCCGGCCGGGCGCCGGAGGCGGTGGCGTCGCGCGGTCCGGCGTACCGCCCTCGCTCTCCTGGTAGTCCTGCTTCTGCCCGTGCTCACCGCTGCCCTCGCCCTTCGCCTGAACTACTCGGGCGACCCGGAGGACGGCACATACACACGCAACCGTGACGCCATCTGGCTCGGGCACGCCTGGGTCGACGGGCGCAAGCGCGACGCGGACGTCACCGCCCTCGTGCGGCGACTGGACACCACCGGCATCCGGGATCTCTACGTCCACGCCGGACCCCTGAACCACGACGGCACGCTCCCGGCGAGCAAGTACCCCCGAGCGCGCTGGTTCCTGGACGCCATGCGGCGCGAAGCGCCCAGCGTGCGCGTCCAGGCCTGGCTCGGGGACCGGCTCGCCAGTGAGAGCCCGGACGGCCTGCGCCTGGAGGACCCGGGCACCCGCGCGGCCGTCGTCACCTCCACCCGCCGGATCCTCGCCGCCGGCTTCGAAGGCGCCCACTTCGACCTGGAACCCCTCCACTCCGGCGACCAGGACTACCTCACCCTCCTCGACGCCCTCCGCGAGGAGACCCGCGCCCGGGACGTCCCGCTCTCCGTCGCCGCCCACCGGATCGACCCCCTCCCCGCCCTCCACTCGGTCGCCGGCTTCCTCACCGGGCACCCCAAGTGGTGGTCGCAGGACTTCTTCGGCGAGGTCGCGCGCAGGGTCGACCAGATCGCGGTCATGTCGTACGACACCGCCCTGCCGCTGGAGAGCCTGTACGGCGGCTACGTGGCCCAGCAGACCTCGCTCGCCCTGGAGGTCACCCCGCCCACCACCGACCTGCTGATGGGCCTGCCCTTCTTCCACGAGAGCGACGTCGGCCACCACGAATCCGCCGAGACCGTCTCCGCCGCCGTGCGCGGCACCCGCCTCGGCCTGTCCCGCACCGACCCGGACCGGGAGCGCTTCGGCGTTGCGCTGTACGTGGACTTCGCGGCGAAGGAGGCGGACTGGACGGCGTACCGGCGCGGCTGGGTGAGGTGAACATGTCGTGACCGGAACGTCATATGTGATTTAACTCGACGCACCGTTCTGTTTGTTGTGGAGCGGCTGTGAGCGCCCATACCGTCCACCAATGCGAACGCTAATCACCAGCAAGGCTGCTCGACGGGCCCTGCGTCCGATCGTTCAGCTGATCGACCAGCGCATCGAGCGAGAGGTCCGCCGCCATGTCGAGATCGCCTCGAAGGACGCGCTCCAGAAGGAACTGAGAACCCTGCGCAACCGCCAGCGCCCCCTGGAGCTGTTCTTCGACGGGACCGGGCGGGGCGCGTCCCGGCTCCCCTCGGCGCCCCATCTCAACACCACGATCTCCGAGCTGGAGCAGGTCACCGGCGCCGACCGGCAGGCCTGCGAGCGCACGGTCGCCCAGGCGTTCCGGCTGCTCATCGCGATGGAGGCGCTCGGCGTCGGACGGATCGCGGGCGGCACGATGAACATCGTCGGCAAGCTCTCCGCGGTACCGCTGCTCGACCCCCCGAACGACGAGATCCTCGAGATCGGCACCCTGTACGGGATGTTCGGCGCCGCGCTCATCCGGATGTCCGAGCGTGCCGGGCGGGCGCCGAGCCTGACCATCGTCGACCCGCTCGCCGGGACCCAGCTCCAGCCCGGCGCCACCATGGGCAGCGACGCCTCCGGCACGCCGGTCAACCTGGCCGCCGTGCGCACCAATCTGAGCCTCGCCGGAGCGGCCGGTGCCGCCGCCCGCATCCAGCCGGGCTTCTCCGAGGACCCGGAGGTCAGGGCCCTGGTCTCGGACCGCTCCTACGGCGTGGTCATCGTCGACGGCGACCACTCCGCCGCCGGTGTCGCCGCCGACCTGGAGTGGGCGGAGCGCATCGTCGCGCCGGGCGGGATCGTCGTACTCGACGATTTCGGGCACCCCAAGTGGCCCGGGATCAAGGAGGCGTTCGAGAAGCACATGATCACGGACACCCGGTTCAGGTTCCTGGGCCAGGTGACGCACTCGGGGTACCTGCGGGCCTCAGCCTGACCCGGACCGCCTGCGGATCTTCGACCTCAGCCAGACCAGCGGGTCGTACTTGCGGTCCACGGCGCGTTCCTTCAGCGGGATCAGCGCATTGTCCGTGATCTTGATGCCCTCGGGGCAGACCTCCGTACAGCATTTGGTGATGTTGCAGTAACCGAGGCCGTGTTCGTCCTGGGCGGTGCTCTTGCGGTCCAGGCCGGACTCGGCGGCGGCGTCCAGCGGGTGCATGTCCAGCTCCGCCACCCGCATCAGGAAGCGCGGCCCGGCGAACGCCTGCTTGTTCTCCTCGTGGTCGCGGACCACGTGGCAGGTGTCCTGGCACAGGAAGCACTCGATGCACTTGCGGAACTCCTGCGAGCGGTCCACGTCCTCCTGCATCATCCGGTACTCGCCGGGGCCGAGCCCCTCGGGCGGCACGAAGGCCGGGATCTCGCGCGCCTTGGTGTAGTTGAAGCCGACGTCCGTGACGAGATCGCGGACCACCGGGAAGGCGCGCAGGGGAGTGACGGTGATCGTCTCCTCCCGGTCGAACACCGACATCCGCGTCATGCACATCAGCCGCGGCCGGCCGTTGATCTCCGCCGAGCACGAACCGCACTTGCCCGCCTTGCAGTTCCAGCGGACGGCGAGATCCGGGGTCTGGGTGGACTGCAGGCGGTGGATGATGTCCAGCACCACCTCGCCGTCGTTCACCTCGATCCTGAAGTCCTCGAGTCCGCCGCCGCCGGCGTCACCCCGCCACACCTTGAAGCGGGCCTCGTAGCTGCTCACTCGTACAGCTCCTCTTCGGCGAGGTACTTGACCAGCTCCTCCTTGTCGAAGAGGGCGAGCAGGTCGGGTCGGATGGGGTCGGTGTGCTCGCGGCTGAGGTCGATCTGGCCGCGTTCGGCGTCGGTCGCCGCGAGACCGCCGGTGGGGTCGGCCAGCCGGCACAGCAGGTTGACGTTGCGCCAGGTGCGCTCCATGCCCGGATGGTCCTCGCGGGTGTGGCCGCCGCGCGACTCGGTGCGCTCCAGCGCGGCCCGCGCCACGCACTCGCTGACCAGCAGCATGTTCCGGAGGTCCAGGGCGAGGTGCCAGCCCGGGTTGAACTGCCGGTGCCCCTCGACCCCGGCCCGCCGGGCCCGGACCCGCAGCTCGGCCAGCTTCTCCAGCGCGTGCGCCATCTCGCCCTCGCGGCGGATGATGCCGACCAGGTCGTTCATGGTCTGCTGGAGTTCCTGGTGCAGGGTGTACGGGTTCTCCGGCGCGGCCTCGTCCGGGCTCTCCGCGGAGAAGGGGCGCAGCGCCTCGGCCGCCGCGGTGTCGACCTGGGCGTCGTCCACCTCGGGGCGCTCGAAGGCGAGGCCCGCCGCGTACTCGGCCGCGTGCCAGCCCGCCCGGCGCCCGAAGACCAGCAGGTCGGAGAGCGAGTTGCCGCCGAGCCGGTTGGAGCCGTGCATCCCGCCCGCGACCTCACCGGCCGCGAACAGCCCCGGCACCCCGCGGGCGGCCGCCGTGTCGGACTCGACCGCGATCCCGCCCATCACGTAGTGACAGGTCGGCCCGACCTCCATCGCCTCCGCCGTGATGTCCACGTCCGCCAGCTCCTTGAACTGGTGGTACATGGACGGCAGCCGGCGCTTGATCACCTCGGCGGGCATCCGCGTCGAGACGTCCAGGAAGACCCCGCCGTGCGGGGAGCCGCGGCCCGCCTTCACCTCGGAGTTGATCGCGCGGGCCACCTCGTCGCGGGGGAGCAGCTCGGGGGGACGCCGGTTGTTGTCCGGGTCCTCGTACCAGCGGTCGCCCTCCTCCTCGGACTCGGCGTACTTCTCCTTGAAGACGTCCGGGACGTAGTCGAACATGAACCGCTTGCCCTCGGAGTTCCGCAGCACCCCGCCGTCGCCGCGGACGGACTCCGTGACGAGGATGCCCTTGACCGAGGGCGGCCAGACCATGCCCGTCGGGTGGAACTGCACGAACTCCATGTTCAGCAGCGGCGCCCCCGCGAGCAGCGCCAGCGCGTGGCCGTCGCCGGTGTACTCCCACGAGTTCGACGTCACCTTGAAGGACTTGCCGATGCCACCGGTGGCGATCACCACGGAGGGCGCTTCCAGGACGAAGAAGCGGCCGGTCTCCCGGTCGTAGGCGAAGACGCCCGACACACGAGGGCCTTCCTTGAGCACCCTGGTGACCGTGCACTCCTGGAAGACCTTCAGCCGGGACTCGTAGTCGCCGGTCTCCTTGAAGTCCTGCTGCTGCAAGGACACGATCTTCTGCTGCAGCGTGCGGATGAGCTCCAGGCCGGTGCGGTCGCCGACGTGTGCGAGCCGCGGGTACTCGTGGCCGCCGAAGTTGCGCTGGGAGATCCGGCCGTCCTTCGTACGGTCGAACAGTGCGCCCCAGGTCTCCAGCTCCCACACCCGGTCGGGGGCCTCCTGCGCGTGCAGTTCGGCCATCCGCCACTGGTTGAGGAACTTGCCGCCGCGCATGGTGTCGCGGAAGTGGACCTGCCAGTTGTCGTGCTGGTTGGCGTTGGCCATGGCGGCGGCGATGCCGCCCTCGGCCATCACCGTGTGCGCCTTGCCGAACAGCGACTTGCAGATCACCGCGGTACGGGCGCCCCGCTCGCGCGCCTCGATGGCCGCCCGCAGGCCCGCGCCCCCGGCGCCGACCACGACGACGTCCCACTCCTGCCGGTCCACCACGGACATCAGAACAACCTCGGATCGTCGAAGGCACCGGATGCGACGAGATAGACGTAGAAGTCGGCGAGCGCCACGCTCACCAACGACGACCAGGCGAGCAGCATGTGCCGGGCGTTGAGCTTCCCGACCCACTGCCACATCCGGTACCGCACGGGGTGCTGGGAGAAGTGCTTGAGCTTGCCGCCGACGATGTGCCGGCAGGAATGGCAGGAGATCGTGTACGCCCAGATCAGCACGATGTTGACGAGGAACACCAGGGTGCCGAGACCCATGTGGCCCCACTCGTAGTGCTCGTCGCGGAAGGTGAGCACGGTGTCGTACGTCAGGATTCCGGCGACCGGGATCGCGGCGTAGAAGAAGTACCGGTGGATGTTCTGCAGGATCAGCGGGAAACGGGTCTCACCGGAGTACTTCTTGTGCGGCTCGGCCACCGCGCAGGCCGGTGGGGAGGCCCAGAAGCCCCGGTAGTAGGCCTTGCGGTAGTAGTAGCAGGTCAGCCGGAAGCCGAGCGGGAAGATCAGGATGAGCACGGCGGGCGAGAGGCCCCACCAGCTGCCGAAGATCTCCCAGTTGGGGCCGTTGCGCATCGGCTCGCAGTTCTCCGCGAGACAGGGGGAGTAGAACGGCGAGACGTAGGGCGCCGCGTAGTAGTCGGCGTTGGCGAACGCGCGCCAGGTCGAGTAGACGATGAACGCCAGCAGACCGGCCGCGGTGGCGGCGGGCGCCAGCCACCAGCGGTCGGTCCGCAGATGCGGGGCGGCGATCGCGGCGCGCGTACCGCCGCGTACACCGCCGCTGTTCAGATGGGGTTCCGTACCAGTGGCCAACGTTTGACTCCGGTCGGTTCGGGTTCAGGGGGCTCGTCGGTCCCGGGCGCCTAGACCCTCGTCGTCCGTGTCGATCCACAGAGAGTCGTCGTACGGGGTGTCGGGGATGGTGACGAGATCGGGGCGCTGCTGTGCCGCGGGGGCGGCGGCCGCCGCGCGCAGCAGGGCCACGCTCTCGCGCAGGTGATCGCAGTCGGTGCGGACGCGGCGGATGTCCAGACCGCCGTTTCCGAGCTGCTGTTCCAGGCGGCTCACCGACCTGTTCAGGTCGTCGAGGCACCGCTGCAGTGCTGTCAGGTCGTCGTGCACGGACATGACGTGACCTCGCTTCCGTCGGCCGTACGGCCGTGGGTGGCAACGTTCATGCGCCTGCGAGTGTTGCGCGTCACACCTGTCGCTGTGAAGGGACGTGCACCGATTGGCCGAGGCGCATAGGTGCATCGCGTGGTGCGTTGCGCCGCACGGGTGGGGTTCCCGGCGTGGCTCGCCGTGTCGCGGCCCGTTGCCGAACCCTTTCCTCTTCAGTGGCCGCATAGATGTGATCAGCTCCATATACCGCCAAAAGTGATCATAACCCCCGCGGCTCACGGAGGTAAGCAGAGATGTCCGAACAGCCACGACGCGCCCGCAGACAACCGATGGCCCCGCACGGCCTTTCCCGCGGAGCGCTGCGCTCGGTCATCTTCCTCACCGCGGGCGCGCTCGCGGTGACCGCTCTGGCCGGCTGCGCCTCCGAGGACCCCGCGGGCAAGCCGCTCGCCGGGCCGGACATCGCCCCCGCCGCCCGCCCCCTGGTCGCCGACGGCGGCACCCTGCGCTGGGCCGTGGACTCCGTGCCGGAGACCCTGAACACCTTCCAGGCCGACGCCGACGCCACCACCACCCGGGTCGCCCAGGCCGTACTGCCGTCGATGTTCCGCCTGGACGAGCGGGGGCGGCCGGAGCTGAACCCCGACTACCTGGAGTCCGCGAAGGTCGTCGGGACCGAGCCCCGGCAGGTCGTGCTGTACAAGCTGAACCAGCAGGCCGTCTGGAGCGACGGCCGGGAGATCGGCGCCGCCGACTTCGCCGCCCAGTGGCGCGCCCTGTCCGGCAAGGAGTCCGCGTACTGGACCGCGCGCAACGCCGGCTACGAGCGCATCGAGCGGATCGAGCGCGGCGCCAACGACCTGGAGGTCAAGGTCACCTTCGCCCGGCCCTACGCCGACTGGCGCTCGCTGTTCTCGCCGCTGTACCCGAAGGACGTCATGGGCACCCCGGACGCCTTCAACGACGGCGCCCGCCGCAAGCTCAAGGTCACCGCCGGACCCTTCGCCGTGAAGAAGGTCGACCGCAAGGACGACGAGATCACCCTCACCCGCAACCCGCGCTGGTGGGGCAGCCAGGCCAAGCTGGACGAGATCGTGCTGCGCGCGGTGCCCCGCGACAAGCGGGCCGCGGCGCTGGCCGCCGGCGCGCTCGACCTGGCCGAGATCGACCCCGAGACGGTCCACCGGATCGGGCTCGCCGCCCGCTCCGGAAGCAAGGGCGCCGGCACCCCGCTCCAGGGTGCCGCGCCCCTGTCCGCCCCCGGCAGCGAGGAGATCGCCGCCGACGCCCTGCACTCCTGGGCGGTGGCCCACGGCTCCGACGGGAAGGCGGCCGAGAAGGAGACCGGCGCGCGCAAGAAGGAGCGCCGGCTGCAGGCCCTGCGCGACGTCGAGGTGCGCCGCTCGCTGGAGCCCGCCTACACCCAGCTCGCCCTCAACGGCGCCGACGGTCCGCTCGCCGACGAGCGGGTGCGCCGGGCGGTGGCCCGCGCGCTGGACCGCAAGGAGCTCGCCGGGGCCGTCCTGAAGCCGCTGGGGCTGCCCGCGGAGCCCGTCGGCAGCCATCTGGCGCTCGCCGGGCAGGCCGCCTACGCCGACAACAGCGGCGCGCTGGGCGGCCAGGACACCGCGGAGGCCCAGGCGCTGCTCGCGGACGCCGGGTGGGTGCCCGGTGGACCGGTGAAGCGGAAGAAGAACGAGAAGGCCGCCGGCGCCGAGGGCGAGAAGGACGCCGGGAAGAAGAAGGAGAAGGGGCAGGAGAAGGAGTCGGAGGGCGGTGACGACGGCACCTACATCGTGGGTGACGACGACAAGGCGCCCGCCGAGGCCGACCGGGAGAAGAAGCGGCACGAGCTGAAGCAGGGCGGGGCGCCGGGCGCGTACGCCCCGAAGGGCACGGCGGCCCCCGCGGGCGCCGCCGCCGGGGCGCTGGCCAAGGACGGCAAGGCGCTGACGCTGCGCTTCGTGCTTCCCTCGGGCCCCGGCTCTCGGACGCTGCAGACGGTCGCGGAGCGCATCCGGCGCATGCTGGACCGGGTCGGCATCAGCACGGAGCTGTCCAAGGTCTCGGACGAGAGCTACTTCAAGGACCACATCGCCTCCGGCGAGTACGACCTGGCGCTGTACTCCTGGCCGGCCTCCGCCTTCCCGGCCACCGACGCCCGCCCGATCTACGCCAAGCCCGTCCCGGCCGCCGACGGCTCCCTGAACGTCGAGCAGAACTACACCCGGGTGGGCACCGACCAGGTGGACCAGCTGTTCGACCAAGCTGTCTCCACCCTGAACGAGGGCGAAACGAAGAGCCTCATCCGCAAGGCGGACTCGAGAATCTGGGCCGCGGCCGGGTCGATCCCGCTCTACCAGCGCCCCCAGCTGACGGCGGCCCGGAAGAACCTGGCCAACGCGGGTGCCTTCGGCTTCCAGACGCCGGTCTACGAGGACATGGGCTTCCTGGAGAAGGGCGCTCGGCCTGCGGCGGGCCCGTCGAAGAAGTAAGGGCGACTGAGAAGTAAGGGCGACTGAGAAGTAAGGGCGACTGAGAAGTAAGGGCGACTTTTCGGGGCCGGCGGCCGCCGTCGGCCCCGTAAACACGTCCCCACCTGCGCGGATGTATCCCGGCGCGCTTGCACACCCCGCGCCCCGTACCATGGGGTGAGGCCGTGGCATGTCAAGCCCGGCAGGGCCCGCGTAACACGTATGTACGCGCAGGCCGTCCTCACACTCCGGGAGAACGCCGCAATATGGCCACGCGCCACGACATTCGCAACGTTGCCATCGTCGCTCACGTCGACCACGGCAAGACGACCATCGTCGATGCCATGCTCAAGCAGGCCGGCTCCTTCGCCGCGCACGCCGCCGAGTCCCTCGACGACCGCATGATGGACTCGAACGACCTGGAGCGTGAGAAGGGCATCACGATCCTGGCCAAGAACACGGCCGTCAAGTACCACCCCAAGGATGGCGGCGACGTCATCACCATCAACATCATCGACACCCCCGGCCACGCCGACTTCGGCGGTGAGGTCGAGCGCGGCCTGTCGATGGTGGACGCCGTCGTGCTGCTGGTGGACGCCTCCGAGGGCCCGCTGCCGCAGACCCGCTTCGTGCTCCGCAAGGCGCTCCAGCAGCGGCTGCCGGTCATCCTCTGCATCAACAAGACGGACCGGCCCGACTCCCGGATCGACGAGGTCGTCAACGAGACGTACGACCTCTTCCTCGACCTGGACGCCGACGAGGACCAGATCGAGTTCCCGATCGTCTACGCCTGCGGCCGTGACGGCATCGCCTCGCTGACCAAGCCGGAGGACGGCACCGTCCCCGCCGACTCCACCAGCCTGGAGCCGTTCTTCTCCACCATCCTGGAGCACGTCCCGGCCCCGGTCTACGACGAGGCCGCCCCGCTGCAGGCCCACGTCACCAACCTGGACGCCGACAACTTCCTCGGCCGCATCGCGCTGCTCCGGGTCGAGCAGGGCGAGCTCAGGAAGGGCCAGACGGTCGCGTGGATCAAGCGTGACGGGACGATCAGCAACGTCCGCATCACCGAGCTGATGATGACCGAGGCGCTCACCCGCAAGCCCGCCGAGGTGGCCGGCCCCGGTGACATCTGCGCCGTCGCCGGTATCGCGGACATCATGATCGGCGAGACCCTCGCCGACCCCGAGAACCCGGTCGCGCTCCCGCTGATCACGGTCGACGAGCCGGCGATCTCCATGACCATCGGCACCAACACCTCGCCGCTGGTCGGTCGCGGCGGTACCGGCAAGGGCGCCGACGCGAAGGCGGCCGTCAAGGACCGCAAGGTCACCGCCCGTCAGGTCAAGGACCGCCTCGACCGCGAGCTGGTCGGCAACGTCTCGCTCCGCGTCCTGGACACCGAGCGTCCCGACGCCTGGGAGGTCCAGGGCCGTGGTGAGCTCGCGCTCGCCATCCTGGTCGAGCAGATGCGCCGCGAGGGCTTCGAGCTGACCATCGGCAAGCCCCAGGTCGTCACCAAGGAGGTCGACGGCAAGGTCTACGAGCCGGTCGAGCGCATGACGATCGACGTGCCCGAGGAGCACATGGGCGCGGTCACGCAGCTCATGGGTGTCCGCAAGGGCCGGATGGACAACATGTCCAACCACGGCTCCGGCTGGGTCCGCATGGAGTTCGTCGTGCCGTCCCGCGGCCTCATCGGGTTCCGCACCGAGTTCCTGACCCAGACCCGGGGTACGGGTATCGGACACTCCATCCACGAGGGCTTCGAGCCCTGGTTCGGCACCCTCCAGACCCGTAACAACGGGTCCCTGGTCGCCGACCGCGCCGGTGCCGTCACCGCGTTCGCGATGACGAATCTGCAGGAGCGCGGCGTGCTCTTCGTGGACCCGGGCACCGAGGTGTACGAGGGCATGATCGTCGGCGAGAACTCGCGCTCCGACGACATGGACGTCAACATCACCAAGGAGAAGAAGCTCACCAACATGCGGTCGTCCTCGGCCGATTCGTTCGAGGCGATCGTCCCGCCGCGCAAGCTCTCCCTGGAGCAGTCGCTGGAGTTCTGCCGCGACGACGAGTGCGTCGAGGTCACCCCGGAGGCCGTTCGCATTCGCAAGGTGAACCTGGACGCCCGCGAGCGCGCCCGTGCGGCGAGCCGCGCCAAGCACGGCTGACGTACCCCCGCACCTCACGCGGAAAAAACCCCGGCCCTCCGTCCCGGACGGAGGGCCGGGGTTTCGTTGTTCAGGCCGATTTAAGCGGCCCGCGGAGCCCTGTTCGGATATCGGTGCCGCGAGGATCAAGTTTCGGACGTGTAAACAAAAATAACTGACGATATGTCCGATTGGTCGATCTGCTGTCCCACCTGTCAAGCGCGTATAGGTGTCAATCTTTGCAATTTTTGCTCAAAATATTGACGGTAGGGAGATCCCTATGTCTTACGCCCTTGACGCGCGTTGATGCATTTGGCGACAGTTCCCCCAAACCACAGAACCTGCCGGTATCTGTGCTGCGCTCAACTCTCCAACCCCCCGGGGGAAGAACACACATGACCAGTCCGACGAAGGCCGAGGGCTCCGGGTCCGCGGTCGCCTTGGACCCTGAACTCGAAGCGACCTCCGAGGTTGCCGACAAGCCGAAGAAGCTTGAGGGTCGCTCTCCCGGGCAGTTGATGTGGCAGCGCTTCAGGCGTGACCGTACAGGGGTCTTCTGTGCCGGCGTAGTCATTTTCTTCTTCGTCGTCGCGCTGTCCGCGCCGCTGCTCACCGCGATCAGCGGCACCAACCCGTACACGCTGTACGGTCAGGACCCGACGTACGCGGACAAGCCGGTCCTGGACGAGTTCGGTCTTCCGCTCGGCTACTTCGGCGGGATGTCGGCCGATCACTGGTTCGGTGTGGAGCCGCAGTACGGCCGCGACCTGTTCGCCATGCTGGTGTACGGCATGCGGACGTCGCTGTTCATGGCGCTCGGAGTGTCGGTTCTGCTGACGGTGACGGGCGTGATCATCGGTCTGGTCGGCGGCTACTTCGCCGGTCGCACCGACTACTGGCTCGGCCGGGTCACGGACTTCTTCCTGTCCTTCCCGTCGCAGCTGTTCTTCATCGCCTTCATGCCCGTGGTGACCTCGTTCTTCGTGGACCCGCGGGACGAGACGCCCACGTACTTCCGGGCGCTGGCGATCCTGATCGTGCTGTGGGTGCTGGGCTGGATGGGTATGTCCCGCCTTGTCCGATCCGTGGTACTGGCCCTGCGTGAGCGGGAGTTCATCGAGGCCGCCAAGGTCTCCGGGGCCTCGCCGGGCCGGATCATCCGCAAGGAGGTCCTGCCGAACATCGTCACGCCGGTGCTCGTGCAGTTCACGTACCAGCTGCCCAGCACCATCCTCACCATCGCCTTCCTCTCCTTCGCGGGCGTCGGCTTCGTCGAGCCCACCCCGGACTGGGGGCGTCTGTTCGCCGCCGGCGCCGACTACACCCAGCAGGACCCTGCGTTCATCTTCTTCCCGGGTGTGGCGCTCGTGATCTTCATCCTGTGCTTCAACCTCCTCGGAGACTCGGTACGGGATGCCTTCGACCCCAAGTCCGGGCGCTGAGCCGTCCTTGGTGGGGGGTGGCTGCCGCCCCCACGTCGGCCTACCAGCCGCGTCAGGCAGTACATACGGATAACAACCGACAGGTAGGTGCATTCACCGCTATGAAGTCGTTCACCTCGCGCAGAGCGCGCGCCATCATGGTCGCCATCGCGGCCGGCTCCCTCGCGCTCACGGGCTGCTCGGAGAACACCGGAAACTCCAGTGGGGAGAAGGGCGAGAGCCAGGACAAGGCCAAGGAGCAGTCCCAGGGTGTTGCCTACCTGGACGCCAAGGCCTCGACCGGTCCGGCCGAAGAGGTCCCCGGGGCCAAGCCGGGCGGCACCGTCACGGTCTACCAGGAGTCCGGTCTCTCGCACATGGACCCGGGCCAGATCTACGTCTCGGACGCCGGTCAGTTCGCCAACCTGGTCTTCCGTGGCCTGACCAACTTCGAGGAGGACGGCAAGGGCGGCGTCGCCGTCGTGGGTGACCTCGCGACCGACTCCGGTAAGTCGTCCAACGACAACAAGACCTGGACGTTCAAGCTGAAGGACGGCATCAAGGACGAGAACGGCAAGGAGATAACCTCCGCCGACGTCCGCCACTCCGTCGAGCGCCTGTACGCCGAGTTCATCTTCGACGGTCCGACCTACCTGCAGACCTGGCTGAGCGGCGCGGACTACCGCAAGGCGCTGCCGGACGGCGGCTTCGGCAAGAAGCACCTGCCGGACTCGGTCCTGGAGACCCCGGACGACAAGACGATCGTCTTCCACTTCGACACCCCGCGTCCCGACCTGCCGATGACGCTGGCCATGCCGGGCTACTCCATCGTGCCGGAGGAGTCCGACACGAAGGAGAAGTACGACACGGCTCCGGTCGCCCTCGGCCCGTACAAGATCGCGGAGTTCAAGGCCGGCAAGACCCTGAAGCTCGTCAAGAACGAGAACTGGGACCCGAAGACGGACTCGGTGCGTCACCAGTACGTGGACGGCTTCAACTTCGAGTTCGGCATCACCGAGTCGTCCCAGACCAAGCGTCTGATCTCCGACCAGGGTGACGCCAAGAACGCCATCCAGTTCACCGGCGGTGTCGACGCCACCCAGATCCAGGACGTCATCGGCGCCCCGGAGGTCAACAAGCGCACCATCAAGGGCTACCAGCCCTACGTGATGACGCTGACCTTCAACATGGACCGCGTCAAGAACAAGGCCGTCCGTGACGCCGCCACCTACGCGGTGAACTCCAAGTCGCTGATCGCCGGTGAGGGTGGCGCGTTCGGTGGCGACGTCGCCCCGAACCTGTTCGCCCCGACCCTGCCGGGCTACGACGCGAAGTACGACCCCTACGGCCGTCTGAAGACGCCGGCGGGCAACATCGAGAAGGCCAAGGAACTGCTCGCCGACGTTCCGGCGTCCGAGAAGAAGCTGGTCTTCGCCTACGCCAACTCCGAGGCGGGCCAGAAGCGCAAGGTCGCCATCGAGGACGCCCTCGGCAAGGTCGGCATCGACGTCGTCTCCAAGGAGATCGACGCCGCGAGCTACTACGAGCAGATCGGCAAGCTCGACAACCCGTTCGACATCTACATCACCGGCTGGGGCCAGGACTGGCCGTCCGCCGCGACGGTCGTGACGCCGATCTACGACGGTGACCAGGTCGCCGACGGTGCGCCGAACTACTCCCACATCGACGACCCGAAGGTCCAGGAGCTGATCAAGAAGGCCCTGACCGAGCAGCCGGAGAAGGCCTCCAAGACGTGGGAAGACGCCCACAAGTACATCCTCGAGGAGATCAACCCGGCCGCCCCGCTGTGGTACACCAAGCAGTTCCAGCTCTACGGCTCGAACGTCGGCGGTGCCCGCTACAGCACTGAGTCCAGCTACCTGGACGTGACCCGAGTGTTCCTGAAGTCGTAGCTCTCTACGGCTGTTCGCGGGGGCGCGCACCAGGCGGAGCGCGCCCCCGCGGTTCCGTGAACCCGTCCACCGTCTCCGCAGAGAGCAGCCCCCCGCCATGCTTCAGTTCATCCTCCGGCGCTCGGTCGGTGCCGTCGTCACCTTGTTCCTGATCGGCGCCGCAACCTTCTTCCTCTTCGTCGCCGCGCCGTCCGACTACGCCTCCCTGGCCTGTGGCAAGGACTGCTCGCCCGAGCGACTGGAGGACATCCGGCAGGCCCTCGGCCTCAACCAGCCGCTTGCCACGCAGTTCTGGGAGTTCATGTCCGGCGTCGTGGCCGGCCGTGACTTCCCGCAGGGTGACTGCCCCGCCCCGTGCCTGGGCCGGTCGTTCTTCTACAACGACAACGTCACCGACATCATCCTGGACCGCCTCCCGCTGACCCTGTCCCTGACGGTCGGCGCCCTGGTCGTCTTCCTCTTCGTCGGAATCGGCGCGGGCATGCTCGCCGCCTACCGGCGCGGCACGATGATCGACAAGGCCGCCACCGGCGCGTCCATGGTGCTCAGCTCGTTCCAGATCTACTTCCTCGGCCCGATCGTGCTGCTGATCTTCGTGTACAGCACCGGCTGGGTGGAGAACCCGAAGTACATCCCGTTCACCGAGGACCCGTTCAACTGGCTCGCCGGTCTGTGGATCCCCATGGCCGTCATGGCGACGATCTTCACCGGCCAGTACACCCGTATGGCGCGCTCCTCGATGATCGAGCAGCTCCAGGAGGAGCACGTGCGCACCGCCCGGGCCAAGGGCATGGGCAAGAAGTACGTGTTCTTCCGCTACGCCTGGCGCGGTTCGCTCATCCCGATCGTGACCATCCTCGGCATCGACCTCAGCTCGCTGCTCGGCGGCGGTGTCGTCACCGAACTCACCTTTGACCTTCAGGGGATCGGCCGCCTCGCCGTGGATGGAGCGGTCACGAAGGACCTCCCGCTGACGATGGGCGTCATGCTGGTCGGAGCCTTCTTCATCCTGCTCCTCAACATCCTCGTCGACATCGCGTACGCCTGGATCGACCCGCGCGTCCGACTCTCCTAAGGAAGAACGAACCACCGTGACCACACTGACCAAAACCGAGGACGTGCCGGCCCCGACCGGGCCCGAGAGCTTCCTCTCGGTCCGTGACCTGCGGGTGCAGTTCTCCACCGAGGACGGCATCGTCAAGGCGGTCGACGGCCTCTCCTTCGATGTCGAACGCGGCAAGACCCTGGGCATCGTCGGCGAATCGGGCTCCGGCAAGTCCGTCACCAACCTGACCGTCCTGGGCCTGCACAACCCCCGGACCACCACCGTCGAGGGCGAGATCGTCCTGGACGGCCAGGAGCTCGTCACCGCCAAGGAGCACGAGCTGGAGAAGCTCCGCGGCAACAAGATGGCGATGATCTTCCAGGACCCGCTGACGGCGCTGTCGCCGTACTACACGGTGGGACGGCAGCTCTCCGAGCCGTACATGAAGCACATGGGCGCCTCCAAGAAGGAGGCCAAGAACCGGGCCGTCCAGATGCTGGAGAAGGTCGGCATCCCGCAGCCCAAGACGCGCTTCGACGACTACCCGCACCAGTTCTCCGGCGGTATGCGCCAGCGCGCGATGATCGCCATGGCCCTGATGTGCGACCCCGAGCTGCTGATCGCCGACGAGCCGACCACCGCGCTCGACGTGACCGTGCAGGCGCAGATCCTCGACCTGCTGAAGGACCTGCAGCAGGAGTTCGGCTCCGCGATCGTCTTCATCACCCACGACCTCGGCGTCATCGCCAACATGGCCGACGACCTGCTGGTGATGTACGCGGGCCGGGCCGTGGAGCGCGGCTCGGTCAAGGAAGTGCTGCGCGCCCCGAGGCACCCCTACACCTGGGGTCTGCTCAGCTCCATGCCGCGCCTCGACGGCGACATCCACCAGGAGCTGACGCCGATCCCGGGCAGCCCGCCGTCGCTGCTGAACCCGCCGACCGGCTGCCCCTTCCACCCGCGCTGCACCTTCCGCGACAAGGTGCCCGGCACGCTGTGCACCGACACCCGGCCGCCGCTGGGCGAGGGCCGTGCCTCCGCCTGCCACCTCTCGGCGGAGCAGAAGCAGACCATTTTCATCGACGAGATCCAGCCCCGGCTGCGCTAGGGAGAACCGAGATCATGAGCGAGAACCTCACCCTCCCCGCACAGCAGGGCTCCACACCCGCCTCCACGGAGCCGCTCCTGGAGGTCAAGGGCCTGACCAAGCACTTCCCGATCTACGGCGGCTTCCCGATCAAACGCAAGGTCGGCGCCGTGCAGGCCGTCGACGGCGTCGATCTGAGCGTCGGCGTCGGCGAGAGCCTCGGCCTGGTCGGCGAGTCGGGCTGCGGCAAGTCCACGACCGGACGTCTGATGACCCGGCTCCTGGAGCCGACCGCGGGCCAGATCACGTACGCCGGTCAGGACATCACCCGTGCCAAGCGCAAGCAGCTGGCGCCGGTGCGGTCCGAGATCCAGATGATCTTCCAGGACCCGTACTCCTCGCTGAACCCGCGGCAGACCGTCGGCTCCATCATCAAGTCCCCGATGGAGGTCAACGGAATCAACCCCGAGGGCGGCCGGGAGAAGCGCGTCCAGGAGCTGCTGGAGCTGGTCGGCCTCAACCCCGAGCACTACAACCGCTTCCCGCACGAGTTCTCCGGCGGTCAGCGCCAGCGCATCGGTGTGGCCCGCGCGCTCGCGCTGAACCCTAAGCTGATCGTGGCCGACGAGCCGGTCTCGGCGCTGGACGTGTCCATCCAGGCGCAGGTGGTGAACCTGCTCCAGAAGGTCCAGGACGAGCTGGGCATCGCCTTCGTCTTCATCGCCCACGACCTGGCGATCGTGCGGCACTTCTCGCAGCGCGTGGCCGTCATGTACCTCGGCAAGGTGGTCGAGGTCGGCGACCGGGACTCCATCTACAACCGGCCCCGGCACCCCTACACCCACGCCCTGCTCTCCGCGGTGCCCGAGGTGCAGGTGGACGACGAGGTCGAGCAGCGGGAGCGGATCCGGCTCTACGGTGACGTGCCCTCGCCGATCTTCCCGCCGTCCGGCTGCCGGTTCCGCACCCGCTGCTGGAAGGCGCAGGACAAGTGCGCCACGGAGGAGCCCCCGCTCGTGCAGATCTCGGGCAACCGCGGCGGCCACCTGACGGCGTGCCACTTCCCCGAGGAGCCGACCACCGTGGCCCGCGACGAGGACGTCGTCATGGACCCGGCGCTCATCGCTCTCGAGGCCGACCAGGACTGACTCCGCTTCACCTCTTCAGGGCCTGTCCGCCGGAGCAGGTCGCACCCCCAGCCGGGTGCGGCCCGCTCCGGAGGGCAGGCCCGACGCGTTTGTAGCCCATAGGGCCGCAAGAGTGTGCGCTCTGTGTCATATCGGCCGATATTTGCCGGTAGGAGCCCAGCGTCCCGGCGCTGGAAACACGGCGCAAGCACAGCGCAGTCATGAGGAGGACTCCATGCGTGGAGCCACGCACGCCAAATGGGCCGCATGCGCGGCGGCGGTAGCGCTCGCGGCGACGGCCTGCGGAGGCGGGGGCGGTGACAGCGGTGGGGACACCGGCGCGGTGCTGAGCTCCTCCTGGGGCGACCCGCAGAACCCGCTGGAGCCCGCCAACACCAACGAGGTGCAGGGCGGCAAGGTCCTCGACATGATCTTCCGCAGCCTGAAGAAGTACGACCCGGAGACGGGCGAGGCCGAGAACATGCTCGCCGACAGCATCGAGACGACCGACTCGCAGAACTTCACCGTCAAGATCAAGGACTGGACCTTCAGCAACGGCGAGAAGGTCACCGCCAAGTCCTTCGTGGACGCCTGGAACTACGGCGCCAGCCTGAAGAACAACCAGAAGAACGCCTACTTCTTCAGCTACATCGAGGGGTACGACAAGACCCACCCCGAGGACGGCAGCAAGCAGAGCGCCGACACCCTCTCCGGCCTGAAGGTCGTCGACGACAAGACGTTCACCGTCAAGCTCAGCCAGAAGTTCTCGACGTTCCCCGAGACCCTCGGCTATCCGGCGTTCGCCCCGCTGCCGCAGGCCTTCTTCGACGACCACGACGCCTGGCTGAGCAAGCCGGTCGGCAACGGCCCGTACACCATCGACTCCTACGCCAAGGGCTCGCAGATGTCGCTGCGCGCCTGGGACGGCTACCCCGGGGACGACAAGGCGCAGAACGGCGGTGTCGACCTGAAGGTGTACACCGACAACAACACCGCCTACACCGACCTGCTGGCCGGCAACCTCGACCTGGTCGACGACGTCCCCGCCGCCCAGCTCAAGAACGTCAAGGCCGACCTCGGCGACCGCTACCTCAACACCCCCGCCGGCATCATCCAGACGCTCGCCTTCCCCTTCTACGACGATGCCTGGAACAAGCCCGGCATGGAGAAGGTCCGCACGGGCCTGTCCCGGGCCATCGACCGGGACCAGATCACCGAGACCATCTTCCAGAAGACCCGCACCCCGGCCACCGACTGGACCTCCCCGGTGCTCGGCGAGGACGGCGGCTTCAAGGAAGGACTGTGCGGAGACGCGTGCGAGTACGACGCCGACGCCGCCAAGAAGCTCATCGAGGAGGGCGGCGGGCTCCCCGGCGGACAGGTCAAGATCACGTACAACGCGGACACCGGCTCGCACAAGGACTGGGTGGACGCCGTCTGCAACTCCATCAACAACGCGCTCGACAACGAACGCGCCTGCGTCGGCAACCCGGTCGGCACCTTCGCCGACTTCCGCAGTCAGATCACCGACCAGAAGATGCCCGGACCCTTCCGTGCGGGCTGGCAGATGGACTACCCGCTCATCCAGAACTTCCTCCAGCCGCTCTACTACACCAACGCCTCCTCCAACGACGGCAAGTGGTCCAACAAGGAGTTCGACGACCTGGTCGACAAGGCCAACGCCGAGAGCGACACCGCCACGGCGGTCGGCACCTTCCAGGACGCCGAGGAGGTCGTGCGGGACAACATGGCCGCCATCCCGCTCTGGTACCAGAACGGCAGCGCGGGCTACTCGGAGCGGCTGTCCGAGGTGAAGCTCAACCCGTTCAGCGTCCCCGTCTACAACGAGATCAAGGTCGGCTGAGCGCCCATGGGACGGTACGTCGTCCGGCGCCTGCTCCAGATGATCCCGGTCTTCATCGGGGCGACCCTGCTGATCTTCCTCATGGTGAACGTGATGGGCGACCCCATCGCGGGACTCTGCGGCGACCGGCAGTGCGACCCGGCGACGGCCGCCCAGCTGGAGAAGGAGTTCGGTCTCGACAAGCCGGTCTGGCAGCAATACCTGACGTACATGGGGAACGTCTTCACCGGCGACTTCGGCACCGCGTTCAACGGGCAGGAGGTCACCGAGCTGATGGCGACGGCGTTCCCGGTGACCATCCGGCTGACGATCGTCGCGATCCTCTTCGAGATCGTCATCGGCATCACGCTCGGTGTCATCACCGGTCTGCACCGCGGCCGGCCCGTCGACACCGGGGTCCTGCTGGTCACCCTCGTGGTGATCTCGGTGCCCACCTTCGTCACGGGCCTGCTGCTCCAGCTGCTGCTCGGCGTGGAGTGGGGCTGGATCAAGCCCTCCGTCTCCACCGAGGCCACGTTCGGCGAGCTGATCGTGCCGGGCCTGGTCCTCGCCTCGGTCTCCCTCGCCTACGTCACCCGGCTGACCCGGACCTCCATCGCGGAGAACAAGCGGTCCGACTACGTCCGTACGGCCGTCGCCAAGGGCCTGCCCCGGCGCCGGGTGATCACCAGGCATCTGCTGCGCAACTCGCTGATCCCGGTGGTCACCTTCATCGGCACCGACATCGGCGCGCTGATGGGCGGCGCGATCGTCACCGAGCGGATCTTCAACATCCACGGCGTGGGCTACCAGCTGTACCAGGGCATCCTGCGGCAGAACACCCAGACGGTGGTCGGCTTCGTGACCGTCCTCGTCCTGGTCTTCCTCGTCGCCAACCTGCTCGTCGACCTGCTCTACGCCGTACTCGATCCGAGGATCCGCTATGCCTGAACCCCGCGAACCCGAGGGTGTCATCGCCTCGACCGGCATGGGGGGCGCCATGGATCTGGCGACGTCGGAGGGGGAGAGCCTGGAGAAGACGCCGGGCGGCCCGGCCGGCACCGGCCCGCAGGACAAGCCCCGCTCGCTGTGGTCCGACGCCTGGCGCGACCTGCGGCGCAACCCGGTCTTCATCATCGCCGGGCTGGTCATCCTCTTCCTGGTCTTCATCTCCCTGTGGCCGGGTGCCATCACCTGGATGAGCCCGCTCAAGTGCGACCTGGCCAAGGCCCAGCAGGGCTCCCAGCCCGGCCATCCCTTCGGCTTCAACGGCCAGGGCTGCGACGTGTACACCCGTACCGTCTACGGCGCCCGTACGTCCGTGACGGTCGGCGTCTGCGCCACGCTCGGGGTGGCGATCCTCGGCAGCGTGCTCGGCGGGCTCGCGGGGTTCTTCGGCGGGACGTGGGACTCGGTGCTGTCCCGGATCACGGACGTGTTCTTCGCGATCCCCGTCGTCCTCGGCGGACTCGTGCTGCTGTCGGTGGTCACCAACAACAGCATCTGGCCGGTGATCGGGTTCATGGTGCTGCTGGGCTGGCCGCAGATCTCCCGTATCGCCAGGGGCTCGGTCATCACCGTCAAGCAGAACGACTACGTCCAGGCCGCCCGCGCGCTCGGCGCCTCCAACTCCCGCATGCTGCTGCGGCACATCACGCCCAACGCGGTCGCCCCGGTCATCGTCGTGGCGACCATCGCGCTCGGCACGTACATCGCCCTCGAGGCGACCCTGTCCTACCTCGGCGTCGGCCTGAAACCGCCGAGCGTCTCCTGGGGCATCGACATCTCGGCGGCCTCCCCCTACATCCGCAACGCCCCGCACGCCCTGCTCTGGCCCTCGGGCGCCCTGGCGATCACCGTCCTGGCCTTCATCATGCTCGGCGACGCGGTGCGCGACGCCCTCGACCCGAAGCTGAGGTGAGACGTGCTGCTCGAAGTGCGTGATCTGCACGTGGAGTTCCGGACCAGGGACGGTGTCGCCAAGGCCGTCAACGGCGTCACCTACGGCGTGGACGCGGGCGAGACCCTCGCCGTGCTCGGCGAGTCCGGCTCCGGCAAGTCGGTCACCGCGCAGACCGTCATGGGCATCCTCGACATGCCCCCGGGACGGATCACCGCGGGCGAGATCCTCTTCCAGGGCAAGGACCTGCTGAAGCTGAAGGAGGAGGAGCGCCGGAAGATCCGCGGCGCCGAGATGGCGATGATCTTCCAGGACGCGCTGTCGTCCCTGAACCCCGTGCTCAGCGTCGGCGACCAGCTCGGCGAGATGTTCGTCGTGCACCGGGGGATGTCGAAGAAGGACGCGCGGGCCAAGGCCGTGGAGCTGATGGACCGGGTCCGCATCCCCGCCGCCCGGGAACGGGTCAAGCAGTACCCCCACCAGTTCTCCGGCGGCATGCGCCAGCGCATCATGATCGCCATGGCGCTGGCCCTGGAGCCCGCCCTGATCATCGCCGACGAGCCGACCACCGCCCTGGACGTCACGGTCCAGGCCCAGGTCATGGAGCTGCTCGCGGAGTTGCAGCGCGAGTACAACATGGGCCTGATCCTCATCACCCACGACCTCGGCGTGGTCGCGGACGTCGCCGACCGGATCGCCGTGATGTACGCGGGCCGGATCGTGGAGTCGGCTCCCGTCCACAACATCTACAAGGCACCGGCCCACCCCTACACCCGGGGCCTGCTCGACTCCATCCCCCGCCTCGACCAGAAGGGCCAGGAGCTCTACGCCATCAAGGGACTGCCGCCGAACCTCATGCACATCCCGCCCGGCTGCGCCTTCCACCCGCGCTGCCCCATGGCCCAGGACGTGTGCCGCACCGACGAACCTCCGCTGTACGAGGTGACCTCCTCGGACGAGGAGCGGGGCAGCGCCTGCCACTTCTGGCGGGAGTGCCTCCATGGCTGAGCCGATCCTCCAGGTCCGGGGCCTGGTCAAGCACTACCCGCTGACCACGGGCATCCTCTTCAAGAAGCAGGTCGGCGCGGTGAAGGCCGTGGACGGCGTGGACTTCGAACTGGACCAGGGCGAAACCCTCGGCATCGTCGGGGAGTCCGGCTGCGGCAAGTCGACGGTCGCCAAGCTGCTGGTCCACCTGGAGCGGCCGACGGCGGGTTCGATCCGGTACAAGGGCGAGGACATCGGCAAGCTCTCCGGCAAGGCCCTGAGAGCCGTCCGCCGCAACATCCAGATGGTCTTCCAGGACCCCTACACCTCCCTCAACCCCCGCATGACGGTCGGCGACATCATCGGGGAGCCCTACGACATCCACCCCGAGGTGGCCCCGAAGGGCGACCGGCGCCGCAAGGTGCAGGACCTGCTGGACGTCGTCGGCCTCAACCCGGAGTACATCAACCGCTATCCGCACCAGTTCTCCGGCGGCCAGCGCCAGCGCATCGGCATCGCCCGCGGTCTCGCGCTGCGCCCCGAGGTCATCGTCGCCGACGAACCGGTCTCCGCCCTGGACGTCTCGGTCCAGGCCCAGGTCATCAACCTGATGGACCGCCTGCAGAAAGAGTTCGACCTCTCCTACATCTTCATCGCCCACGACCTGTCGATCGTCCGGCACATCTCCGACCGGGTCGGCGTGATGTACCTCGGCCGCATCGTGGAGATCGGCAAGGACGCCGAGATCTACGACCACCCGACGCACCCCTACACCCAGGCGCTGCTGTCCGCGGTCCCCGTCCCCGACCCCGAGGCCCGGGAACACCGCGAGCGGATCATCCTGGCCGGCGACGTCCCGTCGCCGACGAACATCCCCTCCGGCTGCCGCTTCCGCACCCGCTGCTGGAAGGCCCAGGAACGCTGCGCCCAGGAGGTCCCCCTCCTCGCGGTCCCCTCCCACCTCAGTCTCCTGGAGGGTCCCGCCGCACACGACTCGGCCTGCCACTTCGCGGAGGAGAAGCAGGTCGTGCCGACGGAGGGCCGGGAGTAACACGGAGGCAACTCCCCTGACCCGGTTCCGATATACGGACGCGTCAGTCTGAACACCGTACGGCCGTGCGGGTGCCGTAAACGGACCGGGGCACGCCATGTCGCCCCGGTCCGTTGCCGTTCCTACAGCCCCAGCGAGCGCTTCAGGAAGTCCACCTGGAGCAGCAGCAGATTCTCCGCGACCTGCTCCTGGGGCGTTATGTGCGTCACGCCCGACAGGGGCAGGACCTCGTGCGGGCGGCCCGCCGAGAGCAGGGCCGAGGACAGCCGGAGGGCGTGCGCGAACACCACGTTGTCGTCGGCCGTGCCGTGCACGATCATCAGCGGGCGGTGGCCCTCGGCGGGGGCGGACAGACCCTCGTCCGTCACCAGGGAACTCTTCGCGTACGACTCCGGATGCGCGGCCGGGCCGCCCAGATACCGCTCCGTGTAATGGGTGTCGTACAGCCGCCAGTCCGTGACCGGCGCGCCCGCGATGCCGGCGTGGAAGACGTCCGGGCGGCGCAGCACCGCGAGCGCCGCCAGCCAGCCGCCGAAGGACCAGCCGCGGATCGCCACCCGGGACAGATCGAGCGGGTGGGTCTTCGCGAGGTCCTGGAGGGCATCGATCTGGTCGTCGAGGGCAACCGTCAGATCGTGGTGGATCGCCTTCTCCCACGCGGGCGAGCGGCCCGGCGTGCCCCGGCCGTCGGCCACGACCACGGCGAACCCCTGGTCGGCGAACCACTGCGAGGTGAGCAGCGCGTTGTGCGCGGCGACCACCCGCGGGCCGTGCGGACCGCCATAAGGGTCCAGCAGCACCGGCAGGGGGGCGCCACCGCGGTAGTCCGTTGGCATAAGCACGGCGCACGGGACACGCCGTGCGCCCCCTTGGGTGAACGTCACGCGCGGGGACATACCGGGATTTTCGGCGTGCGAGGGAATGGTCGCGGTCAGCTTCCCGTCCCGGAAGACCCGCACCCGCCACCCCGGCCGGTCCAGGGACGCGGACACCAATACGGTCACGCCGCCGGCGCGCACCGCCGAGTGCACCCCGGGCTCCTGCGACAGGCGCTCCACCCCGAGTTCGTTCACCCGGTAGACATGCACCTCGCCGATCTCCGGCTCGGCCGCGGCTTCCCCGGCGGACGCCGAGACCAGCACGTCGTCGTCCGAGACGTCGAGTACCGCACGGATGTGCAACTGCGCTCCCGTCAGCGGCCGTTCACCTACCGCGAGGACCCGCGCGCCACCCTCGTCGATGATCCGCACCAGTCGCCCGGAGGGGGTCCAGCACGGCACCCCAGGGAAAAGTTCCAGCCAAGTTGGATCTTCGTCCGCATGCACCATCCGGGTCGTCCCGGACGCCGGGTCCACGGCCAGGAACAGCTGGCTGCGCTGGTCGCGCGCCTGTACGAGCAGCAGTGGCGCACCCGCCGCTGACCAGTGCACATGCGCCAGATACGGATAGCGGGCCCGGTCCCACAGCACCTCCGTGCGCCCCCCGTCGAGGCCGATCACGAACAGCCGTACGTCCGCGTTGGCGGTCCCCGCCGCCGGATACGCCACCTCCTGCGGCGCACGTTCCGGATGGGCCGGATCGGCGATCCACCACCGGCTCACCGGCGTGTCGTCCACCCGTGCCACCAGCAGCCGGTCGGAGTCCGGACCCCACCAAAAGCCCCGCGAACGCCCCATCTCCTCGGCCGCGACGAACTCCGCCAGACCGTACGAAACCTGCTCCGACCCGTCCTCGGCCAGGGTCCGTTCCCCCTCGCCCTCGGCACCGACCACGCGCAGGGCGCCCCCGGCGACGTAGGCGACATGGCGGCCGTCGGGGGAGGGGCGCGGGTCGATCACCGGTCCCCGGACGGGGAGCTCGCGTGCCGTCCCGGCCCGCAGCTCGGCCACGAAAAGGCGGCCTGACAAGGCGAAAGCCGCCAACTCCAGGGCCGCGTCGGTGGCATAGCCGACGATGCCGGCGCCCCCCTCGCGGCTGCGTTCGCGCCGGGCGCGCTCCTGCGCGGAGAGGCGTTCCGCCGTACCGCCGAGGAGGGCGCGCGGGTCCGCCGCCACGCGCTCCCCACCGCCCTTCGAGTCGAGCACCCACAGCGCGTTGGCCCGGTCCGTACCGGAGGAGGAGCGCAGGAACGCGACCCGCGAACCGTCGGGCGCCACGGTGAACGCGCGCGGCGCGCCGAGCGTGAACCGCTGGGTCCGGGCGTGCCGCCGGGGGAAGGAGTCAGACCTCGTCGTCATGGACCGACCATATTGGCCATGCGCCCCCTTGTGCGGCCGTGCGCCATCCGATGCGCACGTACGGATAGTTATGATCACTAGCGCATAGTGGGTATGAACCCGCTGGCTGTGATGTGGATTTATCTGCCCCCCAAGTCCGACCCCCCGCGCTCCTGGGATCTTTGGAGGTGAGCCGCCGTGGCACTCTCGATTTCGGCGGTGGTGCTGCTGGCGATCATCGTCTTCTTGCTCGTCAAGAAGTCGGGACTGAAGGGCGGTCATGCGCTCGTCTGCATCCTGCTCGGTTTCTATCTCGCCTCCTCGACCATGGCGCCCACGATCAACGACCTGACCACGAGCGTGGCCAGCATGATCGGCAGCATCAAGTTCTGATCACCCCGGGGCCGCCCCCTTAGGGTGGGGACCATGACGGAACTGCCCTCCCGGCGTCTGCTGCTGGTGCACGCGCACCCGGACGACGAGTCGATCAACAACGGCGCGACGATGGCCGCGTACGCCGCCGAGGGTGCCCATGTGACCCTGGTCACCTGCACGCTCGGCGAGCGCGGCGAGGTCATCCCGCCCGCCCTCGCCCATCTGTCCGGCACCACCCTCGGCGAGTACCGCCTGGGCGAGCTGACCGCCGCCATGCGCGCCCTCGGCGTCGACGACTTCCGGCTGCTCGGCGGCCCCGGCCGCTACCGCGACTCCGGGATGATGGGCCTGCCCGACAACGACGACCCGGACTGCTTCTGGCAGGCCGACGTCGACGAGGCCGCCGGCCACCTCCTGGAGGTGATCCGCGAGGTACGCCCCCAGGTCCTCGTCACGTACGACGAGAACGGCGGCTACGGCCACCCGGACCACATCCAGGCCCACCGCGTCGCCATGCGCGCCGCCGAGCTCGCGGCCGGGGCGGGCTGCCCGGTCGCCAAGGTCTACTGGAACCGCGTCCCGCGCACCGTCGGCGAACAGGCGTTCGCCCGTCTGGCGGCCGCCCTGCCTCAGCTGCCCTTCACCAAGGCGGCCGCCCTCGACGACGTGCCCGGAGTGGTCGACGACGAGCGGATCACGACCGTCGTCGACGGCACCGCGCACTCCGCGGCCAAGACCGCCGCGATGGCCGCGCACGCCACCCAGATCGAGGTGTCGGGGGAGTACTTCGTCCTCTCCAACGACCTCGCCCAGCCCGTCTTCACCACCGAGTACTACGAGTTGGCGCGCGGCGAGCGAAGCGAGATGGGGGTCCCCCCGGCCGACCTCTGGGGGAGGGCCGCTACGCCGGAGACCGACCTGTTCGCGGGGATCGAGGACGCGTGATGAAGAACGACCGGACGCCGCTGCTCGCCCAGCCAGTCGGGCTGCCCTCCTTCACCCGGTTCGCCCTGCTGCTCGGCCTCTTCGTGCTCGGCGCGCTCGTCGCGGCCGCCGGCGCGCTGATCCAGGGGGCGTGGTTCCCGGGCGGGCTGCTGCTCGCGCTCGCCGGTGAGATCGGGCTCTGTCTCGGCGGGGCCCTGCTCACCCGCGGCCGGGCCGGGGCCGTCGCGCCCGCCGGCGGCTGGATG
The DNA here is from genome assembly GCF_023544665.1 of Streptomyces sp. YS415. Lineage (GTDB taxonomy): Bacteria > Actinomycetota > Actinomycetes > Streptomycetales > Streptomycetaceae > Streptomyces. The sequence continues at coordinate 119,206 of NZ_JAMJFL010000023.1, forward strand.
CTCGCCGTGATCCTGCTCACCGCCAGCCGCCCCGAGGGCGACTTCGTCTTCGCCTCGGACGGCGGCTCCTACATCTTCCTGCTCGGCGGTATGGCCACGGCTGTGATGTGCGCCACCCTCGCCCCCACGCGGCAACCGGAGGGCGACGACGTCCGACTTGGGAAGTGACGTACTGCTTCTCCGCGCCGCACACGTGCGAGTCCCGTGGGGGTTTCCCCGGCGGTCGTGGGATACGCGCCAGAGGTGGCCAGTATGGTGGTGCGCGCCGCCGAGCCGCCCGGAGCAGTGAGGACGAGTCGGGCGGCGGAGCCAACCGGGAGAACCTGCCTTGAGTCGTGAAACTGACAGTCCGTCCTCCGGGCCCAACGGGCGCGGCGGAGCCGCTTACCCTTCGGGCACGCCGCCTTACGGGACGCCTGCGGTTCCCGACGGCGGTCCGGATGCGGGCCGTTCGGCCGCGCGGCCGGAGGACCGCAAGACCGAGACCACACTGACGACCCGGATCCGGATCAACATCCCCGGATCGCGGCCCATTCCGCCGGTCGTCGTGCGCAAGCCGGTCGGGGACAGCGAGAACCCCGACGCGGGCGCCGGGACCGAGCCGCCCGCGCCGGGTGCCGCCGCGTCCGCGTCCGCGCCCGAGCCTTCCGCCGAGCCCGCGGCTCCGGCCGAGGAGAAGGCGAGCGAGTGGTTCGTACCGCGCAAGTCCGCGCCCCCGAAAGCCGGTAGCGGCGGCGGCCAGAGCAACGGCGCCGGTGCGCCCGGCGGTTCGGCGCCCTCGGCTCCGCGCCCCGGCGCGGGTGCGGCCGGTGCGCCGGGTACGGCCGGTGGCTCGGGCGCGCCGCGGCCCGGTGGGGTCGTCGGCTCCATGAACATGCAGGGCGGCGCCCGCCCCGGCGCCGGCAACGGCGCTGGACCGGCGGGCGCGACCGGCGGACCGGTGGCGCCCGGCCACGGCGGCGGCACCGGCTCCTTCGACGTGACCGAGGCGCTGGCCGCAGGCCCGCGGGGCCCCGCCGCCCGCCCCGGCGACGAGGCGCGCCGCGACGACCTGCCGTACTTCTCCGACAACGCCGGCCAGAACGGCCACGGCGCCCAGGGCGTGCCCGGCGGCCCGGCCGGTCCCGGCGGGCCCAGTGGCCCCAGTGGCTTCAACGGCCCCGGTGGCCCCGGCGCCCCCGGCGGCCCGGGCGGACAGCAGGGTCCCGCGGGTCCGACGACCGGCCCCGTGACCGGTGACAGCCCCCTGGCGCCCCCCATGGGCGCCGGCCCCGGCCCGATGGGCGGCGCCCCCGGCATGCACGGCCCCGGCGGCGGCCTGAGCGACGACACCGCGATCCTCACCCCGCAGAAGCCGGCCCCCGAGCCCGGCACTCCGGGCTACGGCAACCCCGCCGACAACGTCTCCGGGCACACCGTCACCAGCGGTATCCCGGTGGTCCCGCCCGCCGTCCAGCACCCCTTCGGGCCGGGCGCGCCCACCGGCGGACCGCTGCCGCACACGCCCCCCAAGCTGCCCGAGCCGGTCTCCCCGAACGTGCCGGCCGCGCCCGCGCCGAAGAAGAAGAAAGGCCGCGGCAAGCGGGGTCTGCTCACCGGCGGCGTGATCGTCCTGGCCGGTGGCCTGTACGGCGCCGGGCTGCTGATGAACCACTCCGACGTGCCCAAGGGCACCACCGTGCTCGGCGTCGACATCGGCGGCGGTACCCGTGACGACGCGGTCAAGAAGCTCGACGACGCCTTCGAGGACCGCGTGAACAAGGAGCTGAAGCTGACGGTCGGCGGCAGAACCGTCGCCCTCGAGCCGGACCAGGCGGGGCTCCAGTTCGACGCCGTGGCCACCGTCAGCGAGGCCGCGCAGAGCGACTACAACCCGGTCTCCGTGGTCGGTTCGCTCTTCGGCCAGGAGCGCGTGGTCGAGCCGGTCATGCCGGTCGACGAGGAGAAGCTGCAGGCCGCGCTGGAGAACGCCGGCGGCGGCTCCGGATCGCTGACCGACGGCACCATCAGGTTCGAGTCGGGCAAGGCCGTCCCCGTGTACGGCAAGGCGGGCCAGGGCATCGACGTCGCCGGGTCGACCGACGCGGTCGAGGAGGCGTACCGCACCCAGGTGGAGACCGGCACGGCCCCCGCGGTGCGCGTCGCGACGACCGCCAAGGAGCCGACGGTCGACAAGTCCGAGGTCGACCGGATGATGAAGGAGTACGCCGAGCCCGCGATGTCGGCCAACGTCATCGTGCGCACGGACGCCACCCGCTTCATCGAGTTCAGCCCGGAGAACTCCCTGTGGAAGTTCCTCCGCGTCAAGGCCGTCGACGGCAAGCTCGTCGACAGTCCCGACCTGAAGGCGCTCGAGGAGCTCTACGGCCAGACCTTCGACGGCGTGCAGATCACCCGGGGCACCGGCAAGAAGACGGCCGTCACCCCACAGGACGTCTATGCCGCCCTGCGCCAGGCCCTGCTGAGCACGTCCGACCGGGAC
>NZ_JAMJFL010000024.1 GCF_023544665.1 Streptomyces sp. YS415
CCGGTGCCGAGGGGGCCGCCGGTGCCGAGGGCGTGTTCACGATGACCGACGGGTTCACAGGGCTCTGTTCGCCAGCAGCAGCGTCCGGCCCCGTCCAGCCGACGGAGTTCACAGTGCCAGGCGCGTTCACCGCACCAGGCCGGTCCACAGCCGAACGCGAGTTCACACCACCCAGCGAGTTCACACCACCCGGCGAGTTCACATTCGCCGCCCCCCTGCGCGCCGACGTCACCCCGAACCGCGGCGCGAGTACCTGCTCCAACGCCCCCGGCAGCATCGCCGCGAGCCGTTCGTCGGATCCGGCGCTCACCTCCAGCCAGAGCGTGGGCCGGTCGTGAATGAGCAGGAGCACGCACCCCGCGTGCGTCAGGGCGGTCACGGGACCCTCGGGGTGCCCGGCGAGGTGCTGCCAGACCCGCTCGCGCAGCGGCACTTCGGCGAGTTTCCCCTGACGGCGGAGCCAGGCCTCCACCTCGGCGAGCGCGAAGGACGGGCTGGTCTCGGTGCCCCCCACCGGCTTGGGGAAGTCGGCGTGCCGACGCCGCCAGTTGCTGACGGCGGCCCGGCCGACGCCCGCCAGCCGGGCGATTCCGGCCGCGGTCACCTCTGTCGCATTGTCCTGCACCGCCTGGCTCCCCTCGCCCGCCCGATGTCGCCCGCGCCCACTCCGCGACGCACTCTGTGACACCGAGCATACCGACGCATGCAAGAGCGGGTTATTCACGGGCGTGTACACATGACCATCCGTGAACCGTGTTGACTCGGTTCACAGCCTCTGCTCTTATTGACCCATCGAACGAGCAACCGCCGGTGGAGGCGGTCGCCGCTCAGGGGAGGGGAACAGCCATGGGCATGAAGGGCAAGATCACGCTGGGCGCCGTCGTGGGGATCGTCGTGATCGGCGCCGTGTCGGCGAACGCCGGCAGTGACGGCGACGGCGGCGGTTCCGGCGACAACGGCTCTTCGGCGTCCGCGGACCGCAGCACCGGCGGCGACAAGAAGAAGACGGACACGGAGGAAGCCGCCGAGAAGAAGGTTGCGTTCGGGGGAGACGGCGACTTCGAGGTCGGTACCGACATCAAGCCCGGCACCTACCGCACCACCGGCAACACCGATGGCATGTGCTACTGGGAGCGGGCCAAGGACTCGTCCGGCGAGATGGACTCGCTGCTGGCCAACGACAATGTGACCGGCACCGGTTACGTCACCGTCAAGGCCACCGACAAGCTCTTCTCGTCCAGCGACTGCGGTGACTGGGAGGCCGTCGACGAGAAGGCGAAGGGCTCCCCGGCGTCGAAGATGACCGGCGACGCGGGCATGCTCAGAGTCGGCGTCGACATCGCCCCCGGGACCTACAAGTCCACCGGCAACACCGACGACTCCTGCTACTGGGAGCGCGCCAAGGACGCCGGCCACTCCCTCGACTCGATCATCGCCAACAACAACGTGACCGGCACGGCCGTCGTCACCATCAGCGCCTCGGACGGCTACTTCAAGACGTCCGGCTGCCAGGACTGGAAGAAGTCCGCCTGAAGTCCGCCTGACCTCGCCACGCGGGGCGCGGCCCTCCCCCGGCACCTCAGCGGCACCTCAGCCGCTCGCCCACGGCACCGCCACGCCCCGCGCGCGTCGCCGCCCCTCCCCGAGGGCGGCCCATTCACCAACTCATTCAGCGCCTCCGCGCGCTATGTCTTCACCGAGGAATCACCATGCGTCGCACCGCACGTGCCGCTCTCTGCCTCACCGCCGTCGCCACCCTGGCCGTCACCGGCTGCCAGGGCGAGGACAAGTCGGAGGGCAAGGCCAAGGACAAGGCCGCCGGCTCCAGCGAGCCGAAGGAAGCGTTCGCCGGTCTGACCGGCGGGGAGATAGTCGAGCGGGCGGCGAAGGCCACCCGCGGCGCCGACTCGTTGCGGATCAAGGGCGACATCCCCGACGAGGAGAGCGGCGGCACCATCAGCATGGACATGGCCCTCAACCAGAAGGGCGACTGCGCCGGTCACATGAGCATGGACGGCGAGGGCAGAGCCGATCTGATCAAGAACGGCAGCACCGTCTACATGAAGTACGACGAGGCCTTCCTTCGCGGCCAGAGCGAGGGCGAACCCGAAGCGGAGACCGACGCGGCGGTCGGGATGCTGGCCGGCAAGTGGACCAAGATGTCCGCCACGGGCGAGGGGTCGGAGGACCTCGCCGCCTTCTGCGACCTGGACGCCCTGCTCGGTGACGCCACCGACGGGAAGTCGGACGCGACCCGCGGCAAGACCACCACGGTCGACGGCACGCCCGCGATCACCCTCCACGAGAAGGACGGCAAGGACAGCTTCACGCTCTACGTCGCCACCGAGGGCGAGCCGTATGTGCTCAAGCTCGTCAGCACCAGCCCCTCGGAGCCCGGCTCGCTCTCCTTCAGCGACTACGGCAAGCCGGTCCCGACGGACAAGCCCACCGGCGACATCATCGACCTGGACGCACTCGGCGCCTGAGCCGCGGGGGCGGCGCCGCGGACGGCGCCCCTCTCAGCCCCCGGACAGCCGTCAGCCCTCGGACAGTCGGCACCGCACAGCCGTCAGCCCCCGCACTGCCGCAGCATCATCTGTTTGTCGGGCGGGGTCACGGGCAGCTCGTACTTCAGCGAGACCTGGGCGAAGCGCACCGCGTAGGAGCAGCGGATCTGCTTGTTCGGGGGGAGCCAGGCGGCGGGACCCGAGTCGCCCTTGGAGCTGTTGGTGCGGCCGTCGACGGGCATCAGGTTCAGCGGGTCGTTGGCGATGGCCTGGCGTTTGCCCTCGGTCCAGCGGGCGGCGCCCATCTGCCAGTCGTAGGAGAGCGGCATGACGTGGTCGACCTGGACCTCCATGGCACGGGACTTGGTCCATTCGATCGTCCGGCCCGTGTACGGGTCGTCCAGCCGCATCGACATCACCACGCAGTCCGAGCCGGACCGGAAGCGCAGGTCCTCGCCGTCGCGCTGGAGGAGGTCGTTGCGGGTGTCGCAGCCGTTGCGGGCGAAGGGGATGTCGCCCGGTGCCGAGTCCATCCAGGCGTAACCGAACTCGTCCCGGTCGTACCCGGTCCTGGGGCCCCGGCCCTTGGTCGCCACCTTCTCGATCAGGGCCCGTGCCTCGGCCCGGTCGGCGTCGGAGGTGAGGGCGGCCAGGCCCGGTTCCGTGCCGTCGGGGTTGTCGAGGGGGCTGACCGAACGGCCCGAGCCGGCGCCCTGGGCCGAGCCGGAGGCGGCGTCGTCCAGGGGCAGTTCCTCCAGGTCGTCGCAGCCCGTGAGTACGAGCACCATGCCGAGCACCGCGGCCGACAGCGCCGCCCCGCCCCTCCGACGCATCACGGTGCGCCCCTCCCCTGCGTGCCGGTTTCCTGCCTCCACCGTAGCCGCCGAGAGGTCCAGACCATACCGGCCGAAAATGCGCATTCGTCACATCATCGGCGTATCGTCGGTTCTGAGTCTCTCCGGAAGGAGCTCTGGATGGGCATCCTCGACAGATTCAAGGGCAACCGCGGCGCGCAGGACAAGGCAAAGGGCATGTCCGACACCGCGGAGAAGAAGGTCAACGACAAGACGGGCAACAAGTACGAGAGCCACGTCGACGACGCGCAGAGCAGAGGCGAAGGCGCGCTCGGCATGGACCGCGACAGGCCCGACCAGCCGTAAGACCGGAGACCCACGGAGGTCGTGAAGCCGTCGTAAGGCTCGCCCTGCCGGGGCGTGTTCAGGCGGCTCCCTGCACCATCCTGAAAAGAGAAGCCGTCCGCGGAGACCCACCACCCGCGGGCGGCTTCGCCTTTCCGGCGCCGCTCCCGGGACCGGGCCTCACCGGACCCCATTCCCCGGGCCCCGCCTCCCCGGGACCCCCATTCCGGCTCCCGCTCCCTCGACGCCCACTCCTCCCGGAACCCTCAGACCTTGCCTATCCCCAGCGTCGTCTCCGAGGGCAGCAGGCCCGAGGAGAGGGCCGCGACCCAGAACTCGCCCAGCAGGCCGGTGAGTCGGTCGATGTCCTGGGGCGCCAGCGCACGCCACGGGTCGGTGGCGAGGCGGTCGGTGTCCTCCTCCACGCCGCGGCGCAGGTGGTGCCCCGCCTCGGTGGCGGTGCCGTCGGCGTGCAACAGGCCCCGTGCGACCAGGCGTTCGCGGGCTGCCGCCCACTCCTGCGCGCTCCAGCCCCGGCTCTCGAAGCGCTCGACGGACGCGGCGCCTATCGCGGCGAAGGACACGAGCGACTCGACCGGGTCCAGGCCGGCCACGAGGAGAGCGGCGAGGTGGCCGTCGCCGCGGTGCTCCCGCAGGATCGTCGCCGCCTGCCACATCTGCAGGTGGGGCTGCTCGGGCCAGTCCAGTGCGGCATTGGCCGCGGCGAGCGGGCGGCCCGCCGTGTTCACGGCCTCGGCAGCACGCCGGGCGAGGGCGGCTGCCTCCGCCAGCTCCGGGCTGTCGGTGCGGTCGCCGAATATCGCCCGGTAGGCCCGGTCCATGCCCCGCAGTCGCGCCGCCAGCACGTCCTCGGGGCTCGCGATCCGCCAAGCCGGGCCGATGTGCTCGGCGACCATACGGGGGTTGAAGCTGTAGAAGGCGGAGGCCACCCGTTCGTCGCCGACCGTGCCCAAGGGCGCCGCCCGGATGGGGAAGTAGCTCGCCCAGCGCTCCCCGGTGCCGTACCCGAGCGCGGCGGCCTCCTCCAAGACCTCCGGCGCGTAATACAGCACGGCGTGCAGCGGCTCCAGCAGATGCCAGAGCTGACGTACCCGCGCCGGCTCGACACCACCGGCCGTTTCCTCGTGTGCCGCCATGACGACTCCCCCTCACGCCCCGCAACCGCCGACCCCACAACTTGACACCGACAAGATTGCCCGACCCTCCCGAACTTGTCAATGCCTAGATTCCGCGTACGCTGCTGAGCATGACCCCCGCACCGCCCAGGAAGCCCGCCGAACGCCCGTACCACCACGGCGACCTGCGCCGGGCGATCCTCACCGCCGCGCTCGACGTCATCGCCGCCGACGGCCCCTCAGCGCTGAGCCTGCGCGATCTCGCCCGCCGCGCCGGTGTCTCGCACGCCGCTCCGGCGCACCACTTCAAGGACCGCACCGGGCTGCTCACCGCCGTGGCGGCCGAAGGTTTCGGCCTGCTCGCGGCCACCCTCTCCGAGGCCACGGATCTGAAGGACTCGGGCGTGCGCTACGTACGCTTCGCGCGCGACCACCCGGCGCATTTCCAGGTGATGTTCACCCCCGGGCTGCTGCGCGCCGACGACCTGGAACTCACCGCCGCCCGCGCGCTGGCCGGCGACGCCCTGCGCGGGGCCGTCGCCGCCGTGCGGTCCGAGGAACTCGGCCTGGACCCCCGCCTCGCCGGCGTCGCCGCCTGGTCCCTGGCCCACGGCTTCGCCACGCTGCTCCTCGGCCACAACCTGGACGGCCCCGTGGGCGACCAGGACCCGGAGGAGGTGTTCCGGGCCCTGGCGGCGATGCTGTTCCGCCGCGACTCCTGAACCGCTCCCCCGTCAGCCCGCCATGCGGCCGGAAGCGGCCCCGCGGAGCCACGACCGCCCGACAAACACGCTGCCGGCGCGCCCCGCGCACCGCTACGGCCGCACCTCCCCCACCACTCCGGCCGCACCACCCCCACAACTACGGCCGCACCCCACGCACCGCTACGGCCGCACCACCCCCACGGATACAGCCGCACCCCGCGCACCACTACGCCCGCGCCAACGCCTCACTACGCCCGCACCGAGCACACCGAGCACACCAACCGCCCGACCACACCGATCGCCCGACCACACCAGCGGCCGGCAGCACCGCCCCACCACACCACGGCACCACCGCACCACTACGACCCCATGATCGACGCCAGGAACTCCCCGACCCACCCCAGCAGTTCCCGCCCGACCAGCGGCTTCCCGCCCACCTTCGCCGTCTTCGGGCGCGGCACCAGCACCTGGTGCACCGACGGCTTGATCACACTGCCCGGGTACAACCGCTTCAGCCGCAGCTCCTGCGACTCCCGCAACTCCACCGGCGCGAAGCGGATGTTGGTGCCCTGGAGGACGATCTCGCCGACGCCGCACGCGCGGGCGAGCATGCGCAGACCCGCCACCAGCAGCAGGTTCTCCACCGGCTCGGGCAACTTGCCGTAACGGTCGACGAGTTCCTCGCGTACGGCCTTGATGTCCTCCTCCGTGTTGGCGGAGGCGATCGCGCGGTAGGCCTGCAAGCGGAGGCGCTCGCCGGGGGCGTAGTCGTGCGGGACGTGCGCGTCGACCGGAAGTTCGATCTTGACTTCCAGCGGCGCTTCCTCCTCCACACCGCCCTCCAGGGAGGCCCGGTAGTCCGCCACCGCCTCGCCGACCATCCGGACGTACAGGTCGAAGCCGACGCCCGCGATGTGCCCGGACTGCTCGCCGCCGAGGAGGTTGCCCGCGCCGCGGATCTCCAGGTCCTTCATCGCCACGTACATGCCCGCGCCCATCTCCGTGTGCTGGGCGATCGTCGCCAGCCGCTCGTGGGCCGTCTCCGTCAGCGGCTTCTCCGGCGGGTACAGGAAGTAGGCGTAACCGCGCTCGCGGCCGCGGCCGACCCGGCCGCGCAGCTGGTGCAGCTGGGAGAGGCCGAAGTTGTCGCCGCGCTCCACGATCAGCGTGTTGGCGTTGGAGATGTCGATGCCCGACTCGACGATCGTCGTCGACACGAGCACGTCGAACTTCTTCTCCCAGAAGTCCACCACCACCTGCTCCAGCGCAGTCTCCGACATCTGGCCGTGGGCGATCGCGATGCGCGCCTCGGGGACGATGTCCCGGAGGCGGGCCGCCGCCCGGTCGATGGACTCCACCCGGTTGTGGATGTAGAAGACCTGGCCCTCGCGCAGGAGTTCGCGGCGGATCGCGGCGCCGATCTGCCTCTCCTCGTAGGGCCCGACGAAGGTCAGCACCGGGTGCCGCTCCTCCGGCGGGGTGGTGATCGTGGACATCTCGCGGATGCCCGTGACGGCCATTTCCAGGGTTCTGGGGATCGGCGTGGCGGACATGGTCAGGACGTCCACGTTCGCGCGCAGCTTCTTCAGCTGCTCCTTGTGCTCGACGCCGAAGCGCTGCTCCTCGTCGACGATGACCAGGCCGAGGTCCTTGAACTTCGTCTCCGACGAGAACAGCCGGTGGGTGCCGATGACGACGTCCACGGAACCGTCCGTCAGCCCTTCCAGGACCGCCTTCGCCTCGGTGTCCGTCTGGAAGCGGCTGAGCGCCCGCACATTGACCGGGAACTGGGAGTACCGCTCGGAGAACGTCCCGAAGTGCTGCTGCACCAGCAGCGTCGTCGGCACCAGCACCGCCACCTGCTTGCCGTCCTGGACGGCCTTGAAGGCGGCCCGGACCGCGATCTCGGTCTTGCCGTAGCCGACGTCGCCGCAGACCAGGCGGTCCATGGGGATCGACTTCTCCATGTCCTCCTTGACCTCGGCGATGGTGGTGAGCTGGTCGGGGGTCTCGGCGTAGGGGAAGGCGTCCTCCAACTCGCGCTGCCAGGGCGTGTCGGAGGCGAAGGCGTGGCCGGGGGCCGCCATGCGGGCGCTGTACAGCTTGATCAGGTCGGCCGCGATCTCCTTGACGGCCTTCTTCGCGCGCGCCTTGGTCTTCGTCCAGTCCGCGCCGCCCAGGCGGTGCAGGGTAGGCGCCTCGCCGCCGACGTACTTGGTGATCTGCTCCAGCTGGTCGGTGGGGATGTAGAGCCGGTCACCGGGCTGGCCGCGCTTGGCGGGGGCGTACTCCACGACGAGGTACTCGCGCGTGGCGCCCTGCACGGTCCGCTGGACCATCTCGATGTAGCGGCCGACGCCGTGCTGCTCGTGGACGATGTAGTCGCCGGCCTCCAGGGTCAGCGGGTCGATGGTCTTGCGGCGGCGCGCGGGCATGCGCGCGCCGTCCTTGCCGGCCGCCTTCTGGCCGGACAGGTCGGTCTCGGTCAGGACGGCGAGCTTCAGCGCCGGGTCGACGAAGCCGTAGTCGATCGAGCCGCACGCCACGTGCACGACGGAGGGGCTCAGAGCGGTCAGGTCGGAGTCCAGGCGGGCGGCGATGCCCTCGCCGCCGAGCACCTCGACCGTGCGGGCCGCGGGGCCGTGGGCCTCGGTGACGTAGACGGCGCGCCAGCCGTCGGCGAGCCAGCCCTTGGTGTCGGCGAGCGCCTTGGCGGTGTCCCCGCGGTATGTCTCGGGGGCGTGCATGCCGAGCTTGAGGGTGTCGGCCTCTTCGAGGGCGTCGTCCGCGGCGAACGGCGACACCGACCACCACATCATGTCCAGCTCGCGCGCGTGGTCGCGGACGTCCGCGATGGACCACAGGGAGGCCGCGCCGACGTCGATGGGCGCCTCGCCGCCGCCCGCCGTGGCCGCCCAGGACGCCTGGAGGAACTCCTGGGAGGTCGCCACGAGATCGGCGGCACGCGTGCGTACCCGTTCCGGATCGCACACCAGGGCCATCGAGCCCTTGGGCAGCACGTCCAGCAGCAGCTCCATGTCGTCCACCAGGACCGGAGCCAGGGACTCCATGCCCTCCACGGCGATCCCCTCGGCGATCTTGCCGAGCAGTTCGCCGAGCTCCGGGTGCTGTTCGGCGAGGGCACGCGCGCGTGTGCGGACGTCCTCGGTGAGCAGCAGCTCGCGGCAGGGCGGCGCCCACAGGCCGTGCGCGGCGACCTCCAGGGACCGCTGGTCGGCGACCTTGAAGTAGCGGATCTCCTCGACGTCGTCGCCCCAGAACTCGATGCGCAGGGGGTGTTCCTCGGTGGGCGGGAACACATCGAGGATGCCGCCCCGCACGGCGAACTCGCCGCGCTTCTCGACCAGCTCGACGCGGGCGTACGCGGCGCCGGCGAGGGCCTCGACGATGGTGTTCAGGTCCGCGGTCTGGCCGGTGCGCAGGGCCACCGGTTCCAGGTCGCCGAGGCCCTTGACCTGCGGCTGGAGCACCGAGCGGACCGGGGCCACGACGACGGAGACCGGGCCGGTCTCGGGGTCGTCGGGGCGGGGGTGGGCCAGGCGCCGCAGGACGGCGAGGCGGCGGCCGACGGTGTCGCTGCGGGGGCTGAGCCGCTCGTGCGGCAGCGTCTCCCAGGAGGGGTACTCCACGACGCCCTCCGGGGGGAGGAGGGAGCGCAGGGCGGCCGCCAGGTCCTCGGCCTCCCGGCCCGTCGCCGTCACCGCGAGCACGGGGCGGCCGGCCTCGCGGGCCAGCGCGGCGATCGCGAAGGGGCGGGCCGCCGGGGGGCCGACGAGGTCGACGTGCATGCGGGTGCCGTCGGTGGCCGCGGTGATCGCTTCCGCGAGGGCGGTGTCCTTGACGACGGCGTCGAGCAGACCGTGCAGGCTCATGGGGAGGGAGCTTCCGTCCGAGGGGTGGGGCAACGCGAAAGGGCCCGACTCGTCGTACGGGCCGGGGGTCTCCAGCGTACGTCGCTGCGCTGACAGCTGCCGGGGCTGTGGACAACCGGAGGGACCCCCGGGACAACCGGAGGGACCCCCGGGACAACCGGAGGGACCCCTGGGGCGGGCCGGGGGCACACAGGCCGGTGCCGGGAAGCCCCCCAAGGCTTCCCGGCACCGGTTCCCCCGCAACCCCCGTGTGCGGTGGCTCTTCGACCCGACCTCTACTCGGTCGCGACCGCCGTCCCCTACTCGGTCGCGATCGCGTTCAGCACGTTCATCCGGCCCGCCCGGAACGCCGGGATCAGGGCCGCGAACAGGCCCACGAAGGCCGAGCCGATGAAGACGCCGCCGATGGTGCCCCAGGGGATCTCCAGGACCTTCAGGCCCTCCAGGGCGAGCAGCTGCTGGGCCGTCGCGCCCCAGCCCATGCCGAGGCCGAGGCCGAGCAGGGCGCCGAAGAGGGCGATGACCACCGACTCCATGCGGATCATGCGGCGCAGCTGGCGGCGGGAGAGGCCGATGGCGCGCATCAGGCCGATCTCGCGGGTCCGCTCCACCACCGACAGGGCCAGGGTGTTCACGACACCGAGGATCGCAACGATGATCGCGAGGGCCAGCAGGCCGTAGATCATGTTGAGCAGCTGGCCGATCTGGTCCTTCAGGGCTTCCTTGTAGTCGGTCTGGTCGCGCACGGTGTACTGCGGGTAGTCGTGCAGCGCCGACTTCAGGGACTTGTACGCGGCGTCCTGCTGCCCGTCCTTCGCCGAGGCGAAGACCAGCTGGTCGAGCGGCATCTTGTCGGCCGGTACATACTTCGCGAGCGTGGTGATGGCGATGTACTTGGAGCCGGCGTCGATGACGACGTCGCTGCTGGTGATCGCCCGGACCGTCAGGTCGGCCGTGGCGCCGTCCTTGAAGGCCACCTCGATCTTCGAGCCGAGCTCGACGTCGTGGTCCTTGGCGAACTTCTCGTCGACGGACATCGAGTCGGGCTTGTAGGCGTCGGCGAGGCTGCCGGCGACCGTCTCGGTGCGCAGGTCCTCGGCGTACGTCGGGTCGGCCGCGGTGATGTCGGTGTTCTTGAGCGTCTTGCCGTCGGGGGTGGTGTAGTCCACCTCGGCGATCTTGTACTGGGTGACGTGCTCGAGGCCCGGGGTCGCCTTGGCCGCCTTCACGGCCTCGGGGGTGACCAGCTGGCCGCTGTCGGACTGGATGATGAAGTCCGTGCCGACGGTCTTGTCGAGCTGGTCGGTCGCCGAGGCGACCATCGAGGAGCCGACCACCGACAGGCAGGCGACCAGCGCGAGGCCGATCATCAGGGCGGCGCCGGTGGCTCCCGTACGGCGCGGGTTGCGCAGCGCGTTGCGCTCGGCCATGCGGCCGACGGGGCCGAACATCCGCAGGACCAGGGCGCCCAGGACCCGCACCACCCCGCCCGCCAGGAGCGGGCCGATCACGACGAAGCCGATCAGCGTCAGGACGATGCCGAGGCCGAGCCAGAGCGAGCCCTCCTTGGCCTTGTCGGCGGAGGCGGCGAGGTAGAGGCCGTAGCCGCCGCCCGCGGTGAGCAGCGTGCCCAGGACGGCCCGCACCCGGCCCGCCTTGGCGTCCGCCGGGGCCCCCGCGTCCCGCAGGGCGGCCATCGGGGAGACCTTGCCCGCGCGGCGGGCCGGCAGATAGGCGGCGAGGACGGTGACGACCACGCCGAGGACCAGGCCGATGGCCGGGGTGGTCCAGACGATCGTCAGGTCCGAGGTGGACAGCTCCATGCCCATGGAGCCCATCAGTTTCATCAGGCCGATCGCGAGCCCGACGCCCGCGCCGACGCCCAGCAGCGAGCCGACCGTGCCCAGCAGCAGCGCCTCCACCAGCACCGACCGGTTGACCTGCTTGCGGCTGGAGCCGATGGCCCGCATCAGGCCGATCTCGCGGGTGCGCTGGGCGACCAGCATCGAGAAGGTGTTGATGATCAGGAAGATGCCGACGAGGAAGGCGATCCCGGCGAAGCCGAGCATCGCGTACTTCATGACGTTCATGAAGCCCGCGACGTCCTGCTGGTTGGCGTCGGCGGTCTCCTTGGCCGTCTGCACCTTGTAGTCGCCGCCGGTCGCGGCGAGCACGTTCTTCTTCAGCTGCGCGTCGCTGACGCCGCTGGCCGCCGTGACGTTGACGTTCGTGTAGACGTCCGGCTCACCGGCGAGCGTCCGCTGGGCGGTCGCGGTGTCCAGGTAGAAGATCGCCGCGCCGGGGTTGGTGACCTCGAAGTCGGCGATGCCGGAGATCTTCGCGGTGTGGGTGCCGACGGCGCTGATCACGCCGATCTCGTCACCGAGCCGCAGGTCGTGCTTGTCCATGGTGTCGGCGTCCACCATGACCTGGTCGGGGCCCTTCGGCGCCGCACCGGAGGTGATCTCCATGGTGCGGGCGTCGTTGCTGTTCCAGCTGCCGACGATGGTCGGGGCGCCGCTGGAGGGCGAGAGGCTGTCCTTGTCGCCGTCGACGACGGTCACGGAGGTGGAGAAGACGGTGCCCTCCGCCGACTTCACGCCCTCGGCGCCGCGCACCTTCTCCACCACGGTGGCCGGCATGACCGGCGGCTTGCCGTTGTCGGCGGTGGTCTCACCGGTGTCGGAGGCTTCCTTGGAGCTGACCGTCACATCGGAGGAGGTGGCGGCGAACAACTTGTCGAAGGTGGTGTTCATGGTGTCGGTGAACACCAGGGTTCCGCAGACGAAGGCCACCGACAGCATGACCGCCACGGCCGACAGGGCCATCCGGCCCTTGTGCGCGAAGAAGTTACGCATCGAGGTTCTGAGCACGGTCATGACGTACGCCCCCGGGCGTCGAAGTCCTTCATGCGGTCCAGGACGGCCTCGGCGGTCGGCTTGAACATCTCGTCGACGATGCGGCCGTCGGCGAGGTAGAGCACCCGGTCCGCGTAGGAGGCGGCCACCGGGTCGTGCGTGACCATCACGATGGTCTGCCCGAGCTCGTCCACGGAACGGCGCAGGAAGCCGAGGACCTCGGCGCCCGCGCGTGAGTCGAGGTTTCCGGTCGGCTCGTCACCGAAGATGATCTCGGGGCGGGCGGCCAGCGCCCGGGCCACGGCGACACGCTGCTGCTGTCCGCCGGAGAGCTGAGTGGGCCGGTGCTTGAGCCGGTCGGAAAGACCCACGGTGTCCACCACGCGGGAGAGCCACTGCTTGTCGGGCTTGCGCCCGGCGATGTCCATCGGCAGCGTGATGTTCTCGAGCGCGTTCAGCGTGGGCAGCAGGTTGTACGCCTGGAAGATGAAGCCGATCCGGTCCCGGCGCAGCTGGGTGAGCTTCTTGTCCTTCAGCCCGGTGATCTCGGTCTCGTCCAGGTAGATCTGACCACTGGTCACGGTGTCGAGACCGGCAAGGCAGTGCATGAGGGTGGACTTGCCGGAGCCCGAGGGGCCCATGATCGCGGTGAACTGTCCCCGCGCGATGTCCACGTCCACATGGTCCAGGGCGACGACCCGGGTCTCCCCGGACCCGTAGGCCTTCACGACCTGGCGCGCCCGGGCGGCAACGGCCGTACGCCCTCCAGTGCCCCCGTGCCTGGGAATGGTTACGGCCGATGTCATGGTGAATCTCCTATGCAGGTCAACAAGTGCGGCGTGCGAAGCGGTACGACCATGAGTCTGGTCGCGGAAGGGGTCGTGGCGCGCTGGTGCCCAGCGCAGTCTTTTGCGGGGGAAAACCCCACCCCCGCGAGGCCGGTCAGCCGCCCCCCGACGGCGTAAAGCCAGGTTAAGGACCGGACCGGGGCCCCTTCGTCCTCCGCCGGGACGAACCCTCCCCGACCCCTGGTACGGAGGTACCCCTAGGGGCAGTGCACCTTTGGGCGGAGTCGTTCTCGGGGTCGCCTCCTCCCTCAGGCTCATCCCTGCCGCGACGTGAGGTTCAAGTGGGATGCTGTCGGGCGGCAGATAGGTGCAAGGGGAAGGCATCCTGTGAGCGGCGAGACGAGACCTGCGACCCGCGACGGCGCTCAGCGCACCGGGACCGAACGCCGCGGTGCGGTCGTGGCCGCCCTGATGCTGGCCATGGCGCTGGCCGCGCTGGACTCCACCATCGTCTCCACCGCCGTCCCGCAGATCGTCGGCGATCTCGGCGGCTTCTCCTACTTCTCCTGGCTCTTCTCCGGCTACCTGCTGGCCGTGACGGTCAGCCTGCCCGTCTACGGCAAGCTCTCCGACACCTTCGGCCGTAAGCCGGTGCTGGTGGCGGGCGCCGCCGTGTTCCTGCTCGGCTCACTGCTGTGCGCGCTCGCCTGGAACATGGGGGCGCTGATCGCGTTCCGGATCGTGCAGGGCCTCGGCGGGGGCGCACTGCAGGGGACGGTCCAGACGCTCGCCGCCGATCTGTACCCGCTCAAGGAGCGCCCCAGGATCCAGGCCAGGCTGTCCACGGTGTGGGCGGTGTCCGCGGTGGCCGGCCCCGGTGTGGGCGGCCTGCTGGCGGCGTACGCGGACTGGCGGTGGATCTTCCTCGTCAACCTGCCCGTCGGGGCGGTGGCGTTGTGGCTGATCGTGCGTCACCTGCACGAGCCGGACCGGAAGGCGTCCGGCGCGCAGGAACGCAAGACACGCGCGCGGGTCGACTGGGCGGGCGCGGTCGCGGTGTTCGCGTGCGGCGGCGTCCTGCTGACCGCGCTGGTCCAGGGCGGGGTGGCCTGGCCCTGGCTGTCGGCGCCCTCGATCGCCCTGCTGGCCACGGGAGGGGCGCTCGTGGCGGTCGTCGTCCTGGTCGAGCGCCGGGCCGCGGAGCCGATCATCCCGGGCTGGGTCTGGCGCCGCCGTACGATTGCCGCGGTCAACCTCGCCCTCGGCGCGCTCGGCCTGCTGATGGTCGCCCCGACCGTCTTCCTGCCCACCTACGCCCAGTCGGTGCTCGGCCTCGGCCCCGTGGCCGCCGGATTCGTGCTGTCGGTGTGGACGCTGAGCTGGCCGGTGTCGGCCGCCCTCAGCCAGCACGTCTACCGCAGGATCGGCTTCCGGGACACCGCGCTGCTCGGGATGGCGGCCGCGGCGCTGATCCTGTTCGCCTTCCCGTTCCTGCCGTACCCGGGCCAGGCCTGGCAACCGACGCTGCTGATGCTGCTGCTCGGGGGCGCGCTCGGGCTCTTCCAGCTGCCGCTGATCGTGGGCGTCCAGTCGACGGTGGGCTGGTCGGAGCGGGGCACCACCACGGCCTCCGTGCTGTTCTGCCGGCAGACCGGCCAGACGCTGGGCGCGGCGGCCTTCGGCGCCGTCGCCAACGGTGTCCTCGCAACCCGCCTCGGCGGCGCGAGCGACCTGGACTCGGTCACCGGCGCCCTCGGCCCGGGGGCGGCGACGGAGGCGACGCGGCACGCCATCGCGGACGCGGTGCACGCGGTGTACCTGGGGGCGGCCTGCGCGGCGGCGCTGGCGTTCCTGGTGCTGCTGTTCCTGGCGCCGCGGAAGTTCCCGGTGCTCGGGGACTGAGCGGGCCCGGCCCCGGTCGCGGGGTGAGGCCGGAGCGCGCGCCACAGCAGTCGGCGCTCTCGAAAAGTCGGAGTTAATCGGGGTAACACCCGAGGTCAGAGGCGTCGAAGCGGAAGTAAGCGCATACCGACCACTCAGTTTGCCGAAAGCCTCGCGGATCTTGCTACCACCGAGTAGCGTGCGTCACCCGCTCGACCGCCCCCCACCTCCCTGCGGTCCGCACCGGACCCGAGCCGCCACGCAAGGAGTACGGGATGTCCCCCGACTCGTATCCGCCGTACCCGCACCAGCCCCAGCAGCCGTATGCCGGCTACCCCTGGCAGCCGTCGGCCCCCGCCGGCCCCCCGCAGCACCGCGCCCAGCGCCACCCCGCGCTCGGCCACCACAGCGATCTGCGCATCCTGCGCAGCGCCTACCGCTGGCAGCGGCGCACCGCCACCCTCACCGCGCTCGGCTACTTCGTGCTGTTCCTGATCCTGTCGGCGACCGCGCCGTCCTTCATGACGAGCACCGTCACCGAGGGCCTGCCCACCGGACTGCTGCTCGCCCTGATCCAGCTCCCCGTCACCTGGCTGGCGATCGCGCTGTACGAGCACACCGCGCGCCGTTACGTCGACCCGCTCGCGGACCGCATCCGCAAGCAGGCCGCGGTGGACGCCCGGCGCGAGGAGGCGTCGCACCGATGACCACGCAGTTCAGCGGCGACGCACAGGCGATGTCCCTGGTGGCGTTCTCCGCCGTCGCCACCATCACCCTGCTGCTGTGCGTGATGACCGGCCCCGACCGGGACGACCTCGACGAGTTCTACACCGGCTACGGCTCCCTGTCCGCCATGCGCAACGGCCTGGCCATAGGCGGCGACTACATATCCGCCGCGACCGTGCTCGGCACCACCGGCGTCATCGCCCTCTACGGCTACGACGGCATCGTCCTCGCCCTCAGCACGGCGCTGTCGCTGATGCTGCTGATGTTCCTGCTGGCCGAACCACTGCGCAACGCGGGCCGGTTCACCATGGGCGACGCCCTCGCCCGCCGGATGCCCGGGCGCAGCGTGCGGATCGCCGCGTGCGTGGTGACGATCGCCGCGCTGGTGCCGCTGATGGTGGTCCAGCTGGCCGGCACCGGGCAGCTGATGGCGTTCATCCTCGGCTTCTCCAACGACTCGCTGAAGACGGGCTGCATCATCGGCCTCGGCGCCCTGATGATCAGCTACGCGGCGATCGGCGGCATGAAGGGCACCGCCCTCATCCAGATCCTGAAGATGGTGATGCTGCTCGGCTCCGGCGCCGTGGTCGCCGTCCTGGTGCTGAGCAAGTTCGACTGGAACCCGGCCACCCTGTTCGACGCCGCCGCCAAGGGAAGCGGGGTGGGTTCCGCCTTCCTCAACTCCGGGCTGCAGTTCTCCGGCGGGCCGCATCCGGGCCTCGACATGGTCAGTTCCCAGCTGGCCGTCGTCCTCGGCGGCGCCTGTCTGCCGCACGTCACCATGCGCATGTACACCGCCAACAGCGCCCGCCAGGTCCGCCGTTCGATGTCCTGGGCGGTGTCCACGGTCGTGCTGTTCGTGCTGGTCATCACCGTCGTCGGCTTCGGCGCGACCGCGCTGATCGGGCGGGCGGTGATCGCCGGGGCCGACCCGCAGGGCAACACCGCCTATCTGCTCGGCTCGCAGGCCGCGTTCGGGGCCGAGGTCTCCGCCGCGGAGACGTTCCTGTTCACCACGGTCACCACGGCGATCTTCCTGACGGTGCTCGCCTCGGTCGCCGGAATGATCCTCGCCTGCGCCAACACCCTCGCCCACGACGTCTTCGCCACCCGTCTGCGGGAGCTGTCGGGGCGCCGCGAGATGATGCTCGCGCGGCTGTCCGCGCTGGCGGTCGGAGCGCCGGCGATCCTCTTCGCCACGATGGTGCAGCACCGCAGTCTGCAGCCGCTGGTGACGCTGTCGTTCTGCCTCGGCGCCTCGGCCATCGCTCCCGCGCTGGTCTACAGCCTCTTCTGGCGCCGGTACACCCGCACCGGCCTGCTGGCCACGCTGATCGGCGGTTCGCTGGTGGTGCTGCTGATGATGCCGGGCACCAACCTGGTCTCCGGATCGCCCTTCTCCGCCTTCCCCGAGGCCGACTTCAACTGGTTCCCGTTCACCACGACCGGCCTGGTCTCCATCCCCGCGGGATTCCTGTTCGGCTGGCTGGGCACGGTGGCCTCGGGACGCCGCAAGGCCGAGGAGCAACGGCATCAGTACGAGGCCGTGGAGGGCTGGATCCTGGCGGGCGCGGTACGCCGCCAGGGGTGACGGAACCGGCCCGGGGGCGCCCGCGACCTGCGGCGGGCGCTCCCCCGGTCACTCCGCCGCGGCCCGGCCCGTCAGCGTGATCAGGCTGGCTCGTACGTGATCCATGTGGGCGCGTACGTCGTCCCAGCGCTCCCCGTGCTCGCGCAGCACGCGCTCGGTCTCGCTCGCGATCCGCTCCTCGCGCACCCGCGCCCCCGCGATCATCTCGGCGGCCCGGGCCCGCGCCTCCTCCTGACTGCGCCGCCCCGCCGCCTCCGCATCGGCGAGCGCCTGCTTCGCGTCGGAGAGCGCGGCCTCCGCGCGGGCCACCCGCTCGGCGTTGCGGGCGTCGGCCGCGGCGGCCCGCTCCTCGGCCTCGCGCTCGAACGCGGCCAGCCGTTCGGCATACTCCCTGGCCTGCTCGGTGAGCAGGGCGGTAGTGCGCTGCCGCACCTCGCGCAGGGCGCCCAGCGCCTCGCCGCGGCACTCCTTGACCTCGCGCCGGGCGGTGATCCGGATCTCGTCCGCCTCGGCGCGCGCCGCGAGCAGCCGCTGACGCGCACGCTCCTCCGCCTCGGCGCGCACGGAGTCGGCGTGCTCCTGCGCCGCGCCCTGCACGCTGTCCGCGTGCGCCCGCGCATCCTCCGTGAGGCGCCGCGCCTCCTGGCGAGCGCCCTCCCGCACCGCGGCGGCCTCCTCGGCACCGAGTTCGAACAGGCGCCGCGCGCGCTCCCCGAGGGCCTCGTACGTCTGGGGCGCGAGGCGGGCCACCGTCTCCCGCATCCGTACCGCCTCGGCCTCCATGTCCCTGGCGAGCACGGTCAGCCGGGCGGCGCGCTCCCACGCGTCGTCCCGGTCCTGGGAGAGGGCGGCGGCATACGCGTCGACCTGTTCGGGACGGTAACCACGCCCCCGTACGGCCACGAAGCCGTGGGGCGGGACCGGTGTGCCGCTCATGCGGGAACCCCTCTCCATCAGACGGACGCAACATCATGATTTCGCGGCCATCTTCATGTATCAGAAAGAAAGGTACATAACGCGACACTCCGGTCATGGGTCACGCGCCGTCCGGGTCATGCACGTCCGGGGTACGAAGAAGCCGGTCCCGGTACGAAGAAGCCGGGCCCGGTCGTCCTGACCGGGCCCGGCGTGCACGCGTGCGTGCCGCTCAGCGGCGGTGCGTCACAGCAGGCCGTCCCACATCTGCTCCAGCAGGACCGACCACCAGCTCTCCGGCGAACCGAGCGCCGCCGGGTCCAGCGCGGCCAGCTGCGCCTGGAAGTCGACGGTCCAGCGGCCCGCCTGCTCCTGGTTCAGCCCGAACCGCAGCCGCCACATCCGGCCGAGCAGCCCAAGGCAGCGCTGGAACTCGGGCAGCCCGGTGTTCACGAACTGCGGCGGCACGGGCGCCCCGCCCGGACCGGCCTCCACCGGCACGGCGACGATGTTCGCCGTCCCGTACTGGACGCAGATCGCCCGGCCGAAGTCGCTGCCCATCACCAGGTAGGAGCCCGCGTCCGCGGCCGGCTGCACCCCGCGCTCGATCGCCAGCTCCGCCAGTGTCGGCACCGGCCGCCCCGGCTGGGCCTGGGCCCAGAAGAAGGGGCCCATGTCCATCGGCAGCCCCGCCGCGACCAGGCTGTGCGCCACGATCGGCGGCACGCCCTGCCGGGACACGGCGGCCTGCTCGAACCGGAACACCCCCGGCCCGAACGCCGCCGCCAGCTCCTGCCCGATCGCCTCCGGCGGCACCGGCGGCGCGGGCTGCACCTGCGGCAGCGGCGCCCGCACCGGCGCGGGCCGCGCGGGGCCGTCCGCAACCTGGTGCAACTCGCCCTGGTGCGCCAGCAGTTGCCGCATCCCCTGCTGCCGGCTCGCGTGATCCGTGCCGTACGGCGCGATGCTCGCGATCCGCGCCTGCGGCCACTGCTCCCGGATCATCCGCGCGCAGTACGCGCCCGGCAGTTCGCACGACTCCAGCTCGGTGTGCAGCTCCAGCACCTGGTCCGGCGGCACGTTCAGGGCGCGCAGCTCGTGGAAGATCTGCCACTCCGGGTGCGGCGTGCCCGGCGCCGACCGCCGGATCAGCTGCTGCTCGGAACCGTCCTGCGCGCGGTACCGCAGCACGGCCTGATACCCCGGGCCCACGGTCGGCTGACCGGTGGGCTGCTGCGGATAGCCGTACGCCGGGGGCTGCTGCCCCGGCATGGGCATCGGCATGGGCATGGGCTGACCGGGCGGGGGCATGGCTCCGGGCGGCATCGCGCCGGGCGGCATCGGCGGCCGGACAGCACCCGACGCCATGCCGGGGGCACCCGGAGCACCAGGGGCGCCGGGGGCGTGCGGCGGCGGGGGCGCGCCAGGGCCGCCCACCGGGGGCGCCGACAGCACGGTCTCCGCGTGGTGCACGGCACCGCGCCCAGCGCCGGGGGCGCCGGGCATGCCGGGGGCGCCCGGAGGCTGCGGGGCGCCCGGGACTCCGGGGGCACCGGGCGGGTTCGGCATCCCCGGGGCGCTCGGCGCACCGGGCGGACCCGGAGGCTGCGGCACACCGGCGCCCCCGCCCATCTGACTCGGGTCGGCCAGCATCGTGGCCGCGTGGTGCACACCGCCCGGAGGCGTCCCGCCGGGCGCACCCGGAGCACCGGGAGGCTGCGGCGCGCCCGGACCAGCCGGACCGGCCGGGCCGCCGGGGCCCTCGGGACCCAGCGCGGACACCATCTGCGTCGGCACGTACCCGCCCGCGGGCGTACCCGGCGCACCGGGGCCGGACGGCGCGGGCGGCGGCGTGGCGCCGGGGCGCGCACCCGGCGCTCCCGGAGCGCTCGGCGGAGGCGGCGGAGTCGCCCCGGGCCGTCCCGCACGACGCGGCGGAGGCGCCGCCTTGCTCGTCGCGGCGTCGGCGATGTCCCCGGCGTTCGGCGCGAGCGGCCGGCCCGGCCCGGTGTCGGGCGCGGCGGACGGGCCGCCCTGCTGATAACCGGAGGAAGGCGCGGCGGAGGGGGGCGGAGGCGTGGCACCCGGAGCGGGCGTACCGCCGGGCGCGGCCGAGTCGTCGAGCGCCAGCGCCACCGCGGTCCGCGGCAACTGGCTGCCCCCCGACATCAACGCCGTCTTCGCGTCCGGCACCGCCGGCGGCGGCGTGCTGTCGTCCACCTCGTTCAGCTGCGGCGCGAACACGGTCGCGGGCAGCGGTACGGAACGGTCCTCACCGGCGTCCGCGTTGGTGTCCGTACCGGCCCAGGGAGTAGCCCCGGCAGGCGCACCGCCCGCCCCGGCATCCGGCCAGGCCGTACCCCCACCGGGCGCCCCGGCCTGCGTCTCCGGCAAGGACCCTGCACCGGACCCCGCCGGCGCATCGGCCGCCCCGGCATCCGGCCAAGCCGCACCCGGCCCCCCGGCCTGCGTCTCCGGCAGAGAACCGGCACCAGACCCAGCACCGGACCCGGCACTCACACCGGACCCGGCACTGGATTCGGCCGACGCCCCCGACCCGGCCGACGCCGCGGACCCCGCACCGGCACCCGAGGTGTCCCCACTCCGGCGGCCGGGAATCCCCAGCTGATCCGCCGCCTCCTGCAACCACTCCGGAGGAGTCAGCAGGAAGGACGTCTGGTTCAGATCCACCCGCGCCGAAGCCGGCGCCGGTTCCGGGGCCTCGTCCGGACGGCCGTACTCCTCCTCGTAGCGGCGGATCACCTCGCCCACCGGCAGCGCGGGCCACAGGCTCGCCTCACCGCTGTCCCGGGCGATCACCAGCCGCTGCGCCCCGCCGTCCGAACGCGGCCCGTCCGAGCGGTCCTCGGCCCAGACGACGAAGCCCAGCTCGAACTCCCGCACCCGCACCTCCCGGTGCTGGTACGCGGGCACATCACCGTTGACCCACTCCTCCGCGCGCTCCTGCGCCTGAGCGAACGTCACCATCGCGAAACTCACTCCCCAGACACGGAAGAAGACACCGGCACGGAACGGGCGAAACCACCGTCGACCATCAGATTCGCCACCGTCTCCAACTCGGGCGGAGAACCCGCCAGCCGGGAGAGGAAGGCATCGAAGTCGTCACCGCAGGGCAGCAACAGCCGCTCCACCCGTTCCGCCGGCGACCAGGACGGATCGACGTCCCGCGCATCGTCGTACGCGCAGAACCAGACCGAACCGATCCGCTCGCCCTTCACCTTCACCGCCAGCAGACCGCCCTGGACGAAACCGACACCCAGGTAGTCCTTGGTCAGATGGTCCCGCAGGCACTTGTTGACGTAGACGAGGTCATTGACCGCCGCCTCCTCGCGCACTGTGAAGAAGGGCTGGTCGATCAGCAGACCCAACTCCGCGTCCAGCGCGGTCCCCACCGGCGCGCAGCCGCCCGCCGCCTTCAGGAAGGACCGGTACGCGCCCGGCAGCCGGTACCCGAGGTCCTCCTCGACGCCCAGCACCTGCGCCTCGCTCACCGCCACCCCCGACTTGGGCAGACCGATGTGCGCCGGACGCGTCTCCTGCAGCGGCCGCGTGCCCCGCTTGTTCTGGTCCACCGCCGCGGTGGCGATCCCGCCGTGATGCCGCAGCAGCGCCTTGACCTCCACCGGAACCAGCTCGAGCCGCCGCGAGGCCGCCGCGTGGTGCCACGTCCAGCCGTGCGGCGTCGCCACCGACGGCACCGTGTCCCACAGCTCATGACCGGTGGCCGCCAGCGCCGCGTTCGCCGACACGTAATCCGTCAGGCGCAGTTCGTCGACGCCGAAACCCTCCGGGGGATCCGCGATCTCCGCCGCCGCCCGCGCGTACGGCGAGAAGTCGGGATAGCCGTGCTCGTCGATCCGCACCCCACGCGGATGACGGGCAGCCCGGACCGGATCCGGGAAGTGCACGACCTGCCCGGCGTAGGCCGCGTTCGGCGGCGCGGCGTGTCCCCCGGCCTGGCGGCCGGGAGGTGCCCCCAGCCCGAGCCGACCTGTCGTCATGGCGGTTGCCCCCTGCGGCGTTCTGGTACGGCACGCAATGACCCTCCTCGGCCACTACGCCCCGTAACGACTGTCTCCACGCGTCAACCGCATGGATCGCGGTGCCGACAGCCTATGCGGTACGACGACACGGGTCACCGGGCACCGGTCAGGGCCCCTCCGCTTCCGTGACCAGCCGTCACCTCGCCGTGACAGCCTGCCCAAACCCGGGCGTGTCGCAGCGCCCCAGCTTCCGCAGCAGCCACGCCATTTGGCACTCTGTGTCGTCCGGGGGGATGCACGGGAGGGGACAACGACCATGAACGCGACGCAGACAGGACCACACGGAGGCCCGAGAACGAGCCCGTCCGGCGACCCCCGGGTCGGCTGGAGCGCCACCGACGCCCGGCACGCCCCCACCCTGCTCCACCGCCGTGACGGCATACTCCCCACCGTCGCCGCCGCCCTCTCCGTCCGCGGCGCCACCCTCACCGGCACCGCCGCCCGCGGCGACCAGCCGCCCGCGCTGCACCCACTCGTCCAGGACTTCCTGGACACCCTGACCAGCGCCCAGCGCGACCGCTTCACCGGCCGCTGCGCCGAGACGATCCTGATCTCGCGGCACATCGCCGCCGCCGACGCCGCCCGCAGCAAACGTGCCGCCCGCAAACCCATGACCAACGGCGAGGCCCGCAAGGCCCTCAAGCAGGCCAAGCTCACCGCCCGCCGCATCCGCGAGGACGGCGACCCCCTGCACGGCAGCTTCGCCGCCCCCTGCCGCGCCTGCACCGCCCTCAGCGCGCACTTCGGCGTCCGGATCGTCGACCCCGCCGCCACCGACGACTGACGACCGACGCCCGTCCTTCACACCCGCACGATTGAGGGCAGATGCACCCGGACCGCACCTCCACCACCCGCTTCCCCGTGCCCGTCGACGCCGCCCTGCGCGCCGCCGGCTGGCAGCCCGGACGCTGGGACATCAAGCAGGCCGAGATCTGGGCCGACGCCCTGCGCGACCACACCTCGCCCGCCGGCCACCGGCACACCGTCTTCCCCGCCGCCGTGGAGGCCTGGGCGGAATTCGGCGGACTGCACATCACCCCGCCCGGACCGGGCCGCCAGGTCGCCCCCGCCAGCGTCCACCTCGACCCGCTGCACGGCCTGCACATGGCCCGCACCCTCGGCGACCTCGGCCGCGCCCTCGACACCGAGGTCTGCCCCCTCGGCGCGGAGACCGACACCGACGCCCTGCTCGCCATCGACGCCGAGGGCCGCGTCTACACCCTCGACCACACCGGCGACTGGTACCTCGGCCCCGACATCGACCTGGCGCTCAGCACCCTCGTCGCGGGCACCGAACCGGTACGGCTCACCGCGCCCTGAACCGGCCTCACGCCGCCGGAATCACCGCCGACACCCGGAACCCCCCGGCATCCGTGGGCCCCGACACGAACACCCCGCCCAGCGCGGCCACCCGCTCCTTCATCCCCACCAGGCCGTTGCCGCCCGACGGCAACCGCGCCGAGGACGCGGACGCCGCCTCCGGCGGGGGCTCGTTCTCCACCTGCATCGCGATCTCGGCGACCCGATGAGCCAGCCGTACGTGCGTCTTCGCGCCCGCCGCGTGCTTGTGCACGTTGGTCAGCGCCTCCTGCACCACGCGGTACGCCGTCTGCTCCACCTCCGGCGGATAGCCCCGCACGTCGCCCTCGACCGAGAGGTCGACCACCATGCCCGCCGCCGCGGACTGCCCGATCAGCTCGTCCAGCTCCTCCAGGCACGGCCCCTCGGCCGGGGCCCGCTCGTCCTCCACGGCCCGGGAAGCCGCCGCCGCGGCAGCCGCCCCGACCGCCGCCAGCGGCACCACCGGACGCCGCGCGGCGAGACCGTCGGTGGCGCGCAGCACGCCGAGCATCTCGCGCAGCTCGGTCAGCGCCTGCCGGCCCATGTCACCGACCAGGGCCGCGTTCTTGACGGCCTTCTCCGGATCCTTGCGAGCGACCGCCTGCAGCGCCGCCGCGTGCACCACCATCAGACTCACCCGGTGCGCCACCACGTCGTGCATCTCCCGGGCGATCCGGGTGCGCTCCTCACCGCGCGCCCACTCGGCCCGCTCCTCCGCGCGCTCCGCGAGCAGTTGCAGCTCCCGCTCCAGACTGTCCGCACGCTCCCGCAGCGACTCCATCAGCCGCCGGCGCGCACCCACGTACAGCCCGAGCAGCAGCGGGGGCGCGGTCATGCCCAGCGAGGTGGTGATCGCACCGAACGGCACGAACCAGTCCCCGAACTGCAGATCGCCCTGATCCACCCCCTGGCGCAGCCACACGAACGTCACGATCAACATGCCGACCTGGGACATCGCGGCCAGCGCGCCGATGATCCGGCGGGGCAGTTCGGAGGCGGCCAGGGTGTAGAGGCCGACGACGATCATCAAGAAGCCCATCTGGGCGGGCATGACGGCGATCGAGACCAGCACGACCGCGATCGGCCAGCGCCGCCGCACCACCAGCACCGAACCGGCGAGCACCCCGAACAGCACACCCACGAACGCCGGGATCCCCGCGTCCGCCGCGAAGCCGAACCCTTTCGCCCCGCACTCCAGCGCGGACACCGCGGCCAGACCTATGTCCAGCACGGCACTGCGCCACCTCGCCCACCACCAGGGCCCTCCCAGGGCCCCGGCGTGCTCTTCCCCCGTCGTGGTCATGACTCCAGCCTACGGGCGGGGGCCGACGCTTTTCCGGTGAGTTTCCGGGACTGGCCTACACCACGCGGCAGGGCCGACGGACGGCGAAACAACCCGAAATACCTCGAACTGCTGAATCGCTCACCGTTCGACACCGGAACCGATCATTCCGTCCGGACGGTATGCCTATGGCACATCCACCGACCAAATACACCGACTTCGAAGCACTACGGGAACGGGCGACGGCCTTGCGCCGAGCGGGACTCAGCCGACGCCGGATCCGCGACGAACTCCACGTCGACAACAACGACCTCCTCAACCGCCTCCTGGAGGGCGAGCCACCTCCGGAATGGACGAAGCGCCCGAACGCGAAGGACGACCTGAGGGACAAAGCGCGAGAGCTACGACTCCAGGGCTGGACGTACGACCAGATCCAGGTGGAGCTGGGCTGCTCGAAAAGCTCGATCTCCCTGTGGGTACGCGACCTGCCGAAGCCGGAGCGCCGCGATCCGGCGGAGCAGGCGAAACTCGCGGCGCGAAAGCGCTGGGAACACGAACTCGCCGTCCGCGACGAGCAACGCCAGCACGTCAAAGCTGCGGCCGCAGCGGAGATCGGCGCGTTGTCCACGCGGGAACTGTTCCTGTTGGGCGTGGCCCTGTACTGGGCCGAGGGCACCAAGGACAAGCCGTACTCACGCCGCGAGAACGTCGCCTTCGTCAACAGCGACCCAGGCATGATCGAGGTCTTCCTGGCCTGGCTCGACCTCCTCGGAGTTGAGCGCGAGCGCCTTCGCTTCACCGTGATGATTCACGAGAACGCAGACGTAGCGGCGGCAGAGCACTTCTGGGCCGATCTCGTCGGTGCCGACCAATCCATCTTCAACAAGACGACACTCAAGAAACACAACCCGAAGACCGTCCGCAAGAACGTCGGCGACTCCTACCGCGGCTGCCTGGTGATCAAAGTCCTGCAGGGGGCCGACTTGTACCGTCGCATTGAAGGCGCCTGGTACGGCATAGTGTTGTCCGTGCGCGAAGCCGATCAATCAAATCGGACATAGCGCGCTAACCATCCCGGATCGTCTAAAGGTAGGACAAACGGTTTTGGTCCGTTGAATGAGGGTTCGAGTCCTTCTCCGGGAGCACGGAACACGCAAGCTCACTTCGGGTCCTGACTGCCATACGGCGCCAGTCAGGACCCGCTCTCATAACCCCCACGAAACGCCCCGGTATCCTGCGGATGTCACC
Source organism: Streptomyces sp. YS415 (assembly GCF_023544665.1). Lineage (GTDB taxonomy): Bacteria > Actinomycetota > Actinomycetes > Streptomycetales > Streptomycetaceae > Streptomyces. The sequence continues at coordinate 26,074 of NZ_JAMJFL010000024.1, forward strand.
CCTCCCCATCCCAAAAGCCGAAGGGCAACCCCGTGAGCGCCATTCGCCCGGCAGCCGTCGTCGTTCTCGCAGCGGGTGAGGGCACCCGTATGAAGTCGGCCACACCCAAGGTCCTGCACGAGATCTGCGGCCGCAGCCTCGTGGGTCATGTGCTCGCCGCCGCGCGTGAGTTGCAGCCCGAGAACCTCGTCGTGGTCGTCGGCCACGCCCGCGAGAAGGTCACCGCGCACCTCGCCGAGGTGGACGCCGAGGTGCGTACGGCCGTGCAGGCGCAGCAGAACGGCACGGGGCACGCCGTACGGATGGCCCTGGAGGAGCTCGGCGGCACCGTCGACGGGACCGTGGTCGTCGTCTGCGGCGACACGCCGCTGCTCACCGGCGCCACTCTCCAGGCCCTGGCCGCCACCCACTCCGCCGACGGCAATGCCGTGACCGTGCTGACGGCCGAGGTGCCGGACGCGACCGGGTACGGGCGGATCGTGCGGGACGGGGCCTCGGGCGCTGTGACCGCGATCGTGGAGCACAAGGACGCCGACGCCTCCCAGCGGGCGATCCGGGAGATCAATTCCGGGGTGTTCGCCTTCGACGGGCAGTTGCTCGCGGACGCGCTGGGGAAGGTCCGTACGGACAACAGCCAGGGCGAGGAGTACCTGACCGACGTGCTGGGGATCCTGCGGGAGGCGGGGCACCGGGTGGGGGCCTCCGTCGCGGGTGATCACCGGGAGATCGCCGGTATCAACAACCGGGTGCAGCTGGCCGAGGCGCGGCGGATCCTCAACGACCGTCTGCTCACGGATGCGATGCTGGCCGGGGTGACGGTCGTGGACCCGGCGACCACCTGGGTCGATGTGACGGTGAGCTTCGAGCAGGACGCCGTGGTGCACCCGGGCACTCAGCTGCTGGGTGCCACGCATCTCGGGGAGGGCGCGGAGGTGGGCCCGAACTGCCGGCTGTCCGACACCCGGGTGGGTGCGGGGGCGCGGGTGGAGGTCACGGTGGCGGACCGGGCCGAGGTGGGTGCGGGGGCGACGGTGGGTCCGTACGCCTATCTGCGGCCGGGGACCCGGCTGGGTGCCAAGGGCAAGATCGGCACGTATGTCGAGACGAAGAACGCGTCGATCGGGGAGGGGACGAAGGTTCCGCACCTGTCGTACGTCGGTGACGCGACGATCGGCGATCACACGAACATCGGTGCCGCGAGTGTCTTCGTGAACTATGACGGGCAGGACAAGCACCACACGACGATCGGGTCGCACTGCCGTACCGGTTCGGACAACATGTTTGTGGCTCCTGTCACGGTCGGGGACGGGGCGTACACCGCTGCCGGGTCGGTGATCACCAAGGACGTACCGCCCGGTTCGCTGGCCGTGGCCCGTGGCCAGCAGCGGAATATCGAGGGCTGGGTGGCCCGTAAGCGTCCGGGGAGCGCGGCGGCGAAGGCGGCCGAGGCGGCGTCCGGGCGGGCGGAAGACGGAAGCTGACCGGAAACAGGTGCGTCGGGGACGGCGTACCGTGATAAGTGCACATCCGCACCTAACCAGCTGAGACGGCCGCTCGCACCCAGTCGGGACGGGCTGGTGCGGCCTCTCGACATCCAGCTGAGACACCTCTGAGGAGACAGTGCTGTGACCGGGATCAAGACGACCGGCGAGAAGAAGATGATGTTCTTCTCCGGCCGCGCCCACCCCGAGCTTGCCGAGGAGGTCGCCCACCAGCTGGGTGTCGGGGTCGTCCCGACGAAGGCCTTCGACTTCGCCAATGGCGAGATCTATGTGCGCTATCAGGAGTCGGCGCGCGGTGCGGACTGCTTTGTGATCCAGAGCCACACGGCTCCGATCAATCAGTGGATCATGGAGCAGTTGATCATGATCGACGCGCTGAAGCGTGCGTCGGCCCGCTCGATCACGGTCATCGTGCCGTTCTACGGTTACGCGCGCCAGGACAAGAAGCACCGTGGCCGTGAACCCATTTCGGCGCGTCTGATCGCGGATCTGATGAAGACGGCGGGTGCGCACCGCATTCTGACGGTCGATCTGCACACGGATCAGATCCAGGGCTTCTTCGACGGTCCGGTGGATCATCTGTTCGCGCTGCCCCTGCTGGCGGACTATGTGGGCCGCAAGGTCGACCGCGCCAAGCTGACGGTGGTTTCCCCGGACGCCGGCCGGGTGCGGGTCGCCGACCGCTGGTGCGACCGGCTGGGCGCGCCGCTGGCGATCGTGCACAAGCGGCGTGACAAGGATGTGGCGAATCAGGTGACCGTCCACGAGGTCGTGGGCGAGGTCAAGGGACGGGTGTGCGTCCTGGTCGACGACATGATCGACACGGGTGGCACGATCTGTGCCGCGGCCGACGCGCTGTTCGCGCACGGTGCGGAGGATGTCATCGTGACGGCCACGCACGGTGTGCTGTCCGGTCCCGCGGCGGACCGTCTGAAGAACTCCCGGGTGAGCGAGTTCGTGTTCACGAACACGCTGCCGACGCCGGGTGAGCTCGCCGGCGACCTGGACAAGATCACGGTGCTGTCGATCGCGCCGACGATCGCGAGTGCGGTGCGCGAGGTGTTCGAGGACGGTTCGGTGACGAGCCTGTTCGACGAGCAGTGAGCCGGTAGATCGATTTCGTGCGGCCTCCCCTGCCGAGTAGACTGCTCAGGTTGCTCGGCGAGGGAGGCCGTACTCATTGAGGTGCACTCGGTGGGGTACGGCGATCCGTTATCGACGCGCTCTTCGTAGCAGGCCGTTCGTGGCCGGGTGACCTTGTCCGTTTCTCACCCATACGAGGAGTGATCGTTATGTCCGAGGTGAAGATCTCCGCCGAGACGCGCAGCGAGTTCGGCAAGGGTGCCGCGCGCCGCATCCGCCGTGACAGCAAGGTTCCCGGTGTGCTGTACGGCCACGGTTCGGACCCGCTGCACCTGACCCTGCCGGGTCACGAGCTGCTGCTGGCGCTCCGTACGCCGAACGTCCTGATCGCTCTGGACATCGACGGCAAGACCAACGAGCTGGCGATCCCGAAGTCCGTGCAGCGTGACCCGATCAAGGGTTTCCTGGAGCACGTCGACCTGCAGCTCGTGCAGCGTGGCGAGAAGGTCAACGTCGAGATCTTCGTGCACACCGAGGGTGAGCTGGCTGCCGGTGGCAACCTGCTGGAGCACGTGCTCAACGCGCTGCCGGTGGAGGCCGAGGCGACGCACATCCCCGAGTCGGTCACGGTGTCCATCGAGGGCCTGTCGGCCGGTGACTCCATCCTGGCCAAGGACATCTCCCTGCCCAGCGGTGTGAAGCTCGGCGTCGACGAGGACGCGGTCGTCATCCAGGTCCTGGCCGCGCAGGCGGAGGAGGCCTCGGAGGGCGAGGCCGAGGGCGACGAGGCCGCCCAGGCCTGAGCCTGATCTGTTCACTGCCCACAGCAGGCCGACAGCCGCCGTTTCCCCGGAAGCGGCGGCTGTGGCGTATCAAGGAGACATGGACGTGACTTCCGACCCGAGTGCCCCCTGGATCGTCGCCGGTCTCGGCAATCCCGGGCCCGAGTACGCGATGAACCGGCACAACGTGGGGTTCATGGTGGCGGATCTGCTGGCCGAGCGGATCGGGGGGAGGTTCAAGCGGGCCGGGAAGGCGCAGGCTCAGGTCGTGGAGGGGCGGATCGGGCCGCCGGGGCCGCTGAACCGCCGGGTGATCCTGGTGAAGCCGATGTCGTTCATGAACCTCTCCGGTGGTCCGGTGAACGCGCTGAAGGATTTCTACAAGGTGCCGGTGGCCAGCATCGTGGCTGTCCATGACGAGCTGGACATCGACTACGGCACGCTGCGGCTGAAGCTCGGTGGCGGTGACAACGGGCACAACGGTCTGAAGTCGATGACGAAGGTGATGGGTGCCGACTATCACCGGGTGCGGTTCGGGATCGGGCGGCCGCCGGGGCGGATGCCGGTCGCCGACTTCGTGCTGCGGGACTTCGGCGCCACCGAGCGCAAGGAGCTGGACTACCTCGTGGACCGGGCGGCGGACGCGGTGGAGTGCCTGGTCATCGAAGGGCTGGAGCGGGCGCAGGGGACGTACAACTCGTAGTGCCGCGGTGTGTTCCCCGCCGGTGAACTCTGCGATGCCGCGGGGGCGCCGGCGTTCCGGCCACGGGCGACATTGACTTTCAGCAAGGCAATGGCCAAAGATCGCGGCCATGCCTACCGCCGTCATCTCCAGCCCGGGCGCCGTCACCGCACTGCGGTTCGGACGCGCCGCGGCCATGGGTACGGTCGCGGTGCTGATCCTGATCGCGGGCGTGTGGGCGTCATGGGGGACCGCCCAGCACGTGATGCTCACCAAGGGGCGCGAGAGCGGCACCGTCGAGGTGACCCGCTGCGCCGAGGACATCTGCACCGGCCCCTACACCCCCCTCTCCCGGGGCTCGCAGCCCCGCGACCGCGTCGTCATCGAGCACACGGCCGCGGTCCGCAAGGGCCAGACCTACTCGGTCATCATCAAGCCGGGCTCCGACGACGTCGTCCGCTCCGGCCCGTCCGGCATCCTCTACGCCTGGGTCCCGCTGGGCGGCGCGCTGCTGCTGGCCTCGGTCGTGGTGGCGGGCGGGCTGCGCCGGACCGGGGCCGCCTGGGCGCTGGCGGGCACCGGAGCCGCGTTGCTCACGGCGGCCTTTCTCACGGTATGAGCGTGCCCCCTTCCTCAGGGGCTGAGCGGTCTGAGCAGTGCCGGGGCCGTAACCCTGTGAAGAAACCGAGTGTTGTCCCTTCGTGATTGACCTGGAGTCAGGGCCGGCTGGAAGCTGAGCCGCCCCCTCCACTTCCGCCCTTCCCCGTCACGAAGTTGGACTGCCCATGCGTACCCTCGCCCGCGCCGGCGCCCTGTCCGCCGTCGCCTCGGTGGCGCTGTTCCTCGCGCCCGCCGCCCATGCCACCCCGCCCGGGGACAACGGCACCGTGAAGATCCACGACGCCACCACCGACGAGGAGCTGCGCCACAACGAGCCCCACGTCTGCTCCTTCTACCTCGACGCCTTCGGCTTCGACGGGGGACAGCAGGTCGACTGGCGCATCGAGTCCTGGGCCCCGACGGCCGGTGTGAAGGGTGAGACCGTGAAGTCCGGCGAGCTCGCCCTGGACACCGAGGGGCACGGCCGCAGCGACGACATGACGCTGCCCGACGGCCACTACAAGCTGTTCTGGACCTTCGAGGGGGAGAAGGGGTCCGCCAAGCACAAGGTCTTCTGGACGGACTGCGAGGAGTCCGGGGAGCCCGGGGAACCAGGCAAGCCCGGCCAGTCCGCCGGCCCGTCCCCGGACACGAGCACCATCCCCTCCCCCTCCTCCACCGCCACTGCCCCTGCCGGCGCCGAGCCGTCCGCGGCCCCCTCCCCCCAGGGCGGCGGCAGCGGCCCCGGGGGCGATCTCGCCGAGACCGGCAACGGCGCCCCCGTGGCCCTGCTGAGCGGCATCGCGGCCACCCTGGTCGCAGCGGGCGGCTACCTGCTCCACCGCCGCCGCTCGGCCTGACCCCCCAGCACACAGCGGTGCCCCCGGGCCGGTACGAGGCTCGGGGGCACCGCCGTTGCGCGAGGGGAGGCGTCAGCCGGTGTTGCGCAGCCCCGCCGCCACGCCGTTCACCGTCAGCAGCAGCGCCCGGGACAGCAGCGGATCCGCCTGCTCCCCCGCGGCCGCCGCGTCGCGCTGGCGCTTGAGCAGGGCGACCTGGAGGTAGGAGATCGGGTCCAGGTAGGCGTCCCGGATCGAGAAGGTCTGCTTGAGCACCGGGGTGGCGTCCAGCAGTTCCGCCTCGCCCGTCACCTTCAGCACCTCGCGCACGGTCAGCTCGTGCTCGGCCTTGATGGTCTCGAACACGTGCTTGAGCTCGTCGGGGACGAGGGTGTCGACGTAGTGCTGGGCGATGCGCAGGTCCGTCTTGGCGAGCGTCATCTCCACGTTGGAGATGAAGTTGCGGAAGAAGTGCCACTGCTCGTGCATCTCGTCGAGCACGGTGTCCAGGCCCGCCTCGCGCAGCGCCTTGAGCCCCGAGCCGACGCCGAACCAGCCGGGCACGATCTGCCGCGACTGGGTCCAGCCGAACACCCAGGGGATGGCGCGCAGTCCGTCGAGGGAGACGCCCGAGCCGGGGCGGCGGGAGGGCCGCGAGCCGAGGTGCAGGTCGGCGAGCTGGTCCACCGGCGTCGACGCGAGGAAGTACGTCGGCAGGTCCGGGTCCTCCACCAGGCGGCGGTAGGCGGCGTGGGCGGCGTCGCTCACCACGTCCATCGCCGCGTCCCAGCGGGCCAGCGCCTCGTCGGACTGGCGCGGGGCGGTGTGCAGGGCGGACGCCTGGAGCGTGGCCGCGACGGTCAGCTCCAGGTTCTCCCGGGCCAGCGACGGCACCAGGTACTTGTCGGAGATGACCTCGCCCTGCTCGGTCACCTTGATCTCGCCCTCCAGGGTGCCCCAGGGCTGGGCGAGGATCGCGTCGTGCGAAGGGCCGCCACCGCGGCCGACGGTGCCGCCGCGGCCGTGGAAGAGCCGCAGCCGTACGCCGTAGCGGTGCGCCACGTCGCGCAGCCGCCGCTGCGCCCGGTGGATCTCCCACTGCGAGGTGGTGATGCCGCCGAACTTGGAGGAGTCGGAGTAGCCGAGCATGACCTCCTGGACATCGCCCCTGAGCGCCACCAGACGCCGGTAGGACGGGTCGGAGAGCATGTCCTCCAGGATGGTGTCGGCGGCCTTGAGCTCATCCGTCGTCTCCAGCAGCGGCACGATGCCGATCTTCGCCCAGCCGGCGTGCAGATCGATCAGCCCGGCCTCGCGGGCCAGCACGGCGGCGGCGAAGACGTCGTCGGCGCCCTGGCACATCGAGATGATGTACGACTCGATGACCTCGGGCCCGAAGACCTCCAGCGCCCGTCTGACGGTCTGGAAGACCCCGAGCGTCTTCTCCCCGGCCGCGTCCACCGGCGCCGGCGAGGGGGCCAGCGGCCGCCGGGACCTGAGTTCCTTGGCGAGCAGCTTGCCCCGGTAGTCGCGCGGCATGTCGGCGTACCGCCAGGACTCCTCGCCGAGCCGGTCGAAGAGCTGGCCGAGGGCGTGGTGGTGGGCGTCGGCGTGCTCGCGGACGTCCATCGTGGCGAGCTGCAGGCCGAACGCGGACAGCGTGCGGATCGTGCGGTTCATCCGGCCGTCGGCGAACAGTTCCCCGCGGTGCTCGCGCAGCGAGGTCTGGATCAGCACGAGGTCGCTCAGCAGCTCGCCGGTGCCGAGGTAGTCGCGGCCCGGCTCGTGCGGGATGCCCTTGGCCAGGCGCTGCTTGGTGTTCTCCAGCTTCTGGCGGATGCAGGTGGCCTTGAGCCGGTAGGGCTCCTCGGCGTTCAGCCGCTTGTAGCGGGGGCTGATCTCCGGCAGGCGCTCCAGGTCCTCGTTCAGCGACTGAAGCAGCTCCTGGGTGGCGCCCGTGTAGCGGATGGAGTTCGACAGGAAGCCGCGCAGCTCGTCGATCATCTCCAGGGCGTCGTTGATGCCGTGCTCGTGCTGCAGGATCAGCACGTCCCAGGTGACCTGCGGGGTGACGTTGGGGTTGCCGTCGCGGTCGCCGCCGATCCAGGTGCCGAAGGTGAGCGGCCGGGTCTCGTCGGGCAGCTTGACCCCGACCCGCTCCAGCTCGGCGGTGAGGTCCTCCAGTACGTCCCCGACGGCGCCGGCGTGCAGCTCGTCGAGGTAGTAGATGGCGTTGCGGGCCTCGTCGGCGGGCTCCGGGCGGACGACGCGCAGTTCGTCGGTCTGCCAGACGAGGTCGATGTTCTCCGCCAGACGGGTGTCGTAGCGGCGGCGGTCGGCCTCGATGACCGGGGTCTCCAGCAGGGCGGCGATGCGCCGGAGCTTGTTCAGCACCGACCGGCGCGCGGCCTCGGTGGGGTGGGCGGTGAAGACCGGGCGGACGTTGAGGTTCTTCACCGTCGCGCGCAGGTGCTCGGGGTCGGCGTCCTTCAGCCGGTCGGCCGTGCGGGCCAGCAGGCCGCCCTCGGCGGCGCGCCTGGCGCGCAGCTCGCGTCCGCGGTGCACCTGCTCGGTGACGTTGGCGAGGTGGAAGTAGGTGGAGAAGGCGCGGACCAGCTTGGCCGCGGTGTCCAGCTCGGTGCCGCGCAGCAGCTCCGCCGCGGCCTCGCCGTCCTCGCGGGTGAGTCGGCGGACCCTCTCGACCAGCTCGAGAAGTTCCGGACCCTCCTGCCGGACGAGGGTCTCGCCCAGGAGATCGCCCAGGCGCCTGATGTCGGCGCGCAGCTCGCTGCTGGTCGACGTGGTGCTCGTGGTCAGGTCGTCGGCACTGCTCACAGATGCGGCTCCTTGCAGTGTTGAAGCTCGTCCGGGAGGGAACCCGTCAGCTCGTCCCGCGCGGCGGCTGCCGCATACGGGACGGACATCCGGGAAGAATTCAGAGCGGACCGCGCTGTCCGACCGACTCCAAGGATAGGTGTCCGTGCGGACGCGCAGACTCTCAGGGCTCTTGCCGCCGGGCGACGCGCTGCCATACTTACGACGCCGTAGGTTACGGAACCGTAGGAACCGTGGTAACGGAACCAGGGAACGGTTGCCGGAACAGTCGGCCTCAGCCTCACCACCCACGACCCCACAGGGGACGCCCATGACCACGAGCTCCGATGTGATCGAAGACGCCCCACAGGCGAACGACGACACTCCCGCTACCCCAGCGACCCTCGGCGGCGAGAAGAAGGGATCGCTCGAACAGTTCGCGCTGCTCCTCTTCATCGTCGTCCCGTTCCTGGCACTGGCCGCCGCGGTGCCCCTGGCCTGGGGCTGGGGCGTGAGCTGGCTCGACCTCGGTCTGCTGGTCTTCTTCTACTACTTCGCCTGCCACGGCGTGACGATCGGCTACCACCGCTACTTCACCCACGGCTCCTTCAAGGCCAAGCGCCCGCTGCGCATCGCGCTCGCCATCGCCGGCTCGATGGCCGTCGAGGGGCCGCTGGTCCGCTGGGTCGCCGACCACCGCAAGCACCACAAGTTCTCCGACGCCGAGGGCGACCCGCACTCGCCGTGGCGCTATGGCGAGACCCTGCCGGCGCTGATGAAGGGCCTGTGGTGGGCGCACATCGGCTGGATGTTCGACGAGGAGCGCACCCCGCAGGACAAGTACGCCCCGGACCTGATCAAGGACCGGGCGATCCGCACGATCTCGCGGAACTTCATCTACTGGACGGTCCTGTCGCTGGCGCTGCCCGCGCTGATCGGCGGCCTGGTGACGATGTCCTGGTGGGGCGCGTTCACGGGCTTCTTCTGGGGCTCCCTGGTCCGGGTGGCGCTGCTGCACCACGTGACCTGGTCGATCAACTCCATCTGCCACGCGGTCGGCAAGCGGCCGTTCAAGTCGCGGGACCGCTCGGGCAACGTGTGGTGGCTGGCGATCCTGTCCTGCGGCGAGTCCTGGCACAACCTGCACCACGCCGACCCGACCTCGGCGCGGCACGGGGTGATGCGCGGGCAGGTGGATTCCTCCGCGCGGCTCATCCGCTGGTTCGAGCAGGCGGGCTGGGCGTACGACGTGCGGTGGCCGTCACGCTCGCGTATCGATTCCCGTCGCAGCGCCGCGGATGACGGCTCCCGGCGGGGGGCGGATGCCGCCAAGGCGGCATGATTGACGACGTGGCGACCGACTCCAGCAATACCCCGAGCAACGAGAAGCCGCGGCGCGCGCGCCGTACCCGGATGACCGGTGCGGAGCGTCGCCAGCAACTGCTGGAGATCGGTCGCACCCTCTTTGCCGCGAAGGGTTTCGAGGCCACGTCGGTGGAGGAGATCGCGGCGAAGGCCGGGGTCTCCAAGCCGGTGGTGTACGAGCACTTCGGCGGCAAGGAGGGCCTGTACGCGGTGGTGGTGGACCGCGAGATGCGCCGTCTGCTGGACATGGTCACCAGCTCCCTGACGGCCGGTCACCCCCGTGAACTGTGCGAACAGGCGGCCTTCGCGCTCCTGGACTACATCGAGGAGTACACGGACGGCTTCCGCATCCTGGTCCGCGACTCCCCCATCCCCCAGTCCACGGGCTCCTTCGCCTCCCTGATCTCGGACATCGCCACCCAGGTGGAGGACATCCTCGGCCGGGAGTTCAAGAGCCGGGGCTTCGACCCCAAACTGGCCCCCCTCTACGCCCAGGCCCTGGTCGGCATGGTCGCCCTGACCGGCCAGTGGTGGCTGGACGTCCGCCGCCCGAAGAAGGCGGAGGTGGCGGCCCACCTGGTGAACCTGGCCTGGCACGGCCTGGACGGCCTGGAGGCCAAACCCCACCTGATAGGCCGCCGCAAGGCCTAGGCCGGCTCGTCGAGCGGCTCCAGGAACTCCAGGCGGTTGCCGACGGGGTCGCGGGAGTGGAAGCGGCGGTGGCCGGGCAGGTGCTCGTCCCACCGCACCTCGGCGCCATGCGCCCGGAGCCGGGCGCCGTAGGCCTCGATCCCGGTGACACGCAGCCCGGGGTGCGCCTTCCTCGCCGGCTGGAAGTCCGCCTCGATGCCGAGATGGAGCTGGACGGCACCGGCCTGGAACCAGCAGCCCCCTCGGGCGGCGAGCGCCGCGGGCTTGGGGATCTCGGTCATGCCGAGGACGCCGGCGTAGTACGCCCGCAGCCGTTCCTCGGAGCCGGGCGGCGCGGCGAGCTGGACGTGGTCGACGGCGGTGATCACCGCGCCTCCTTGTGGGCCACGGCGAAGATGCGGCGGAACGGGAACGGTGTGCCGTGGGGGCCCGCCGGGTAGGCCGTGCGCAGGGCCGCCCGGTACTCGGCGAGGAACGCCTCCGTGGCCGCCGGGTCGTCGGCGAGAGCCGTCAGCACGGGCCTGAGGGCAGTGCCCTTCACCCAGTCCAGGATCGGGTCCTCGCCGGACAGGAGGGGGATGTACGTCGTCTCCCAGGCGTCGACCGTGCAGCCGAGGTCGGTCAGCCGCTCCAGATAGGCCGCGGGCGTGAGCACCGCGTCACCGTGGCGCAGGGTGCCGTCCAGGCCGTGCCGGTCGGCGAGCTCGCGCAGCAGGCGGTGGCTCGGGGAGCCGAAGTTCCCGGGGACCTGGAAGGCGAAGGTGCCGCCGGGTGCGAGTCCGTCGATCCAGTCCGCGAAGCGGTCCGCGTGGCCGGGGACCCACTGCAGAGCGGCGTTGCTGACGATGAGGTCGTACGGCTCGGCGGGCGTCCAGGTGCGGACGTCGGCGTGGGCGAAGTCGAGGTGGGGGCCGGCGTGGGCCCGGGCGTCGGCGAGCATCTCCGGGGAGTTGTCGTAGCCGGTGATGCGGGCGGTGGGCCAGCGCTCCGCGAGGACGGCGGTGACGTTGCCCGGGCCGCAGCCGAGGTCGGCGATCCGGGGTGCGTCGCCCGGCAGGTCGGGGACCCGGGCGAGCAGGTCGGCGAAGGGCCGGGCGCGGTGGCCGGCGTGACGCAGGTACTGCGCGGGGTCCCAGGTGGGAGCGGCGGCAGCGGACATGGCGGGGCCTCCTGTCTGTCGTTCTCCAGCCTTCATCCAAGGTCTCTTGACGTCAAGAGACTTCACATCGACACAACCACTACACTGATCGTCATGGAGGACGAGGTCGATCGGCTGGTAGCGGCGTGGCGTCGGGAGCGCCCGGACCTCGACGTGGAACCGCTGGAAGTGCTCAGCCGTGTCAGCAGGCTGGCCCGGCACCTGGATCGCGCGCGCCGGCTGGCCTTCGCCGAGCACAGCCTGGAGCCGTGGGAGTTCGATGTGCTCACCGCGCTGCGGCGTGCGGGCACGCCGTATCAGCTCTCCCCCGGGCAGTTGCTGACGCAGACCCTGGTGACCTCCGGCACGATGACCAACCGCATCGACCGGCTCGCGAAGAAGGGCCTGGTGGAGCGGCTCCCCGACCCCAGCGACCGCCGGGGCGTGCTGGTCCGGCTCACCGACGAGGGCCGCGACCGAGCGGACCAGGCCCTGGCCGGACTGCTGGACCAGGAGCGCGCCATCCTCGCGGAGCTCTCCCGCGCGCAACGGGGTGAACTCGCCGGGCTTCTGCGCCAGTTGACGGCCCCCTTCGACAACATCCCGGGCTAGCCGCACAGCCCCGCGCCCCCGGTCCGCTACGCCAGCTGGCCGCCGCGGGTCACCACATCGCCCGCCAGGTCCGCCGGGCCCACTCCCGCCCGGCGGGCGAGTGCCACCGCGGCGAGGGTGCTGTGGACGCCCAGCTTGCCGAGGACGTTCTGCATGTGGGTGCGGACGGTGTGCGGGGACAGATACAGGCGCTCGGCGACCGCCTTGCGCCCCAGGCCCGCCACCATGCACCGCAGGACCTCCCGCTCGCGCGGGGTCAGCGACTCCACCAGCCGCTCGCTCTCGGTGCGGTGCTTGCGTGCGGCCGTCAACTCGCGCAGCACCCCGGTCAGCAGGGCCGGCGGAAGATGCGTCTCCTCGCGCAGGACCCCGCGGATGACGGTCAGCAGCCGAGACAGCGAGCAGTCCTTGGCCACCCACCCCGACGCCCCGGCCTGCAGCGCCAGCGCCGCCCGCCGCGGGTCGTCCTTCTCGGCGAGCACGACGATCCGCACCCCGGGCTGCGCGGTACGCACCCCGGCGACGAGGGAGATGCCGTCGACCAGACCGTCCTCCCCCACCTCCTGGACCGGCACGGCGGGCCGTACGCCCGGCGCCACACCTCCCAGGTCGGCGTCGACGAGCAGGACGTCGTACCGGCGCCCCTCGGCGGCGGCGCGCTCCAGGCTGCGCAGCGCGGCCGGACCGCTGCCCGCGGCGGAGACGTCGACGTCGGGCTCGGCGGCCAGGGCGGCGGCGAGCGACTCGGCGAAGATACGGTGGTCGTCGACGACCAGGACTCGGATGCGAACCACTGATACCCCCACTGGTCCGGAGTACGAAGACCGGCGCGGGTACGACACCCGGAGGTGGTCGCAGAGCCGCACGGCCGCCGCCGTGCAGAAACTGTTACCCCCACCGCGGGCGTCGTACCCGACTGTCTCGCCCCCTGATCAGCACCGGCCCCCACCGGCGCTGTTCATCAGAGTACGGGCGGGGGCCGGGAGCGGAAGGCAATTTGCAGAACTGGCCCGTTGACACGCTTATGGTGAGCCGCATGTTCCGAATGGTGACAGAAGTCGACAAAGAGCGACGCGATCTTCTTCGCGCCCGGCTGCGGGAGACCAACACCGCGGCCTCCCCGGTCATCAGCGCGCTGCGCGGAACCCCGGGGGAGCGTGAACTGCCGCTCCACATCTGGATGCTGGACGGCGGGGGCGGCCTGGCCGGCGGCCTCGTCGGGCACACCTGGGCGACCTGGCTCCATGTGACCTACCTCTGGGTCGACGCACGGCACCGCGGTGTGGGGCTCGGTTCGCGGCTGCTCGCCGAGGCGGAGCGGCTGGCGCGCGAGGAGCGGGGCTGTGCCGCCGTACGCCTGGAGACCTGGGACTTCCAGGCGCCGGAGTTCTACCGGCGGCTGGGGTACGACGTGGTGTGCGTGATCCCCGACTATCCGCCGGGGATCACGGAGTTCACACTGGTCAAGCGGCTGGGCTGAGGCGGCGGGCGCCCGCCGCGGGGACCGCCTCGAAGACGCGCGGGGCCGTGAACCCGGCTGCCGCGAACGCCTCCTGGACCGCCTTGGTGATGGTGTCCGTGTCGGCCGCCTCGGCCAGCACGATCGCCGAGCCGCCGAAACCACCACCGGTCATCCTCGCGCCCAGCGCGCCGGCCGCGAGAGCGGTGTCGACGACCAGGTCCAGCTCAGGGCAGGAGATCCGGAAGTCGTCGCGCAGCGAGGCGTGGCCCGCCACCAGCACGGGACCGATCGCGCGGGTGTCGCCGGACTCCAGCAGCGAGACGACCCGCTCCACCCGCTGGTTCTCCGTCACGATGTGCCGGACCAGCCGGACGATCTCCTCCTCGTCGCCGAGGCGTTCCAGCGCCGCGTCGAGTCCGTCGTACGGCACGTCCCTGAGCGCGTCGACGCCGAGCAGGGCCGCACCCTTCTCGCAGCCCGCGCGGCGCTTGCCGTACTCGCCCTCGTTGTGGGCGTGCTTGACGCGGGTGTCGACCACGAGCAGGCGCATGCCCTCGGCCGCGAGGTCGAAGGGGATCTGCTTCTGGGAGAGGTCCCGGGTGTCGAGGAAGAGCGCGTGCCCCTCCTCGCAGCAGGCGGAGGCCGTCTGGTCCATGATCCCGGTGGGGGCGCCGACGTAGACGTTCTCGGCGCGCTGGCACAGCCGGGCCAGCTGCCACCGCGGCAGGCCGAGGTCGTACAGGTCGTTGAGCGCCAGGGCGATCACGACCTCCAGGGCCGCCGAGGAGGACAGGCCCGCGCCCGCCGGGACCGTCGAGGCGAGGTGGACGTCCGCGCCGGTGACCGGGTGCCCGGCCTCGCGCAGGGCCCAGACGACCCCGGCCGGGTACGCGGTCCAGTTCCGGTCGCTCTGCGGCGCGAGGTCCGCCAGGCGCAGCTCCGCCACCGGGCCCTCGATGTCCGCCGAGTGCAGGCGCAGGACGCCGTCCGTGCGCCGGGAGACGGCCGCGACGGCCGTGTGCGGCAGCGCGAAGGGCATGACGAAACCGTCGTTGTAGTCGGTGTGCTCACCGATGAGGTTGACGCGGCCGGGCGCCGACCAGACTCCTTCCGGGCCGGTTCCGTAGAGCTCGACGAAACGGTCCCGCACCTGCTGCCCCACTACTGCTCCCTTGTGATCTTCTGCGCGAACTCCCAGGCGTCCGCGACGATCCCCGCGAGGTCGGCGCGCGAGGGGTTCCAGCCCAGCTTCTCCCGGGCGGTGGCGGCGGACGCCACCAGGACCGCCGGGTCGCCGCCCCGGCGCGGGGCCACGATCTCGGGGATCGGGTGCCCCGTCACCTTGCGGACCGTCTCGATGACCTCGCGCACCGAGAAGCCGTTGCCGTTGCCGAGGTTGCAGATCAGGTGCTCGCCGGGCCGTGCGGTCCGGACGGCGCGCAGGTGGGCGTCGGCCAGGTCCGCGACGTGGATGTAGTCGCGCACGCAGGTGCCGTCCGGCGTCGGGTAGTCGTCGCCGAAGACGGAGATGGCGTCCCGGCGACCCTGCGCCACCTGGAGGACCAGCGGGATGAGATGCGACTCGGGGTCGTGGCGCTCGCCGAACTCGCCGTAGGCGCCGGCCACGTTGAAGTAGCGCAGCGACACCGCGGCCAGGCCGTGGGCGACCGCCTCGCTCGTGATCATGTGGTCGACGGCGAGCTTCGAGGCGCCGTAGGGGTTGGTCGGCTCGGTCGCCGCGGTCTCGGTGATCGGGACCTGCGTCGGCTCGCCGTAGGTGGCCGCCGTGGAGGAGAAGACCAGCTTGCGCACGCCCGCCTCGCGCATGGCGCCGAGCAGCGCCATGCTGCCGCCGACGTTGTTCTCCCAGTACTTCTCGGGCCGTACGACCGACTCGCCGACTTGGGAGGAGGCGGCGAAGTGCAGCACGGCCTCGTAGGAGGGGTCCAGCCACTTGCCGGCGTCGCGGATGTCGCCCTCGACGAAGACGGCGCCCGCGGGCACGCCCTCGCGGAAGCCGGTGGAGAGGTCGTCGAGCACGGTGACCTCGTGCCCCGCCTCCAGCAGATGCTGGGCGACCACGCTGCCGACGTAACCCGCGCCACCCGTGACCAGGTACTTCATGAACTCGCTACCTCTCGCAGTCGCTCGGCCGCGCGCTCCGGCGGCACGTCGTTGATGAACACGCTCATGCCGGACTCGGAACCCGCGAGGAACTTCAGCTTGCCGGAGGTGCGGCGGATGGTGAAAAGCTCGAGGTGCAGCGCGAAGTCGTCGCGGACGACACCGTCGAACTCCTCCAGCGCGCCGAACGGCGCCTGGTGCCAGGCGGCGATGTAGGGCGTCGGAGACTCCGCCTCGCCGAAGATCCGGTCGAAGCGCTTCAAGAGTTCCAGATAAACCTGAGGGAATTCCGAGCGCGCGTCCTCGTCGAGCCCCAGCAGGTCCGGCACCCGGCGGCGCGGGTACAGGTGGACCTCGTACGGCCAGTGCGCGGCGTAGGGCACGAAGGCGACCCAGTGTTCACTCGCGAGGACTACGCGCTCGTCGGCGAGTTCACGCTCCAGGACGGCGTCGAAGAGGTTCTGGCCGCCCGTGGCCTCCTTGTGCTGGGCGAGCTGACGCAGCATCAGCGCGGTGCGCGGGGTGGTGAAGGGGTAGGCGTAGATCTGCCCGTGCGGGTGCCCGAGGGTCACGCCGATCTCGGCGCCGCGGTTCTCGAAGCAGAACACCTGCTCGACGGAGGGCAGATGGGACAGCTCCGAGGTGCGGTCGGTCCAGGCGTCCAGCACGAGACGCGCCTGCTCCTCACCGAGGTCGGCGAAGGAGGCGTTGTGGTCGGAGGTGAAGCAGACCACCTCGCAGCGGCCGGAGTCACCGGCCAGCGAGGGGAAGCGGTTCTCGAACACCACGACGTCGTAGGAGGAGTCCGGGATCTCGCTGAGCCGCTCGCCCTGAGAGGGGCACAGGGGGCACTCGTCGGCCGGCGGGTGGTAGGTGCGCCCCTGCCGGTGCGAGGCGATGGCGACCGCGTCGCCGAGCAGCGGGTCGCGCCGGACCTCGGACGTGGTGACGGTGCGCTCCAACGGCCGCCGGTCCACCGCGTCCCGCACGCCGTCGTCGCGCAGGTCGTAGTAGATCAGCTCGCGACCGTCGGCCAGTCGGGTCGAGGTCTTCTTCACGCCGGACTCCCTATTCGAGCCACACAATCATCAAACAGAACTCAACACATCGAAACATGACTCCCCTCAACCGTCAACATCACAATCCAACAAAGACCACCATCCGACGTGTTCAATTGCTGAACGCGGAGGCGTAGGTTCCGCTACGGATCAGTTCGCGCAACGAAGCGAGTACGTATGGAAACCCCCACATATCTGGCCGCCGAGCTGCGGCTCCCCACCAACTGGCTCGACTACACGATCCTCGGCATCTACTTCGTCGTCGTCCTGGGCATCGGCTTCGCGGCCCGCCGCTCGGTCAAGACGAGCCTCGACTTCTTCCTCTCGGGGCGTTCCCTGCCCGCCTGGATCACCGGCCTGGCCTTCATCTCCGCCAACCTCGCCGCCACCGAGATCCTCGGCATGGCCGCCAACAGCGCGCAGTACGGCGTCTACACCGTGCACTGGTACTGGATCGGTGCCATCCCCGCGATGGTGTTCCTGGGCCTGGTGATGATGCCCTTCTACTACTCCAGCAGAGTGCGTTCGGTCCCCGAAATGCTGCTCCTGCGCTTCGACAAGTGGGCGCATCTGCTGAGTTCGGCTCTGTTCGCTTTCGCCGCCATCCTGATCTCGGGCGTGAACCTGTACGCCCTCGCCATCGTGGTCGAGGCGCTGCTGGGCTGGCCGCAGTGGGTGGCGATCGTGGTCGCCGGTGCCTTCGTGCTGGCGTACATCACGCTCGGCGGCCTGTCGTCGGCGATCTACAACGAGGTGCTGCAGTTCTTCGTGATCCTCGCGGCGCTCATCCCGCTCGTCGTGCTGAGCCTGAAGAAGGTGGGCGGCTGGGGCGGGCTGACCGACACGCTCACCAAGGCCCAGGGGGGCGACTTCACCACCGCCTGGGGCGGCACGGGCATCGGCAGCGACAACCCGCTGGGCGCCAACTGGCTGACGATCGTGCTGGGGCTCGGCTTCGTGCTGTCCTTCGGCTACTGGACGACGAACTTCGCGGAGGTCCAGCGCGCGCTGTCGGCGAAGAACCTCAGCGCGGCCCAGCGCACCCCACTGATCGCCGCGTACCCGAAGATCTTCATCGTCTTCCTGGTGATGATCCCCGGGCTCGCGGCGGCGGCCCTGATCCCGGGCTTCGGCACGGAGGAGTCGGGCTACCAGTACAACGACGCCATCCCGTACCTGATGGAACAGCTGCTGCCCAACGGCGTGCTGGGCATCGCGGTGACCGGCCTGCTGGCGGCGTTCATGGCGGGCATGGCGGCCAACGTCTCGTCCTTCAACACGGTGTTCACCAACGACATCTGGGCGCGGTACGTGGTCAAGGGCCGGGAGGACGGCTACTACGTCGGGTTCGGCCGCCTGATCACGGTGATCGGCGTCTGCGCGTCGGTGGGCACGGCGTTCCTCGCCTCGTCCTTCTCCAACATCATGAGCTACCTCCAGACGCTGTTCTCCTTCTTCAACGTGCCGATGTTCGTCGTCTTCATCGTCGGCATGTTCTGGAAGCGGGCGTCCGCGAAGTCCGGCTTCTGGGGCCTGCTCGCGGGCACGGTCGCCGCGATGGTGAACTACTTCTGGATCTACAAGCAGGGCATCGTCGACATCCCCACCGACCAGGGCGCCAACTTCGTCTCCGCGATCGTCGGCTTCGTGGCCGGCGGCGTCGTCATGGTCGCCGTCTCGATGTTCACCGCCCCCAAGCCCGCGGAGGAACTCCAGGGCCTGGTCTACGGCACCCGCTCGCCCGGCATGTCCGAGGCACCGGCCGAGGGCGACGACGCCTGGTACCGCCGGCCCGCCCTGCTGGGCTGGGGCGCGATCATCCTCGCGGCCGCCTGCTACATCCCGTTCTCGTTCTGACGCGGGAGGATTGAGAGACCATGTCTGACCACCACGGATACTCCGAGAAGGACGTCCAGCGGGAGGTCTCCGAGCTGGAGGCCCAGTCCGCCACCGCGGCCCGCATCTTCGACCTGCGCCGCATCATCGGCGGCCTCTTCGTCGTCTACGGCATCATCGTCACGATCGCCGGCATCAACCCCTCGGACGCCGACCTGGACAAGGCCGAGGGCGTCAACATCAACCTCTGGACCGGCCTGGGCATGCTGCTGCTCGGCATCTTCTTCCTGGCCTGGCTGAAACTGCGCCCAGTGGTACCGCCGCCGGTTCAGGCGCCGAAGGACGAAGAATAAGAAGGACGAGGAGTAACCGGCAGGGGTGCCTGCGGCGCTGCGGGCACCCCTGTCTCAGGCCTCCGGTGTCTCAGGCCTCCGGTGACGGGGACGAAGGCGGCAGCGGGCCCGCCCGGTCCAGCAGGCCCGTGCGGGCCGCCAGGGCCGCTGCCTCGAGCCGCGATCCCACGCCCAGCTTCATCAGGACCCGCTGAACGTGCGTGCGTGCCGTCGACGGAGCGATGCCCATGCCCGCCGCGATCAGGCGGGTGTCCTCGCCGTCGGCGACCCGGACCAGGACCTCCACCTCCCTCGGTGTGAGCATCTGCAGCAGGCGCTGGCCCTCGTCGTCCGGCTGGGCCGCCGGATTGAGCAACTCGCTGAAGGCGCCTTGGAGGAGTTGCGGGGCCACCGCGGCCTCACCCGCCCTCGCCTTCATGATCGCCCGTTCCACTCCCTCGATGCGCTCGTCGTGCCGCACATAGCCCGACGCCCCCGCCGCGAACGCCGCCGCGATCCCCCGCGGACTGGGCACCGGGCCCAGGACCAACACCGCCACCTGCGGGCGTTCCCGCTTGATCTTCACCACCGGGTCGAACATCCCCGGCTCGGCCGGTGTCGCCGTCCCCAGCAGGCACACCTCCGGCGCCCTGGTGATCACCAGCTCCGCCGCCCCCGCGGCCGGTGCCGCCGCGGCCAGCACCCGGTGCCCCCGCAGCTTCAAGGCCGAGGCCAGCGCCTCGGCGAGCAATCGGTGGTCGTCGACCACCATGAGCCGAACTCCCATCGAGCAACCCCCCAGATCCCCACACGTCCCCACCCACACGCCCCCGGGGCGCACCCACGGGGATGCCCCCGGAAGCTACACGCTTGTTCGACGTTGCGCTCCCCCTACTGGAGAGATGTGCCCCGGATCGCCGAAATTCCTCTCATTCGCGGGTGATGAGCGGTAAGTGCACGGCCCCGCCCCTGAACAGGGACGGGGCCGTGGCCACAGGCGTTCGATCGGCTACTTCGCGCCGAACCCGATCACCAGGTACTCCTCCTCGCCGCTGCTGCCGAGCTCGCTGGCGAAGACGTCCGACATGAACAGCCGGCCCTGGCCGTACAGGATCTCGGCGTAGTCGGGCAGCATGCTGCGCTCCACGTCCATCACCGCCTCCGTGGCCGGGTTCTCCATCAGCTTCGTCTCCTTGAAGGAGCCGCCGTCGAGAGAGACCACCTGGCCGCCCTTGTCGTACGGGCCGCGCTTGTACGCGATGAGGTTCGGGCCGTCCATGCGCAGGGGCACGAGCTCGTAGCCGTCACCGGCGTCGGCCCGCTGGCCGGTCTGCTTGCCGGTGGCCAGGTCGAAGGAGACGATCTCGTTGGTGTCGCTGTACTCGGCGGCGCCGTCGTGCTTCTCGGTCGGCACGTAGAGCCGGTCGTTGCCCACGGCGAGCAGACGGCACTCCTCGATCTTGGTGATGCCGTCGCAGCTGGCGTTGTACTGCTCGCCCGGCGCCGAGATCCGCGCGCGGAGCTTGCCGGTCTTGTTGTCGATGGAGAAGAAGTCCGAGATCCCGCTGCCGTCCCCGGCGGCGTCACCCACGTCGGCGGCCACCACCAGCGGCTCGGTGGAGACCACGCTGGCGTACTCGATGCCCGTGTCCATCTTGTACTCCGAGATCACCTTCCCGGACTTCGGGTCGATGTTCTGGATGCTCAGCTTGCGGTCGCCGTACTGACCGCACTTGCGCACCGCCACCAGCTTGGGGCCGCCCGCGTAACCGGCGTCGTAGCAGGTGTCGGTCGCCTTGGGTGCCCAGAGCTGGTCGCCGGTGGCGATGTCGAAGGCGGCGCCGCCGCTGGTGCTGCCGACGGCGACGGTGCTCGCGCTGACCGTGACGTTGTCGAAGCTGATCGGCTGGGTGCCGCTCTCGACCGTCTTGGTCCACAGCTTCTTGCCCGCGTCGAGGTCGATCGCCGCGACCTGGCTGCAGCCGTAGGACGGGTTGGCCTTGGTGGGCATCTTCGGCTGGTAGGTGATCGCCGTCTTGTTGTCCTCGGTGGCGTGGTTGCTGCCCTGGCAGACCGGGCCGGGCAGCTCGATCGTCCAGAGCTTCGTGCCCTTGTCGGGGTCGTAGCCGACGACCTCGGCGACGCCGCTCTTGGCGTACACCGTGCCGGTGAGCCAGGAACCGACCGTGGGGATGGTCCGGTCGTCCTTCACCTCGGGGGCCGGGACCTGGAAGAGCACCTTGGAGTTGGGGTCGGCGGGCGCCTTCTCCGTCGCCTTGCCGGACGCGGTGCCGCCCGTGCCGCCGGAGTCGCCGCCCTTGTCACCGCCCTCGCCGCCCTTGTCGCCGCCACCGCCGGTGCCGCCGCTGGAGCTCGCGGTGTCGTCCTTGCCGCCGTCCTCACCGGAGGACGAGGCGTACAGGGCGCCGCCGCCGATGATCAGGGCGATCGCCACGACCGCGGCCACGATGATGGCCGCCTGCGCGTTGAACTTCCGCCCGCCGCCCGGCTGTCCCGGCTGCGGCGGCATCGGCATGGTCGGCTGACCGGGGTAGCCGTAGCCGGGCTGCTGCCCGTACGGCGGGGTCGGCGGCTGGCCGTACGCCGGGGTGGCGGGCTGGCCCGGGTAGCCGTAACCCGCCGGCTGCTGGGGATAGCCGTACCCCTGCGGGGGCGTCGGCGGCTGCTGCGGTGCCTGGGGGGCGCCGAAGCCGGGCTGCTGGGCGGGCTGCTGGGGCTGCTGCGGCGCGCCGAAGCCGGGCTGCTGCGGCGGCTGGTCCTGGGGCGGGCCGAAACCGCCGCCCGAGGGGGGCTGGTTGGGCGGCGGAGGCGGGGGCTGGGTCATGGTGTGGCTACCTCAAGAAGGGGACGACTGGGAACGGGACGTGGGAGCGGCTCACTTGCCGAAGGCGAGCATCAGCTTCTCCTCCGTCTCGTCACTGCCGGACAGGCGCGTGGTCGACAGGTAGAAGCGGCCGTCGATCCAGTCGTAGGTCCCGGAGTAGAAGCTGTCCTCGATGTCGGCCGTGCCCGACGGGTTCTGCAGCAGCTTCACCGGCTTGTGGCTGCTGCCCGTGGTCGGGATCGACACGACCTGGCCGCCCGACTCCCAGGACGGCTTGACGTAGGCGATGAGCTTGCCGTCCTCGATCTTCAGCGGCAGCATCGTCTCGTCCGCCGGGGACTTCACGCGCCACTTCTCCTTGCCGTTGGCGAGGCTGACCGCGACGATCTCGTTGGCGCCGGTGGTGGCCTCGGTGGGCAGGTACAGGGTGGTGGCGTCGGCGGCCACGCCCTGGCAGCCGCGCAGGTCACGCTGGAGGACGGCCCAGCCGCACTCGGGGGAGAAGCTGTCGTCGACGTCGACCTGCGACTTGATGGAGCCGCCGGAGCCCAGCGTGGAGATGTTCCAGGCGTTCTTCTTCTCGTTGGTGCTGTAGACGACGACCGGGTTCAGGGAGTAGATCCGCCCGACCGTCCAGCCCTTGTCGGGCTTCCAGGTCCACTTGGCCTTGCCGGTCTTCGGGTCGAGCTCCTGCACCTCGTCGTGCTCGTTGGTGCCGCCCGCGCCGCAGGACGAGACGGCGATCAGCTTCTCGCCGCCCGCGAAGGCGGCCGGGAAGCAGGCGTCGCCGTACTTCTTCTTGTCCCAGAGCTTCTTGCCGGTGGTGACGTCGTACGCCGTGCCGGACTGCGAGCGGCCCACCATCAGCGTCTTGCCGGTGATGGACATCTCGATCTGCAGGGTGCTGTCGAAGAGTTCGCCGTCGGCGACCTCGCCCTGCCAGCCCTTCTCGCCGGTGTTCAGGTCGAGTTCCTGCAGCTGGTTGCACTCGGCGCGGTCGCTGGCGCCGCTCATGTACGCGATGACGACCTTGTCCTCGGCCGACTTCTCCGGGGTGACCGCGCAGATCTTCTGCGGGAAGGTGATCGGGTCCCAGGCCGGGACGCCGTCACCGACCTTGTAGGCGAAGACCTGCTTGTACGCGGCCTTCACGGCCGTCTCGCCGGTGATCCACAGGCCGGGGGCGTCGGCACCGGAACCGGGCGCGTCGGGCGCCTCCTTGTACCAGAGCACCTTCGCCTCACCGGCCTTGCGGCCCTCGTTGAGGTTCTCCGGGTCCTCGCCGCCGTCGCCGCTGCCGTCCCCGGGGTTGACCGGGTCGTCGGAGGCCTTGGGGCCGTCGCTCTGCTGCGCGACCGGCTTCTTCTTCTTGCCGCCGTCGTCGTCACCGCCGGCCACCGCGAACACGGTGCCGCCGACCACGAGCAGGGCGACCACCGCGGCACCGATGACGAGCGCGGGCTTGCCCTTGAAGGGGTTGCGGGAGCCGCCGCCGGGCGGGACGGGCGCACCGGGGTACTGGGGCTGCTGCGGATAGCCGTAGCCGGGCTGCTGGCCGTAGGGGCCGGGCTGCTGGGGCTGGCCGTAGGGGCCCGGCTGCCCGTAGGGTCCCGGCTGCTGGGCGTACGGGCCGGGCTGGCCGTACGGGCCGGGCTGCTGCTGAGGTGCCTGCGGGTAGCCGTAACCGGGCTGGGGCCCGGCGGGCGGCGCGCCCTGCGGCGGCGGGGGCGTCTGAGGCGGGCCCTGGGGTGGCGGCGGCGTCTGCGGCGCACCGAAGCCGCCCTGCGGCGGCGGGTCCTGCGGCGCGCCGAAACCGCCGTGCGGCGGCTGGTTGGGCGGCTGGCTCATCAGCGGTTTCCCCCTTGTGACCGATGTGGCGCCGCGCTCTGTGGCGCTGCGTTTCCGCCACACCCGTGATTCTCAGACGGTTCTCAGACCGCCTCTTTCTATCACTCGGCACCGACAACCCACCGGGCCGGTGAACGCCTGTTCCCAAGGGACGACCGGCTCGTGATACCGCCGTTACGCGCCTTCACGCGCCCTTCACGCCGCTTACGCGTCCTCCGCCAGCTCCAGCCAGCGCAGCTCCAGCTCCTCGCGCTGGTTCGCCAAGTCCCGCAACTCGGAGTCCAGTTCCGCCACTTTCGCGAAGTCCGTGGAGTTCTCGGCCATTTGGGCGTGCAGCTTGGTCTCCTTCTCGGCGACCTTGTCGAGCTGGCGCTCGATCTTCTGCAGCTCCTTCTTGGCGGCGCGCTGGTCGGCGGCGCTCCGGTCGGGGGCGGCCTTCTCGACGACGGGCGCCGCCGCGGCGGCCGCCTCCTCCATCCGCCGGCGCCGCTCGATGTACTCGTCGATGCCGCGCGGCAGCATCCGCAGGGTGGCGTCGCCGAGCAGGGCGAAGACCCGGTCGGTGGTGCGCTCGACGAAGAACCGGTCGTGGGAGATGACGATCATCGAGCCGGGCCAGCCGTCGAGGACGTCCTCCAGCTGGGTCAGGGTCTCGATGTCGAGGTCGTTGGTGGGCTCGTCGAGGAAGAGCACGTTCGGCTCGTCCATCAGCAGCCGCAGCAGCTGCAGCCGGCGCCGCTCACCGCCGGAGAGGTCGCCGACCGGCGTCCACTGCTTCTCCTTGTTGAAGCCGAACGTCTCGCACAGCTGCCCGGCGGTCATCTCGCGCCCCTTGCCGAGGTCGACCCGCTCCCGCACCTGCTGCACGGCCTCCAGCACCCGCAGGCTCGGGGCGAGTTCGGCGACCTCCTGGGAGAGGTAGGCGAGCTTGACGGTCCTGCCCACGGAGATCCGGCCGCCCGCGGGCTGCTCCTCCCCCTCGGTACGGGCCGCCTGCGCCATCGCGCGCAGCAGCGAGGTCTTCCCGGCGCCGTTGACGCCGACGAGGCCGATCCGGTCGCCCGGGCCGAGCTGCCAGGTGAGGTGCTTGAGCAGCACCTTGGGGCCGGCCTGGACGGTCACGTCCTCCAGGTCGAAGACGGTCTTGCCGAGCCGCGAGGAGGCGAACTTCATCAGCTCGCTGGAGTCCCGGGGCGGCGGCACGTCCTTGATGAGCTCGTTGGCGGCCTCCACCCGGAAGCGCGGCTTGGACGTCCGCGCGGGGGCGCCGCGGCGCAGCCAGGCCAGCTCCTTGCGGACCAGGTTCTGCCGCTTGGTCTCCTCGGTGGCGGCGATGCGCTCCCGCTCGGCCCGCGCGAAGACGTAGTCGGAGTAGCCGCCCTCGTACTCGAAGACGTCGCCCTTCTGCACGTCCCACATGCGCGTGCACACCTGGTCCAGGAACCAGCGGTCGTGGGTGACGCACACCAGCGCGGACCGGCGCTCGCGCAGGTGCTGGGCGAGCCAGGAGATGCCCTCGACGTCGAGGTGGTTGGTCGGCTCGTCGAGGACGATCAGGTCCTGTTCGTCGATGAGCAGCTTGGCGAGCGCGATACGGCGGCGCTCACCACCGGAGAGCGGTCCGATGACGGTGTCCAGGCCCTGCGGGAACCCGGGCAGGTCGAGCCCGCCGAAGAGCCCGGTGAGCACGTCCCTGATCTTGGCGTTGCCCGCCCACTCGTGGTCCGCCAGGTCCCGGATGACCTCGTGCCGCACGGTGGCGGCCGGGTCGAGGGAGTCGTGCTGGGTGAGCACGCCGAGGCGCAGCCCGCCGGAGTGCGTGACCCGGCCGGTGTCGGCCTCCTCCAGCTTGGCCAGCATCCGGATCAGGGTCGTCTTGCCGTCGCCGTTGCGCCCGACCACCCCGATCCGGTCCCCTTCGGAGACGCCGAGGGAGACTCCGTCGAGCAGCGCACGGGTGCCGTACACCTTGCTGACGTTCTCGACATTGACCAGATTGACGGCCATTACTCTCCTGCCCAGGGGGATCGATCGACCCTCCAGGGTAGTCCGCGCGCCGGGCCCGCGGACCCGGTGTCCGGCGACGCCGCTACCCGGAGACCACGGTGGCGCCCGGCGCGGGGCCGGTGGCCACCCGTACCGCCCGGCAGGTGCCGGACGAGCGCAGCGACTCGGCCACCTTCAGCGCCGACTCCGGGTCCCGCGCGAGGAACGCCGTCGTGGGGCCCGAGCCGGAGACCAGCGCGGCCAGCGCCCCGGCCGTGCGGCCCGCGGCGAGCGTGCCGGCGAGCTCGGGGAACAGGGAGAGCGCGGCGGGCTGGAGGTCGTTGGAGACGGCCGCGGCGAGCGCGTCGGGATCGCCCTCGGCGAGCGCGCCGAGGAGGTCCTCGCAGGCGACGGGCGCGGGGATGTCCCGTCCCTGCGCGAGCCGGTCGAACTCCCGGAAGACGGCCGGCGTCGACAGCCCGCGCGCGGCCACCGCGAACACCCAGTGGAAGGTGCCGCCGGTCTCCAGCGCGCGCAGCTTCTCGCCCCGCCCGGTGCCGAGCGCGGCCCCGCCGACCAGGCTGAACGGCACATCGCTGCCCAGTTCGGCGCAGATGTCGAGGAGTTCGTCCCGGGAGGCGCGCGTGCCCCACAGCGCGTCGCAGGCGAGCAGGGCGCCCGCGCCGTCCGCGCTGCCGCCCGCCATGCCGCCCGCGACGGGGATGTCCTTGGCGATGTGCAGGTGCACGTCGGGGCGGATGCCGTAGCGCGCGGCGAGCGCCTCGGCGGCCCGCACGGCGAGGTTCGTACCGTTCAGGGGGACCTGGTCCGCGTCGGGTCCCGTGCAGGTGACGCGCGGGCCGCCCGCCGACTCGGTGACGGTGACCTCGTCGTACAGGCCGACCGCGAGGAAGACGTTGGCGAGGTCGTGGAAGCCGTCGGGGCGGGCGGCGCCCACCGCGAGCTGGACGTTGACCTTGGCGGGGACGCGGACGGTGACGCTCACTGGGGACCGGACTCCTTGTGCTCGGCGATCCGCGCGAACTCCTCGACCGTCAGGGCCTCGCCGCGTGCCTGCGGGGAGACGCCCGCCGCGAGGAGCGCCGCCTCGGCGGCCGGCGCGGACCCGGCCCAGCCGGCGAGCGCGGCCCGGAGCGTCTTGCGCCGCTGCGCGAAGGCGGCGTCGACGACGGCGAACACCTCCTTCTTGGAGGCGGTGGTCCGCACCGGCTCGCTCCGGCGGACCAGCGACACCAGGCCGCTGTCGACGTTGGGCGCCGGCCAGAAGACCGTGCGGCCGATGGACCCGGCCCGCTTGACGTCGGCGTACCAGTTCGCCTTCACGGACGGCACGCCGTACACCTTGGAGCCGGGCGGCGCGGCGAGCCGGTCGGCGACCTCCGCCTGCACCATGACGAGGGTGCGCTCGATGCTCGGGAAGGTGTCGAGCATGTGCAGCAGCACGGGTACGGCGACGTTGTACGGCAGGTTCGCCACCAGCGCGGTCGGGGCGGGGCCGGGCAGCGCGGTGACGTGCATCGCGTCGGAGTGGACCAGCGAGAACCGGTCGGCGCGGCCGGGCAGCCGGGCGGCGACGGTGGCGGGCAGCGCGCCCGCGAGGACGTCGTCGATCTCCACGGCGGTGACCCGGTCGGCCGCCTCCAGCAGCCCGAGCGTGAG
Source organism: Streptomyces sp. YS415 (assembly GCF_023544665.1). Lineage (GTDB taxonomy): Bacteria > Actinomycetota > Actinomycetes > Streptomycetales > Streptomycetaceae > Streptomyces. Next base: position 53,313 of record NZ_JAMJFL010000024.1, read on the forward strand.
CGAACCGAGCCCGGGCCCGACCTCCACGACCACGTCGTCGGGACGCACGTCCGCGGTGCGGACGATACGGCGCACGGTGTTCGCGTCGATCACGAAGTTCTGACCACGCTGCTTGGTGGGCCGCACACCGAGCACGTCCGCGAGTTCACGGATGTCGGCGGGGCCCAGAAGGGCGTCGGGGGTGGGGCTGGTGCTCACGGGACAAGGGTACGGGCCGGGAAGCGGGCGCCCTCACCCCCGCAGCCGCGCCCCGCAGTGCGGCCAGGGACTCGCCCCGCGCTGCACGTACAGCTTCTTCGCGCGCAGGGTCTGTTCCGAGGCCGGGGCGTCCTGGGGCCGTCCGCTGCCGCCGAGGCTCCGCCAGGTCTGCGTGTCGAACTGGTACAGGCCCCCGTACGTGCCCGAGGGGTCCACCGCCTGGGGGCGCCCGCCCGACTCGCAGGCCGCGAGCCCCTGCCAGTCCAGATGGTCCGCCCCCTGCACCGACGTCGGCATGGGCCTCGTCCCCACCTTCACCACCTGGGTCCGGGGCTCGCGCACCAGCTCGCTGCCGAGGCGCCGCGGCTTCTGCCGTACGCCGTTGACGGTGACCATGGAGTACGTGACCCGGCGCAGCCCGGGCTGTCCGGCGCGCTCGACGACCTCGGTGCCCCGGAACAGCGAGGGGTCCTCGCTGCGCTGCACGTCGAAGGGGATCTCCTCCTCGTGGACCTCCTTCGTGCCGGTGATCCGCAGCACGGTCACCGTCTGCCCGTCGCGCGGGAAGCTGCCGGGCGGCACGGAGGTGGCGTCCTGTCCGCGCAGGGTGATCCCGGCCTCCTCGACGACCTCCCGGACGGTCGCGGCGTTGGTGCGCACGGTGCGGGCCCGGCCGTCCGCCATGATCGTCACGGAGCGCTCGGTGCGCACGTCGAGCGCGAGCCCCGCGCGCCCGATCCGGGTGGAGCGCGCGGCGGACAGGTAGGCCCCCTCCGCCCGCACCCCCCACTGCCCGAGCGCCTCCTCGACCGTGCGCGCCGTCGTCCACACCTCGCGCCGCTGACCGTCGACCGTGAGCCGCACGGGCCGCCCGTAGCGCACCGCGACCTCGTCACCGCTGCTGAGTTCCGTACCGGGGGCGGGGGCGATCACGTCGTGCGCCCCGACCTCCACCCCCTCCTGGGCGAGCAGTTCGGTGACGTCGTCGGCGAAGGTGTGCAGCGTGCGCGGCCTGCCGTCGACATTCAGCTCGATCGCCTTGTCCTTGGCGACGAAGGCGGTGGTGCCGCCCGCCAGGAACGCGACCACCAGCGCCTGCGGCAGCAGCCGGCGCACGGAGCCGTCCGCGCTCCCCGGGTACCGGCTCTTGCGGCGCCGTGCGCCCCGTCGCCCCGGAGCGGCCCGCACCACGGGCGCGAGCGCCTCCTTCTCCGGTGCGGGCCACGGCTCGTACGGGCCGGCCACTCCGTACCCCAGCGTCTCCGCGCTGTGCAGATCAGCGGGGGGCGCGTCGAATCCGCCGTACGCCTGCGGCGGGTACGTCTCGTACTGCGACCTGCTGCTCACGTCGCCACGCTCCAGTGGGCCAGAGGGGTCCCGAATCGGGCCCCCAGAACCTAGCGGAGCGAGTGTCACTCTCCAAAGCGACGCGACTACGCAGCGTCGCGAGCGGGCGGTGATTGTCAGTAGGCGAAGGCGCGGGCCGTGTTCGCGCCGAGGGCCGTCGCCAGCGCGTCCTCGTCGATCCCGCGCACCGCGGCCATCGCGCGCACCGTGACCGGAATGAGATAGGGGGCGTTGGGCCGTCCGCGGTAGGGCGCCGGCGTCAGGAAGGGCGCGTCGGTCTCCACCAGCAGCAGCTCCAGCGGGGCCACGGCCACCGCCTCCCGCAGATCGCGGGCGTTCTTGAAGGTGACGTTGCCGGCGAAGGACATGAAGTATCCGGCCGCGGCGCAGATCTCCGCCATCTCGGCGTCACCGGAGTAGCAGTGGAAGACGGTCCGCTCCGGAGCGCCCTCCTCCTTCAGCACCCGCAGGACGTCCGCGTGCGCGTCGCGGTCGTGGATGACCAGCGCCTTGCCGTGCCGCTTGGCGATCTCGATGTGGGCGCGGAAGGAGCGCTCCTGCGCCTCCTTGCCCTCGTCGCCGGTGCGGAAGTAGTCCAGGCCCGTCTCGCCGACGGCCTTCACGTGCTCCAGCGCGGCCAGCCGGTCGATCTCGGCGAGCGCCGCGTCCAGCCCCGCGTCGCCGCCCGGCTCGCGTGCCCCCTGCCGGGACCAGCCGTCCGGGTCGCCGTGGACGATGCGCGGGGCCTCGTTGGGGTGCAGGGCGACCGCCGCGTGCACGTCCGCGAACGCGGCGGCCGTGTCCGCCGCCCACTGCGAGCCGCGTACGTCGCAGCCGACCTGCACGACCGTCGTCACCCCGACCGACGCGGCCTTGGCGAGCCCTTCCTCCACCGTGCCGGACTGCATGTCGAGGTGGGTGTGGGAGTCGGCGACCGGCACCCGGAGAGGTTCCGGGAGCGGCGGCGCCGCGTTCTTGTCGCTGGAGGAAGGCATGCCCCGATCCTACGAAAGAGGGCGCCGGCGACTGTCGGCCACCACCGCGTCAGCGGCTCTTGGCGGCCACCACCGCGTCGAAGACGACCCGCTTGGGCAGGCCCGCCTCCGCCGCGACCGCCGCGATGGCCTCCTTGCGCCGCTCGCCCGCCTCCTCGCGCACCCGCACCCGGCGCACCAGTTCCTCGGGCCCGATCTCCTCGGGCCCCTTGTCCGGCGCGCCCTCCACGACCACGGTGATCTCGCCGCGCACGCCCTCGGCCGCCCACGCGGCCAGCTCGCCCAGCGGGCCGCGCTTGACCTCCTCGTAGGTCTTGGTCAGTTCCCGGCACACCGCGGCCCGCCGCTCCTCGCCGAAGACGGAGGCCATCGCGGCGAGGGTGTCGTCGAGGCGGTGCGGGGCCTCGAAGTAGACCAGCGTGCGCCGCTCCTCGCCGACCTCGCGCAGCCGCGAGAGCCGCTCGCCCGCCTTGCGCGGCAGGAACCCCTCGAAGCAGAACCGGTCCACGGGCAGCCCGGACAGCGCGAGCGCGGTGAGCACGGCGGACGGCCCGGGGACGGCGGTGACCTTGATGTCCCGCTCGACGGCCGCGGCGACCAGCCGGTAGCCGGGGTCCGACACCGAGGGCATCCCCGCGTCGGTGACGAGCAGCACCCGCGCGCCGCCGAGGAGCTCGTCGACGAGTTCGGGGGTCCGGGCGGTCTCGTTGCCCTCGAAGTAGGACAGGACCCGCCCCTTGGGCGTGACGCCCAGCGCCTGGGTCAGCCGGCGCAGCCGCCGGGTGTCCTCGGCCGCGACGACGTCGGCGCCGGCCAGCTCCGCGGCGAGCCGGGGCGGGGCGTCCGTGATGTCGCCGATCGGGGTGCCTGCCAAAACAAGGGTTCCTGTCACGTTTCCATCCTCGCAGGCGCCATGGGCGGGACTCCCACAGACGGGTTCCCTACGATGGCGCGGTGACCAGTACAGCGTCGTCCATGGACTCCACGGACACCCGGCAGGGCCAGGCGCCGCACGACCAGCGGCCCTCGTGGCAGCAGCGGCTGCGCCGATTCGGATACACGGCGGGGCCCAGAGCCGACGTCCGCGACCGCCTGGTGCCGCCGTACGTGCAGCCGGCCCCGCGGCTGTGGGCGGTGCTCGGGCTGCCGCCGACGCTCGCCGACCGGCTGGTGCGCTGGTCGGGCTGGGGCGGTCCGCTGCTGATCACGCTGTTCGCGGGCGTGCTGCGGTTCTGGAACCTGGGCAGCCCCAAGGCGGTGATATTCGACGAGACGTACTACGCCAAGGACGCCTGGGCGCTCGTCCACCGCGGCTTCGAGGTCAACTGGGACAAGAACGCCAACGACCTGGTCCTGTCCATGGGGGACAAGGTCCAGCTGCCGTCGGACGCGGCGTACGTCGTGCACCCGCCGGTCGGCAAGTACGTCATCGGGCTGGGCGAGCTGATGTTCGGGTTCGACCCGTTCGGCTGGCGGTTCATGACCGCGCTGCTCGGGACGCTGTCCGTGCTGATGCTGTGCCGCATCGGCCGCCGGATCTTCCGCTCCACCTTCCTGGGCTGCCTGGCGGGCGCCCTGATGGCGGTGGACGGACTGCACTTCGTGATGAGCCGCACCGCGCTGCTCGACGGCGTGCTGATGTTCTTCGTGCTGGCCGCGTTCGGCTGCCTGGTCATCGACCGCGACAAGGCGCGCGAGAAGCTCGCCGCCGCACTGCCCGCGGACGCCGACGGCCGGGTCCGCCCGGACGCGCACACCGCCGAGACCCTGCGCCTGGGATGGCGCCCCTGGCGCTGGACGGCCGGCCTGATGCTGGGCCTGGCCATCGGCACCAAGTGGAACGGCCTGTACATCCTGGCCGCGTTCGGCCTGCTCACGGTCCTGTGGGACGTCGGCTCCCGCAAGGTGGCGGGCGCCCGGGCCCCGCACGTGGCGGTGCTCAAGCACGACCTGGGCTTCGCGTTCCTGGCCACCGTGCCGGTCGCGGTCCTCACCTACATCGTGTCCTGGACCGGCTGGATCCTCTCCCCCGCCGACGGCTCCGGCGGCTACTACCGCAACTGGGCCGCCACCGACGGGAAGAACAGCGACTGGTCGTGGCTCTTCCCGGACTGGTGGCGCAGCCTGTGGCACTACGAGTCCCAGGTGTACGAGTTCCATGTCGGCCTGTCCTCGCCGCACACGTACGAGTCCAACCCCTGGAGCTGGCTGGTCACCGGCCGCCCGGTGTCGTACTTCTACGAGTCCCCCGCGCCCGGCAAGGACGGCTGCCCGGTCGACGCGGGCGAGAAGTGCGCGCGCGAGGTGCTGGCGATCGGCACGCCGCTGCTGTGGTGGGTGGCCGCGTTCGCGGTGCTGTACGTGCTGTGGCGCTGGTTCTTCCGCCGCGACTGGCGGGCGGGCGCCATCGCCTGCGGCATCGCGGCCGGCTACCTGCCCTGGTTCATGTACCAGGAGCGGACGATCTTCTTCTTCTACGCCGTCGTGTTCCTGCCCTTCCTGTGCCTGGCCGTCGCGATGCTGCTCGGGGCGATCGTCGGACCGCCGAAGTCGAGCGAGACCCGCCGGGTGGCGGGCGCGACCGGCGCGGGCGTGCTGGTGCTGCTGATCGCCTGGAACTTCATCTACTTCTGGCCGCTGTTCACCGGCACCGCGATCCCGATCGACGACTGGCGTTCCCGCATGTGGCTGGATACCTGGGTATAGCAACAATCCTGGAACAGCCGCCCCCGCCGTCACACCGGCCCTTTACAGTGCGAGGACCACTGGGGAAACGGGGAGGGACAGCCCAATGGGCAAGGGGGTGAAGGCCGCCGTCATCGGGAGCGTGTTCGCGGTGATGGTGGGGGGCGCCGGATACGGGGCCTACAACGTGGTGTCGGCGCTGGACGGCGACTCGGGCGGTACCGCGGTCGCGCGGACCGGGCCGCCGAGCGGGGACGAGGTCGAGGAGACGGCCGGGAAGTTCTTCGCGGCCTGGGAGCAGGGGCAGGCGACCGAGGCGGCGTCGTACACCAACTTCGACCAGGCGGCCCGGCCGCTGCTGGCGGCGTACGCACGCGACGCGCACATCACCGGTGTGAAGATCACGCCGGGGGCGGCGAACGGCGGGGTCGTGCCCTTCACGGTCGACGCGAAGGTGTCCTACGACGGGAAGAGCAAGCCGCTCACCTACAAGAGCGAGCTGAAGGTCGTGCGCGGGAAGACCTCCGGCAAGGCGCTGGTCGACTGGGACCCGGCCGTGGTCCACCCGGAGCTGGAGAAGGACGACACCCTCGTCACCGGTGAGTCGAAGAGCCCGCCCATCGAGGCCGTGGACCGCGACGGACAGGTGCTGACGAAGGCGAAGTACCCCTCGCTCGGGCCGGTCCTGGACACCCTGCGCGACCGCTACGGCGACAAGGCCGGCGGCACGCCCGGCGTAGAGCTGGTGATCCGGCACGCCGCCGAGGGCACGGCCGACACCCCGCTGCTCACGCTCGCCGAGGGCAAGCCGGGCAAGCTGCGCACCACGCTGAGCGCGGGCGTGCAGGCGGCGGCCGAGCGGGCGGTGAAGGGCTACGCCGAGTCGTCGGTGGTGGCCGTCAAGCCGAGCACGGGCGAGGTGCTGGCGGTGGCGAACCACCGCGAGGACGCCTTCAACGCCGCCTTCGAGGGCAGGGTCGCGCCCGGCTCCACCATGAAGATCATCACGGCCGCGATGCTGATCGACAACGGTGTCGCCTCGATGAACGGCCCCGCGCCCTGCCCGGACACCGCCACCTGGCAGAGCCAGACCTTCAAGAACCTGCCCGGTCTGGCCGCGAACGAGAACGCCACGCTCGCCGACACGTTCATGCGCTCCTGCAACACCGGCTTCATCAAGCTCGTCGACGAGGAGCCGCTGACCGACGCCTCTCTGACGACGGAGGCGCAGGAGCGGTTCGGGCTCGGCAAGGACAACTGGAAGACCGGCATCTCCTCCTTCGACGGCAGCGTGCCCGCCTCCACCGGACCGGACCGCGCGGCCAACGCCATCGGCCAGGGCCAGGTCCAGATGAGCCCGCTGAACATGGCGTCGGTCACAGCCACCGCGATCACCGGAACCTTCCGGCAGCCGTTCGTCGTCTCCCCCGACCTGGACGGCCGGCCCCTGGCCACCGCCCAGGGCCTGCCGCCGGCCACCGCCTCCCAGCTCACGCAGATGATGCGGCTCACCGCGACCCAGGGCTCCGCCCGGGACGTGATGGCCGGACTCGGCGGCGACATCGGCGCGAAGACCGGCTCCGCCGAGGTGGACGGACAGACCGCCAACAGCTGGTTCACCGGATTCCGCAACGACGTCGCCGCGGCGGCCATGAGCGTGTCCGGCGGACGCGGCGGTGAGGCGGCGGGCCCGATCGTGAAGGCGGTGCTGGCGGCGGGTGGCTGACGTCACCCGCCGGGTTCCGGGACTCTAGGGTGGTCCCGTCGTTGGGCTGACGGGGGCCCGGGGATCTCGCGGAGGATCGGAAGACAGTGGGCAAGAGAAGGCGCGTCGCCGAGCGACGGAAGACGAGTCCCGCGGTGCTGGCCGGCGGGGCCATCGCCGTGGTCGCCGTCGGCGCGGCCGTGGCCGGCTACGCGCTGTACGGCGGCTCCTCGGCGGCCGAGGACCGCGGGCGGAGCACCTCCGCCGGCGAGAAGGCGGTGAAGACGGGCCCCCTGTCCGCCAAGGAGGTCGCCACCGCCTCGCGCGCCTTCCTCGCCGCCTGGCAGCAGGGCAGCGTCGCCGGGGCGGCCGCGGCCACCGACGACGCGGCGGCGGCCCGCGAGGTGCTCACCGGCTACACCGAGAAGGCCCGCGTCCGGGACGTCACGCTCACCGCGGGCACCCCCACCGGCGCCGAGGTCCCCTTCTCCGTCAAGGGCACGGTGACCCACGGCAAGCTCAGCGAGCCGCTGGCCTACGACAGCGCGCTGACCGTCGTACGGCGCGAGACCGACGGCGAGCCGGTCGTCGCCTGGCGGCCCTCCGTCGTCCATCCCGACCTCAAGGACGGCGACACCCTGGTCACCGGCGCGTCCGGCACCCCGCCCATCAAGGCGCTCGACCGGGACGGCGGCGAGCTGACGACCGCGACGTACCCCTCGCTCGGTCCCGTCCTGGACTCGCTGCGCGAGAAGTACGGCAAGACCGCGGGCGGCAAGGCGGGCATCGAGCTGCGCGTGGTCCGCGACAAGAAGTCGAAGTCGGCGGAGAAGACCCTGCTGGAGCTCAGCAAGGGCACGCCGGGCACCGTGAGGACGACGCTGGACCCGGCCCTCCAGGCCGCCGCCGAGGAGCAGGTCGCCCAGAAGGCGCGCTCCTCGGTGGTCGTGCTGCGCGCCTCGACCGGTGAGATCCTGGCCGCCGCGAACGCCTCCAAGGGCTTCAACACCGCCTTCCAGGGCTCCCTGGCGCCGGGCTCCACCATGAAGGTCATCACCTCCTCGCTGCTCATCGAGAAGGGCCTGGCCTCGGCGGACAAGGCGCATCCGTGCCCGAAGTACTTCACCTACGGCGGCTGGAAGTTCCAGAACGACGACAAGTTCCTGATCAAGGACGGCACCTTCAAGGCGAGCTTCGCGCGCTCCTGCAACACCGCCTTCATCAGCCAGGCGCCCGAGCTGGACGACGACAGCCTGACCGAGCAGGCCCAGCAGGTCTTCGGCCTCGGCCTGGACAACTGGTCCGTGGGTGTGTCGACCTTCGACGGCGCCGTCCCGGTGCAGTCGAAGGCGCAGATGGCGGCCGAGCTGATCGGCCAGGGCGGGGTGCGGATGAACCCGCTGAACATGGCGTCGGTGTCCGCGACGGTGAAGTCGGGCGTCTTCCACCAGCCCTATCTGGTCTCCCCCGAGGTGGACGGCCGCAAGCTCGCGACGGCCGCGCGCACGATGTCCGCCGGCACGCTGGCCCAGCTGCGCGACCTGATGTCCTACACGGCGGCCTACGGCACGGCGGCCGAGGCGATGGCCGGGGTGAGCGGGGACGTCGGCGCGAAGACCGGTTCGGCGGAGGTCGACGGCCAGAAGAAGCCGAACGGCTGGTTCACCGCCTACCGGGGCGACCTCGCGGCCGCGGGCGTCGTCCAGGCGGCCGGGCACGGCGGCGAGACGGCGGGGCCGATCGTGGCCGCGCTGCTGAAGCTGGGCGGCTGACTCAGCCGCGTACGGGCTCGGCGGCGGCCGTGTAGGTGCGGCGCAGGAAGCGCAGCAGCGTCTTGGTCTCGAACTGCACGACCGAGACGCCCTGCGCGGAGTGGAACTCCACCACCGCCTGCACCCGGCCGCACGGCCACACCCGGACCTCGCCGCTGCCGGCCGGGGCGCGCAGCCCCTGCTCCAGCAGCGCCCGGTCGAACGTCCATTCGTGCGCCCCGGGGAGTCCGAACCGCACCGCGCGGGGGTCGCGGTCGGGGTCGTAGCGCAGCACGACGGGGACGGCGGCCCGGTCCTCCTGCACGCGGACATCGGTGTCCGTGACGATGTGGGCTCGTGCGTACTGCTCGACTACGGACATCGGACGGCCCCTAACGCTGAGCGACCTGTGCGAAATCTGTGAATCCGCTTCCTCTCCAATGTCGCATATTTTCCGCCGGACGCCCGTGGGGGCGAAGACCCTGCACCGGTTGTTCACCCCCGCACGCTCTTGCAAGACGTTCGCAACAAGCCACTATCATCGAACGGTGCATGTGCCTGATGGATTCATAGACGCCCCGACCTCGGTCGCGACCGGAGCGGTCGCCGCGGCAGCGGTCGCCCTGAGCCTGCGCGGCGCGCGCCGCGAGCTGGGGGGCGGCTCCTCCGGCGCGGGGGCGGCCGACCTCGGGGGTGAACGCACCGCGCCGCTGGCCGGCCTGGTCGCCGCGTTCATCTTCGCGGTGCAGATGCTGAACTTCCCCGTCGCCGCGGGCACCAGCGGCCATCTCCTCGGCGGCGCGCTCGCCGCGATCCTCGTCGGCCCGTACACGGGCGTGCTGTGCGTGTCCGTGGTCCTGCTGATGCAGGGCATCCTCTTCGCGGACGGCGGGCTGACCGCGCTCGGCGTGAACATCACCAACATGGCGGTGGTCACCACCGTCGTGGCGTACGGCGTCTTCCGCGCCCTGGTGAAGCTGCTGCCGCGCACCCGCCGCTCGGTGACCGTCGCCTCCTTCGTCGCCGCGCTCGTCTCGGTCCCGGCCTCGGCACTCGCCTTCACGCTGATGTACGCCGTCGGCGGCACCACGGACGTCTCGATCGGCAAGGTCGCGGGCGCCATGGTCGGCGTGCACGTCCTGATCGGCATCGGCGAGGCGGCCATCACGGCTCTGACCGTGGGCGCGGTGATCGCCGTACGCCCGGATCTCGTGTACGGCGCGCGCGACCTGCGTCAGCGGCTGCAGCTGCGGGTCAACGGCGCCCTGGTCGACGTCCCGGCGTCCGGGGCGGCAGGCCCGGCGCCCGTCGCGGCGCGCGCCTCCCGCCGGACGCTGTGGATCTCGGGCCTGGCCACCTCGCTCGTCCTGGCCGGCGTCGTCAGCTTCTACGCCTCCGCCGACCCGGACGGTCTGGAGAAGGTCGCCGCCGACAACGGCATCGACCGGAAAGCCGAGGAGCACGCCTACGCCGATTCGCCGCTGGCGGACTACGGCGTGCAGGACGTGGACGACGCCCGCCTGTCCGGGGGGCTGGCGGGCGTCATCGGCGTCGGCGTCACCGTCGTCGCGGGCAGCGCGGTGTTCTGGGCGGTGCGCAGGCGGCGCGCGAACGAGGACGTCTCGCCCGTGAGCGCGAGCGTCTGACATGGGCGCCGGACACGCCCACAAGCTCTACCGGCACGGGCACTCCCCCGTGCACGGCCTGCCGCCGCACACCAAGCTCGCCGCGACGCTCGCGTTCGTGGTGGTCGTGGTGTCCACCCCGCGGGAGGCGATGTGGGCGTTCGGCGCGTACGCCGTGCTGCTCGCCGGTGTCGCCGGCCTCGCGCGCGTGCCCGCCGGCTTCCTGCTCAAGCGGCTGCTGATCGAGGTGCCGTTCGTCGCGTTCGCGGTGCTGTTGCCGTTCGTGGCGGAGAGCGAACGGGTCGAGGTGCTCGGGATGTCGCTGAGCGTCAGCGGACTGTGGGGCGCGTGGAACGTGCTGGCGAAGGGCACGCTCGGCGTCGCCGCGTCGGTGCTGCTCGCGTCCACCACCGAGCTGCGCGAGCTGCTGCTCGGCCTCCAGCGCCTGAAGCTCCCGCCGCTGCTGGTCCAGATCGCGTCCTTCATGATCCGCTACGGCGATGTCATCACCGACGAGCTGCGGCGCATGCGCATCGCCCGCGAGTCGCGCGGGTTCGAGGCGCGGGGCGTGCGGCACTGGGGGGTGCTCGCGAAGTCGGCGGGCGCCCTGTTCATCCGCTCCTACGAACGCGGCGAGCGTGTGCACCTGGCCATGCTCAGCCGCGGCTACGCCGGTGCGATGCCGGTCATCGACGAGGTGACCGCGTCCCGGGCGCAGTGGACGTACGCGCTCACCCTCCCCCTCGCCGCCCTCGTCGTATGTCTGCTGGGATGGACGCTGTGACAGCTTCTCTGGAGGTCTCCGGCCTCGCCTTCGCCTACCCCGACGGCCACCAGGCCCTGTTCGGCGTCGACTTCGCCGTCGCCCGCGGCGAACGGGTCGCGCTGCTCGGCCCGAACGGCGCCGGCAAGACCACGCTGGTGCTGCACCTCAACGGCATCCTGAGCGGCGGCACCGGCACGGTGCGGGTCGCCGGGCTGCCGGTCGGGCGCGAGCACATGGCGGAGATCCGGCGCAAGGTCGGCATCGTCTTCCAGGACCCCGACGACCAGCTCTTCATGCCGACGGTCCGGGAGGACGTGGCCTTCGGCCCCGCGGCGGCCGGGCTGAAGGGCGCCGAACTGGAGGAGCGCGTGGACCGGGCGCTCGAGCAGGTCGGCATGGCCGCGTTCAAGGAACGGCCCCCGCACCACCTGTCCTTCGGGCAGCGCCGCCGGGTGGCCGTGGCGACGGTGCTGGCGATGGAACCGGAGATCCTGGTCCTGGACGAGCCGTCCTCCAACCTCGACCCCGCCTCCCGCCGTGAACTGGCCGACATCCTGCGCTCGCTGGACGTGACCGTGCTGATGGTCACCCACGATCTGCCCTACGCGCTGGAGCTGTGCCCGCGCGCGCTGGTGCTCAGCGACGGGGTGATCGCCGCGGACGGCAGGACGGGCGACCTGCTCGCGGACGAGGACCTGATGCGGGCGCACCGGCTGGAGCTGCCGTTCGGCTTCGACCCCCGTTCCGTCCCGGCCGTTCCCGGCCGTCCGTGACAATGGGCGCGGCGAAGACGACGAGAACGGCGGGACGAGGAGTACGGGCGTGGACGTGAACGGCACAGTGGCCGAGGGCTTCGAGCCGGTCCGGGAGGCGTTCGCACGGAACTTCGAGACCCTCGGGGACCGGGGCGCCGCGGTGGCCGTCTACCGGGACGGCCGCAAGGTGGCCGACCTGTGGGCCGGCACCAAGGACGTCGACGGCACCGCCCCCTGGGAGCGCGGCACCGCTCAGGTGGTGCGCTCGGCGACCAAGGGCGTCGCCGCCGCCGTACTCCTGCTGCTGCACCGGCGGGGGCTGCTGGACCTGGGCGCGCCGGTGGCCGAGTACTGGCCGGAGTTCAAGGCGCGGGGCAAGGAGCGGGTGCTGGTCCGGCACGTGCTGGGCCACCGGGCCGGGCTGCCGGTGCTGGACCGGCCGCTCAGCCCGCAGGAGGCGCTGGACCCGGCGAAGGGGCCCGAGGCCCTGGCCGCGCAGGCCCCGGCGTGGGAGCCGGGCAGCGCCCACGGCTACCACGCGCTGACGTACGGCTGGCTGCTCGACGAGCTGGTGCGCCGGGTGACCGGACAGGGCACCGGGGAGTGGATCGCCGCGCACATAGCCGGGCCGCTGGGCGCCGAGTTCTGGCTGGGGCTGCCCGCCGCGGAGGAAGCCGCGGGGCGGGCGGGCCGGGTCGGCCGGCTCGACGGTCCCGAGCCGTCCTCCGGTGCGGTGCTGCGGGCCCGGCCCAAGCGCGCGGTGACCGAGGCCTACGCCGACCCCGGCTCCCTCACCCGCCGGGCCTTCGCCGCGATCAGCCCCTTCCCGGACCAGAACGACCCGGCGTACCGGGCGACCGCGCTGCCCGCCACCAACGGCACGGCGACCGCCGACGGCCTCGCCCGCGTCTACGCGGCGCTGATCGGCGAGGTCGACGGCGTCCGGCTCTTCGACGAGGCCACGGCCCGGCTCGCGCGCGCGGAGGAGTCGGCGGGCCCGGACCGGGTGCTGGTCGTCAACACCCGCTTCGGCCTCGGGTTCATGCTGCACGGCAGCGCGTCCCCGTTCCTGTCCCCCGACTCCTTCGGCCACCCCGGCCGCGGCGGCTCGCTCGGCTTCGCCGACCCCGCCTCGGGCATCGCCTTCGGCTACGTCACCAACGGTTTCCGCAAGACGGTGACGGCGGACCCGCGCGCGCAGGCCCTGGTGCGCGCGGTACGGGAGTCGCTCGCGCGGGGTGCGTGACCCGCACCTACACGTGGATGGGATGCGACGTCCGCCCCGACTCCGCGTCGATCTCCCCGTGCGCCTTCGTCAGCAGCTGCATGGCGAGTTCGTTCAGCGCACGCGCCCCGGCGATCTCCTCGCCGACCCGTGGCTGATTCGCGTCGGTGTGGTGGCGGCTCGCGTGACCCTGGGCCCGTACCTCGGACCCGTCGGGCAGCCGCACCATCGCCACCGCGCGTGTGTGCTGGTCGTCCTCGCTGAACTCCATCTCGACGTGCCATCCCACCGTGGTTCGCATCATGACGGTCACCTCCGGAACCCTTGCTTCCAGGGTGCTCCTTCAGCCACCTTCCGCACCACCGCAGGCATCCGGAATGGGCGGGCGGCTCCGGGGCGTTGAGTCGATCATGACGTCTGACGAGCGCACGATCACCAACCCGGCCACGCTCCACGATCCCACCCCCTTCGGCTACAGCCACGCCGTCTCCGCCCCCGGCGAGACCGTCCACATCGCCGGCCAGTACGCCTCCGACTCCTCCGGCGCCCCGGTGTCCGGCGACTTCGCCACCCAGGTGGAACTCGCCTTCGACCGGCTGCACTCGGCGCTGGCGGGCGTGGGCCTCGGCTTCGAGCACGTCGTGCGCCTCGGCACGTTCATCGTCGACCACGACCCGGGAAAGGTGCAGGTGCTCGGCAAGGCGCTCAGCGCCCGCTTCGGCGACCGGCTGCCCGCCCAGACCCTGGCCGGCGTCGCCGCCCTCGCGCTGCCCGGGATGCTCTTCGAGGTCGACGCGGTGGCCGTGCGGCCGGCCGGCCGCGGCTAACCCCGCCCGCAGCATCAGCCCGATCCCCACCACCAGCAGCCCCGCCGCCACGATGCGCGGCGTCCCGAACCGCTCCTTGAAGAACACGGCGCCGATCGCCGCCCCGACGATGATCGAGGACTCCCGCAGCGCGGCGATCGGCGCCAGTTCCGCCCGGGTCTGGGCCCACAGGACGAGCGCGTAGGCCGCCACGGACAGCGCGGCGCCGAGCAGGCCGAGTGCGGCGAACGGCCGCAGGACCGCGACCGTCCCGCCGCGCCAGCGGTGGAGCGCGTACGCCGGGATCACCACGCCCTGCACGGTCATCAGCCAGGCGATGTAGCCGAGGGAGGAGCCCGAGGCCCGCACGCCGAGGCCGTCGACGACCGTGTACGCCGCGATGGTCAGGCCGGTCGCCAGGGCCGCGCCGATCGCCGCCCAGTGGGGCCGGCGTCCGCGCAGGCCCCACAGGGCGACCCCGGTCAGCCCCGCGCAGGAGACGACGACACCGGCGGCCGCCCAGCCGTCCGGCACCTCGTGGGCGAAGAGCGCGGCGAGCACCGTGACGACCAGCGGGGCGGTACCGCGGGCGATCGGGTAGGCCTGCCCGAAGTCGCCGAGCCGGAAGGACCTCATCAGCAGGGCGTAGTAGCCGATGTGGATCACCGCGGAGGCAAGCAGGTACGGCCAGGCCCCGGCCGCCGGAACCGCCGTGAACGGCATGAGCGCGAGCCCGATCACCACGCCGCCCCCGGAGATCAGGGCGAACCCGGCGAGCTTGTCGGGGATGTGGTGGGCGAGGGCGTTCCAGCCGGCGTGGGTGACCGCGGCGAGCAGGACGGCGGCCGCGACCAGCGGCGTCACGCCGTGCGCTCGCGCACGTCCACCAGAGTGCCGCCGGCGTGGGCGATCAGGGTCTTCGGTTCCATGGGGAAGACGGTGTACGGCGTGCCGGCGGCTGCCCAGACAAGGTCGTGGTCGAGCAGCGAGCGGTCGGCGAGCACCCGGGTACGCGTGCGGTGCCCGAAGGGCGGCACCCCGCCGATGGCGTACCCGGTGGTCTCCCGGACGACGTCCGCCTTCGCCCGGGTGACCTTCCCGGCGCCGAGTTCCCGGCGCACGAGCTCCATGTCGACGCGGGAGGCGCCGTCCATCAGGACGAGCACCGGCACCCCGTCGGCGGCGAAGATCAGGGACTTGCAGATCTGGCTGAGCTCGCACCCGATCGCGGCGGCCGCCTCGGCGGCGGTCCGAGTGGCCTCCGGGAAGCGCCGGATCTGTTCCTGCACGGCACCGAGCCCCAGTTCCTCCAGGGCGGCGGCGAACCGGGGGTGTGCTGCTGAGTCGGCAGTCGTCATGCAGGGCACGCTAGCGAAACGTGTACGCGGCATGCGACCGGGATTCGGCGGCGGTGGGAACGAGGAAGCCGGTGAAGGCGCCACCGTCCCCACGTTGGCCCTCACCGGCTGGTCTCGTTCAGGAGCGGTACGTCAGGCGCGTACCAGCTCCTTGTCCTTGTCGGCGTGCGCCTCGGCCGCGGCCTTCAGGCCCTCGCCCTCGACGTCGACGTTGGGCAGCGCGCGGTCCAGCCACTTCGGCAGCCACCAGGCGCGCTTGCCGAGCAGCGCCAGCACCGCCGGGACGATCGCCATGCGGACCACGAACGCGTCGAAGAAGACCGCGATGGCGAGACCGAAGCCGATCATCTTGACCATCGACTCGGAGGAGCCGATGAAGCCGGCGAAGACGGCCATCATGATCACCGCGGCGGCGGTGACCACCCGGGCCCCGTGCTTGAACCCGGTCACCACGGCCTGGCTGGGCATCTCGCCGTGGACGTACGCCTCGCGCATCCGGGTCACGAGGAACACCTCGTAGTCCATCGCCAGGCCGAAGACCACGCCGACCATGAAGATCGGCATCATCGACATGATCGGGCCGGTCTCCTCGACGCCCATGAGGCCGGACAGCCAGCCCCACTGGAAGACGGCGACGACTGCGCCGAGCGCGGCGAGCACGCTGAGCAGGAAGCCGAGGGCGGCCTTCAGCGGGACGAGGATCGAGCGGAACACCGCGATCAGCAGGAGGAAGGCGAGGCCCACGACGAGCGCGAGGTACGGGACCAGCGCGTCGTTCATCTTCTGCGAGAAGTCGATGTTCATCGCCGTGGTGCCGCTGACCAGCACCTCGGTGCCCGTGTCGGCCTGGACGGCGGCGCCGGTGTCCCGGATCGCGTGGACCAGGTCCTCGGTCTGGGTGGAGGAGGGCTTGGAGTCGGGGACGACGGTGATGGTGAAGGTGTCCCCGGCCTTGTTGAACGTCGCCGGGGCGACCGTCACCACGCCGTCCAGGCCCTTGATCTCGTCGGCCACCTCGGCGGCGGCGGCCTTCGGGTCGTCGCTGCCCTTGGCGTCGCCGACGACCATGAGCGGACCGTTGAAGCCGGGCCCGAAGCCCTCGGACAGCAGGTCGTAGGCGCGGCGCTGGGTGGTGGAGGTGGGCTGCGAACCGTCGTCGGGCAGACCGAGCTCCAGGGAGCCGACCGGAACCGCGGCGGCGCCGAGCCCGATGACGCCGAACAGCAGGACGGCGACCGGACGGCGGACCACGAAGCTCGCCCAGCGGGTGCCCATGTTGGGCTTGGCCGCGTGGTCCTCGGCGGCGGCCTTGCGGCGGCCGAACCGCTTGCTCCGCGCGCCCGCCGGCTGCACCTTGCGGCCCGCGTAGCCGAGCAGCGCCGGGATCATGGTGAGCGCGATCAGGACCGCGATCACGACCGTGCCGGCCGCGGCGACGCCCATCTTGGTCAGCATCGGGATGTTGACGACCGCCAGGCCCACCAGGGCGATCACCACGGTGAGACCGGCGAAGACCACGGCGGAGCCGGCCGTTCCGGCGGCGCGGCCGACGGCCTCCTCGCGGTCCCGGCCCTCGGCCAGTTCCGCGCGGTAGCGGGAGACGATGAACAGGGCGTAGTCGATGCCGACGGCGAGGCCGATCATCATGGCCAGCGTGGACGTGGTGGAGCCCAGTTCCAGCACGTTGGCGAGCGCGGTGATCGTCGAGACGCCGATGCCCACCCCGATGAGGGCGGTCAGCAGCGGCAGTCCGGCGGCGACCAGCGAGCCCAGGGTGATGACCAGGACGACGGCGGCGACGGCGATGCCGATGACCTCGGTGGAGCCGGTGTGGGGCGTGGCCTGGAGCGCGTCACCGCCGATCTCGACGGTCAGCCCGGAGTCGCGCGCGTCCTCGGCGGCGTGCTCCAGGGCCTCCTTGGAGGTCTCCTTCAGCTCCATGCCGGAGACCTCGTAGCGGACCTGGGCGTAGCCGACGCTGCCGTCCTCGGAGACCGACTTGGTCTCGAAGGGGTCGGTGACCGAGACGACCTCGGAGCCGTTGCCGAGGTCCTTCACCGCCTCCTCGACGGCCGGCTTGTTGCCGGCGTCCGAGAGCTTCTGGCCGTCCGGCGCCTGGAAGACGACCCGGGCGGTCGCGCCGTCGGCGCTCATCCCGGGGAATCGTTCGTCCAGCAGGTCGAAGGCCTTCTGGGCCTCGGTGCCGGGTATGGAGAACGAGCCGCTGCCCGCTGCGGGCGCGGAGGCGGCGCCGACGCCCGCGAGCGTCAGCAGGGCCACCCAGATGAGGGCGACGAAGTGGCGTCGCCGAAAGGCGAGCCGGCCGAGTCGATAGAGAAACGTGGCCACGGAGGCGTACTCCCGGTCATGTCGTGGGGGTGTTCAGGGCAGGGTGGATCAGCCCGGCGACGTGAGCGGTGACGTCAGGTGAGAGGGCTTGCTGAGAGGTGTCAGCCGGTGGGGGCGCCGAGGGCGGGGAGGACCACGGCGTCGATGTACGAAATGAGGAAGGCCTGGGTCGGCGGCTGCTCGTCGATCAGCGTGCGGGCGGCGAACGCGCCGACCATCATGTGCATCACGAACTCGATCGCGGGGTTGTCCGGACGGATCTCACCGCGGTCGACCGCGCGCTGGATCACGCGCCGGAAGTCCGCCATCTCCGGTTCGACGAGGTGCTCCCGGAACGCCCGCAGGAGGTCCGGGTTGGAGTGCACCGCCATGGCCAGACCCCGCATGAGCGCGGAGTTCTGCTCCATCTGGCAGTCGTCCGACCGCATGGTGACGGCGTGCAGATCGCCCTTGAGCGACCCGGTGTCGATCCCGTCCAGGGAGCCGCCCGGCTTGCTGTGCCGTACGGCCTTCGCCACCAGTTCCGCCTTGCCGCCCCACTGGCGGTAGAGCGTGGCCTTGCTGGACTTGGTGCGCGCGGCGACCGCGTCCATGGTCAACGCGTCGTAGCCGACCTCACGGAGCAGGTCGAGCACGGCCGCGTAGAGCTCGGCCGCCCGCTCGGGGGTGATGCGACTGCGACGTGCCGTGGCGACCTCGGCCATGACTCATCACCTTCTCCCACTTGCGAACGGCACGGTTTCGTACGGAACGAATGTAGCGCGACCGTCCAGCGAAACGAAACCGTTTCGTACGTGTCCTGGGTCACGCAGCCCCCTTTCGTACGAGTTGCTCCTGCCCATCCAGGGGCAAAGCATGAGGAGGTGAGCTATCTTCGCCTCCCTCATCTCAACGGTGACCTGCTGTGCTTCGTGGCCGAGGACGACCTCTGGCTGGCCCCCCTGGACGGACCCGGACGCGCCTGGCGGCTCACCGTGGACCGCACCAAGGCGGGCCACCCGCGCTTCTCCCCGGACGGCACGGAGATCGCGTACACGAGCTGGCGCAGTCTCGTCCCCGAGATCCACCTGGTCCCGACGGAGGGCGGACCGGCCCGCAGGCTGACCTACTGGGGCAGCCCGGACACCCAGGTCACCGGCTGGACCCCGCCGGACCAGGACGGGACGAGCGACATCCTCGCGGTCGCCTCACACGGCGAGCCCTTCTCGTACTTCACCTGGGCCTACAAGGTCTGCCCCGACGGCTCCCCCGGCCGCAAACTGCCCTGGGGGCCGGTCTCCGACCTCCAGGTCGCCGACCTGGACGGCGAGCGCAGGACCCTGCTCCTCACCGGCACCCCGCCGCACGAACCCGCCGCCTGGAAGCGCTACCGGGGCGGCGCCACGGGCCGCCTGTGGCTGCACGGCGAACGGCTGCTGGCCGACCTCGACGGCCATCTCGCCTGCCCCATGTTCGTCGGCGGCCGGATCGCCTTCCTCTCCGACCACGAGGGCGTCGGCAACCTCTACTCCTGCGCCCACGACGGCTCCGACCTGCGCCGGCACACCGACCACGACGCCTTCTACGCCCGGCACGCCGCCAGCGACGGCACCCGGGTGGTCTACCAGTGCGCGGGCGAACTGTGGATCGTGGACGGCCTGTCCGAGTCGGACAAGCCGCGCAGGCTCGACGTCCGGCTGAGCGGCCCGCGCGCGGGGCGGCGCCGCTACCAGGTGCCGGCCGCCCAGCACGTCGACGGCATCTCGGTCGACGAGACGGGCCGCGCGAGCGCCGTCGTCGTCCGCGGCAGCCTGTACTGGATGACCCACCGCGACGGTCCGGCCCGCACGATCACCGACACCCCGGGGGTACGGGTCCGGCTCCCCGAGATGCTCGGCTCGGTCGGCCAGGTCGCCTACGTCACCGACGCCGAGGGCGAGGACGCCGTCGAGATCGCCTACCTGCCCCGGGCGACCGGGGACCGCCCGCCGCGGCGGCTGGCCTCGGGCGAGCTGGGCCGGGTGCTGGAGCTGGTCTCCGACCCGGAGGGCGAGCGCCTGGCCGTCGCCGCGCACGACGGACGGCTCCTCCTCCTCGACGCCACCGAGGACTCGGGCGGCGAGGTGACCGAGCTGATCCGGTCGGACAACGGCCCGGTCCGCGACCTCGCGTTCTCCCCCGACGGCTGCTGGCTGACCTGGTCGCATCCCGGCATCGGCCGCTCCCTGCGCCAGATCAAGATGGCCCGGATCAAGGACCGGTTCGTCATCGACGTCACCAACGGCCGCTTCGAGGACGAGAACCCGGTCTTCACCAGCGACGGCCGCTATCTGGCGTTCCTGTCCTGGCGCGGCTTCGACCCGGTGTACGACGTCCACACCGGCGACCTGTCCTTCCCGCTCGGCTGCCGCCCCTACCTGGTGCCGCTCTCCTCGGCGACCCCCTCCCCGTTCGCCCTGAACCCGGAGGGCCGCCCGGCCGCCGGGGGCCTGGACCCCCTGGAGGAGGGCGGCGAGGGCGCCGCGGTGACCGTGGAGACCGAGGGCCTGGAGAGCCGGGTGACGCCGTTCCCGGTCGCCGCCTCCAAGTACTCGGCGCTGTACCCGGTGGCGGGCGGCGGCCTGGTCTGGCTGCGCTGGCCGATCTCGGGGGCGCTCGGCGAGACGTTCGCCAACCCCGACGACACCAGCGGGCGGCCGACCCTGGAGCACTTCCACATCAGCAAGGCGAAGAAGTCCGAACTCGTCGAGCACCTCGACTGGTTCGCGGTCAGCGGCGACGGCAGCCGGCTCGTCGTGGTCGACGAGGGCGAGCTGCGCGCGGTCCCCGCCACCGAGACCGGCGACAGCGACTCCACGGTGTGGATCGACGCCCGCCGCATCCTGCACGAGGTGGACCCCGCCGCCGAGTGGCGGCAGGCGTACGAGGAGGCGGGCCGGCTGATCCGCGCCTACTTCTGGGACCCCGGCATGTGCGGCATCGACTGGGACGCGGTGCTGGCGCAGTACCGGCCACTGGTGGAACGCGTCGCCTCCCCGGACGAGTTCGCCGATCTGCTCCGCGAGGTGCTGGGCGAGCTCGGCACCTCCCACGCCTACGTCGCCGCGGCCCGCCGCAACGAGGGCCCGCCCCACCACCAGCGCCGCCAGGGCCTGCTCGGCGCCAACCTGGTGCGCCGCGACCAGGGCTGGACGGTACGGCGCATCCTGCCCGGCGACTCCTCCGACTCCAAGGCCCGCTCCCCGCTCGCCGGCACGGGCATCCGCGAGGGCGCGGTGCTGACCCACGTCGACGGCCGCGAGGTCGACCCGGTGACGGGCCCCTATCCGCTGCTCGCGGGAGCGGGCGGTACGACGGTGGAGCTGACGTTCACCCCCGCGGAGGGCGAAGGACCCTCCCGCCGGGTCGCCGTGGTCCCGCTGGTCGACGAACGCCCGCTGCGCTACCAGGACTGGGTGGCCAAACGCCGTGAGGTCGTCCGGGAGTTGAGCGGCGGCCGCTGCGGCTATCTGCACATCCCCGACATGGGCGGCTCCGGGTGGGCCCAGTTCAACCGCGATCTGCGCATGGAGGTCTCCCGCCCCGCCCTGATCGTCGACGTCCGCGGCAACGCGGGCGGTCACATCAGCGAACTGGTGGTGGAGAAGCTGACCCGCACGATCCTCGGCTGGGACCTCACCCGCGACGCCCAGCCGGTGTCGTACGCCTCGAACGCCCCGCGCGGGCCGGTGGTGGCGCTGGCGGACGAGGCGACCTCCTCCGACGGCGACATGATCACGGCCGCCTTCAAGCTGCTGAAGCTCGGCCCGGTGGTGGGCCAGCGCACCTGGGGCGGAGTTGTCGGCATGACCGGCCGCCACCAGCTGGGCGACGGCACGGTGATCACGGTGCCGATGAACGCAGCCTGGTTCGACGCGTACGGCTGGTCCGTCGAGAACAAGGGCGTCACCCCCGACCTGGAGGTCCTGCGCACACCGCTGGACTGGGCGGAGGGCCGCAACACCCAGCTGGACGACGCGGTGCGGCTCGCGCTGGACCTCCTGGAGACCCACCCCCCGGCCAGCCCCCCGGACTGCTCGCAGGTACCGGACAGGTCGAGGCCGCAACTGCCGCCCAGGACCTGAGAAGGGGCGGACATGAGAAAGGGTGCCCTCCGATCGGGGGGCACCCTTTCCGCTCAGCGCGCAGCGTCAGGCGTCGAAGTCCTGGTCGAAGCGGTCGCGCTCCTCCGGCTGGCGGCGCTCCGGCTCCTCGTCGCGGTCCCGCTGCTTGCCGCGCTGCGAGGCCTGCTCGCGGGCCTGCTGCATCTTGTCCTTGGCCTGCTGCGAGAACTGCTCGGACTTCTCCTGGAACTGGTCCTTCATGCCCATGAGTTTTCACTCCCGTGATGGGTGAGGGGGATCAAGCTCGACCAGATTCACACGGCCCGTCACGCTTCGCATGTCGATCAGTTACGGTGCGTAGTCCTCTCCTGTTCGTCGGCCGCGCCGCCCGCCCCGACGAGCCCCATCCGCATCCCGTCCAGCCGGTCCGCGAACCGCCGCATCTCGCGCTGCCCGACGGTCCCGATGACCGCCGGCAGATACCCCCGCACGCCCTGCATCCCGCGCAGCCACCACTGGCCGTACACATGGCTCGAGCGCCGCTCGATACCGGCGACGATCCGGTCGACCGCGGGGCCCAGCGGATAGGTCTTGTTCGACGGCCACGGCAGCCGCTGCCGCAGTTCCCGCATCACGTCGTCCTGGTCGGCACCGCGCACCATGTCCGTGTCGGTCCAGGACAGATACCCCACGCCCACCCGCACGCCCTTGTAGCCGACCTCGGCGCGCAGGCTGTGCGCGTAGGCCTCCACGCCCGACTTGGACGCGCAGTAGGCGGTCATCATCGGCGCCGGGGTGATGGCGGCGAGGGAGGCGATCTGGAGCAGATAGCCGCGGCTCTCCATGAGCACCGGCAGGAACGCCCGCGCGGTCACCGCCGATCCGATGAGGTTCACCTCGATGACCCGCCGCCACGCCACCGGATCGGAGTCCACGAACGGCCCCCCGGAGGCGACACCGGCGTTGGCCACCACGATGTCGACCTTCCCGAACCGCTCCTTGACCTCCTGCGCGACCCGCGCCATCGCCTCGTGGTCGGTGACGTCGGCGTGCCAGTGGTCGCTCTCGCTGTGCAGCCGCTCGGAGACCTGCTTGAGCGCGTCCGGCTCCAGCCCGACCAGCGCCACCTTCGCCCCGCGCGCGGAGAGCTTGCGGGCGAGCAGTTCGCCCACGCCCCGCGCCGCTCCGGTGACGACGGCGACCTGTCCTTCGAGGCTCACCCTGCTCATGCGCCCTCCTTGATCTGTGCGTAAGTGACGACGAGTTCACGTATCCGGGCGCTGATCAGCTCGGGCGCCTCCACCGGCGTCATGTGCCCGACCCCGGGGAGCTCGGTGAGCCCGACGCAGGTGGGCAGCGCGGCGGCCAGCGACCGCGCGTGCACCGGCGGGGTGAGCCGGTCGGCGGTCCCGACGACGATCGCGGCCGGTACCGTCAACTCCCGGACGCCGTGGTCGAGATCGAGCAGATCCAGCACCTGCGACCAGGAGTGCCGCACCGCTCGCGGACAGGCGTGCACGATCCGCGCGCACGCCTCGACCATGTGCGGCGCCGAACCGGGCCCCATGGTGGCGTACTTGAGGATCCGCCGGGCGAGCGGAGTGACCGGCCCGAGCGGTGCCCGCGAGCCGAGCACCCGCTTGGTCAGCCACGTCCGCAGCCGCCCGGCCCGCATCGGTAGGACCGTGGCCTCGGCCACCAGCCGTGACGAGCCGGTGCTGCACAGCAGCACGGCGGCCGCGTGCTCCCGGAACGCCGGCCGGCCGGCCGCGGCCAGCACCGTCATCCCGCCCATCGAATGCCCCACCACGACCGCCTTCTCGGCCGGCGCGAGGGTCTCCTTCAGTACGGCTTCCAGGTCGTCGGCGAGCGCCTCGGTCCCGCAGGCCCGGCTCGCCGGGCTCCGTCCGTGGCCGCGCTGGTCGTAGGCGATGACCCGGTGGTCGGTGGCCAGCTCGCGTATCTGCGCCGCCCAGAAGGCGGTCGAGCAGGTCCAGCCGTGGGCGAGGACGACGGGGGGTGCGCCGTCGGGGCCATGCACCTCCACATGCAGGCCGGCGCCGTCGGCGGAGGTCGCGGTGAGGACGCGGGCCGGGGTGGGCGGGGCGTAGGGGCCGGAGCTCACGTGCATCAGGCGGCTCATGCGTCCACCTCCGAGCGCTCGCCCGCCTCTGCGGACTGCTCGGCCACGGCACTCGGCGCGTCCTCGTGCTCCCCGGGGCGCACGACGGTGTACTCCGCGAGATCCACCCGCCGGGTCGCACGCCGGAACTCGCTCGTCGTGCCCGGCCAGACGGTGGTGTTGCGCCCGTTCTCGTCCAGGTACCAGCTGGTGCAGCCGCCGGTGTTCCACACGGTGCGCTGCATCCGCTCCTGCACACGCCGGTTCCAGGCGTGCACGGCGCTCGCGCGGGCGTCGAGTGCGACCCGGCCGCCGAGCACGTCCAACTGCCGCATGAAGTCGGCGAGGTAGTTGAGCTGGCTCTCGATCATCAGGATCATCGACGAGTTGCCGAGCCCCGTGTTGGGCCCGATGATCGTCATCCAGTTCGGGAACCCGGCGGCGGACGCGCCCCGCAGCGCCTCCATGCCGCCCTTCCACGACTCGGCGAGCGTCTGCCCGTCGGCGCCCACGACCCGGTCCGCGATGGGCATGTCGGTGACGTGGAAGCCGGTGCCGAAGACGATCGCGTCGACCTCGGCCTCGGTGCCGTCGGCGGCGACGACCGTCGAGCCGCGGATCTCGGCGAGCCCACTGGCGACGACGTCGACGTTGGGCCGGGCGATCGCCGGGTAGTACTCGCTGCTGAGCAGGATCCGCTTGCAGCCGATGCGGTAGTCGGGGGTGAGCTTGGCGCGCAGGGCCGGGTCCTTGATGGCGCGGGCCATGTTCTGCTTGGCCAGCTTCTCCACCAGGCCCAGTTCGTTCGGGCGCTTGGTGAAGGCCTGGACCTGCATCTCCCGGATGCCCCACAGCAGACCGCGCCGGGCCTGGGTGGTGAAGGGCAGCCGCCGGTGCAGCCAGCGCTCCGCCCCGCTGATCGCGCGGTCCATGCGCGGCATCACCCACGGCGGAGTGCGCTGGAAGAGGGTGAGCCGGGAGACCTCCGGCTGGATGGCCGGCACGATCTGGATGGCGGAGGCGCCGGTGCCGACCATCGCGACGCGCTTGCCGCGCAGGTCGTAGTCGTGGTCCCAGCGGGCGGAGTGGAAGACCTTGCCGGGGAAGGAGTCGAGACCCGGGACGTCCGGCATCTTGGGGTCGGACAGCGGC
This sequence comes from Streptomyces sp. YS415, assembly GCF_023544665.1. Taxonomy (GTDB): domain Bacteria; phylum Actinomycetota; class Actinomycetes; order Streptomycetales; family Streptomycetaceae; genus Streptomyces. Next base: position 78,234 of record NZ_JAMJFL010000024.1, read on the forward strand.
CCGGTCGCGGAGACGACGACGTCGGCGGAGAGGTTCCCGCTGGTGGTCTCGATGTCCCAGCACAGCCGCTCGGCGTTCCACGCCATCCGCTTCACCTCCGAGTCGAAGCGGATGTGCGGGCGCAGCCGGAAGACGTCCGTGACGTGCTCCAGGTAGGCGCGGATGTGCTCCTGGCCGGAGAAGGTGCGCGGCCAGTCCGGGTTCGGCGCGAAGGAGAAGGAGTACAGGTGGGACGGGACGTCACAGGCGCAGCCGGGATAGCTGTTGTCCCGCCAGGTGCCGCCGACGCTCGACGCCCGCTCCAGGACGACGAAGTCGGTGACGCCCTCCCGCCGCAGCCGCACCGCGGCCCCGAGCCCTCCGAACCCGGACCCGACCACCGCCACCCGTACATGCTCGTGTTCGGTCATCCCGACACCCTCCAGCGCCATACGACTCTGCCAGTGAACACTGGCACAGTCGGAGGGTAGAGCAGCTCCGTACTCATGGGTAGGGGGTGGGCGAAGGAAAGTTACCCCCGGTACGCCATAGGCTTCCCGCGTGGCAGAAGACGCTGGACGACCCGAGGGCCGACACGAGTACCGCATGGAGGAGCTGGCCCGGCTGGCCGGCATCACCGTGCGCACGCTGCGCTTCTACCGCGAACGGGGGCTCATCCCGCCACCCCGCCGCGAGGGCCGCATCGCCTGGTACGACGAACGCCACCTGGCGCGGCTGCGCACCATCTCGGCCCTGCTGGAACGCGGCCACACCCTCAGCGGCATCGCGGACCTCGCCGAGGCCTTCGACCACGGCCGGGACGTCGCCGACCTGCTCGGCATGGACACCCCCACGGAGGAGGTCCCGGTCCGCCTCACCCCCGAGGAACTCGCCGACCGCTTCGCCGGCGAGGTCACTCCAGAGAACTTCGCCGCCGCCCTGGAACTCGGCTATCTCGCCACCGACGGCCAGGACATCGTCCACATCAGCGGCCGGCTGCTGGACGTGTCGGCGGCCCTGGTCCGCGAGGGCATCCCGCTCGCCGAGGTCCTCGCCGCGGGCAAGGAACTGCGCGTCCACGCCGACGTCCTCGCCGACCTCTTCGCCGACCTGATCCTGCGCCACGCCGGCGAGGAGGACCTCCCCCGGCTGCGCCCCCTCGCCAAGAGCGTGGTGGAGGCGGAGCTGTCCCTGGCCCTGGACAGGAGGCTGCGCAAACGGTCGTAGCGCCGGCTAGCGGTCGTAGACCACCGTGACCGGCGCATGGTCGGACCAGCGCTCCGCGTGGCTGGCCGCACGCTCCACGAACCCCTTGACCGCCCGGTCCGCGAGCCCCGGGGTGGCCATCTGGTAGTCGATGCGCCAGCCCGTGTCGTTGTCGAAGGCCCGCCCCCGGTACGACCACCAGGAGTACGGCCCCTCGGCGTCCGGGTGCAGGGCGCGCACGACGTCGACGTACCCGCCCTCGGCCGGGTCGAGCACCCGCCCGAGCCACTCGCGCTCCTCGGGCAGGAACCCGGAGCTCTTGGTGTTGCCGCGCCAGTTCCGCAGGTCCGCCCGCTGGTGGGCAATGTTCCAGTCGCCGCAGACCACGACCTCGCGCCCGTCGGCGGCGGCGCGCTCGCGCAGCTCCTTGAGGTGGGCCAGGAACTCGCCCATGAAGCGGACCTTCTCGTCCTGGCGCTCGGTGCCGACCTCCCCGGAGGGCAGGTACAGGGAGGCGACCGTCACACCGGGCAGGTCGGCCTCGACGTACCGTCCGCTCGCGTCGAACTCGCTCGACCCGAAGCCGACCCGGACCCGGTCGGGCTCGCGGCGCGTGTAGAGGGACACCCCCGCCCGGCCCTTGGCGGCGGCGGGCGCGTGCACGGCGTGCCAGCCCTCGGGCGCGCGCACGGCCTCCGGCAGTTGCTCGGGCTCGGCGCGCACCTCTTGGAGGCACAGCACATCGGCGGCGGTCGCGGCGAGCCACTCGACGAAGCCCTTCTTCGCGGCGGCACGCAGCCCGTTCACATTTACGGAGGTCACAGTGAGCACCCGGGCACGATACCGGCACACTGGACCGAGTCCAGATTCCGACTTCCCATGAATGTACGGTTGCCCGCATGCACATACGTCGCGTCCCCTTCGACCACCCCGACGCCGTCAAGCTCAACGACGCCGTCCAGGCCGAGTACGACGTCCGCTACGGGGACGGCGGTGACGCCACTCCCATGGACCCGGCCGACTTCGAACCGCCGAACGGCGTGTACCTGATCGCCTACGACGCGTACGACTCCCCGGTCGCCTCGGGCGGCTGGCGCGTCCGCGACGCGAACGGCGAGGGCAACCTCGACGGGGACGCCGAGCTGAAGCGGATGTATGTGATCGACGCCATGCGCGGCCGGGGCCTCGCCCGGCGCATCCTCGCCGCCCTGGAGGAGGACGCCCGCGCGGCGGGCAGGCTGCGCATGGTGCTGGAGACGGGCACCAAGCAGCCGGAGGCCGTCGCCCTGTACCGGTCCAGCGGTTACGAGCCGTGCACGAAGTTCGGCTACTACCGCTTCCACGAACTGAGCCTGTGCTTCGCCAAGCCGCTCACGCCCTGAAGCGGGCCAGCCACCCGCGGACCGGGTGGAGTTGGACACACAAAAGATCCCGCCCGATCAACCGATCGGACGGGATCTCGTCAACTGCCCGGATTTCTCAGGTGCAGTTGTTGCGGTGGACCTGAGGGGATTCGAACCCCTGGCCCCCTCGATGCGAACGAGGTGCGCTACCGGACTGCGCCACAGGCCCTTGCAACGAGTGAAACTCTAGCATCCCGATCCGCCCGCCTGGAAATCCGTTCCGGGCCCCTACTCGTTGGCCGCGCGCGGTCGCCCGCCGTCCTCGTACTGGTCGAACAGCGGCGTGCGTCCCCGCTCACGGGCCCGCCGGGCGGACGCGGCCCGGCGGGCGTCACTGCGCCCGCCGCCGTCCGCCCGCTCCTCGTCGGCCGCCGCCTCCGACTCCTCGGCCGCGGCCGCGCGGGACTCCGCCTCCTGCTCCGGCGCGACCGCACTGGAGCGGGCCGAGCTCCACGCGTCCGGCGCCCCGAGGTCCACATCGGCGGTGGCCCGCGGCGCGACCGGCGCGGTCACGTACGTCGGGAGGGGTACCGGCACCGGGTCCCAGCTGTCGCCCTGCCCCGGCCGCCGCTGGCGCTCGCGCTGCTGATCGACCCACTCGGCGTGATCGGTCTGCTCGACGAGCGCCCGCCGGTCCGCGGCCAGCGCGGACAGCCCCGGGTCGGTCTCCGGAGCGGGGCCTTCGCCGGGCTCGTCCGTCTGCGCGCCGCTGTCGGCGGGCGCCCGCCGACGCGGCTGGCGCGCGCGCTCCTTCAGCCGCTGCGCGGCGACCTCGGCACGGCGGCGGTCCATCTGGTAGGCGAAGCGGCGGCGCTCCTGGCTGCGCAGATACGCGATGTACGCGCTGAGCAGCACGGCGGGCACGCCGGGCGCCCACAGGAACGCGAGCCCGCCGACGGCGGCGACGATCGTGCCGCAGGTGAAGGCGAGGAAGAGCATCACGGTGGTACGCCGTCGGCGGGCGAGCGCCTTGGAGCGCCGGGCGCGCGCCGCGGCCGCCTCCGCGGCGGCGGTGGGCGGTGTGCGCCGTGCCGCCGGGACGGCCTTTTGCGCCGTGGGGGGCTGCTGCGCCGGGACGGGTTCGGGCGCCGGCGCGGCGGTCTGCGCGCGCACCGGTTCGGCCCGTTCCTGCTCCTCCGCGCGCGGGGGCACCACTGCCTGTGCCTGGGGGCGCGTCGGAGGCATGGCGAAGGCCCGGACGTCCACCGATGCGGTGACGCCGTCCGGGTCGACGGCGCTGGGCTCCCCCTCGTCGGCGGAGCGTGCGCGCAGGTCCTTGGCGTACCGGCGCTCCATCCCCGCCCGTCCGGACAGCAGCCGGATGGCGGTGCTGAAGCGTTCCGTCGGACGGGCCTCGTTCAGCTCGTCCTGCCTACGGAGCCACATCGGCACCAAGTAGGCGGCCCAGGCCCCGACAATGACTGCGTAGATGAGGCCGCTGCTGCTCACGCCTCACACGGTAGAGGGGTTTGTGTGAGGCCATCTGCCAATTGAGCCGGTGTGTCGCACGATCTGGCTGATATTTCGAAATTTTTTTGTGATCGATGCGATCAGCAGGTCGCAGAGGATGCGTAATTCAGAGTGCCGATGTGATCACACAGCGATCAATTTCGAACAGATATTCAATTACCGGGGTTGTGCTGGATTCCCCTGCGTGCGCGCTGCGTCCGGTGCCAGCGGCTCAGCAGACCGTCGGGCACCTCTTCCGCCGTCAGGGCGAAGACGAGATGGTCGCGCCAGGCGCCGTCGATGTGGAGATAACGGGGCCGGAGCCCCTCCTCGCGGAATCCGAGTTTCTCCACCACCCGGCGGCTCGGTCCGTTCTCCGGGCGAATGCAGACCTCGACGCGGTGCAGTCCGACGGTGCGGAAACAGTGGTCCACCACGAGCGCCACGGCCGTCGGCATCACTCCGCGGCCGGCGACGCTCTCGTCCACCCAGTAGCCGACGTGCCCCGAGCACATGGAGCCCCAGGTGATCCCGGCGACCGTCAACTGCCCCACCAGACGGCCCTCGTACTCGATGACGAAGGGCAGCATGCGGCCCGCGTTCGCCTCGGAGCGCAGATGCCGGACCATCTGGCGGTAGGTCGGCCGGTGCGTGACCGGCCCGCTGGGCGTGGGCGGCGGAATGGTCGCCTCCCAGGGGCGCAGCCAGTCCCGGTTGCGCCGGTTGACCTCGCGCCAGGCCCGTTGGTCGCGCATCTTTATCGGCCGGAGGACGACACCGCCGTCCGCCAGTACGACGGGCCAGGAGGGGCTGTTCAGCTCGCACCCCCACTGCCGGCGCCGGGTCTGGGGTGATCGCCGCCGCGGATCTGGTCGACGGCGTGGACCAGCAGGGGTTCGAGGACGGCGAGTCCGTCCTTCACCCCGCCGGTGGAGCCCGGCAGGTTGATGATCAGCGTGCGTCCTGCGACCCCGGCCAGTCCCCGGGAGAGGGCGGCGGTCGGCACCTTGTCGCGTCCGAACGCCCGGATCGCCTCCGCGATGCCCGGCACCTCGTGGTCGATCACCGCGCGGGTCGCCTCGGGCGTCCGGTCGGTCGGCGAGATGCCGGTGCCGCCGGTGGTGACGACGACGTCGTACCCGGCGTCCACGGCGGCGCGCAGCGCGGCCTCCACGGGGTCCCCGTCGGGCACCACCTGGGGGCCGTCCACGGCGAACCCGAAGCCGGTGAGCCCCGCGGCGATCAGCGGGCCGCCCTTGTCCTCGTAGACGCCCGCGGAGGCCCGGTTGGAGGCGGTCACGACCAGGGCGCGGCGGGTCCCGGCGGTCATGCCCGGCTCCAGTCGCCCGACTTGCCGCCCGTCTTCTCCTCGACCCGTACGTCGGTGATGACCGCTCCCTTGTCGACCGCCTTGACCATGTCGATCACGGTGAGCGCGGCGACGGAGACCGCGGTGAGGGCCTCCATCTCGACGCCCGTGCGGTCGGTGGTCCTGACGGTGGCCAGGATCTCCACGGCGTCGTCCGCGACCGACAGGTCCAGTTTCACACCCGACACCGACAACGGGTGGCACAGCGGGATCAGGTCCGGCGTGCGCTTGGCGCCCATGATGCCCGCGATCCGCGCGGTGGCCAGCGCGTCGCCCTTGGGGACGCCCTCGCCGCGCAGCAGCTCGATCACCCGGGGCGAGACCAGGACGCGCCCGCTCGCGCGGGCGGTGCGCGCCGTCACGTCCTTCTCCGATACGTCGACCATGCGGGCCGCGCCCGCCTCGTCGATGTGCGTCAGTCGGTCCTGCGTACTCATGCTGTGTGGCGCTCCCGGTCCGGGCCCGTGGCGGTGCGGCGCTGGGCCTGCTGTGCGCGACACGGTACCGCCAAGTCGGCGCGCGCACCGGAGCAGCACCGGCACGCGCGCGTGCGCTCAGCCGAGCAGGACGACCTCGACCTCGGCGCCGGGCTCCACGGACTCGGTGTCCTCGGGGACGACGATCAGCGCGTCGGCGTGCGCGAGGGCGGCGACCAGATGCGATCCGGCGCCGCCGACCGGGGTCACGGCACCGTCGGCGTACAGCCCGCGCAGGAACTGCCGGCGCCCCTTCGGCGAGGTCAGCGCCTTGTCCGCGGTGAGGGTCGCCGTCGCGCGCGGCCGGTGGACGTCCTTCAGGCCCATGAGCGTGCGGATCGCGGGACGGACGAACAGCTCGAAGGAGACGTACGAGGAGACGGGGTTGCCGGGGAGGGCCAGCAGCGGCGTGTGGTCGGGGCCGATGGAGCCGAAGCCCTGGGGCTTGCCGGGCTGCATGGCGAGCTTGCGGAAGTCGATGCCGCTGCCCGCCTCGTCCTCGTCGGCGACGGACTGCAGCGCCTCCTTGACGACGTCGTACGCCCCGACGCTCACCCCGCCGGTGGTGACCATGAGGTCGGCGCGCACCAGCTGGTCCTCGATGGTGTCGCGGAGCGTCTCGGCGTCGTCGGCGACGGCGCCCACGCGGTAGGCGATGGCACCGGCGTCCCGGGCGGCCGCGGTGAGGGCGAAGCTGTTGGAGTCGTAGATCTGGCCGTCGCGCAACTGCTCGTCGGGCTGGACGAGTTCGCTGCCGGTGGACATCACGACCACGCGCGGGCGCGGGCGCACACGGACCGTGCCGCGGCCGATCGCGGCGAGCAGCGCGATCTGCGGCGGGCCGAGGACGGTGCCGGCCTCCAGGGCGCGGTCACCGGCCTTCACGTCGCTGCCCTTGGCGCGCACATGCGCGCGTGCCCCGGCGGGCCGGTACACGTGCACGTCTCCGGAGGCGCCCTCGGGGGCGAGACTGCGCGCGCGCATCCCGGCCACCGGGCCCTCGCCGAGGCCGCCGTCCGTCCACTCGACGGGGACGACCGTCTCCGCGCCGGGCGGCAGCGGGGCGCCGGTCATGATGCGGGCGGCCTGGCCCGGGCCCACCCGGAGCAGCTCCGCCTGTCCCGCGGCGACGTCCCCGACGACCTCCAGGACCGCCGGGAACTCCTCGCTCGCGCCCGCGACATCGGCGACCCGCACCGCGTACCCGTCCATGGAGCTGTTGTCGAACGGCGGCAGGGAGACCGGCACCGTCACGTCCTCGATCAGGACACAGCCCTGGGCGTCGAGGAGTTGCAGCTCGATGGGTTCGAGGGGGCGGACGGTCGCGAGGATGTCCTCCAGGTGCTCGTCCACCGACCACAGGTGGTCCCGGCCGGTGGTGCGGGGCGCGGCGCTGCTCAAAGTGGCTACATCTCCTCGGCTACGTAACTGCGAAGCCAGGTCCGGAAGTCCGGGCCCAGGTCTTCACGTTCGCATGCGAGTCTGACAATGGCACGCAGGTAGTCGCCACGGTCACCGGTGTCATAGCGGCGCCCCTTGAAGACGACGCCGTGCACCGGGCCGCCGACCTTCTCGTCCTCGGCGAGCTGCTGGAGGGCGTCGGTGAGCTGGATCTCGCCGCCGCGACCGGGCTCGGTCTTGCGCAGTATGTCGAAGATGTGCGGGTCGAGGACGTACCGGCCGATGATCGCGTAGTTCGACGGGGCGTCCGCGGCATCGGGCTTCTCCACCATGCCGGTCACCTTGACGACGTCGCCGTCCTGGGTGGGCTCGACGGCCGCGCAGCCGTAGAGGTGGATCTGCTCGGGAGCGACCTCCATGAGCGCGATGACGCTGCCGCCGTGCAGCTCCTGCACCTCGACCATGCGCTTGAGGAGCGGGTCGCGCGGGTCGATGAGGTCGTCGCCGAGGAGGACGGCGAAGGGCTCGTGGCCCACGTGCGGGGCCGCGCACAGCACGGCGTGGCCGAGGCCCTTGGGGTCGCCCTGGCGGACGTAGTGCATGGTCGCGAGGTCGCTGGACTCCTGCACCTTGGCGAGCCGGTCGGCGTCGCCCTTCTTCTGAAGGGCCGACTCCAGCTCGTAGTTGCGGTCGAAATGGTCCTCCAGGGGGCGCTTGTTGCGGCCCGTGATCATGAGGACGTCGTCGAGGCCCGCCGAGACGGCCTCTTCGACCACATACTGGATCGCCGGCTTGTCGACGACCGGCAGCATCTCCTTGGGAGTGGCCTTGGTGGCCGGCAGAAACCGGGTGCCCAGACCTGCTGCGGGAATGACAGCCTTGCTGATCCGAGGGTGCGACTGAGTCATGCCCGCAACCTTATCCGGTGCCTTTGCAGGGAATCTGTGGCTCCGGTTTGTTGGCTCTCATATGAGCGTATTGGAAGGGTACGGGTGCGACCGTTGAGTCAGATCGGACGTCCGGCTGAGCCTGACAAGCGAACGTTGCGGCGGGACTTCCTCGCGGTGAGAAGCAGGTTGACGGCCGATGACGTGCGGGAGTCCGGGGTCGCGCTGGCGGACCGGGCGCTGCGGCTGCCCGAGTTGGCGCGGGCGCGCACGGTGGCGGCGTACGTCTCCGTGGGGAGCGAGCCGGGCACGCCGGCGCTGCTGGACGCGCTGCGCGCGCGGGGCGTGCGCGTCCTGCTCCCCGCCCTCCTGCCCGACAACGACCTCGACTGGGGCGTGTACACCGGCGAGAGCTCTCTCGCGCCGGTCCGGCACGGCGAACGGATGACCCTCCTCGAGCCGTCCGGGGAACGCCTCGGACCGGACGCCGTGACCACCGCGGACGTGGTGCTGCTGCCCGGGCTCGCGGTGGACGCGCGCGGCATGCGCCTGGGCCGCGGCGGGGGCTCCTACGACCGGGTGCTCGCCCGCCTGGAGCGCGCGGACGCGCACCCGGCGCTGGTGGTGCTGCTGTACGACACGGAGGTCGTCGAGCGGGTCCCTGCGGAGGCGCACGACCGGCCGGTGCAGGCGGTGGTGACGCCGTCGGGCGTACGCCGCTTCCCGGCGCCCTGAGCCGCCCGTTCGGGCCCGCAGCCCGCATAGGCGAAAGGGCCCTCCACGCGCGTGTGGAGGGCCCTTTCGTTCGGTCACCGGCCGCCGGTCACGGCTTCAGGACCAGGGAGTCGCTCGTGCTCTTGTCGACCGCGCCGTCGGAGAAGGACCAGTCCAGCAGCTCGCCGTCGGCCCACTTGTCCGTCTGGTCGGTGTAGTGGGCGCTGTAGGCGTGCCCGGAGGCGCCGGTGAGGTTGATCCACTTCGACTTGTCGAGGTCGCCGAGGTTGACCACCATCCGCATCGACGGCACCCAGACGACGCCGTAGCCGCCGGCGGCGTTCCAGCCGGTGGCGTTGACCGCCGCCTCGCCGCCGCTGAGCTTCCACGGGCCGCGGTTGAGGACGTACTGGAGGAAGCCGGGGCCGTCGGTGCCCAGGGTCTGGTTCTTCAGGAACAGGCGGTGCAGCCGGCCCCAGCTCCAGGTGTCGATGTCCTTGCCGAGCTTGGCGGTCAGCTCCCAGCGGGCGTCGATCATGGCGCGCACGAACAGCTCGTCACGGTTGTCGGCCTTGGGGCGGGTGCCCGACTTCGGCGTCTTCCACCAGTCGCTCTTCTCGTCGTCCATGAGGGTGCGGACGACCTCGAACCAGCGGTCGCCGCCGTCCGGCTGGGCCTGCTCGGCGTCGCGCTGGCCGCACTCGCGGACCTTCTCCGTCTCGTCCGCCGGGCCGGTGGTGTTCACCGGGTCGACCCACAGGCACTGGCCCTTGACCCGCACTTCCTTGGGCAGCTTGTGGCTGAAGGCGAGCTTGAGGATGTTGCGCCAGACCGAGTTGAAGTAGGCGGCGGCGGCCGAGTCGGCGTCCTGGGTGTAGTCCCAGCCCTCGAGGAGCTTCTGGGCCTCGCGGACGTCCTTGTCGGCGATGTCCAGCTTCAGCAGCTTCGGCACCAGCAGCTTCGCGATCTCGCTGCTGTTGTCGAGCTGCATCTGGCGCATGTCGTCGGTGGAGATCTTGCCGCCGTCGTCCGTCTTCGACTTGATCAGGTCGATGATGCGCTGGCTGCGCGTGCCGTAACCCCAGTCGGTGGTGAGCGTGTGGGGGTACTTGTCCTCGTCGATCACGGCCTGGTTGGCGGTGACGATGTACCCGCGCGCGGGGTCGAACTCGAAGGGCAGCTCGTCCTGCGGGACGTAGCCGGTCCAGCGGTACTTGGAGTCCCAGCCGGGCTGCGGGATCGAGCCGTCGACGTTCTCCGCGCGCGTGGGGATCTTTCCGGGCAGGGTGTAGCCGATGTGGCCCTCGGTGTCGGCGTAGACCAGGTTCTGCGAGGGCACGTCGAACAGGGCGGCGGCGGCGCGGAAGTCGCTCCAGTTCGCCGCCCGGTTCATCGCGAAGACGGCGTCCATGGAGGTGCCCGGGTCCAGGGCGGTCCAGCGCAGGGAGATGCCGTACCCGTCGCCGCGGTCGGGCGCCGAAGTGTCGACGGCGGCCTTCTTGCCGACCTTGACCAGTTCGTCGCTGCGGTCGGAGAGCAGCGGACCGTTGTTGGTCGCACGGACCACGATCTTCTTGGGGCTGCCGCCGGCGACCTCGATGGTCTCCTCGCGGGTGGTGAACGGCTTGACCTTGCCGTCGTACTGGTAGCCGTCGCCGGTGAGCTTCTCCAGGTACAGGTCGGTGACGTCGACACCGGAGTTGGTCATGCCCCAGGAGATGTCCCGGTTGTGGCCGATGATCACACCGGGCAGGCCCGCGAAGGTGTAACCGGTGACGTCGTACTGGCACTTGCTGGAGACGCTGCGGCAGTGCAGGCCCATCTGGTACCAGACGGACGGCAGCGACGCCGACAGGTGCGGGTCGTTGGCCAGCAGCGGCTTGCCGGTGATGGTGTGCTCGCCGGAGACGACCCAGGAGTTGGAGCCGATGCCGTTGCCGTTCACGCCGACGGCCGTGGGCAGGTCCTCCAGGACGTCGTAGAGGCCCGAGAGCTGGCTCTGCAGGCCCGTGGTGCCGTCCGTGGCGGTTCCGGCCGCGGAGGCGTCCCCGGCGGACGCTCCGGCCCCGGCGGTGCCGCCGGACGTGCCGCTCCCCTGTCCGTACGTCCCGGTCAGCTCGTCGTACTGGCCTTCCTGGACGATCGCCTTGTTGCGGTCGTAGGGGTACTGCGGGTAGAGGTCCTCGATCTGCCGCGGGCCCAGGCGGCTGGTCAGCAGGGCCCGGTCGATCTCGTCCTCCATGTTCCCGCGCAGGTCCCAGGCCATCGCCTTCAGCCACGAGACCGAGTCGACCGGGGTCCACTGCGCGGGCTTGTAGTCGTTGGCGAAACCGAGGGCGGCGTACTCCAGGGAGAGCTCCTTGCCCTCCTTGCCCGCCAGGTAGGCGTTGACGCCCTTGGCGTACGCCTGGAGGTACTTCTTGGTGGCGTCCGACAGCTTGGTGTCGTACTCCTTCTTCGCGACCCGGTCCCAGCCCAGGGTGCGCAGGAACTCGTCGTTGTCGACCTGGCTCTTGCCGAACATCTCCGACAGGCGCCCGGACGTCATGTGACGGCGCACGTCCATCTCGTAGAACCGGTCCTGCGCCTGGACGTAGCCCTGCGCCATGAACAGGTCCTCGTCGGAGGAGGCGTAGATCTGCGGGATGCCGTAGCCGTCGCGCTTCACGTCGACCGGGCCCGACAGGCCCTCGAGCGAGATCGACCCCTTGGTCTGCGGGAAGGAGGCGCGAACGGTACTGATCGACCAGTACGCCCCGTACGCGACGCCTCCGATGATGGCCAGCACGAGCACGAGGACGACCAGACGGGCTTTGCGCCCCTTCTTCCTGCCGGACTTGCCGGGCTGCTGACCCGTAGAGGCGGTGGTGTTGGGGGGCATCGCTGTCCTTGCTGTCCTAACGCGAGCGGCAGGCGGGGCTGTGACTTTGAATGAGCGCTGGAGCAACCATAGGCGCAGGGCCCGGCGCCACTTGACGCGGAGTGGGGAACCAGGACGGACGAGCGTTCGATCGCGACCGGCGAAGCGTCAAGAAATCGTCAAGAGTTAGGTAAGGTAACGAAGTAGTTGGGTACGGAGTCCGCCACTTCGTGTCCTATGTACGGAGCTCACGCGCTCGTGCCCGTGAGCCAGGGAAGGGAACGGCCGCTGACTGTCCACGACCTCAACGAGCTCCTGCTCGTCTGCTCACTCGTCCTGCTCGTCGCCGTCGCAGCGGTCCGGATCTCCTCGCGCAGCGGGCTCCCCAGCCTGCTCGTGTACCTGGGGATCGGCGTCGCCATGGGCCAGGACGGCATCGGCGGCATCAAGTTCGACAACGCCGAGCTGACGCAGGTCATCGGGTACGCGGCCCTGGTCGTGATCCTCGCCGAGGGCGGTCTGGGCACGAAGTGGAAGGAGATCAAGCCGGCCCTTCCCGCGGCCTCCGCGCTCGCGCTGGTCGGCGTCGCGGTGAGCGTCGGCGTGACCGCGACGGCCGCGCACTACCTGACCGGTCTCGAGTGGCGCCAGGCGCTCATCGTCGGGGCCGTGGTGTCCTCCACCGACGCGGCGGCGGTCTTCTCCGTCCTGCGGAAGATCCCGCTCCCCGCGCGCGTGATGGGCACCCTGGAGGCGGAGTCCGGCTTCAACGACGCCCCCGTGGTCATCCTCGTGGTCGCGTTCTCGCACGCCGGTCCCGTCGAGCACTGGTACGTGCTGGTCGGCGAGATACTGCTGGAGCTGGCCATCGGCGCCGCCCTCGGCATCGCGGTGGGCTGGCTGGGCGCCTGGGGCCTGCGCCATGTGGCGCTGCCCGCCTCCGGCCTCTACCCGATCGCCGTCATGGCCATCGCCGTCGTCGCGTACGCGGCGGGCGCCCTGGCCCACGGCAGCGGCTTCCTGGCGGTCTACCTCGCCTCCATGGTGATGGGCAACGCCCGGCTGCCCCACTGGCCGGCCACCCGCGGCTTCGCCGACGGGCTCGGCTGGATCGCCCAGATCGGCATGTTCGTCCTGCTCGGCCTCCTGGTCACCCCGCACGAACTGGGCGACGACATCCTGCCCGCCCTCGTCATCGGCCTGGTGCTGACGATGATCGCCCGCCCGCTGAGCGTGGTGCTCTGCCTCACGCCGTTCCGGGTGCCCTGGCAGGAGCAGGCCCTGATGTCCTGGGCCGGTCTGCGCGGCGCCGTGCCCGTCATCCTGGCGACCATCCCGATGGTCGGCGGCGTCGAGGGCAGCCGCCGGATCTTCAACATCGTCTTCGTCCTGGTCGTCGTCTACACCCTGATCCAGGGCCCGACCCTGCCCTGGCTGGCCCGCAAGCTGCACCTGGGCCAGGACGCGGACGCCGCCGCCGACCTCGGCATCGAGTCGGCACCGCTGGAGCGGCTGCGGGGACACCTGCTGTCGCTCGTGATCCCGCCGGACTCGAAGATGCACGGCGTCGAGATCAACGAGCTGAGGCTGCCCCCCGGCGCCGCCGTCACCCTGGTCGTGCGGGAGGGGACGTCGTTCGTGCCCCTGCCCACGACGGTGCTGCGGCGCGGGGACGAACTGCTCGTGGTCGCCACCGACCCGGTGCGGGACGCCGCCGAGCGGCGCCTGCGGGCCGTGGGCCGCGGCGGCAAGCTGGCCGGGTGGCTGGGGACGAACGGGGACACCCCCGACCGTTGACACCTTTTCGCCCTGTTCACACCCCCCTCTATTCACAGGCGCTCCGGCGCTGTGGTGCTCGTTTTCACAGGGTCACGACCCGCTGATCCCTGTACGATGAAGGCGCACTTTGATCGAACCAACTCTGCCTGACGCAGAGCTGGCGCGACCGTATGGCGGCCGTGACGCCCTGACCCAGTGGCGCCGGTATCTACCGCAGTTCCGCGCAAGAGGACAGCTCTCGGCACCGCCCCTGTCCGGGGCCGCGCTACCAGGCGGCAGAAAGGCACGGGCCGTGGAATCCACGGTCACCACCGAGCCGTCGACGACCTCGCCGGCTTCCTCCCGCCCGGGATACGGACAGCTGCTGCGCACCCGCGGCGCCTGGACGTTCCTGCTCCCCGGCTTCGCGGCACGCCAGCCGTTCGCGATGCTCACCATCTCCATCGTGCTGCTCGTGCAGCACACCACCGGCTCCTACGGCGCCGCAGGTGCCGCGGCGGCCGTCACCGGCGTCTCCATGGCGCTGTTCGCGCCCTGGAACGGGCGCCTCGCCGACCGGTACGGGCAGCGTGCGGTCCTGATCCCCGGCGTGCTGGTGCACACGCTGGCGGGTCTGACCCTGACCGCGCTCGCGCTGGCCGACGCCCCCCTGTGGGCGCTGTTCGTGGCGGCCGTGCCCACCGGCGCCTCGGTCCCGCAGGTCGGTCCGATGGTCCGCGCCCGCTGGGGCGTGAAGCTCCAGGGCTCGCCCCTGATGTCCACCGCGGCGGCGTTCGAGTCCGTCACCGACGAGCTGACGTTCGTGATGGGCCCGCTGCTCGCCACCGCGCTGTGCACCGCCGTCGATCCGGCCGCCGGCCTGGTCACGGAGGCCGCGCTGACGCTGATCGGCGGTCTGCTGTTCGCCGCGCAGAAGAGCACGCAGCCCTCCGTCACCGCCGACGGGCACACGCGCGTGCAGCACGCCTCCGCGCTGAGCATCCCCGGGGTGCGCGTGCTGATCGTGGCCTTCCTGGGCATCGGTTCCGTCTTCGGCGGCATGCAGGTGTCGCTGGCCGCGTTCACCGAGTCGATCGGCGAACCCGGTATGAACGGCGTCCTGTACGGCGTCTTCGCCGCCGGAAACATGATCTCCGGCATCGCCTGCGGCGCCATCGCGTGGAAGGTGGCCCCGCAGCGCCGCCTCGTCCTCGGGTACGCCGCCCTCGCGCTCGCCGCGTCCGGCCTGTGGGCCGCGCACTCCGTGCTCGTCCTGGCGGGCCTCGGCCTCCTCGTCGGCATGTGCATCGCGCCCGCCCTGATCACCGGCTACACCCTGGTGGAGGGCCTGGTCCCGGCCGGCGCCCGCACCGAGGCCTTCACCTGGCTCACCGGCGCGGTGGCGCTCGGCCAGGCGGCCGCCGTCACCGTCGCCGGACAGCTGGAGGACCGCTTCTGGGGCGGCGCCGGGTTCCTGGTGCCGATGGGCGGCACGCTGCTCGCCCTGGTGACCCTCCTGGCGCTGCGGTCCCGGCTCGCGGCGCGCCCCCGCAGCCGTACCGTCGCACGTGGCGTCGGTCACCGAGTGCCGGTCACGGTGGACTGATCCCGAGGAATACGTCACTATGGACCGTCGTTAGCACTCATTGAGTGAGAGTGCCAGGAGGAAGACAGTGCCGACCTACCAGTACCAGTGCACCGAGTGCGGCGAGGGCCTCGAGGCGGTGCAGAAGTTCACCGACGACGCCCTGACCGAGTGCCCCAACTGCAGTGGCCGCCTGAAGAAGGTGTTCTCCGCGGTCGGCATCGTCTTCAAGGGCTCCGGGTTCTACCGCAATGACAGCCGCGGTTCCTCGTCGAGCACCTCGCCGGCGTCGAAGTCGTCGGCGTCCACCTCTTCGACGTCCTCGGACTCGAAGTCGTCGGAGTCGACGTCGTCCGGCTCGAAGTCGTCCGGCTCGAGTTCCTCGGGCTCGGGCACCTCGACCAGCAGCAGCTCCGCCGCGTAGCACCTCGCTCAGGGACCCCGCCGTCGTCGGACGGTGGGGTTCTCCGCGTTTACCCGCGGCCCTCTCGACGTTTCTGCGGCCCCTCTCGGCGGTGGGCGGACGGCGGTTAGTGTGACCGCATGGCGAACGCAGAGATCGGTGTAATCGGCGGCTCGGGCTTCTACTCGTTCCTGGACGACGTGACCGAGATCCAGGTGGACACCCCCTACGGGGCGCCCAGCGACTCCCTCTTCCTGGGCGAGATCGCCGGTCGGCGCGTCGCCTTCCTGCCCCGGCACGGCCGCGGCCACCATCTGCCGCCGCACCGGATCAACTACCGGGCCAACCTGTGGGCGCTGCGCTCGGTAGGAGTGCGCCAGGTCCTCGGACCCTGCGCGGTGGGCGGTCTGCGTCCCGAGTACGGGCCGGGCACACTCCTGGTGCCGGACCAGCTGGTCGACCGCACGAAGTCCCGGGCGGCGTCCTACTTCGACGGGCTGCCGCTGCCCGGCGGCGCCGTACCGAACGTGGTGCATGTGTCGCTGGCCGACCCGTACTGCCCGACCGCGAGGGCGGCGGCGCTGAAGGCGGCGCGCGGCCGGGACTGGGAGCCGGTGGACGGCGGGACGCTGGTCGTGATCGAGGGACCGCGCTTCTCCACCCGTGCCGAATCGTTGTGGCACCAGGCGCAGGGCTGGTCGGTGGTGGGCATGACCGGTCATCCCGAGGCGGCGCTCGCCCGTGAACTCGAGCTCTGCTACGCCTCGATGACGCTGGTCACCGACCTCGACGCGGGCGCCGAGACCGGTGAGGGCGTCTCGCACGACGAGGTGCTGCGGGTGTTCGCGGCGAACGTGGACCGGCTGCGGGGTGTGCTGTTCGACGCGGTGGCCGCGCTGCCCGCGAACGAGGAGCGGGACTGTCTGTGCACGTCCGCGCTCGGGGGGATGGATCCCGGGTTCGAGCTGCCGTAGGGCGCGCCCGGTGGGTGGGCGGTAGTGGGCCGGGGGCAGTGGGCTGTGGATAGTGGGCGGAATCTCCCGTTCGGGTGAGGGAGTTGTCCACAGCCTGTCGGTCGTCCACCGGTCTCGGCGGGCGGCGGCGCGAAGCCACATCGTGGGACTCGCAAGCCGTTCTCTCCTGGCAGGTGGTGGCTCCCCATGTCCCTCGGCATGTCCGCCGGTACGTCCGTCCGTACGTCCGTCGGTCCGTTTCCGACTCCTTCTCCCCCGCGCCCGCTCGGCACCGACGCTCCTGCGACCTGCGAGGTGCCGCACTTCGCACCGGTGCGGGTGCGCGGCGGGCGGCTGGGACTGCGCCGGCTGGTACGCCATCGACGGCGGGCCGTGGCCGCGGGGCTGGCCGTCACGGCGGCCGCGCTCGTGGCGGCGGGCCCTCGGGACACCGACCGGGCCCGTGGGCATCCGGCGGCGGATCCCGTACGGGAGCGGCGCGCGGTCGAGATGGTGACCGCGCCGGTGCGGATCGCGGACGGCGCGACGGTGCGACTGCTGCGGCCCGGTGACCGGGTCGACGTCATCGCGTCCGAGGAAACGGCCACGGGCGGGGGCGCGCGCGTGGTCGCGCGGGGGGCGCGGGTGACGAAGGTGCCCGAGGCCCTGGACGACGACGCCGACAGCGGTGCGCTGGTCGTGCTGACGGTGCCGCGCTCCGCCGCGCTCCGGCTGGTGGGCGCCGGTGCGACGGCCCGGCTGGCGGTGACCCTGTGCTGAGCCGCCTGATCCGCCTGACCCGCCTGGCGCGTGACTGCCTGTCACGTCGCAGGAACCCGCGACCCGGCTGGACTGAGCGGCCCGGCCCTGACGTAGGTTGCGGAGCGGTCTGGTCCACAACCTGCGCGTGCGAGGAGAGTCCCCGAGGTGAGCGAGAAGAAGGAGCCGAGCGTCCTGGACGGCTTCAAGGCCTTCCTGATGCGCGGGAACGTCGTCGACCTGGCAGTAGCGGTGGTCATCGGCGCCGCCTTCACCAACATCGTCAACTCGGTGGTGAAGGGTGTCATCAACCCGCTCGTCGGGGCGATCGGCACCAAGAACCTCGACAGTTACAGCTCGTGCGTGAAGGGTCCCTGCGAGAAGGCGGCGGACGGCACGTACACGAGCGGCGTGATGATCCTGTGGGGATCGGTCCTGGGGGCGACGCTCAGCTTCGTCATCACCGCCGCGGTCGTCTACTTCCTGATGGTGCTGCCGATGTCGAAGTACCTGGCCCGTCAGGAGGCCCGCAGGAAGGCGAAGGAAGGCGCCCACGAGATCATCGAGGTGACCGAGCTGGAGGTGCTGAAGGAGATCCGCGACGAGCTGGTCGCGCAGCGCGGGTCGGGGCGCAACGAGCCGTAGCGGACCTCGAAGGGATCCCGTCGGCAGGCGTCGGCCGGGTTCAGAGGTGGTGGGGCGGCTTCTCGTCGAGGAAGCGCTTCAGGTCGGCCGCGCTGTCGCCGCAGGCGCCCGGCCGCTCGCCCCACCCGCTGTCCGTGTCGTCCGAGGACTGCTGGTCCAGCGGGTCGTCGAAGATCAGCGCGGCCTTCGGCTCGCGCGGCTCGGGGTCGGGGGCGGTGTCCATACCTCAAGGGTACGGCCCTGCCTCCGGTGGTCGTCCTGCCGGCGGTGGTGGTCCTGCCGGCGTGCGGGCGGTGAGTCGGCGTGCGGCGCGTCCGGCCTGGTCCGGGCTGGACGACACTGACCCCATGACAGTTGACGCATTGACGGACGTCGCCGGTGTGCGGGTGGGGCACGCGACGCGCATCGGTGGCGGTTGGCTCACCGGCACCACGGTCGTCCTCGCGCCGGAGGGCGGGGCCGTCGCCTCGGTCGATGTGCGGGGCGGCGGGCCCGGCACCAAGGAGACCGACGCCCTCGACCCGCGCAACGTCGTGCAGAAGGTCGAGGCGATCGTCCTGACCGGCGGCAGCGCCTACGGGCTCGACGCGGCGTCCGGGGTGATGGCCTGGCTGGAGGAGCAGCGGCGCGGGGTGCGGGTGAGTCCAAATCCGGCGCACGTCGTGCCCGTGGTGCCCGCCGCGTGCGTCTTCGACCTGGGACGGGGCGGCGACTTCCGCGCCCGGCCGGACGCGGCGACCGGGCGCGCGGCCGTCGAGGAGGCCGCGGCGAGCGCGGTAGGCGCCCGCGTCCGGGAAGGCTGCGTCGGCGCCGGGGCGGGGGCGGTGGTCGGGACGTTGAAGGGCGGGGTGGGGACGGCGAGCGTGGTGCTCGGGTCGGGGGTCACCGTCGGGGCGCTGGTGGTGGCGAACGCGGCGGGGGACGCGGTGGATCCGGAAACCGGTGTGCTGTACGGCGAGTTGTTCCAGGGGCGGGTGGAGTACCCCGATGCGGGCGTCCACGGCACTGCGCAGCGGCGGCTCGCCGAGGTCGCGGCGACGAACGCCCCTCCCCCGCTGAACACGACCCTCGCCGTCGTCGCCACCGACGCGGACCTTTCCAAGGCGCAGGCGCAGAAGCTGGCGGGCACCGCCCACGACGGCATCGCGCGCGCCGTGCGGCCGGTGCATCTGCTCAACGACGGCGACACGGTGTTCGCGCTGGCGACGGGTGCCCGCCCGCTCGACGCCGCGAGCCCGCTCGCGCTCAACGAGATCCTCGCCGCGGGCGCGGATGTGGTGACGCGCGCGATCGTCCGCGCGGTGCGCGCCGCGGAGTCGATGGACGGGCCGGGCGGGGCGTGGCCGTCGTACGGAGAGCTGTACGGAGGTGGTGCGGTGGGGGCCTGAGCGGCGCGAGGTGCCCACGCTCCTCGCCTCGGCCCGGGTATGTCGCGGTTCTGTCACGTGATGGCGTTCACCGCGGATGGAGGGAACCCGACCCCTCTCGGATTCCCTCTCTCTGCACGCACCGGATCAGACCACGCACATCACGCGAACTTGGAGCAGCCTGTGACAACGCCGGACAAAGCAGCACGGCGCGCACTGGGGACCTGTGCCGTCCTGATGGTCGGCGCGCTCGGCCTCACCGCCTGCAGCAGCAGCGCCAACGCCAAGAACGAGGACGGCAAGGGCGGGGACTCCGCCAGGAAGTCGGCCGCGAGGATCGTGATCTCGGCGAAGGACGGCTCGTCGGGCGCGTCGATCAACTCGACCGGGGTGAAGGTCAGCAACGGCGAACTCACCGACGTGAAGATGACGGAGGCGGAGACGGGGCAGGCCGTGCCGGGGGCGACAGCGGCGGACGGTGCGAGCTGGAAGCCGAAGGAGCAGCTGGAGCGCGGGACCGCGTACGAGATATCGGCGAAGGCGAAGGACGCGAACGGCAAGAGCATGGCGGCCCGTTCCGAGTTCACCACGGTCACGCCGGAGAAGAGCTTCGTCGGGACGTACACGCCGGACGACGGCACGACGGTGGGCGTCGGGATGCCGGTGTCGTTCACCTTCGACAAGGCGATCAGCGAGAAGAAGGCCGTGCAGTCGGGGATCACGGTGACGTCGAGCAGCGGGCAGAAGGTCGTGGGCCACTGGTTCGGGGAGCGGCGGCTCGACTTCCGGCCCGAGGAGTACTGGAAGGCCGGCTCCAAGGTCACCCTGAAGATCGACCTGGACGGGGTGGAGGGCGCGAACGGCGTCCAGGGGGTGCAGAAGAAGACGGTGACCTTCACCATCGGGCGCTCGCAGGTCTCCACCGTGGACGTCGACACGCAGACCATGACGGTCGTGCGGGACGGCACGACGCTCAAGTCGGTGCCGATATCGGCGGGCAGCGCGGAGTTCCCGACGTACAACGGGCAGATGGTGATCTCCGAGAAGCTCGTGAAGACGCGGATGAACAGCCAGACGGTGAATCTCGCCGACGCCTACGACATCCCGGACGTGCCGCACGCGATGCGCCTGACGACCTCGGGGACGTTCCTGCACGGCAACTACTGGTACAACAAGGCCAACCCGCCCTTCGGGCAGCAGGGCACCAGCCATGGGTGCGTGGGACTGCAGGACGTGCGGGGCGCGCAGAGCGACACGACGGCGAAGTGGTTCTTCGACAACTCGCTCCTCGGCGATGTGGTGATCGTGAAGAACTCCCCCGACAAGTCGGTGGCACCGGACAACGGCCTCAACGGATGGAACATGCCGTGGAGCGAGTGGACCGCCGGAAGTGCCGTCTGAGCAGGGCTTCCTGACGCTTCGTAGGGCCGCGTGGGAACCGTCCGCGCGGCCCGGGCGTTTTACGTGCGTACGTTTTCTCGGTTCCCGGACATGATGTCCGACCGAGGGGCTACGGTATGCACCCACAAGGTGACATGCAGCAACGCCGGGAGAGACCTTGAGCGTTCCGTACGAGACGGCAGCGTACGAATCCCATGAGTCGCCGGAGTCTCCGGAGGAGCACCTCGCGCGACTGCTCGGCCGTGCCCTGAACTCGTTCGAGCTGCCCGACGAGGTGCTGCGGCGGCTCGACTGC
The DNA here is from genome assembly GCF_023544665.1 of Streptomyces sp. YS415. Lineage (GTDB taxonomy): Bacteria > Actinomycetota > Actinomycetes > Streptomycetales > Streptomycetaceae > Streptomyces. The sequence continues at coordinate 99,144 of NZ_JAMJFL010000024.1, forward strand.
GCGCTGGCGCACGACAGTTCGCTGCACTCCGCGCACCACAGCGCGGGCCGGCACCGGGAGACGTACCGCCATACCTGGCTGCTCCCCGACGGCTCGGCGCTCACCCTGTGGGAGCTCGTCCACAACACCGCGCGGGGCAGCGCGCCGCAGCACGAGGTGTACGCCGACGAGGAGGAGCTGCGGGCCGCGACCGCGCGGCTGCCCTTGCCGCCGGACGCCCCGGACTTCGAGCTGCCGGTGACGGTGCAGCTGTCGCCGGTGCACACGCCGCGCCACGCGTACGTGCCGGACGACTCCGCCGACCACGCGCGTCGGCTGCTGCGCCGCGCGGAGAACACCGACCGGCCGGACGCGGCGACCGCCGCGCTGCTGACCACGGCGTTCGCGCACCAGATCACGCAGGCTTTCGGACGCCCGTGCCGCGCGGGGCGCGCCGGACTGTGCTTCTCGCTCTACGAGCACGCCTTCCTGCTGCGCGACGGCAGGGAGATCTCCCTGTGGGAGGTCGAGCACACGGCGACGCCGGACGGGCGGCACATGTGCGAGGTGTACGTCAGCGAGGACGCGGCGCGGGACGCGATGGAGCGCCGGGCGGCGCGGGTGTCGTAGCGGGCACCGGGGCGTTCAGCGTCCGTCGCTGAGCCGGCGTACCAGGCCCGCGAAGGCGTCCTGTTCGGCCGGGGTGAGCTGTACCGACTCCAGGTGCGGGGCCGCCTGCCGCTGCTGCGGGAGGGCGGGCAGGGCGGGACCGGTGGGACCGGTGGGCCACGGGGCGGCGCCGGCGCGGACGGCGCGCAGGACGCGGGCGAGGCCGATCACCCAGGTGACCGTCAGCAGGACGAGCAGGCCCACGCCCAGCAGTTGGAAGATCGAGACGTGCTCAGGCATGCGCCCCAGTACACACCACGGTCCGGGACTTTGACCCCGGACCGTGACGTATCTCGCAGGTGCCGTGAACCACTCACAGCTTCCCAATAGGGGCGGTTCGGTGTGCTCAGGCCGCCACCGGCTGCTTGGACTCCGGGGTCGCGGCCGCCGTGCCGGGCTCGGCGGGCCCCGTGCCCGGGGCCGGCTTGCGCATGCCCTTCAGGGCGACCACCAGCGCGGTGGTGACGCAGACGCCCGCCGCGATGGCGACCAGGTACAGCAGTGGGTTGCCGATCAGCGGGACCACGAAGATGCCGCCGTGCGGGGCGCGCAGGGTGGCGCCGAAGGCCATCGACAGCGCTCCGGTGACCGCGCCGCCCGCCATGGAGGCCGGGATGACGCGGAGCGGGTCGGCCGCCGCGAACGGGATGGCGCCCTCGGAGATGAAGGAGGCGCCGAGGACCCAGGCGGCCTTGCCGTTCTCGCGCTCGGTCCGGGTGAAGAGCTTGCCGCGGACCGTGGTGGCCAGGGCCATCGCCAGCGGCGGCACCATGCCGGCGGCCATCACCGCGGCCATGACCTGCATCGCGGAGTCGCTGGGGTCGGCGACGGCGATACCGGCCGTGGCGAAGGCGTACGCGACCTTGTTGACGGGGCCGCCGAGGTCGAAGCACATCATCAGGCCGAGCAGGACGCCGAGGAGGACGGCGTTGGTGCCGGAGAGACCGTCGAGCCAGTCCGTCATGGCCTGCTGGGCCTCGGCGATCGGCTTGCCGATCACCACGAACATCAGGAAGCCGACGATCAGCGTGGAGATCAGCGGGATCACCACCACCGGCATGATGCCGCGCAGCACCGGCGGGATCCTCACCCGCTGGATCGCCATCACCACGCCACCGGCGATCAGGCCGGCTGCGAGGCCGCCGAGGAAGCCCGCGTTGATCGTGAGCGAGATCGCGCCGCCGACGAAGCCGGGGACCAGGCCCGGCCTGTCCGCCATGCCGTACGCGATGTAGCCGGCCAGGACCGGGACCAGGAAGCCGAAGGCGACGGCGCCGATCTGGAAGAGCAGGGCGCCCCAGCTGTCGACCTGGGTCCAGTCGAAGTGCTCCATGACCGAGGGAGCCTTGTTGATCTCCCAGCCGCCGATGGCGAACCCCAGGGCGATCAGCAGACCGCCCGCGGCGACGAACGGGACCATGTAGCTGACGCCGGTCATCAGCCACGTGCGCAGCTTGGTGCCGTAGCCCTCGCCGGGCTCACCCGCGCGTCCGACCGGCGTGCCCGCGCCCGCGGGCGCCCCGGTGCTCACCTCGCCGCGCGCCGCCTTCTCGCGGACCTCGGTGATGAGGTCGGCGGGGCGGTTGATGCCCGCCTTCACACCGACGTCGACGGTCGGCTTGCCCGCGAAGCGGTCCTTCTCCCGTACGGGCACGTCGTGCGCGAAGATCACACCGTCCGCGGCCGCGATGACCGCCGGGTCGAGCCGGGTGAAGCCGGCCGAGCCCTGGGTCTCGACGACCAGTTCGACGCCCGCGTCGCGCCCGGCGTTCTCCAGGGACTCGGCCGCCATGTAGGTGTGCGCGATGCCGGTCGGGCAGGAGGTGACGGCGACGATCCGGAAGGGGGGCCCGTCGGGAGCGGTGACGCTCTTGGCGTCCGCCCCCGCTGCCGCCGGGCCCGTGCTGCCCACTGCGGTGCCGGCGGAGGCCGCCACCGGCACCGCAGCGGAGTCCTTGGCGCCGCTCTGCGCGCCGGATGCGCTCCCGGCCGCGCCGCTCGCACTCCCCTCCGCGCCGCCTGCGCTCTTCACGCCGACGTCCGCGCCGCCCGTGCCGCTCACGCCTCTTTCAGCGCCGCCTGCGCTTTCGCCCGTGCCCCGCGCGCCCTCGGAGGCGCCCCCCGAGGCACCCTCAGCGACAGCGTGCGCCCCCGGCGCCTCGCCCGCCCCGCCCCTGGTCGGCGCCGCCGATCCCGCGTCCTCCGGAACCGGCACCGCGTCCGCGTCCCCCCGGATCAGCGCCGCCGCCGACCCCGCGTCCCGCGCTGCCCGCAGGGCGTCCGTGAAGTCGGCGTTCATCAGCCGGCGCGCCAGGGAGGACAGGATTGTCAGATGGGCGTCGTCCGCGCCGGCCGGCGCCGCGATCAGGAAGATCAGGTCCGCGCGACCGTCCGCCGCGCCGAAGTCGACGCCCGCCGCGCTGCGCCCGAAGGCGAGCGTCGGCTCGGTGACGTGCTCGCTGCGGCAGTGCGGGATGCCGATGCCGCCGTCGAGGCCGGTCGGCATCTGCGCCTCGCGGGCGGCGACGTCGGCGAGGAAGCCGTCGAGGTCGGTCACCCGGCCCAGGGCGGCCATGCGCTCGGCGAGGGCACGTGCCGCCGCTTCCTTGGTGTCGGCGGACAGGTCGAGATCGACCAGGTCCGCGGTGATCATGTCGCTCATCGCGGGCTCCTTCGCACGCGTGTCGCCCGGAAAACGGGGTGGGCGAGGGTGGGGACGAGAGTGGGGGTGGGGACTGGGGTGCAGTGGGGGAAGGCGAAGGCGGTCGGGGCCGGTAACGAGGCCCCCTCCGCAGCCGGTGCACGAGGCGTGAGCGGTGCGTACGTCATGACACCGGCTCCTTCAGCACCCGGTCCACCGGCACGTCGGCCGTGACCGTGACGGCCGAGGTGTCCAGGTCGTCCGGTGACGGCATCACGCTGCCGGGCAGCTGTACGGCGGCGGCGCCGTGCGCCACGGCGGAGGCCAGCGCCTGCGGGCCGCTGCCGCCCGCGATCAGGAAGCCGGCGAGCGAGGAGTCGCCGGCGCCGACGTTGGAGCGCACCACGTCCACGCGCGCACTGCCGAACCAGGTGCCCGCGCCGTCCACCAGCAGCTGTCCGTCCGCACCCAGGCTCGCGAGCACGGCGCGCGCGCCCATCTCCCGCAGCTCCTCGGCCGCCTTCACCGCGTCGCCCACCGTGGACAGGGGGCGCCCGACGGCCTCCGCGAGCTCCTCGGCGTTGGGCTTCACCACGTCGGGCCGCTCCCGCAACGCCTCCAGCAGTGCCCGCCCCGAGGTGTCCAGCGCGATCCGCGCGCCTCCCGCGTGCGCCCGCGCGACGACATCGGCGTACCACTCCGGCGCGAGCCCCCGCGGCAGGCTGCCGCAGCACGCGATCCAGTCCGCGTCCCGCGACTGCTCCCGCACCGTCTCCAGCAACAGCTCCTGCTCCGCTGCCGTGAGCTCCGGACCCGGCGCGTTGATCTTCGTGAGCACCCCGTCCGTCTCCGCGAGCGCGATGTTGGAGCGGGTGGCTCCGGCGATCCGCACGGCGGTGACCTCGATGTCCTGAACGGCCAGCAGCTGGGCGACGAGCGCCCCCGGGGCGCCGCCCAGGGGCAGCACCGCCACCGTGCGCCGTCCGGCGGCGGCGACGGCGCGCGAGACGTTCACGCCCTTGCCGCCGGGGTCCATGCGTTCCCCGGTGGCACGGATGACCTCGCCGCGCTCCAGGGAGGGGACCTCGTAGGTGCGGTCGAGGGACGGGTTGGGGGTGACGGTGAGGATCATGCGCGCACTACTTCCGTGCCGCCGCGCTCGATGGCGGCGGCGTCTTCGGGGCTCAGCCCGCTGTCGGTGATCAGCAGGTCCACATCGCTCAGGTCGCCGAAGCGGGCGAAGTGTTCCTGGCCGTGCTTGGCGGAGTCGGCGAGCAGCACCACCCGGCGGGCCGCCGCCACCGCCGCGCGCTTCACGGCGGCCTCGGCGAGGTCGGGGGTGGTCAGACCGTGCCCGGCGGAGAAGCCGTTGGCCGCCACGAAGAGGACGTCGGCCCGGATCTCGCCGTACGCCCGCAGCGCCCAGGCGTCCACGGCGGCGCGCGTACGGTGCCGTACGCGCCCCCCGACGAGGTGGAGCTGGATGCCGGGGTGGTCCGCGAGGCGGGCCGCGATCGGCAGGCTGTGGGTGACGACGGTGAGCGAGGCCTCCAGCGGGACGGCGCCCGCGACCCGCGCGACCGTCGTACCGGCGTCGAGGATCACCGTGCCCTCGGCCGGCAGTTCGGCGAGGGCGGCCTTCGCGATGCGGTCCTTCTCGTCGGCGGCCGTGGACTCGCGTTCGGCGAGGTCCGGCTCGAAGTCGAGGCGGCCTGCCGGGATGGCGCCGCCGTGCACCCGGCGCACCAGCCCGGCCCGGTCCAGCGCCTTCAGGTCCCGGCGGATCGTCTCCGCCGTCACCTGGAACTCCTCGGCCAGCGACAGCACGTCGACCCGGCCGCCGTCCCGGGCGAGCCGGAGGATCTCCTGCTGCCGCTCCGGTGCGTACATGTCCGTTCGCCTCCGACCAATGCCCGAACCTGTGGTTTCGCCGGACACTACGCCCTGATTTCGGGAAAGTAAACAGGTTCGGGCACGATTCAGGCATGAACGGGCTTGGAGAACGGGCACCGGACAGGGCCCCGGGCATCGCCGGGCACGGGAAAGGGCCCCGCGCCGAAGCGCGGGGCCCTTGGGCATCCGTCCCGTCCCGGGACCGACCGTCGGTTCAGGCGACGGACACCGGCTCCTTCACCTCGTCCCGCTCGCCTGCCGGCTCCTCCGTGCCGTCCGTACCCTCCAGATGCTGGGCGGGACGCCGCGGCAGCGCGAACATCAGCAGGAAGATCGCGGCCATCACCACGGCCACCCAGCCCAGCGCGTGCTGGAACGCGTCGACGAAGGCCGGTCCGGCGGCGCTCCCGGCACCCAGCCGGTCGTCGATCACGCCGTAGAACACCACCGACACCAGCCCGAGGCCCAGCGCATAGCCCATCTGCTGCACCGTGTTGAGCAGCCCCGACGCCGAACCGGCGTGCTCGCGCGGCACCTCCGAGAGGATCGCGTCCGTCAGCGGAGCGACGATCAGACCCATGCCGACACCCATGACGACCAGCGGAAGCGCCATCTGCCACGGCGCGATGCCGAGGCCGTACCGCTCGGACTCCCACAGGTAGACGAGGACACCCAGCCCCATCACCAGCGCACCCGCCTGGAGCACCTTGCGCCCGAAGCGCGGCACCAGCTTCTGCACGGACAGACCCGCCGCCGTCGACACCGCGAGCGAGAACGGCACCCCGGTCAGCCCCGCCTTCATCGGGCCCCAGCCCAGACCGAGCTGCATGTACAGCGTCCACACCAGGAAGAAGACGCCGAGCCCGACACCGAAGACAGTCTGTACGGCGATACCGGCCGCGAAGCTCTTCACCTTGAACAGGGACAGCTCGATCAGCGGGGAGCCGTCCCGTGCCGTCTTCCGCTTCTCGAAGGCCACCAGTGCCCCGAGCACGACGAGCGAGCCGGCCATCGACACGTACCCCCACACCGGCCAGCCCAGCTCACGGCCGCGGGTCAGCGGGTAGAGCAGCATCAGCAGTCCGAGCGTCACCAGGCCCACGCCGACCAGGTCGAGCCTGGGGGCCTTCGCCGCCTTGGACTCGGTGATGTAGCGGCTGCCGAGGATCAGGCCCGCGATGCCGACCGGCAGGTTGATCAGGAAGATCGGGCGCCACTCCAGACCGAAGAGGTTCCACTCGGTGAGCAGCGCGCCGAGCAGCGGACCGCTGACCGCGCCGAGCCCCACGACCGCCCCGAACAGGCCGAACACCTTGCCGCGCTCGTGCGCCGGGAAGGTGGCGTGCACGATCGACAGCACCTGCGGCACCATCAGCGCCGCCATCGCGCCCTGGAGGATGCGGGAGGCGACCAGCATCTCCGGGTTCGCGGCGAAGCCGCACAGCGCGGAGGCGATGGTGAAGCCGCCGATGCCGATGAGGAACAGCCTCTTGCGGCCGTAGATGTCGCCGAGGCGGCCGCCGGTGATCAGGCCCGCGGCGAAGGCGAGGGCGTACCCGGCCGTTATCCACTGGATCTGGCTCTCGGTGGCACCGGCGTTGTGCTGGATCGACGGGATCGCGATGTTGACGATCGTGACGTCGACGAGGTCCATGAACGCGGCGGTCATCACGATCGCCAGGGCGAACCAGCGCCGCTTGTCTCCGACGGGTGTCGTCTCTTGGGTCATGTGGAAGAAGTTAGACCTCCAATAGGTCAGATCGTGTCCTAGTTCTGCGGCATTCTCAGGTGCATGACGACAGACACCCCGGCCCGGCTCCTGCAGCTCCTCTCCCTCCTCCAGACACCCCGCGAATGGCCCGGCGGCGAGCTCTCCGACCGGCTCGGGGTCTCCCGGCGCACCGTCCGGCGGGACATCGACCGGCTGCGCGAACTCGGCTATCCGGTGCAGGCGACCAAGGGCGCCGAGGGCGGCTACCGGCTCGTCGCGGGCAAGGCGATGCCGCCGCTCGTCCTCGACGACGAGGAGGCGGTGGCCATCGCGGTCGGCCTGCGGGCCGGTGCCGGGCACGCGGTGGAGGGCGTCGACGAGGCGTCCGTACGGGCGCTCGCCAAGCTGGAGCAGGTCCTGCCCAGCCGGCTCCGGCACCGCGTCTCCACCCTCCAGGCCGCGACCACCCCGCTGACCAGCGGCGACGGCGCGTCCATCGCCCCGGAGACCCTGACGGTGATGGCCTCGACGGTGGCCGGCCAGGAGCGGCTGCGGTTCGCCTACCGGGCGGGCGACGGCACGGAGTCCCGCCGGGTCACCGAGCCCTACCGCCTCGTCTCCACCGGCCGCCGCTGGTACCTCGTCGCCTACGACCTCGACCGCGACGACTGGCGGACCTTCCGCGTCGACCGGGTCAGCGAACCCTTCGCGACGGGCGCCCGCTTCACACCACGGGAGCTGCCGACAGGCAGTGCCGCCGAGTACCTGCGCCAGTCCATGTACCGCCGTCAGGAGACCTACGAGTTCTCGGTCACCTTCGCCGCCCCCGCCCACCACATCGCGGCCCGCCTGCCGCAGTGGCTCGGCACCCCCGAGCCGGTCGACGACACCAGCTGCCGCCTGCGGGCCACGACCGGCGACGCGGTGGAGTGGATGGCGGTGCGGCTGGCGATGGCCGACTGCGAGTTCACGGTGCACGAACCGGAGGAACTGGTGCGCTGCGTACGCGAGCTGGGCGGCCGACTGAGCAGAGCGGCAAAGGCCTGAACCACGAGCCGGCGGCTACGGCGACGGCCTGAACCACCAGCCAGCGGCTACGGCGGCCACGCCCCCGAAGCACAAGCACACCGCCGCTACGGCCACCCCCGCCCCGCCGGACTCACCCGCGCCCCACCACTTCCCCCCAGGGAAAGTCCCGCAGCACCGCGAGATGCCGCAGGGCCAGGGCTCCCGGCCCCTCGGCTCCCCCCGGCCGCGCCTCCCCCGCCGCCCAGGACTCCACGGCGACCCGCACGGCCGCCGCTGCCACGGCAGCCGCGAACCGCAGCTCGGTGGGAGGACCGGCAACGTTGTCCACGCCGTCAGAGCCCAGCCGCTCCCCCAGCGCCTCCGCAAGCGTCCGCTCGGAGGCGTGACAGACCTCCGCCCACACCTTGCCCAGCGCGGGGCTGGCGTCGGCGAGCCGGATCAGGGTGCGCACCCATTCCCAGGACGACGCCGAGACTCCCACCCCCGGCGTCAGCGTGTGCCGCACCGCGTGTTCCAGTGCCTCGGGCACGGACAGCTCGGCGGGCGCCATTCGTACCGCCTGTGCCCAGCGCTCGGCGCCCGCCGCGTAGAGGGGGGCGACGGCCTCTTCCTTGGTGGCGAAATACCGGTAGAACGTGCGCGGGGCGATACCGGCGGACTGGGCGATGTCCTCGGCGCGGGTGGCGCGCAGGCCCTGCCTGACGAACAGGGCGGCCGCGGCTCGGGCGATCTGCATCCGGGTCTCCGCCTTGCGCCGCTCCGTCAGGGAGAGGGGGACGGCGGAGTGTGGTGCTGGTGCTGGGGTGGGGCTGCTCACGTTCGGCAGGCTATGCCTCTGTGACACAATCTGCCATTCGGCGGGCCACCCCGGGGTTCAGGTACGGGGTGGCCTGCCTTCCAGCATGCCCTGCCTCGCCGACCTGGGCCCGTCCCGGAAAAGAGCCGGACCCCGGTGCCCAGGGGGGGGAGGGCGCCGAGGTCCGGCTTGGGAGAGTCCCGGCGCCGGGGGGGTATAGCGGCGGGACTGTGGTTCAGGAGGGCCCGCGAGGGGGGATCGCGGGGACCGAACTCCTGGACCCTGAAAGGTTGTTCCCAGGGTCCTGGGGGTTGAAGCGGCGTTACAACGCCATGTTTGCGCGGTCTTTCGCCACCGGGCGTACGCGCCGGGGGCGTTCGCACGCCCCCGGAGTCGCGCTTCGGGTCAGGCGGCGGCGTCGAACCCGGTGTCCCGGGCCAGCTTCTTCAGCTCGAGCAGCGCGTGCTTCTCGATCTGCCGGATGCGCTCGCGCGTCAGACCGTGCTCCTTGCCGACCTCGGTCAGGGTGCGCTCGCGGCCGTCCTCGATGCCGTACCGCATCTTGATGATGGAGGCCGTGCGCTGGTCGAGGCGGCCGATCAGGTCGTCCAGTTCCTCGCTGCGCAGCAGCGTCAGCACCGACTGCTCGGGCGACACCGCGGAGGTGTCCTCCAGCAGGTCGCCGAACTGGGTCTCGCCCTGGTCGTCCACCGGCATGTTCAGCGACACCGGGTCGCGGGCCCAGTCGAGGACGTCCGTGACGCGCTCCGGGGTGGAGGCGAGCTCGGCGGCGATCTCGGTGGGCTCCGGGTCCCGGCCGTGCTCGCGGTTGAACTCGCGCTGCACGCGCCGGATCCGGCCGAGCTCCTCCACCAGGTGGACGGGGAGCCGGATGGTGCGGGACTGGTCGGCTATCGAGCGGGTGATCGCCTGACGGATCCACCAGGTGGCGTACGTCGAGAACTTGAAGCCCTTGCGGTAGTCGAACTTCTCGACCGCGCGCACCAGGCCGGCGTTGCCCTCCTGGATCAGGTCCAGCAGCGGCAGTCCGCTGCGCGGGTAGCGGCGGGCGACGGCGACGACCAGGCGGAGGTTGGAGCGGATGAAGACATCCTTGGCACGCTCCCCCTCGGCGACCAGCGCCTCCAGCTCCTCACGGCTGGCGTCCGCCTTGGACTCCTCGTACCCGTCGAGGACCTGCTGCGCGAACACACCCGCCTCGATGATCTGAGACAGCTCGACCTCCTTGGCGGCGTCGAGCAGCGGTGTGCGCGCGATCTCGTCGAGGTACATGCCGACCAGGTCGCGATCGGCGATCTCGCCGCCACGGGCGCGAACACTGTTTGCCGCATCGGTCGTCCCGCCGGTGGCGGACTGACGACGGGCGACGGCACGGGTTGCCATGCGAGCTCCCTTGCGATGGTGGGCTGGCGGGTGGTCCTTGGTTGCCCGGCACTCTGCTCGGGTGCCCTGCTTCCGATGGAAACAACGACTGGAATCAGGACAGAATTCCCACCCAGTCCTCCTATTTTTCTGATCATGCAGTACCCTGTCCGGCCACACAGGGAGGAGTGGTGGTGACGGTACGTACAGAGGTGCAGGTCAGGCCGGGAGTCGAGGGTGACCTCGGGGACCTCACGGACATCTACAACCACTACGTACGGCACACGCCGATCACCTTCGACACGGCGGTCTTCACTCCGGAAGAGCGCCGCCCCTGGCTGCTCTCCCACCCTGAAGACGGGCCGTATCGCCTGATGGTTGCCGTGGAGGGAGATCCCACGGGCAACTCACAGCGGATCCTGGGCTACGCCACATCCAGCCCCTACCGGCCGAAGCCCGCGTACGCCACCTCCGTGGAGGTCACGGTCTACCTCGCCCCGGACGCCGGACGCCGGGGCATCGGCACCCTGCTCTACGAGGCCCTCTTCGAGGCCCTGGCCGGCGAGGACCTGCACCGCGCCTACGCGGGCATCGCCCAGCCGAACGAGGCCTCCACCCGGCTGCACGAGCGCTTCGGCTTCCAGCACGTCGGCACGTACCGCGAGGTGGGCCGCAAGTTCGGCCGGTACTGGGACGTGGCCTGGTACGAGAAGGCCCTGTAGGCCCGCAGAGCGGGTCGTCCCGGGCCCGGCCTCAGCCGAACTGCACCGACCGCTTCGCCAGTCCCATCCAAAACCCGTCGATCACCGACTTCGGCGCGGCCGGCTCGTCCCCGGCCCCGGCCGCGCCCATGGTCACGAACAGCGGGGCGAAGTGCTCGGTGCGCGGATGGGCGTACCGCCCGGCCGGGGACTTGTGGAGGAAGTCCAGCAGCGCGTCCCAGTCCTGGCTCTCCAGCGCCCGCCGGCCCCAGTCGTCGAACTCCGCCGACCAGCCGGGGGTGCCGCTCTGGCGGAGCGCGGCGAGGTTGTGGGTGAAGAAGCCGGAGCCGACGATGAGGACGCCCTCGTCGCGCAGCGGCGCCAGTTTCCGGCCGATCTCCATGAGCCGGGCCGGGTCGAGGGTCGGCATGGAGATCTGCAGGACGGGGATGTCGGCGGCCGGGTACATCTCCACCAGCGGGACGTAGGCGCCGTGGTCGAGGCCGCGGTCGGGGATGTCCTGCACGGGCATGCCGGGGGCGCGCAGCAGTCTGCGTACGGACTCGGCCAGGGCGGGGGCGCCGGGCGCGTCGTAGGTCACCCGGTAGTAGTGCTCGGGGAAGCCCCAGAAGTCGTACACGAGGGGGACGGGCCGCACCGCGCCGAGGGCGAGCGGGGCCTCCTCCCAGTGGGCGGAGACCATGAGGATCGCCTTGGGGCGGGGCAGGGCCGCGGACCAGGCCGCGAGTTCGCCGGGCCAGACGGGGTCGTCCGCGAGGGGCGGGGCGCCGTGGCTGAGGTAGAGCGCGGGCATGCGTTCCTGGATGGCGGCGGACATGGCGGCGGCTCCTCCGGGCGATTACTTGAATTCTAAATCTACCGCCAGGGTAGAGCGAGTTGTTTTAAGTTTCAAGAAGACGGCTCGTAGAGTGGAGCCATGAACACGGCATCCGCACCCGACCCCACACCTGACTCGGCACCTGCACCCGCCTCCGACTCCACAGCCGCACCCGCCTCCGCCGAAGCGCCCCGCTGGCTCACCGACGAGGAGCAGTGCGTCTGGCGCTCGTACGTCCAGGCCACCACGCTGCTGGAGGATCACCTGGACCGTCAGCTCCAGCGCGACGCGGGCATGCCGCACATCTACTACGGACTGCTCGTCAAGCTCGCCGACTCCCCCGGGCGGCGGCTGCGGATGACCGAGCTGGCGATGTACGCGAAGATCACCCGCTCCCGGCTCTCCCACGCCGTCGCGCGGCTGGAGAAGAACGGCTGGGTGCGCCGCGAGGACTGTCCCTCGGACAAGCGCGGCCAGTTCGCGGTGCTGACCGACGAGGGGCTCGCGGTGCTGCGGCGGACCGCGCCGGGCCATGTGGCCGCCGTGCGGGGCGCGCTCTTCGACCGGCTGACCCCGGAACAGCAGAAGTCCCTCGGCGAGATCATGCGGATCGTCGCCGAGGGACTGGAGCCCGATGAAGCGGGTGCGGACCTGCCCTGGCTCCGCTGAGCCGCTCACTCAGCGAAACCAGGGCAGATCCTGGGTCGTACGTCTGGGGCGTCCCCTTCCCCGTCCGTACGGGTCGGTCGTCCCGAAGGGGTCGGTCGTCAGTGGGCGACGACCGGCACCGGCAGTTCCTCCTCGGCGCCGTCCTCGGACGAGGCCACCGGGCCGGTGCCCGGCTTGCCGGCGTTGACGAAGGTGAAGGCGATCACCGCGGCGGCGACCAGGATGCCGACGGCCGCCCAGATCGCGGTGGTGTAGCCCTCGACCATCGCCTCCAGCTGGACCAGCTGCTGCTGGGACCGGGTGGCGGCGCCGCCGATGTGGTCGGCGACGTAGGTGGTGGTGGCCGAGGCGGCGATCGTGTTCAGCAGCGCCGTACCGATCGCGCCGCCCACCTGCTGGGAGGTGTTGACCATCGCGGAGGCGACACCGGAGTCCTGCGGCTTGACGCCCATGGTGGCCAGGGACATGGCCGGCATGAACGCCGTACCCATGCCGAGACCGAGCAGCAGCATCGCCGGGAGCAGCAGGGCGGTGTAGGAGGAGTCGACCTCCAGCTGGGTCAGCATCAGCATGCCGACCGCGGCGAGCAGGAAGCCGGGGCCCATCAGCAGCCGCGGCGCGACCCGGGTCATCAGCCGGGTGCCGATCTGGGTCGAACCCGTGATCATGCCCACGATCATCGGCAGGAAGGCGAAGCCGGTCTTGACCGGCGAGTAGCCCTGCACGATCTGCAGGTAGTAGGTCAGGAACAGGAACAGACCGAACATGCCGATGATGGCGAGGCCCAGCGAGAGGTAGATCCCGCCGCGGTTGCGGTCGGTGATCACGCGCAGCGGCAGCAGCGGGGCCTTGACCTTGGCCTCGGTGATGACGAACGCGACCAGCAGGACGACGGAGGCGACGAACATGCCGACCGTCACCGCGTCGCCCCAGCCCTCGGACTCGGCGCGGGTGAAGCCGTAGACCAGCGCGACCAGGCCCAGGGTGGACAGCAGGACGCCGGGGATGTCGAGCGGGTTGCGGTTGCGGGCGCCCTCGGGCTCACGGATGACGAACCAGGCACCGGCCGCGGCGACCACGGCGAACGGGATGTTCACGAAGAACGTCCAGCGCCAGTCCAGGTACTCGGTGAGGAAGCCGCCGAGGATCAGGCCGACGGCACCGCCGGCACCGGCGATGGCGCCGTAGATGCCGAACGCCTTGGCGCGCTCCTTGCCGTCCGTGAACATCACGGCGAGCAGGGAGAGGGCGGCGGGCGCGAGGAGGGCGCCGAAGACACCCTGGAGGGCGCGGGCGCCGAACATCATGGCCTCGTTGGTGGCGGCGCCACCGAGCGCGGAGGCCACGGCGAAGCCGGCGAGACCGACGACGAAGGCGCGCTTGCGGCCCCACAGGTCGGCGATGCGGCCGCCGAAGAGCAGCAGACCGCCGAAGGCGAGGGCGTAGGCGGTGACGACCCACTGCCGGTTGCCGTCGGATATGCCGAGGTCCTGCTGGGCGGAGGGCAGCGCGATGTTCACGATGGTGGCGTCGAGGACGACCATCAGCTGGGCGAGCGCGATGAAGACGAGCGCTTTCCAGCGGTTGGCATCAGGGACGGTTGGAGCCTTTACGGCCGCTTGAGACATGGAGGTACCCACTTCGGGACTTCGAGACGGAAAGAGTGTGAATAAAGAAGCGTGATGAGACAGAGATGCAGAGAGGGACTGGCGTCGCGTGCTGGACTAATCGGCTTGGCGCAGGTCCTCCAGAGTCACGGCCGTGCCGGGCAGGACGGACCGGGCCGGGGCCCGCAGTCCGTCCAGGAAGAGCTGGAGGTGGCGGTGGACGAAGCGGTCGACGTCCATGCAGCCCGTGCCCGCCGGGGGCCTGCTGAGCTGGGCCACGGCGACCATCAGGTCCCCGACACCGACGTCCGTACGGAGCTGCCCGGCCGCCCGGGCGCGCTCCATCACCGCCTCGATGACCTGCTCACTGCGCTCGCGCGCGGCTTCCAGGTCCGGATGGTTCTGGTCGAAGGTGCTGGAGATCATCGGGCACAGTGCGCTGATCCGCTCGTCGGCGGACGTGTGCACGAAGCGCTCCAGGGCCTCGAAGGCGTCGCCGCTCTCGGCGAGCGCGATCTCGGCCGCCGCCACGGTGCGGTCCATGACGGAGCAGACCACCTCGCGGACGAGCGCGTCGCGGTCCGGGAAGTTGCGGTACACCGTGGCATTGCCGACGCCGGCCCGGCGGGCGATGTCGTCGAGCGGCACATCCGGACCGTGCTCGACGAACATCTCCCGGGCGGCGGTGACGATCCGCTCCCGGTTGCGCAGGGCGTCGGCGCGCGGCCGGGTCACCTTGTGCTGCGCGGGGGCTGCGGTCTGCACGGCGCACTCCTGAGTGGCTTGTGTTGCTGCTGTGATGCGATCCGGGGAAGCTCTCCCCGTTTCGCGCGGACACAGGTCTAAACGGGGAAACGATCCCCGGTTATTTCCCGCCCTCGGAGAGATTTCCTGTGACCTGAGTCACATCTCCGTCGGATGCCACGTTCGGGCTCATCCAGCGCGCGCCCGCGCTCCCCTCGGCCGAGGGTGATCGCAAGGGTGCAGCCGGTCCGGCGGCTGCCGCGGACGAAGGGCACCTGCATGCAGCCGTCCAACCGTCGGATACGCCCCCGCCGGGCAGCGGCCCTCGCCTCCGTGACCGCGCTGACCTTCGCGATCAGCACCTCGGCCGGGTCCGGACACCTCTCGGCGGGCGGTACGACGGCCAAGGCCGGCCCCGTCTCCCTGTCCCGCGCCTCCGCGCTCGGCCCCTGCATGATCAGCGGCAGCCCCTCGGTCCAGATGTCCGAAGGCGTCCCCACCCCCGGCGGCTACTCCCGCTCCACCGGCACCGTCCGCGCCCTGACCCTGATGGTCGACTTCTCCGACGCCCGCGGCCAGGGCCGCGCCCAGGACCGCTTCCGCGAGTTCTTCCCGCAGACCCGCGACTGGTTCCGCACCAGTTCCTACGGCCGCCTCGACTACCGGGCCGAGACCCCGATACCCGGCTGGCTGCGCATGCCGAAGCCCTTCGCCGAGTACGGCATAGAACGCGGCGCCCCCTTCGACCCCGGCTACCGGGAGCTGGTCCAGGACATCGTGGCCGTGGCCGACCCGAAGGTGGACTTCCGCCGCTACGACTTCGTGAACGTCCTGGTCACCCCGAACGCGGGCCCCTCCGCCCTGGACACGGTCCTGTCGGTCACCTTCGCCGGCAACACCGAGGCCCCGGTCGCCGACGGCGTCCCCGTCGCGAACGCCTCCTTCGTCTACTCCCGCCAGGACGACGGCTCCGGCACCTACCACCGCACCGGGTACCGCGTCCTCCCCCACGAGAACGGCCATGTCTTCGGCCTGCCCGACCTCTACACCCAGGAAGGCGGGGGCGCGGTCGGCCACTGGGACATCATGAGCGAGGACTGGGGCGCCAACAACGACCTGCTCGGCTGGCACAAATGGAAGCTCGGCTGGCTGGACACGGACCAGATCAGCTGCGCCACGGCGCCGGGCACGACGGAGTACCGGCTGACCCCGCTGGCCCGCACCGGCGGCCCGAAGCTGGTCTTCGTCCCGCTGGACGGCCGTACCGGATACGCCGTCGAACTGCGCACCCGCGGCGGCAACGACGAGGCGGTCTGCCGGCCGGGGGTACTGATCTACAAGGTCGACGCGGACGTGGACACCGGCCAGGGCCCGGTACGGGTCTTCGACAGCGCCCGGGACAGCGGCGGCTGCACCCGCAGCCCGAACGTCCACGCGGAACTCTCGGACGCCCCCTTCCGCCCCGGCGAGGACTTCAGGGACGCCCAGCACGGCATCCGGATCACGGTGGCGGCGAAGCTGTCGGGGGATCATGTGGTGCGGGTTACTCGGGGGTGAGGGGGTTACGGGACGCGGGGCGAGGGGGTTACGGAACGCGGGGCGATTACGGTAGGCGTGCCGAGACCGCCGTACCGGAGAGCTGATGCCCGTACACACCACGACCGCCGTCGACGAGGCCGCTGTGCCGGCCGAGGCGGTCGCGCCGCTGATCCGGGGGGTCTCGGTGCTGCGGGAGCTGACGGAGGCCGGCGGGACGATGAGCCCGAGCGGGCTCGAGCGCGCCACGGGCCTCGCCCGTTCCACGGTCGACCGCATCACCTCCACCCTCGCCCGCATGGGGTACGTCCGTCTCGACGGCCGGGACGTGATCCTCGCCCCCCGCCTGATGGACCTCGGCAACGCCTACCTGGCGTCCCTGCGCCTGCCCGCCCTCCTCGCGGCCCACGCCGACGCGCTGGCCGACGAACTGGACGAGTCGGTCTCCCTCGCCGTGCCCGACGCCGACGGCATCCGCTTCATCCACCAGGCCACCCGCCGCCGCGCGATGTCCCTGAGCTTCCGCATCGGCGACCTCCTCCCCGCCGAACGCACCGCCCCAGGACCCCTGTTCGCCATGGAGTGGACGCAGGAGGAGTGGCGCGGCTGGCGCGCACGCAGGGCGCGGGACCCGGAGAACAGGGCCTTCTCGGCCGTACCGCCGAGGGAACGGCCGTACGGGGACGAGGAGTTCGCCCATCGGGTGGCGCGGGCCCGGGAGGACGGCTGGGCGCTGGACGACCAGTTGATCGAACCGGGACTGGTGGCGCTGTCGGTCCCCGTACGGGAGCCCGGAACGCACCGGATCGCCTGCGTGGCCAGCGTGGTGAGCCACACGAGCCGCCACCCGGCGGCGGAGCTGCGCGAGGCGCTGCTGCCGAGGCTGCGGCGGACGGTGGCGACGATGGAACGCGAACTGAGAAGGGCCCCCGCCGCGGCACCGGCCCCGCCGCCCTCCGCGCTGGCGGCCTGGACGGGCGGCTCCAAGCGTGAACTGGGCCGGGACTTCGTGGAGTCGCTGGCCCGTGGCCTGACGGTCCTGACGGCGTTCGGCGAGGGCCGGGCCCGCCTGACGCTGACGGAGGTCGCCAAGGCGACGGGCCTGGCCCGGGCGACGGCACGCCGAGCACTGATCACGTACGAGCACCTGGGCTTGGTGGCCCGCCCCGACGAGCGCACGTACGCCCTCACTCCCCGGGTCCTGTCCCTGGGCTTCCCCCCGCTCTCCCGGACGACGCTCCCCCGCCTGGCAGTCCCCCACCTGACGGACCTCACGGACCGCCTCCAGGAATCCACGACCCTGGCGGCCCTGTCCGCCGACCGCGAGGAGATCGTCCACACGGCGGAGGCCACGGCCCACCGCGTGATGAGCGTGACGATCCCCCCGGGCACCCGCGCCCCGGCTGCGGACACGGCACTGGGCCGGGTACTCCTCTCCCCCGACCGGGACCACGCCCTGCTGGACGACACACGGGAGGCGGGCCTGCGCACCCTCGCCGTCCCGATCCACGACGCCCGCACGGGCACCCGGGTGGCCGCGGCGGGCGTGGCCATGCACGCGGCACGCCACACCCCCGAGGAGTGCGCCCGCACGATCCTCCCGGCCCTCCACGCAACGGCCCAGGCCATCGAAGCGGACCTCCACGCCGCCTCCCGCTTCACCCACGTCCCGATCACCTGACCCCACCCCGACCGGATCCGGTACCCTGACGCCTGTGCCCTTCACGGGGCACACCGTCCGCCTTCGTAGCTCAGGGGATAGAGCACCGCTCTCCTAAAGCGGGTGTCGCAGGTTCGAATCCTGCCGGGGGCACCAGCGCAAAGGCCCCGGACCGATCTTGGTCCGGGGCCTTTGACATCTGACCGCTGACATCAACGCAGGCGGTCACTCGCAGACGGGGCAGGGCGCCTATTCCTGAGCAGCCGATGCATACGGGCCTCATGGCTTCCCGCCGGTCGTCCTTCCATTGCAAGCCTTCCGGCGGCACCGAGCGCACATCAAGCGGATCGCCAGCCGCCTCCTGACGAGGTCGCGACCCCATGGCCGAGGTCTACGCAATCCGGCTCCTGGACGGCAACGGCCCCCGTGTACGAAGCCACGACGGCAAGCGGCTGCTCCCAGCGGGATAAGACTTTCCCTACTTCATCAAGACCCGCGCACGGCGCGGGAGCGCGCCGCCTTTACGGCGGGGCCGCCACTGTCTTCGCCAGCGGCGGCCCCGCCCGGCGGCACGCACGCCTGATAGCCCGGGTTGACGGGCAGCAGAACCAGGCCTTCAAGCACGGCAACCGTCACATGGCATGCGTAGCCACGAGCGCTGCCGACTGCGGCCAGGACGGGCGGCCAAAAGACGGCTAGCGGCGAGGGAGGGGTGGCCTCTTGCGCATGGCCGACCGACTGCCGGGCCTGAGGAGGGCGGGGACCGTACCCCCGCCGTCACGGATGGCGGGAGCGTGAGGCGACCGCACCACCGGGAAGGGGCGGGCGGGGAGCAGCTGCTGCCGCGATGCGGCGGGGGCCGGTGTGGTCGCTCCGCGTCGGTGCCGGTATCACCGTGGCTGATGAGCGTGTCGTATAGCCACCAGCACCACATACGTGTGGGCCGACGGCCGGCGGGATGGGAGTTGCGGGCTAGGTCGTGTCCGATGGGTCGTGTGAGCTGATCAGGGCTGTGGCCTAGTGTTCGCTGAACGAAGGGGGTCACATGTCACGCGATACAGCCGAAGCAGAGGCGGGGATGAAGGGGATCACGTTTCCTGCCTGGCACGGAAAGCGCTACGTGACCTTGGCTGAGCTACTGGTTCGCCTCGGCAGCTTCGGCCTGGACCTGACCTGGCGCGTCGAATTCGACGAGATCGTAGATCCTCGCTGTGTCGAGATGGAGAAACGGTCCGCCGACGCCGGTATGGACACATTGACACTGCTGTCGCTGACGACCCCGTTCCTTCAGTTCATCGATGCCGAAGCGCGGGGGTTCGCCGGGGACGAGTTGGTGCTCGTCCTGACCGAATTCGACAGCTCCTCGTGGGACGTCAGGGCTGTCGACGAGCGCGTACTCAGCGAACTTCGCCGCCACTACCCGGATGCCAAGGACCTCTGACCGGGGCCCTTCACTCCGAACGGAGCCACAGGCGGATCGCCGCCACGGTGACGGTTCCATGGAAGACGTACGCCCGTTTGTCGAAGCGCGTGGCGATGGCTCGGAAGTTCTTGAGCCGGTTGATGGTCCGCTCGACTTCGTTGCGGCGGCGGTAGATCGTCTTGTCGAACCCTGTGGGTCTGCCGCCCTGGCTGCCGCGGCGCCGGCGGTTGGCCCGCTGGTCTCTCGGCTCGGGGATGGTGTGCTTGATCTGGCGTCTGCGCAGGTGACGCCGGTTGCGGCGCGACGAATAGGCTTTATCTCCCCCAACATGGTCGGGCCGGGTGCGCGGTCGTCCACCAGCCTGTCGGGGCACGCGGATCTCTTCCAGGACGGGAATCATCTGCGGTGCGTCCCCCCACTGGCCGGGCGTGATGACAAACCCGAGCGGGCGGCGCCCGCCTTCTCCGACAAGGTGGATCTTGGTTGTGAACCCGCCTCGCGAGCGGCCCAGGGCCTCGTCGGAACGGTGCCGCACCGGGGTCCTGCGCCGACCTGGGATCTTCGGGGCACGAGTGGAGGCGCCGGCCGCGTGCTGATGAGCGCGGCAGGTCGTGGAATCAACGCTGACCATGCTCCAGTCGATCCGGTCCTCGGCATCTGCGTCCGCCTGGACGGCCCGCAAAGTCCTCTCCCAGGTGCCGTCCGCCGACCACCTTCGATGACGGTCGTGGACCGTCTTCCAACTACCGAAGCAGGGAGTCAGGTCCCGCCACGGGAGACCGGTCCGCTGCCGGAACAGAATCCCGTTGATCACACGACGGTGGCATCGCCAACGTCCGCCCCGTCCACGATTCGTCGGCAAGTGCGGCTCCAGCCGAGCCCACTCCTCATCCGAAAGATCTCCCCGCCCCATGTCCCAAGGAACGAGTTTCCAGCGGCAGCGTCACTCGACCCATCGGACACGGCCTAGGCGCCCCTGGGTTGCCTTACAGCTTCGCGTTGAGAGTCATGAACGAGCGACGCTCGATGAAGTGCTCAAATGTCGGTTCAGGCCGTCTGTCCAACAGGTCTATTCCGCACATGTAGAGCTCTGGACGGTTCGACAGCAGCTCAAAGTCACGAACCGCATCCTCGAAGGAACAGATGACGCCAGGCTCAGACGCAGAGTCGATCACCAGGACGTGACGGTGGCTCCCCAAAGGCGTCTCTCTGGCCCACTGCACCGCCTCATCATCTGAGACACCGTCCAACCCGAGCGACCGACACGGCAGACCGCGCCAGTCAATGCCCTGCCCCGCCCAAGGAAGCGTGCACAGGTAGGC
>NZ_JAMJFL010000025.1 GCF_023544665.1 Streptomyces sp. YS415
GCCGTGTCGCTCTCGTCCTCCCCCGGCGCGGGCGTCGGCTTGGCGGCGCGCTGCGCTTCCGTGTTCATGCGCCCCCGTTTCCTCGTACCCGGGCCTGATGTCGTACGCGGGCCCCGTTCCGTTCGCCCGAGCCCGGTGTCCCGGGCACCATCTACCCGCGCGCGGGGCCCGGCATCCCGGCCCTCACGTGCGTGCGCGTCACTCTACGGGTTGCTCCCGGCGCCGCGGGAACCAGTCCGCGAGCCCGGGGCTTTAGCCCGGAACGTCCCCCTACCCTGCGGTAATCCAGTCTGGCAGGCTTCGTTCATGACTGCGCGCGCCGCCGACCGGGCCCGTTACGACCGGGCCACCGCCCATCTCGACGCCCCTCTCGCGATCGTGGACCTGGACGCCTTCGACGCCAACGCGGACGATCTCGTCCGCCGGGCCGCCGGAAAGCCCATCCGCGTCGCCAGCAAGTCCGTACGCTGCCGTGCCCTGCTCGAACGCGTCCTCGCGCGCGACGGCTTCGCGGGGATCATGTCCTTCACCCTCGCCGAGTCCCTGTGGCTGGCCCGCTCCGGCTTCGACGACATCCTGCTCGCCTACCCGTCCGCCGACCGCGCCGGATTCGCCGAACTCACCGGCGACCCCAAGCTCGCCGGCGCCGTCACCGTGCTGATCGACGACCCCGCCCAGCTCCGGCTCATCGACGACGCCCGCGACGGGGGCCGCGAAGTCGTCCGGGTCTGCCTGGAGTTGGACACCTCGCTGAAGCTGCTCGGCGGCCGGATCCGGGTCGGCGCCCGCCGCTCCCCGCTGCACACCGCCGGCCAGGTCGCCGACCTGGCCCGCCTCGTGGCCCGCCGGCCCGGGTTCGAGGTCGTCGGGATCATGGCGTACGAGGGACATGTCGCCGGCGTCGGCGACTCCGTCGCCGGGCACCCCCTGCGCTCGCGTGCCGTCCGGCTGATGCAGGCCACCGCGCGCCGGGAACTCGCCGTGCGCCGGGCCGAGGTCGTACGGGCCTTGCGGGCGGTGGCCCCGGAGCTGGCCTTCGTCAACGGCGGCGGCACCGGCAGCGTGCAGCACACCGCCGCCGAGGACTGCGTGACCGAGATCGGCGCCGGGTCGGGACTCTACGTACCGCGGCTCTTCGACAACTACACGTCCTTCCGCGGACGTCCGGCCGCCCTGTTCGCCCAGCCCGTGGTGCGGCGCCCCGGCGTCGGCGTCGTGACCGTCCTCGGCGGCGGCTACCCGGCCTCCGGTGCCGCGGGACCCGACCGGCTCCCGGTGCCGTACCTGCCGGAGGGGCTGCGCTACGACCCCCAGGAGGGCCCGGGCGAGGTCCAGACCCCG
Organism: Streptomyces sp. YS415; assembly: GCF_023544665.1. Taxonomy (GTDB): domain Bacteria; phylum Actinomycetota; class Actinomycetes; order Streptomycetales; family Streptomycetaceae; genus Streptomyces. Next base: position 1,342 of record NZ_JAMJFL010000025.1, read on the forward strand.
CTGCTCGGCTCCCCCGCCGACGACCTGCTCATCGGCGACAAGGTGTGGTTCCGCCACGCCAAGGCGGGCGAGCTGTGCGAACGCTTCGAGCAGTTGCACCTCGTCGAGGGCAACACGGTGACGGCGACCGTCCCCACGTACCGAGGGGAAGGCCACACCTTCCTCTGAGGCCGGGACGCCGGCCCCGGCGTCAGTCCTCGCCGGGGCCCACGCTGCTGCCCACTCCCCCGCCGCCGTCCGGGTCGGCGAAGGAGCGGATGCCCTTGGTGATCCGTTCCATGTCGGCCAGGGGCGGTCCGTCCGGGCCCGCGTCGAAGACGTAGCGCACGCAGACCGGTGACTCGGTGCCGACGCGGGACGGGAAGACCGTCGACTGGACGTAGCCGCCGGGGCCCTCGGCCGTGGTGACCCGCCAGCGCACGAACCAGCCGGCGCGGCCCGCCACCGCGACCGGGCCCGACTTCACGACCTCGTGCGACTCCATGCCGCCGTAGGGCCGCCTGCCGATCGTGTCGCGGTCGTACGCGGACTCCGCGGCCTCCTTGATGTCCTGCTCGGCCAGGGCCCGGGGGGACCGCTCGTCGTTCTCCGTGACCGTCCGGGACATGACCAGGCCGTGGCGGCAGACGCCGTCGTCGCCGGGGCAGTCGTAGGTGCCGTCCGTGGTCATGACGACGTCGTCCTCGGCGACGTACTTCGGCCGGACCCAGCCGTCGAGCAACGGCAGGGTGATGCCGTTGAGTTCGTCGGTCACCACGGCCGGGTCGTCGGCGGACGGCTCACTCCCCGTGGGAGTCGGGGTGGGGGTGGGGGAAGGAGGGGCTTCCGTGTAGTACGTGGGCGCCGTCTCGATCTCCGCGCCGCCCTGGTCCTCCCCCTGCCCCAGCACCACCGCGCCCGTGACGATCGCCGCCACGAGCACGACCGCCGCCGTGGTGACGGCGACGGCCCGGGCCCGTCCGGAGGTCCCCGCGACCGGCATCGGCGCCGTCACCTCGGGTGTGCGCCGGTGTTCGGTCCAGGCCGTTCCGTCCCACCAGCGCTCCAGATGCGGGGCCTTGGGGTCGCGGTACCAGCCGGGTGGTGGCGTCATGCTCATGCGGGCACTGTAGGACGCGGCCTACAGCGGGGTGACGTACGCCCCCGAGATCCCGCCGTCCACCAGGAAGTCGGTGGCGTTGACGAAGGAGGAGTCGTCGCTGGCCAGGAAGGCGACCGCGGCGGCGATCTCCTCGGCCTCGGCGAACCGGCCGAGCGGGATGTGCACCAGGCGGCGCGCGGCGCGCTCGGGGTCCTTGGCGAACAGCTCCTGCAGCAGCGGGGTGTTGACCGGCCCGGGGCACAGCGCGTTGACGCGGATGCCCTCGCGCGCGAACTGCACGCCCAGCTCACGGGACATCGCGAGGACGCCACCCTTGGACGCCGTGTAGGAGATCTGGGAGGTGGCCGCGCCCATCCGCGCCACGAAGGACGCGGTGTTGATGATCGACCCCCTGCCCTGGCGCCGCATGTAGGGGATCGCGGCCTTGCAGCACAGGTAGACGGAGGTGAGGTTGACCTCCTGGACGCGCTTCCAGGCCTCCAGTCCGGTCTCCAGGATGGAGTCGTCGTCGGGCGGCGAGATCCCGGCGTTGTTGAAGGCGATGTCGACGCTGCCGTAGGTGTCGTGGGCCGTCCGGAACAGCGCCTCCACCTGCTCGGGGTCGGTGACGTCGACCTTGACGAAGATGCCGCCCACGTCGTCCGCCGCCGCCTTGCCGCGCTGTTCGTCGACGTCGCCGCAGACCACATGGGCGCCCTCGGAGGCGAGGCGGCGGGCGGTGGCGAGGCCGATGCCGCTGCCGGCTCCGGTGACGACGGCGGTACGGCCGACCAGGCGGCGGCAGACGCTCTCTTCGGTTGCTGAGGTCACTGTGCGGGGCCTTCCGTGCTGATGAAGACGTTCTTGGTCTCGGTGAAGGCGGTCAGCGCGTCCGGGCCGAGCTCGCGGCCGACGCCGGACTGCTTGAAGCCGCCGAAGGGGGTCCAGTAGCGGACGCTGGAGTGGGAGTTGACGGACAGGTTGCCCGCGCGGACGGCTCCCGAGACGCGCAGCGCGCGGCCGACGTCCCGGGTCCAGATCGAGCCGGACAGGCCGTAGTCGGTGCCGTTGGCGAGCGCGACGGCCTCGGCCTCGTCCTCGAAGGGGAGGACGACGGCGACGGGTCCGAAGACCTCCTCGACGGCCACGCGTGCGTGCGGGTCGACGCCGGTGAGGACGGTGGGCGGGAACCAGAAGCCGGGGCCCTCGGGGGCCTTGCCGCGGATGCCGGCCGCGTCCGGGTCGACGTAGGAGCGGACCCGTTCCAGCTGGGTCCTGGAGATCAGCGGGCCCATGTCCGTGCTCTCGTCGGCGGGGTCGCCCACGCGTACCGCCTCGATGGCCGGGCCCAGCAGCTCCAGGAAGCGGTCGTACACGGTCCGCTGGACGAGGATGCGGGTGCGGGCGCAGCAGTCCTGTCCGGAGTTGTCGAGGAAGGACATCGGGGTGGATCGGGCGGCGGTTTCCAGGTCGGCGTCGGCGAAGACGATGTTGGGGCTCTTGCCGCCGAGTTCGAGGGTGACCCGCTTGAGCTGTGCGGCGCCCTTCGCCCACACCTGTCTGCCCACCGCCGTCGACCCGGTGAAGACGATCTTCGCGACGCCGGGGTGTTCCACCAGGGCGTTCCCGGCGACGGGTCCGTGACCGGGCAGCACCTGGAAGAGGCCCTCGGGGAGTCCGGCTGCCAGCGCCAGCTCCGCGAGTCGCAGGGCCGTCAGCGGGGTCGTCTCGGCGGGCTTGAGGAGCACGGCGTTGCCGGCGGCGAGCGCGGGCGCCGTGCCCCAGGCCGCGATGGGCATCGGGAAGTTCCAGGGCGCGATGACGCCGACGACGCCGAGCGGTTCGAGGACGGTGACGTCGAGGCCGCCGGGCACCGGGATCTGGCGTCCGGTCAGCCGCTCCACGCCCCCGGCCGCGTAGTCGAGCAGATCGCGGACGTTGCCCGCCTCCCAGCGGGCGTTGCCGACGGTGTGACCGGCCTCGCGGACCTCCAGCTGCGCGAGTTCCTCGCGGTGGTCGTCGACGGTGACGGCGAACCGGCGCAGCAGCCGGGCCCGGTCGGCGGGGGCCAGGGCCGCCCAGGCGGTCTGGGCGCGGGCGGCCCGTACGACGGCCGCGTCGACGTCGGCCACGGACGCCGCCGGGACCGTGGCGACGACCTCCTCGGTGGCCGGGTTCAGTACCTGGAGCTGCTCGGACAAGACAGGCCTCACATGCGTTCGAAGGAGCGGCGCAGCTCCCAGTCGGTGACCGCGGCGTCGTAGGCATCGGTCTCGACGCGCGCCATGTTCCGGTAGTGCGCGACGACCTCGTCGCCGAAGGCGGCCCGGGCGATGGGGCTGTTCTCCCAGAGCTCGGCGGCCTCGCGCAGGGTGGTCGGGACGTGCTGGTACCCGGCGGTGTAGGCGTTGCCGGGGCAGGCGTCGGGCAGCTGGAGCTTGTGCTCGATGCCGTGCAGGCCCGCCGCCACCATGCCCGCGACCGCCAGATGCGGGTTGACGTCGCCGCCGGGGAGACGGTTCTCGAAGCGCAGCGAGCGGCCGTGGCCGACCACGCGCAGGGCGCAGGTGCGGTTGTCGTGGCCCCAGGCGACGGCGGTCGGCGCGAAGGAGCCGGGCTGGAACCGCTTGTAGGAGTTGATGTGGGGGGCGTAGAGGAGGGAGAAGTCGCGCAGCGCGGCCAGCTGTCCGGCGAGGAAGTGCCCCATCACCTCGGACATGCCGTCGGGTCCGGCCATGGCGTTGTTCCCGGACTCGTCCGTGAGCGAGAGGTGGATGTGGCAGGAGTTGCCCTCGCGCTCGTTGTACTTGGCCATGAAGGTCAGTGACATGCCCTCCTGGGCGGCGATCTCCTTGGCGCCGGTCTTGTAGATCGCGTGCTGGTCGCAGGTGACCAGGGCCTCGTCGTAGCGGAACACGATCTCGTGCTGGCCGGGGTTGCACTCGCCCTTGGCGGACTCGACGGTGAGTCCGGCGCCGACCATTTCGTTGCGGATGCGGCGCAGCAGGGGTTCGATGCGGCCGGTGCCGAGGACGGAGTAGTCGATGTTGTACTGGTTGGCCGGGGTCAGGCCCCGGTAGCCGGAGTCCCAGGCCTGTTCGTAGGTGTCCTTGAAGACGATGAACTCCAGCTCGGTGCCGACCTGGGCGGTGAGCCCGAGGCCGGCGAGGCGCTCCAGTTGGCGCCGCAGGATCTGGCGGGGGGCGGCGACGACCGGGGAGCCGTCTTCCCAGGCGAGGTCGGCGATGACCATGGCGGTGCCGTCGTTCCAGGGGACGCGGCGCAGGGTGGTCAGGTCCGGGTGCATCGCGAAGTCGCCGTAGCCGCGGTCCCAGGACGACATGGCGTAGCCGTCCACGGTGTTCATCTCGGTGTCGACGGCCAGCAGGTAGTTGCAGCCCTCGGTGCCGTGGTGCAGGACCTCGTCGAGGAAGAAGCGCGCGGCGAACCGCTTGCCCTGGAGCCGCCCCTGCATGTCCGGGAAGGCCAGGACGACGGTGTCGATCTCACCGCCGGCGACGAGGGCGTGCAGCTCCTCGACGCCGAGCGGCGGTGTGCGGTCTGCCACGGGAAAGCCTCCTTAAGGCTTCTTCGGTCAGCTCCGGAGCCATAAGGTATTGCGGAGAACCATTGCTTGGGAAGGGGGCACGGCCGGATGTCGGTGGAGACGGAACCGGGCCCGGAGGACCGGCTCGCCCCGGTGCTGCGGCCGGTGCGGGCGGGCAACGGCTTCGAGGAGGCGCTGGAGCAGATCCTCCAGGTGGTCCGGCTCGGCCTGGTGCCGGCCGGTGGGCGGCTGCCCGCGGAGCGGGAGCTGGCCGAGCGGCTCGGCATCAGCCGGGTGACGCTGCGCGAGGTGCTGAAGGTGCTCCAGGACCAGGGCCTGGTGGAGTCCCGCCGGGGGCGCTACGGCGGAACGTTCGTGCTCCCGCGCGCGGACGCCGGCGGCGAGGACGAGCTGCGCCGCCGGATCGCCGCGGTGGACATCGAGGACGTGCTGCGCTTCCGGGAGGTGCTGGAGGTGGGCGCGGCCGGGCTGTGCGCGGCGCACGGGCTGTCCGGGGAGCGGCGGGAGCGGCTGCGGGCGGCGCTGGCCCGCACCCAGGACGCGCCGCTCGGCGACTACCGGCGCCGGGACACCCTGTTGCACCTCACGCTGGCCGAGCTGTGCGGCTCCCCGACGCTGACCGCGCAGTACGCGGCGGTGCGGGCGACGGTGAACGAACTGCTGGACTGCATCCCGATCCTGGTCCGCAACCTGGAGCATTCGCAGCGTCAGCACGCGGCGCTGGTGGAGGCGGTGCTGGACGAGGACGCGGACGCGGCGCGGGAGATCATGCGGGAGCACTGCTCGGGGACCGCAGCCCTGCTCAGGGGGTTCCTGGCGTGAGCGAAAGGTATGGGGAAGGTCCATTGGAGGGGCGGAGCATGCCGGACAGACCGCTGATCGGGGTCAGTACGTATCTGGAGGTGGCCGCGCGCTGGGGCACCTGGGAGCTGGAGGCCGCGCTGCTGCCGGCCGGATATCCGCGGCTGGCGCAGCGCGCGGGCGGGCTCGCGGCGATGCTCCCACCGGACGCGCCGGAGCACGCGGCGGCGACGGTGGCCCGGCTCGACGGGCTGGTGATCGCGGGGGGACCCGATGTGGAGCCGGTGCGCTACGGCGCCGAGCGGGATCCGCGGACGGGGCCTCCGGCGCGGGAGCGGGACGCGTGGGAACTGGCCCTGATCGAGGCCGCGTTGGCCGCGCGGGTGCCGCTGCTCGGGATCTGCCGGGGCATGCAGCTGCTGAACGTCGCCCTCGGCGGCACGCTGGTCCAGCATCTGGAGGGCCACGCCGAGGTGGTCGGCGTCTTCGGCCGGCACCCGGTCAAGCCGGTCCCCGGCACGCTGTACGCCGGTATCGCCCCGGAGGAGACGAGCGTGCCGACGTACCACCACCAGTCCGTGGACCGCCTCGGCGCGGGCCTCGTCCCGTGCGCCCACGCGGAGGACGGGACCCTGGAGGCCGTGGAACTGCCCGGGGAACACTGGGTGCTGGGCGTGCAGTGGCACCCGGAGATGGGCGAGGACGTGCGGGTGATGAAGGCGCTGGTGGAAGCGAGCCGCGCCGCGAGGCCCTGAGGGGCGCGGGGAACCGCGCGACCAGCCGCACCGGCGCGGGGCTCAGCTCCGCGTCAGCTGCAGCAGGTCCCGCGCCGGACCCACCGGCCGGTGTCCCGTCGGCCACACCGCCCGCAGGTCCCGGGCCAGCGACACGTCCGCCACCGGGATGCTCACCAGGCGGCGCATCGACAGCTCCTCGCGGACGGCGAGTTCGCTCAGCACGGCGGGCCCCGCGCCGCTCACCGCCGCCGCCTTCACCGCGGTGGTGGAGGAGAGCTCGATCAGGGGCCGGGCCAGGCCGCCCAGGGCCGTGTCCAGGACCTGACGGGTGCCCGAGCCCTTCTCGCGGAGGATCAGCGGGGTGGCCGCCAGTTCCTCGGGGGTGAGGGGGCGCCGGCGGCGGGCCCAGGGGTGGCCGGGTGCGGTGACCACGATCAGCCGGTCATGGGCGATGACCACCGAGTCCAGGCCGGTGGGGACCGTCAGGCCCTCCACGAAGCCCAGGTCCGCCTCGTCGGCGAGCAGCCGTTCGGCCACCGCGGCCGAGTTGCCCGCGAGCAGCGACACCGCCGTGTCCGGGCGGCCCGCGCGCAGCGCCAGCAGCCAGCCCGGCAGCAGGTACTCGGCGATCGTCATGCTCGCCGCCACCCGCAGCCGGGAGTCCCGCCGGTCCCGCAGCGCCTGCGCGCCCACGTCGAAGGCCTCCGCCGCCTCCACGATCCGCCGCGCCCAGTCCGTCACCAGCGCACCGGCGTCCGTCAGCCGTGAGCCCCGCGGTGAGCGGTCCACCAGCGCCACTCCGAGCTGCCGTTCCATGGACCGGATCCGGCTGCTGGCCGCGGGCTGGGTGATGCCCATCTCCCGGGCCGCCCCGCCCAGGCTGCCCAGCCGGGCCACCGCCAGCAGCAGTTCGAGGGCGCCGAGATCCGGGACTCGATGGGCCAGGGAGGTCGTCACCGCGCTACTCATAAAGCCAGCTTATGCCCTCATAGAGACGTGATCCCTGGTGGCGGAGGTCCCGGGGCGGGACCGTCGGAGCATGGTCACCGCCGCCCCGCCCCTCCCCCGTGCCGGGTCCGTCCGTCACCTCGGACCGAACTGGTACGCCTGCGTCATGGGAACCGCCATCGTCGCCACCGCCGGCGCCGGGCTTCCCGTGCCCCGGCCGCTGTGCGCCGCCGTGTGGGCGCTCTCCGCGCTCCTGCTGGCCACGCTGCTCGCCGCCCGCGCCCTGCACTGGGCCCACCACCGGGACCAGGCCCGCGCCCACCTCCTGGACCCGGCGACGGCTCCCTTCTACGGCTGCCTCGCCATGGCGCTGCTGGCCGTCGGGGGCGGCGCCCTGACCGTCGGCCGGGACTGGATCGGCGTAGAGGCGGCGGTCGCGCTGGACGCCGTGCTGTTCACGGCCGGTACGGCTGTCGGACTCGCCGCGGCGGTGGCCGTGCCGTACCTGATGGCCGTACGGCATCGGGTGGAGGCCCGGCAGGCCACGCCGGTCTGGCTGCTGCCGCTCGTCGCGCCCATGGTGTCGGCGGCCCTCGGCCCGTCGCTGGTGCCGTATCTGCCCGCCGGACAGGCCCGGGAGACACTGCTGCTGGCCTGCCTGGCGATGTTCGGGCTGAGCCTGCTGGCGACCCTGCTGATGCTGCCGCTCGTCTTCGCCCGCCTGGTCACCTCCGGTCCGCTGCCGCTCGCGCTGACCCCGACCCTGTTCCTGGTGCTGGGTCCGCTCGGCCAGTCCACCACCGCGGCCGGCACCTTCGCGGACCACGCCCCCGGTGTCGTACCGGCCCTCTACAGCCAGGGCTTCGATGTGCTGGCCGTGCTGTACGGGGTACCGGTCATGGGCTTCGCGCTGCTCTGGCTCGGTTTCGCCACCGCCCACGTCGTCCGCGCCCGCCGGCAGGGGATGCGGTTCGCGATGACCTGGTGGGCCTTCACCTTCCCGGTCGGCACCTGCGTCACCGGCGCCGAGTCCCTGGCCCGGCACACCGGCCTGACGGTCTACGACGGCCTGGCCGCCGCGCTCTACGCCGTCCTCGTCATCGCCTGGCTCACCGCCACGGCGTGTACGGCACGCGGCCTCCTCACCGGCGCACTGCTCGCGGGGCCGCGGCGACCGATGGCCCCTGCCGGGTCAGGAGCCGCCTCTGCGACAGCGCCGGTCGTCACCGGCGCGCTGCCGCTCCCAGGGCCGCGCCCAGCACGTCCGGCGCCTCGGTCAGAGACGGCCCGTACCAGGTCAGGTGCCGGCCGCTGAGCAGGGCGCAGGGCAGGCCGGGGAAGGCCTCGGGGCCGTCGTCGGGGGTGAAGCGGTAGGGCTCGTCCGGGAGGACGACCACGTCGGGGGCAGCGGCCCGCAGTTCCTCCAGCGGGACGCGCGGATAGCGGTCCGCGTGCCCCGCGTAGAGGTGGTCCACGCCGAGGCGGGCCAGGACGTCACCGGCGAAGGTGTCGCGGCCCAGCACCATCCAGGGGCGCCGCCAGATCGGCACCACCGCGGTCGTACGGCGGTCGGGGGGCCGCAGCGCCGACCAGGTCCGCTCGGCCTCATCGAGCCAGCGGGGCCGGGATCCGGTGCCGCAGGCGGTGAGCACCCGGTCCAGTTCCCGCAAGGCCCCCGGCACGTCGCGGATCTCGGTCACGAGCACCTCGATCCCGGCCGTCCGCAGGGCCGCGAGGTCCGGGGCGCGGTTCTCCTCCTCGTTGGCGATCACCAGGTCGGGGGCGAGTCCGGCGATCCGCTCGATGTCGGGGTTCTTGGTGCCGCCGATCCGGGCCACGCCGAGGCCGGCCGGGTGCGTGCACCAGTCCGTGGCGCCGACCAGGACGCCGGGGGCCGAGAGGGCCACCGCCTCCGTCAGGGACGGCACCAGGGAGACGACGCGCATCAGCGCGGCCGGTCCTGGACCGCCTCGATGTGTTCGGCCACCGCGACGACCACCACCCGGGTCTCCGCCACCGTGGCCCGCCAGCGATGGCGGACCCCGCCGGTGAGGTACAGGGTGTCGCCGCGGCCGAGCCGGTAGGCGCGTCCCTCCGCCTCGATCTCCACCGCGCCGTCGGCGACGTACATCAACTGGTCGTTGCGGTACTGGAACTCGCGTCCCGCCTCATGGTCCCCGGTGAACTCCGAGGCGTGCATCTGATGGTGACCGCGCACCAGGGACCGCGTCCGCGGCTCGGGGGCCACCTCGGCGCACTCCGAGCGGACCACGTCCACGCTGCACGCCGGATCGGCCGCGGCGAGGAGTTCGACGGCCGTGGTGCGCAGGGCGTCGGCGAGCTTCTCCAGGGAGCTTCTGCTCGGGCGGGCGCGGTCGTTCTCCACCTGGCTCAGGAAGGGCACCGACAGACCGCTGCGCTCGGCCACGACGGCGAGGGTGAGCTCCAGCGCGCGACGCCGCCGCCGTACGGCCGCGCCCACCCGCAGGGGCTGTTCTTTGTGGTCGCCCATCGCTCCGGCTCCCTCCTTCACCCGTCGTCCGGTGCCGACTCCTCTGGTGAGTTCTCTGCACCCTACGCATGTTCGGCAAACCGTTTCATGCGCCCGTCACATCGACGTCATACGGCGGGAGCCCCGACCTCACAGTTCGCGCCATCGTCCGACCCGGGCCGGCCCGCGGCTGCGGGCGCTCGCCCGCCGCACCGGCGCCCGGGTCCGGGCGAAGTGCCAGGTCGGCCCGGTGAACGACGTCCCCTCACCCTACTTGGCCGGATTTCGCGGACAAAGAGGAGGCGGGCGTCCGGCACCGTCAGGTGTGCCGGACGCCCGCCGTATGCGGGGGTCAGGCCGCGGGAGTCATCCGGTCGACCATCTCCGGGTGCTCCTTGAGCCACGCGGCGACGGCCTCCTCCTCATGCCCCTGGCCGCGGTCCTTGATCTCCTGCTCGAGGGTGCCGAGCTCGTCCTCGCTCATCGTGAAGTTCTTGATCCACTTCGTTAGCTGCGGGTACTGCTCGGGGAAGTCCTTGCTGGAGATCGTGCGGATGGTGTTGCCCTCGCCGAAGAACTTCCGCGGGTCCTCGAGCTTGGTCAGCTCGTACTCGCTGTACGCCCAGTGCGGGGACCACAGCACGACGGCGATGGGCTCCTTCTTGGCGTAGGCGCGCTTGAGCTCGGCCAGCATCGCGGGCGTGGAGCCGTCGACGACCTCGTACTCGTCGTCCAGTCCGTACCCGGGGAGCACCTTCGTCTTGAGCAGGTTCATCTCCCCGGTGCCGGGCTCGATGCCGACGATCTTCCCGTCGAACTGCCCGGCCTTGCCCTTGAGGTCCTCCAGCGAGTCGATGCCCTTGACATAGGACGGCACGGCGAGCTCCAGCGAGGTCGGTTCGTACCAGGTCCCCAGGTCGTGGAGGTTGTCCTTGCTCTTGTCCCAGTAGTTCTTCTGCGCGTACGGCAGCCAGGCGTCGAAGTTGAGATCGAGGTCGCCGGAGGCGAGGCCGGTGTAGACGGGGCCGACGTCCATCTGCTTGAGGTTCAGCCGGTAGCCGCGCCGCTCCAGGACGTTCTTCCACAGGTAGGTGACGGCGATGTCCTCGTCCCAGGGGAACCAGGCCACGTCCAGCGGCCGCTTCGCCTCGGCCGGGGTCCCGGCGTTCTTGACCGGCGCGAGCTTGTCGACGAGCCCCGGCTGAGTCTTCAGCCAGGCCTGTACGGCGTCCTGCTGCCGGCCCTTGCCTGCCTTGTTGATCTCCGACTCCAGGCCGGTGAGCTGCTCCTCGGTGAGCTCGAAGTCCTTCAGCCACTTGCCGACGACCGGGTTCTCCTCGGCGAAGCCCTTGCGGGACAGCGTGTGCACTCCGTCGCCCTTGCCCCAGGCGCCCTTCGGGTCCTTGAGCTTCTTCAGCTTGTAGTCGCTGTACGCCCAGTGCGGCGACCAGAGCGTGACGGCGATCGGCTCCTTCTTGGCGTACGCCCGCTTGAGCTCGGCCAGCATGGCGGGCGTCGAGCTGTCGACGACCTTGAACTCCTCGTCCAGGCCGTATGCGCCGAGCACCTTGCTCTTGAGCAGGCTCATCATCCCGGCGCTGGACTCGATGCCGGTGATCCTGCCGTCGAACTGCCCGGCCTTGCCCTTGAGGTCCTCCAGCGAGTCGATGCCCTTCATGTAGGCGGGCACGCTCAGTTCGAGGGAGGTCGGGCCGTACCAGGAGCCCAGGTCGTCGAGCCGGGAGCCGTACTTCTTCCAGTACTGCTCGTGGGTCGTCGGCAGCCAGGCGTCCGTCTGGAAGTCGATGTCGCCCTGGGCGAGGGAGGTGTAGAGGGGGCCCGCGTCGAACTGCTTGGCCTCGACCTCGTAGCCGCGCTGCTCCAGGATCTCCTTCCACAGGAAGGTGGAGGCGACGCCCTCGTCCCAGGGGATGTAGCCGATGCTGATCTTCTTGCCCTGGCCGACGTTGTCGCCGCCCGCGACCGGCTCGGCCTTGTCGGTGCCGCCGAAGACACCCATGCCGCCCGCGACCAGCGCGAGCACCACGACGCCGACCACGGCGACGGAGGCGCGGGGGCGGTAAGACCAGATCTTCAGGCCCTGGGCGGCGCGCACCCGGGCGGCGGCGCGGCGGCCGAGAGGGGAGACCTGGGTGCCCAGCGCGCTGGTCATCCGGTCCAGGTAGATGGCGAGGATGACGATGGCGATGCCCGCCTCGGCGCCGAGGCCGATGTTGAGCTGGCCGATGGCCTCGTTGACGTCACCGCCGAGGCCGCCGGTGCCGACCATGCCGGCGATGGCCGCCATGGACAGGCCGAGCATGATGACCTGGTTGACGCCGGCCATCACGGTGGGCAGGGCCAGCGGGAGCTGGACGCGCAGCAGGGTGTCGCGCGGGGTGGTGCCGAACGCCTCGGCGGCCTCGACGAGTTCCTTGTCGACCTGGCGGATGCCGAGTTCGGTCATGCGCACACCGGGGGCGAGCGCGAAGACGAGGGTGGCGACGATGCCCGCGGCGGCGCCGCTGCCGAAGAAGAGGATCGCCGGGATCAGGTAGACCATCGCCGGGAGCGTCTGCATCAGGTCCAGGCCGGGCCGCACGATCGCGCTGACCCGGTTGGAGCGTGCCGCCCAGATGCCGAGCGGCACCGAGATCACCAGCGCGATGAGGGTGGCGACGAGGACCAGGGACAGGGTCACCATCGCGTCCTCCCACAGATCGAGGGAGATCACGAAGGCGAAGCCGACGAAGGTGAGGACACCGGCGAGGGTGCCGCGCAGCCAGCAGGCGATCACCGCGAAGATGCCCGTGAGCAGCAGCGGCTCGGGCGCCTGGAGGACGGCGTCGACACCCTCGTAGGCGCCGCGGAAGACCTGCTCCAGGAAGTCGAACAGCCAGCCCATGTGAGTGGTGAGCCACTCGACCGCGTCGTTGACCCATGAACCGAACTGGATCCTAGGCACGGGCGGTCACCTTCTCTCCGCCCTTGTCCCGGGGGGCCGGGCACGGCTCCGGTTCGGCGGTCTCGTCGCCGAGGAAGCCGACGAGCCGCTGCCGGGGCACGACGCCGACCAGCTGTTCCTCGTCGTCCAGCACCGCGACCGGGTGGGAGAGGCGGGCGCTGAGGGCGCACAGGTCGTGGAAGGGGGTGTCGGGCGTCGCGGTGGCGCAGGCGCAGTCGGCCTCGTCGCCGCGGACGTCGCGGTTCATGACGGAGGAGGCGGTGAGCACGCGGGAGCGGTCGACGTCCTGGGTGAAGGAGGCGACGTAGTCGTCGGCGGGGCGCACCAGGATGTCCTCGGCGGTGCCGGTCTGGACGATGCGGCCGTCGCGCATGACGGCGATGCGGTCGCCCAGGCGCATGGCCTCGTTGAGGTCGTGGGTGATGAAGACGATGGTCTTCTTCAGCTCGGTCTGCAGCTCCAGCAGCTGGTCCTGCATGTCACGGCGGATCAGCGGGTCCAGCGCGCTGAAGGACTCGTCCATCAGCAGCAGGTCGGCGTCGGTGGCGAGTGCGCGGGCGAGGCCGACGCGCTGCTGCATGCCGCCGGACAGCTCGTCGGGCCAGGACTTCTCCCAGCCCGCCAGGCCGCACAGCTCCAAGGCTTCGGTGGCCCGTGCGAGCCGCTCCGCCTTGGGGACGCCCTGGACCTCCAGGCCGTACGCGGCGTTCTCGACGACGCTGCGGTGCGGGAAGAGCGCGAAGTGCTGGAAGACCATGCTGATCTTCCTGGCCCGGACCTCGCGCAGTGCGCGGGCGCTGAGCGCGGTCAGGTCCTGGCCGTCGAAGCGGACCTGTCCCGCGGTCGGTTCCAGCAGGCCGTTGAGCATCCGCAGCAGCGTGGACTTGCCGGAGCCGGACAGGCCCATGACGACGAAGATCTGGCCCGGTTCCACGGTGAAGGAGGCGTCGATGACGGCCGCAGTGGTGCCGTCGGCGCGCAGTTCCTCCCGGTCGGCCCCGGCTCGGAGCCGCTCCACTGCCTCGTCCTGTCGTCTACCGAACACCTTGTACAGATGTTCGGCTTCCAGCCTGGCTGACACGCTTACCTTCTCGTCCTCGACGGCAAAGAGCTCAATAAAGAGGGAGCGACGCGGCACACGTGGCGGCTTCGCTCCGAGCCCGCGCCTGCCCTTCTCGCCCGGACCCAAACGCACAAGTGGTCCAGCCCACAGTGGACGAGCCTGACGTGACCCGATGCGCCGGTCAGGCCCTTGTCAGTGGGGTACGGCATGATGCGTGGCGTGACCGGACGACTGATGCTCCTCGACACCGCCTCGCTCTATTTCCGCGCCTACTTCGGCGTGCCGGACTCCGTGAAGGCCCCGGACGGCACCCCGGTGAACGCCGTGCGCGGGCTGCTGGACTTCATCGACCGCCTGGTGAAGGACCACCACCCGGACGCGCTGGTGGCCTGCATGGATGCCGACTGGCGGCCGCAGTGGCGGGTGGACCTGATCCCCTCGTACAAGGCGCACCGGGTGGCCGAGGAGCATGAGGCCGGCCCCGACGAGGAGGTCGTGCCGGACACGCTCTCGCCGCAGGTGCCGGTGATCGAGGCGGTCCTGGACGCGCTCGGCATCGCGCGCGTGGGGGTCGCCGGGTACGAGGCGGACGATGTGATCGGCACGTTCACCGCGCGGGCGAAGGGCCCGGTGGACATCGTCACCGGGGACCGCGACCTGTACCAGCTGGTGGACGACGAGCGGGGGGTCCGGGTGCTCTACCCGCTCAAGGGCGTGGGCACGCTCCAGCTCACCGACGAGGCATGGCTGCGCGAGAAGTACGGCGTCGACGGCCGCGGGTACGTGGATCTGGCGCTGCTGCGCGGCGACCCGAGCGACGGGCTGCCCGGCGTGCCGGGCATCGGGGAGAAGACGGCGGCCAAGCTGCTCACCGAGTTCGGGGATCTGGCGGGGATCATGGCGGCGCTGGACGACCCGAAGGCGAAGCTCACCCCGTCGCAGCGCAAGCGGCTCGACGAGGCGCGGCCGTACGTCGCGGTGGCGCCGACGGTCGTGCGGGTCGCAAACGACGTCCCGCTGCCGGACGTGGACACCGCACTGCCGCGCGCACCGCGTGATGAGGCCGCACTTCAGGGGCTGGCGGAGCGCTGGGGGCTCGGGGGATCCCTGGGGCGTCTGCTGACGACGCTGGGGGCGTGAAGGGCGTTCCCCATCGAGTGAATGAGGTTCGCTGGGCTGGGAATTCGTCCCTTAAATTCTCCTTCACACGCTTTGCCGCAGGAACCATTCGGCGGACGAAGGTGCTAACTTAGGTAACCCTAAGCTTATTCGAGGGAGGCCGTCATGGCAGAACGCCCTGCCCGCAAGCCGCGCAAGCCCCATTCCGCGCAGGTCGTCCGTACCGAACGGCTGACCCCGCACATGCAGCGCGTGGTGCTCGGCGGGGAGGGCCTGGCGGACTTCTCGGCCGACACCTGCACGGACCACTATGTGAAACTCCTCTTCGGCCCCGACGGGGTGACCTATCCGGAGCCCTTCGACCTGGAGCGGATCCGGGCGGAGTTCCCCCGCGAGCAGTGGCCGGTGACGCGCACCTACACCGTGCGCGCCTGGGACCCCGAGCACCGTGAGCTGACGCTGGACTTCGTGATCCACGGCGACGAGGGCCTCGCGGGGCCCTGGGCACTGCGCGCCCGGCCCGGCGAGACCGTGCGGTTCATGGGACCGGGCGGCGCGTACGCCCCGGACGCCACCGCCGACTGGCATCTCTTCGTCGGCGACGAGAGCGCCCTGCCGGCCATCGCCTGCGCCATGGAAGCACTGCCGGCCGGCGCCACGGCGCACGCCTTCGTGGAGATCGCGGGACCGGAGGAGGAGCAGAAGATCGACTCCGATGTGCCCGTGACCTGGCTGCACCGCGGGGACCGCCCGGTCGGCGCGGCCGTCACCGAGGCCGTCCGCGCGCTGCCCTTCCCGGAGGGCCGGGTGCACGCCTTCGTGCACGGCGAGGCCGCTTTCGTGAAGGAGCTGCGCCGCCTGCTGCGCGTCGAGCGCGAGGTCCCCCGCGAGGACCTTTCGATCTCCGGCTACTGGCGCCTCGGCCACAACGAGGACGGCTGGCAGGCGTCGAAGCGGGAGTGGAACGCCCGCATCGAAGCGGAACAGGAAGGCAAGCCGGCCGCCTGAGCCGGACGGGGAACGTCACCGGAGCCTCCGCGGGACCGCCCACGCACCCCCGCCGCACCCCTGGTCCCCCTACCCTTGGTCCCCATGCGCCGCAGGACCTCTCCCCCGCCCTCCCCGTTGCCCCAGCGCGACGGGGTCGATCCGGTGCGGGTGCGGTTGCCGGGCGGGGGTGACTGGGCCACCGTGCGGGAGCATCTGGTGGAGCGGCTCGCCGCCGGGGACGGGGTCATCGACCGCATGTTCGAGGCCGGGCTGTTCGTCGGGGCCGACGGGCGGCCCGTCGAGGGCGACGCCGCCTATGTGCCGGGGGCGTTCGTGTGGTTCCACCGCGAGCCGCCGGACGAGGTGCCCGTGCCGTTCCCGCTGGAGATCGTCCACCGCGACGAACACATCGTCGTCGTCGACAAGCCGCACTTCCTCGCCACCACCCCGCGCGGCAGCCACATCAGGGAGACCGCGCTGGCCCGGCTGCGACGCGAGCTGGAGCTGCCGACCCTCGGCGCCGCGCACCGGCTCGACCGGCTCACCGCCGGACTCGTGCTGTTCACCGTCCGCCCCACGGAGCGGGGCGCCTACCAGACACTGTTCCGCGACAGGCGGGTCCACAAGGAGTACGAGGCCGTCGCCCCGTACGACTCCTTTCTCGCCCTGCCCACGACCGTGCGCAGCCGGATCACCAAGGAGCGCGGGGAACTCGCCGCCCGGGAGGTGGCGGGCGAGATCAACGCCGTCAGCCGGGTCGAGCTGATCGAGCACCGGGGCGACGGGCTCGGACGGTACCGGCTGCTACCCGCCACCGGCCAGACCCATCAGCTGCGGGTCCACATGAACGCCCTCGGGGTCCCCATCCTCGGCGATCCGCTCTATCCGGCGGTGGCCGCCCCCGCCCCGGCCGGTGACTTCCGGCGACCGCTGCAACTGCTCGCGCGGGCACTGGAGTTCACCGATCCGGTCACGGGGGCGGAGCACCGCTTCCGCAGCGGACGGGCGCTCGGTGCCTGGACGTCGTACGCCGGCTGGGCCGGTCAGTAACCCCTCCACCAGCTGACCAGGCGGCGCCATGCGCCCGGCCTGCGCGGCGGTTCGGGCGTGGGGACCGGCGGCGGGACAGCGGGCGCCGGCTGGGGCACGGGCGCCGGCC
This sequence comes from Streptomyces sp. YS415, assembly GCF_023544665.1. Classification (GTDB taxonomy): domain Bacteria; phylum Actinomycetota; class Actinomycetes; order Streptomycetales; family Streptomycetaceae; genus Streptomyces. The sequence continues at coordinate 18,264 of NZ_JAMJFL010000025.1, forward strand.
GGCCCGCGGATCCCGGCTGCGGGCGCGGAGCCGTGCTGATCTGCCACGCCGGCCGCGGGGCCGGCATCTGGTTCAGGCTCGGCTTCATCGTCACGTCCTGCTGCGGCTTCGGCTCGAAGCGGACCGGGAGCTCCACCAGGTGCCGGGAGGAGATCGACTGACGCCAGGACAGCTCCTCCTCGGGGCAGTCGAGCCGGACGTCCGGCAGGCGCATCAGCAGCGCGTCGACGCCGACGTCGGCGATGCCACGGGCGATGTCCTGGCCGGGACATTCGTGCGGACCGCCGCCGAAGGCGAGGTGGGAGCGGTTGCCCTGCATGTTGGCGGCGAGGTCGGGCCGGACCCGGGGGTCGACGTTGCCCGGCGCGATGCCGAAGAGGAGGCCGTCGCCCTTGCGGATGCGCTGGCCGCCCAACTCCGTGTCGTGCTTGGCGTAATAGGCGAAGACGGTGCTGAACGGCGGCTCGTCCCACAGGGACTGCTCGACCGCCTCGGGCACCGTCATCTGGCCGCCGTTCAACTGGGCACGGAAGCCGGGGTCGGTGAGGACCATGCGCAGCACATTGGCGATCAGGTTGGCCGTGGCCTCGTAGGCCGCCATCAGCACGACCCAGAGGTGCTTGGTGACCTCGTCGTCGGTCAGCCGGGCCGGGTGGCTCATCAGCTGGCTGGCGAAGTCGTCGGCGGGCTCGACCCGGCGGCGCTCGGTGAGCCGCTGCAGCGCGCCCATGACGTAGCCGTGGCTGGCGATGGCGGTCTCGGTGCCGCGCAGCATGTCCCGGGTGGCCTGCACGATCCGGTCGTTGTACTCCTCGGGCATGCCGAGGATCTCGCACATCACCGCCATCGGCAGATGCTCGGCGAACTGGCCGACCAGATCCGCCCTGCCCTGCTCGCAGAACTGGTTGACCAGGCGCTGGGTGGACCGGTTGATGTACCGCCGGATGCCGCGGTGGTCGATGGTGGACATGGCGCCGGTGACCGCCCCGCGCAGCCTGAGGTGCTCGTCGCCCTCGGCGTAGGAGCAGATCGGCTCCCAGGCGATGTGCGGCATCAGGGGATGGTCGGGCTTGACCATCCCCTCCAGCAGCGGGGTCCAGATGCGGCTGTCCCGGCAGAACTGCGAGGGGGTGCGGACCATGTGCATGTTCTCGGCGTGGCCGAGCACCACCCACATCGGCACGTCGTCGTGGAGCAGCACCGGCGCCACCGGCCCGTGCTCCTCGCGCAGTTCCTCGTACAGCTCGTCCAGGTCCTCCGCGTCGGGACCGTAGAGCCGGCGCAGTCCCCCGGGCCCGAGGCGATGGGCGGGGCAACCGGGCGGCGGGCCGGAGCGCGGGTCGTCCGTGCCGGTGAGGGAGTGGGATTCAGGCGTCACGTGGTCGCTCCGAAGTGGATCCGGTGTCGGGGGGTTCGGGGTACATCGGTCAGGTCAGCGCGCCCGTCATGGCGAGCGAGTGCAGGAAGCGCATCAGGGTCATGAGGGTGTCCCGGCTGGAGGCGCGGCGGCGGGCGTCGCAGTCCACGATGGGGATCTCCGGGGGCAGGTCGAGCGCCTGGCGCAGCTCCTCGACGGGGTAACGGGGCGCGTCCGGGAAGGAGTTGACGGCGACCACGAAGGGCACCCCGCGCTCCTCGAGTCGCCCTATGACGTCGAAGCTGACCTCCAGCCGGCGCGTGTCGATCAGCACGACCGCGCCCAGGGCGCCCTCGAACAGGCCGTTCCACAGGAACCAGAAGCGCTCCTGGCCGGGGGTGCCGAAGAGGTAGAGGACCAGCTTCTCGGTGATGCTGATGCGGCCGAAGTCCATGGCGACGGTGGTGGCGGTCTTGGTGTCGGAACCGAAGTTGTCGTCGACGCCGATCCCGGCCTGCGTCATGGTCTCCTCGGTGGTCAGCGGCCTGATCTCGCTGACCGAACCGACCATGGTCGTCTTGCCGACGCCGAAACCGCCCACGATCACGATCTTCACCGCGGCCTGTGCCGTCTGCGGCAGCCGGTCCTCGGCGCGTGGTCCCGGGATGGTGTCAGAGCTTTTGAAGTCCATGCATCACCGCTTCGAGGAGGGAACGGTCGGCGACCGACTGCCGCACCAGCGGCTTGTGCGCCTGCACCAGTTCGTCCGCCAGCATGTCGGTGAGCACCACGGTCACCACGCTGAACGGGAGGTTGAGATAGGCGGACAGCTCGGCCACCGACAGGGGGGCCGTGCAGAGCCGGAGCAGCGCCGTCTGCTCGGGCGTCGCGGAGGGCGGTGGATCGGCGCGCGCCGTGATTAAGGTGACCAGGTCGAGGTCGGCGCGCAACTCGCCGTCGCCGCCGACCACGAACATCCGCTCGGGATTCCTGCGCTCGCCCTCTTTGGCCGGCTGCGCGACGGGCGGTGCCTTCGGGGACCGCCGCTGGCGTTGCGGAGGAGTCATACGGTCTGCCCATTGTGCCGGGGCGGGCTGGTCAGATGCGGTCCGATCCGGTCCACCAGGTCCCGCATGCGGTTGCTCATCAGACCGGGTTCGGCGAACGTGTCGGAGAGCACCGCGAGATAGGCGTTGGGGCCCGCGGCCATCAGATAGAAGTAGCCGCGGTTGATCTCGATGATGACCAGCTTCATCTTGCCGTCGCTGTCCGGGATCTCGTGCGCGACGGCGCTCGCCAGGCTCTGCAGGCCCGCGCAGGCCGCGGCGACCCGGTCGGCGGCGTCGGTGTCGCCGCCGTGCCGGGCGATGCGCAGGCCGTCGGCGGAGAGCACGACGATCATCTCGATGCCGGGTACGCCGTCGGCCAGATCCTTGAGCATCCAGTCGAAGTTGGCTCGTTGCTGGATCACTTGAGGTCCCCCTCGTCATCGGCCGGGGCGTGGGCCGGTTCATTGGTCGGCTGGCGGAATGCGTTGGGATCGGGGTCGCGCTTGAGGCCCTCCCAGAAGGCCTCCACCCACAGTCCGGGCGGGGTGTCGTCCTCCGGCGCCGGCTCGGGGGCGGGCGGCTTGATGGCGTCGCCCCACACGGGCTTCTCGCCGCGGGCGATCCGTTCCTGGTCCTCGCGTTCGAGCTTGGCCTGCTGGGCGATCCGCTCGCTGAGCGGGGTCTTGACCCGGCTGCGGCGTTGCGGCAGGCCGCCCGGTGTCCACTCGGTGACGACCGGGACGTCGTCCTCCAGGGAGAGCCCGGCGGGGATGCGCGGGTTGGTGGGGCGGCGCTTCTTGGGCTTGCGCTTGGGACCTTCGAGCGCGCCGAGTTCCGGCAGCGGGGCGGCGGTGGCGCCGATGCCGTGGGCGTAGCCGGGCGCGGGCTCGCTGGTGATCATCTCGCGCGGCACGATGAGGACGGCGCGGACGCCGCCGTACGCCGACGTGCGCAGCGACACCTGCATGTCGAAGGCGGTGCACAGCCGGCCGACGACGGCGAGGCCGAGGCGGGGGGTGTCGCCGAGCTCCTGGAGGTCGATGCCGGCCTTGGCGGCTTCCAGCATGCCCTCGACCTTGGCGCGGGCCTCCTCGCTGAGGCTGACGCCGGCGTCCTCGATCTCGATGGCGACGCCGGTCTGCACCTCGCTGGCCGTGACGTGCACCTTGGTCTGCGGCGGCGAGTAGCGGGTGGCGTTGTCGAGGAGTTCGGCGGCGGCGTGGATGACCGGCTCGACGGAGATGCCGCGGATGTTGACCTTGGCGATGTTGTCCAGCGAGATGCGCCGGTACTCCAGGATGCGCGACATGGCGCCGCGCAGCACGCTGTAGAGCGCGACGGGTTCGGGCCACTGACGGCCCGGGCGGCCGCCGCCGAGGACGGAGATGGAGTCGGCGAGCCGGCCGATCAGCGCGGTGCCGTGGTCGATGCGCAGCAGGTCGTCGAAGACCTCGGGGTTGCGGCCGTGGTCCTCCTCCATCTCGAGGAGTTCCTTGTTCTGCTGGTGCACGATCGCCTGGACGCGGCGGGCGATGTTGACGAAGGAGCGCTGGGTGGAGTCCCGCAGCTGTTCCTCGTGGTCGATGATGTAGAGCACCCGCTCGATCAACGACAGTTCCGGCGGGGTGAGTTCACGGTAGGACGGGTCGAGCTCGCCCAGGTGCTGAATCACCTCTGCGGGGGAATTCCCGCGGTGCATGTAGTCGATCGCGACAGGCACGATCTCCCGGGCGAGCCGGTCCATCTGGTACTCGTGGGCGGCCACCCGCCGCTCCAGGTACGCGGTGTCACGGGCGTGCTCCTCGCGCACGCTGCGCAGGGCGCGGCCGCGGCGCACGACTTCGGCCGCCGTGGCGATCACCAGGACCGTGGCGACGGCGCCGCACCAGCCGACGGCCGCCCGGGCCGGCCCCGTCACCAGGGCGGCGGCGGCTCCGGTCGCCGCGGCCATCAGTATGGCCGGCGGCAACAGCACGCGCGCGTAGGGCAGTTCACGCCGCCGCGGCTGGGAGGCGGGAGGGGGTTGAACACTCACCATGTGGGCCCTCTGAAAGGAATCGGCTCGGAGTCGGGGGAACTTGCAGGGGGGTACGTCATGGAACGTTCTGCATCTACGGGAGGTTTGGGGAACAAGCGCACGAATACGCCTCAACTCGGTGCGCTGCGGGCGAGCTTAGTCCGACCGGATCATCGCCGTGTCATATTCAGCAAGCACCTGAAATCACCCCCGCGGCAGGAGTACTCTCAACTCCATTTGCACGCTGGGGAATCAATCGCACACTCCGCGTCACGGCGTACGCCGGTGCGAAAACACTCACCGTGACGGGTGAACGCCGCTCCCGTGGCACACGAAGGGCGGGGCGGGACACGGCATCCCGTGTCCCGCCCCGCCCTTCGTCCGGCCCTGTGCGGCCGTGCCGTCACCCCACCGAGGAGTACGCCACGACTCCCCGCAGCAACTGGTCGACCGCCTTGCGGGCGGCCTTCGCCACGGTCGACCCCTCCCCCGGCGCCGCCGCCGCGATCTGGCCCAGCACGTCGATCACCTGCTTGCACCAGCGCACGAAGTCACCCGCGGGCATCTCCGCCTCGCGCAGCACCTCGTCCAGGCCCTTGCCGCCGGCCCACTCGTACGCGGCCCAGGCGAACCCGAGATCCGGCTCCCGCTGTCCGACGCCCTCGGTCTGACTGATCCGGAAGTCCTCCTCGAGGGCGTCCAGGCGCCCCCAGATCCGGACCATCTCGCCGAGCGCGGCCTTCGCCTTCCCGGACGGCACCTTCGGCGCCATCGCGTCGTCGCCGACCCGGGCCTCGTACACCAGGGCGGAGACGCACGCGGCGAGTTCGGCGGGGGCGAGCCCTTCCCAGACGCCCGCCCGCAGGCACTCACTGGCCAGCAGATCGAGCTCGCCGTACAGCCGCGCGAGCCGCTTGCCGTGCTCGGTGACCTCGTTGCCCCGCAGGTAGTCCAGCTCGGTCAGGAGCGCGACGATCCGGTCGAAGGTCCGCGCGATGGTGTTGGTGCGTCCCTCGATCCGCCGCTCCAGCTGCGAGGTGTCCCGCATCAGCCGGTGGTAGCGCTCGGCCCAGCGGGCGTGGTCCTCACGGTCGTCGCACCCGTGACAGGGGTGCGCGCGCAGCGCGGTGCGCAGCCGGGCGATCTCCCGGTCGTCGGCGGCCTCCGAGCGCTTCTTGCGGGCCCGCTCCGGCGGGATGTGCCCGGCCTTGGTGCGCAGCGCCGACGCCAGGTCCCGGCGGGACTGCGGGGAGCGCGGGTTGAAGGACTTGGGGATCCGCATCCGCTCCAGCGCCTCCACCGGCACCGGGAAGTCCATCGACGCCAGCCGCTTGACCTGCCGCTCGGCGGTGAGCACCAGCGGGCGCGGCCCGTCGTGGTGCTCGAAGCCCCGGTGGCCGTTGGACCGCCCGGCGGGCAGCCCCGGGTCCAGCACCAGCGCGAGCCCGGCGTACTTGCCGGTCGGGACATGGATGACGTCACCCGGCTTGAGCTTCTCCAGCGCCACCGCGGCCTCGGCGCGGCGCTGGGCCACGCCCTGGCGGGCCAGCTCCGTCTCCCGGTCCTTCAGCTCGCGGCGCAGCCGCGCGTACTCCTCGAAGTCGCCGAGGTGGCAGGTCATGGAGGCCTTGTAGCCCTCCAGGCCCTCCTCGTTGCGCTGCACCTGCCGGGAGATCCCGACGACCGACTTGTCGGCCTGGAACTGCGCGAACGACGTCTCCAGCAGCTCGCGCGAGCGATGCCGCCCGAACTGCTCGACGAGGTTGACCGCCATGTTGTACGACGGCTTGAAGCTGGAGCGCAGCGGATACGTACGCGTGCCGGCGAGCCCCGCGAGGTGCTCCGGGCTCATCCCCCGCTGCCACAGCACGACCGCATGGCCCTCGACGTCGATGCCACGCCGCCCCGCACGCCCGGTGAGCTGGGTGTACTCACCCGGGGTGATGTCGGCGTGCTGCTCGCCGTTCCACTTGACGAGCTTCTCCAGCACCACCGAGCGCGCGGGCATGTTGATGCCGAGCGCCAGCGTCTCGGTGGCGAAGACGGCCTTCACCAGACCGCGGACGAACAGCTCCTCCACGACCTCCTTGAAGGTCGGCAGCATGCCCGCGTGGTGGGCGGCGATACCGCGCTCCAGGCCCTCCAGCCATTCGTAGTAGCCGAGGACGTGCAGATCCTCGGTCGGGATGGACGCCGTGCGCTCCTCGACCAGGGCGCGCACCCTCGCCCGCGCATCGTCGTCGTTGAGCCGGAGTCCGGCGTACAGACACTGCTGCACGGCGGCCTCGCAGGCGGCGCGGCTGAAGATGAAGGTGATGGCGGGCAGCAGCCCCTCGGCGTCGAGGCGTTCGATGACCTCGGGCCGGCTCGGTGTCCACACCCGCGAGCGCTGCCTGCGCTCCCGCTCGCGGTCGGCCTCGCGCATCGCGCGCCCGCGTCTGCGGTCCTGGTACGACGGCCGGGTCGCCTCCATGCGCGCCAGCCGCGCCAGATCGGGGTTGACGGCCTTCTTGTGCCCCTCGCCCTCCTCGAACAGGTCGTACATCCGGCGGCCGGCCAGCACATGCTGGAACAGCGGCACGGGCCGGTGCTCGGAGACGATCACCTCGGTGTCACCGCGGACGGTGTCCAGCCAGTCGCCGAACTCCTCGGCGTTGGACACGGTGGCCGAGAGGGACACCAGGGTCACCGACTCGGGCAGGTGGATGATCACCTCTTCCCATACGGCACCGCGGAAGCGGTCGGAAAGGTAGTGCACCTCGTCCATGACCACGTACCCGAGGCCGATGAGGGTTTGCGAGCCCGCGTACAGCATGTTCCGCAGCACCTCGGTGGTCATCACGACCACGGGGGCGCCGGAGTTGACGCTGTTGTCGCCGGTGAGCAGGCCGACCTTGTCCGCGCCGTAACGGCGGCACAGGTCGGCGTACTTCTGGTTCGACAGCGCCTTGATGGGCGTCGTGTAGAAGCACTTCTTGCCCTGCTGCAGGGCGAGGTGGACGGCGAACTCGCCCACGATCGTCTTGCCGGAACCGGTGGGGGCGGCCACCAGCACGCCCTTCCCCGCTTCGAGCGCCTGGCAGGCCTCGATCTGGAAGGGGTCGAGGCCGAAGTCGTACATCTCGCGGAAGGAGGCGAGCGCGGTGGCCTGCTCGGCGGCCCGCAGACGGGCAGCCGCATACCGCTCGGCCGGTGAGAGGTCCTCTGTCATCGTGCTTTCGAGCGTACCGGGCCCCACTGACAACAGGACGATCATTATCCGGATCCGGGTTCCGTGAACCCCGGATCCGCGCAGCTCACGGCCCTACGACCCGCACCGCCCCCGGTATGCAGCGCGCGATCAGCGGCAGCGGCCCGAGCGGCTCCCCGTCCGCGTACCCGGTGATGTCACGGGCGGCGATCTCGACCTGCGCGGCCCGCACCACGGTGACCTTGGGATGGGTGACGTGCCCGCCCCGGTAGACGCTCGGGAAGACCCTCAGCAGGGTGGCGCGGGAGCAGTCCCCGACGATGGTGATGTCGAAAAGCCCGTCGGTGAGGTCGGCGCCGGGACAGATCCGCATGCCGCCGCCGTACGACGGACCGTTCCCGACCGCCACCAGCGTGGCCTCGATCTCGCGTACCTCGCCGCCGTCGAGGGTGACCCGGTACGGGAAGGGCCGGAAGGCGGCCAGCTCGGCGAGCATCGCGAGGTCGTACTTCAGGCGGCCGGACGGGCGGCGCATCCGGTTGCCGCGGTCGTTGACCCGGGAGTCGAAGCCGGAGGCGAGGACGGTGCCGAACCAGCGGTCGCCGACCCGTCCGAGGTCGATGTCGCGCAGCCGCGCGCCCTTGAGCCCCTCGGCGATCACCCGGCCCGCGGCGGCCGGGTCCCGCACCGGCAGGCCCAGCGCGCGGGCGAGGTCGTTGCCGGTGCCGACCGCGACCAGGCCGAGCGGGGTGCGCGTGCCGGCGACGGCCTGGAGCGCGAGGTTGGCCATCCCGTCACCGCCGACCGCGACCAGCGCCCCGGTGCCGTCCTCGACGGCCGCACGCGCGCGTGCCAGGGCGTCCCCGGCGTCCGTCCCGATGACCGTCCGTACGGTGAATCCCGCGTCCTGAAAAGCGGCGGCGGCCGGCTGCGCCGCACGGGCGCCCCGGCCGCGGCCCGCGGTGGGATTGACGAAGAGAGTGATCTCGCTGCTCACGGATCAGACCCTATGAGCTGCCCCGCGCTCCTCAGGTCACGTCGTCATAACCGTTGATGCGCTCGGCGGTCGCCTGCTCGGGCAGCGCCCGGCCGGCGGAGACGGGCTCGACCTCGCCGACCGCCTCGGGCGTGAGATCGAGCTCGGAGGCCTCGTCGTCGGCGGGGCCCAGCGCGTCGCGGCGGCGCCTGCGACGGTCGTTGAGCAGGGAGACGGCGACGGCCGCGAAGTACAGGATCCAGATGGGCCCGGCGAGCGCCAGCATGGTCAGCGGGTCGGTGCTCGGGGTCGCGACGGCCGCGAACACGGTGATGCCCATGATCATCCCGCGCCACCAGCCGAGCATGCGCTTGCCGGTGATCGCGCCGCTGAAGTTGAGCATGACCAGCAGCAGCGGCAGCTCGAAGGAGAGGCCGAAGACGACCACCATGCGCGTGACGAGGTCGAGCAGATCGTCGAGCGGCAGCAGGTTCTCGACGCCGAACGGGGTGAACTCGATCAGCACCTTCGCGGTGGTGGGCAGCACCTTGTAGGCGAAGAAGGCGCCCATCAGGAAGAGCGGGAAGCCGGTGGCGACGAAGGCGTACGCGTACTTCTTCTCGTGCCGGTGCAGGCCCGGGGCGACGAAGGCCCAGAGCTGGTAGAGCCAGATCGGCGAGGCCAGCACGACGCCGGCCATCAGCGACACCTTCAGCGCCAGCGTGAAGGGGGTGAGCAGACCGTTGATGGTGATCTGCGCGCACTGCTCCTCGGTGCTGGTCCTGGCCAGTTCCTCGAAGCTCTTCGCACAGCCGACCGACTCGAGGATCGGCTTGGTGAAGAAGCTGATGATGTCCATGTAGAAGAAGGCGGCGGCGATCGTCACGGCGACGATGGCCAGCAGCGCCTTCGCGAGCCGGTTGCGGAGCTCACGAAGGTGTTCCGCGAGGGGCATCCGCCCCTCGGGATCCTTCTCCTTGTTGCGGGCAGGCTTCAGCAACCCACGTTCCCATCTCGTGCAGCGGGCCGGAGGTCACCGGCCCTGCGTCAGCGCTTGGTCGTGTCCGTCGGCTCGGTGACCGGGCGCGAGCTGGTCACGTCGCCGGGCGAGGCCTGGATGACGCGCTGAGCCGGGGGCTGCTCGTCGTTGTTCGGCGGGTCGGCCGGGGCGGGGGTCTTGCCCTCGTCCTTCATCGCCTTGGCCTCGCTCTTGAGGATGCGGGCGGACTTGCCGAGCGACCGAGCCATGTCCGGAAGCTTCTTCGCGCCGAACAGCAGGATGATGACGACGAGGATGAGAATGATCTCGGGAGCTCCGAGCCTTCCGAACATAAGTCTTTACCTTCTCACCGAGGCGGCTTGGGTGGGGAGCTGTCCGACCGGTCGGACACATGTCCGAACGATGGTGCCGACAGCGATCGTAACGCTCAGGGGTGAACGTGAGGCAATCCCTGTGCGTACTCCCGGTCCGCGGTCCGGGCCTCGTTCTCCGAGCCGCGACCAGCAGCGTACCTGCCGCAGGCGGCAAGTTGACAGGGCGAAGCGGCCCAAAACGCATGCGGCGCAGGACTCACAGCCGGTTCCGAGCCGGACTCACAGGGCGTCCGCGGCCCGCGCCGTGCTCACCGCGGCCCGCTCCAGATCCTCCGCCGCCCTGTTGATGCGCCGTGCGGAGTCCGAGACCTGCCTGCCGAGGCGCTGCGCCTCCAGGAAGACCCGCACCGCGAGCACACCGAGAACGGCAAGACCCAGGAAACCCACAGCGATCGCGAACATCGGCCAGAACATGACGCCGAGCCTAGAGGGTCGAGTGCAGCCGCAGGGTACGGACCCCACCGCCGGTGAGCAGCTCGACGATCCGCTCCCCGGCCGGCTTGCGCACGGACGCCCCGCACTCCGGGCAGGTGAAGGAGTAGAAGGTGGTGCGGCTGGTGGCACCGATGGCCAGCCGCAGCGCGCTCGCGGCGAGTTCGAACCGCCCGCGGCAGTCCGGACAGCCGGCCCGGAACCGCACGGGGCTCACACCCCGCATCCCCGCGAACGCGGACGCCACCGACGCACCGGGCACCACGGAATCACTCAAGCCCATCCACCCCTCATGACTGGTCGTCCGCCTCCGGGACGCCCCCGGCCGGTGCCGGGGCGCCCCTCCGGCTCACTCCCGGATGCCGTTGTCCTGCGTGCTCTGCGCCTCGACCCCGTCGTACGCCGCCAGCGCCTCCTGGGCCGCCCGGCGGGCGCTCTCGGCCAGCTCGGGCGGCGCGACGATACGGCCCTCCCGGCCGAGCCGGAGCGCGAGACGCTTCAGCGACGCGGGGTCGGGCGTCCGCAGACAGATACGCAGCCCGCCGTCCGGCAGCTCATCCGCACTGTCGTGCGGGTAGTACTCCGCCACCCAGCGCCCGCCCGGGCCGACCTCGACGATGACCTCCGGGTCCTCGGCGGCGGGCTGCACCAGCCCCTCGGAGAGGTCCCGCAGCTCCACCTCGGGCGGCGCGGACGGCTCGTCGAGGATCCTGATCTCGGCGACCCGGTCGAGCCGGAAGGTGCGGCGCGCCTCGGAGCGGCGGCACCAGGCCTCCACATAGGTGTGCCCGACGCTGACCAGGCGGACCGGGTCGATCTCGCGCTCGGTGACCTCGTCGCGGGCCGGGGAGTAATAGCGGATCCACAGCCTGCGGCGCTCGGAGATCGCCCGGTCCACGTCGGCGAAGACACCGCCCTCGGACTCGAAGGTCACCGAGAGACGGGCGCTGGCCCCGGCGGCCTCTCCGGCCGCGGTCTCCACCTTGGCGGTGGCCCGCAGCAGCGCCTGCCGGTCGCCCTCGCGCAGACCGGGCAGCGTGGACACCGCGCGGGCGGCGACCAGCAGCGCGGTCGCCTCGTCGGAGGCGAGCCGCAGGGGCTCGGCGACATCGTCGGGGTTGTGCCACCAGATGCGCTCGCCGTCGGTGTCGATGTCCAGCAGATCGCCGCCGCGGAAGCTGGTGCCGCACATGGGCAGCACGTCGAGGTCCGAGACCAGCTCGTCCTCGGTGATGCCGAAGGCGCGCGCGACATCCTCGACCCGGGCGCCGGGCCGCTCCCTGAGATAGGTCACCAGGGAGAGCATCCGCCGCGTCTGGTCGATGGCGTTCACGTGCCTGACCGGTTTGCCTGCCACAGTCCTCGTCCGCTCCCCCTCAGCCCTTGGCCACGGCACGCAGCCGGTCCATCACGTCGGCCCGCAGTTCGGCGGGCTCCAGCACGACGACATCGGGACCGAACTCCACCAGCCAGGCGTCCAGGCCGTGCCCGTACGGAATCTCCAACTCGTCCCAGCCGTCGCCGAGTTCCCGGACCCGGCTGGCTTTCGCCCGCAAGGGGTACCCGGCGCCGGTCCGCAGCCGGATCACCGCGGAACGGTCCGCGGTCTCCCCCGCCCATCCGGCGACGGTCTCCCGCACGGTGACGACATCCGGCACCGGCACGGTGAACTTGCCGCCGCGCGAGCGCACCTTGCCGGTGATCCGGGAGAGCCGGAACACCCGCTCGGCGCCCCGGTCCCGGTCCCAGCCCGCCAGGTACCAGTGGCCGCGCCAGCACTCCAGCGCCCAGGGCTCGACATGCCGGGGCTCGGGGCGCGCGGCGGTGGCCTTGCGGTACTCGAAGGCGACCGGGCGGCGGTCGCGGCAGGCCAGCATCAGCGGCTCGAAGGCGGCCTCGTGCACGGGGATCCGCGGCTCCAGCGCGCCATGAGCCTCGTAGGGATCGACGTCCTCGGGCAGTCCCGCCGCGCGCAGCTTCTGCAGGGCGCCGCTGGCCGCTCCGGCGAGCCGGACCTGCTGCCACACCTTGGCGGCGAGACCGAGGGCGGCGGCCTCCTCGGCGTCCAGGGTGATGGGCGGCAGCCGGTTGCTGTCCCGGCGGGCCAGATAGCCGATCTCGCCGTCCAGGCTCTCCACGGTCTCGATGACCAGACCAAGCTCACGCAGATCGTCCTTGTCCCGCTCGAACATGCGGTTGAAGGAGTCGTCGGAGCCGGCTTCCAGGTAGGCCTCGATGGACTCGCGCAGCTCGCGCTTGCTCAGCGGCCGCCGCGTCCCGAGCAGACACAGCGCCAGATTCATGAGCCGCTCGGCCTTGGCAATGGCCATCGATGCCCTTCGCCTTCCCTATGGTGCTTACGACCGATGACCGTACCGCTCCCAGGTGGCGCGGCAAAAGCCGAGGGCCCATGCCCGGACAGGCATGGGCCCCAGGTGATCGGGTCCGGTCGTACGACGATCAGACCCAAGTGATCGGACCGGAGTGACCGGACCCGGGTGATCAGACCCGGGTGATCAGACCCCGAGGAGGTCGACCACGAAGATCAGGGTCTCGCCCGGCTTGATCGCCGGGGTCGGGCTCTGGTTGCCGTAGGCGAGGTGCGCCGGGATGGTCAGCTGGCGGCGGCCGCCGACCTTCATGCCCTGCACGCCCTGGTCCCAGCCCTTGATGACGCGGCCGCCACCGAGCGGGAAGCGGAACGGGGTACCGCGGTTCCAGCTGGCGTCGAACTCCTCGCCCGTGCTGAAGGCGACACCGACGTAGTGCACGGTGACGGTCTGGCCGGCCTGGGCCACCTCGCCGTCGCCCTCCCAGATGTCCTTGATCTCGAGGTCCGCCGGCGGCTCGCCACCCGGGAAGTCGATCTCCGGCTTGTCGATGCTCACGTGTTCAGCTCCATGCTTGTGGTGTAGAGACAACGGTCACAGTCTTACATCCCCCAAGGGGTCACATCTTCGCCAGGATGTCGACCGAGAAGACCAGCGTGGAGTCCTTCTTGATGCCGCTGCCCTGCGGGGGGTTGTCGCCGTAACCGAGGTCCGGCGGGATGACGACGAGGACACGGCTGCCGACCTTCTTGCCGGTCAGACCCTGCGCCCAGCCCTTGACGACCTGCTGGAGCGAGAAGGAGGCGAGCTGCTTGTTGGTGTAGGTGGCGTCGAACTCCTTGCCGCCGTCCCACAGCACGCCCTTGTACTGCACCAGCACGCTGTCCTCGGCGCCGACCTTCTCGCCGTCGCCTTCCAGGACGTAGCTCGCCACCAGCTTCGTCGGCGCGTCGGTGTCCGGGACCTCGATGGAGGGCGCCTTGCCGTCGGTGTTGGTGCCGACCTTGGGCAGGTCCACGCTGTCCTGGGCGACCTCGGTGCCCTTGGCGGAGCTCTTGGCGTTGAAGGTGCCCTGCACGTCCACCACGAAGACCAGCGTGTCGGTGCCCTTGATGCCCGCCTGGCTGTTGCCCTGCGTGCCGTAGCCCCAGGTCGGGGGGACGGCCATCTGCACGCGGCTGCCGACCTTCTTGCCGGCCAGGGCGTAGCGCCAGCCGTCGATGATGCTGCCCTGGGCGAGCTGGATGACCAGCGGGGTCTTGCGGTCGTAGGAGTTGTCGAAGACCTTCGCCGTGGCCCAGACCTGGCCGAGGTAGTTGGCCTGGACGTAGTCGTTCTCCGCGACGGTGCCGCCGTTGCCCGCGATCACCGTCTTGACGGCGAGGTCCTTCGACGGGTCGCCGCTGCCCTTGGCGATGGTCGGCTTCTCGCCGAGCTTCGTGCCCGCGGTGATCGCCGGCAACGGGCCGTCCACGATCTTCGGCGACGGCGCGGCCGACGGCTGGGAGGCCGAGGGTGACGGGCTGTCGCTCGCCTCGCTCGATCCGGAATCCTCGTCCCCGCATGCGGCGAGCGTGGCGAGTCCGGCGGGTACGGCAATGAGAAGTGAGCGTCGGCGCACGGTGGGGGCCTCGTAATCGGTCGATCTTGTAGATGGCGTGCGCGCAACTCTACGGCGTGAGAAGGGCGCCGTACGGGAAACGTACGGCGCCCGCGTTGCGTTCCGGCACAGCGGCCGGAACGCGTCGCTCACATACCGGCGATCAGTTTCTCCACCCGGTCGTCCACGGAACGGAACGGGTCCTTGCACAACACGGTCCGCTGAGCCTGGTCGTTGAGCTTGAGGTGGACCCAGTCGACGGTGAAGTCCCGGCGCTGTTCCTGGGCCCTGCGGATGAAGTCGCCGCGCAACCGGGCCCGAGTGGTCTGCGGCGGAACGGACTTGCCTTCGAAGATCTTCAAGTCGTTGCAGATCCGGGCTGCTTGACCCTTCTTCTCCAGCAGGTAGTACAGGCCACGACGGCGGTGGATGTCGTGGTAGGCGAGGTCTATCTGCGCGACCCGCGGATGCGACATGGTCATGTTGTTCTTGGCGCGGTAGCGCTCGATGAGCTGGTACTTCATGACCCAGTCGATCTCGGTGCCGATGCGGTCGAGGTCCTCGGACTCGATCGAGTCCAGCGTGCGGCCCCACAGCTCCAGCACCTGCTCGACGGTGCCGGTGCGGATCCCGCGGCGCTCGCAGAAGTCCACGGCCTTCTCGTAGTACTCCCGCTGCACCTCCAGCGCGGAGGCCTCCCGGCCGCTGGCCAGCCGCACCTTGCGGCGGCCGGTGATGTCATGGCTGACCTCGCGGATCGCCCGGATCGGGTTCTCCAGGGTCAGGTCCCGCATCACCGTGCCCGCCTCGATCATGCGCAGCACCAGGTCGGTGGCGCCGACCTTGAGCAGCATGGTCGTCTCGGACATGTTCGAGTCGCCCACGATGACGTGCAGCCGGCGGTAGCGCTCGGCGTCGGCGTGCGGTTCGTCGCGGGTGTTGATGATGGGCCGGGAGCGGGTCGTCGCCGAGGAGACACCCTCCCAGATGTGCTCGGCGCGCTGGCTCACGCAGTACACGGCCCCGCGCGGGGTCTGCAGCACCTTGCCCGCCCCGCACAGCAGCTGGCGCGTGACCAGGAACGGAATGAGGATGTCCGCGAGCCGGGAGAACTCCCCGTGCCGGGCGACGAGATAGTTCTCGTGGCACCCGTAGGAGTTGCCGGCCGAGTCGGTGTTGTTCTTGAAGAGGTAGACGTCGCCCGCGATTCCTTCCTCGTGCAGGCGTCGTTCCGCGTCTACCAGTAGCCCTTCCAGAATGCGTTCGCCGGCCTTGTCGTGGGTGACCAGCTCGGTCACGTTGTCACATTCGGGTGTCGCGTATTCCGGATGTGAGCCCACGTCGAGATAGAGGCGGGCGCCGTTCCGCAGGAAGACATTGCTGCTGCGGCCCCATGACACGACACGGCGGAAGAGGTACCGCGCCACCTCGTCAGGCGACAGGCGGCGCTGTCCCCTGAACGTGCACGTGACGCCGTACTCGTTCTCCAGCCCGAAAATGCGGCGGTCCATGACTGAACATTACGCCCGATCCCCTGTGCTGAAACGGGGTTCGACGGCACGGTTTGGATCATTTTCCGATGAAGCCGCAATCACCGCCCCCTGCCCGGACGCTGCCAGGACCCGCCCGGTGGCCAGCAGGACCAGCAGGGACACGCCTCCCGCGGCCCCCGGAACGGCGAAGCCCCACAGGGCCCCACCGGCCTCGACGACCGGGCCGGTGAGCCCTGTTCCGACCGACGCGCCGACGGTGAACGTGGTCACGAGCCAGGAGAAGGCCTCGGTGACCGTCCCGCGGGGAGCGTGCCGGTCGACGAGCACAAACGCACAAGCGATACAGGGCGCGAGGAACACACCCGACAGCAGCGTCAGCAGCACCATGGGAACCGTGTCCGGCATCAGCAACAGCGGCAGGTAGCACACCGCCAGAAGGGCCGTCAGGACCGCCAGTCGCCGCGCGGGTTCCCCCGCCCACTGCCGGGCCCCGTACACGGTGCCGCCGATCAGCGCGCCCAGCCCCAGCGCCGCCATCAGCCAGCCGTACACCGCGTCACCGCCGTGATCGTCCGCGTACGGCACCGAAGCGACCGTGATGGAGCCCAGCGCGATGCCGACGAACAGGAACGCGGCCAGCAGCGCCAGCAGTCCGGGCGAGCGCAGCGCGCCCAGCCAGTGCGCCTCGCGCGGCGCCGAACGCCACGCGCGCGAGGGCGGCGAGACGACCACGGAGAGCGCGCCGAGGACACCGATCACGTTCAGCACGAGCAGCGCCGCCTGCGCGGACCACAGCGCCGTGCACAGCGTCACCAGCAACGGTCCGACGGTGAACATCACTTCCTGCGCCACGGCGTCCATGGCGTACGCCGTGTGCACCTGCCCCTCCTTGGGCAGGACCGAGGGCCACAGCGCCCGCAGTCCGCCCTCCAGCGGCGGCGTGAACAGACCGGCGGCGGCGACCGCCGCGTAGGCGAGCGGCAGCGGCCCGATGCCCGCGAAGGCGAATGCGGCCATCGCGAGCGCCGACACGACCGCGGACGGCAGCTGCACCCGCGGCTGCCCGTGCAGGTCGACCAGCCTGCCGAGCAGCGGCTGCCCCACGGCGTTGGCGACGCCGTAGACCGCGGCCAGCGCCCCGGCGAGGCTGTAGCTGCCGCCCTCGGCGCGCACGAACAGCACGATCGCGATGGCGGCGGTGGCGTTCGGCAGCCGGCCCACCAGCGTGCCGACGAGCAGCCGCGTGGCGTGCCTCGCCCTGAGGATCTCCAGGTATCCCGCGGCCATGTTCGCCCACTCCTCGCCGTGACCCATGAGGTTTTACGTATAACGTCCTTCGTCATACGTACCATGTGCGCTGTTCACACGTCCAGACGAAAGCGCAGGCCCACGGTGGTACGAGGCAGTACGCGCCCCACGAGCCGTGACGTCGCCCACGCCGCGGGCGTCTCGCAGGCCGCGGTCTCCCTCGTGCTCGGCGACAAATGGCGCGGCCGGGTCTCCGAAGCCACCGCCGAACGGGTCCGCCAGGCCGCCCGCGAGCTCGGCTACCGGCCCAACCTCGCCGCCCGCAATCTCCGCCTCGGCCGCACCCGCACGGTCCTGCTGGTCGTCCCGGCGCTCACCACCGAGTTCTTCGCCGGTGTCTACACCGGCGCCGCCCGCGTCGCCGCCGCCCACGGCTTCGGCGTCGTCCTGTACCCCTCCCCCGAAGGCATCGGCCCCGCCCGCGACCCCTTCGCCTCCGCCCAGGCCGCCCTCGACGGCGTCATCGCCTCCTCCATGGCCGCCGACGCCCTCACCGACATCCGCGGCGACCAGCTGCCCCTGGTCATGCTCGACAGCGACCCGGCCGGCAGCCTCGGCGCGGCCACCGTCAACCTCGACATCGCCGACGGCGTGCGCCAGATCGCCGACCACCTGCTGGGCCTCGGCCACCGCCGCTTCCTGCACCTCGCTGCGGACGTGCCCTCCTGGACCTTCGAGGTCCGCGCCCGCGAACTGCACGCCCGCGTGGCCGCCGTCCCGGGCGCCGCACTGACGACGGCACCCGCGCCCATCTCGATCGAGGGCGCCCAGCGCGCCGCCGAGACCGCCCTCGCCGCGCCCGGCCCCCGCCCCACCGCCCTGGTCTGCGACGACGACAAACTCGCCGCCGGCGCCTACAAGGCGGCCCGACGCCTCGGCCTGCGCATCCCCGAGGACCTCTCGGTCACCGGCCTGGACGACCTCGCCCTCGCCACCGCCATCGACCCGGAGCTGACGACCGTCCGGCTGGACGCCGAGCTCTTCGGGGAACGCGGCATGCAAGCCCTCCTCGCCGTCCTGGACGGCCGGGAACCCGAGGCGGGCGACATCCCCGTGGAACTGGTCGTACGGGGCTCCACGGCCCCGCCGCGCGCCTCCTGAGACACCCCTGCCCCGGCCGAGGGATCGGCCGGGGCAGGTACTGCGGGTCAGGCAGGAGGGATCAGCCGGGCGGAATCACTCCTCGTCGGAGTCGTCCGGGCCGTCCGCGCTCTCGGCCTCGGTGGACGCGCCGCCGACCTCCAGCAGCCGGCCGAGCTGACGGCCGACGATGCGCTTGAACTTGCGCTTCTGCGGACGCGTCCGGTCCAGCACCGCCACCTCGAGCCGCTCCGTGGGGATCTCCCGCTGCGAGCCGTTGGACTCCCGGGACAGCGCCTGCACGGCCAGCTTCAGCGCCTCCGCCAGCGTCATGCCGTCCTGGTGCCGCTGGTCCAGGTAGGTGCTGATCAGCTCGGCGTTGCCACCGACGGCCACCGAACCGTGCTCGTCGACGATCGAGCCGTCGTGCGGCAGCCGGTAGATCTGGTCGCCCTCGGGCGTCTCCCCGACCTCCGCGACGACGAGCTCCACCTCGTACGGCTTCTCCGCCGCGGAGGAGAAGATCGTGCCCAGCGTCTGCGCGTAGACGTTCGCCAGACCGCGCGCCGTCACGTCGTCCCGGTCGTAGGTGTAGCCCCGCAGGTCGGCGTAGCGCACACCGCCGATCCGCAGGTTCTCGTACTCGTTGTACTTGCCGGCGGCCGCGAAGCCGATCCGGTCGTAGATCTCGCTGAACTTGTGCAGCGCGCGGGACGGGTTCTCACCGACGAACACGATGCCGTCGGCATACTGCAGCACGACCAGGCTGCGACCGCGTGCGATGCCCTTGCGGGCGTACTCCGCCCGGTCGGCCATGGCCTGCTGGGGGGAGACATAGAACGGCGTCGACACCGGTTATCCGTCCCTTTCTGTCGGAGTCACAGGATCACCTTGATAAGACCGGACCGCCGCCTACAGCAGCGCGGCCCGCGGGCCGTCGGGCTGCTCCAGGCGCCGCTCCAGGATCGAGCGGGCGATCTCGGAGGACTCCTGGTCGGTCAGCCGGCGGAAGCCGTCCTCGGTGATCACGGTGACGATCGGGTAGATCCGGCGGGCGACATCGGGACCACCGGTCGCCGAGTCGTCGTCAGCCGCGTCGTACAGGGCCTGCACCACCAGGGTGGTCGCCTGGTCCTCGGCCAGGTCGTCCCGGTAGAGCTTCTTCATGGCGCCGCGCGCGAAGATCGAACCGGAGCCGGTGGACGCGTAGCCGTGCTCCTCGGAACGGCCGCCGGTCACGTCGTAGGAGAAGATGCGGCCCTTGCCGCGGTCCACGTCGTAGCCCGCGAAGAGCGGGACGACGGCCAGACCCTGCATGGCCATGCCCAAGTTGGAGCGGATCATGGTCGACAGCCGGTTCGCCTTGCCCTCCAGCGACAGCTGGGCGCCCTCGACCTTTTCGAAGTGCTCCAGCTCCAGCTGGAACAGCTTCACCATCTCGACGGCGAGACCGGCGGTGCCGGCGATGCCGACGGCCGAGTACTCGTCGGCGGGGAAGACCTTCTCGATGTCCCGCTGGGCGATGACATTGCCCATCGTCGCCCGCCGGTCACCGGCGAGCACGACGCCCCCGGGGAACGTCGCGGCCACAATGGTCGTCCCGTGCGGCGCCTCGATCACGCCCTGCACGGGCGGCAGTTGCCGCTTGCCGGGCAGCATTTCGGGCTGATGCTCGGAGAGAAAGTCCATGAAGGACGAGGACCCGGGCGTCAGGAAGGCAGCTGGTAGACGCCCGGTGCTACGAGTGTTGGCTTCCACGCGATTCCTTCCACGTAAGCAGCAGCCCGCCTCATGACGTCGGGCCGATCCTTGAACTGCCCCAGTGCAGCGTTGCAGCTGAAGCACAGTACGCCACGGACCCTACCCGTCTCATGGCAGTGATCCACATGCTCAGGCAGAGCAGCCAAACATACGCAACACACCCCGCCTTGAGAGCCGATCAACTCATCACGCTCGGCTTCGGTGATGCCGTACTGCCGCTTCAGATGGCCTTGCCGGCCCTGGATCGCCCGGCACGCTTTGCAGCGCGTGGACAGACCATCGGAGGCGGTTGCATTGCGGTGCCATGCAGAGTGCGGCTTGATCTCGCCGCACGTCCGGCAGAGCTTGTGCCCGGCCGGCACCTCGGCTTTCTCCCGAACCGGCTTGCCCATGGCCTCCCGGCGCCGCCGGTAGTGCGCGGCGCTGTACTCCGCCACGCACTCCCTGCAGTGCACCTGGAGGCCATCTCTCCTATTCCTGTCGCGCGAGAATGCATCAAGCGGCCGATCCCGTCGGCACTTTCTGCACTCCTTCGCGTTCGGCTCGTCCTCCACCTCGAACCCCCGCCACTTTCAATTCGAAGGCAAGGCCGCCAAACGACCTTTACTGCCCACCTTTTTGCACGAAGCTTCGCACGAAATCCTCGGCATTTTCCTCGAGTACGTCGTCGATCTCGTCCAAGACCGAGTCGACGTCGTCGCTCAGCTTCTCCTGACGCTCCTTGAGGTCCTCGGAAGCCTGGGCCTCTGTGGCCTGCTCCTCGACCTCCTCGTTGGAGCGTGTGGCCTTCTGCTGTCCGCCGCCGGTGTCCTTGGTTGCCATAACCCTCACCCCGCTCAGTTCGCCCGACATGGTCGCCAGGTCGACATTCCTGCCGATCGGTGATGATCAGACCCTACAAGCCCGGTCTGACATCGGCCCCGCACTTTCCACAACGTGCGGGGGCCACCTCGATGATTCCCGGACGGCGGGATTTCCACCCTGTCCGGCTGCCTCGCCCCGGGTACCCGCTCAGCCGCCGGACAGCACCCTGACCAGGTCTTCCGCGGTGCGGCAGCGGTCCAGGAGCTCCTTGACGTGATTACGCGTTCCGCGAAGCGGTTCGAGGGTTGGGACCCGCTGCAGGGAGTCCCGGCCCGGCAGATCGAAGATCACCGAGTCCCAGGAGGCCGCGGCGACGTCGTCGGCGTACTGCTCCAGACAGCGACCCCGGAAGTAGGCGCGCGTGTCCTCCGGCGGCTTGGTGCGGGCCCTCTCGACGTCGGCCTCGTCCAGGAGCCGCTTCATCCGCCCGCGGGCGACGAGGCGGTTGTAGAGGCCCTTCTCGGGGCGTACGTCGGCGTACTGGAGGTCGACGAGGTGGAGCCGGGCGGCGTCCCAGTCGAGGGCGTCCCGGCGCCGGTAGCCCTCCATCAGCTCCCGCTTGGCGACCCAGTCCAGCTCGCCGGCCAGGCTCATGGGGTCGTTCTCCAGGCGGTTGAGGGTGTCCTCCCAGCGGGCAAGGACGTCCTTGGTCTGGTCGTCGGCGTCGGCCCCGAAGCGCTCCTCGACGTACTTGCGGGACAGCTCGTAGTACTCCATCTGGAGCTGCACCGCGGTGAGTGTGCGGCCGCTGCGGAGCGTGACCAGACGCTTCAGGGTGGCGTCGTGGGAGACCTGGTGGAGGGTGCGCACCGGCTGGTCCACGGCGAGGTCGACGGCGATGAAGCCGTCCTCGATCATGGACAGCACCAGCGCCGTCGTGCCCAGCTTGAGGTACGTGGAGATCTCGGAGAGGTTCGCGTCCCCGATGATCACGTGCAGCCGGCGGTACTTCTCGGCGTCGGCGTGCGGCTCGTCGCGGGTGTTGATGATCGGGCGCTTCAGCGTCGTCTCCAGGCCCACCTCGACCTCGAAGTAGTCCGCCCGCTGGCTGAGCTGGAAGCCGTGCTCGTGGCCGTCCTGGCCGATGCCGACGCGGCCCGCGCCGGCGAAGACCTGGCGGGAGACGAAGAAGGGCGTGAGGTGGCGCACGATGTCCGAGAAGGGGGTCTCCCGCTTCATCAGGTAGTTCTCGTGCGTGCCGTAGGAGGCGCCCTTGTTGTCGGTGTTGTTCTTGTAGAGGTGGATCGGCTGGGCGCCCGGCAGCTGTGCGGCGCGCTCCGCGGCCTCGGCCATGATCCGCTCGCCCGCCTTGTCCCAGAGCACGGCGTCCCGCGGATTGGTGACCTCGGGGGCGCTGTACTCGGGGTGGGCGTGGTCGACGTAGAGCCGCGCGCCGTTGGTGAGGATGACATTGGCCAGGCCGATGTCCTCGTCCGTGAGCTGGGTGGAGTCGGCGGCCTCGCGGGCGAGGTCGAAGCCTCGCGCGTCGCGCAGCGGATTCTCCTCCTCGAAGTCCCAGCGGGCCCGGCGGGCCCGGTGCATCGCCGCCGCGTAGGCGTTGACGATCTGGGATGAGGTGAGCATGGCATTGGCGTTGGGGTGACCGGGGACGGAGATCCCGTACTCCGTCTCGATGCCCATTACTCGCCGTACGGTCATGCGGCCCTCCTTGCCCGGCGGCGCCCTCGGTCGGGGGCGCTGCTCAAGTACCGCTGGTGCTCCGGTGCGTGTGCGGTGCCCGTCCCCGCACTGCGCGACTCGGCGGTACGGAAGAGCCTAGAACGCCTTTGCGCTGGTGGGGAGATCATTTGCGTCATTGCTTGCTCCGGTCGTGGCCCCAAAAACAGTCGGCTGCGGGTACCCGCTGAGGGCACCCGCAGCCGCCCTGTCTTTTACAGGTACTGACCGGTGTTCGCCACCGTGTCGATGGAGCGACCGGTGTCCGCGCCCTGCTTTCCGGTGATCAGGGTGCGGATGTACACGATCCGCTCGCCCTTCTTGCCGGAGATGCGGGCCCAGTCGTCCGGGTTGGTGGTGTTGGGCAGGTCCTCGTTCTCCTTGAACTCGTCCACGCAGGCCTGGAGGAGGTGGGAGACGCGCAGGCCCTTCTGGTTGTGCTCCAGGAAGTCCTTGATCGCCATTTTTTTGGCGCGCCCGACGATGTTCTCGATCATGGCGCCGGAGTTGAAGTCCTTGAAATAGAGGACTTCCTTGTCTCCGTTGGCGTAGGTGACTTCCAGGAAGCGGTTTTCCTCGGATTCGGCGTACATCTGTTCCACGGCGGTCTGGATCATGCCCTGGACCGTGGCACCCCGGTCGCCTGCGTGCTCTCCGACGTCGTCGGGGTGCAGCGGGAGGCGCTCGGTGAGGTACTTCTGGAAGATGTCCTTGGCCGCTTCGGCGTCCGGACGCTCGATCTTGATCTTCACATCGAGTCGGCCGGGGCGCAGGATGGCGGGGTCGATCATGTCCTCGCGGTTGGAGGCACCGATGACGACCACGTTCTGGAGGCCTTCCACACCGTCGATCTCGGCGAGGAGCTGCGGGACGATGGTGTTCTCCACGTCCGAGCTGACACCGGAGCCGCGGGTGCGGAAGAGGGATTCCATCTCGTCGAAGAAGACGATGACGGGGGTGCCCTCGCTGGCCTTCTCACGGGCACGCTGGAAGACCAGGCGGATCTGCCGCTCGGTCTCGCCGACGTACTTGTTGAGGAGTTCGGGGCCCTTGATGTTGAGGAAGAAGCTCTTGCCGGTGGCCTGGCCGGTCACCTCGGCGACCTTCTTGGCCAGCGAGTTGGCGACCGCCTTGGCGATGAGCGTCTTGCCGCATCCGGGGGGCCCGTAGAGCAGAACGCCCTTGGGCGGGCGCAGTTCGTGCTCCTTGAACAGGTCCGGGTAGAGGTACGGGAGCTCGACCGCGTCGCGGATCATCTCGATCTGGTTGCCCAGACCGCCGATCTGCTCGTAGCCGATGTCCGGGACCTCTTCGAGGACGAGTTCCTCGACCTCGCTCTTGGGCACGACCTCGTAGACGTAGCCGGAGCGGGGTTCGAGCAGCAGGGCGTCGCCGGGACGGATGGTGACGTCCAGCAGCGGCTCCGCGAGCCGCACCACCCGCTCCTCGTCGGTGTGCCCCAGCACCAGGGCGCGCTCGCCGTCCTCCAGGATCTCCTTGAGGGTGACGATGTCCCCGACGCGCTCGTACTCCATGGCCTCGACCACGTTGAGCGCTTCGTTCAGCATGACTTCCTGGCCGCGGCGCAGGTCGTCGAGTTCGACGCTTGGGCTGACGTTCACCCGGAGTTTGCGTCCTCCGGTGAAGATGTCGGCGGTGCCGTCCTCGTTCGCCGTGAGGAAGACACCGAAGCCGGCCGGCGGCTGTGCGAGCCGGTCGACTTCCTCCTTGAGGGCCACGATCTGGTCGCGGGCCTCACGGAGTGTGTTGGCGAGTCGCTCGTTCTGGGCGGACACGCCGGCCAGGTTGGTCTGCAGCTCGACGATCCGCTCTTCGAGAATCCTCGTGTGTCGCGGAGAGTCGGCGAGCTTACGTCGCAGGACGGCGATCTCCTGCTCAAGGTAGGCGATCTGCCCGGCAGGGTCTTCGGACCCTCGTCCCGGGCGGATGCCGCGGTTCATGTCGTCGTCGTGGGCTGCCACGGTCCTCACCTCCTCCAAGGGGAGCTGGACGCTTCCAGACCCTACCTGGGTGGGTGTCGATTGAAACCCCTAGATCACAAAGACTGTCAAGGTGTGTCGTCGGCCACACCCTGAGCTGTTCTCACGCCGTGTGGATACCCACTCAACGTCTTCCGGAAGCAGCCTGTTCCGGGCCGGAGTGGTCAAACACCGTCAAGTTTGGCTGGAGTTGCGGGCTGCAGGCGGGGTACGAGGCGTCGCGGGGCCGGTCGGGGCCGCATATGCCGGGGCCGGATCCGGCAGCCCGGAGCCGTGACCCTGGGTGCCCGTCCGGGCGGTCTGGGTCACCCTCGGGCCGAAGTCGCGGGACGGTGGGGCGGAGGTAGGGTCGAAGTCGGTCAACGGCCGCCGGTGCGGGCCCGTCCCGCAGGGGGCCGGTCGGACGGCGTGGGAAACGGCAGGAGAGATGGACGTGGAGCAGGAGGCCGAAGTCGGCGAGGCGCTGGAGGTCTGGATCGATCAGGACCTCTGTACCGGCGACGGCATCTGTGCCCAGTACGCGCCCGAGGTGTTCGAACTGGACATCGACGGGCTCGCCTATGTGAAGAGCGCGGACGACGAGCTCCTCCAGGACAAGGGCGCCACGACCCGGGTGCCGCTGCCGCTGCTCACGGATGTCGTGGACTCGGCCAAGGAGTGCCCCGGTGAGTGCATCCATGTGCGCCGGGTCGCGGACCGGGTCGAGGTGTACGGGCCCGACGCGGCGTGACGCGCCGGGCGCGGAGGGTCGTCAGACGCTCTGTGCTCCGGCGGGGGTGGAGCGGACGAACGCGCCGTTGTCCCACTTCCATTTCGCGCGGTCGGTGACGTCGGGGCAGCAACTGGGCACGTCGGCCGCCGAGTAGCCGAGCAGGGTGGCGACGACGGCCCCCTCGCGTACGGCGAACTCGCTGACGGTCTGGCGGTCCTTCGGGTCGACGAGGGTCGCCACCACACGGGGCTGCTTGTCGTCGGTCCCGCGCGTGAGGACGTAGACGCCGTCCGGCGGGGTGCCCATGGGGGCGTCGCAGTGCACGACGACCACGGTCTCGGGGCGGCCGTCGCCGTCGAGGTCCCCCGATGCCTTCTTGACCACGATCGCCTTCACCGGGCCGCATTCGAGCGGGAAGTCGACGCCTTCGGGGTCGGGTGCCGCGACCGCGGCGGGTGCGGTCCTGGACTGCGGGCCCGACGCCTGGACGGCGTTGGCCGCGTCCGGTTGCAGGACCGAGGAGAGCGCGACGACGCCGGCCAGGGCGGTGGCGGTCGCGAGCCAGTGGATCGGACGGGTGTGCGTGTGTGCCAGTTCCGGGACGGCGGAGTGCTGCACTAGGAGTGTCTCCCGTGAGGGCTGTGCCGGTGGGGGGTGCCAGGCATGGTGCCACACGTCACACCGCGGGGGAATGGCGGGGGTGTTCCGTTCCGGTGACGAAGCGGGGCCACGGGTTGCGGGCCGTCGCGTTGTACGCGGCAGGGGCCGCCTCAGCGGCCGGAGCCGCCGTCGGCGTTGGGTCCCGCGTAGTCCTCGCCGTAGGCGCCCTTGGCGGGACGGCGGCGGCGCATGGGCGGCTCGACACCGTCGGCGAGGCGGCGGGCGGTGAGGAGGAAGCCGGTGTGGCCGATCATCCGGTGGTCCGGGCGGACGGCCAGGCCCTCGATGTGCCAGTTGCGGATCATCGACTCCCAGGCGGTCGGCTCGTTGAAGCAGCCGATCTCGCGGATGGACTCGACGGTCCGGGCGAGCTGGGTGGTGGTGGCCACGTAGCAGCACAGGATGCCGCCGGGGACGAGCGCCTTTTTGACGACGTCCAGGCACTCCCAGGGGGCGAGCATGTCGAGGATGACACGGTCGACGTCGGTGTCGGACAGGTTGTCCTGGAGGTCGCCGACGGTGAGCCGCCAGGCGGGGTGGGGGCCGCCGAAGTAGCGCTCCACGTTCTGCTGGGCGATCTCCGCGAAGTCCTCGCGGCGCTCGTAGGAGTGCAGCATGCCCTGGTCGCCGATGGCGCGCAGCAGGAAGCTGCTGAGCGAGCCGGAGCCGACGCCGGCCTCGACGACGCGGGCGCCGGGGAAGATGTCGGCGAAGGCGAGGATCTGCCCCGCGTCCTTCGGGTAGACGACGGCTGCCCCGCGGGGCATGGACAGGACGTAGTCGGGGAGCAGGGGGCGCAGCGCGAGGTAGGCGACGTTCCCGGTGGTGCGGACAACGCTGCCCTCGGGAGCGCCGATCAGTTCGTCGTGCGGGAAGGAACCCTTGTGGGTGTGGAAATTCTTCCCGGCCTCGAGCGTGAACGTGTAGTGGCGGCCCTTGGGGTCGGTCAGCTGAACCTGGTCCCCGACCTTGAAGGGCCCGCGCCTGCGGGCGGCACCGGTCGGTTCGGACATGTGAACAGACTACCGGGGTTTACCGGGCCCGCCGACCATCAGGAGGGCCGGGCCATCGCCTTCACGAAGGCCCGCTCCACGTCCGCCGCCGACAGCACGCCGTAGATCTCGCCCGTCTCCTCGACCACCAGATACTCGGTGGCCGGAGCCGCCCGGAGGGCCTCGAGCAGCTCCTCCCCCGCCAGCTCCGCGGAGACCCGCATGCCCTCGGTGAGGTCCTGGGCGAGGCCGCTGACGGCGACCCAGGGGCGGCGGTGTTCGGGGACGCCGACGATGGCGGTCTCGCGGACGAGGGAGAGCGGGGTGCCGTCGGCGTCGACCACGACGAGGGCGCGGGCGCCGGCGGCGTTCGCGCGGCGCAGGGCCTCCGAGAGGGGGGTGTCCCCCTCCACGGGGACCGCGCGGCGGGTCAGCGAGCGGGCGCGGAGCTCGGGCAGGTGCTCGCGCAGCCGCGCCATGCGGAGGCTGTTCCCGGCGCCGGTCCAGATGATCGCGGCGAGGATCGCGGCCAGCAGGGCGTCCATGACGGTGTCCATGCCGACGTTGTCCTCGGCGTTGGAACCGAGCGCTCCGGACTGGGTGAGCAGCGGGAGCCCGATCAGTACGGAGACGGCGAGCGCGCGGCCGACCCAGGCGGCGGCGACGGTGCCGCTCATCGGCTTGCCGGTGATCTTCCAGACGACGGCGCGGAGCATCCGGCCGCCGTCGAGGGGGAGGCCGGGCAGGAGGTTGAAGGCGGCCACGATGAGGTTGGAGATCATCAGGCCGGCCAGCAGGACACCGGGCACGGTGCCGGGCTCGACGGCCTGCATGGCGCCGTAGAAGACGCCCGCGAGGACCAGGGAGAGCAGGGGGCCGACGAAGGCCAGGACGAACTCGCGGCCGGGGGTGTCGGACTCCTTCTCGATCTCGGAGACGCCGCCGAAGAACTGGAGCTGGATGCGGCGGACCGGGAGTTTGAAGCGGAGGGCGGCGACGGTGTGCGCGAGTTCGTGCACGAGCACGGAGGCGTAGAAGGCGACCGCGAAGAAGAGGGAGACGAGGTAGCGGGCGGCGCCGAGTTCGGGCAGCACGCGGTCGAGCTGGCCGCCGAAGACCCAGGTGATCAGGGCGGCGACGAGGAACCAGCTGGGCGCGACGTACACCGGCACGCCGAAGGGGCGGCCCATCAGGAGGCCGCCGCGGGGCGCGGGGGGCTTGGGCGGCTTGGGGGGCTTGGCGGCGCCGGAGCGGGCGAGGGGGCGGTCGCCCGCGGCGGGGGGCTGCTCGCCGGGGGGCGGGGTGTCGGCGGGGGTTCGCGGGTGCGGGTCCTCGTCCTTGTGCGGTGTCGCCGCCTCGGGGGCCGGGGACGGGTCCGAGGGCTCCTGGGATGCCGGGTTCGCGGACGGGGCCGTCGGTGTTGCGTGGTGGCTGGCCGGCTCCTCGGTGCCGGACCGCGGCTGCCCGCTCCCGCCGCTCTCGTCCACGGTGTCCCCTCGTTCGAAGCGTCTTCCGCGCCTGCCGGGCGGAAGGGTCTCGGGTCGATGGTATGCGTCCGTCGCGATGCCATAGGCCCCGGCACCCCCTGTGTTCGCCCGGCGCCGCTTGGGTGACTGTCAGTGCCGGGCCGTAAGGTCTGTGGGCATGGAGACGAGCACGGAGGACGGGGAGCCGTCGGTGGCGGCCGAGGCCCCGGCGGCGGCGCAGGCACAGGGCGTGGCGGACGGTGGGCGGGCCGTGCCGCTCGCCATAGTGCCCGCCTCGCTGTCGCCCTCGCGTGCGGGTGACTTCATGCAGTGCCCGTTGCTGTACCGGTTCCGGGTGATCGACCGGCTGCCCGAGAAGCCCAGCGAGGCGGCGACCCGGGGCACCTTGGTGCACGCGGTGCTGGAGCGGCTCTTCGACGCCCCGGCCGCCGAGCGGACCGCGCCCCGCGCCAAGTCGCTGATCCCGGGGCAGTGGGACCGGCTGCGCGAGTCCCGGCCGGAGGTCCAGGAGCTGTTCGCCGAGGATCCCGAGGGTGAGCGGCTCGCGCGGTGGCTCGGCCAGGCCGAGCAGCTGGTCGAGCGGTGGTTCACGCTGGAGGATCCGACCCGTCTGGAACCGGCCGAGCGTGAGCTGTTCGTCGAGGCCGAGCTGGAGTCCGGGCTGCGGCTGCGCGGGATCATCGACCGGGTGGACGTGGCGCCGACCGGTGAGGTGCGGATCGTCGACTACAAGACGGGCAAGGCGCCCCGGCCCGAGTACGCCGAGGGCGCGCTGTTCCAGATGAAGTTCTACGCCCTGGTGGTGTGGCGGCTGAAGAACGTCGTGCCGCGCCGGCTGCAGCTGGTGTACCTCGGCAGCGGTGACGTCCTGACGTACGACCCGGTCCTCGCCGACCTGGAGCGGGTGGAGCGCAAGCTGCTGGCCCTGTGGGAGGCGATCCGCACCGCGACCGAGACGGGCGACTGGCGGCCGCGGCCGACCAAGCTGTGCGGCTGGTGCGACCACCAGGAGCACTGCCCGGAATTCGGCGGCACTCCCCCGCCCTATCCCCTGCCGGTCAAGGGAGCGGACCCGGGCCCGGCCGAGGCCCCGGAGGCGGTCCCCCCGGAGACACAGCAGAGGGGTGACGGGGGCACGGAGGCCGTCCCACGGCAGGCGGAGCCCGGGGCCGGTCAGGGAGCTGACGGGGAGCCGGAGGCTGTGCCTCGGCAGGCGGAGTCTGCTGCAGGGCAGGGCGGCTGACGGGGGGCGGCCCGCGGCGCAGGCGCCGTGGAGAACAGCGTCCCCGGGCGGGCACGACCGCACTTGTCAGGGAGCTGACGGGGGTCCGGGGGCCGTCCCACGGCGGGCACAGCGGGCTGCCGGTCATGGGGCCGACGGGGGGCCGGAGGCCGTGGCGCAGCAGGCGCGGTTCGTTGCTGGGCGAGTGATCTGACGGGGATTCGGCCGGGGCGGACCGCGGCGCCGCCGTCGTGGAGAACAGCCTCCCCCGGGCGGCGCGGCCTCTGGCGGACAGGGCGGCCGAGTCGGTCGTGGGTGCGCAGGGCAGAATGGGGCCGGACTAGCGAAGGAGACTTACGTGGCCATCCGCGTCCTACTGGTCGACGACCAGCCGCTGCTGCGTACCGGCTTCCGGATGATCCTGGAAGCGGAGCAGGATCTCGCGGTCGTGGGCGAGGCCGGAGACGGCCTCCAGGCACTCGACCAGGTGCGGGCCCTGCAGCCCGATGTGGTTCTGATGGACATCCGCATGCCGCGGATGGACGGGGTGGAGGCGACCCGGCAGATCACCGGTCCCGGGCGGGACGGCCCGGCGAAGGTGCTGGTGCTGACCACCTTCGACCTCGACGAGTACGTGGTGGAGGCGCTGAAGGCGGGCGCCAGCGGCTTCCTGCTGAAGGACGCCCCCGCCAATGAGCTGGTGCAGGCCATCCGGGTGGTGGCCGCGGGCGAGGCGATGCTGGCACCGAGCATCACGCGCCGGCTGCTCGACAAGTACGCCACGCATCTGCCGTCCGGTGAGGAGCCCGTCCCGGACACCCTGCACACCCTCACCGACCGCGAGGTGGAGGTGCTGAAGCTGGTGGCGCGCGGGCTGTCCAACGCCGAGATCGCCGCCGACCTGTTCGTCAGCGAGACCACGGTCAAGACGCATGTCGGGCACGTGCTCACCAAGCTGGGCCTGCGCGACCGGGTGCAGGCCGCCGTGTACGCGTACGAGAGCGGGCTGGTGCGCCCCGGCGCGCAGTAGGCGCAGCAGGAACGACGCGAGGGCGCCCGCTTCCCCGGAAGGAAGCGGGCGCCCTCGCGCATGTGCGGGCTCAGCTCTTGCTGAGCTCCCAGAAGCGGAACACCGTGGAGGCGTCCAGGCAGTACTCCAGGCCGTACACGCCGTCGTGGACGACCGCGTACTGCTTGGCCTGCCAGACGGGCAGGATGGGGAGCTCCTCGGCCACGATGTCCTGGAGCCGGCCGTAGTCGTCCTCCGTCGCGGTGCGGTCGCTCTGGGCGCCGGTGCGCGGGATCAGCGTGCCGGTGATGGTGTCGTTGCTGTAGTTGTTGTCCAGCACGTTGCCCTTGCCGAAGAAGGGCGAGGTGAAGTTGTCGGCGTCGGGGTAGTCCGGCACCCAGCCCTTCACGTACACGCCGTACTTGCCGGCGGCGATGTCCTTCTCGTACTGGTCGTACTCGACGGACTTCACATCGGCGTCGAACAGGCCGCTGGCGTTGAGCTGGCCGGCGATCGCCTTCAGCTCCTCGTCGGTGGCCGGGCCGTAGCGCGACGGGGTCGACCAGAGCGTCAGCTTCACCTTGCCGGTGATGCCGTCGGCCTGCAGCGCCGCCGCGGCCCTGGCCTTGGAGGGGCGGGCGCCGTAGGTGTCGAAGAAGGCGGTGTTGTGGCCGCCGATGCCCGCGGGGATGATCGAGTACAGCGGGGTCGCGGTGCCCTGGTAGACGTCCTCGACGAGGGCCTCGCGGTCGAGCAGGTAGGCCATGGCCTTGCGGACGCCGAGCTGTCCGGCGACCGGGTCGTCCATGTTGAAGACCAGGTGCTGGACCTCGGCGCCGGTGCCGTCGACGATCTCGACGCCGGAGCTGGAGCTGTCGTCGGCCTTCTCGATCTCGGCGATGTCGGCGGCGCTGAGACCTCGGTAGGCGATGTCGATCCGCTTGTCGCGCAGCGCGGTCCGCAGGGCGGTCCGGTCGCCGTGGAAGAACTTCATGGTGACGCCGGAGTTCTTGGTCTCGGCGTTGCCCGTGTAGTGCTCGTTGACGGAGAAGACGGCCTCGTCGTCGCTGAAGGAGTCCAGCTTGTAGGGGCCGGAGCCGACGGCCTCGCCGTCCTCGCGCAGTCCGCCGGCGTCGTACTGGCGGTGGTCGACGATGGAGCCGGCGCCCGAGGCGATCTTGCTCGGGAAGGTGGCGTCCGGGGTGTTCAGCCGGAAGACGACCGTCTTCTCGTCCGGCGTCTCGACCTTGTCCAGCATCGGGAACATGATCGCCGGACCGGCGTCGTCGTTGATCTTCAGCATGCGGTCGAAGGAGAACTTGACGTCCTCCGAGGTGAGCGAGTCACCGTTGCTGAACTTCAGCCCGTCCCTCAGCGTGCACTTGTAGACCTTGGTCCGGGTGTCCGTGAAGGCGCAGGACTCGGCGGCGTCGGGCTCGGGGTCGGTGCCGCCCTTGGGGAAGCTGAGCAGGGACTGGAAGACGTTGTTGAACAGCAGCCAGGAGCCCGGGTCGTAGCCGGACGCCGGGTCGGTGGCCAGGACGTCGTCGGACATCCCTATCACCACGGAGGAGCTGTCGCTCGCGGAGCCGCCGGTCTCCGTGCCGCAGCCGGTCAGCAGGCCGGAGGCCAGCCCCGCCATCACAGGCAGGACCGGCCACTGGTTGCGCATGTTCACTTGCAGGTGCCTTGTCGTCGTGTCGGATTCGCGGGCCGCCGTCCCGGCGCCCCGGCACGGGAGACGTCAGCCGCTCACGCCGCGGCCGAGCTCCCACAGCTGAAGAGTGGAGGAGGAGTTGAGCGCGTAGGCGGTGCCGGTGACGTCGTCGCGCGCGGCGACGTACTGCTTGCCCTGCCACAGCGGGAGCACGGGGACATCCTCGGCGACGATGTCCTGAATGCTCGTCAGGCTGTCGACCGCGGACTGGCGGTCGGCCTCCCGACGGGACTCCGGGATGAGGGAGTTGCGGATCTCGCTGTTCGCGTACGGCGAGCCGAGGAAGTTGTCCTTGTCGAGGAACGGCGCGATGTAGTTGTCGGCGTCGGGGAAGTCGGGGAACCAGCCCATGCCGTAGACCTCGTACTCGCCCTTCTGCTCGGCGGGGCGGAAGGTCTCCCAGGGGGTGCCCTTGATCTTCACGTCGAACAGGCCGCTGGAGTTCAGCTGCTCCTTCAGCAGCTCGAACTCCTTCTTGGTGGCCGAGCCGTAGTGGTCGGTGGTGTAGTGCAGGGTCATCGAGACCGGGGTGCTGACGTTCGCCTTGGCCAGCAGCGCCTTGGCCTTGGCGGTGCTGGGCTCGCCGTACCTGTTGAAGAACGCGTTGGAGTGGCCGGTCAGGCTGGCCGGGACCAGCGAGTACAGCGGCTCGGCCTGGGTGCCGTAGACCTTGCTGACCAGTTCGCCGCGGTTGATGACCTGGGCCATCGCCTGGCGGACCGCCTTGGTCTCGACGGCGGGGGCGTCGGTGTTGAAGGCGAGGTAGCGGATCTCCAGACCGGACATCTCGACCAGGTCGACTTCGCTGTCGGAGGCCGTGGACAGCCGCTGGATCTGCTCCGGCGCCATCGTGCGGGACATCAGGTGGATGTCGCCCTGCTCGATGGCGCTGCTCATGGCGTCGGCGTCGGCGAAGGAGCGCAGCTCGACCTCGTCGTTGTTCACCGTCAGGGCGCCCTTGTAGGAGGGGTTCCTGGTGAAGACGGCCTTGACCAGCTTGCCGTCCTCCTCCTCGGCGTCGAAGGTGTACGGCCCCGAGCCGTCGACCTGGAAGCCGTCGCGGAGCTTGCCGGCCTCGTAGTCGTCCTGGTCCACGATGCCCGCGACGGGCGTGGACAGCTTGTACGGGAAGGTGGCGTCGGCGGTGTTGAGGTGGAAGATGACCTCGCGCTCGCCCTTGGTCTCGACCGTGTCGACGGTCGACAGCAGGGCGGAGACCCCGCTGTCCGCCTTGAGCTTGAGGGCGCGCTCGATGGAGTACTTCACATCGGCCGCGGTGACGGTGTCGCCGCCTGCGAACTTCAGCCCCTCGCGCAGGGTGCAGGCGTAGCGCTCGTTGCCGGCGTCGGTGAAGCCGCAGCGCTCGGCCGCCTCGGGGACCGGCTCGCCCTCGCCACGCGGCTGGATCATCAGGGTCTGCACGGTCTGGCGCAGGATGTTCCAGGTGCCGACGTCGTAGGCGTACGCCGGATCCAGCGGCGCGGGTGCCTCGCTCGTGGCCGTGAACTCGTCCGTGGTACCGACGACGATCGCGTCCCCACCGCCGCTGCCGCTGTCCGATCCGCCGCAGGCGGCAAGGACCGGGGCCAGCAGACCGATGACGGCCGGCAGCACCAAAGTCTTGCGGTTCATGCTCGAGTTTCTCCAGAGCTGTTACGTCCGTGTACCCGGCATGCAGGGGTGTCGCGGCGGATCACGGCGATAAGGGCGATGTTCTCGCGATGAGATTAGTCGGCGTCCCGAGGACGCCTCGCGCCCACCGGAGTTGAGCCCCCATCACGCAGCGAAACCGGGTGTGGACGCACCGAAAAGCCGACAGCGGAAGGATTAGTGCAGCGTCATCCCAATCGGGACACAAGGGCACGCCGATGACGCCCGAAAGGGGGTGAACAGCACACGGGGTGCGGCCTGTCGAGGCCGACCGGGGTGGTGAACGTCACACCCCCGGGCGGCCCGTGCGCCCGGCGGAATTCGGCCATCCGGCGGGCCCGAATTCCTTGATCCGCGCGGCAGTTCAGGGGTCCCGACGCCGCGCTGGAATTTCCTTGTATCGCGGCTGCACGCTCGGTGAACGGCTAGCGCATTTGTGTCATCAGGCCGCGCAGAAAAGCCAGGTCCACCTCTTCCAGCGAGCCGACCACCGTCCGGCGTGGGGCCGGGGAGATGGTGGCCACCGAGGGCACCACGACGACCTGGCAGCCGGCCGCCTCTGCCGCCGCGACACCGGTCGCGGTGTCCTCGACGACCGCGCATCTGGCCGGATCCACGCCGAGGCCGGCCGCGGCGGCCAGATAGGGGTCGGGGTGCGGCTTGGTGCGCGGCACCTCGTCACCGGCCACCGTCAGGGCGAAGTACTGGGGGCCGAGGGAGGTCAGGACGCGGTCGATGATGCGCCGGTGCGAGGCGGAGACCAGGGCGGTGGGGATCTCGTGCGCGGCCAGCTCGGCCAGCAGCCGGGTGGCGCCCGGCATCAGCGGCAGGGAGCGTCCGATGCGCTCCTCGAAGCCCTGGTTGAGGAGCACCGTGAGTTCCGCGAGGGTGATGTCGGCACCGGTGGCCTCGATCAGGAACCCCGCGCTGCGGCTCATGGGACCGCCGACGACGACATGGCGCCAGGAGTCGTCGAGGGTGTGGCCGAGACCGGCGAAGACCTCGGCCTCGACGTCCCACCAGAATCCCTCGGTGTCCACGAGGGTGCCGTCCATGTCGAGGAGTACGGCCTGGAGGGCCGAGCCCTCCGCCGTACGGGTTACTGGCGCGGGGATCGTGCTGGTCATCCGGGCGCACCTCCTTGAGGGACGATCAGGCCGGTTCCCGCGCGGGGAACCGGCCTGCAATGGACCGACCAGTGTACGTCGTGCGTCGCTGGGATGCCCTGTTTAACCGAGGTGGCCCGGGGCGCACCGGAGCCGCGGTCGAGGGCGCCTCGGCGCCGGGGGGGGCCGGCGTGGGTCAGCGGGCGTTGAAGTACTTCGCCTCCGGGTGGTGGATGACGATGGCGTCCGTGGACTGCTCGGGGTGCAGCTGGAACTCCTCGGAGAGGTGCACGCCGATCCGCTCGGGCTGGAGCAGTTCGGCGATCTTCGCGCGGTCCTCCAGGTCGGGGCAGGCGCCGTAGCCCAGCGAGAAGCGGGCGCCCCGGTACTTCAGGGCGAACATGTCCTCGACGTCGCTGGGGTCCTCGCCGGAGAAGCCCAGCTCGGAACGGACGCGCGCGTGCCAGTACTCGGC
This sequence comes from Streptomyces sp. YS415, assembly GCF_023544665.1. Taxonomy (GTDB): domain Bacteria; phylum Actinomycetota; class Actinomycetes; order Streptomycetales; family Streptomycetaceae; genus Streptomyces. Next base: position 53,802 of record NZ_JAMJFL010000025.1, read on the forward strand.
CAGGGCCTCGGCCAACTGCACGGACAGGCCGTGCAGTTCGAGGTAGTCGCGGTAGGAGTTGGACTCGAAGAGCTTGGCCGTCTCCTCGCCGATGCGGGAGCCGACGGTGACGACCTGGAGGCCGACGACATCGGTCTCGCCCGACTCCTCGGGGCGGAAGAAGTCGGCCAGGCACAGCCGCCGGCCGCGGCGCTGGCGGGGGAAGGTGAAGCGGGTCCGCTCGTTGCCCTGGTCGTCCAGGATGATCAGGTCGTCGTCCTTGGACACGCAGGGGAAGTAGCCGTAGACGACGGCCGCTTCCAGGAGGTTCTCGGTCTGCAGCCGGTCCAGCAGACCGCGCAGCCTCGGGCGGCCCTCGGTCTCGACGAGCTCCTCGTAGGTCGGGCCGTCGCCGGTGCGGGCCTGCTTGAGGCCCCACTGCCCCTTGAACAGGGCGCCCTCGTCCAGCCAGGAGGCGTACTCCTTGAGCTGGATGCCCTTGATGACGCGGGTGTCCCAGAAGGGCGGCGTGGGCACGGGGTTGTCGGTGGCGACGTCGGAGCGGACGTGCCCCTCCTCCGGGCGTTCCTCGACGACCGTCTGGGCGGTGGCCCTGACCCGGCGCTGCTTGAGCTCGGGCAGCTTCGCGCCGGGCACACCGCGCTTGACGCCGATGAGGGCGTCCATCAGGCGCAGTCCCTCGAACGCGTCGCGGGCGTAGCGGACTTCGCCCTCGTAGATCTCGTGCAGGTCCTGCTCGACGTAGGCCCGGGTGAGGGCGGCGCCGCCGAGGATGACGGGGTAGTCCGCCGCCATGCCGCGCTGGTTGAGCTCCTCCAGGTTCTCCTTCATGATCACCGTGGACTTGACCAGGAGCCCGGACATGCCGATGACGTCGGCCTTGTGCTCCTCGGCGGCGTCCAGGATCGCGGAGACCGGCTGCTTGATGCCGAGGTTGACGACGTTGTAGCCGTTGTTGGACAGGATGATGTCGACGAGGTTCTTGCCGATGTCGTGCACGTCGCCGCGGACGGTGGCCAGCACGATCGTGCCCTTGCCGGCCTCGTCGCCCTCGACCTTCTCCATGTGCGGTTCGAGGTGGGCGACGGCGGCCTTCATGACCTCCGCGGACTGGAGCACGAAGGGCAGCTGCATCTGGCCGGAGCCGAAGAGCTCGCCGACCACCTTCATGCCGTCCAGCAGGATCTCGTTGACGATGTCGAGGGCCTTGCGGGTCTCCAGGGCCTCGTCGAGGTCGGCCTCCAGGCCGTTGCGCTCGCCGTCGATGATGCGGCGCTTGAGGCGCTCCTCCAGCGGCAGCGCGGCCAGCTCCTCGGCCCGGCCGGCCTTGAGGGACTTGGTGGTGGCCCCCTCGAACAGGGCCATCAGCTTCTGCAGCGGGTCGTAGCCCTCGGCGCGACGGTCGTGGATCAGGTCCAGGGCCGTCTGCACCTCCTCCTCGGTGAACCGGGCGATCGGCAGGATCTTGGAGGCGTGCACGATCGCCGAGTCCAGGCCCGCCTTGACGCACTCGTCGAGGAAGACGGAGTTCAGCAGGACGCGGGCGGCCGGGTTCAGGCCGAAGGAGATGTTCGACAGGCCCAGCGTGGTCTGCACGTCGGGGTGGCGGCGCTTGAGCTCGCGGATCGCCTCGATGGTGGCGACGCCGTCCTTGCGGGACTCCTCCTGGCCGGTGCAGATGGTGAAGGTCAGGGTGTCGATGAGGATGTCCGACTCGTGGATGCCCCAGTTGCCGGTCAGGTCGGCGATCAGCCGCTCGGCGATCTCGACCTTCTTCTCCGGGGTGCGGGCCTGGCCCTCCTCGTCGATGGTGAGCGCGATCAGCGCGGCGCCGTGCTCGCGGGCGAGCTGGGTGACCTGCGCGAACCGGGACTCGGGGCCGTCGCCGTCCTCGTAGTTGACGGAGTTGATGACGGCGCGCCCGCCGAGCTTCTCCAGGCCGGCCCGGATGACGGCGACCTCGGTGGAGTCCAGCACGATCGGCAGCGTGGAGGCGGTGGCGAAGCGGCCGGCCAGCTCCGCCATGTCGGCGACGCCGTCCCGGCCGACGTAGTCCACGCACAGGTCGAGCATGTGCGCGCCCTCGCGGATCTGCTCGCGGGCGATCTCCACGCAGTCGTCCCAGCGGGCGTCCAGCATGGCCTCGCGGAACTTCTTGGAGCCGTTGGCGTTCGTTCGCTCGCCGATCGCCAGGTAGGAGGTGTCCTGCCGGAACGGGACGGTCTGGTAGAGGGAGGCGGCGCCCGGCTCGGGGCGCGGGTTGCGCTCGCCGGGAGTGAGGGTGCGGGCGCGCTCGACGACCTGGCGCAGGTGCTCGGGGGTGGTGCCGCAGCAGCCGCCGATGAGGCTGAGGCCGTAGTCGCGGACGAAGTTCTCCTGGGCGTCCGCCAGGCCCTCGGGGCCGAGCGGGAAGTGGGCGCCGTCCTTGGTGAGGATCGGCAGGCCCGCGTTCGGCATGCACAGCAGGGGGATGCGGGAGTGCCGGGTGAGGTAGCGCAGGTGCTCGCTCATCTCGGCGGGGCCGGTCGAGCAGTTCAGGCCGATCATGTCGATGCCGAGCGGCTCCAGCGCGGTGAGCGCGGCGCCGATCTCGGAGCCGAGCAGCATGGTGCCGGTGGTCTCGAAGGCCATGGAGGCCAGCAGGGGCACCTCGACGCCGGTCGCCTCCATGGCGCGGCGGGCGCCCAGCACGGAGGCCTTGGTCTGCAGGAGGTCCTGGGTGGTCTCCACGATCAGGGCGTCGGCGCCGCCGGCCAGCAGGCCCTCGGCGTTCGCCTGGTAGCCGTCGCGGATCGTGGCGTAGCCGACGTGGCCGAGGGTGGGCAGCTTGGTGCCGGGGCCGATCGAGCCGAGCACCCAGCGGGTACGGCCGTCGCGGGCGGCGTACTCGTCGGCCACCTCGCGGGCGATGCGGGCGCCGGACTCGGACAGCTCGTGCACGCGGTCGGCGATTTCGTACTCCGCCGCCGCCGTGTGGTTGGCCCCGAAGGTGTTGGTCTCGACGCAGTCGACGCCCACCGCGAAGTACGCGTCGTGGACGGAGCGGACGATGTCGGGCCGGGTGACGTTCAGGATCTCGTTGCAGCCCTCGAGGTTCTCGAAGTCCTCGAGCGTGGGGTCCTGGGCCTGGAGCATGGTGCCCATGGCTCCGTCGGCCACCACCACGCGGGTGGCGAGCGCCTCGCGGAGGGCGGACACGCGGGTCCGGCTGTCGGCGGAAGGGGTCTGCGGCAACGAGGCCATGAAAGGGCTCCCTGAGGTGCGACGGCTGTCGGCTTTGCGCCCTTGCGGTCTGCTCCGCGGTGGGCGCACGCCGTCAGGGTAGCCGGGACCGGGACCTGATGGTCAGGGCGTCCACGGGACGGACGATGATGTCGGCGGGCCGCCCGCGGGATGCGGGTGGCACAACGGATCGCTGCGAACCATTGGCGGTTGGTCGGCATGGACCGGTAGTGTTCGACATTGCCGAACAACGGCATCGTCGAGGTCGGCGGTCGAGGGGACGGAGGCAGGACGGCGATGGCACGGAACATCCAGTCGCTCGAACGGGCGGCGGCGATGCTGCGGCTGCTCGCGGGCGGCGAGCGCCGGCTCGGCCTGTCCGACATCGCCTCCTCGCTGGGGCTCGCCAAGGGCACCGCGCACGGCATCCTGCGCACCCTCCAGCACGAGGGGTTCGTCGAGCAGGACGAGGCCTCCGGGCGCTACCAGCTGGGCGCGGAGCTGCTGCGCCTGGGCACGACCTATCTGGACGTGCACGAGCTGCGGGCGCGCGCCCTGGTGTGGACCGACGACCTGGCCCGCTCCAGCGGCGAGAGCGTCTACCTGGGGGTCCTGCACCAGCAGGGCGTGCTGATCGTGCACCACGTCTTCCGGCCCGACGACAGCCGCCAGGTGCTGGAGATCGGGGCCATGCAGCCCCTGCACTCCACGGCGCTGGGCAAGGTGCTGTCGGCGTACGACCCGGTCGCGCACAGCGAGGCGCTGGAGGCCGACCGCAAGGCGTTCACGGACCGGACCGTGTGCGACCTGGAGAGCTTCGAGCGCCTCCTGGACACCACACGCGCGCGTGGCTACGCGGCCGACGTGGAGGAGACCTGGGAGGGCGTCGCCTCACTGGCCGCCCCCATCCACGACCGACGGCGGATGCCGGTCGGCGCGGTCGGCATCACCGGCGCCGTGGAGCGCCTGTGCCAGGACGGCGAGGTACGCCCCGACGTGATCGCCGCGGTACGGGACTGCGCCCGCGCGGTGTCGCGGGATCTGGGCGCCGGGCGCTTCTGACATCACCGCGGGACCACCGGGACGCCGTCGGCGTTCCGGCCTTCGGCCTACCCTGGGTCGGACAAATGGGGATGTTCGCGTCAACATCGCCCACCGCACATCGATAGCCCAGAGCGATCAATAACGATCGTGCTTTCGATAACAGAACCCTTGACTCGTGTGCGAGGCCGGAGCAAGACTCCCGTCCATCGGTCGGCATTGTCGAACACCTACCGGCAATACGCGCTAGAGTGTGGCAACGCCAAGGGCCGGTACAGCTCTCATCCCCGAGGGCGCGAACCACCGGTGGGACCCGGGGTTCGGCTTCCCCTGGACGAAGGACAAAGGAGTCGCGGGTGTCCAGCTCCGACATCTTCATCGGCGAGACCATCGGTACCGCCATACTCATCCTGCTCGGCGGCGGCGTGTGTGCCGCCGTCACGCTGAAGGCCTCCAAGGCCCGTAACGCCGGCTGGCTCGCCATCACCTTCGGGTGGGGCTTCGCGGTCCTCACGGCGGTCTACATCTCGGCGCCCCTGTCCGGCGCCCACCTGAACCCGGCCGTGACCCTCGGGCTCGCGATCAAGGACAACGGCATCGAGTGGAGCGACGTCCCCACCTACTTCGGCGGACAGCTGCTCGGCGCCATGATCGGCGCGGCCCTGGTGTGGGTCGCCTACTACGGCCAGTTCCTCGCCCACCTGACCGACAAGGAGATCGTCGGCGGTCCCGGCGCCGAGACGACCACCGCCAAGGCGGTCGAGGCCCGGGAGAAGGGCGCGGGCCCGGTCCTCGGCGTCTTCTCCACCGGTCCGGAGATCCGGGTCGCCTGGCAGAACGTGGCCACGGAGATCATCGGCACCGTCGTGCTGGTGCTCGCGGTCCTCACGCAGGGCCTGAACGCGGCCGGCGACGGCCTCGGCATCCTGGGCGGTCTGATCACCGCGTTCGTGGTGGTCTCGATCGGTCTGTCGCTGGGCGGTCCGACCGGCTACGCGATCAACCCGGCCCGTGACCTCGGTCCGCGTATCGTGCACGCCCTCCTGCCGCTGCCCAACAAGGGGGGCTCCGACTGGGGCTACGCCTGGGTCCCGGTGGTCGGCCCGCTGATCGGCGCGGCCGTCGCCGCAGGCATCTACAACGTCGCTTTCGTCTAAAGCCGCACCGGACGCTCGAAGCACAGGTAGACACGTCTCCTCCACCCACGGACCTTCCAGGAGCACACAGTGACCGACGCCCACACCGCCGGCCCCTTCATCGCCGCCATCGACCAGGGCACCACCTCCTCGCGCTGCATCGTCTTCGACCGCGACGGCCGCATCGTCTCGGTCGACCAGAAGGAGCACGAGCAGATCTTCCCCAAGCCGGGCTGGGTCGAGCACAACGCCACCGAGATCTGGACCAACGTCGAGGAGGTCGTCGCCGGAGCCATCGCCAAGGCCGGCATCACCCGCGACGACATCAAGGCCATCGGCATCACCAACCAGCGCGAGACCACCGTGCTGTGGGACCGCAACACCGGTGAGCCCGTCCACAACGCCCTCGTCTGGCAGGACACCCGCACCGACTCGCTCTGCAGAGAGCTCGGCCGCAACGTCGGCCAGGACCGCTTCCGCCGGGAGACCGGCCTGCCGCTCGCGTCGTACTTCTCCGGCCCGAAGGCCCGCTGGCTGCTCGACAACGTCGAGGGCCTGCGGGAGCGCGCCGAGGCGGGCGACATCCTCTTCGGCACCATGGACAGCTGGGTCATCTGGAACCTGACCGGCGGTGTCAACGGCGGCAAGCACGTCACCGACGTCACCAACGCCTCCCGCACCATGCTGATGAACCTGCACACCATGAAGTGGGACGAGAAGATCGCCGAGTCCATCGGCGTCCCGCTGACGATCCTGCCGGAGATCCGCTCCTCCGCGGAGGTCTACGGCGAGGTCACCGGCGGCAAGCTGGGCGACCTGCTCGGCGGCATCCCGGTCGCCTCGGCGCTCGGCGACCAGCAGGCGGCCCTGTTCGGCCAGACCTGCTTCTCCGAGGGCGAGACCAAGTCCACCTACGGCACCGGCACCTTCATGGTGATGAACACCGGTGACAAGATCATCAACTCCTACGCGGGCCTGCTGACCACCGTCGGCTACAAGATCGGCGAGCAGCCGACGGTCTACGCGCTGGAGGGCTCGATCGCCGTCACCGGCTCCCTGGTGCAGTGGATGCGCGACCAGATGGGCCTGATCTCCACCGCGGCCGAGATCGAGACGCTCGCGCTCTCCGTCGAGGACAACGGCGGCGCCTACTTCGTGCCGGCCTTCTCCGGCCTGTTCGCCCCGCACTGGCGCGATGACGCTCGCGGTGTGATCGCCGGCCTGACCCGCTACGTCACGAAGGCGCACCTCGCGCGCGCCGTCCTGGAGGCGACCGCCTGGCAGACCCGGGAGATCGCCGACGCCATGGTCAAGGACTCCGGCGACGAGCTGGTGACCCTGAAGGTCGACGGCGGCATGACCTCCAACAACCTCCTGATGCAGACGCTCTCGGACGTCCTGGACGCACCGGTGGTGCGCCCGATGGTCGCCGAGACCACCTGCCTCGGCGCCGCCTACGCCGCCGGCCTCGCCGTCGGCTTCTGGTCCAGCACCGACGAACTGCGCGCCAACTGGCGCCGGGCCGCCGAGTGGACCCCCCACATGGACGCGGAGACCCGCGACCGCGAGTACAAGAACTGGCTCAAGGCCGTCGACCGGACCATGGGCTGGATCGACGACGACGAAAGCTGACGGAGCGCGCGGGGAGCTCGGCAGCGAGCTCCCCGGAGCTCCGCCGCACGCTCTGACGAGGAGTAACAACCCGAAATGACCAGTCAGTCCACCCTCCAGTCCGTGCCTGCCCTCGGCACGCGCCCGGCTTCCGGCTCGAACCCGAGCCGTGCCGAGACCCGGGAGCAGCTCTCCAAGGCGTCGTACGACCTTCTCGTGATCGGCGGCGGCATCCTGGGCATCTCCACCGCCTGGCACGCCGCGCAGTCCGGCCTGAGGGTGGCCCTGGTCGACGCCGGCGACTTCGCCGGCGCCACCTCCTCCGCCTCCTCCAAGCTCCTCCACGGCGGTCTGCGCTACCTGCAGACCGGCGCGGTGAGGCTGGTGGCGGAGAACCACTTCGAGCGCCGTGCGGTCTCCCGTCAGGTGGCCCCCCACCTGGCGAACCCGCTCACCTTCTACCTCCCCGTGTACAAGGGCGGGCCGCACGGCGCGGCGAAGCTCGGCGCGGGCGTCTTCGCCTACTCCGCGCTCTCCGCGTTCGGTGACGGCGTCGGCCACCTGCTCTCCCCGGCCAAGGCCGCGCAGGACGTGCCCGAGCTGCGCACCGACAACCTCAAGGCCGTGGCCGTGTACGGCGACGACCAGATGAACGACGCCCGGATGGCGCTGATGACGGTCCGCGCGGCCGTCGAGGCGGGCGCCGCCGTCCTCAACCACGCCGAGGTCACCGGCCTGCGCTTCACCCGGGGCCGGGTCACCGGCGCCGAGCTGCGCGACCGGGTGTCGGGCGACGAGTTCGGCGTCGACGCCCGCCTGGTACTGAACGCCACCGGTCCCTGGGTGGACCACCTGCGCAGGATGGAGAACCCCGATGCCGCCCCGTCGATCCGCCTGTCGAAGGGCGCGCACCTGGTCCTGAAGCGGACCTCGCCCTGGAGGGCGGCGCTCGCCACCCCGATCGACAAGTACCGCATCACCTTCGCCCTGCCCTGGGAGGACATGCTCCTGCTCGGCACCACGGACGAGGAGTTCGAGGGCGACCCGGCGGACGTCTCCGTCACCGAGCGGGACATATCCCAGATCCTGGACGAGGCCGCGTTCTCCATCCGCGACCAGCAGCTGTCCCGGGACCTGATCACCTACTCCTTCGCCGGTCTGCGGGTGCTGCCGGGCGGGCCCGGCGACACGGCGAAGGCCAAGCGCGAGACGGTCGTCACCGAGGGCCGCGGCGGCATGCTGTCGGTCGCGGGCGGCAAGTGGACGACGTTCCGGCACATCGGCCGCACGATCATGAAGAAGCTGGAGGCGCTGCCGGGCCACCCGCTGGGCGACGACTTCGAGCCGATCAGCAGGCTGCCGAAGAGGATCCCGCTGCCCGGTGTCGCCAACCCCCGCGCGGTCGCGCACCGCCTGCTGGCGGACGGCCCCGCGCCGGGCCCGCGCATGGGCGCCGACACCGCCCGCCACCTGGCCACCCACTACGGCTCGCTGGCCTTTGACATCGCCCGGCTGGCCAACGACGACCCCGGGCTCGCCGAGCGCGTCCACCCCGACGCCCCGGAGATCTGGGCCCAGGTCGTCTACGCCCGCGACCACGAGTGGGCGGAGACGGCGGACGACGTCCTGCGCCGCCGTACGACGCTGACGATCCGCGGCCTGGCCTCGGACGACGTGCGGGCCAGGGTCCAGGACCTGCTCGACAAGAAGTAGCCCGCGTCGGGTGCCGGTGACGTGCCTCCATAATGTGCTCAGACATCGGATGTCTCAGCACACTGGAGGCCGTCATGGCAGTCACCGACGAGGCGATCGAGAAGATCAAGGGCATGATCGTCTCCGGTGCGCTGCGCCCCGGCGACCGGCTCCCCAAGGAGAGCGAACTCGCCGCCGACCTGGGCCTGTCCCGCAACTCCCTGCGCGAGGCGGTACGCGCCCTGTCGCTGATCCGGATCCTGGACGTGCGGCAGGGTGACGGCACGTATGTCACCAGCCTCGATCCGCAACTGCTGCTGGAGGCCATGAGTTTCGTCGTCGACTTCCACCGCGACGACACCGTGCTGGAGTTCCTGGCGGTGCGGCGCATCCTGGAGCCGGCCGCGACGGCCATGGCGGCGGCGCACATCAGCGAGCGGCAACTGGACGAGCTGTCCGCCCGGCTGGACGCCCTCGGCACGGCACCCTCGGTGGAGGAACTCGTCGCGTGCGACCTGGAGTTCCACCGGGCGATCGTGCGGACCTCCGGCAACTCGGTGCTGTGCTCCCTGCTCGACGGGCTCTCCGGGCCCACCACGCGGGCCCGGATCTGGCGCGGGCTGACCCAGGAGGACGCCGTCAGCCGCACCCTGCACGAGCACCGGGCGATCCTCGCCGCTCTGCGCGACCGGGACGCGGAGGCCGCCCGCTCGTGGGCGACGGTGCACATCGCGAGCGTGGAGCAGTGGCTGCGCTCCGCCCTGTGAACAGCACCGGACGGGGGGTGTTCAGGGGTGGCGATCGGGGCAGTGATCCGTTCACTCCCCCGTGCAAGGGGGCTGCGGGCGCCCCCGCCGCACGCCGTAAGGTTGGGTCGTCAGGCGAGGGCACGTCGGAAGGAGGCACTGGGTGATCGAGCTCGAGGGGGTTCCCGAGCTGATCGACCCGGTCATGGTGGCCGCGTTCGAGGGCTGGAACGACGCCGGCGACGCAGCCTCCACCGCGGTCGCGCATCTGGACAGGGAGTGGAAGGGCGAGGTGTTCGCGGCGCTGGACGCCGAGGACTACTACGACTTCCAGGTCAACCGCCCCACGGTGTGGATGGACGCGGGCGTACGGAAGATCACCTGGCCCACGACACGGCTGTCCGTGGTTCGGGTCGGCGGCGAGAAGCCGCGCGATCTCGTGCTCGTCCGGGGTATCGAGCCGTCCATGCGCTGGCGCTCGTTCTGCAACGAGCTGCTGGGCTTCGCGCACGAACTGGGCGTGGAGCTGGTGGTCGTCCTGGGCGCCCTGCTCGGCGACACCCCGCACACACGTCCGGTCCCGATCAGCGGGACCACGTCGGACCCCGATCTGGCCCGCCGGATGGACCTGGAGGAGACCAAGTACGAGGGCCCCACGGGCATCGTCGGCGTCCTTCAAGAGGCGTGCACGCACGCGGGCGTGCCGGCCGTCAGCCTCTGGGCCGCCGTACCGCATTACGTGTCGCAGCCGCCCAACCCGAAGGCGACCCTGGCGCTGCTGAACCGGCTCGAGGACCTGATCGACGTGCGCATCCCGCTGGGCGAGCTGCCGGAGGACGCGCGCGCCTGGCAGGTGGGCGTGGACCAACTGGCCGCCGAGGACACCGAGGTCGCCGAGTACGTGCAGACGCTGGAGGAGGCCCGGGACACCGCGGAGCTGCCGGAGGCGTCGGGTGAGGCCATCGCGCGCGAGTTCGAGCGGTACCTGCGGCGCCGGGACGGCGGCCCGGCGGCCGGCGGCCACGCCACGGACGGCGGGGAGGGCACGTATCTGCGGGACAGCCCCAGCGGTCGCACCCGCCCGCCGAAGCCGCCCAAGCCGGATCCCGAGGACGACGAGTCGTCGGAGGACTGAGGTCGCGGAGTCGGAAGACTGAGGGCGGTGCGCCGGTGCGCACCGCCCTCGGCCGTCACTTCGGCACGGAGACCAGGGTGTACGTCGTCGCGGGCGTCGGCGTGGTGGTGAACCGCGCGTTGGGCAGCCAGAGCCGCCCCCGGTACGCGGCCACCGTCGTCGGCACGTCGAAGGCGGGGTCGGTGATCCGCCGCCGGAAGACTCCGCTGCGCCCGTCGGCGGCCAGCGTGAAGACGTCGATCGCGTTCTGCCGGTTCTGCACGACGTACAGCGTCCGCCCGATCAGCAGCAGCCCGTCGCCGTTGGTGAGCGGGGCCGCGCCGCCGAGGTCGACGAGTTCGGTGACGCCGGTGCGCGGGTTCACCCGGTGCAGGGCGCCGACCCCGGACTGCACCACGAGCAGCGCCGAACCGTCCGGGGTGCGGGTGATGCCGTTGGCGTTGACGACCTCGCCGGGCACCTGGTTCCAGGCGCCGCCGAGGGGGATCCGTACGACCTCGTCCGCGTCCGGCAGCGAGCCGTGCCGGCCGAGCGGGAGGGCGTACAGGACCGGCTGGTAGGAGTCGGTGAACCAGGCCGCGCGCCGGCTCAGGAAGACGTCGTTGGCGAAGGTCGGGGCAGTGGTGCCGAGGACGTAGGAGGCGAGGATCTCGCCGCTGCGGGCGTCCACGACCCGGGCGCCCTGGCCGCGGCCGGCGACGAACAGCCGTCCCCGGTCGTCGAGTTTGAGCCCGACCGAGGGCGTGCCGGGGCCGGGCGAGACGACCGTGCCCGATCCGGTGCGCAGATCGGCGCGGTAGAGGGAGCCGTCGCCGAGGGAGCCGAGGTAGGCGTACGGCCCGCCGCCGATGGTGATGCCCTCCGGGCGGAAGCCGTCGGGCAGCGCGATGACGGTGGGCCCGGCGGCGGCCCGGGCGGGTGTGCCGACGAGCGCGGCGCCGGTCGCCGCGGCGCCGGCGGTCAGCAGTCCTCGGCGGGTGAGATGACGTGCGAAGGAACCGTGAGTGGGAGCCACGGGGAGCCCTTCCGCGAGGGGGGACCGGCAGGGAGCCGGTCCAGCGGTCAACTACCGCTCCACCCCACCACACCGTGCGCGCGCATCACAGCTCCCGACAGTTCTTCGACAGCGTCTCGACAGCATCCGGCCCCGGTGCCGGACCCGGCGGAGGGCACTTCCCGGCCACGGGGAAGCGCCCGCGCGGGCGCTACAGCGCGACCCCGAGCAGCGCGTCCACGGCACGGGATACGACGCCGGGGGCGCCCTCGTCCGTGCCGCCCTGCTCCTCCTGGAGCGCCGCCCAGCGGTCGACCGCGGCGAGCGCGGCGGGGGCGTCCAGGTCGTGCGCGAGGGCCGTGCGGATCTCCTCGACGAGTGCCTCGGCGGGCGGGCCGTCGGGCCGGGACACGGCGGCGCGCCAGCGGCCGAGGCGGGCGACGGCGTCCTGGAGGACCTGGTCGGTCCACTCCCAGTCCGCCCGGTAGTGGTGGGCGAGGAGGGCCAGCCGGATGGCGACCGGGTCGACGCCCTCCCGGCGCAGCGTGGAGACGAAGACGAGGTTGCCCTTGGACTTGGACATCTTCTCGCCGTGCAGGGCGACCATGCCCGCGTGCACGTACGCCTTGGCCATGGGGAACTCGCCGGTCAGCACCTGGGCGTGCGAGGCGCCCATCTCGTGGTGCGGGAAGGCGAGGTCGGAGCCGCCGCCCTGGACGTCGAAGCCCATGCCCAGGTGGTCCAGGGCGATGGCCACGCACTCGATGTGCCAGCCGGGGCGGCCCCGGCCGAGCGAGGCGCCGTCCCAGCTCGGCTCGCCCGGACGGGCGGCCATCCACAGCATCGGGTCGAGCGGGTTCTTCTTGCCCGGGCGGTCCGGGTCGCCGCCGCGCTCGGCGGACAGGACCCGCATGGCGGCCGCGTCGAGGTGCGAGACCTTGCCGAAGTTCGGGTCGGCCTCGACGGAGAAGTAGATGTCGCCGTCCAGTTCGTAGGCGGCGCCCGCGTCCCGCAGCCGCTCGACGAGCGGGACGATGCCGGGTATCGCCTCGACGGCGCCGATGTACTGGCGCGGGGGCAGCATCCGCAGGGCGGTCATGTCCTCGCGGAAGAGGGCGGTCTCCTTCTCGGCGAGGGCCACCCAGTCGATGCCGTCGCGCTCGGCCCGCTCCAGCAGCGGATCGTCGACGTCGGTGACGTTCTGGACGTAATGGACCTGCCGCTTGGTGTCGAGCCACACGCGCTGCACGAGGTCGAACGCGTTGTAGGTCGCCGCGTGTCCCAGGTGGGTCGCGTCGTACGGCGTAATGCCGCAGACGTAGAGACGGGCGACGGGACCGGGCTCGAGGGTGACGAGTCCACCGGTCGCGGTGTCGTGGATCCGGAGGTCGCGGCCCGTGCCGGGCAGGGCGGGGACCTCAGAAGCGGGCCAGGCATACATGTCATGAGCGTAACCGGACCGGCGTTCCATATACGAACCGGACCGGGCCGGATGGCCGGTAAGGCCCTCTTGCGCGTGACCGGCCCCTGTGCCTGCGGCTATACCGGCGGCCAGGGGATCGCGGGCCACTCCCCGCTCGGCTCGGGGTGGGTGCCGGAGGTGAGCAGCGCCTCGACACGCGCGCGGGTGGCGTCGATCTCCGCCGGGGTGATCAGGGAGCCGAGCGTGGCCGTCAGGGGGCCCTCGGGGCCCAGTGCCGCCCTCAGGCCCTTGAGCACCTCGACCGCCTCCCCGGTCAGGGTCTCCCCCGCCCAGCCCCACAGCAGGGTGCGCAGCTTGTTCTCGACGTGGAAGGTGACCCCGTGGTCGATGCCGTAGAGCCGCTCATCGGCGGCGGGCAGCAGATGGCCGCCCTTGCGGTCGGCGTTGTTGATCACGGCGTCCAGGACGGCGAGCCGCCGCAGCCGTGCGTCGTCGGCGTGCACCAGCAGGGCGGTGCGGCCCTCGTCGACCTCGGCGAACGCGATGGCCTTCCAGCCCGGCTCCGGCTCCTCGCGGTCGACCAGCGCCAGCAACTCGGCGCCGGGCACGACATCGATCCACAGCTGGCACATGCCCTCGCCGTAGGGCCCGTCGCGCAGCACGGTGGGCGGTACGAGCCCCCAGCCGGTCGCCTCGGAGACCGCGTACGCGGCGACCTCCCGCTCGGCGAGGGTGCCGTCGGGGAAGTCCCACAGCGGGCGCTCGCCGGCGATCGGCTTGTAGACGCAGGACGCCTCCCGGCCCTCGTGGGCGACCGTGCAGAGCAGGGCCGCGTTGGAGGCCTCGCGGATGCGGCCGCGGACGGTCAGCTCACCCTCGGTGAGCAGGTCCAGCGGGGTCACGCTCCGCGGCGGTATCCGTTCTGGCGCGGACATACGTGTCCCTCCGGGTCCAGGGGCAGGCTGCACAGCGGGCACGGCGGCCGCCCGGCGTTGACGACGTCCAGGGCGCGCTTGGCGAAGGCCCGGGCCTGCGCGCCGGTGAGCCGGACCCGCAGCATCGGGGGGCCGTTCTCCTCGTCCTGCAGCAGCCGTTCCTCGGCCTCGGCGAGGTCTTCCTCGGACTCGGCCTCCAGCTCGACCAGCGCCTGCGCCTCGACGATCATGCGCTGTTCGTCGCCGTCCCAGGCCAGCGCCATGGTGCCGACCCGGAACTCCTCCTCGATGGGAGTCTCCAGGGGGGCGGTGTCGGCGACCTCGGTGGGTGCGACGACGGGGACGGCGGCGCTGCCGCCACTGCGCCGTACGACCTCGTCGAGCAGTTCGTCCATGCGCTCGGCGAGCGCTGCCACCTGCGTCTTCTCCAGGGCCACGCTGGTCACCCGAGAGCCTGCGGTCGCCTGGAGGAAGAACGTCCGGCGCCCGGGCAGTCCGACCGTGCCGGCCACGAAACGCTCCGGCGGGTCGTAGAGGAACACCTGACGGGACACGTCCTGTCTCCATGGGAATCGTGATCGGACTCGTGATCGGGCCGCTGCCGCGCCCGCTTCACCCTACTGCGCCCGACGATCACGGTGCGCCCGCACCGCCCCCGACGGGAGCGTCGCCGGCCGGCGGTTCCTCGCGCGGCGCCAGGGACGCGAAGTCACCGGTGTCGCCGAGTCGCAGGAGAAACGGCCTGAGGCGGGTGTAACGGATCGCCGTGATGGAACACGGTTCCACAGCAATCCGCTGGAAGAGGTCGAGATGAAGTCCGAGTGCGTCCGCGACGAGCGACTTGATGATGTCGCCGTGCGAGCACATCAGGTACACGGCGTCGGCGCCGTGCTCGCGCTCCACGCGCGCGTTCCAATCCCGTACGGCCTCGGCGGCCCGGGCCTGCATGGCCCGCATCGACTCACCGCCCGGGAAGGCGGCCGCCGACGGGTGTGCCTGGACGACCTCCATCAGCGGCTCGTCCTTGAGCTCGGCGAGCTTGCGGCCGGACCAGTCGCCGTAATGGCACTCCCCGATCCGTTCCTCGGTGTGGGCGCGCAGCCCCGGCCGGGCCTCCAGGAGGGGCCGGACCGTCTCCTCGCAGCGCTGCAGGGGGCTGGTGACCACCTCGGAGACCGGCAGCTCGGCGAGCCGTCCGGGCAGGGCGGCGGCCTGCGCGGCGCCGCGTTCGTCGAGGGCGACGCCGGGGGTCCAGCCGGCGAGCAGCCCCTCGGTGTTGGCGGTGGAACGTCCGTGCCGGACCAGGATCAGCGTGGGCATGCGGCCCAGGGTAGGCGCACCACGAGGTGTGCCGACGAACAGCAGACAGGAGAACACGGACAGTGATCGTCGACTGCGCCATCTACCGGGAAGGGCAGCGTGCGGACGGCCCCGAGGACCTCTCCGACGCACTCGCCGAGGCGCGGTCCGTCGGCGGCTTCGTCTGGATCGGCCTGCACGCTCCCTCCGAGGAGGAGTTCGAGCTGGTCGCGGAGGAGTTCGCGCTGCATCCGCTGGCCGTCGAGGACGCCCTCAAGGCCCACCAGCGCCCCAAGCTGGAGGTCTACGACGACTCGCTGTTCCTCGTCCTCAAGCCGGTCCTCTACGAGCCGCAGAGCGACACCGTGTCCACCGGCGAGATCATGGTCTTCCTCGGCGACGGCTTCGTGGTGACGGTCCGTCACGGTGAGGGTGCCCCGCTGAAGACCGTACGGCGTCGCCTGGAGGAGGAGCCGACGCTGCTCGGCAAGGGGCCCACGGCGGTGCTGTACGCCGTCGCGGACGCGGTCGTGGACCACTACCTGGAGGTCGCGACCGAGCTGCAGACCGACCTGGAGGAGCTGGAGGCGGAGGTCTTCTCCCCGGTCGACGGCGGCTCCCGGCACACCGCCTCCCGGATCTACAACTTCAAGCGGCAGGTCCTGGAGTTCCGCCGGGCGACCGGGCCGCTGGCGCTGCCGCTCGCGCGGCTGTCCGGGACGGGCGGCGCGTCCGGGGGGTCGGTGCCGTTCGTGAACGACAAGGCGCGGCCGTTCTTCCGGGACGTCAACGACCACCTCACGCGCGTGAACGAGTCGGTGGAGGGGCTGGACCGGCTGGTGTCGGACATCCTCTCGGCGCATCTGGCGCAGATGAGCGTCCGGCAGAACGACGACATGCGGAAGATCTCCGCGTGGGCGGCCATGGCCGCGGTCCCCACGATGATCGCAGGGGTCTACGGCATGAACTTCGATCACATGCCCGAGCTGCGCTGGACGTGGTCGTACCCGGCCGTGATCGCGCTCATGGCCGCCCTTGAGGTGCTGCTCTACCGGACGTTCAAGAGCAGGGGGTGGCTGTAGGCGGGTGGTGGCAGCGGCCGTCAGGCGAACTCGGGGGCCGAGTTCGCGGGGCCGCCGAGGGCGTCCCGTTGCCGGGGCATCCTCAGGGAGACCATGCGCCGCCAGCCCGCGGCACGGTCCCAGGCGTACACGGCGTGGATGCCGGCGGCGAGGACCGCCGACTTCGCGCGCGACCAGCCGAGGATGCCTCCCATGTGGGCCATCACGGCGAGGCTGACGTCCCGGTAGATCCGGATCTCCGCCAGCGCGCACTCGCGGAGGGTCCGCTGGATCGTGCGGCCGTGACCGGCGTGCGCGAGGCGCAGCAGTTCCTCGTGGCAGTAGGCGAGGTGGTTGTCCTCGTCGGCGGAGATCATCCTGACCGCGCGGCCGAGGTCGGGGTGGTCCGCGAAGTGCTTGCGCAGCAGTTGCATCTGTTCCGAGGCGCGCTGTTCGGTGACCCTGCTGTGGGCGAGGTAGACGATGATGTCCCGCACCGTGAGGCGCTCCTCGCCCTTGAGCTTCTCGTGGGCCAGGCCGATGCCGTGCTTCTCCAGGAGCAGCGTGTAGTCGGTCTCGTGCGGGACGGGAACGGGTGCGAGGCCGCGCTTCTTCATCAGGGCGTTGAAGATCCGCCCGTGCTTGTCCTCGTCGGCGCCGTGGCGGGTGATCCGGGGGGCGAGTTCGCGCTGGCCGTCCGGAACGAGCGCGGCGATGCGGGCGTTCTCCCAGCCGCCCTGGGACTCCCCGCTCGCGGCGATGGAGCAGAACAGGGCGAAGGACTCGTCGTTGTCGATGATCTCCTGGAACAGGCTCTTGGCCGAAAGCATCGTGAGCACCTCTCTGCATGCCGCCGCGGGACTCCGCAAAGAACGAGTCAAATGCGGCGGGAGGGGTGCTGCAACAGGTGTGTCGGACAACTCCGCCAAAAGGAGGACGGCCGGTATCACGACGCAGGCGTAACCGTACGGCTCCATGCGCGTTGTTCTGCGTGACGGCCGTGGCGGGGAAGACCCCCGAGCCCCCACCACGGCCGCAGAACTTCTCCGGCCGCCGCCTCACGCGAGGCCGGCGCGCTCCAGGGCCTCGGTGCCGGCCCGCAGCGAGGCGAGGCGCTCGTCCAGGGTGAAGCCCGCGGGGGCGAGCGTGAGGGTGGTGACACCGGCCGCCGCGTAGGCCGCCATCCGGTCCGCGATCCTGTCGACCGAGCCCAGCAGGGTCGTCTTGTCGATCAGGTCGTGCGGTACGGCGGCCGCGGCGCCCTGCTTGTCGCCGGACAGGTACTTCTCCTGGATCTCGGCGGCTTGCTTCTCGTAGCCCATGCGCTGGGCGAGGTGGTTGTAGAAGTTCTGCTTGGGGCTGCCCATGCCGCCGACGTACAGGGCGGTGTAGGGGCGGAAGGTGTCGGCGAGGGCCGTCACGTCCTTGTCGTCGCCGACGGCGAGCGGCAGGGTCGGGCAGACGTCGAACCCGTCGAGTGTCCGGCCGGCCTTCTCGCGGCCCGCGCGCAGGTGGCGGATCGCGGTGTCCTCCAGGTGCTCGGCGGAGGGGAAGATCAGCAGCGCGCCGTCGGCGATCTCGCCGGTCTGCTCGAGGTTCTTCGGGCCGATGGCGGCGATGTACAGCGGGATGTGCTCCCGGGTGGGGTGCAGGGTGAGCTTGATGGGCTTGCCCGGGCCGCCGGGCAGCGGCAGCGTCCAGTGCTCGCCCTCGTGGCTGAGGCGCTCGCGGCTCATCGCCTTGCGGACGATCTCGACGTACTCACGGGTGCGGGAGAGCGGCTTGTCGAACTTGACGCCGTACCAGCCCTCGGAGACCTGCGGTCCGGAGACGCCGAGGCCGAGGCGGAAACGGCCGCCGGAGAGCGAGTCGAGGGTGGCGGCGGTCATGGCGGTCATCGCCGGCTGACGGGCCGGGATCTGGAAGATGGCCGAACCGACGTCGATGCGCTCGGTCTTGGCGGCGACCCAGCTGAGCACGGTGGCGGCGTCGGAGCCGTAGGCCTCGGCGGCCCAGCAGACGGCGTAGCCGAGCCGGTCGGCCTCCTGGGCGACGGCGAGGTTGTCCCCGTCCATTCCGGCACCCCAGTAGCCGAGGTTGATCCCGAGCTGCATGGCCGATTCCCCTTACTGATCAGTAACGTCTTTGTTGCCGAGACCTTAGCGCGGTGGGGGCCGCGGCGGGGAGGGTGCCGGGGCACCGCGGACACCCATGTCGCCGGCGGGAGATCTGGTTATCCACAGGTACCCACGGGGCAGGTTCTGGCCAGTAATCTCGGCGTTCATGGAGCAGAGGCATCTCGGCCGCACCGGCCTTCGTGTGTCCCGTATCGGACTCGGCACGCTCACCTGGGGCAGGGACACCGACGACCATGACGCCGCGGACCTCTTGAAGACGTTCTGGGAGGCCGGCGGCACCCTCGTCGACACGGCGGACGTGTACGGCGACGGCGAGGCCGAATATCTGCTCGGGCAGCTCATGGAAGGGCTCGTGCCGCGCCGGGACCTGGTGATCTCGACCAAGGCGGGCAGCGTGCCCGACCCGGACCGCCGGTTCGACGGCTCCCGGGGGCATCTGCTCTCCGCCCTGGACGCCTCGCTCGCCCGGCTCGGCACGGACTACGTCGACGTGTGGCACGTCCACGCCTACGACCCGGACACCCCGCTGGAGGAGACCCTCCAGGCCCTCGACATCGCCGTCAGCAGCGGCCGGGCCCGGTATGCCGGCGTCTCCAACTTCTGCGGCTGGCAGCTCGCCAAGGCCGCGACCTGGCAGCTGGCCGCGCCGGGCATCCGCACCCGGCTGGCCAGTACGCAACTGGAGTACTCGCTGCTCCAGCGGGGCGTCGAGCGCGAGGCGCTGCCCGCGGCGCTCGACCTCGGCATAGGCCTGCTGCCCTCATCCCCGCTCGGCCGGGGCGTGCTCACCGGCAAGTACCGGGAGGCCACGCCGACCGACTCCCGGGGCGCCTCCGAGCACTTGGCGCCGTTCGTCGCGCCGTACCTCGACGACACCGCGAGCCGGATCGTGGACGCCGTGCGGACCGCGGCGGACGGGCTGGCGGTGACCCCGCTCCAGGTCGCGCTCGCCTGGGTGCGGGACCGGCCGGGGGTCGCCGCGCCCATCGTCGGCGCGCGCAACGCGCAGCAGCTCACGGCGGCATTGTCAGTGGAGGCCCTTAGTCTTCCTGACGAGATCTGCCGGGCGCTCGACGATGTGTCGGCGCCCGTGCACCGCTATCCCGATCACGACTGGAGCACGCTGTGAGCACGGAGCCCGAGACCACGGGGGACGCCGAACCGGGGACGCCGGCCGCGGAGCCCGCGCCGGAGGAGGCCGCCGCCGCGGCCACCCCGGCCGCCGAGGGCGGCGAGGGCACCGAGGAAGCGGCCCGGTTGTCCGCGGCCGAGGCCGAGTTGGCCGCGCAGCGGCTGGAGCGGGAGCGGATCGCACGGCGCAAGGCCGAGAAGGCCGCGCCCATCGAGGCCGGGGCCAAGCTCAGCGGGACGGCCGCGGATCTGCTGGCCGCCGTGCGGGCCGTGGAGAGCGGGGCGAAGCCCGCGGCAACGGTGTTCGCCGAGCCCGAGCCGCCCCGGCGGCCCGCCCCCGAGCCGGTGCGGCGGGCGCAGCCCGGGCCGGCCGAGGCGCCCGTGGTGGCGGCGCCGGAGACCGTGGAGGCCGTCCGGCCGGTGCTGGCCGAGGGCGGCGCCCCGGCCGCGCTCGCGGCACCGGTCGCCGCCGTGCTCGGTGAGGGCGCGGACGACCGCTTGCGGGCGGATCCCTGGCAGTTGCTGCGGGTCGCCGGAGTGCGGCCCGAGCAGGCCGACGGGTTCGCGCGGGCGCTGCTGGGCGCCGAGTGCGGTCCGGACGACGAGCGGCGGGGGCGCGCGCTGACCGTCTGGCTGCTGGAGCAGGCGGCCCTGGCGGGCCACACGGCGCTGGAGATGCCGACGCTGACCGCCGCGCTGGCCCGGCAGGGGGTGCCCGACCCGGATGCCGCGGTGCAGAGCAGCCTCGCGGAGGGCGATGCGCTGGCCTTCCAGGACGGCCTCGACGAGGAACCGGCGGCCGAGGAGAGCGAGGCGGACGCGGAGGAGGAGCGGCCCGTCCGGGTCCTCGTGGGTCTCGAGCGGTACGCCCTGGCCGAGGAGAGCCTCGCCGACGGTCTGGGCCGTCTGATCAACTCCGTGCCGAAGCAGGACGGTTCCGCGGGTGCCTGGGAGGAGGCCGCCGCCACTGCCGGTGGCTCCGCGGGTGAGCTGATCCGGGCGGTCGCCGGGCACGCGCTGGTACTGCACACCGGTGGCGCGGCCGCGCTCGCCGAGCCCGCGGCGCTGGTGCGCGCGGCGCGGGGCATGGGGCTGCGCGCCTGGGCCGCGGCGCACGGTCCGCTGGGCCGGGACCGGTTCGCGGCGCTGCTGGAGGAGAGCGCCGGGGTCACCACCGTGGCCGGGCTGCTCGCCGGGGCCGAGGGGCCGGGCCGGGACGCGGAAGGGGCGCTGGATCTCGATCTGCTGGTCGTGCTCGACGCGCCCCAGCTGGACGTGGAGTCGGGCGCGCTGGTCGCCGAGTCGCTGCCGGACGGGGCCCGGCTGGTGCTGGCCGGGGACCCCGGGGTGCTGTGGTCCGTGGGGCCCGGGCGGGTGTTCGCGGATCTGCTCGCCGCTCGGGTGTGCCCGCAGATCGCCTCGCGGAGGCCGGACCCCGGGCCGCTCGGCGAGCTGGTCTCGGGCATCGGCGTCGGTGAGCTGAACCAGGTCGAGGCCCCCGGCAAGGAGGTCGTGATCGTGCCGGTGCGGGACGCCGGGGAGGCCGTGCACCGGACCGTGCAGCTCGTCGCGGACTCGGTGCCGCGCGCGATCGGCGTCCCGCCCGAGGACACCCAGGTGATCACGCCGGGTCATGGCGGCGCGGTCGGCACCCGTGCCCTGAACGCGGCGCTGAAGGAGCGGCTCAACCCCGGCCCCGGCCGCTTCGGCGGCTTCGACCCCGGTGACCGGATCGCCTACTCCCCCGCGCCGGGTCGCACCCTCACGGGCCGGGTGGTGACGGCCGACGCGGAGGGGCTGCACCTGTCCTGCGCGGGCGAGGACGTCGTCGTGGCCAAGGAGCGGGTGGAGCAGTCCGTGCGGCACGGGTGGGCGCTCACCGCGCATCAGGCGGCGGGCGGACGCTGGCCGGCCGTGGTGGCCGTGCTGCCCGGGGACGCAGCGGGGGCGCTCAGCCGGCCCTGGGTGTACACCGCGTTCGGCCGGGCGGAGCGGCACCTGTCCGTGGTGCACGGCGTGGAACAGGCCCTCGCCCGCGCCGTGGCGGAGGTCCCGGCGAAGCCCCGGACGACCCGCCTGACGACACTGCTCGCACCGCAGGCCCCGACCGAGGACCGCTAGCAGCACCCCCGCGGCCACCGCCCGTGCCCCGGGCCGTGAAACGAGCTCCGCCCGTGCCGTGGCGGATGCCCCGGCCGCGTCGCGGCATGCGAAGGGCGGCGGTCCGGTCCGGGCCGCCGCCCTTCGTGCCGTGCAGGACCCCCGCTCAGCGTTCCGCGTCGAGCGGCTCCAGGTCCTCGTCCTCGTCCTCCAGCTCCGCGTCGAGGACGTCGTCCGGCTCGTCGTCGGGGTCCTCGACGTCGAGATCGTCGTCGAACACCGCGCTGACGTCGAAGCGGCAGACCACCTGCTGCGGGTCGATCTGCTCGAACGGGGCCTCCAGCCATTCGCCGGGGTCGGCCGGCTCGTCCGCTGCGGTCACCCACAGCGTGGAGTCGCCCTCCTCCAGGCCGAACTCCTTGTGCCGGGAGGCGATCTCGTCCGGTTCGAACTCACCGAAGAGCAGGCCCAGCGCCCCGTGGACGGTGCCGGAGGCCCCCGAGTCCGTGCCCTCGTCGTAGTCCGCGGCCTCGATCCGCTGCGCCTGTGCCAGCAGCCGCTGCGGCTCCACCACGGTGTAGTCACGGCGGATCAGCACGCTCAGCGCGTTCGGCTCCTCGGGGCCGGCGTAGGGCGGCAGAGCGTCCTCGGTGCCGGGGATCTCGAAGGGCGTGACCTCGTCGTAGCGGTCGTAGAGCAGCTCGTCGTACGCCTCGGCGGCCGTGGCCAGCTGGTTGAACGCCTCGTAGACGGCAGGGTCGTCCTCGCCCGACCTGCGTTCGACCGCGGCGAGATGGCGGTCGAGCGCGGCCTTGACCGCCTCGGCGGCGGCGCGTACCTCGGCAGCGGTGGGCTGCGCAGCATCAGACATAGTGCAGACGCTATCCGTACCGGGGCCCAGCCCGCACAATAGATGCGATGCCGGAATACGAATTTGTCGACGTGTACGTACCGCGCGGGGTTTCCCGCAAGGACGCCACACGTCTGCTGACGGACCATGCAGAGTACGGACACTGGGAGTTGGACCGCCTGAGCCTGCTGCGCGACGGAAGCCGCAGGGTGCGGCTGCGCCGGAGGATCATTCGCCAGGCGCGCGCCACGTGGTGAGAGCGGACGGACACGGAGCGGGTCCGGCCGGGACGGCGGGGCCCGCTCCGTGGCGCGCGATGCCTCAGGCCGAGGCCCGCGCCTTGCGGTAGAGCACCGCGCCCGCCAGCAGGGCGCCCGCGCCCGCGGGCAGGGCGAGCCCCAGCGGCAGCTCACTGCCGGTGGCGGCGAGCGAGGCGAGGCCGCCGGGCTCGGTGACGGTCCCGGTTCCCGGCCGGTCGGCCCGCGGGGAGCCGTGCGGTGCCGGCCCACCCGAGGCGGACGGGTCGTCCGGGGTTCCGCGGCTGCCGACCCCGCCGGGCCCGCCGTGATCACTCGGGTCGTTCGGGTTGCCGGGCTGGTTTCCGGGGTTGCCGGGGTGCTCGGGACTCCCGGGGTGCCCCGGGTTCTCCTGCCCGCCCGGCTGCTCCGGCTTCCCGGGCGGGTTCCCGTACTCACCCCCCGGCGGGTTGTGCCCCCCGCCGCCGTTCCCGCAGTCGTTGCCCGTGGTGCCGTTGCCGACGCCGATGACGTCGACGCTGTTGCCGCAGACGTTGACCGGCGCGTGCACCGGCACCTGGACATGGTTGCCGGATGCCACACCGGGCGAATCGGCGGAGTGACCGCCGGAGTGCGCGCCCCCGGAGCCGCTCGGGTCGCCGTAGCCCCCGTGTGCGCCGCCCCCCTGGTTGACGCAGGTGTTGCCGGCCGCCGGGTTGAGCACCCCGACGACGTCGACCGTGTTGCCGCAGGCGTTGACCGGTGCGTGCACCGGCGCCTGGACCGTGTTGCCGGACAGCACTCCGGGCGAGCGCGCGGCGGAGCCGCTCGCGCCCGAGTCGGCCTGGGCGGCCCCTCCCGCGGCGGCGATCACGCCGGTCGCGGCGGCCACGGTCATCAGCCCTTTGCGGGTGACCTGTCGCATGCTGAATTCCCTGCCTTCCCCCTCATGACCCACACGGATTCATGACGCACACGTGTGCGTAAAGACCGGTCGGTCCCGGAGCGCATGGCACGCGCTCCGGGACCGACGGTGTCGTACGGAACCTCAGAAAGGCAGCGTCACTTGTTCACGCAGGTGTTGCCGAAGGCGGGGTTCAGCAGCCCGATCACGGAGATCGTGTTGCCGCACACGTTCACCGGGATGTGCACGGGAACCTGCACCACGTTGCCGGACAGCACACCCGGGGAGTGCACCGCGGCACCCTGGGCACCGGAGTCGGCGACGGCCATACCCGCACCCGCGAGAACGAGACCACCGGTGGCAGCCGCAGCGGCGACGATCTTCTTGATCATTATTCCTCCTAGTTGGCAATGCGATCCCAAGCAGCGGATCGCATCACCTGTAACGAGGAAGAACTAATGGAGCTACGAGCTTATCGTCGCATTCACCCTTCTCAGTCAAATTCCGTACAAGCGCGCGAAATTCAGGACGCGTCGAGGAATCGGTCGAGCACCCGTACGCCGAACTTGAGCCCGTCCACCGGCACCCGCTCGTCGACCCCGTGGAACATGCCCGCGAAATCCAGCTCCGGCGGGAGCTGCAGCGGCGCGAAGCCGAAGCAGCGGATGCCGAGATCGTCGAAGGACTTGGCGTCGGTGCCGCCCGAGAGCATGTAGGGCACGGCCCGGGCGATCGGGTCCTCGGCGCTCAGGGCGCTCTGCATGGCGTCGACCAGCCGGCCGTCGAAGTCGGTCTCCAGGGCCTTGTCGGCGTGCACGTCCTCCCGCCTCACCCGCGGGCCGAGGATGCGGTCGAGGTCGGCGAGGAACTCCTGCTCGTACCCCGGCAGGAAGCGTCCGTCGACGTGCGCGGTGGCCTGGCCGGGGATGACGTTGACCTTGTAGCCGGCGCCGAGCATGGTGGGCGCCGCCGAGTTCCTGAGGGTCGCGCCGACCATTTTGGCGATGCCGCCGAGCTTGGCGAGGGTCTCGTCCATGTTCTCGGGGTCGAGTTCGGTGCCGAGCGCGTCGGAGAGCTCGTCGAGGAAGGACCGTACGGTCTTGGTGACCCTGACCGGCCAGGTGTGCCGGCCGAGCCGCCCGACGGCCTCGCACAGCTCGGTGATGGCGTTGTCGTCGTTGGTCATCGAGCCGTGGCCCGCGGTGCCGTCGACGGTGAGCCGCATCCAGTGCATGCCCTTCTGGGCGGTCTCCACCAGGTACAGCCGCAGCTTCTCGTTGACGGTGAAGGAGAACCCGCCGACCTCGCCGATCGCCTCGGTGACGCCCTCGAACAGGTCCGGGTGCTTCTGGACCAGGTACTTGGCGCCGTAGGTGCCGCCCGCCTCCTCGTCGGCGAGGAACGCGAGCACGATGTCGCGCGGCGGCTTGCGGCCGCTGCGCAGCCGGTCGCGCACGACCGCCAGGGTCATGGCGTCCATGTCCTTCATGTCGACGGCGCCGCGCCCCCATACGCAGCCGTCCGCGATCTCGCCGGAGAAGGGGTCGTGCGTCCAGTCGGCGGCGTTGGCCGGTACGACGTCGGTGTGGCCGTGGATGAGGAGCGCGGGCCGGGAGGGGTCCTCGCCCTCGATCCGGGCGACCGTGGAGGCGCGCCCCGGGTGCGATTCGATGATCCGCGGTTCGAGGCCCACCTCGGCGAGCTTCTCGGCCACGTACTCGGCGGCCTTGCGCTCGCCCGGGCCCGAGTGGTCGCCGTAGTTGCTGGTGTCGATCCGGATGAGCTCGCGGCAGAGGTCCACGACCTCGTCCTCGCCGGTGACGCTGCTGGCCGTGTCCGTCCCGCTCACGCTGGTTCCTCCCACTGTCACTGCTGGTGGTCCCCCTCATCCTCCTCCTGTGACGGGCCGGGCCCAAGCCCGCCCCCGGCCCGTCACACGCCGTTCACGGCGGGACGGGGGGTGATCGGCCACTGTCGAAAGCCTGGTAATGTTTTCTCTGTCGCCGCGGGGGTAACCCCGCACGACACACACCTTGTCCGGGTGGCGGAATGGCAGACGCGCTAGCTTGAGGTGCTAGTGCCCTTTATCGGGCGTGGGGGTTCAAGTCCCCCCTCGGACACCAGTTGTTGCAGCATCGAGTGCCGGCCGGGAGCGATCCCGACCGGCACTTCGCGTTTGCGGCGTACTCGTACTCCTGCGCCTCATGCGCTCTGGGGCAGGCGGGCGTGCACGGCGGGACAACCCGGCCCCGGCGGCCCGTTCTACGGTCCCCGGGAGCAGATCCTCCACGAGCAGGAGTACGACCATGTCATCGCCCGACTCCGCAGCCTCCTACGCCCGCGATCTCGCGCAGATCGAGCGGGCCGACGCCACGAACCTCTGTTCCAGGCGGCGGCCAACATCAACGCGTGGACCGAGGTGAAGGTCGACACCACCGCGGCGACCGGGGGCCGCTGCTGATCATCTCGGGCGGGAACGACAACACCGCGCAGTGCGCCATCGCCAACGCCTCGTACAGGAAGCGACCACGGGTGGCGTGAAGTCGCGGACACGGCGCTGACGTTCATCGGGCGCTTCGCCCGGTGGACACGCACCGCAGTCGGCCTGGCGCTCTGTGTGGGGCATCTCTCCCACCCTCGCGAAACGCCAGGTCATCGGCGTGCTCACGACACCCGCACGGCCCGGAAGATCGAGTTCCGGGTGGTCGCCGGAAGGGGGCGGACCTAACGTCGTACTAAAATTTCCGGCTTGTTACGGAGCTGGACCGGACAACCCCAGGCACACTGCGGGCCCGCCGGCGCCCCGGAGGCTTCCGGGATCGAGACGCGAGGACCCATGGCAGCCATGTACGAGAGCAGCGCTCTCGGTCTGCTCGACGAAGAGATCCGTGAACGGTTCGGTGACACGGCACGCTTCTCCGGGGGCCCGGCGGCCTCTCCGCGCACGCTCGTCGACATCCTCGACGCGACCGTACGGTCCTGCCCGGACGAACTCGCCCTCGACGACGGCACCACGCGGCTGACCTACCGTGCGCTGGCCGTCGAGGTGGCGCGGGTGCGGCGGCTGCTCGCCGGGGCCGGGGTGGGACTGGGCGACCGGGTGGGCGTGCGGGTGCCGTCCGGCACCAACGATCTGTACGTCGCCATTCTGGCCGTGCTCGCGGCCGGTGCCGCCTATGTGCCGGTCGACGCGGAGGACCCGGACGAGCGGGCCGAGCTGGTCTTCGGCGAGGCGGACGTCCGGGCCGTCATCGGGGCCGGCCACGAGATCACCACGTACAGCAGGTCGGAGGTTCCCGCCGGGCGGCCCGGGATCGGGCACGACGCGTGGATCATCTTCACCTCCGGTTCGACCGGCAGGCCCAAGGGTGTCGCCGTCAGCCACGAGAGCGCCGCCGCGTTCGTGGACGCCGAGGCCGCGCTGTTCCTCACCGAGGACCCGATCGGGCCCGGGGACCGGGTGATGGCCGGGCTCTCGGTCGCGTTCGACGCGTCCTGCGAGGAGATGTGGCTGGCCTGGCGGTACGGGGCCTGTCTGGTGCCGGTCCCCCGCTCGCAGGTGCGCAGCGGCGCCGATCTGGGGCCGTGGCTGGTCGAGCAGGAGATCACCGTGGTCTCCACGGTGCCCACGCTGGCCGCGCTCTGGGAGCCGGACACCCTCAACGAGGTCCGGCTGCTGATCTTCGGCGGCGAGGCCTGCCCGCCGGAGCTGGTGCAGCGGCTGGTGACCGAGGGCCGGGAGGTGTGGAACACCTACGGGCCGACGGAGGCGACCGTGGTGGCGTGCGCGTCGCTGATGTCGGGCGAGGAGCCGATCCGGATCGGGCTGCCGCTGAACGGCTGGGAGCTGGCCGTGGTGGACGAGTCCGGGGTGCCGGTGCCGATGGGCGGCAGCGGCCAGCTGGTGATCGGCGGGGTCGGGCTCGCCCGGTACCTGGACGCGGAGAAGGACGCGGAGAAGTACGCGCCGCTGACGTCGCTGGGCTGGGAGCGGGCGTACCGCAGCGGTGACCTGGTCAAGGCGGAGCCGGAGGGGCTGGTCTTCCTCGGGCGGGCCGACGAGCAGATCAAGCTCGGCGGGCGGCGGATCGAGCTCGGCGAGGTGGACACGGCGCTCCAGGGGCTGCCCGGTGTCGCCGGGGCCGCCGCCGCCGTTCGCACCGCCCGCAGCGGCAACCAGCTCCTCGTCGGGTACGTCGTCACCCAGGACGGCTGGGACCACGCGGCGGCGGTCGAGAGGCTGCGCGCCGAGCTGCCGGCCGCGCTGGTGCCGCTGCTGGCGCCGGTCGCTGACCTGCCGACCCGGACGAGCGGCAAGGTGGACCGCAACGCGCTGCCCTGGCCGCTGGAGGGCCTGGAGACGGGCACGAAGGCAGAGCAGCTCTACGGCACCGAGGCGTGGCTGGCCGAGCAGTGGACGGAGGTCCTCGGCATCCCGGTGACCGGCGCCCGGGACGACTTCTTCGCGATCGGCGGCAGCAGTCTGGCCGCCGCCCAGCTCACCACCCGGCTGCGCGACCGCTACCCGAGCGCGGCCGTCCTCGACATCTACCAGCAGCCCACCCTGCGCAAGCTCGCCCGGCACCTGGAGGAGTCCGCGCAGGACGACGGCTCCCGGCGGACGGTCGCCCCGGTGCCCCGGCGCGCGCAGGCGGTCCAGCTCCTGGTGCTGCTGCCCCTGTTCACGCTGCTGGGGCTGCGCTGGATGGTTCCGCTGGCCGCGCTGGGCAACGTGCTGACCGGGTACGCCTGGCTGCCGACCGCGCCCTGGTGGCTGGTCGTGGCCGGTGCGCTGGTGTTCTTCAGCCCGCCGGGGCGGCTCGGCATCGCCGCGGGCGGGGCCCGGCTGCTGCTGCGGGGGGTGCGGCCCGGCCGGTACCGGCGCGGGGGCGGGGTGCATCTGCGGCTGTGGGCCGCCGAGCGGCTCGCGGAGTTCAGCGGGGCGACCTCGCTGACCGGGGCCTGGCTGGAGCGGTACGCCCGCGCGCTGGGCGCCAAGGTCGGGCCGGACGTCGAGCTGCACGCGCTGCCGCCGGTCACCGGCATGCTCAAGCTGGGCCGGGGCGCGGCCGTCGAGTCCGAGGTGGATCTGTCCGGGTACTGGCTGGACGGCGACCGGCTGGAGATCGGCCCCGTCAAGGTGGGCGCCCATGCCGTCGTCGGCACGCGCAGCCTCCTCTTCCCGGGCGCCCGGGTCGGCAAGCGGGCCGAGGTCGCGCCGGGTTCCGCGGTGACCGGAAGCATTCCGACCGGTCAGCGCTGGGCGGGGGCGCCCGCGGTGAAGCTGGGCAAGGCCAAGCGGAACTGGCCCAAGGACCCGCCGCGCCGCAGCGCGTTCTGGCGGGGCATGTACGGCGTGAGCGGGCTGGCGCTCAGTGCGCTTCCGGTGGTGTCGGGGGCGGCGGCGCTCGCGGTGGCGTACCCGCTCGTCGACTCCGGCGCTCCCCTCCCGGGCGCGGCGCTGGCGCTCGTGCCGGCCACGCTGGCCTTCGGGCTGACGTACGCGCTGGGGATCCTGATCGGTGTACGGCTGCTGAGTGTGGGCCTGCGCGAGGGCACGTACGCCACGCACAGCCGGGTCGCCTGGCAGGCGTGGACGGTCACGCAGCTCATGGACCGCTCCCGGGAGACGCTGTTCCCGCTGTACGCCGGGCTGGCCACGCCGGTGTGGCTGCGGCTGCTCGGCATGCGGATCGGCAAGGGCGCCGAGGTCTCCACGGTGCTGGCGCTGCCCGGCCTCACCACGGTCGGCGAGGGCGCCTTCCTGGCCGACGACACGCTGACCGCGCCGTACGAGCTCGGCGGCGGCTGGGTGCGGATCGGGCGCGCGGAGATCGGGCGGCGGGCGTTCCTCGGCAACTCGGGGATGACCGCGCCGGGGCGGAGCGTGCCGGACGACGGTCTGGTCGGGGTGCTGTCGGCGACGCCGAAGAAGGCCAAGAAGGGCACCTCGTACCTGGGTCTGCCGCCGGTGCGCCTGCCGCGCAGCGCGAGCGGCGGTGACCGGAGCCGGACGTACGACCCGCCGGCGCGGCTGCTGTGGGCGCGCGGTGCGGTGGAGGTGTGCCGGATCGTGCCGGTGTTCTGCTCGGCCGGGCTGGCCGTGCTGACGGTGGCGGCGCTGTGCGCGCTGGGCGGCTGGGCGTGGCCGCTGGGCGGTCTGGTGCTGCTCGCGGCGGGCGCGGCGGCGGGGCTGGTCTCGATTGCCGCCAAGTGGGCCCTCGTCGGGCGGCACCGCGGCGGGGAGCACCCGCTGTGGAGCGGGTTCGTGTGGCGCAACGAGCTGGCCGACACCTTCGTGGAGGTGCTGGCCGTGCCGTGGCTGGCGGGTTCGGTGCCGGGCACTCCGCTGCTGACGGCGTGGCTGCGCGGGATGGGCGCGCGGATCGGCACGGGCGTGTGGGTGGAGAGCTACTGGCTGCCGGAGACGGATCTGGTGACCCTGGAGGACGCAGCGACGGTGAACCGGGGCTGTGTGCTGCAGACGCACCTCTTCCACGACCGGATCTTGCGGACGGATACTGTGGTCCTCCGTGAGGGCGCGACGCTGGGTCCTGGCGGAATCGTCCTGCCCGGCAGCACGATCGGGGCCCGCACCACGCTGGGTCCCGCGTCACTGGTGATGGCCGCGGAGTCCGTTCCCGACGACACGCGCTGGCTGGGCAACCCGATCGAGTCGTGGCGGCGTTGAGCGCCGCCGCGGCGCCGGGGGACGAGGAACGTCGTACGAGCGCAGCGCAGGGAGCAGACGCAGCAGTGGCAGTTCAGCAGTCCGTGGGTGCGGACCCGTACTTCCCCGACAACGGTGATCCCCGTTACCGGGTGCACCGCTACGAACTCGCGCTGGACTACCGGCCGGGCCCCAACCGGCTGTCGGGGACGGCCCGGATCAATGCCATCGCGGGCCGGTCGCCGCTCGCCGAGTTCCAGCTGAACCTGGCCGACTTCCGGATCGGCCGGGTCCGGCTCGACGGGCGGCAGGCGCACTACACGCACCGTGGCGGGCGGCTGCGGGTGAAGCCGGCCAAGGCGGTCCGGCCCGGTGCCGCGTTCACCGTGGAGGTGCACTGGTCGGGCAACCCCAAGCCGGTCGCCAGCCCGTGGGGCGGGCTCGGCTGGGAGGAGCTGGAGGACGGGGCGCTGGTGGCGAGCCAGCCGGTCGGGGCGCCCTCCTGGTACCCGTGCAACGACCGTCCGGCGGACAAGGCGTCGTACCAGATCTCCGTCACGACGCCCTCGGCGTACGCGGTGGTCGCCGGTGGCCGGCTGCTCACGCGGACGACCAAGGCGTCGACGACGACCTGGGTGTACGAGCAGTCCGCGCCGACGTCGAGCTATCTGGTCGGGCTGTCGATCGGCAAGTACCAGACGGTGCTGCTGGGCGACCCGGGCCCGGGCGGGGTTCCGCAGCACGGGCACATCCCGGCGCAGCTGCTGCCCCGGTTCTCCCGGGACTTCGCGCGTCAGCCGCAGATGATGGAGCTGTTCCAGGAGCTGTTCGGGCCCTACCCGTTCGACGAGTACGCGGTCGTGGTGACCGAGGAAGAGCTCGATGTGCCGGTCGAGGCACAGGGGTTGTCGCTGTTCGGCGCCAACCACGTGGACGGGGCGCGGGGTTGGGAGCGGCTGGTCGCGCACGAGCTGGCCCACCAGTGGTTCGGCAACAGTGTCTCGATCGCCGACTGGCGGCACATCTGGCTGAATGAGGGGCTCGCGAAGTATGCCGAGTGGCTGTGGTCGGAGCGGTCGGGCGGGCGCACGGCGCAGCAGCTCGCCGCCGTCGCGCACCGGTCGCTGGCCGGGCAGGCGCAGGACCTGAAGCTGGCCGACCCGGGCCGCAAGCTGATGTTCGACGACCGTCTCTACCAGCGCGGCGGACTGACCGTGCACGCCCTGCGCTGCGCGTTGGGCGACGACGCCTTCTTCCGCATGCTGCGCGGCTGGACGGGGCTGCACCGGGGCGGGGCGGTGAGCACGACGACGTTCACGGCGCACGTGGCCCGGTTCGCGAGCGAGCCGCTGGAGGAGTTGCTCGAGGCGTGGCTGTACGGCACCGCGCTGCCGCCGTTGCCTTCGCCGGCGACGTCGTTGCCGGCTAAGCCGCCGTATCCGCCGAGCACGGGAGCGTCCACGTGAGCGTCTGTCCTTGCGGCCGGTCCGAGCCGTACGAGACGTGCTGCGGCCGCTTCCACTCGGGTGCCGCCGCCGCCCCGACCGCCGAGGCGCTGATGCGGTCCCGGTACTGCGCCTTCGTGCGGGGCAACGCCCCGTACCTGCTGCGCACGTGGCACCCGCGGACCAGGCCGGCGCGGCTCGACCTGGACCCGGCCATGAAGTGGACCGGTCTGGAGATCCTGGCGGCCACCGAGGGCTCGGCGTTCCACGCCACCGGCACCGTGACCTTCCGGGCGTCCTTCCGGGGCGGTTCGCTGCACGAGCGGAGCCGGTTCGAGCGGGTGGACGGGGCGTGGGTGTACGTGGACGGGGAGTTCCTGGACTAGCGGGGCTCTCCGGGCCTTTCGCGCGGCTACTTCCCGGGGGCCAGGATGTCCAGTTCCTGGAGGGCGCCGACCGTGATCTCGCGGACCAGGTGTTCGGCGCGGGCCGCGTCCCGGGCGCGGACCGCCTCGGCCACCTGGACGTGCAGGGTGACGGCGGCGGGGTCGGGGTCCTCGAACATCACCTCGTGATGGGTGCGGCCGGCGAGGACCTCGGCGACCACGTCTCCGAGGCGGGCGAACATCTCGTTGCCGGAGGCGTTGAGGATGACCCGGTGGAAGGCGATGTCGTGGAAGAGGTAGCCCTCCAGCCGGTGGCCCCGGGAGTTGGCGACCATGCCGAGGGCGCACTCGGTGAGTTCGGCGCACTGCTCGGCGGTGGCGTTGCGGGCGGCGAGGCCCGCGGCGGCCGGCTCGATCGCGGAGCGCAGCACGGTGAGCGAGCGGAGCTGGTGGGGCCGGTCGGCGCCGGCGAGGCGCCAGCGGATGACCTGCGGGTCGTAGACGTTCCACTCGGACTTGGGGCGGACCGTCACGCCCACCCGGCGGCGGGACTCCACCAGATGCATGGACTCCAGGACGCGGACCGCCTCGCGCATCACCGAGCGTGAGACGTCGAACTGCTGGGCAAGTTCGTCCGTGCGCAGAACGCTGCCCGGGGGGTACTCACCCGCGGTGATCGCGGGGCCGAGGGTTTCGAGTACCTGTCCGTGCAGCCCCCGGCCGGTTGTGCTCATGCACACAGCGTACGGGGGAGCTCACAGGAACAAAAAGTCAGACTTATTTGTCACAGGCTCTTGAATTTGTCGTACCTAATAGGTTTCAGTGTGGCCGACGTCAGATGGCGACGTCGTTTGTCGAGGAAGACAGCGAGGCAGTGATGCGGACTCCCTACGTCGTCGTGGTGATGGGCGTCGCCGGAACGGGCAAGACCACGATCGGTCCCCTGCTCGCCGCCCGGCTCGGCGTCCCGTACGCCGAGGGTGACGACTTCCACCCGCAGGCCAACATCGCCAAGATGTCGGCCGGTACCCCGCTCGACGACGCGGACAGGTGGCCCTGGCTCGACGCCATCGGCGCCTGGGCGCACGAGCGGACGGGGCTCGGCGGGGTGGTCAGCTGCTCCGCGCTGAAGCGGTCCTACCGCGACCGGCTCAGGACCAATGCTCCCGGAGTGGTGTTCGTCCACCTCGCGGGCGACCGCGCGCTCATCGAGGACCGGATGCGCCAGCGGCAGGGCCACTTCATGCCCACCGCCCTGCTGGACTCGCAGTTCGCCACGCTCCAGCCGCTCCAGGCGGACGAGGCGGGCGTCGAGGTGGAGGTCTCGGGCACGCCCGAGGAGATCACCGCGCGGGCCGTGGCCGCGCTGGACGCCCTCGACACTCCGCCGGCCCCGGCGCCGTAACCCCCCACGCTCTCCTCTCCCCACCCCCGTAACCGCAAGGGAATTCCCCGTGACCAGACTCAACGCCGAGCTGCTGGCAGCGGACACCGTCGAGCCCATCACCTCGGCCGGCCACGCCCAGCTGGGCATCGCCGTGCTGGCGGGCATCGCCGTCATCGTCCTGCTCATCACCAAGTTCAAGCTCCACGCCTTCCTGTCGCTGACCATCGGGTCGCTGGCGCTGGGCGCGTTCGCCGGAGCACCGCTGGACAAGGTGATCGCCAGCTTCACCACCGGGCTCGGCACCACCGTCGCCGGCGTGGGCGTGCTGATCGCCCTCGGCGCGATCCTCGGCAAGATGCTCGCCGACTCCGGCGGCGCCGACGAGATCGTCGACACGATCCTCGCCAGGGCCAGTGGCCGGTCCATGCCCTGGGCGATGGTGCTGATCGCCTCGGTGATCGGCCTGCCGCTGTTCTTCGAGGTCGGCGTGGTGCTGCTGATCCCGGTCGTGCTGATGGTCGCCAAGCGCGGCAACTACTCCCTGATGCGCATCGGCATCCCCGCGCTCGCCGGTCTGTCCGTGATGCACGGCCTGGTCCCGCCGCACCCCGGCCCGCTGGTCGCGATCGACGCGGTGCAGGCCAACCTGGGTGTGACGCTGGCCCTCGGCGTCCTGGTCGCCATCCCGACGGTGATCATCGCCGGTCCGCTGTTCTCCCGCTACGCCGCCCGCTGGGTGGACGTCCCGGCCCCCGACCGGATGATCCCGCAGCGCGCCTCGGAGGAGCTGGAGAGGCGCCCCGGCTTCGGCGCCACCCTCATCACGATCCTGCTGCCGGTCGTGCTGATGCTGTCCAAGGCGCTCGTCGACATCATCATCGACGACCCGGAGAACACCACACAGCGCGTCTTCGACGTCATCGGCTCCCCGCTGATCGCTCTGCTCGCCTCCGTCCTGCTGGGCATCTTCACGCTGCTGCGCCCGGCCGGGTTCGCCAAGGACCGGGTCTCCGGCCTGGTCGAGAAGGGCCTCGCGCCCATCGCCGGCATCCTGCTGATCGTCGGCGCGGGCGGCGGCTTCAAGCAGACGCTGATCGACTCCGGGGTCGGGCAGATGATCCTGGAGATATCCGAGGACTGGTCCATCCCGGCGCTGCTGCTGGCCTGGCTGATCGCGGTGGCGATCCGGCTGGCGACCGGTTCGGCGACGGTCGCCACGGTCTCGGCGGCGGGCCTGGTCGCGCCGCTCGCGGCGGGCATGTCCACGGGTGAGACGGCCCTGCTGGTCCTCGCCATCGGCGCCGGCTCGCTCTTCTTCAGCCATGTCAACGACGCCGGCTTCTGGCTGGTGAAGGAGTACTTCGGGCTGACCGTCGGCCAGACCATCAAGACCTGGTCCGTGATGGAGACGATCATCTCGGTGGTCGCGGGCGGCATCGTGCTGCTGCTGTCGCTGCTGATGTAGCGGCCCTACGGCACCACTGGGCCCGCCACCTCCTCGGCACCGGGGAGGGGGCGGGCCCTGCCGTTCACGGCCGCCACAGCGGATGCTCCCGCTCCGCCCACTCCCGGCTCACCGAGCCGGTGCGCATGCCGCGGCGGGCCTCCGGATCGGCCAGGGCCATGCCGATGTGGCCCCCGAGGACGACGCCGATGGTCAGGGCCAGCCAGTCGTGCACGAAGGTGGCCCCGGTGCGCCAGGTCAGGGGGGTGAGGTGGGTGAACCACATCATCAGGCCGGTGCCGAGCATCACCAGCGTGGCGCCGGCGATCCAGGAGGCGTAGAGCTTCTGGCCGGCGTTGAACTTGGCGGCGGGCCGGGCTCCGGGGGCGTGGTCGCGGCGCAGGGCCGCGCGCAGCCAGCGGCGGTCATGGGGGCCGAAGCGGTTCAGCCGGCCGAGGTCGGCGCGCAGCGCGCGGGAGGCAAGGCCCGCCAGGAGCGGGACCGGCAGGGCGAGGCCCGCCCACTCGTGGACGCGGACCACCAGGGCGCGCCTGCCGACCAGCTCCGCGAGCTGGGGGACGTAGAGGCAGGCCGCCGTGGCCACGCAGATGCCCATCAGGAGTGCCGTGGTGCGGTGGACCCACCTCGTCGTCCGGCCGAAGCGGCGCAGCGTCGGGGCGGGCGGGGCCTCAGTCGGTGGGCTCATCGTCGCGTCCGTTCGAACGGCCCACCCAGGCGTCGACGTCATAGCCGCGCTCCTCCCAGTAGCCCGGGCGCACGTCCTCGGTGACGGTGATGCCGGAGAGCCACTTGGCGGACTTGTAGAAGTACATAGGGGCCACATAGAGGCGGGCCGGGCCGCCGTGGCTGTGGCCGAGGTCCTTGTCCTGCATGCGCAGGGCGACCAGGACGTCGGAGCGGCGGGCCTGGTCGAGGGTCAGGCTCTCGGAGTAGACGCCGTCGAAGCAGGTGAAGCGCACCGCCCCGGCCGAGGGGCGCACCCCCGCCGCGTCCAGGAGCCGGGACAGGCGCACGCCCTCGAAGGGGGTGTCGGGGACCCGCCAGCCGGTGACGCACTGGACGTCGCGGACCAGGCGGGTCTGCGGCAGCGCGCGCAGCTCGGCCAGGGTGTACGACCTCGGCCGGTCCACCAGGCCGTCGACGGTGAGGCGGTAGTTCCCGGCGTTCTTGCGCGGCACCGAGGAGGCGACCGAGTAGTAGCGGAAACCGCCGCCGTTGGGGAGCAGCCCGGTCAGTCCGGTCGGGTCCCGTTCGGCCGCGCCGGCGAGGAAGGACTCCAGTCCGCGCTGGAGGACGGGCGCGCCGGCCACGCCGAGGGCGCACAGGCCCAGGGTGCCGAGGAGGACGCGGCGGCCGATCGGCGTGCCGCGCTCCTCGGGCCCTGCGGGGTTGTCGGGGTTCACCTGTTCATTCGAGCACCCGTGACCCGCGGTGGGCCAGGGGCCGCGGGTGCCCGTCAGGGTTCCGTAATCTCAGGGCGTCAATCTCAGTGCGTCGTCTCCGCCGCCTTCTCCAGCTGGAACGCCTCGTTGCCCTGGCCGATGCGGGCGTGCGCCTCGGGGTTGCGGGCGCGCAGGACGAGGCCCTGGACCAGGCCGGCGATCAGGGCGAGGGCGATGATGCCCGGCAGGAGCCAGTGCAGGGAGGAGCCGGGGCCCGAGCCGACGAGGACGTCGAAGTCCTTGACGGTGTAGACGACGATGAAGCACAGCGCGACCGTGGCGAGCCCGGCGGCGGTCAGCCGCCAGAACTGGCTGCCCGCGGCCCCGCGGCGGACGAAGAAGGCCACCACGGACACGGAGGCGATGGCCATCAGGAGCGTGACGCCGAGCGCGCCGACGTTGCCCATCCAGGTGAACAGGTGCAGCACCGGGGCGGTCGGGTCACCGGTCGGCTTGTCGTCGGCGAGCGCGAAGGCGCTCACCACCACCAGGGCGATCACCGTCTGGAGCAGGGAGCCGGTGCCGGGGGCGCCGCTCGCGCTGGTGGTGCGGCCGAAGACGGCGGGCAGCAGACCCTCGCGGCCCATGGCGAAGGCGTAGCGGGCGACGACGTTGTGGAAGCTGACCATCGCGGCGAACATGCCGGTCACGAAGAGGATGTGCAGCACGTCGGTGAAGGTCTCCCCGAGCAGGCCCTCGGTGAGGAAGAACAGCATGCCGGCGCTCTGTTCCTGGGCGGTGCCGACGACCGCGTCGGGGCCGGTGGCCACCGTGATCGCCCAGCAGCTGATGGTGTAGAAGACGGCGATGCCGCCGATGGCCAGGAACATCACGCGCGGCACCAGGACGTGCGGGCGGCTGGTCTCCTCGGCGTACACGGGGGCCTGCTCGAAACCGAGGAAGGCCGCGACGCAGAAGCACAGCGCGGTGCCGATGCCGGCGCCGCTGAGCGTGTCCGGGTCGAAGGCGGCCAGGGACAGGCCCTCGGGGCCGGGGTCGCCGAGGGCGGCCACGTCGAAGATCACGACGAGCGCCACCTCGATGAGGAGCAGCACGCCGAGCACGCGCGCGTTGAGGTCGATCTTCAGCCAGCCGAGCGCGCCGACCAGGAGCACGGCCAGCAGCGCCGGTATCCACCAGGCGAGCTCGATGTCCAGGTAGGTGGCGAAGAGGGTGGAGACCTCGAAGCCGAAGATGCCGTAGATGCCGACCTGGAGGGCGTTGTAGGCGACCAGCGCGACCAGGGCCGCGCCGGAGCCCGCGGTGCCGCCGAGGCCCCGAGAGATGTAGGCGTAGAAGGCGCCGGCGTTGTGCACGTGCCGGCTCATCTCGGCGTACCCGACGCTGAAGAGGGCGAGCACCACGCCGAGGATCACGAACAGCAGCGGCTGCCCGGTGATGCCCATGACCCCGAAGGTCGTGGGCATGACACCGGCGACCACCATGAGCGGTGCGGTCGCGGCGAGCACGGACAGCAGCAGACCGAGGGTGCCGAGCCGGTCGGCGCGCAGGGCCCGGTCCTGGCCCTTGAACGTGCTGATGCCGCCGTCGGCGGGGGGACTGCTCGTTCTCGAACTGCCCGTGGTCATCGCGCGTGGTCCTTTCGGGGGTGGCGGGGGCGGAGGTGCGGGGCGTGCGGGTGCTTCACACCGTGCCGAGCGCGCTGTCGCGGGCGGCACGGAAGGCGGGGTAGGGATCGCGGTCCGGGTAGGACCAGGGCGCCGGGGTGACGTGGTCGC
Organism: Streptomyces sp. YS415; assembly: GCF_023544665.1. Classification (GTDB taxonomy): domain Bacteria; phylum Actinomycetota; class Actinomycetes; order Streptomycetales; family Streptomycetaceae; genus Streptomyces. Next base: position 91,990 of record NZ_JAMJFL010000025.1, read on the forward strand.
CGATGCGGTGGAACAGGGCGGCCGCCTCGGCGCCCCGGCCCTCGCAGTACTTGGCATGAGCGAGGAAGTTCAGGTCGACCAGGCGGCGCGGATGGCCCTCGTGCTCCCACTCCAGCCACCAGTCGAAGGCCGCCTTCATCACCTGGCGGGCCCGGCGCCCGACCCAGTGCCCGGAGGCGGCCGGGTCGGCGGACTCGTGCCCGGCGGCGGCCAGCACCCGGTAGCGCTCGGCGTGCGCGATGACCGGCAGGATCGCGAGCGGGGAGTCGGCGGGGGCGCGGTCGGCGGCGCCGTTGGCGAAGTCGTAGACCTCGTGCAGCGGGTCCGGGCCCGCGGCCGGGTGGCGCTCGGCGAGCCGGGCGACCATCAGGTGGTGGGCGTGGTGGTGGTCGGGGTACCGGGCGCGCACCTCCTCGAACAGCTTCAGCGCCTCGTCCTCGGTGCCGGTGCCCCGGGTGAGCATGAGCAGGCCGAGCCAGGGGGTGGGGTCGGCCGGGGCGTGGACGGCCGCCGTGTGGCAGGCCTCGCGGGCGCGGTCCGGCTTCTCCTTGCCGCGCAGGGCGCGCTGGACCTGGGCGAGGGCGAGCAGGACACGGGCGTCGGCGGACTCGGGCTCGGCCAGCAGCCACTCGCGGGCCCAGGGGGCGCTGTAGGTCTCCTGGGCGAGGACGGTGACGCGGTGGCCCCGGCGGTCCCAGTCGTCGGCGGTGTGCGCGAGCAGGGAGCGGGCGGTCTGCCATCGGCCCTGCGACAGCGCCGCCCGCGCGGCGCTGAGCTCAAGGTCGTCGAGGGCGCCGTCCGGCGTCTGGGCCGCGCGTTTGCGGCCGCGGCCCAGGGGTGGCGGGGGTGGAGACACCGCGGGAACATCCTCACGCGACGCGGGTCGACGTCTGGTTTCGGTTTGCCATCGAGCGATCACGCACAGCCAACCCCCCGCCAATACTTCGCGTCAAGGGCCGCCGACGCGTTACACGCGTCAACTCCTGTGACGGATGAGGCAGTTGTGACATGTTGGGGGGCTTGTGATCGTCCGGATCGTGGGATTGGACCGTACCTGTGGCGCAGGCCATGGTGTTTCGGGCGCCGGGCGCGGACCATGGCGGGAAGTCCATCGCTCCCTGGGGCGCGCCGGCTCCCGGGAAGCCACAGTCGGCCACCGCGCGGTACGCCCCCCGAGCCCCGGCCGAACGAACGAGGAACGTCGCGTGTCGCTTCAGGTTCTGATTCTCGCCGTGAGCGCCGCCTGCTGCCTGGGCTTCGGATTCGTCCTCCAGCAGAACGCCGCCCAGAAGGCACCTCTCAAGGACTTTCTCTCCCCGCGCATCCTGCTGGACCTGGTGAAGGTGCCGCGCTGGCTCGGCGGCATCGCCCTGATGGTCGTCGGCATGGCGCTCGGCGCCGTCGCGCTCGGCCAGGGCCAGCTGTCCCTGGTGGAGCCCCTGCTGGCGACCAACCTGCTCTTCGCCATGGCCCTGTCCCGGCACCAGACCAAGCAGCCCCTGGGCCGGCAGGGCTGGCTGGGCCTGCTGCTGCTCGCGGGGGGCGTGGCGACGTTCATCGTGGCCGGCGAGCCGACCGGCGGCACCGCGCTGACCGACCCGTTCCGGCAGTGGCTCATCATCGGCGTGATGACCGGCACGGCGCTGCTGCTCACCGCGTACGCCAAGCGCTCGCGGCTCGGCTCCGGGCCGGCCCTGCTGGCCACGGCGGCCGGACTGCTCTACGGCGTCCAGGACGCCCTCACCCGGGTGACCGGCCAGCGCTTCGCCGAGGGCGGCCTCGCCGCGGTGCTGACCGGGTGGCAGCCGTACGCCGTGGTGGTGCTCGGGGTCACCGGTCTGGTGCTGGTGCAGAGCGCCTTCGAGACCGCGTCGCTGCGGGTGTCGCTGCCCGCCCTGACCGCCGCCCAGCCGCTGGCCGGCATCGCCTGCGGGGTCGGTTTCCTCGGGGACCGGCTGCGCACCGACGCGGGCGCCCTGGCCTGGGAGTCCGCCGGGCTCGCGGCGGTCGTCGTGGGCATCGTCCTGCTCGGCCTGCACCCGGCGATGCCGTCCGGCCAGGCGGTCCGGGAACGGACGCGGGACCTGCAGCCGAGCGCCTGACGTGCGGGGTGCCGCTCTGCCGGCAGAGGCCGTGCGCTTGGATGGGTTTCATGAGCGCAGCTGACGAGATCCTCGACGTCGTCGACGAGAACGACCAGGTCGTCGGCGTGGCCCCGCGCGGCCGGGTGTACGCCGAGGGGCTGCGGCACCGGTGCGTGTTCATCCAGGCCAGGGATGCCGACGGCCGCCTCTTCGTGCACCGCCGCACCCCGACGAAGCTGGTCTTCCCCTCCCTGTACGACATGTTCGTCGGCGGTGTCGTCGGCGCGGGCGAGTCCTACGCGCAGGCGGCCCTGCGGGAGGCCGAGGAGGAGCTGGGGGTGTCCGGGCTGCCGGAGCCGCGGTTCCTCTTCAAGTTCCTCTACGAGGACGGTGCCGGGCACGGCTGGTGGTCGGCCGTGTACGAGGTGCGCTGCGAGCTGCCGGTGAACCCGCAGGCCGAGGAGGTGGCCTGGCACGCCTTCCTGCCGGAGCCGGAGGTGGTGGCGCACCTCGCGGACTGGGAGTGGGTGCCGGACGGGCTGGCGGCGTACGAGCGGCTGCGGGCGCATCGGGCGGCGGAGGGCTGCCGGTAAGGTCCGGGGCGTGATCGAATTCGTACGGAACGTCCGGCTGTGGTTCGCGCCCGGGGAGATCCGGCGGGAGGGCGGTACGCCGGACTACCGGTTCTCGCTGGCCAACGAGCGCACCTTCCTGGCCTGGCTGCGCACCGCGATGGCGCTGGTCGGCGGCGGTTTCGCGGTGGACCAGTTCCTGCCGGACCTGCGCTGGGGCTGGCGGGTCGGCCTCGCGCTCGCGCTGCTCGCGGCGGGTGTGCTGTGCTCCCTGCGCGCGGTCAATCACTGGGTGGCCTGTGAGCGGGCGATGCGGCGCGGCGAGGATCTGCCGGTGTCCCGGTTCCCGGCGCTGCTGAGCGTGGTGATCGCGGTGGTGGCGCTCGTGATGGTCGTGGTGGTGCTGGCCGGATGGGAGGGGTGACCTCGCCGCCGGCGCGGGATCCGGGGCTGCAGCCCGAGCGGACCCGGCTGGCGTGGCGTCGTACGACTTTGGCGGGCACGGTGGCCGCGGTGCTCGCCGTGAAGACGGCCGTGCACGGCGGGGTCTCGGTGCCGCGGATCGTGCTGTGCGCCCTGTGCTGTGCGCTGTGGCTGGGCTTCCTCGCGGTCGCCAACCGCCGCATCACCACCCTCGCGTCGAGCCCGGAACCAACGGCACTCGCCCCCCGGCACGCCACGGCGGCGGTCCTGTACGCGGTGGCGCTGGCGGGGTGCGGGATGCTGCTGATTCTGTAGCGGGGTCTGGCGGGGCGCTGATCCCTTCGGCAGCTGCCGTGGATGCGCGGCGCCCTACGACGACTCCTCCTCCCAGGGCACCGTCACCACGATCTTGCCGCGGGTGCTGCCCTCCTCGTTCGACCGGTAGGCCTCCGCCGCCCGCTCCAGGGGGTACGTCTCGGAGACGTGCACCGTGACCACGCCCTGCTCGGCCAGTTCGGTCAGGCGCAGGAGGTCCTCGGCGTCGGGGCGGACGAAGTAGTAGCGGCCGCCGTAGTCGAAGACCTCCGCGTCGGCGATGGACACCAGCCGCCCTTCCGGGCTCAGCACGTTCGCCGACGCCTTCAGCGCGTCGCCGCCGACGGTGTCGAGGACGGCGTCCACGCCCTCGGGGGCCAGGCCCCGCACCCGTTCGACCAGGCCCTCGCCGTACTCCACCGGCTCACCGCCGATGCCCCGCACGTAGTCGTGGTTGCGCGCGCTCGCCGTGCCGATGACCCGGGCGCCGAGGTGCCGGGCGAGCTGGACGGCGACGGAGCCGACCCCGCCGGCCGCCGCGTGCACCAGGACCGTCTCCCCGCGCCTGATCTGCAGCACCTTGACCAGCACCTGGTAGGCGGTCAGTCCGACCAGCGGCAGCCCGGCCGCCTCCCCCCAGGTGAGGTTGCGCGGCTTGCGCGCGAGGGTGCGCAGCGGAGCCGCGACGTACTCGGCCAGCGTGCCGCGGGACAGGAAGTCCTCGCGCACGTACCCGATCACCTCGTCGCCGACGCCGAACTCCGTGACGGAGACCCCCGGTTGCACCACCACCCCGCACAGGTCCCACCCCGGCACCACCGGGAAGACCGCCGGCAGGGCACCGTCGAGATACCCCTCGCGGCACTTCCAGTCGACCGGATTCACGGCCGCCGCCCGCACCTTGACCAGCACCGAGTCGGGACCGACCTTGGGGTCGGCCACCTCGCCGTGCTCCAGTACCTCGAGGCCGCCGTAGCGGGAGTAGCTGATCGCCTTCATGGCTCCGACCCTCCGGGGTACCCGGGCGCCACGCAAGCCGAATGAGCGGATATGCGCCGTTCGCGTGGCAGCCTGTCCGACGTCATCCCCCGCGCCTCCGAAGGTGAGCACCATGACCACCCCCCACCAGGAACACGCCTCCCACGCCCACTCCCACGGACCCGGCTGCGGACACGCCGAGGTGCCGCACGGCGACCACGTGGACTACGCGCACGGCGGGCACCTGCACCGTGAGCACGGCGGGCACTGGGACGAGTGCGAGCCGGGCGACCACGCCACCCACGAGGGCCACGACCACCAGCACGGAGACGCCTGCGGGCACGAGAGCGTCCTGCACGGCGACCACGTCGACTACCTGCACGACGGCCACCGGCACGCGGCCCACGCCGGCCACTGGGACGACCACTGACCCGCCGCCCCGCCCGCCAGGCACCCTCCGACAGCTCCCCGTCGCCTCGCGCGGGGAGCTGTCGGCCTATCGTGGCTCCGATCACGTTGGGCTCACCCCCTGGACGACATACCGACCGGTCGGCATCATTGGTCGGGACTCGTTCACCTGCCCGTAGGAGCCCCGATGAGCCCCGACCACCCGCCCGGACTCGATCTCGACCGGCTGCGCGCCCTGCTGGAGCGCGAGCGCCCCGGCCTGGTGCACGGCCCGCTGACCGGCCGGCTGATCGAGGGTGGACGGTCGAACCTCACCTACGCCGTCTCGGACGGCACCGCCCGCTGGGTCGTACGGCGGCCTCCGCTCGGCCATGTCCTCGCCACCGCGCACGACATGAAGCGCGAGCACCGGGTGATCAGCGCGCTGCACCCGACGAACGTCCCCGTGCCGGAGCCGGTGCTGCTGTGCGAGGACCCCGAGAACGAGGCGGTGCCCGGCGCGTCCTTCTACGTCATGGAGTTCGTCGAGGGCACCCCGTACCGCACCGCGGGCCAACTGGCCCCGCTGGGTGCCGAACGCACGCGGCAGGCGGTGCTCGGGCTGGTGGACACGCTCGTCGACCTGCACGCGGTGGACCCCGCCGAGGTGGGCCTCGCGGACTTCGGCCGCCCGGAGGGCTTCCTCGACCGCCAGCTGCGCCGCTGGGGCAAGCAGTTGGACGCCTCCCGCAACCGTGACCTGGCCGGCATCGACGAGCTCCACGCCACCCTCGGCCGTCGACTGCCCGTCTCTCCCACGCCGACGGTGATCCACGGCGACTACCGCCTCGACAACGTCCTGATCGGCGACGACGACCGGATCAAGGCGATCCTCGACTGGGAGATGTCCACCCTCGGCGATCCGCTCACCGACCTGGGCCTGCTGGTGATGTACAGCCTGCCGCTGGACATGCCCGACTCCCCCGTCTCCACCACCGCCGAGGCCCCGGGGCACCCGGAACCGGCCGAGCTGATCGAGCGGTACGCCGCGCGCTCGGGGCGCGATGTCTCCGCGGTCTCCTGGTACACGGCGTTCGCCTGGTTCAAGCTCGCCGTGATCCTGGAGGGCATCCACTACCGCTACACCCTGGGCCAGACGGTCGGCCGCGGCTTCGACCGCATCGGCGACCTGGTCCCGGTCTTCATCGAGCACGGTCTGACCACCCTTCAGGAAGGCTGACGGCACATGGACTTCGCGTTCGACGCACGCACCGAGGAGCTGCGCGGCAAGCTGCTCGCCTTCATGGACGAGTACGTGTATCCGGCCGAGGCGGTGGCGGAGGAGCAGCGCGCCGCGCTGGCCTCACCCTGGGACACCCCGGCCGTGGTCGAGGAGTTGAAGGCCGAGGCGCGCAGGCAGGGCCTGTGGAACCTCTTCCTCCCGGACACCGAGTACGGTGCCGGACTGACCAACCTCCAGTACGCCCCGCTCGCCGAGATCACGGGCCGTTCCCCGCACTTGGCGCCGACCGCGCTGAACTGCGCGGCGCCGGACACCGGCAACATGGAGGTGCTGTACCAGTTCGGCGACGAGCAGCAGAAGAAGCAGTGGCTGGAGCCTCTGCTGGCGGGTGAGATCCGCTCGGCGTTCGCGATGACGGAGCCCGACGTGGCCTCCTCCGACGCCACCAACATCACCACGCACATCGAGCGGGACGGCGACGAGTACGTCATCACCGGCCGCAAGTGGTACATCTCCGGGGCGATGAACCCGGACTGCAAGATCTTCATCGTGATGGGCAAGACGGACCCGGACGGCGAGAACCCCCGCCGCCAGCAGTCGATGATCCTGGTCCCGCGCGATACCCCGGGCATGACGGTCCGGCGCGCCATGCAGGTCTTCGGCTACGAGGACCACTCGCACGGCGGCCACGCCGAGGTGGTCTTCGACCACGCGCGCGTGCCGGTGGCCAACATCATCGGCGAGGAGGGCGGCGGCTTCGCCATCGCGCAGGCCCGCCTGGGACCCGGCCGTATCCACCACTGCATGCGGCTGATCGGCATGGCCGAGCGGGCGATCGAGCTGATGTGCCGCAGGGCCGTGGACCGGACCGCGTTCGGCAAGCCGCTGGCCCAGCAGGGCGTGGTGCACAACTGGATCGCGGACGCGCGGGTCGCCGTGGAGCAGTTGCGCCTGCTGGTCCTGAAGACGGCCTGGATGATGGACACCGTCGGCAACCGGGGCGCCCACACCGAGATCCAGGCCATCAAGATCGCCACCCCGCGCACGGTCGTCGACATCATCGACCGGGCGATCCAGCTGTACGGCGCGGGCGGCGTGAGCCAGGACTTCCCGCTGGCCGAGCTGTACGCGAGCGCCCGCACGCTGATGATCGCGGACGGGCCGGACGAGGTGCACCAGCGGTCGCTGGCGCGCCGGGAGCTGAAGAAGTACGTGTGAGGACCCTTACGGTCTGAGCGCCCTCAGGAGCAGGTCGGCCAGGTGGTCGGCCAGTTCCTGGGGGCTCATCGGACCGTCGGGGCGGTACCACGTCGACAGGTGGTGGATGGAACCGAAGTGGTAGTCCACCACCAGGTCGGCCGGGGTCGCGGTGGAGAAGACCCCGGCCTGCTGGCCCTCCTCGACGAGCGCGCGGAAGCGCTCGTGGTAGCGCCGGCGCTCGGCGCGCACCTGCTTGTTCTTCTCGGGGCTCAGATGGTGCATCGAGCGGAAGAAGATCGAGGCGTCGTCGAGGTTGTCGATCGTGGTGACGACGACGTCGGCCGCCGCGGCCCGCAGCCGCTTCTCCACCGGCTCGTCGGCGCCCGCGAGGGCGTCCAGACGCTCCTGCTGGACGCGCAGCACACGCGCGTACACCTCGTGCAGCAGGTCGTCCTTGGAGCCGAAGTAGTGGTACAGCGCCCCCTTGGTGACGCCTGCCGCCTCCACGATCTCCTGCACCGAGGTCCGGTCGTAGCCCTGCTCGGCGAAGAGCCGGGTGGCGGCGGCCAGCAGCCGCTGGGGGACGGGGGTGCCGTCCGCGTCCGTCGTCCTGGGCACTGTGCCGCCACCTGCCTTTCGAGTTCTCACTGGCTGTCGTGCGCGCGGGTGCGAAGCTCCCGCCGGAGGATCTTCCCACTCGCCGTCTTCGGCAGGTCGGGCAGGATCTCCACCTGGCGCGGGTATTTGTAGGCGGCCAGTCTCTCCTTGCAGTACACCGCCAGTTCATCCGGGTCCGACTCGGCACCGGGGCGCAGGCTGATGTACGCCTTCACGGTCTCCCCGCGATACCCGTCGGGGACCCCGACGACAGCCGCCTCGCGTACCGCCGGATGGGTGTACAGCACGTCCTCGACCTCGCGCGGCCACACCTTGAAGCCGGACGCGTTGATCATGTCCTTCTTGCGGTCGACGACGTACAGCCAGCCCTCGCGGTCCATGAACCCGATGTCACCGGTGCGCAGCTCACCGCCCGGGAACGTCTCGGCGGTGGCCTCGGGCCGCCGCCAGTACCCGGGCACCACCTGCGGACCGCTGACCACGATCTCGCCCTGCTCCCCGAAGGGCACCTCGGCGCCCTCCTCGTCGACGATCCGCACGAGCGTGTCGGGGCCGGGCACGCCCACGGCGAGCGTCCCGGAGTCCGGGTCGACCGGCGCCTCCCGGGCGGGCGGCACGGCGGCGCAGGGCGCGGTGCACTCGGTGAGGCCGTAGCCGTTGCGGATGTACGGCCCGAAGCCGGCCCGGAACTTCTCCACCAGCGCGGGCGGCAGCGGGGCGCCGCCGGAGGAGATGATCCGGAAGGAGGCGAAGTGCTCCCGGGTCACATCCGGGTGGGCGGCCAGCGCCATGAAGGCGGTCGACGGACCGACGGTGTAGTGCGGGTGGTGCTCGGCGAACGCGTCCAGCACGACACCGGCCTCGAAGCGGTACGCCAGCACCAGCGTGCCCCCGCTGGTCAGGCAGGCGCCGAACTGGCAGACCATGCCGGTGATGTGGAAGAGCGGGGCCAGCGCGAAGTACACCGGCGCCTCGGGCAGGGGCAGCCCGGTCCGCTGCCGCTCGGCGTTGTGCATGATGTTGCCGTGCGTGTTGGTGGCGCCCTTGGGGGCGCCGCTGGTGCCGGAGGTGTAGCTGATCAGGGCGAGGTCGGAGGGCCCGGGATCGCGTCCCCCGGGCGCCGGGTGCCCGGCGCGGGCGGCGGCCGTCAGGTCGTCGGCGTCGGCGGCCTGCGGCAGCCGCTCGAAGTTCAGCACGCGCGCGTCGCCGCGGGTCTGGAAGTCCAGCTCGCAGCCCGTGAGCACGATCCGCACCGGCGAGTCGGCGGCGGTCTCGCGCAGATACGTCTGCCAGGCGCGGTCCGAGCAGATCAGCGCGGCCACGTCGCCGTCCCGCAGCACGTGCGCCATCTCCCCCGACTTGTACATGGGGTTGACCGGCACGACGGTCGCGCCCGCCTTCCAGGCGCCGAGCACGGCGAGCACGAAGAGCGGGGAGTTCTGGAGCAGGACGGCCACCCGCTCGCCGCGCTCCAGCCCGCGCGCGGCCAGGTGGCCGGCGACGGAGTCGCTCAGCGCGTCGGCCTCGCGGTAGGTGAGCCGGCCGTCGAAGTAGGCGAGGAAGTCACGGTCCGGGTGGTCGGCGGCGGCCCGGCGCAGGGCGTGCACCAGGGAGTCGTCGGGGTCGATCGGGGCGCGCTGGGCGTCGTCGAGGAGCGCGAGCCAGGGCTTGTCCGCGTAGGAGCCGCTCACCGGGTGGCCTCCCACTTCTGCTGGATGTGGTTCATGGTGCCGAGCCAGCGGTCGGGATCCGCGGCCCGCCCCTGGTAGTACCCGGCGACCTCGGGGTGCGGAAGGATCAGGAACCGGTCCTCCGCCATGCCCTTGAAGAGCGCGTCGGCCACGTCGTCCGGCTCGATGGCGGTCGGCTGGAGCACGAGGTCGCCGGCGCTGCCGCTGGCGGTGAGCATGTCGGTGCGCACTCCTTGCGGACAGATGGCGTGCACCTTGATCCCGCGGTGCCGGTAGGTCAGCTCCAGCCACTCGGCGAAGGCGTACGCACCGTGCTTGGTGACGCTGTAGGGCGCGGCCCCGATCATGGTGAGGAGGCCGGCGGCGGACACCGTGGACACGAACCGTCCGCTCCCCCGCTCCAGCCACCCGGGGACGAGTTCCTGGGCGGCCCGGACATGCGCCATGACGTTCACGTCCCAGGCCAGCGCCCAGACGTCCTCACCGGCGGCCTCGGACCCGCCGGATCCGACGCCGGCGTTGGCGCAGTACACGTCGACGACCCCGCCGAGGGCGTCCCGGGCGGCCCCGACCACGGTGGAGGCGTCTCCGGGCACGGCGATCCCGCCGATCTCCTCCGCGACGGCTTCGGCCTTGCCGGCGTCCAGGTCGTTCACGACGACCCGGGCCCCGGCCCCCGCGAAACGCCGGGCGAGCGCGGCGCCGATTCCCCCGCCCGCACCCGTGACAACGACTCCGGCATCCTGCAAGGCTTCCACCATCGGTCTCCTTCGACTGCGGCTCGGTCGGCACCGACAGACTAACCAGTCGGTATGTGACAAAGGAAGGGTGCGGCAGGGTCCGTACGCGGGCGCGGCGCCGGAGCAATTCGCGGCTCCGCCGCGGCTTACGAACAGCCGCGACAAGGCCTACGGTGCCGTCCATGCGCTTCACGAGACGAACTCTCCTGGCCGCAACCCCGGCCCTGGCGGCCACCGCGGCCACCACCACCACCGCAGCCGCCGCAGACACCGGCGGCCGTAGGCTGCACACCGGCTTCGAGCGCCTGGTCGCCGACGGATACTCCGTCCTGGACGGCCAGCGCGTCGGCATCGTCACCAACCCCACCGGCATCACCCGGGAGGCCCGCCACATCGTCGACGTCATGCACGCCGACGAAAGAGTGAACCTGCTGGCCGTCTTCGGCCCCGAACACGGCTTCCGCGGCACCGCCCAGGCGGGCGGCTCGGAGGGCCGCCACGACGACCCCGCCACCGGCCTGCCCGTCTACGACACCTACCTCAAGAGCGGCCGGCCCCTCGCCGACATCTTCACCGCGTCCGGCGTCGACACGGTCGTCTTCGACATCCAGGACGTGGGCGCCCGCTTCTACACCTACATCTGGACGCTCTTCGACTGCATGGAGGCGGCCCAGCTGGCGGGCAAGCGCTTCGTCGTGCTGGACCGCCCCAATCCGGTCACCGGCCGCTCGGCGCAGGGTCCGGTCCTGCACAAGGAGTTCGCCACCTTCATCGGCCGGCAGCCGATCTCGCAGGCGCACGGCATGACGGTCGCCGAGCTGGCCCTGCTGTTCAACGGCGAGTTCCTCGCCGCCCCGGTCCCCCTGGAGACCGTGACGATGACGGGCTGGCGGCGCTCGGAGTTCTTCGACGCCGCGCACCTGCCCTGGGTCCCCCCGAGCCCGAACATGCCGACGCCCGACACCGCGCTCGTTTACTCGGGCACCTGTCTGTTCGAGGGCACGAACCTCTCGGAGGGCCGGGGCACCACCCGCCCCTTCGAGCTCCTCGGCGCGGAGGGCGTCGACCGCCGCTGGGCCGCCGCCGCGGGCGAACTCGGCCTGCCCGGCGTGCACTTCAGGGAGGCGTACTTCACGCCGACCTTCTCCAAATTCCAGGGCAAGACCGTCGGCGGGGTGCAGCTCCACGTCCACGACCGGGCCGCCTACGACCCCGTCCGCACCGGGATCGGCCTCCTCGTGACCGCCAAGCGGACCTTCCCGGGTTTCGCCTGGCGCCCCGACAACTGGATCGACAAGCTCACCGGCTCCACCCAGGTCCGTACCGCGATCGACGCGGGCGCGAGCACCGACGAGGTGGTGGCGGGCTGGCAGGAGGAACTGGCCGCGTTCCGGAGGATTCGAAAGGAATACCTCCTCTACCGATGACCCGTGCCGTATGGCCAACTCTGCCCCGCAGCGGGACGATACGCCCACATCGCACCGCTACGGGGGACGGAGGGGCCCGTCATGGCACGACCGGCAGTGAGCGTATCCCCGTACTGGGAACTGGCCTTCGACTCGGACGGGGAACCCGACGCCCGCGCCCGGGACCGGCTGCTCGCCGGGGTCGCCCGGCACGGGGTGCGGGATCTGCTGGTCTTCGCGCACGGCTGGAACAACGACCGTTCCGGGGCGACACGGCTCTACGACCGCTTCTTCGCCCCGGTCCCCGAGCTCGTACCGGCGGCCCGCATCGGCTACGTGGGCGTGGTGTGGCCGTCGATGCGGTTCGCGGACGAGCCGATCCCCGGTGTCCCGCGCGCCGTGGCGGCCGAACTGCCGCCGCCTCCGGTCCTCGACAAGGACACCCGGCATGCGCTGCTGGAGACGTTCCCGGGGCGGGCGACCGTGATCGACCAGCTCGCCCGGCTGCTGGAGCAGCAGTCGGGCGACGAGGCCGAGCTGGAGGAGTTCGGGCGGCTGGTGCGGCTGCTGGTCGATCTGGTGCCGCCGGGCCCGCAGGCGTTGTTCGCGGCGGACACGCTGGCGGAGGGCGTGCCACAGGACGAGCCGACGATGTTCGACGGGACCGCGGGCGTGCGGTGCGAGGAGTTCGCGCGGGCGCTGGCGTGGCTGGAGTCGCCGGACGCGGCCCCGGATGCCTCCTTCACCTTGCCCAGTCCCTGGGAGGGGGCGCATGAACTGCTGCGGCAGGCGACGTACTTCGCGATGAAGCGGCGGGCGGGCACGGTGGGCGAACGGGGGCTCGGGAGGCTGGTCGGGGAGCTCGCCGCGCGGTCGCCCGAGGTGCGGGTGCATCTGGTCGGGCACAGTTTCGGCGGGCGCCTGGTGTCGTTCGCGCTGCGCGGGCTGCCCCGGGGGGTGCGGACGGTGAAGTCCGTGACGCTGCTCCAAGGCGCCTTCTCGCACTACGCGTTCTCGGCCAGACTGCCGCACGACGCGCGCGCGGGCGGTGTGCTCCACGGGCAGCACAACCGAGTCGACGGACCTCTGGTGTGCTGCTTCTCCCGGCACGACGACGCCCTGGGCACGATGTATCCGCTGGCCTCGCGCATGGCGGGCCACGACCGGGAGTTCCACGGCTTCGACATCGGCCGGGCCTTGGGCGCCAAGTGGGGCGCGCTGGGCTTCGACGGCATCCAGGCGGTGCCCGGCACCCGGCACCTCAAGCTCGCCGAGGCGCTGCGCGGGCCGCTGCCCACGGCGGGCTGCGTGAACGTCGACGCCTCCGCGGTGGTCCGGCGCGGAGGTCCGCCGGCCGGGGCGCACAGCGACATCGTGCACCGGGAGCTGGCCCGGCTGGTGCTGACGGCGGGCCGCGTGCGCTGACCCGCCACCCGGAAAATCGGCGCAAAAGCACCGGCGGAGACAGAACACCGGCAACAAGCATGCATACGGATGCCGTCTTCAGGAACCCGTTCAATCCGCTGGGAGTTCTCAGTGTGTCGAGTGCGGCGCGGGGGAGGCGCGCGAGCCGGCTGATGGGGGCCATTGGAAAAAGGATGGAGCCGAATCGCGTGTCGATACGTCTATTCGTCAACGTCGTACGAAGTCCGTGCGGCGTGACGCCGAAGTGACCGAAGTACAGGTGCACGTGTGACGGAGGTGCAGGGCGATGGCCGGTTTCCGGAGTCTGGCGAGACAGGTACGAGACCCGCGCTGTGATCTGGCGCTACGCCGCTATTCGCTGCGCAAGTGCCTTGAGCGGTTCGCCCCTTACGGGCACAGGGCGACCTGGGACCACTTGTGCTCGCGGGCCGGATTCGGTCCGGAGGACCGGTCTCCCGATCCGGCGCGGCTCGTGGCCGCGTTGGACGAGTTGGAGGAAGCGCGTTCGGTCTGGCTCGCCTACGAGGTCGAATTCGCCCACCGGCGCAAGAAGGAGAAGCACGACGGACTGCGCAGGCCGGGAAGTGTCGACGACTGGCACCGGCTGACCTGGGGCGGTTTCGGAGTGGCGTGGTGCGACGACCCGCGGGTGCACCCCCGTGAGCCGCTGGCCGAGGTGCTGCGCCGGCTGATCTCCGCCCTGGAGCGCGAGCCGGGGGCCGAGTGCCCGGTGTGCGGCGGGGAGCGGTTGACCTGGGAGTACGACCTGGCCCATGAACCCTCGTCGGGCCCGGTCTGTACGGACTGCGGGATCGTCGTCCCGCGTCCCGTGCTGACGCCGGAGGCCCTGGCGGCCGCCCGGCGCGAGCGCCGGCTGCTGATGACGGCCTAGTACGACGGGGGTGCGACGAGGATGCCGCACCCCCACCCGAGGGATGATTCCGGCATGGTGCAGGTCTGTCTGAACGGCGCCCGGTCGGCGGCCGACGGCGCGTCGGTGCCGCTGTCGCCGGAGGCGATGGCCGAGTCCGCCGCCGAGGCCGTGGCGGCCGGTGCCACCGAGGTGCATGTCCATCCGAAGACGCCCTGCGGCCGGGACAGCCTGTCGCCGCGCATCGTGGCGGCGACGCTGGAGGCGATCAGGGCGCGGGTGTCCGTGCCCGTCGGGGTGACGACGGGCGCGTGGGCGGAGCCGGATCCCGAGGCACGGGTGTCCCGGGTCCGGGCCTGGACGGTGCTGCCGGATCACGCCTCGGTCAACTGGCACGAGCCGGGGGCGGAGGAGGTCGCGGCCGCGCTGCTCGACCGGGGAGTCGGGGTGGAGGCCGGTGTCTGGTCAGGGACCGACGGGGCCGCCCGGTTCGCCCGCTCGCCGCTCGGGCCGCGGGTGCTGCGGGTGCTGGCGGAGGTGACGGACACCGCCCCGGAGACGGCCGAGGCCAGTGCGCGGGAGCTGCTGGCGGAGTTGGGGTCCGCTTTCGGCCGGCCCGTGCTGCTGCACGGTGAGGACGGCGGGGCGTGGCCGGTGCTGCGGCTGGCGGGGCGGCTGGGGCTGGCGACGCGGGTGGGCCTGGAGGACACGCTGCTGCTCCCCTCCGGCGAACGAGCGCTCTCCAACGCGCAGTTGGTGAAGCAGACCCTGTCCGAACACCCCGCCCGGCCACCAAAAGGAACTGGATAGCAGGTCCTAAATGAGTGGCTCCACCCCTTTACCGTCCGGACAGTTGGAGGCGATGAGACACAGCTGACCGCAAGAACCCAGGAGTCACCGATGTCGACGCTGCGCGTCACCGCCGAAGTGCTGACCGTCCATGAGCATCCGAACGCCGACGCCCTCGAACTGGCCCAGGTGGGCCTGTACCGGGCGGTCGTGGCGAAGGGCGCCTACCGTACCGGCGAGGCGGCCGTGTACATCCCCGAGCAGTCGGTGCTGCCGGCCGCGCTGATCGAGGAGCTGGGGCTGACGGGACGGCTGGCGGGCAGCAACGCGGACCGGGTCAAGGCGGTCCGGCTGCGCGGGGAGCTGTCGCAGGGGATCGTGTGCCGGCCGTCGGCGCTGGCGGACGTGGACCTGGTGCGGGCGGCGTCGGACGGTACCGACTTCGCGGAGCGGCTGGGGATCACCAAGTGGGTGCCGCCGATACCGCCGTCGATGTCCGGGGACGTGGAGTCGGCGCCGGACCTGCTGCCGTGGGTGGACATCGAGAACATCCAGCGGTATCCGGAGATCTTCGCGGCGGGTGAGCCGGTGGTGCTGACGGAGAAGCTGCACGGGTCGGCGTGCCTGGTGACGTACGTGGCGGACGAGTCGCGGGTGTACGTGTCCTCCAAGGGCTTCGGGGCGAAGTCGCTGGCGCTGAAGGAGGATCCGCGGAATCTGTACTGGCGGGCCGTGCACGGCCACGGCGTCGCTCGGGCGGCGGCCGGAATCGCGGAGCGGCTGGGGGCCCGGCGGGTCGGGATCTTCGGCGAGGTGTACGGGGCGGGGGTCCAGGACCTGACGTACGGCGCCGACGGCCGGCGGGAGAGCCTCGGGTACGCCGTGTTCGACGTGTCGGCGGAGATCGACGGTTCGGTGCGCTGGCTGGACGCCGCGGAACTGGTCGGTGACGCGCTGCCGTTGGCGCCCCGGCTGTACGAGGGGCCGTACGACAGTGCGCGGGTGCTGGAGGTCGCGAGCGGCCGGGAGACCGTGTCCGGGCGGGAGCTGCACCTGCGGGAGGGCGTGGTGATCCGGCCCGCCGTGGAGCGGTACAGCCCGGTGACCGGCGGCCGGGCGATCGCGAAGGCGGTCAGCCCGGCGTACCTGACACGCAAGGGCGGCACGGAGTACGAGTGACCCGCGAGGGACGGGACCTCAGTCCTTCTTCGTCGCGGCCCGGCGTTCCGCGAGGAGTCTCGAACCCGTGAGGCGTTCGCCGATGGCGTCGTCCGGGTTGGACAGCACGCAGGTGTCCAGGGAGAGGCAGCCGCAGCCGATGCAGTCGGTCAGGTGGTCGCGCAGGCGGTTCAGGCGGGTGATGCGCTCGTCGAGTTCGGCGCGCCAGGACTCCGAGAGGCGGGCCCAGTCCTCATGGGTGGGGGTGCGCCCCTCGGGGAGTTCGGCGAGCGCGTCGCGGATCGTGGCCAGCGGGATGCCCACCCGCTGGGCGGCCCTGATGAAGGCGACCCGGCGCAGCGTGTCCCGGCCGTAGCGGCGTTGGTTGCCCGCGGTGCGGCGGCTGGTGATCAGGCCCTTGGCCTCGTAGAAGTGCAGGGCGGAGACGGCGGCGCCGCTGCGCGCGGCGAGTTGGCCGACCGTGAGCTCGTGGATCTTCTCGGGAATCTGGGGCACCCCTCGGAGCCTACCCACCCCGGCGGACGGCAGGTCCGTTGACAGGGAGCCCGCTCCCGAGCATGCTAAGCAGTCGCTTAGACTTTTGGGAGGCCAGGGACATGGCAGAACCGAGGAGCTTCACCTCCGTCGACGACCTGAAGGCGGCGGTCGGCGAGCAGTTGGGCTACACCGACTGGCTGGAGGTCGACCAGAAGCGGATCGACCTGTTCGCCGAGGCGACCGGTGACCACCAGTGGATCCACGTCGACCCCGAGAAGGCCGCCGCCGGCCCGTTCGGGACGACCATCGCCCACGGATACCTCACCCTGTCGCTGCTGCCCCTGTTCGGCCCGCAGCTGCTCAAGGTCGAGGGCGTGAAGATGGGCGTCAACTACGGCACGAACAAGGTCCGTTTCCCGGCCCCGGTGCCGGTCGGCTCCCGGGTGCGCGCCACCGCGAAGGTCACCGGGGTCGACGACGTCACCGGCGGCGTCCAGGTGACCGTCGCCTTCACCGTGGAGCGCGAGGGCGGCGACAAGCCCGTCTGCGTCGCCGAGTCCGTCGCGCGCTACTACCTGTAGGCGCCGGGGCCTACTTGGCCCCCACCATCCGCAGCACGAGGTCGGCGTACAGCTCGCCGACCTCGTCGGGGGTCCGGGGTCCGTGCACGTTGAACCAGCGCGCCACGTCGATGCTCAGCGACAGGATGGCGAGGGTGGTGCCCTTGACGTCCGGCACGTCGAACTCCCCGGACGCCACCCCGTCCTCGATGATGCCCCGCACCTCGGCGTCGACCTGCCGGCGCAGCGCGAGGATCTCCGCGCGGGCCTCGGGGCCGAGCGAGTCCAGCTCGTACTGCACCACCCGGGCGGTCGTACGGCCACCGGCGTGCCAGCGGACGAAGGAGCTCACCGCGTCGGCGAGCCGCTCGGTCGCGCTGCCCTCGCCCGATGCCGCCGTGCGCAGGATCTGCAGCGCCTTCTCATGGCCGATCCGGCTGATCCGGTGAAGCAGCTCTTCCTTGGTCTTGTAGTGGATGTAGAGCGCCGCCGGGCTCATCCCGGCCCGGCCCGCGATGTCCCGGGTCGTCGTGGCGTGGTAGCCACGCTCGGCGAAGGCCTCCACCGCGGCGATCAGCAGTCGCCGGGCCGCGTCGGGCGTGACCTCGCCCCACGCCGACCCCTCGCCGCCGGCCGTCTCCTCCGCCGTACTCATCGCTTGCTCGCCCCTCTCGATGACAGGGTCACCACCATACCGCCGAGAGTGAGCGGGCGCTTAGAGCAGCCGCTCAGAGCTTCTCGAACGGGCTGTAGGAGCGAGCCGTCGACGCGTCCTGCCGGTCGCGGATGACCTTGGCGAGGGTGAAGGCGGAGGTCACCAGGTAGAGGACGGCTATGCCGAGGAAGGCGCGGACCCAGGGGTCGGCCTCCAGCTGGTAGATGCCGATGGCGGTCGCCGCCATGGCGACGGCGAACGAGGCGACGGACTGGCCGTAGAAGGCGGCCGTGTTCTGCTTGACCGGTGTGTCACTCATGGGGACAAGCTTCGGCGGATGTGGGGGGCGCCACATCCGCCGAAGTACTCAGCCGGCGCACTCAGCCGTCGCGTTCAGCCGCTGTGTCGAGCCGCTGCTTTCAGAAGGCGGAGACACCCGTCAGCGCGCGGCCGATGACCAGCTTCTGGATCTGGCTCGTGCCCTCGTAGAGGGTCATCACCCGGGCGTCGCGCAGCAGCTTGCCCGCCGGGTACTCGTCGATGTAGCCGTAGCCGCCGAAGACCTGGAGGGCGTTGTTCGCGGCCCGGACCGCGGCCTCGGAGGCGAAGAGCTTGGCCTTGGAGGACTCGGTGGCGAAGGGCTGCCCGCGGTCGATGAGGTCGGCGACCCGCCAGGTCAGCAGGCGGGCGGCGTCGACGTCCACGGCGATGTCGCTGATCAGCTCCTGGACGAGCTGGTGGTGGGCGATGGTCTTGCCGAACTGCTCCCGCTCCCCCGCGTACCGCACCGCCACGTCCAGCGCGGCCTGGGCCAGGCCCACGCACCCCGCGGCCACCGACATCCGCCCCTTGGCCAGCGCCGACATGGCGACGGAGAAGCCCTTGCCCTCCTCGCCGAGCCGGGCGGAGACGGGCACCCGCACGCCCTCCAGGACCAGCTCGGCGGTGGCCTGGCCGCGCAGGCCGAGCTTGCCGTGGATGGTGCGGCGGGACAGGCCGGGGGTGTCCGTCGGCACCAGGAAGGCGGAGACGCCCTTGTGGCCGGGGGCGTCGGTGGAGCGGGCGAACAGCAGCACCACGTCGGCCCAGGTGCCGTTGGTGATGAACATCTTGGTGCCGTTGATGACGTAGTCCCCGCCGTCCCGGACCGCCCGGGTGGTGAGGTTGCCGGCGTCGGAGCCGGTGCCCGGCTCGGTGAGGCCGAAGCAGCCGACCTGCTCGCCGGAGGTCAGGCCCGGCAGCCACTGCCGCTTCTGCTCCTCGCTCCCCCAGGCCGCGATCGTCTTGGCGACCAGGCCGAGGGAGACCGAGACGATGCCGCGCACCGAGGAGTCGCCCCGCCCGAGTTCCTCGGTGACCAGGCAGTACGCGAGATGGTCACCGCCGGAGCCGCCGTACTCCTCGTCGACGGTCAGGCCCAGGAAGCCGACCTCGCCGAGCTTCTTCACGATGCCCCGGTCGACCTCCTCGGCCCGGTCCCAGGCGACCACGTGCGGGGCGATCTCACGGGCCACGAAGTCCCGGGCGAGCTGCCGTACGGCGGTCTGCTCCTCACTGAGCTCCAGGTTCATACCGAGTCACCCCAATTGAAAGCCGTACATTTAAATTAGCACTGCTAGTTTCTGTGCGCAGCCCTACTATGTGGGCCATGGCCCGACCGCGCAAGCCCCTGCTGAGCACCGACCGGATCGTCGAGACGGCCCGGGTGCTCGTGGACACGGAGGGCCTCGCGGCCGTCTCGACCCGTCGGCTCGCCGCGGAGCTGGGCGTGAGCGGGCCGTCCCTCTACAACCACTTCCGCACGAAGGACCAGATCCTGGAGGCGGTCGCGGACTCGGTGAGCGCGCAGGTCGACCTGTCGATGTTCGAGGACGGACGGGACTGGCGGACCGCACTGCACGACTGGGCGGTCTCCTACCGGGCGGCCCTGCGGGACCACCCGAACATCGTGCCCGTCCTGGCCCGCGGTCCCGGGCGGCGGCCGGCCGCGCTGCGGCTCGCGGACGCGGTGTACGGGGCGATGGTGGCGGCGGGGTGGCCGCCGGCGCAGGCCACGTCCATCGGGGCGCTGATGCGGTACTTCATCATGGGGTCCGCGCTCGGGTCGTTCGCGGGGGGATTCGTCGACGACGAAAGCGCGTACGACCCCGCGGACTATCCGCATCTGGGGCAGGCGCATCTTCTCGCCGAGCGGCAGGAGAAGATCGACGAGCGGGCCTTCGAGACGGGGCTGGCCGCGCTGCTGGAGGGGCTGGAGCGGCAGTACCACGGGGTTGTCCGGTCGTCATGATCCACGGTGGCGGTGGGGACTGGTCGCGCCCCTGGGTGGGGCGGCGCCGACCTCGGTTCGGCGGTGACCGAAGCTTCCGTGTCCCATGCTGGGCCCCATGACCGACCGCGATCCCCGCGCACCCCACCTCGCCCGGCTCGCCGCTCTCATTGCCGATGAGACCCGGGCCGCCTGTCTGCTCGCGCTGCTCGACGGGCGGGCCTGGACCGCCGGGGAGCTGGCCCGGCACGCGGGAGTGGCCGCCTCCACGCTCAGTGAACATCTGGGCAAGCTGGTCGCCGGTGGGCTGCTCGCCGAGGAGCGGCAGGGGCGGCACCGGTACGTACGGCTCGCCGATGCCCGGGCCGCGCAGCTGGTGGAGGACCTGGCGGCGCAGGTGGCGCCCCAAGCGGTCGTACGGCCGCGGACCCTGCGCGGATCCAGTGCCGGGGCGGCGATGGCCCGCGGGCGGACCTGTTACGACCATCTGGCCGGGCGGCTCGGGATCGCGGTCACCGACGCGTTCACCGCGCGCGGGCTGCTGCGGCAGGACACCGGATTCGCGCTCACGGACGCGGGGGTGGCGTGGTTCGGCTCCGCCGGGATCCGACTGCACCGGACGGGGCGACGGCCGCTGGCGCGGGCCTGCCTCGACTGGACCGAGCGGCGGCCGCATCTGGCGGGGGTCGCGGGCGCGGCGGTGTGCCGGCACGCGCTGGAGGCGGGGTGGTGCGTGCGCATCGGGTCCGAGCGGGCGGTGAAGGTGACGGCGGCCGGTGAGCGGGCGCTGGCCGGACTGCTGGGGATGGACGTGACGACGTTGCGCTGAGCGCCCGGTGGGAGCGCGGCGGGCCCTCTGGCGCGCCCGCAGCCCCTCCCTGTCCGACCCAGATCCCCCTGTCGACGCAGATCCCCCGTCCGAAATCCGCGAACCCTCGGAAACCGGCCCGCCTAGCCTCTGGAGCATGATGAACGCCGCCGACCGCCGGACCGACCTGCTCGCCGCCGCTGCCGCCACCGTCACCGTCGTCCTGTGGGCCTCGGCCTTCGTCTCGATCCGCAGCGCGGGCTCCGCGTACTCGCCGGGCGCGCTGGCGCTGGGGCGGCTGCTGGCCGGGGCGCTGGTGCTCGGGGCCATCTGCCTCGTCCGGCGCGAGGGGTGGCCGCCGCGGCCTGCGTGGCGGGGCATCGGCATATCCGGGGTGCTGTGGTTCGGGTTCTACATGGTGGCCCTGAACTGGGGCGAACAGGAGGTCGACGCCGGTACCGCGGCGCTGGTGGTGAACATCGGGCCGATCCTCATCGCGCTGCTCGGGGCCCGGCTGCTCGGGGACGTCATGCCGCCGCGGCTGCTGGCCGGGATGGCGGTGTCCTTCGCGGGGGCGGTGACCGTGGGGCTGTCGATGTCCGGCGGGGGCGGATCGTCACCGCTCGGTGTGGTGCTGTGCCTGCTGGCGGCGGTGGGGTACGCCGGGGGCGTCGTCGCGCAGAAGCCGGCCCTGGCGCATGCGAGCCCCTTGCAGGTGACGACGTTCGGATGCCTGGTGGGCGCGGTGCTGTGCCTGCCGTTCGCCGGTCAGCTGGTGGGGGAAGCGGCGAAGGCGCCGATGTCGGCCACGCTCAACATGGTCTACCTGGGCGTCTTCCCGACCGCGCTCGCCTTCACGACGTGGGCGTACGCCCTGGCCCGGACGACCGCCGGCCGGATGGGCGCGACGACGTACGCGGTCCCCGCGCTGGTCGTGCTGATGTCGTGGCTGGCCCTGGGCGAGGTACCGGGGGCCCTGACGCTGGCGGGCGGGGCACTGTGCCTGCTCGGGGTGGCGGTGTCGCGGTCCCGGGCGGCTTCGGGGGCGGGGGGTGCCGGGGGTACCGGGGGCGCCGAGGGCCTGGGTGCGCCCAAGGGTGCGGGTGGTGCGGGTGGTGCTGAGGGCGCAGGGAGGGCCGCGGGCCCCGGTGACGCCGCGAGTGCAAAGGAGTGCCACGGGCCCCAGTGACGCCGCAAGCACAAGGGAGCGCCAAGGCCGCGGTCGCGCGGCGAGCGCAGGGAGTGCCGGAGGCTCCGGTCGCGCCGGAGGCCCGGCTGGGGCCGGGGCCGGGGGTGCCGCGAACGCAGGGAGTGCCGCGGGCCCTGGTGGCGGCACAAGCGCAGGAGGTGCCGGAAGCCCCGGTCGCGCCGGAGGCCCGGCTGGGGCCAGGGCCCAGGGCGCCGCGAACGCAAGGAGCGCCGGAGGGCCCCGGTGACGCCGCGAGGCCCGGCTGGGGTCGGGGCCGCGAGCGCAGGGGGTGCCGGAAGCCTGGGTGGAGCCGCCAGGGCAGGGGGCGCCGGAACCCTGGATGGAGCCGCCAGGGCAGGGGGCGCCGGAAGGCCTGGCGTGCCGTCAGCACAGGAAGTGCCGACGGCCCCGATCGCCCTGGAGGCCCGGGTGGCGCCCCCTGGCTCCCGGTCGCCGCTGCTCCGGCCTTGTCGTCAAACGCCGGACGGGGCGGGACTGGCTAGACCGGCACTCCACCGGGCTCCCGCCGGACGGGGCGGGACCGGCTGAACCGGCGCTGCCCCAGGCTCCGCCGGACGGGGTGAGGCCGACTTGGCCGGCGCTCCCCCGGGCGGTCAGAACGTCACCAGCGCCCGGCCGCCCTTTCCGGCCAGCATGTTGTCGAAGGCCGCCGGGATGTCCTCGAGGCCGATCCGCTCGGTCACCAGCATTCCGAGGTCCAGGCGTCCCTCGCGGACGTGTTCGGCCAGCACCGGGACGTCCCGCGCGGGGTCCGCGTTGCCGTAGACGCAGCCGGACAGGGTGCGGCCCCAGTGGAAGATCTCCAGGGCGTTGAAGGTGACCTGCTGGTCCTTGCCGCCGATGCCGACCACCGTCGTACGGCCGCCGCGGCGGGTGGAGTCCCAGGCGGTGCGGATGGTGGACGCGCGGCCCACGCACTCGATCGCCACGTCCACGCCCTGCTTGCCGGTCAGGCCCCGGATCTCGCGGGCGGTGGTCTCCGAGGCGATGAGGAACTCGGTGGCCCCGGCCGCGCGGGCCAGTTCCTCCTTGGCCGCGGAGACGTCCACCGCCACGATCCGCGAGGCGCCGGCGACCCGGGCCGACTGGAGCGCGGCGAGGCCGACCCCGCCGACGCCGTACACGGCCACCGTCTCGCCCTCGCGCACCTGCGCGGCGTGGTGGACGGCGCCGTAGCCGGTGAGCACCGCGCAGCCCAGCAGGGCCGCCTCGGTGAGCGGGACGCCGTCGGGGGCGGGCAGGATGCAGGACTCCGTGACGACCGTCTCCTCGGCGAACGCGGCCACGTTCAGGCCGGGGTGGAGGTCGGTGCCGTCGGAGGCGCGATGGGCGTAGACATGGGCGGCGCCGCTCAGGGCGTTGGCGCACAGCCAGATCTCCCCCAGGGTGCAGGCGTGGCAGCTGCCGCAGGCGGGGGCCCAGTTGAGGACGACCGCGTCGCCCGGTGCCACCCGGGTGACGCCCTCGCCGACCGCGACCACCGTGCCCGCGCCCTCGTGGCCGAGGACGGCGGGGACGGGCAGGCGCATCGTGCCGTTGGACAGCGAGAGGTCGGAGTGACAGACGCCCGCGGCGACGAGCCGGACGCGGACCTGGCCGGGGCCCGGGTCCGGCAGGTCGATCTCGGCGATCTCCAGCGGAGCGCCCACGGCGGGCAGGACAGCGGCGCGAACCATGGCGGTGAACTCCTCTAGAACTGAAGGGACTTGGTCTGGAGGTACTCGGCGAGACCGTGCGTGCCGAGCTCCCGGCCGACGCCCGACTGCTTGTAACCGCCGAAGGGGGCGAGGGGGTTGAAACGGCCGCCGTTGATGTCGACCTGGCCGGTCTCCATCCGGCGGGCGAAGGCGACCGCCTCCGTCTCGTCGCCCCACACCGCCCCCGCGAGGCCGTAGACGGTGCCGTTGGCGATGCGCAGGGCGTCGTCCTCGTCCTCGTACCGCAGGATCGACAGGACCGGGCCGAAGATCTCCTCCTGCGCGATCGTCATCTCGGGGGTGACGTCGGCGAAGACCGTCGGGCTGACGAAGTAGCCCTGCTCGCGCGGGGATTCGGTGCCGCCCGCGACGATGCGGGCGCCCTCGGCGACCCCCTGGTCGATGTAGCCGCACACCCGCTCGCGCTGCCGCGCGTTCACCACCGGACCGATGCGCTCCCCGTACTTCGCGGCGGCGGCGGTGGCGAGGGCGACCGCCTCGTCGTACTGGGAGGTGTGCACGAGCATGCGGGTCCAGGCGCTGCACGTCTGCCCGGAGTTGGACATCACGTTGGCGACGCCGACGTTGACCGCCTTGGCGAGGTCGGCGCTCGGCAGGATGACGTTGGCGGACTTGCCGCCGAGTTCGAGGGCGACCTTCTTGACCGCGGCGCCGGCCGTCGCGGCGATCTGCCGGCCGACGGCCGTGGAGCCGGTGAAGGAGACCAGGTCGACGCCCGGGTGCTCGACGAGGGCCTGGCCCGCGACCCGGCCGAGGCCGGTGACCAGGTTGAAGACGCCCGCCGGCACCCCGGCCTCGTGCACCGCCTCGGCGAAGAGCTGGGCGGTCAGCGGGGTGTCCTCGGCGGGCTTGAGGACGACCGTGCAACCCGCGGCGAGCGCGGGGGCGACCTTGGCGACGATCTGGTGGAGCGGGTAGTTCCAGGGGGTGATCGCGGCGACCACGCCGATCGGCTCGTGCAGGACGGTGGAGTTGCCGACCTTCTCCTCGAAGGCGTACGTCGCCGCGAGCTCGGCGTACGAGCCCGCGACCGCGATCGGTACGGAGGCGTGGACCGCCTGGGAGAAGGCGAGCGGCGAGCCGAGCTCCGCGGTGACCGTCTCGGCGATCTCGTCCTTGCGGGCGGCGAGGACGTCCCGCAGGGCGGCGAGACGCTCCGCGCGGTCGGCGGGCGACGTCGCGGCCCAGCCCGCGAGGGCACTGCGCGCGGCCTGTACGGCTTTGTCCACGTCCTCGGCGCCGGCCGCGGGGACCTGGGCGATGATCTGCTCATCGGCCGGGTTGACGACGTCGATCGCGCCCCGGTCGGCTGCGGGGTGCCAGGCTCCGTCGATGTAGAAGCCGTCGTGTGCCTTCATCGGGTTCCTTCCGGGCGTCTTGCGGCTGCGGGTGCGTGGGGGCTGGTCGCGCAGTTCCCCGCGCCCCTTACCGGCGTCAGCGAACCGCCCCTAAACTAGCGCCGATAGTTTTATGGCACCAGGGCTGCCGCCGTGGCACGGCTCACCCTGCCCCGAAGGGGCTCAGAAGTCGACCCTCGCCCGGTCGTCCACCCTGGCCACGGACTCCTGGCCGAACTCCTTCTCGTAGGCCCGGCGGATCTCCTCGATCTTGCGGTCACTGGTCCGCGCCGCCTCGACCGGGTACAGCAGGATCAGCTCGTACGACCGCTCCTTCTCGATCGTGCCGCTCGCGTCCCGCCACTGGCCGCGGCCGGTCTGGACGGTGAGGCCGTCCGGGAAGTCGGGGGTGACCTCCTCGTCGACGAAGCCCATGAACTGTTCGTCGGTGACGGCCGGGCCGCCGCCCGGGCGTTCGGTGCCGAAGAGGAGCCGGCTCTCCACGTAGGGCTCGCCCCGCTGCGGGACGGCGGCGGCCTCACCGTCGTCGAGGGTGGCGTAGGCGGTGGGGGCGGCCACGGCGAGCAGGAGGCCGGCGGTCACCAGGACGGCGCGGCCGCGGGTGAGGGTGGGTGTCATGGGAGGGTTCATGCCCCATCCCTTACGGCCCCTACTCCTCCAGGTCCGGCAGCCGCGCCGGTGTCGGGCAGATCCGTTCGCCGTGCTGGTCGAAGACGAACAGATGGGCGATGTCGACGAGCAGCGGCACCTGCATGCCGTGCCGGAGGTCGATGTCGGGGGTGGTGCGGACGATCAGGTCGCCGGGCAGCCGGCCCTCGGGCGGCACGGGCTCGGAGGGGCGTGCGGGGCCGGTGTCGCGCGGCTCCTCCAGCACCCCCACCGACCCGGCCCGCAGCGCGCCCGCCCGCTCCCGGAGCCGGTTCAGCACGGTGCCGCCGTCCCGCCTGCGCCGCCGCACCCTGCCCAGCGGCCGGGGGGCCTCCAGCTCGGGCACGACGGCCGGGCGGGATCCGGTGTTGAAGTGGACGAGCACCTCGTGGCCCTGGAACTCGACGTGCTCCACCAGCCCGGTGATCAGCACCTCTCCCGGCCGGGCGTCCGCCGGCTTGGCGATCCGCACGGACTCCGAGCGCAGGCCCACGATGACCTCGCGCCCCTGCTGGACCCGGAGCAACTGGTGGTCCTGGGAGAGGGGTTCGGGCAGCCGCAGGTACTGCTTGCCGAGGCTGATGGTCATCGCCCCGTCGAGCGGGGCACGGACGACTCCGCGCAGCAGGTTGATGCGGGGGATGCCGATGAAGGCGGCGACGAAGACGTTGCGGGGCAGGGCGTAGACCTCGCGCGGGGTGCCGATCTGCTGGAGCACCCCGCCGCGCAGGACGGCGACCCGGTCGCCGAGCGACATGGCCTCGCCCTGGTCATGGGTGACGTAGACCGTGGTGACGCCCAGTTCGCGGGTGAGCTTGGTGATCTCGGCGCGCAGATGGTTGCGGAGCTTGGCGTCCAGGTTGGACAGCGGCTCGTCCATCAGGAAGGCGGAGGGGTGGCGGGCGATGGCCCGGCCCATGGCGACGCGCTGGCGTTCGCCGCCGGAGAGCTGGGCGGGCAGCCGGTCGAGCAGGTCCTCGATCCCGAGCATGCGGGCGGTGGCGTCGACCCGGGGGCGGGGGTCCTCGCCGGGGGTCTCGATGCGCAGCGGGAAGCCGATGTTGTCGCGGCTGGTCATGCTCGGGTAGAGGGCGAAGTTCTGGAAGACCATCGCCATGTCCCGGCCGGACGGGGGCAGGTCGTTGGCCCATTCGCCGTCGAGTCGGAGCTCGCCCTCGTCGATCTCCTCGAGTCCGGCGATCATTCTCAGCACCGTCGACTTGCCGCAGCCCGAGGGGCCGAGCAGGACGAGGAACTCGCCGGGCTCGATGTCCAACGTGAGCCGGTCCACCACGCGGACGCCCTTGGTGTAACTCTTGCTCACGTCGTGCAGAGAGATGGCGCGTGTCATGAGGGGTGCCCCCGGGGGCTACGTCGGCGGCCCTGGTACTCCGCGGCTTGACACCCCGTGCGGGTCGTACGGGGCCTGTGGGTCACGGAAGTTAACGGAATGTAGGCGGCCGGGGGAAGAGAATGGGCATGATCGGACGCGGCCGTCCAGCAAGTGAGAAAGCGGACGTCCGAATTCAGCGCCGGGCGGGGGCGGCCGGGGCCTCACGGACCTTCACGAGATGCGCGAAGACCACGACGTTGCCCGAATATCCGGTCCTGCGGTCGTAGTTCCCGCCGCAGGTGATCAGCCGCAGTTCGGGGCGGGCCCGGGCGGCGTACACCTCGACGCTGGGGAACCGGTCCTTCTCGTACGTCTTGACCGCGTCGACGACGTAGACGGCGGTCCGTCCGTCGGCGCGCCGGATCTCCACCGTGCGTCCACGGCGCAGCTCGGTGAGTCCGGAGAAGACGGCGGGGCCGGTGTCGGTGTCGAGGTGTCCCACGGCGACGGCGGTGCCGGGTTCGCCGGGCGTCGGCCCGTCGGCGTACCAGCCGACCAGGTTGGGGTCGTCGTCGGGGGGTGCGGGCAGCCGGTGCTGACGGTCCAGGCGCAGGTCCATGACCGGGGCGTCGATGTCGAGGTAGCCGATGGACAGGCGGGTCGCCCGGGAGCGCGGGAGGGGGCGGGCGACGGGCCGGGGGCGGGGGGCGGCCTTCGCCGCGGGGGTCCGCGGCGCCTGGGCGGCCGGCCGCCGGGAGGT
>NZ_JAMJFL010000026.1 GCF_023544665.1 Streptomyces sp. YS415
ACCGGACCCCCTGGCCCAGGTACCGAGTGCCCCGGCGCCGGATGCGTCGGCCCCTGCCCGCCAGCGCCCGACTCCCCCGCTACCGGAAGTCCCGGACCCTGACCACCAGCAGCCGCACCCCCCGGCACCGGAAGGCCCGAACCCGGCCCACCAGCACCCGGCTCGTCGGGGGAGGGGCGTTCGGCCGGTGTTGGGGCCGGAGGTTGTCGGGTGAGCGTCGGCGTCGGCGGCTCGTCCTCCGACGGAGGGTTCTCCGTGTCCAGCAACACCACCGCGTGCCGACCCAGTTGCGCCACCAGCGCGCTCGGCAGCCACGGGTCGCGGGAGCGGCCGTCGGTGACGGTGTCCTCGGCTCCCGTGCGCTCCAGGATCCGGGCCAGCGAGGGCCGCGCCCCGGGGTCCTTGCGCAGGCACTCGCGGACCAGGTCGGCGATGTCCTCCGGCATGCCCTCCAGGTCGGGCTCCTCCTGGGCGATGCGGAACATCTGCGCGTGGACGCCGCTTCCGCCCGCGCCGAAGGGAAGGCGGCCGGTCGCGGCGTAGGCCAGGACCGACCCCAGGCAGAAGACGTCGCACGCGGGCGTGATGCGGTCGCCCCGGACCTGCTCGGGGGCCATGAAGCCCGGCGAGCCGACGAGCGCGCCGGTGCGGGTGAGACCGGACTCGGCGATCGTCTCCAGGGCCCGGGCGATGCCGAAGTCGATGACGCGGGGCCCGTCGAGGGTGACGAGGACGTTGGAGGGCTTGAGGTCGCGGTGGACGATCCCGGCCGCGTGGATGTCGCCGAGCGCGTGGGCGAGCCCGGCGGCGAGGATCCGTACCGACCGCTCGGGCAGCGCCCCGTAGTCGTGCCCGACCGCCTGCTGCAGGCTCGGCCCGGCGACATACCCGGTGGCCACCCACGGCACCGCCGCCTCGGTGTCGGCGTCGAGGACCGGCGCCGTCCAGTACCCGCCGACCCGCCGCGCGGCCCGCACCTCCTGCCGGAACCGCGCCCGGAACTCCTCCTGCGCGGCGAGCTCCTCGCGCACCAGCTTGACCGCGACCGTACGCCCCCGCTCGGACCGGGCGAGATAGACGCGTCCCATCCCGCCGGCGCCGAGCCGAGCGATCAGCCGGTACGCCCCCAGCCGCTGCGGATCCCCCGGCCCCAGCTGCTCCATGCAGGCCCCTCCCCCGAAACGCCCCGTACGACGAACCCACGATAGTGCGGGCGTACGGAGGGGTGAGCGCGCTCGCGTCTACGGTTCCGTAACAGCCGGTCCCGCCTCCTCCAGCACCTTCGACAGCCGTTCCAGCAGCCGTACCGCGTCCGCGAGTTCGGCCTCCCCGAACGCCTCCGCGAGCCGGTCGGCGAAGGCCGCGTGGCCGGGGTCGATCCGGCGGACCGCCGCGAGGCCCTCCTCGGTCGGCGCGAGCAGTTTGGCGCGCCGGTGGGCGGGGTTGGGCCGGTACTCCGCCAGCCCCCGCTCCACCAGCAGGTCGGCGATCCGCTGCACGCTCTGCCGGGTGATCCCCATCGCGCGGGCGATCCCGGCGACCGGCAACGGCTCCCGCAGCACCGCGCCGAGCACCTGCCACCAGGCCGCGGTGATCCCGGCCGGCCGGGCCAACTCCTCCGCCACGGCGAGGAACTGGCCGTTGAGCCGGAAGACCCCGAGCGCGCCCCGGCTCAGCAGGTCCTGCCGCTCCCGGCTCACTGCGCGTCCGCCTGCTCCAGCACGGCGTAGGCCTCGGGGTCGGAGTCGTGGAACAGCCGGTACCAGGCGTCCAGCACCTCACCCTCGTACACCCCGAGGAGCCGGAGGATCTCGCGGGCGAAGGCGACGGGCTCGGTGGGCCCCGCGGTGATCAGCCCGCCGTCGGCGACGGCGTCGGCGTCGACGTAGCGCTCACCGCCGCCGTATCCCGTCGCGGCGAGGTAGAAGGAGACGGCGCTGGTGTGGTCCCGGTCGTCGAGCAGCCCCTCCCGTGCCAGCCCCGCGGTGGCTCCGCAGATCGCGGCGACGGGCACCCCCGCGGCCAGGAACTCCCGTGCCTTGCGGGCGAAGGGCGCGAGGTCGTCGGAGGTGTCCCAGAGGTCCGCGCCCGGCAGGATCAGCAGCGCGCTGTCCTCGGGACGTACGTCGTCCAGCGCGAGGTCGGGCCGGACACTCAGTCCGCCGATGCTGCGCACGGGGGCGGTGGTGGGACCGAGGGTGCGGATGTCGTGGCCGGCGCGGGCGAGGAAGGCGGTGGCGTACCCGGTCTCCCAGTCGGCGAAGGTGTCGTAGACGGCGAGGTGTACGGGCTTGGGGCTCATGGGTGCCTCCTCAGGACCTCGGTTGCTATGACAGCATTCTGTCGCATCGACAGAATGCTGTCAATGGCGTGGGTCCCGCCGCCACGCGACAACCTGTCGCGGAAACCCCCGTCCCGCAGACAGGACGCCGATATCGCTTCCGCATCGCGGACATTTACCCTCGGGCGCATGACCCCTCAGCCAAACCCCGAGGTCGGCGCCGCCGTGAAGGCCGCGGACCGTGCACATGTGTTCCACTCCTGGTCCGCGCAGGAGCTCATCGACCCGCTCGCCGTCGCCGGCGCGGAGGGGTCGTACTTCTGGGACTACGACGGCAACCGCTACCTCGACTTCACCAGCGGACTCGTCTACACGAACATCGGCTACCAGCACCCCAAGGTCGTCGCCGCGATCCAGGAGCAGGCGGCGCGGATGACGACGTTCGCGCCCGCGTTCGCGGTCGAGGCCCGGTCGGAGGCGGCCCGGCTGATCGCCGAGCGGACGCCGGGCGACCTGGACAAGATCTTCTTCACCAACGGCGGCGCCGACGCGATCGAGCACGCGGTACGGATGGCCCGGCTGCACACCGGGCGGACCAAGGTGCTGTCGGCGTACCGCTCGTACCACGGCGGCACCCAGCAGGCCGTGAACCTCACCGGCGACCCCCGCCGCTGGGCCTCCGACAGCGCCTCCGCCGGTGTCGTCCACTTCTGGGCGCCCTTCCTCTACCGGTCCCGCTTCTACGCGGAGACCGAGGAGCAGGAGTGCGCGCGGGCGCTGGAGCACCTGGAGACGACGATCGCCTTCGAGGGCCCCGCGACGGTCGCCGCGATCGTGCTGGAGACCGTGCCGGGCACGGCGGGGATCATGGTGCCGCCGCCGGGCTATCTCGCCGGAGTGCGTGAGATATGCGACAAGTACGGCATCGTCTTCGTGCTGGACGAGGTCATGGCCGGGTTCGGGCGCACCGGTGAGTGGTTCGCGGCCGACCTGTCCGGCGTGGTGCCGGACCTGATGACCTTCGCCAAGGGCGTGAACTCCGGCTATGTGCCGCTGGGCGGTGTCGCCATCTCGGGCGCCATCGCGGAGACCTTCGGGAAGCGGCCGTACCCGGGCGGTCTGACGTACTCCGGACATCCGCTGGCGTGTGCCGCCGCCGTCGCGACGATCAACGTCATGGCGGAGGAGGGTGTCGTCGAGAACGCCGCCCGGCTGGGCGCGTCCGTGGTCGGGCCTGCGCTGAGGGAGCTGGCGGAGCGGCATCCGTCGGTGGGCGAGGTGCGCGGGGTCGGCATGTTCTGGGCGCTGGAGCTGGTGAAGGACCAGGAGACGCGGGAGCCGCTGGTGCCGTACAACGCGGCGGGCGAGGCGAACGCGCCGATGGCGGCCTTCGGCGCCGCCGCGAAGAAGCACGGCATCTGGCCCTTCGTGAACATGAACCGGACCCATGTCGTCCCGCCGTGCAACGTCTCCGAGGCGGAGCTGAAGGAGGGGCTGGCGGCGCTCGACGCGGCGCTCTCGGTCGCCGACGAGTACACGCGGTAGCCGTCAAGAGCCGGTCCGGTGGCCGGGGTCGCCCTCGAGCGACCCCGGGGGGCCGAACGCGTAAGGTGGCGTGCTCGTAGATATGCGTGCATGCCACCCCGCGCGAACGCATGCCCCCCGCGTGAACGAGGAGACGTTCCGACCATGCCCGGCTCCAGCGGCAGCGCCGCCGTGACCCGCAGCACCCTGCGACAGCAGATCGCGGACGCGCTGAGGGACGAGGTGCTGGCCGGGCGGCTCCAGCCGGGGCAGGCGTTCACGGTCAAGGAGATAGCCGAGCAGTACGGCGTCTCCGCCACCCCCGTGCGCGAGGCGCTGGTCGATCTGTCCGCGCAGGGGCTGCTGGAGGCGGACCAGCACCGCGGCTTCCGGGTGCACGAGTACTCCGCCGACGACTACCGCGGGATCATCGAGGCCCGCACGCTCGTCACCGACGGCATGTTCCGGGCCCTGGAGGAGGGCCGCAGGGGGTACCAGCAGCCCGGCGACCCCCGGATCGCCGCCGCGCTCGCCGGCGTCCGCCGCCGCGGTGAAGAGGCCCAGCGGGCCGCCGGCGCCGGTGACCTCACCGTCCTCATCGGCTATGACCTGCGCTTCTGGCGCGAACTCGC
Organism: Streptomyces sp. YS415; assembly: GCF_023544665.1. Lineage (GTDB taxonomy): Bacteria > Actinomycetota > Actinomycetes > Streptomycetales > Streptomycetaceae > Streptomyces. Next base: position 4,438 of record NZ_JAMJFL010000026.1, read on the forward strand.
CTCCCTCTTCGGCAACCCCTACCTCGCCGACTTCCTGCACCGGCTGCGCGTGCAGTCCTGGGTGTGCGCGGTGCAGCACCTGCGGCAGCTGACCGACCTGCGCGGCGAGCTCTGGTCCGGCCACACCGAACTCGTCGACGCGCTGTCCGCGCGCGACACCGGCGCCGCCCGCTCGGTCATCGCCGCGTACAACAGCCACTCCCTCTCCCTGATCGAGCGACTCGCGCCCTGAGGGATGGGTATGGGATCTGCACAGCCCGTGCCCGCGACCGGTACTGGGGGGTTTCACCCCGGGCCGCACCCATTACTCTTCCCTGACCACCGCACTACGCCGCACTACGCCGCGCTACGCGAGGAGTCCTCTTTTGGCCTGTGACCTGTGGCTGGTACCGCTCGTCGACGTGTTGTGCCACACCCCTGACAACCCGTTCGCCGAGGAACTCGCGCAATACAACAAGGTGCTCGCCGAGGCCGGGCTCCCCCCGGTGCCGGTGTACCAGTACATGCCGGGCCTGACCGGCGAGGTCGCCCCGGTGGCCGGGTTCGACTACGACGCCCTGCACTTCCTGCGCCGGGCATACCTCCTCCAGGTGTGCGGTCTGCCGGTGACGCCGGTGGACGAACTCGGCGGCGACTACGAGCAGCTGCTGGAGATGTTCGAGACCACGGCCCAGCAGTCGCACCTGGTCTGGCACTACGACCACGCGGGGGCGTATGTGCCCGTGGACTTCCCGCACCCCCTGTCGAGCGACGAACTCCTCGCCGGAGGCGGCCCCTTGGGTTCCTCCCAGGCCCTGCTGCGGGAACTGGAATTCGTGGCCCCGTCGATCGGCATCGACCCGGCGAACCCTCCGGCGGCCCCTCAACCGCCCCCCGCTCCGACGGAGTTGGAGGAACCTGCCGTACCGGCCCCGTACGATCCCAGCCCCTTCGCCCGGGAACGCCATGTCTGGCTCGGCCTGCACGCGGCGGCGACCCGCAGCCTGGCGCAGGGCTCGATGATCATCTTCAGCTGAGGGCGGGACGAGGTCAGCCGCCCAGTTGGGAGAGCCCCTTCTGCAGGTCCTCGGCGTTCATGATCGGGACGACGGTGACCTCGGCGTTGAGCTCGGTGAAGAACGGTTCGGCCATCGGCGGGAGTTGGGAGCTGTCCTGGAGGTCCAGGACCATCCAGCAGGTGCGGCGCCCGCCTTCGGGACCGAAGTACGCGGCCTCCGGCCTGAGCTTCTCCATCGCGTTCTTGATCACGTCGGGCATCCTGCCGCTGCGGATGGCCTCGTTGCCCTTCTCGGTGTCCATGGTCGCTTTGAGCATCACTCGCATCGCATCCTCCTCGGCCGTTCCCCCCGCTTCAGGATATGCCCGCTGTATCGGGGGATGCAGGGGGAGGCCGGGGCTCTCACTCGTCCCGGGATCCCGGGGTGACCAGTCCCGTCTCGTAGGCCACGACCACGGCCTGGGCGCGGTCGCGCAGGCGGAGTTTGGCCAGGATGCGGGCCACGTGCGTCTTCACGGTGGACTCGCTCAGCACGAACCGCTCGGCGAGTTCGGCGTTGCTCAGACCCGTGCCGAGGGCCTGGAGGACCTCCGCCTCGCGCGGGGTGAGGACGGACAGGTCGCGGTGCAGGGCGGCGGTCCGGGTGTCCTGGGAGACGAAGCGCTCGACCAGGCGCCGGGTGATCGCCGGCGCGAGCAGGGCGTCGCCGGAGCGGGCCAGCCGGACCGCGGCGACCAGGTGCTCGGGGGTGACGTCCTTGAGCAGGAAGCCGCTGGCACCCGCGGTGAGGGCCGCGTACACATAGCGGTCCAGGTCGTAGGTGGTGAGGATCAGGACGCGGGGCGGGTCGGGGACGACGGTGCCGGACAGGATCCGTCGGGTGGCCTCCAGGCCGTCCAGGCCCGGCATCCGGACGTCCATCAGGACGAGGTCGGGGCGGGTGCGGCGGACCGCCTCCAGGGCCTGCTCGCCGTCGGCCGCCTCCGCCACCACGTCGATGCCGTCGGCGGTCAGGATCATGGAGAAGCCGGTGCGGACCAGCGCCTGGTCGTCGGCGATCACCACCCGGGGCGGGGCGGCCGTCACGGCGTCTCCGCCGGGATCACCGCACGGACCCGGAAACCGCCGGTGGGCCGCGAGCCCGCCTCCAGTGTGCCGCCGTAGACCGCGAGCCGGGCCCGCAGGCCGGTCAGGCCCTGGCCGGCGCCGGGACCGGCAGGCGCCGCCCCCGTGCCGCCCGTGTCGGACACCTCCACGCGCACCGCGTCCGGACCGTACTCGATCGTGACCCGCACCCGCGCGCCGCCGGCGTGCCGCACCACGTTGGTCAGCGCCTCCTGCACCACGCGGTACGCGGCCAGGTCGGCGCCCGCGGCCAGCGGCACCGGGCTGCCGGTGACGGCCAGTTCGACGGGGACGCCGCTCGCGCGCACCCGCTCGGTGAGGGCGGCGACCCGGGCCAGGCCGGGCTGCGGGGCCAGGTCCGGGTCCCGGCCGTCGCCGTCGCCGTCCATGGTCAGCAGGCCCATCACGTGGCGCAGTTCGGCCAGGGCCGTCCGGCCGCCCGCCTCGACGGCCAGCAACGCCTCGCGGGCCCGGTCGGGGGCCGCGTCCATGACCTTGCGGGCCGCACCCGCCTGAATCACCATCACGCTCACATTGTGGGTGACGATGTCGTGCAACTCCCGTGCGATCCGCGCCCGTTCCAGCTCCACCGCGAGCCGGGTGGCCGCCTGCTGCTGTTCCTGGAGGTCCCGGACGCGCTGCTGCCAGGTGTGGACGGCGTTGGCTCCGATGCCCACCCCGAGCAGCACCAGGAACGGCACGTACCCGGGAGTGAAGGCGGGCAGGAACCGCTCGTGGAACACCGCCATCAGCACGGAGCCCAGCAGCAGGCTCACCAGGGTGTGCAGCCGGTGCGGGCTGTGCACGGCGGCGCTGTAGGCGGCCACCATGCACGACAGGAAGGTGTACACGGCCGGCTCGTCCAGGCCGGAGCGCTGGTTGAAGAGCAGGCTCAGCACGAGCACCGCCCAGAACGCGGCCAGCGGATACCGGCGCCGCGCGACCAGGGGCAGTGCGGTCAGCGCGGCCAGCAGGAGCACCCCGGGCTCCGCCGTCATGGCCTCGGGGGGCAGCGGGTGCGGGGGCGGTGGCGGGTCCAGCTGCGGATCGGGCACCTCGAAGGGCGGTACGACCGCCGCCCGGTCCTGTCCGTCGACCCCGCCGGCCGTGCAGGCGGCCAGCACCAGAGCGAGCACCCCGTCCGCCGTCCACATCCAGCGCGAGGGCCGCGGCGGCGGACCGGGACGCAGCAGCGCCGACACCCTCGCCCGCCACCGCTGCCCGCCCGCCCCGTTCATGCGCCCAGTCTGGCAAGCGCCCGGCACCCGCCACATCCCGCCCGCGGCCGAGCCGGCGTACATCCTCCGCGTACCTCTCAGGGATGACACGCGCGCGGGCTCCTCCCGGTACGGCAGTCGTGGTCGCCGCCGCGGGCGACGCCCCGGACCCGGCCGCGCCCCTAGCGTCACGGCGAACCGTCCGCCGCCGGCTGGGGAGGCCCCATGGACACGACCGCACCGCCCGTCATCGACATCCGCGACGTGAGCCGGAGGTACGGGGAGGGGCCCCCGGCGCTGGACGGCGTCGGTCTGCGGGTGCGGGCCGGGGAGGCGGTGGCCGTGCTCGGGCCGTCGGGCAGCGGCAAGTCGACGCTGCTCAACCTGATCGCGGGCCTGGACCGGCCGGACACCGGCAGCGTCACCGTGGACGGACTGCGGGTGGACCGGCTGGGCGAGGCCGCCTCGGCGAAGTACCGCAGGGCCCGGATCGGGATGGTCTTCCAGTTCTTCAACCTCCTGGACGACCTCACCGTCACCGACAACGTCCTGCTCCCCGCCCAACTGGCCAAGGTTCCGCGGGCCGCGGCCCGCCGGCGCGCCGGGGAGCTGCTGGCCCACCTCGGCATCGACCGGCACGCCGACGCCTACCCGGGCCGGCTCTCCGGCGGGGAACGCCAGCGGGTGGCGGTCGCCCGCGCCCTGATGAACCGTCCCGCGCTGCTGCTGGCCGACGAGCCGACCGGGGCGCTGGACTCCGCCGCCGGTGCGGACGTACGGGAGCTGCTGACCGCGCTGAACGCGGACGGGCAGACGATCGTGCTGGTCACCCATGACCCGGTGCTCGCCGAGTCCTGCACCACCCGCACGATCGAACTGGTCGACGGGCGGATCGTCCGGGACACCGCGGCGGTGCTCCGGTGAGCGCCCTGGGCAGGGTGGTGCGCGCCGGTCTCGGACGGCGCCGGCTCCAGACCACGGTGATGGTCCTGACCACGCTCATCGCCGTCACCGCGTCCGTGCTGGCGGCCGGGGTGCTCGTCGCGTCCCGGGCCCCCTTCGACCGGGCCATGACCGAGCGCGCCGGGGCGCATCTGACCGCCTGGTTCGACGACCGTAGGACCACGGCGTCACAGCTGGCGGCCACCGGGCGGGCCACCGGGGTGAGCGCGGCGGCGGGTCCCTTCCGGACGCTGTCGGCCACCCCGCGCACGGCCTCGGACGTCGGCGGGATCCCGCCCGGTACGACACTGCCGGAGCTGACCGTCGCGGGGCGGGCGGAGACCGGGGGCGCCGTCGACCGGCTCGACCTCCTCTCCGGCCGCTGGGCCGCCCGCCCCGGCGAGATCGTGCTCGCCGCGGGCGAGGACCCCTTCGCACCGGGCGACCGGCTGACCTTCCCGGACCTGCCCGGCGCCCCCGCGTTCACCGTCGTGGGCCTCGCCCGCTCGGTGACCGGCACCGCCGGCGCCTGGACCACCCCCGCCCAGGCCGAGACGCTCGCCGACGGCAACGGCCGGTCCGGGTACGCGATGCACTACCGCCTGCGCAGCGCGGACACCGACGCCCAGCTCGCGGCGGGCCGCGCGGCGGTCGCCGCCACCGCCCCCGAGGGCGCGCTGACCGGCACCCGGACCCATCTCGCCGTCCGGCAGGAACAGCTCGCCAACGCGCTGGCGTTCGTGCCGTTCGTCGCCGCCTTCGGGGTCCTCGGGCTCGCCATGTCGGTGCTGATCATCGGGATCGTGGTCAGCGGCTCGGTCGGCTCCGCGACCCGCCGGATCGGCATCCTCAAGTCGCTCGGCTTCGCCCCGTCCCAGGTCGTGCGGGCCTACGTCGCCCAGGCGCTGGCCCCGGCCGCGATCGGCTGCGCCCTCGGGGTGGCGCTGGGCAACGTGTTCGCCGGGCCGGTCCTCGGCGGCGTCGAGGACGTCTACGGCGGCGCCCCGGCGGGCGTTCCGTGGTGGGTGAACGGGGCGGCTCCCGCCGTCGCCCTCGCCCTGGTCGCCCTCGCCGCGCTGATCCCGGCGCTGCGGGCCGGGCGGCTGCGCCCCGTCGATGCGATGGCCGCGGGGCGCACGCCGGCCGCCGGACGGGGGCGGTGGGCCCGGCGGCTGACGGGACGGCTGCCGCTGCCCCTGCCGGTGGGCCTGGGCCTGGCGGGCCCCTTCGCCCGCCCGGCGCGGTCGGCGACCACGGCGGCGGCGGTCGCGTTCGCCGCGGTCACGGTGACCTTCGCGGTCGGCCTCGGCCTCACCCTCGGCGACATCCAGGAGCGGCGGATGCTGGACGCCGCGGCCCCGGTCGTCGTGGAGACCGGCAGGGGGCCCGGCGGCGGCCCGCCCGGCGCCCGGGCGGTCCCCGCCCCCGGGCAGCGCGCCGTGACGTCGGCCGACCCGGCGGACGTCGAGGCCGCCCTGCGCGCCGAGCCGACGACCGGGCGCTTCTACGGCGCGGCCTCGGCCGCGGTGCGGGCGTCCGGCATCCCGGGCCGGACCCCGGTGGTCGCCTACGACGGCGACGCCTCCTGGGCGGCACCGGAACTGGTCTCCGGCCAGTGGCTCGACGGCGCCGGACAGGCCGTGGTGACACAGCGCTTCCTCGACGCGGCCGGAGCCGAGGTGGGCGACACCCTGACCCTCACCGAGAAGGGCCGCGGCACGACCGTACGCATCGTCGGCGAGGCCTTCTTCACCGAGGACCACGGCATGCTCCTGCTGACCGGGACCGACACCCTGCGCGCCCTCGGCCTGGACACCGGCCCGCACCGCTTCTACGCCCAGCCGGCCCCCGGCACCCCCGCCGCGGACTACCTGACCGCGCTGCGCGAGGCCGTCGACGGCACCGGCGCCGTCGCGCACGACAACGGCGGCAACGCCTCCTCGGTGATCGCGGCCATGAACGCGCTGATCGGCATGCTCACCCTGATGCTGGTCGCCGTGGCCGGTCTGGGCGTGCTCAACACGGTCGTCCTGGACACCCGCGACCGCGTCCACGACCTCGGCGTCTTCAAAGCCCTCGGCATGACACCCCGGCAGACCCTGTCGATGGTGCTGACGTCCGTGACCGCCGTCGGCCTGCTCGCGGGCGCCGTGGGGGTCCCGGCCGGGGTGGCGCTGCACCACCACGTCACCCCGCTCATGGGCGACGCGGTCGGCATGCACCTCCCCGACGCCTTCGTCGCCGTCTACGGCCCGGTGCTGCTGTCCCTGCTCGTCGTCGGCGCCCTGGCGATCGCGGTGGGCGGCGCGCTGCTCCCGGCGGGGTGGGCGGCACGCACGGACACGGCGAGGGCCCTGCGGACGGAGTGAGCGGACACGGAGGAGGGGCGCCCCCCGACAGGGACGCCCCTCCTCACCGCTGTTCCGACCCGGGTCAGATGAACGAGTTGATCTCGATCGTCTCGTCCCGGCCCGGGCCCACGCCGATCGCGGAGATCGGGGCGCCGGACATCTCCTCCAGCGCCTTGACGTACGCCTGGGCGTTCTTCGGCAGGTCGGAGAAGGACTTCGCCTTGCTGATGTCCTCGTTCCAGCCCGGCAGCATCTCGTAGACCGGCTTCGCGTGGTGGAAGTCGGACTGCGAGTACGGCAGCTCCTCGACGCGCTTGCCGTCGATCTCGTACGCCACGCAGACCGGGATCTGCTCCCAGCCGGTGAGCACGTCGAGCTTGGTCAGGAAGAAGTCGGTCAGGCCGTTGACGCGGGTCGCGTACCGGGCGATGACCGCGTCGAACCAGCCGCAGCGCCGGTCGCGGCCGGTGGTGACACCGCGCTCGCCGCCGATCCTGCGCAGCGCCTCGCCGTCCTCGTCGAGCAGCTCGGTCGGGAACGGTCCGGCGCCGACACGGGTCGTGTACGCCTTCAGGATGCCGATGACCCGGCTGATCTTCGTCGGGCCCACGCCGGCGCCGGTGCAGGCGCCGCCCGCGGTCGGGTTCGACGAGGTGACGAAGGGGTACGTGCCGTGGTCGATGTCCAGCAGCGTGCCCTGGCCGCCCTCGAAGAGCACGACCTTGTCGTCCTCCAGGGCCTGGTTCAGGACCAGCACCGTGTCGGCGACATACGGCCTGAGCTGCTCGGCGTAGGCCAGCAGCTCCTCGACCACCTGGTCCACGGCGATCGCGCGCCGGTTGTACAGCTTGGTCAGCAGCTGGTTCTTGACGTCGAGCGCCGCCTCGACCTTCTGCTGGAGGATGGACTCGTCATAGAGGTCCTGCACCCGGATACCGACGCGGTTGATCTTGTCCGCGTAGGTGGGTCCGATGCCGCGCCCGGTCGTGCCGATCTTCCGCTTGCCGAGGAAGCGTTCCGTCACCTTGTCGACGGTGACGTTGTACGGCGTGATGATGTGCGCGTTACCGCTGATGAGGAGCTTGGACGTGTCGACGCCTCGCTCGTTCAGCCCGCTCAGCTCGGAGAGCAGGACCGACGGGTCGACGACGACGCCGTTGCCGATGACCGGGGTGCACCCCGGGGACAGGATTCCGGAAGGGAGAAGGTGCAGGGCGTACTTCTGATCGCCCACGACCACCGTATGGCCGGCGTTGTTGCCGCCCTGGTAGCGCACCACATAATCAACCGAGCCACCGAGCAGGTCGGTGGCCTTTCCCTTGCCTTCGTCACCCCACTGAGCACCGAGCAGCACAAGTGCGGGCACGCGCGTACACCCCTTCCGGGCGGGGCATGTCCAAGGTCGGAGGCGTACGCAATACGTACACCGGCGGCCTGTGTCGGCCGCGACCCGTCGGACCGGATGCCCCGGAATAGACGAAGCCCCTGGCGCAATAGCGCAAGGGGCTCTTGCACAAAGATGCTACCCGAGGAAGCGAGGCATGGCCGAGGTGGCGACTTTCGCGACGTCCGATCAGCTGCTGGTGGTCATCGACCCGGTCGCCCGGACCACGGACGGGGAGGCCGTGCGGATCGCGAAAGACGTGCTCAGCGCGGGTGCCGCGACGAAGGTGTGCCTGCCGGAGGGGCCCGAGGAATTCGCCCGGATGCTGGCGCGCCGCGGGTCGCGCCGGCCCGTCGTGGTGGGCGACGACCGGGCGCTGATGCGCGCGGTGTCCCTGCTGCACCGCCGACGGGAACTGGCCGGATGCGCGCTGTCGGTCGTCCCGGTGGGCGCCGCGCTCTCCCTGGCCGGCGCGCTGGGCGTGCCCACGGGCACGGTGGCGGCCGCCCGGGCGGTCCTGGACGGGGTGGAGCGGCGCCTGGACCTGCTGGTGGACGACAGCGACGGGGTGGTGCTGGGGGCGCTGCGGATTCCCTCGCTGCCGCCGACGGGCAGCACCGAGACGGCGGACGGCCGCCCCTGGCTGCGGACGTACCACTCCCTGGTCCGCACCCTCGCCCCGGCCCGCCCGGCCCAGCTGCCGTCGGGCCCGGGTCCCGCCCGGCTCCGGGTGGAGGTGGACGGGGTGACACTGGTGGACCTGGACCAGCCGGTGGAGGGCATCTCGGTGTCCCCGCGCGGATCCGGTACGGCGTCGGTGGAGGTCCGCCCGGTCTCGGTGGGCGCGGAAGCGGCACCGCTGCTGGCAAGGGGCCGCAGGGTGACGGTCTCCGGGGCGGACTTCCGCTACCGGGCGGACGCGACGGAGGCGGGCCCGGTCCGCAGACGCACCTGGACGGTGTGGGAGGGGGCACTGGGACTGGTGGTGCCGGGCTGAGCAGCCCATCCCGCTCCCGGGCACAGAGCGGGTTCGCCCGCAATACGTAGGTGCTGACCTGCGTTGACGTAACGTGCTCTACGCCGCTCGGCGGCACCGCCGCTGCCCTCGGCGTCTGGGCCCTGGTCCGCCGTCTCAGACCGACACGCTGAGCCCTTCCAGCCCGCGGATCACGAAGTTCGGCTTCCGCTGCGGCTCCGCCGCCAGGCTCAGCGTCGGCGCCCGCTCCAGCAGCGCCGTCATCGAGGCCGCCAGTTCGATCCGGGCCAGCGGTGCGCCGATGCAGTAGTGGATGCCGGCGCTGAAGGAGATGTGCGGGTTCTCGGCGCGGGTGAGGTCCAGGCGCCCGGGGTCCGCGAAGACGTCGGGGTCGTGGTTGGCGGAGCCGAAGAGCATGGCGATCTCCGCGCCCCGGGGGATCGTGGTCCCGTCGATCTCGATCTCGTCCAGCACCCAGCGCTCGAAGAGCTGCAGGGGCGTGTCGTAGCGCATCAGTTCCTCCACGGCGGAGGGGACGAGGGAGTGGTCGGCGCGCAGGGCTTCGAGCTGGCCGGGGTTGCGGAACAGCGCGTACCAGCCGTTGACGGTGGAGTTGACCGTCGCCTCGTGCCCGGCGTTCAGCAGCAGGACGGCCGTCGAGATCATCTCCTGCTCGGTGAGCCGGTCGCCCTCGTCATGGGCGGCGATCAGCCCGGAGATCAGGTCGTCGCCGGGCTCCTTGCGCCGCAGTGCGATCAGTTCCCGCAGGTACTCCGTGAACTCGACGGACGCCCGCACCGCCTTCCTGGCCGTCTCCTCGGAGGGGCTCAGCTCGTACATCCCGCAGATGTCGGCCGACCAGGGCCGCAGCGGGGCCCGGTCCGCCTCCGGGATGCCCAGCATCTCGGCGATCACCGCGACCGGCAGCGGCTCGGCGACCTCGGCGAGCAGATCCCCGCCGCCCGCCCCGACCAGCCGGTCGACGAGCTCCCCGGCGAGCTGCGTCACGTACGGCTTGAGCCGCTCCACCGTCCTCGGCGTGAACGCCTTCGACACCAGGCGCCGGATCCGGGTGTGGTCCGGCGGCTCCAGATCGAGCATCCCGTGGTCGTTGAGCGTGTGGAACGGCTCGTGCTCGGCGGGCGGAGCGGTCCGCCCGAACTCCTCGTGCGTGAACCGGTGCTGGTACGTCCGCCCCAGTCGCCGGTCGCGCAGCAGCGCCGACACATCGGCGTGCCGCGGCACCAGCCACTGGTTCGTGGGCTCGAAGTACTGCACACGGCCCCGGGCGCGCAGCTCGGCGTAAGCGGGGTACGGGTCGGCGAGGAACGCCGGGTCCCACGGATCGAAGGCTCCCATGACCGGACGCTAGCCCGGCGAACCCGTCCCTGGCCAGGGGGTCCGGAATGCTCGGCTCCCCCTTTACGATCACGCCCATGTCGATCATGCCGTCGGTTCCGGTGCTGCGGGGCCGCAAGAACACCTCCCTCCAGCTCGACGGGTCCGTCCTGGTCCTGCGGGTGCGGGAACAGGAGCACCGCATACCCCTCGCGGCCGTCGCCCAGGTCCGCAGCGAGCGCCGGTCCGTCGAGGTCGTGCTGACCGCGCCGCACGGGAGCCGGCCGGCCGTGCACCGGCTCGACGACGTCGGCGAGGCCGCCGCCGACGCCTTCGCCGGAGCCATCAACGCCGCCCTGCCGGACGGCTCCGGCCCCGCCGTCGACGGCTCGGCCCTCGTCACCGTCCGGACCCTGGACGACGAGCGCCGCAAGGTCCGGCTGCGGCGGGCGATCCGGCTCGGCTGGCTCGCGGTGATCCTCGTGTTCACCGGGGAGACGGTGCTGCTCACGCTCACCGGCGACGCCGAGATGATCTTCCTGATCTGGATGTGCGGACCTCTCGGCGCGGCCTGCGTCCACGTCGGAGTGCGCCTGACCCCGTTCGACAAGCCGGCCTGGCGGCTGCCCAGACACGGCGTGACGGTGCTGGCGCAGTACGACGGCTACCACGACGGGATGCACATGTACGCGTTCACCGACCTCAACGGCAAGGAGTACGGGTACCCGTCCCCCGGTTACCGCGGTGACCGGCTCGAGGTCGTCTACGACCCCCACGACCCCTTCAGCGGCGCCCCCCGGGACCAGCTCATCGGCCGCGGGGTCATGCTGCTTCCGCTGATCTTCTTCGCCGGCCTCGGCGGCCTCATGCTCCTGCTCATCCTCCTGATGATCCCCGCCGCCCTGTTCGCCTGATCACCCCGGCGTCACCAGGCGCGCCTCGTACGCGAACACCGCCGCCTGGGTGCGGTCCCGCAGGCCGAGCTTCACCAGGACGCGGCTGACATGCGTCTTGATCGTCGACTCGGCCACCACCAGGCGCTCGGCGATCTCCGCGTTGGACAGGCCCTGCGCGATCAGCACCAGGACCTCCGTCTCGCGTTCGGTGAGGTCGCCGTAGGCCGCGCGGGCCCCGGAGAAGGACCGCGGGGTGTCGGAGAGCTTGGAGAACTCCGTGATCAGACGGCGGGTGACCGAGGGGGCCAGCAGGGCCTCGCCGGAGGCCACCACCCGTACTCCGTCGGCGAGTTGGCGGGCCGAGGCGTCCTTCAGCAGGAAGCCCGAGGCGCCGGCCCGCAGGGCCTGGTAGACGTACTCGTCCAGGTCGAAGGTGGTCAGCACCAGCACCTTCGCCGCCGCGTCGGCCGCCACGATCTCCCGGGTCGCCTCGATGCCGTTCAGTTCGGGCATGCGGATGTCCATCAGGACGATGTCGGGAGCGAGTTCGCGGACCTTGGCCACGGCCTCCCTGCCGTTCACCGCCTCGCCGACGACCTCGATGTCCGGCATCGCGTTCAGCAGGACCGAGAAGCCCTCGCGCACCATCATCTGGTCGTCCGCGATCAGCACACGGATCGTCATGCGGCATCCTCGCCCGGCGTCACGACCGGCAGGAACACGGTCACCTCGTAGCCTCCGTCGTCCGTCGGGGCGGCCGTCATGTCGCCGTTCAGCATGGTCACCCGCTCGCGCATGCCGGTGATGCCGTGTCCGGCCCCGGGCGACGGCTTGACCAGGGCGGGTGCCGGGGGCGGGGTGTTCACCACGCGCAGGCCCAGGCCGCCGAGGACGTAACCGATCTCGACCTTCGCACTCGCGCCGGGCGCGTGCCGCAGGGTGTTGCTCAGCGCCTCCTGCACTATTCGGTACGCCGACAGCTCCACGCCCTGCGGCAGTTCACGCACCGCGCCGGTCACCGTCTTCTCGACCCCGAGACCGGCGTCGCGCACATTGGCGAGCAGGGCGTCGAGGTCGCCGAGGGTGGGCTGCGGGGCGTCGGGGGCCTCGTAGTCCTCGGCGCGTACGACGCCCAGGACGCGGCGCAGCTCGGTCAGGGCCGCCACCGCGTTCTCCCGGATGGTGGCGAAGGCGCGCTCCAGCTCCGGCGGCGGGTTCTCGACCCGGTACGGGGCGGCCTCGGCCTGGATGGCGACGACCGACATGTGGTGGGCGACCACGTCGTGCAGTTCGCGGGCGATCGTGGTGCGCTCCTCCAGCAGGGTGCGCTTGGAGCGCTCCTGCGCGGTCTCGGTCTGCTGCGCGGTGACCTCCTGCTCGGCGTCGCGGCGGATGTGCCAGACGGAGACGCAGAGCAGGACCAGCGCGGAGACGACCAGCATGGGGCCGGTGTTGGTGCTGTAGTAGTAGTAACTCGGGCCGTATCCGGAGGCCTCCGCCACCGCGCCGTACAGCGCCGTCACCACCCACATCCACCCCGCCGTGCGGGGCCTGGTGCGCACGGCCACGATCGTCAGCACCGCCAGATGGCTGGCGAAGGCCCCGGCCGTCCACGGCCAGTCGCCCCAGCTGCCGCCCAGCACCCCGAGGACCGGGGTGGCCGCCATGGACAGCCAGAACGCCCCGACGGGCCGCACCAGGGTCAGCAGCACGGGGAGCGCGCAGAGCGGACCGGCCAGCAGCCACGGGCTGCCCGTGTCGATGGTGCCGAGCGGCAGGGTGAGCAGGGCCGCCGCGACGATCACGGCGTGCGGGAGCCAGGCCGCGTACTCCCGCAGCGGGCCGGGCAGCCGCCGGGTCAGCGGGCCGTCGACGCGCATCCGGGGCAGCGGACGGTAGGCGAAGGCGTCGTGGAACAGGTCCCGCCGCAGCCCGCGCAGGGCGTCCGCGGCCAGCCGGAACTCCGGGCTGTGGGTCTTGCTGGTCGTCTCGGTCACGTGGAGCACGGTAGGCGCAGGCCCGGGTCGCCGTCGTCACCTGCGAGAAGGGTCTCGCGGGGTCCGTCTCAAGTACTACGGCCGTCCCCCGCGCTCACCAGGCGAGCTGGGCGATCTCCTCCGCCACCACCGCGCAGGCGTCCGCCGCCGGGTCGATCAGCGGGAAGTGGCCCACGTCCTCCAGCAGCGTCAGCCCGACCACCTCGCCCGCCTTCGCCGCCGCGTCCGCGTAGGACTCGGCGACCAGCTGCGGGACGTCCACGTCCGTACGGCCCTGGACGAGGGTGGTGGCGATGCCGGTGGGCAGCAGCAGCGCGGGATCGGCGTACGGCCGCCGCTGCGCGAACCCCTCGTCGCCGCCGAGGAGTTGACGGGCCGCGCCGTCGCAGACGCCGAGCTTGTCGGCGACCGTGAAGTCGGCGATGGGGGCGAGGGCCACCACGCCCCGCAGGAGGGGCGGGCCCGCGGTGCGCCAGGGCGCGTCGGCGGGCAGGAGGTGCCGGGCCGCCGTCCACAGCGCGAGATGGCCGCCGGCGGAGTGGCCGGTGACGACGGTGCGGCGCGAGTCGGCGCCCGGGAGGGCCTCGCGGGCCAGGGCGGGGAGGGCGTCCAGGGCCGCGGCGACGTCGTCGAAGGTGTCGGGCCAGCGCCCGGCCAGCTCGGTCGCGCCCTCCGCTCCCTTGCGGTACTCGACGTTGGCCACGGCGAAGCCCCGGCGGGCCAGGAAACCGGCGAACGGCGTGATGTGGCGGCGGTCGTAGGGGGCGCGCCAGGCGCCGCCGTGCAGGACGACCACCAGGGGGGCGAGGGGGGCGTCGGTGCGCGGTGCGTAGAAGTCGATCACCTGGTCGGGGTGGTCGCCGTACGCTGCGGTGGCGTCCGGGGCGACAGGCGGATGCGAGAAGGCCGACTGCTCCTCTGCGGCGGCCCGGGCTGCGGCAGCGTCGTCCGGCATGCTCCAACCTCTCAACGGCGGAATGATGTTGGCGGACCAGGTGAGTCCCTCGGCCGTTGGCGGGACGGTACCAGGCCCGTGACGTGCGCGGACACGGGGATGTCACGCTGGGTGAGGGGTAAACGGTTCTGTGGGGCGGGGTGGGCGCCGTCCCACCCCGCCCCCGGGGTCAGGCGAGCAGTCCGCCCAGCGTCCGCGCGGCCTTCTCCACGTCCGCGAACCCGACGTACAGCGGCGTGAAGCCGAAGCGCAGGACGTCGGGCGCCCGGAAGTCGCCCACCACTCCCCGCTCGATCAGCCGCTCCATCACCGTGCCCGCGTCCGGGCAGCGCAGGGCGACCTGGCTGCCGCGCTCCTCGTGGGCGGCCGGGGTCAGCGACTCCACGCGTCCCGCCGGGACGTACTGCGCCACGCACTCCAGGAAGAAGTCCGTCAGCGCCAGCGACTTGGCCCGTACCGACGCGATCGACACGTCCTGCCAGACGTCCAGCGCCGCCTCCAGGGCGAGCATGGAGAGGATGTCCGGGGTGCCGACCCGGCCGCGCAGGGCGCCGTCGGCCGGTGTGTAGTCGCCGCGCATGCCGAAGGGCTCCGCGTGGGAGTTCCAGCCCGGCAGCGGGGAGTCGAAGCGGGGCTGGAGGTCGTGCCGCACGTACAGGTAGGCCGGTGAACCCGGTCCGCCGTTCAGGTACTTGTACGTGCAGCCCACCGCCAGGTCGACGCCGTGCGCGTCCAGGTCCACCGGCAGCGCGCCCGCGCTGTGGCACAGGTCCCAGACCACCAGGGCGCCCGCCGCGTGCACCGCCGACGTCAGCGACGGCAGGTCGTGCAGCCGGCCCGTGCGGTAGTCGACGTGGTTCAGCAGCACCGCGGCGGTCCGCGGGCCGAGCGCCCCCGCCACCTCCGAGGGACGCACCGGGCGCAGCGTGCGGCCGGTCAGCCGGGCCGCCGACTCGGCGAGGTAGCCGTCCGTGGGGAATGTGGTGGCGTCCACGACGATCTCGTCGCGGCCCTCCCCCGCCATCCGCACGGCCGCCACCAGCGCCTTGAACACGTTGACGCTGGTGGAGTCGCCGACCACGACCTGCCCCGGCGCCGCCCCGACCAGCGGGGCGATCCGGTCGCCGATCCGCTCGGGCGCGGTCCACCAGCCGCTCTCCTCCCAGGACCGGATGCGCAGGGCGCCCCACTGCCGCGCGACCACGTCCGCGACCCGGTCCGGCACGTTCGCCGGCAGGGCGCCCAGCGAGTTCCCGTCCAGGTAGACGGCCTCGTCGAGCACGAACTCGGCACGCTTGTGCGCGAGTTCGTCCGCCGCGTCCAGCTTCTCCGCCCGCGCGGACAGCTCAGACATAGGACCTCGCCGTCCACAGCTCGGGGAAGACGTTCTTCCGGGCGCGCTTCTCCAGCCAGGCCACCCCGGCCGAGCCGCCGGTCCCGGTCTTCGAGCCCATCGCGCGCCGGGTGGCGACCAGGTGGTCGTTGCGCCAGCGCCACACCAGCTCGGCGACGTCGGTCATCGCCTCGCCCAGCCGGGCGACCTCGTCTCCGGCGTCGCCGGAGTAGACGGCGGTCCAGGCGGCCTCGACCGCGTCGGAGGGCTCGTAGCGCTGCGAGACGTCCCGCTTCAGCACCTCCTCGGGGATCGCGTACCCGCGCCGCGCCAGCAGCCGCAGCACCTCGTCGTACAGGCTCGGCTCGTGCAGCGCCTTCTCCAGTTCCGCGTGGACGCGGGGCGCGCCGCGGTGCGGGACGAGCATGGACGCGGACTTGTCGCCGAGCAGGAACTCCATCCGGCGGTACATGGCCGACTGGAAGCCGGAACCCTCGCCGAGCGCGGAGCGGTACGAGTTGAACTGGGCCGGGGTGAGCTGGCCGAGCGGCTTCCAGGAGGCGTTCAGCGCCTCCAGCTCCCGCACCGAGCGCTTCAGCGCGTCGATCGCGACCGGCACCCGGTCCTCGCGCAGGGCGTGCGCGGCGGTCTCCCACTCGTGGACCACGACGGTGAACCACAGCTCCATGACCTGGGTGGTGACCAGGAAGACCATCTCTCCGGGGTCGTCGGAGAGGGTGTGCTGGAGGTGGGTGAGGACATCCGCCTTGACGTAGTCCTCGTACGGCGTCGTGCCGGCGAAGTCGAGATGCGGGGTCTCGGGCTCGTTCGTCTCGTGAGCCTCTTGGGACATCGCTGTCTCCTGTGGTAACTCCGGGTAGCGGTCCGCCCCTGCCGTTACCGACACGGGGGCCCCGGTCCCCACCCGAATCCTCCGGTGTGTCCCCCGGAAAGTGCAAGGCCCGACTGGATCACAGCCGGACCCGCACTCGAGGCGCCGTCCGGCGGCGGACTAGCCCAGCGTCTGGGCGGCCGCCGGGGAGGAGTCCTTCAGGAACTGCGTGCAGCGCTCGTACTCCTCCTGCTCGCCGATGGAACCGGCGGCCCGGGCGAGGGCGTGCAGGGCGCGCAGGAAGCCGCGGTTCGGCTCGTGCTCCCACGGCACCGGGCCGTGGCCCTTCCAGCCGTTGCGGCGCAGGGCGTCCAGACCGCGGTGGTAGCCCGTACGGGCGTAGGCGTACGACTCCACGACGCTGCCCCGCTCGAACGCCTCGTCGGCCAGCTGGGCCCAGGCCAGGCAGGACGTCGGGTACTGCGCGGCGACATCCGCGGGGGCCGTGCCGGACGCGAGGAGCTCACGGGGCTCCGGGTCGTCGGGGAGGTGGGTCGGGGGCGGGCCCCCGAGGAGGTTCTCGTGAATCGTCATGGGCTCCAGTCTGAGGCATCCGCTATCCGATGCGTCCCTTGGCCCGTTCCCCTTCCAGGGGCGGAGCGGTGATCGAGCCATGGGTGAGGCACTCCGGCCGCCGGCAGTCCGGCGGCAGCCGCCGTACGGTCGCGAAGGCCAGCACGGACCCCACCGCCATCACCCCGGCGCACAGCAGCATGGCCCGGCCGAAGGAGTCGTCGAAGGCGTCCGGGGAACGGTAGGCGTCCTCCCCCATCCCGGTCAGCAACGGCAGCGCGGCCACCGCGATGAGACCGGCGGCGCGGGCGGCCGCGTTGTTGATCCCGCTGGCCAGGCCCGCCCGCGTGACATCCACGGAGGCGAGGACGGTGGCGGTGAGCGGGGCGACCAGGGTGACCAGGCCGGCCCCGAAGACGAGGACCGCGGGCAGGACGTCGGCCGCGTAGGAGGGGTCCGGGCCGACCCGCAGCATCAGCAGCAGCCCGGCCGCGCACACCAGCGGGCCCACGGTCAGCGGGATCCGCGGGCCGATCCGGTCGGCCAGCTCACCGGACCGGGCGGAGAACAGCAGCATCAGGAGTGTCGTCGGCAGCAGGGCCGTACCCGCGGCGAGGGCCGAGTAGCCGGAGACGACCTGGAGCTGGAGCGCGGCGAGGAAGAAGAACCCGCCGAGGGCCGCGTACACGCACAGCGTGACCAGGTTGACGGCGGTGAACTGGCGGGAGGCGAAGATGCCGAGCGGCATCATCGGGTCGCGGCGCCGCTTCTCGACGTAGACGAAGGCGACCCCGAGGGCGACGCCGAGGGCCGCGCTGATCCAGTCCGACTCGATCAGGGCGTACGTCACCAGTGCGAGCGCCAGCGCGCCGAGGGCGGCGCCGAGCACGTCGAAGCGGCCGTGCTTGGTGCCTCCCCCACTCTCGGCTCCGCTCGAGCGGGAGGTGCCCCCACCCGATTCCGGCACGTGCCGCAGCGCGACCGGCACGCACAGCAGCGCCAGCGGCACGTTCAGCAGGAACACCCACCGCCAGCCGGGCCCGTCCACCAGCCAGCCGCCCAGGAACGGCCCCACAGCCGCCCCCACGCCCCCGAAACCGGACCACAGGCCCACCGCCCGGCCCCGGTCGTCGGGATGGAAGGAGGCCTGGATGAGGGCGAGGGAGCCGGGCGTCAGCAGCGCCCCGCCGACACCCTGGAGGGCGCGGGCGGCGATCAGGATCTCGGCGTTCGGGGCGAGCCCGCACAGCAGCGAGGCGACGGCGAACCAGATCACGCCGATGACGAAGATCCGGCGACGGCCGTAGCGGTCGCCCAGGGAGCCGCCGAGCAGGATCAGCCCGGCGAGGGCGAGCATGTACGCGTTGACCGTCCACTGCAGCGCGGAGAGGTTCGCGTCCAGGTCCTCGCCGATCCGCGGGAGGGCGACGTTGACGACGGTCGAGTCCAGCAGGGCCATGCTGGAGCCGAGGACGGTCGTGAGCAGGATCCACTTGCCCTGCGCGGAGGAGATCCGGACGTCAGGCATGCCCCCAGGTATACAGCGAGCCCGGCGCCGTAGACAGGCGCCGGGCTCTGCAGTGCACCAGGGAACTACTTGATCTTGGTACCCGTGGAGCGCAGGTTCGAGCAGGCCTCGAGGACGCGCGCGGCCATGCCGGCCTCGGCCAGCTTGCCCCAGGTGCGCGGGTCGTAGGTCTTCTTGTTGCCGACCTCGCCGTCGACCTTCAGGACGCCGTCGTAGTTCTGGAACATGTGGGCGGCGACCGGACGCGTGAAGGCGTACTGGGTGTCGGTGTCGAGGTTCATCTTCACGACGCCGTTCTCCAGCGCGGTGGCGATCTCCTCCGCGGTGGAGCCGGAACCGCCGTGGAAGACGAAGTCGAACGGGCTCGACTTGCCGTACTTCTCGCCGACGCCCTGCTGGAGGTCCTTCAGCAGCTCGGGACGGAGGACCACGTTGCCCGGCTTGTAGACGCCGTGCACGTTGCCGAAGGAGGCAGCGAGCAGGTAGCGGCCCTTCTCGCCCAGGCCGAGGGCCTCGGCGGTGCGCAGGGCGTCGTCGACGGTGGTGTACAGCTCGTCGTTGATCTCGTGGGTGACGCCGTCCTCCTCGCCGCCGGTCGGGGTGATCTCGACCTCGAGGATGATCTTCGCGGCGGCGGCGCGGGGCAGCAGTTCCTGGGCGATGGCCAGGTTGTCGGCCAGGGTCTCGGCCGAGCCGTCCCACATGTGCGACTGGAACAGCGGGTTGCGGCCGGCCTTCACGCGCTCCTCGGAGACCGCGAGCAGCGGGCGTACGTAGCCGTCCAGCTTGTCCTTCGGGCAGTGGTCGGTGTGCAGCGCGATGTTGACGTCGTACTTGGCGGCGACGATGTGCGCGAACTCGGCCAGGGCGACGGCGCCGGTGACCATGTCCTTGCTGTGCTGGCCGCCGAGGAACTCCGCGCCACCGGTGGAGATCTGGACGATGCCGTCGCTCTCGGCCTCCGCGAAGCCGCGCAGCGCAGCGTGCAGGGTCTGGGAGGAGGTCACATTGATGGCCGGGTAGGCGAACTTGCCTGCCTTCGCCCGGTCGAGCATCTCGTTGTAGACCTCGGGGGTTGCGATGGGCATGTGTCCGCTCCTTGTGATGTGCGGGTTGCGTTCTGCGTACTTACGGCCCTGACCTAGACCTGGGGAGGCGACATCGTCGTCGTCGCGCCCATCCTTCCAGACGAACCGTGATGCTCCGAGAGCCGTCTCAGTCCAGACCCAGCTCGTCCTTGGAGTACGCGAAAAGGTACGGCACCCCGGCGCCCTCCTCGATCTTCTCGGCGGCCCCGGTCGCCCGGTCGACGATCGTGGCGACGGCGACGACCTCGGCACCGGCCTCGCGCACGGCCTCCACGGCGGTCAGCGGGGAACCGCCGGTGGTGGAGGTGTCCTCGACGACGAGCACGCGGCGGCCCGCGATGTCCGGACCCTCCACCCGGCGCTGGAGCCCGTGCGCCTTGGCGGCCTTGCGGACGACGAAGGCGTCCACCTTCCGCCCCCGGGCCGCGGCCGCGTGCAGCATCGCCGCGGCGACCGGGTCGGCGCCCATGGTCAGGCCGCCGACCGCGTCGAACTCCAGCCCCTCGGTGAGGTCCAGGAGCACCTGGCCGACCAGCGGGGCGGCCTCGCCGTCGAGGGTGATGCGGCGCAGGTCGACGTAGTAGTCGGCCTCCAGACCCGAGGAGAGGGTCACCTTGCCGTGCACCACGGCCTTGTCCTTGATCTGTTGCAGCAGTGCGCCACGTGCGTCCGTCATGCCGAACAGCTTAGAGGCGGGTCCAGCTCCAGGTGGTCGTGGCCTCCAGCGGCTCCAGCGGGGTGACCAGGCGGGGGTGCGTGTTCAGCCCGTTCGGCGGACCGGTCTGGGGTTCCACGCAGACGGCGGCCTCCTGCTCGTCGTAGACGACGACCCACTGCTCGCGGCTGGTCACCTGCAGCGCGAGCCGGCCGGGCCAGGTGAGGGTGACGTCCACGCCGTCCGGCATGCCGAAGCAGTCGTCCCACGGGCCCGGCGCGGGGTCGATGCGCCGGCCGGTGGGCAGGTGGTCGTCGCCGCGCTCCTCCTGCCAGGCGGGGGCGAAGTCGAGGGTGGCGTCCGCGCCGTCGAGGGTGCGGTTGAACCACGGGTGCCAGCCGATCTGGGCCGGGAAGGAGTCCTCGTACGTCTCCACCGACATGGTCAGCGTCAACGAGTCCCCGGCCAGGCTCACCACCTGGGTGACCCGCCCGCTGTGCGGCCACGGGTCCACCAGGTCGTACGTCATCACCGCCTCGTCCGCCGTCCGGCGGGCGAGGCGCCAGGCGCCGTCGCGTGCCGTGCCGTGGATGGCGTGGGGCGGGGAGTTCAGGGGCAGCTGGACGACGGTGGCGCCGTCCAGGAAGCGGCCGTCCCTGGTGCGGCCGCACCACGGGACCATCGGGAAGCACCCGAACCGGTCGCCCTGGCGCAGGAGTTCGGCTCCACCGACGCGGAGCCCTCCGATCCGGCCGCCCTTGCCCGGCTGTACGGTCACCTCCGCGTCACCCGCGGTCAGCGTGATGTCTTCGTCACTCACGGGACGACCCTACTGGGGTGTTCAAGGGGGCCTTCGCGCCACCTCGGTCCTGCTGGGGTCTTCTGCGGAGCGTGGAGGCGGGGGACGGGGATCGTTGGGTGGTCGCGGGGCGGTGGCGTGGCGCCGCCCAACGAAGCGGGAAGGCGGGAGGAGGAGCACCGGGGGCGGGACGAGGGCGTGGCGGCGGGGGTGGTGCCCACGGCCGGCGCGCCGTGGGAGCGGCCCAGCGGAGCGTGGAGGCCGAGGGCCGAGGGCTGGGGCGGGGCCTTGCGGCGCCCCCAGCTCTACCGGCGTCTTCGCAGGGCGCGGCTCACCACGATCGCGGAGGCCACGGCCAGCGCGGCCGCGGGGGCCGCCCAGCGGAGCGCGGAGGCCGGTGCGGAGGACTGGGGGGCGGGGACGGGGGCGTAGCGGCCGCGGGGCGGGGCGTGGTCGACCTCCTCCGCGCTGCGGCCGATCATGGTGCGGCGCGCGTGCGCGGCTTCGGGGGCGGCCTGCGACGTCTCCTCGGCCTCCGCCGCCGGTGGCGGGCCCGGCGGGGTCTCCGGGACGTCAGCGGCTGCAGGCTCCGGGGTCTCAGGGGCGGCGGGCTCCGCGGCCTCCGGTTCCGTGGCCTCGGGTTCGGGGGCGGCGGGCTCCGTGGTCTCCGGCTGCGCGGTCTCCGGCTGCGCGGGTTCGGGGTTCTCGGGGGCCTGGGGTGCGGGGCGGGTGGGCTGGTGCTCCGGCTGGGATTGCGTCGTCGCCAGGTTCTCCGCGAAGCGGTGGAGCAGTCTGGTCATCGCCGAGTCGACCTGGTCCGGCGGGAGTTGGGTGATGCGGCCGTCCGCCTTCGCCGTGGCGTCGAAGGTCAGGGTCGAGCCGTCCTCCGCCTCGCTCACCCGCAGCGTCAGGGACAGCTTCACCGAGCCCGTCCCGCGCGCCTCGGTCGCCTCGCCCTCGACCGCGTACCCGCCGTCCTCCCGCGGTGCCATCCGCAGGGCGCCCCGGTAGGTGATCGTGTGGCCGCCCACCCGGACCTTCAGGCGTCCGCTCATCGGGGTCCCCGCGCCCGCGTCCTGCTGGAGCCCGGGAAGTGCCCGGGCGACCCGCGCGGGGTCGGACAGCGCCTCCCGCAGACGAGCCGTGGCTACCGGAACGAACACGTCAAGCTCCATGTCAGCGGAGCCTACCCAGGACGGGCGCCGTCGCACCCCTCGTCGGCGCAATCAGTAGCGCGGATGCACCAGCGTGGACGTCGGCAGCCCCCGTACCCGCGAGACCTGCGCCGCCTTCGCGTCCTCCCGCAGGCGGGCCTCCGTCAGGGTGCGCAGGCGCGGCCCCCCGGAGGACAGGCCCAGGACCGGCGCGGAACCCCTCGCCGCCAGGACGAACCCCCAGTCGGACGGTGCGTCCGCCCGCCCGGAGGAGCGGTCCGGGCCCGCCGGGAAGCCGTGGTCCCGCCCCGCCACGCAGTACGGCGCCGTCCGCAGCCCCGCCGCCCGCAGCGTCGCCTCGACCGTCCAGAACACCTCGGGCCGGGACACCACCGGCCCCGCGTGCACCACCAGGCGTCCGTCGTCGGCGAGCACCCGTCGGACCAGGCCGTAGAACTCCTGCGAGTACAGCTTGGTGCTCGCCGTGATGCCCGGGTCGGGGAGGTCGGAGACGACGACGTCGTACCGGAGCGAGGGCGGCCTGCGCAGATGGCGGAACGCGTCCGCCGTGGTGACCCGGACCCGGGGATCGGCGTGGACATGGCTGTTGAGGCGGCTCAGGGCCGGGTCCTCGCGGGCCAGCCGGACCACCTCCGCGTCCAGCTCGACGATGTCCACCCGGCGCACCCCCGGATGCCGCAGCACCTCCCGCGCCGCGAGCCCGTCACCACCGCCCAGGATCAGCACCCGTTCGTGCGGACCGTTCATCGCCGGGTGGACCAGGGCCTCGTGGTAGCGGTGCTCGTCCCGGCCGCTGACCCGGAGCCGGCCGTCGAGGTAGAGGTCGACCGGGTCGCCGTCGGTGCCGCCGGTGAGGACCACCTCCTGGACGTCCGTCTGGACCGCCACGCGGACGTCGGCGCCGTACACCGCGTGCCGTGCGGCCCGTTCGAAGTCGTCGACGTGGGCGGCCGCCGCGGCCAGGATGCCGAGGGCCGCGAGATTGCCGGCGAGCAGCAGCAGCCGGGCCCGCCGGGTCAGGTCGCCGCGGAACAGGCCGAGCACCAGGGCGCCGCCGGCCAGCGCGTTGACCGCGCCGATGATCAGGGCGCCGGTCAACTGGCCCAGCAGAGGCAGCAGGAGGAACGGGAAGGCGAGACCGCCGACGAGCGCGCCGACGTAGTCCGCGGCGAACAGGTCGGCCACCGCCCCGCCCGCGTCCTGGCGCCGAATGCGCTGGATCAGCTCCATCAGCAACGGCACTTCGGCGCCGATCAGCAGGCCGATGGCGAGCGAGAAGGCGACCAGCAGCACCCGGGGTCCCTCGCCCCAGAGGCCGCCCCAGTCGCCGGTCCAGGCGAACACGCCGTACAGCACCGGCGCGCTGCACCCGCCGACCAGGGCGAGGACCGTCTCGATCGCGCCGAAGCCGGCGGCGGCGTGCCAGCGCAGGCGTTTGGCGACGAGCGAGCCGAGACCCATCGCGAAGACCATGAGGGACAGCACCACGGAGGCCTGGGTGACCGAGTCGCCGATCAAGTAGGAGGCGAGCGCGACCAGTTCGAGTTCGTACACCAGTCCGCAGGCGGCGCAGACGAAGACGCACGCGAGGACCAGGAAGCGGCCCGTCGACGGCCGCACGGGCAGCCGCGCCGGGCCGCCCCAGGGTGCCGGGGCGGCGGCGGGCGGGGCGGGCGCGTGCGGTTCGATCACGCTGCGACGTTACGTCACGGGCACGCCACGCTTCGTCACCCACACGTGTGGAACTGCGGCCTCAAACCCCCGATGTGCTCAGGGCGCTCGCCGGAACGCGGACCCCGACCCGGCTGCGGGTCGCCACCAACTGGCCGTCCTGCGGGTAGGCGTGCCAGGTCCGCCAGTGCACCTGGCCCTCACGCCAGTGCGCCAGCATCGCGGTGAACGCGTAGGGGCTGCCGGGGAAGACGCCGACCAGTCCGTGCGGATGGTCGGCGACCAGGGTCAGCAACTCCTGCGCGCGGCCCGCGAACTGACCCGGCGCCAGCACCTCGACGCGGGCGGCGAACTCGTACTCCCAGTCGTCGGCGCGCTGGGCGACGCCGAGCGGGAGGGGCGTGCTGCTGCCCGGGATGCAGGCCACCGTCTCCGAGGAACTGCCCCGCTCCTCCTCCAGGAGCACCTGGTGGGACGCGCCGAGCAGTCGCAACTGGAGCTTCGCCCCGTGCAGTTCGAGGTCGAGGGTGGCCAGTGCGGGGAGCGGCTCACGCCCCAGGGCCCAGGCGAGGTCGGCCGCGCGCGTGTCGGTGTAGGAGGTGTTCAGGGTCGTGAGCATGGATCGGCTCCGCTAGCACGCAAAGAAATGGGGGGAGGTGGGGTCCGGCGCATCCCGGTCGGCACCGGGAGAACGGCCCGTCAGCCCGGTCGGCGCGTCAGGGGGGTGGCCGCGGGGCGTACGAGGGCTGCGTCGGGTTTAGAGGGAATCATGAACGGCGGCGCCACCACAGCCCTTTTACCCAACTTCGTAGGGTTTCCATCCCTCAGGGGGCTGCACAGCGCAACTGTTCAATCCCCGCGTGCGCCGTGTCGGCTGGGTCGTACGCCGGAGCGCGGACACAGCGGCGGGGCCCGCCCTCCTGGGCGGGCCCCGCCGTCATCCGGATGCGGTTCCCCCTGGCGGAGCTCAGCTGCCCCGTGTCAGCTGCCTCCCCCGCATCCGCCGCCGCCCCCGCCGCAGGAGGACGACCCGCCGCCGCACGACGCGCTTCCGCTGTCCCCTCCAGCGGCCCACCAGCCGCTGCTGCCGCTGTCGCTGCTGTCGTGCCGGCCGGACGAGCGCCGGCTGCGGGGTGCCGGTTCCCGGCGACCGGCAGCCAGGATCGCCAGCGTGATCAGACCCGCGAACAGAACCACCAGGATGATGCCGATAGCCATGGGCATGACGTCACCCTCCTTCCGTGTGCAGCTCCCCCGAAGCGGCCCCCCGTGGGCGCCTCACCAGCTGCGTGACCGGGAGATGCCCTTCCCGCTCACGGCCCAAAGCAGAGTTGAGGAACTCCAGAGCTTGGGCGCAGGATGGCCGCCATGACCTCAAGCGCGCGTCCCTTCCTCAACCGCAGCCTCGCCGCGTTCGGAACGACGATCTTCGCCGAGATGTCGGCGCTCGCCCTGACCACCGGAGCGATCAATCTGGGCCAGGGCTTCCCCGACACGGACGGACCCGAGGAGATCCGGGAGGCGGCGGTGCGCGCGCTGCGCGACGGGCGCGGCAACCAGTACCCGCCGGGCCCCGGCGTGCCCGAGCTGCGCGCGGCGGTCGCCGCGCACCAGGAGCGCCGGTACGGCCTGTCCTTCGACCCGGACACCGAGGTCCTGGTGACGGCGGGGGCGACGGAGGCGATCGCCGCGTCCCTGCTGGCGCTGCTGGAGCCGGGCGACGAGGTGGTGGCGCTGGAGCCGTACTACGACTCCTACGCGGCCTGCATCGCGATGGCCGGCGCCCGCCGGGTCCCGGTCACCCTGCGCCCGGACCAGGGGCGCTTCCGCCTCGACCTCGACGAGCTGCGCGCCGCCGTCACCGACCGCACCCGGCTGCTGCTGATCAACACCCCGCACAACCCGACCGGCACGGTCCTCACCCGCGAGGAGCTGGCCGCGGTGGCGGAGTTCGCCGTGGCGCGGGACCTGCTGGTGGTGACGGACGAGGTGTACGAGCACCTGGTCTTCGACGGCGCCGAGCACCTGCCGCTGGCCGGTTTCCCCGGGATGCGCGAGCGGACGGTCACCATCGGGTCCGCGGGCAAGACGTACTCGTTCACCGGCTGGAAGGTCGGCTGGGTGACGGCGGCTCCCGGCCTGGTGGCGGCCGTGCGCTCGGCGAAGCAGTACCTGACGTACGTGGCCTCCGGGCCCTTCCAGCACGCCGTCGCCGAGGCGCTCGCGCTGCCCGACTCCTACCTGGCCGGTTTCCGCGCGGACATGCAGGCCAAGCGGGACCTGCTGGCGGCGGGACTGCGGGACGCCGGCTTCGGGGTGTTCATCCCGTCGGGCACCTACTTCGTCACCACCGACATCCGCCCCCTCGGCGAGTCCGACGGCTTCGCCTTCTGCCGCGCCCTGCCCGAGCGCGCCGGGGTCGTCGCCATCCCCAACGCCGTCTTCTACGACCACCGGGACGAGGGCGCGCCGTTCGTCCGGTTCGCGTTCTGCAAGCGGACCGAGGTGCTGCAGGAGGCCGTGCAGCGCCTGAAGAACCTGAACGGCTGACCGGCGCATACGGCAAGAGCCCGCCCCGGGCACGCGACCGTGACGGTCGGTGCCCCGGGCGGGCTCCCATGGGTCTCGGGCCGGTTACTCCTCGTCGGCCTCGGGCTTCTCGGTGCCGTTGATCTCCTGCTCCAGGCCGAGCTGCTCCACGAGCCACTTGTCGAACTCGATGGCGGCGCGCACCCAGCTGACCGTGGAGGAGACGAAGTGCTCCAGGCTGACGCCGGTGCCGATCAGCATCTGCGCCTCGCCGATCAGGCGGACGGTGCCGTCGTCGTGGGTGTGCGTGTACAGCTTGGGCCACAGAGTGCGCCGGTTCCAGTCGTCGATGGACTCCAGCAGCTGCAGCTTCTCGTCGATCTGGTGGGGGCGGTCGTAGAACGTCCGCACCGAGAAGACCTGCTGGTCACCCTCGCCACGGAACATGAAATACGTACGGAACTGCTCCCACGGCGCCGCGAGGTCACCCTCGTCGTCGACGACGTACTTGAGCTCCATCTGGTCGAGGAGCTGCTTCACGAGGTCCTGATCCGGGACGACGGGGCCCGCCGGTCCTTGGGGCTGCGGCTCGGGCTGGCCCCCGAAGTTCGGAATCGAGGACGGGTCGATGCTCACCGTGTATTTCCCTTCGTACGGATCCCGCCATCCTCTCCCATGCGGGGAGGGGGGTGGCAAGCCCCGCCCCGCATGGTTCACCTGCGGTTGGCGGATTTCCGCTCAGAGCGTTTTTCCGGTCGCCGGTCCTACGATCAGACCGTCGCCGAACGTGTCCACGCGGACCGTGTCGCCGTCCTTGATCTCGCCGGAGAGGATCTCCTTGGCGAGGCGGTCGCCGATGGCCGTCTGGATCAGGCGGCGCAGCGGCCGGGCACCGTAGGCCGGGTCGTTGCCCTCGTCGGCGAGCCAGGTCAGGGCCTCGTCGGTGATGTCCAGGGTGAGGCGCCGCTCGGCGAGCCGCTGGGCCAGCCGGTCGATCTGGAGACGGGCGATCCGGCTCAGCTCGTCCTTGCCGAGCGCCGAGAAGACGACCAGGTCGTCCAGGCGGTTGAGGAACTCCGGCTTGAAGGAGGTCCGGACCACCTCCAGGACCTGTTCCTTCTTCTCCTGCTCGGTGCTGATCGGGTCGACCAGGAACTGGCTGCCGAGGTTCGAGGTCAGCACCAGGATGGTGTTGCGGAAGTCGACCGTACGGCCCTGCCCGTCGGTGAGCCGTCCGTCGTCCAGCACCTGGAGCAGGATGTCGAAGACCTCCGGGTGCGCCTTCTCCACCTCGTCCAGCAGCACCACGGAGTACGGCCGCCTGCGCACCGCCTCGGTCAGCTGGCCGCCCTCCTCGTAGCCGACGTAGCCGGGAGGCGCGCCCACCAGCCGGGACACGGTGTGCTTCTCGCCGTACTCCGACATGTCGATGCGGACCATGGCCCGCTCGTCGTCGAAGAGGAAGTCGGCCAGCGCCTTGGCCAGCTCGGTCTTGCCGACGCCGGTGGGGCCGAGGAAGAGGAAGGAGCCGGTGGGCCGGTCGGGGTCGGCGATGCCCGCGCGGGTGCGCCGCACCGCGTCGGACACGGCCCGGACCGCCTCGGTCTGGCCGATCAGCCGGCGGCCCAGCTCCTCCTCCATGCGCAGCAGCTTCTGCGTCTCGCCCTCCAGCAGGCGCCCGGCCGGGATGCCGGTCCAGGCGGCCACGGTGTCGGCGATGTCGTCCGCCCCGACCTCCTCCTTGACCATGGTGTCCTTCGCGGCCTCCTCCTCGGCCTCGGAGGCTTCCTCCAGGTCCCGCTCCAGGGTCGGGATCTCGCCGTAGAGCAGCTTGGAGGCGGTGTCGAAGTCGCCGTCGCGCTGGGCCCGCTCGGCCTGGCCGCGCAGTTCGTCGAGCTTCTCCTTCAGCTCGCCGACCCGGTTGAGGGACTGCTTCTCCTTCTCCCAGCGGGCGGTCAGGCCGCGCAGCTCCTCCTCCTTGTCGGCGAGGTCGCGGCGCAGCCGCTCCAGGCGCTCCCGGGAGGCCGGGTCGGTCTCCTTGCTCAGCGCCAGCTCCTCCATCTTCAGCCGGTCGACGGCGCGCTGGAGCTCGTCGATCTCGAGGGGGGACGAGTCGATCTCCATGCGGAGGCGGGAGGCCGCCTCGTCGACGAGGTCGATGGCCTTGTCCGGGAGGAAGCGGGAGGTGATGTACCGGTCGGAGAGGGTGGCGGCGGCGACCAGCGCGCTGTCGGCGATCTGCACCTTGTGGTGGGCCTCGTAGCGGCCCTTGAGGCCGCGCAGGATGGCGATCGTGTCCTCGACCGTCGGCTCGGCGACCAGCACCTGCTGGAAGCGGCGCTCCAGCGCGGGGTCCTTCTCGATCCGCTCGCGGTACTCGTCGAGGGTGGTGGCGCCGACCATGCGCAGCTCACCGCGGGCGAGCATGGGCTTGAGCATGTTCCCGGCGTCCATGGCGGAGTCGCCGCCGGCGCCGGCGCCCACGACGGTGTGCAGCTCGTCGATGAACGTGATGATCTGCCCGTCGGAGTCCTTGATCTCCGCGAGCACGGTCTTCAGCCGCTCCTCGAACTCGCCCCGGTACTTGGCCCCGGCGACCATCGCGCCCAGGTCGAGCGCGACCAGCCGCTTGTTCTTCAGCGACTCGGGCACGTCCCCCTTGACGATCCGCTGGGCGAGGCCCTCCACGACGGCGGTCTTGCCGACGCCGGGCTCGCCGATGAGGACGGGGTTGTTCTTGGTACGGCGGGACAGCACCTGGACGACCCGGCGGATCTCCTGGTCCCGGCCGATGACGGGGTCGAGCTTGCCCTCCCGTGCGGCGGCCGTGAAGTCGGTGCCGAACTTCTCCAGGGCCTTGTACTGGCCCTCCGGATCGGCTGTGGTCACCCGGCGTCCTCCCCTTGCCTTCTTGAACGCCTCGAGCAGCTTCTTGGCGGTGGCGCCCTGCTGGGAGAGTACGTCGGCCGCCGGGCCGCCCTTCGCCGCGATGCCGATGAGCAGGTGCTCGGTGGAGAGGTACTCGTCCCCGAGCTCCTGGGCCTTCGCCTGCGCCTCGGCGATCGCCGCGAGCAGTTCCCGGTTGGGCTGCGGGGGCGCCACGGTGGACCCGGTGACGCTGGGCAGGCCGGCGAGCACCTTCTCGGTCCCGGCGCGCACGGCCGCCTGGTCGGCCTCCACGGCAGTCAGCAGGTCGGTGATGTTCTCGTTGTCCTGCCCCTGCAGCAGAGCCAGGAGCAGATGGGCGGGTGTGAGGTCGGGGTGGCCCTCCGTCACGGCCCGGTTGCCGGCCGCGTTGATGGCGTCCCGGCTCCTGTTGGTCAGCTCTGCGTCCACGGTCGACTTCTCCTCCTGTCGAGAGCCCTATCCACGCTGACTCAGCCAACGTACACAAAGTTGAGTCTATTCCACTCAAGGTACGGATCGAGTAGGTGCCGGGAGGTTCCGGCGGCTAAGTTCCGGCGGCATGAGCTATTCCGTGGACCCGGGTGCCCCCGACGAGCCGTATCTGAGCTTCTGGCGGGAGCGGCACCTGTGCACGCTGACGACCCCGCGCCCGGACGGCAGCCCCCATGTGGTGCCGGTCGGGGTGACCTACGACCCGGAGGCGGGGCTGGCCCGGGTGATCGCGAACAAGAAGAGCACCAAGGTGGCCAATGTGCTGGCCGCCGGACCGGCCGGGGCGCGGGTCGCGGTGTGCCAGGTGGCCGGGCGGCGGTGGGCGACGCTGGAGGGGCGGGCGCGGGTACGCACCGAGCCGGAGCGGATCGCGGAGGCCGAGCGGCGGTACGCCGAGCGCTACGAGCGGACCCCGGCGCCGAATCCGGCGCGGGTGGTGATCGAGATCGAACTGGAGCGGGCCATGGGGCGCGGCTGACCGGGTGCGACTGACGGTTTTCAGCCAGCGCGGGATCTGGGGGATAACCTGACATGTCCCGTAAAACTGCAGCGGCGTCACCGTGTTCAGGTCACGGTGACGCCGCTGCGGGGGGAAGTACCTGAGCGATCTGTTACGACGGGGGAATCGCGTCAGGCACTGCGGGGGGTGGCTGAGATGGTCCGGTCCATCGGGACCTCCGGGTCCACCAGTTGCTCGTGGTCCCGCTGGTCCAGGTTCACAAAGATCATTCCGTAGCGGATGGCACAGCGCACCGGCTGCGGCGCCCCCCGGGGCCGTCGCAGACACCGGTAGGCACGCAGGTCCTCGTCCTCGTCCCGGGTGACGACGACCGGTTCTCCGAAGACAGTCACCATGAGCGAGTCACCAGGGTGGGGGATGGCGGTGACCAGATCGATGAAGTGCCAGCCGGAGCGGTAGGCGGTGGCCATTTCGCGACGGAAGGAGCGGTCGTCGGGTGGGGTCGTCACGTCAGCTCCACGCGCTGTCATCCGTGTGGACAGGAGTATCGCCCCCAGCCGCGGTAGCGGCCGGACTCGACCAGGCACTGTCGCCGTTCACACCCGAGAGGCCACTCAGCGATCCGAAGGCCACAACGGCGGAGAAGGCGGCGACAAGCACCGAGCGAAGCATTCTCTTACGCATAGTCGGCTTCGTCCTCACTTGAAGGTCCCCTCTTCCCCCGTCGGATAAGACGATGGCTCATTCGGGCACGTCATGGCCACACGATCGGTGCATCATGTTCCTGCATGTTCAGGACCCTGGGGGGTGGAGATTTAGCAATGAATCGGACTAAAGCGACGCATCCCCACGCTGTGACGGAGCTGTGCGAGGAAGGCGGTCGTCTTTACGCGAACGCATTGCGCATGGGACGTATCGCCCGCTCGGACGCGGAGTCCGCCCCGTGCCTGATGGAGTTCGCCCTGCTCCACCCCGATCCCGACGACGCGAGCTGGCTGCGCCCGGTTCCGCCCGCGGTCGCCCTGGCACAGCGGCTGAATCCCATAGAACGGGAGATCACCGAGCACCGCAGGCTCTCGATCGAACTGGCCCACGCTTTCGAGCCGTTCATGGCCCTCAGCGCCCAGGGCGCGGCGTCCACGCACTCCATCACCGTATTGGAGGGCCTCGATCGCATCAACGCCGCGCTCGACCTCGCCATCGCCCAGTGCCAGAACGAGATGCTCACCGTCCAGCCCAGCCACCGGCACCCCGAGCGCCGGCTCGTCGAGGCGCTGGAGCGGGACAAGCTGCTGATCGAGCGCGGGGTGCGGATCCGCACCCTGTACCAGCACACCGCCCGCTACAGCCCGGAACGGCTCGCCTGGGTCGACCACTTCGCCGACGGCAAGGCGGAGTACCGCACCATCGACGAGCTGGTGGAGCGGCTGATCATCTGCGACGAGGCGGTCGCCTTCATCCCCATCCGGGACGACCGCCAGGTCGCCCTGGAACTGCGCCACCCCGGGCTCGTGGGCTACCTCATCAAGGTGTTCGAGTTCATGTGGAGCCGCGCGGTCCCGCTGAGCGCCGGCGCCCCCTACGAGACCGACCCGGACGGCATCACCGACATCCAGCACTCCATCGCCAAGCTGCTGGTGGAGGGCCATGTCGACGAGGCCATCGCCCGGCGCCTCGGCATGAACGTCCGCACCTGCCGGGCCCACATAGCCAAGCTCGCCAACGCCCTCGGCAGCGGCAGCCGGGCCCAGCTCGGCTACCTCATCGCACAGTCCGGAATCCTGGACCGCGAGCAGTGAGCGGCACCGGGCACCCCGAACACGGCGTGGACGAGCTGTGCGCGCCCGGCGCACGCCTGTACGAGTACGCCCTGCGGCACGGCCCGGTAGGCGCTCAGGAGGCCGCCCAGGCCCCTTGCCTGGTCGATGCGGGGCTGCTCCAGCCGACCGTGGGGGACATGGGCCTGCTGGAGCCGGTCGCCCCGGCCACCGCCCTGCACCGGCTGCTGCGCTCCTCCGCGGAACGCGTCGCCGAGGAACGCCGGCGCGAACTGGCCCTCGCGGAGACCTTCGAGGCGTGGATGCGGATCGACGGCCGGCGCGCGGCCGACGACCAGCAGCCGCTGATCGAGGTGATCGGCGGCAAGCGGCGCATCAACGACGTCCTCACCGAGGCCATGGCCGAGGCCGAGCGCGAAGTGCTCAGCATCCAGCCGCACACCAGTTACGGCTCCCGCACCAACCCCGCCACCCACCTCGCCGCGATGGCCCGCGACCAGGACCTGCTCGACCGCGGCGGCCGCATCCGCACCCTCTACCCGCACACCCTGCGCCACTCCCCCCAGGTCATGGCGCGTTACGAGGATCTGGTGGGCGATGTCGAGGCGCGCACCCTGGACGAGGTCACCGACCGGCTGATCTGCGTCGACCGCACGGTGGCCTTCATCCCCGCCAACGCCGACGCCACCCACGCCCTGGAGATCCGCCACCCGGCCCTGATCTCCTACTTCGCCACCACCTTCGACCGGCTGTGGCACCTGGCGACGCCGATGTACCCCGAGGCGGTCCAGCAGCCGACGCTCAACGGCATCACCCCGCGCCAGCGCGCCATCGCCCGGCTCCTGGTGGAGGGCCACACCGACACCGTCATCGCGGACCGGCTCGGCATGAACGTCCGTACCGCCCGAGTGCACATCGCCAAGCTCGCGGCGACGCTCGGCAGCGAGAGCCGGGCCCAGCTCGGCTACCTCATCGGACAGTCGGGGATTCTCGGCCGGGAACGTCAGGAAGGCTGACCGGTTCGTGGCCGCCCGGCCGGGGCGGCCCGTCCAGACCGGCCTGGGCGATGCGGACGCCGAGCTGGGTACGGCTGGCCGCGCCGAGCGTCTCCGACAGCCGCGCGATGTGGGCGCGGCAGGTGCGGACACTGATGCCGAGGCGCTCGGCGATCACCGCGTCCTGGTGGCCCTCGGCGAGCAGGGCGGCGATGGACCGCTCCCGGTAGGAGATGCCCTCGATGCCGGTCTCGGGCAGCGGCGCGGTGAGCGGGATCGCCAGGCGCCACAGCCGCTCGAAGACCGTCACCAGGTACTGCACGAGCGCGGGATGGCGCAGCTCCAGGGCGACCGTGCGGTCGGCGTTGGCGGGGATGAAGGCCACCGTGCGGTCGAAGAGGATCAGCCGGTCGATGACCTCCTCCAGGGTGCGCGCCTCGACCGTCTCGCCCATCAGCTCCAGGTAGTTGAGCAACCCCTGCCCGTGCCGGGCCACATGCGTGTACAGATCGCGCATCCGCACCCCGCGGGCGCGCAGGGCCGTCGCGCGGTGCATGCCCTCGGTCAGCTCGTGCTCGGGCCGGATGCCGCCCGGCTGCACGGTGAGCACCTCGGTGGTGCAGGCGTCGGTGGCCTCGTCCATCGCGGCCTGGATCCGGGAGAGCCCGTCCAGGACGCGGATCGCGCTGCCCTCCGCGGGGCCGTTCTGCGGCTGCGGGCCGAGCCCCGCGTACCACTCGAAGGCGGCGACCGCCGAGCCCATCCGCCGCTGGCTCGTGCTGACCTCGTCGTACACCCCGCGCAGCAGCCGGGTCATGACCTCCTGCGGAGAGGTCGGCACCAGCCAGGCCATGTCGTCGGGGTCCGGGTGCAGCAGCGCCAGTTCGAGCAGGCAGGGCACTTGCTCCGCGTCCTCGCGAGGCACACGGCCGCGCCGTACGGCCCGGGAATACACCCGATCCCCGGCCTCGCACAGTCGGTCAGCACCGTGTGGATGCCCGTCCGTCCCGTGCCCGGCCATCGTCCATCCCACCCCCGGTTCCAGCGTCTTCCGCAGCGCAAACTATGCGCGGACGGGACGTGGTCCGCAACACGCCCCGGCGGTCCCGGCGGTGGTTACTTGAGCCCGATCTCCTCGCACGCCGCCTCGTACTTGGCGGCGCAGATCTCGGAGAGCTTGTAGATGCCGTCCTCGACGACGGTGTCCTTGATGTTCGCCCGGGTCAGCGCGACCACGGGGACGAGCTGGGCGGGGATGTCCTGGGTGGTGGGGCTGTCGACGCGGTCCGCGGTGAGGGAGTCGAACTTGATGTCCTTGCCCTGGATCCTGGCCACGGCCATCTCGGCGGCGGCCTCGGCCTCCTCCGGGTAGGACTTGTACACGCTCATGTACTGCTCGCCGGTGACGATCCGCTGCACGGCGTCGAGTTCGGCGTCCTGGCCGGTGATCGGCGGCAGCTCGGTGACGCCCGCGGCCTCCAGGGCCTTGATGACACCGCCGGCCATGCCGTCGTTGGCGGAGTAGACGGCCGCGATGTTGCCCGCGCCGATCTCCTCGATCGCCTCGGCCATGTTGGCCTCGGCGTTCTCCGGCTTCCAGTCCTTGGTGTCGTAGGACTTGGCGATCGTCACCTGACCCTGCAGCTCGGAGAGCGCGCCCGCCTTGAACTGCTTGGCGTTCGGGTCGGTGGGCGAGCCGTTCACCATGACGATCTTCGTCGAGGTGTCGACGTCACCGCCGAGCTCGGCCATCAGGGAGCGGCCCTGCACCTCGCCGACGAGTTCGTTGTCGAAGGAGATGTACGCGTCGATCGGGCCCTCGGCCAGGCGGTCGTAGGCGATGACCGGGATGCCGGCGTCCTTGGCCTTCTGCACGTCGGCCGCGATGGCCCGGGAGTCCACCGCGTCCAGCAGGATGACGTCGACCTCGTCCTCGATCATCTTCTGCATCTGCCGGCTCTGCGTGGCCGCGCTGGCGTCGGCGTTGGCGTACGCGACCTGGCCCTTGTTGTCGGTGAGCTCGGCCACCTTGGCCCGGATGATGGGGTGGTCGAACTTGTCGTAGCGGGTGTTGGCCTTCTCCGGCAGGAGGAGGCCCACCGTGATGTCGTTCCCCTTGGTCGGGCTCGCGTCGGCGCTGTCACCCGACACTCCCAGGGCTCCGCAGGCGGAGAGCGAGAGGGCCATCGAGGACGCGGCCAGACATATGGCGGTACGACGCATTGGGGAGCTCACTTCTGGTGCCTTCCGGACGAGGGCGCAGCATTGCGACCCAGGTGACTGAAAAGCCAACGCGGCGGTGCCATGCCGCGTCAAGCGGAATCACTTAACGACTGCGCAACACCACGCTCCGCTTGGCTTGTGAAGGTATGGCGGAACCCTCTCCAAACAGCCGTTACGACACCTCCGTACAACCAACCACCCTCCTCGCGCGTCGTGATCACGACAGCTTTCCCATGGCTGCTTTACCTCAGAGGACCGAATGAACCCAGCCAGAAGCACGGCCGCCGCAACCGTGCTCGCCACCGCGGCCGGCCTGCTCGCCGCCGTCGCCACCCCCGCCTCCGCGGCGGTCAGTTGCACCTCCCCCGTCTTCAAGCGGACGTTCTACGCGAACACCACCTTCTCCGGCACCCCGAAGAAGACGGACTGTGACAGCGTGATCGACCAGAACTGGGGCACGGGCGCCCCCGCGTCCGGACTGCCGTCGAACAACTTCGGCGTCCGCTGGACGGTGACGCGCGACTTCGGCTCCGGAGGGCCGTTCACCCTCAGCGCCTCCGGACTCGACGGCATCCGGGTCTACCTGGACCCGGGCACCGAGAACGCCCGCAAGCTCAGCCTGTGGACGAACACCTCCACCACCGTCTCCAAGTCCGTCAACGTCACCGTCCCCAAGGGCAAGCACACCCTGCGCGTCGACTACGTCAACTGGACCGGCTCCGCCAAGGTCAGGTTCGGCTACACCCCGCGCACCTCGGCGACCGTCGACCAGGTCAAGCCCCTCACCCCCACGGGCGCCTCGGCGACGTACGACCAGGCCACCGGCAAGGCCGAGCTGGCCTGGGCGAAGAACAGGGAGATGGACCTCGCGGGGTACCGGATCTACCGGCGCGCCAAGGGCGGTGCGTACCCCACCACCCCGCTGGCGACGACGACGTCGGTCTCGTACACCGACTCCTCCCTCCCGCTCACCGGCGCCGCCTACGAGTACTCGGTCCGCGCCTACGACAAGGCCGGCAACGAGTCCCCGGGCACGGCGGCCCTGCCCGTGACCACCGCCGACCGGACGGCGCCCGGCGTGCCGGGCGGACTGAGCACCGCTTCCGAGATGGACGGGCTCCGGGTCAGGTGGACCACCGTCACGGGAGCTGCCTCCTACCGGGTGTACCGGGCGACGACGGCGGACGGGACGTACACGCGGGTCGGCGCCACTGCCGAGGGCTCCTTCGTGGACACCTCGACCGCGGCGGACGCCACCTACTACTACCGGGTGAGCTCGCTCGACGCGGCGGGCAACGAGTCCGCGCGGTCCGCGGCCGTCAGCGGCGAGGGCCCCGACCTCACCCCGCCGTCCGCGGTGACCGGGGTGACCGTCGTCCCGACCGAGTACGGCTTCCACATCAGCTGGGACCCCAATCCCACGCCCGATCTGGCGCGTTACGTCGTCCGCCGGGGTGAGCTGTGGGGCGACGAGGAGCAGCGCGTGTGCTCCCTCTACCCGGGCTACTACGTGTCCGCCGACACCACCTCGTACAGGTACGAGACCGTCCCGGACGGCGAGGAGTCCTGCTTCATCGTCGACGCCGTGGACGACGACGGGAACTCCTCCTTCCAGTGGACCGGCGAGGCGCAGATCGTCGTCGCCACCGAGCTCGACCTGACGACGCCCGACCCGGCGGCATGAGAAAACCGGGCCCACCACATCGGTGGGCCCGGTTCCTCCTGCTCCGTCTTCAGTCCGACTGCTGCCGCTTGGGCCGCCACACCACCAGCGCGCTGGTCTGCTGGACCTCCTGGTACGGCACCAGATCGCGGCGGTAGGAGGCGTGCACCGCCGCCTCCCGCTGCTGCATCGCCGTGGCCGCGCCGTCCAGAGCGGACTGGAGTTCGGCGACCCGGTTCTGCAGGGCCGCCACCTGGTTCTCCAGCTCGATGATCCGCTTGATGCCGGCCAGGTTGATGCCCTCGTCCTGCGACAACTGCTGCACCTGGCGGAGCAGTTCGATGTCGCGGGCCGAGTAGCGCCGGCCCCGTCCGGCGGTGCGGTCCGGGGAGACGAGGCCGAGCCGGTCGTACTGGCGCAGCGTCTGCGGGTGCAGACCGGAGAGCTGGGCCGCCACCGAGATGACGTAGACCGGGGTCTCCTCGGTCAGCTCATACGGGTTGCGTCGACGGCCGTCCATCTGGCATCAAGCTCCCTTCGCGGACTGGAACAGCTCCGCCCGCGGATCCTCACCCGCGGTCGCCTCGCGATACGCCTCCAGTGCGTCACGAGCCTTCCCCGTCAGGTCCTTGGGGACACTCACCTCGACGGTGACCAGCAGGTCCCCGCGGGTGCCGTCCTTGCGGACCGCGCCCTTGCCCCGGGCGCGCATGGTGCGGCCGTTGGGGGTGCCGGGCGGCAGCTTCAGGGTGACCGGCGGCCCGCCCAGGGTGGGCACCCTGACCTCGCCGCCGAGGGCCGCCTCCGGGTACGTCACCGGGACGGTCACCGTGAGGTTGTCACCCTTGCGGCCGAACACCGGGTGGGTGTCCACGTGCACCGTGACGTACAGGTCTCCGGCCGGGCCGCCCCGCTCACCGGGCGCGCCCTTGCCGCGCAGCCGGATGCGCTGGTTGTCGCTCACCCCGGCCGGGATGCGCACCTGCATGGTCCGCGACGACTTCGCGCGGCCGCTGCCCTTGCAGATCTCGCAGGGAGTCTCCGCGATCAGGCCGCGGCCCTTGCAGTCCGGGCAGGGGTCGGTCAGCGAGAACCCGCCGCCGGAACCCCTCGCCACCTGGCCGGTGCCGACGCAGGTCGGGCACACCCGCGGGTTGCCGTTCTTGTCGCCGGTGCCCGAACAGGCCTTGCACGGAGACTGCGAGGACATCCTGAGCGGCACGGTCGCGCCCTCGATCGCCTCGGTGAAGGTGAGCGTCACCTCGGTGTCGATGTCCTGGCCGCGCCGGGGCTGGACCCGGGTGGTACCCGTGCCGCCCCGGTTGAACAGGCCCCCGAAGACGTCACCGAGTCCGCCGCCGAAGCCGCCGGCTCCCTGGCCGCCCTGGGCGGCGCCTCCGAAGAGGTCGCCCAGGTCGAAGTTGAACGAGCCGCCGCTCGCTCCCGGCCCCGGCCGGAACCCGCCGTTGCCGAAGAGGGCGCGCGCCTCGTCGTACTCCTTGCGCTTCTTGGGGTCGCCGAGGACGTCGTTCGCCTCGGAGATCTCCTTGAAGCGCTCCTCGGCCTTGGTGTTGCCCTTGTTGGCGTCCGGGTGGAACTCGCGGGCGAGTTTCCGGTACGCCTTCTTGATCTCGGCCTCGGTGGCGTCCTTGGGGACGCCGAGGACCTTGTAGTAGTCCTTCTCGATGAAGTCCTTGGTGCTCATCCCCGACGTCCCTCCTTCCCGTGATCAGCCCTCTTCAGAGCTGCTGTCCTTCTCCTCGCCGGCCTCGGACGCCTCCTCGGCCTTCACCGTCTGCGCGCCCGGCTGCGGTTCGGCGACGGCCACCCGCGCGGGGCGGATGGTGCGCTCGCCGATGCGATACCCCGGCTGGAGGATCGCGACGCAGGTCGTCTCGGTGACATCCGGCGCGTAGCTGTGCATCAGCGCCTCGTGGATCGTCGGGTCGAAGGGCTCGCCCTCCTTGCCGAACTGCTGCAGACCCATCTTCGCCGCGACGGTCTCCAGCGACTCCGCGACGGACTTGAATCCGCCGACGAGCTCGCCGTGCTCCCGGGCGCGGCCGATGTCGTCGAGCACGGGCAGGAGCTCGGTCAGGAGGTTCGCGACGGCGATCTCCCGCACCGTAATCCGGTCCCGCTCCACGCGGCGGCGGTAGTTCTGGAACTCGGCCTGGAGCCGCTGGAGGTCCGCGGTGCGCTCCTCGAGCGCCTTGCGCACCTGGTCCAGCTGGGCCGTCAGACCGGCGATCTGTGCTGCGTCCCCGGCCGGGGCCGCCCCCTCGTCGTTCGACGGGGCGGCGGCCTGCGGCTCGGCGTCGTCGGGGGTCGCGCCGGAGGGGACGTCGGGCTTCTCCTCGAAGCCCGGGGTCTCCTCGGTCACGCGGCACCGTCCTTGCGCTCGTCGTCGACGATCTCGGCGTCGACGACATCGTCATCGGCCTTCGGGGCCTCGTCGCCGGCGGACGCGCCGCCCGCGGCCTGGGCGCCCTGGGCGTCGGCGTACATCGCCTGGCCGAGCTTCTGCGAGACCGCGGCGACCTTCTCGGTGGCGGTGCGGATCTCGGCGATGTCCTCGCCCTTGAGCGCGGCCTTCAGCTCCTCGACGGAGGCCTCGACCTCGGTCTTGATCTCGCCGGGGACCTTGTCCTCGTTGTCCTTGAGGAACTTCTCGGTCTGGTAGACGAGCTGCTCGCCCTGGTTGCGGGTCTCGGCGGCCTCGCGGCGCTTGTGGTCCTCCTCCGCGTACTGCTCGGCCTCCTGGCGCATGCGGTCGACTTCGTCCTTCGGCAGAGAGGAGCCGCCGGTGACGGTCATCTTCTGCTCCTTGCCCGTGCCGAGGTCCTTCGCGGTCACGTGCATGATGCCGTTGGCGTCGATGTCGAAGGCGACCTCGATCTGCGGGACACCGCGCGGGGCGGGCGGCAGGCCGGTCAGCTCGAACATCCCGAGTTTCTTGTTGTACGCCGCGATCTCGCGCTCGCCCTGGTAGACCTGGATCTGCACGGACGGCTGGTTGTCCTCGGCCGTCGTGAAGATCTCGGAGCGCTTGGTCGGGATCGTGGTGTTGCGCTCGATCAGCTTGGTCATGATGCCGCCCTTGGTCTCGATGCCGAGGGACAGCGGGGTCACGTCGAGGAGCAGGACGTCCTTGACCTCACCCTTGAGGACGCCGGCCTGGAGGGCGGCACCGATGGCGACGACCTCGTCCGGGTTCACGCCCTTGTTGGCCTCGTTGCCACCGGTCAGCTCCTTGACGAGCTCGGCGACGGCCGGCATGCGGGTCGAGCCGCCGACGAGAACGACGTGGTCGATCTCGGAGAGGGCGATCCCGGCGTCCTTGATGACGTTGTGGAACGGCGTCTTGCAGCGCTCCAGCAGGTCCGCGGTCAGCTGCTGGAACTGGGCGCGGGTCAGCTTCTCGTCGAGGTGCAGGGGGCCCTCGGCGGAGGCGGTGATGTAGGGCAGGTTGATCGAGGTCTCGGTGGAGGAGGACAGCTCGATCTTGGCCTTCTCGGCGGCCTCGCGGAGGCGCTGGAGGGCCATCTTGTCCTTGGCGAGGTCCACGCCGTGACCGGACTTGAACTGCTGCACCAGGTAGTCGACGACGCGCTGGTCCCAGTCGTCACCACCGAGGTGGTTGTCGCCGTTGGTGGCCTTCACCTCGACGACGCCGTCGCCGATCTCCAGGAGGGACACGTCGAAGGTGCCGCCACCGAGGTCGAAGACGAGGATCGTCTGGTCGTCCTTGTCGAGGCCGTACGCGAGCGCGGCCGCGGTGGGCTCGTTCACGATGCGCAGGACGTTCAGACCGGCGATCTCGCCGGCCTCCTTCGTCGCCTGGCGCTCGGAGTCGTTGAAGTACGCCGGGACGGTGATGACCGCGTCCGTGACCTTCTCGCCCAGGTAGGCCTCGGCGTCCCGCTTCAGCTTCTGCAGGATGAAGGCGGAGATCTGCTGCGGGTTGAAGGGCTTCCCGTCGAGCTCGATCTTCCAGTCGGTGCCCATGTGGCGCTTCACGGACCGGATG
Organism: Streptomyces sp. YS415; assembly: GCF_023544665.1. Taxonomy (GTDB): domain Bacteria; phylum Actinomycetota; class Actinomycetes; order Streptomycetales; family Streptomycetaceae; genus Streptomyces. The sequence continues at coordinate 45,347 of NZ_JAMJFL010000026.1, forward strand.
GTCCGGTCCACGTTGGTGACCGCCTGACGCTTGGCCACCTCGCCGACGAGCACCTCACCGTTCTTGGCGAAGGCGACGACGGACGGCGTGGTCCTGGCGCCCTCGGCGTTGGTGATGACGGTGGGCTCGCCGCCCTCCAGAACGCTGACGACGGAGTTAGTCGTGCCCAGGTCGATGCCGACCGCACGTGCCATGGTTGATCCTCCAGCTGACTTGAGTGGAACGGACTCAAGTGTGCATCAGTCGCCCCGCCCGGTCAACAGACCTGAGCCACCGGGGCTCAACTCTTATCCGTTCCTTACACGCAACTGGGGCCTGACCTGCACAGATGCGGTGGGCCGAGGCCGCGGCCGCTTCACCATGAGCAGCAGGAGTACGACGATCAAGGCGGTGCCGCCCACCCACAGGGCCGCCGACGCGGCGATCCACCCCAGGTGCACCAGCACCCCGACGACCACCGCGCCGAAGCCGCCCGCGCCGAGCACGACGGCCGCCCCCTGCGCGGTGAGCCCGAGCCGCCGCAGCCGGTGGGCGAGATGGTCGGGCCCGCGACGCAGCACCGGCCGCCCGGCGAGCCGTCGCGCCGCGACGACCAGGACGACGTCCGCGCTCGCCACCGCGGTGAGCGCGAAGAGCGCCCCCGCACTGGAGGAGCCCTCGTGCCCGGCACGGGCCAGCACCGCCGCCGAGGCGAGCAGGAACCCGGCGAACAGCGAGCCGCAGGAGCCGAGTCCCACGCGCGCGGGGGGCCAGTTGTGCATGAGGAACCCCGTCAGCGCGGCGGCCAGCACGCTCAGCAGCACCGCGAGCCCGTCCATCACCTCCGCCGCCGCGCACGCGCCCACCCCGAAGGCGGTGACCACGCCCACGGTGCCGGCGAGCCCGTCCGCGTGGTCCAGCGAGCGGAAGGCGAGCGTCACGCCCACGATCCAGCCGACGGCGGCCAGCCCGCCCAGCACCCCGGTCTGCTCGTACGGCACCGTGCAGGCCGCCGCCACGGCCGTACCGCCCACCAGGAACCGCGCCTTGACCCGCCGTACGTCGGCGACGAGGCCCAGTACGGCGACCGCAGCGGCCGCGACGAGCAGCCGGGGGATGCCGGAGCCGAGGGGGGCGACGCCCGTCCGCTCGCCCACCGCCGCGACCAGACAGGTGACGAGCACGACGGCCGTTCCGCCGCCCAGCGGCAGGGCCCGTCGGCACCGCCGGTCCAGCAGTCCCAGGCGCAGGGCGGGGGCCCGGACCAGGCCGGTGAGGACGGCGGAGAGGAACAGGGCGGCGGTGGCGGCGGCGATCCCGTAGAGCACGGGCCTAAATTAGTGCCGAATGTACTAATTTGGCGTGAATAACACGATCGGTTCTTAAGGCAACCCTCAGCGACACAGATCACCGAGGCGCTGACTACAGTGCGACGGAGGATGGGGGTAGTCTCAGACGGACTGCATAAGTTACCGCTTAGTAATACCGCTAAGTGTCCTCCCCGAAGAACCTCGCAGGCCCGAGGAGCCCCGAAATGCAACTCGCCGCGATCATCGTGTCGATGGTCCTGATGGCAGTCGGCGTCGCCCTGTTCGGCCGTGCCATCCTGCAGATCGTCCGCTTCATGATGCTGGGCCAGCCGCTCCCGGCCGGGGCCCGGACCGACGACCCCGTCCTGCGGACCGTCACCGTGGCCAAGGAGTTCCTCGGCCACACCAGGATGAACCGCTGGGGCGTCGTCGGCATCGCGCACTGGTTCGTGGCGATCGGCTTCTACACGCTGCTGCTGACCATCGTGAACGCCATCGGCCAGCTCTTCCAGGCCGACTGGCTGCTCCCGGTCATCGGCGAATGGGCGCCGTACAACGTCTTCGTCGAGTTCATCGGCACCATGACGGTCCTCGGCATTCTGGTGCTGATCGTCATCCGGCAGCTGTCGCGGCCGGGCAAGGCGGGCCGCAAGTCCCGGTTCGCGGGCTCCAACACGGGCCAGGCGTACTTCGTCGAGGCGGTCATCCTCACCGTCGGCGTCTGCATCTTCATGCTGCACGCGCTCGAGGGCGCCCAGCACCACGTGGACAGCTACGAGGCGTCCTTCTTCATCTCGTACCCCGTGGTCTCCGCCCTGGAGGGCCTGGACCTCTCCACGCTGCAGAACCTCACCTACTTCTTCGCGGCCCTGAAGATCGCGGCCTCCTTCATCTGGATGATCACGGTCGCCCTGAAGACCGACATGGGCGTGGCCTGGCACCGCTTCCTCGCCTTCCCGAACATCTGGTTCAAGCGCAACGCCGACGGCGCCACCTCGCTGGGCGCGCTGCTGCCGATGACCTCCGGCGGCAAGCCGATCGACTTCACCGACCCCGGTGAGGACGACGTCTTCGGCGTCTCCCAGGTCGAGCAGTTCTCCTGGAAGGGCCTGCTGGACTTCTCCACCTGCACCGAGTGCGGCCGCTGCCAGTCGCAGTGCCCGGCCTGGAACACGGGCAAGCCGCTCTCCCCCAAGCTCCTCATCATGTCGCTGCGCGACCACGCGCACGCCAAGGCCCCGTACCTGCTCGCGGGCGGCGGCAAGACCATGGAGGGCGAGGAGAAGGCGTCCGAGGAGCAGCTGGCCGGGGTGCCCGCCGCCGCGCTGGCCGAGGCCGAGCGTCCCCTCATCGGCACCGCCGAGGAGAACGGCGTCATCGACCCGGACGTCCTGTGGTCCTGCACCACCTGCGGCGCCTGCGTGGAGCAGTGCCCGGTGGACATCGAGCACATCGACCACATCGTCGACATGCGCCGCTACCAGGTGATGATCGAGTCCGCGTTCCCGTCCGAGGCGGGCACGATGCTCAAGAACCTGGAGAAGAAGGGCAACCCCTGGGGCCTGGCCAAGAAGCAGCGCCTGGAGTGGACGAAGGAAGTCGACTTCGAGGTGCCGGTCGTCGGCAAGGACATCGAGGACCTGTCCGAGGTCGAGTACCTGTACTGGGTGGGCTGCGCCGGCGCCCTCGAGGACCGCGCCAAGAAGACCACCAAGGCCTTCGCCGAGCTCCTCCACATGGCCGGCGTCACCTTCGCCATCATGGGCGGCGACGAGAAGTGCACCGGTGACTCCGCCCGCCGCCTCGGCAACGAGCCCTTGTTCCAGGAGCTCGGCATGGAGAACGTCGCCGCGCTGAACATGGCGTTCGGCGAGGACGACGAGGACGAGAGCACCAAGAAGCCCAAGTCGGCCAAGAAGATCGTCGCCACCTGCCCGCACTGCCTCAACACGCTCGGCAACGAGTACCCGCAGCTCGGCGGCGACTACGAGGTCATCCACCACACCCAGCTGCTGCAGCACCTGGTGGACGAGGGCAAGCTGGTCCCGGTGACCCCGGTCGAGGGCATCATCACCTACCACGACCCCTGCTACCTGGGCCGCCACAACAAGATCTACACGCCGCCGCGCGAGATCATCGCCAACGTCCCGGGCCTGCGCAACGAGGAGATGCACCGCCACAAGGAGCGGGGCTTCTGCTGCGGCGCCGGTGGCGCGCGGATGTGGATGGAGGAGCGGATCGGCAAGCGCATCAACAACGAGCGCGTGGACGAGGCCCTGTCCGTGAACCCGGACATCGTCTCGACGGCCTGCCCGTTCTGCCTGGTGATGCTGACCGACTCGGTCAACGGCAAGAAGAACGACGGCAAGGCCAAGGAGTCGATCCAGGTCGTCGACGTCGCCCAGCTCCTGCTGGAGTCGGTGAAGACCCCGGTCGACCCGCAGGACGCGGCGGAGTCGGAGAGCGAGCCCGAGCCGGAGCCGGTGAAGTAACGGCCGCGGTACGCCGGACGCCCCCTGCCCGCCCGGGTGGGGGGCGTTTGCCGTGATGGCCCACACTGGGACCAAGGAACCGATCCGGGAAGGCTGCCGCATGATCATCTTCGGTACCAAGGGCTACCTGTACCAGCTGGCGATACTCACCCTGATCTGCGCCCAGTGCGGCAACCCCGCCGCGCACACGCTGCGCAAGCGGGTCACCAAGTTCACGCTGTTCTTCGTGCCGCTGTTCCCGTTCTCCACGAAGTACTCGACGCAGTGCACCTTCTGCGGCGCCGAGCAGAAGCTGACGAAGGAACAGGCCGAGCAGCTCCAGGCGCAGGGTGCGGGGGGCACCGCCCAGCCGTACGGCCAGCCGCAGCAGCAGCCGTACCAGTGACGCTCAGGCCGCCGCGTGGGGCTGCGGGACGCGCACCCGGCGCACCAGCAGGCCGAGCACGGTGGCGTTGACCAGTCCGGCCGCCGCGGTCGCCGCGCCGAAGACGGCCGGGCTCAGCCACTCCACCGCCTGGAGGGGCGTCGTCACCAGCAGGGCGAGGAAGCTGAACGGCGCCGTGGTGATCAGCGGGTAGATGGCGGCGAAGCCCGGGTCCGGCGAGAGGTAGGCGGCGTACAGGAAGAACCCGACCGACGCCGCGACCAGCGCGAGGTACCCGCGCGAGAACCAGTTGTCGGTCGCCGGGGCCAGCAGGGTCCGCAGGCTGCGGCGGCGGGGGCGGGAGGAGCGCTCCATGTCTGTGTCCTTCGTGAGAGGGGTCGGTGCGGTGGGGCTGCCGGCGCGGTCGTACGGCGGTGCGGCCGGCGCGGAGTTCACGCGTGGCGGGCGGCGCGGCTGTCGCGGATGTGGCGGCTGAGCGCGCCCACGGCGGCCGCGTTGACCAGCGCGGACAGCAGCAGCCATCCGGCCGAGAAGGCCAGGGCGAGCACCTGGGCCGGTCCGCCGCCCTCGGTGCCCGGGCCGAAGGGCAGGACCATCACCATGGTGGACAGCGGCGCCGTGAGCAGCAGGTGGGCCGAGGCGAAGAGGCTCTCCGGGAAGAGAATCGCGGCCCCGAGCGAGGCGGCGCAGACGCCCAGGTATCCCCGGGCGAGCCAGTTGTCGGTGGCGAGCGCGAGCAGTCTGCGCAGGCGGGAGTCCTTCGGCATGGTGAGTCAGTCCCCTGTGGTCGTCGTCCGTGGTGCGGTGAGGTCCACAGTGGCCCGGCGGGCGCGGCCGGACATGAGTACGCGTACCTAGCGGCAGCGGTGCGGCGTACCCGAGCGAAACCCGCGACACTCCGGCCGCAGGTGGTTCAAAAATTTACCGAACTCACGTACAACCCTTGGGCACCAGTGCGGGTCTCTTGATCGCCGACCGAGACGTGAAACCCGGGACAACTCCCGGCGAACGCGACCGGCCGCACCCCATTGACTGCGGATGCCCCGCCAGGCATCCCCGCATGCAGCAGGAGAACCCGCATGCACCAGACGCTGCGACTCGCCCTCGCGACGGCCACCGCCGCCGCTCTGACGGGCGGTCTGCTCACCTTCACGGCCGCCACCGCGACGGCCGCGGACTCCACCGCCGTCGCCAAGGCCGACTTCAACGGCGACGGGGTCGGAGACCTCGCCTTCTCCGCGGACGGCGCTTCCGTCGGCGGCAAGAAGGACGCCGGCCAGCTGGTCGTCCTCTACGGCTCCGCCGCCGGGGTCTCGTCCGCCAAGCGCGCCACCATCAGCCAGAACACCACCGGCACCCCCGGCACCGCCGAGGCCGGCGACGGCTTCGGCCAAGACACCGCCTACGCCGACTTCAACGGCGACGGCTACGACGACATCGCCGTCGGCTCGGCCGGCGAGGACATCGGCGGCGACACCGACGGCGGCAGCCTGGCCATCCTGTGGGGCTCGGCCTCCGGCATCACCGGCAAGGGCGTCACCGTCGCCGACCCGGCCCCCTCGTCGCACGACCGCTGGGGCAAGAACCTTGCCGCCGGGGACTTCGACGGCGACGGCAAGGCCGACCTGGCCGTCGGCACCAACGGCCCCACCCTCCACGTCTTCAAGGGCGGCTTCTCCGCCTCCGGCACCGCGGGCGGCCGCTCCACCGTCAAGCCCCCGATCATGGGCTCGGACGCGGGCGGCCCGCTGAACCTGACCGCCGGCGACGTCAGCGGCGACGGCCGCACCGACCTGGTCGTCGACGGCTTCGAGACCGAGACCCAGTACGGCTGGAACCGCAACTACTACCTCCCCGGGACCGCCGGCGGCCTGTCCACGGCCGGCATCAAGACCCTCAAGCCCGGCGTGATCACCGCCATCGGCGACATCGACGGCGACGGCTTCGGCGACATCGTCAGCGGCGCCTATTGGAACCCCACCACCAGCAACGGCATGACCGTCCCCGACTCCGCCAAGGGCGGCAAGGTCTGGGTGACGTACGGCACGCCCACCGGCCCCGGCACCGCCAGCGGCATCACCCAGGACACCGGCAATATCCCCGGCACCGCCGAGGGCAACGACTGGTTCGGCTACGAGCTCGACCTCGGCGACGTCAACGGCGACGGCTTCCTCGACCTCGCCGTCGGGGTCGCGGGCGAGAACATCGCCGCCGCCGCGAACACCGGTTCGGTCACCGTCCTCTACGGCACCGCCGACGGCCTGAACACCACCTCCGGCGCCCAGTCCTTCGCCCAGAGCACCGCGGGCGTGCCCGGCACCGACGAGGACAACGACTACTTCGGCCTGGACGTCAAGCTCGACGACCTCACCGGTGACGGCAAGGCCGACCTGGCCGTCGGCTCGGGCGAGAACGCCTACAACGGCGCCGTCACCTACCTGCCGTCCGACGGCACGAAGATCACCACCACCGGCTCCCGGACCATCTCGCCGAGCACCTCGGGCGTCTCGACGACCGGCACCCCGTACTTCGGCGCCAACTTCGCCGACTGACCAGCCGTAGAGCGACTGACCAGCCGTACAGCCCACTGATCCACCGCAGAACAGCCTCGGGCCCGCACCGCGCGTGCGGGCCCCCCGACTGGAGTCCCGTCTTGCGCACTCTCGTGATCGCCGCCGCCCTCACCACCGGCGTGCTCACCGCCCTGCCCGCGACCCCCGCCGTCGCCGCCCCCTCCGGGCTCGCGAGCGACTTCAACGGCGACGGCTACCGGGACATCGCCATCGGCGCCATGGGCGCCGACGTCGGCTCGGCGAGCGGCGCCGGTGCCGTGGTCGTGCTGTACGGCTCGTCCTCGGGCGTTCCGGCCACCAAGAAGGCCGTGATCACCCAGAACTCCACCGGCGTCCCCGGCACCGCCGAGTCCGACGACCGCTTCGGCGCGAGCCTCGCCACCGGCGACCTCAACAAGGACGGCTACGCCGACCTCGTCGTGGGCTCCGAGTTCGAGAGCATCGGCACCCGCAAGGGCGTCGGCAGCGCCACCGTCATCTGGGGCGGTTCCGCGGGCCTGACCGGCGGCTCGGCGCTGCCGCAGCCCCCGGCCGAGGAACTCGGCGAGTGGGGCGGCTACTCGCGGGGCCTCGCCACCGGCGACTTCGACGGCGACGGCGACACGGACGTCACCGCCACCGGCCAGACCCACACCCACCTCTACCAGGGCCCCTTCACCCGCACCGGCACCCCGGTCGGCCACACCGGCGTCTACGAGCCGGGCACGACGTACGAGGTCGTCGCGGGCGACCTCACCGGCGACGGGAAGGCCGAGCGGGTGTACCCGCTCCTGCACGACGGCGACCCGGGCGGCGACATCCGCTACTTCCACCACGACCTCGGCGGCTGGGACCAGCACCCCGAGTCCGACTACGCCATGGTGGCCCTGCCGAAGGCCGACGGCACCCTCGGCGCGAGCGGCGACATCAACGGCGACGGCTACGGCGACCTCGTCCTCGGCGACTACGCGGGCCCCGCCGCCCTCAAGGGCGGCCGCATCACCGTCTGGTACGGCGGCCCCGGCGGCCCCGACCCGCAGCAGGCGCCCACCGTCGTCCACCAGGACACCCCGGGCGTGCCCGGCACCGACGAGGAGGCCGACCTGTTCGGCTCCGCGGTCGACGTCGGCGACATCAACGGCGACAAGTACGCCGACGTCGTCGTCGGCGCCTGGGGCGAGGACATCGGCTCGGCCCGCGACGCCGGCTCGGTGACCGTCCTGTTCGGCTCGGCCTCCGGTCTGAGCACCACCGGCGCCAAGTCGTACACCCAGAACACCGCGGGCGTGCCCGGCGGCGCCGAGAGCGGCGACGCCTTCGGCATGGGCGTCCGGCTGCTCGACCTCGACAAGAACGGCAAGGCCGACCTGGTGACCGGCGCGGGCTACGAGAACAGCAACGGCTCCGTCACCTACCTGCGCGGCACCGCCTCCGGCCTGACCACCACCGGCGCCACGTCCCTCACCGCCGCCGGCGCCGGCCTCAAGGGCAGCGCGGCCTTCGGCTGGGACCTCGCCAAGTGACCCGACCCCGAGCCCGTCAGGAGACCCCCGTCATGTCCCGACGCACCGCCGCCGCACTCGCCGCGGCCCTCCTCGCCACCGGCGTCACGCCGCTGTTCCTCACCGCCCCCGCCACGGCGGCCGTCGCCAAGCACTACGACGACTTCAACGGCGACGGCCACCGCGACGTGGCGTACGGCGGCTACAACGCCGTCGGCCAGTCCGGCGGCACCGTCACCGTCGTCTACGGCACCGCGAGCGGCCTCGACACCGCGCACCCGAAGGCCATCCACCAGGACACCGCCGGCATCCCCGGCACCGACGAGGAGGACGACCAGTTCGGCGCCTCCCTCGCCAGTGCCGACCTGAACAAGGACGGCTACGCGGACCTGATCGTCGGCAACCCCACCGAGCACGTCGGGAGCCAGCAGTACCGCGGCGCGGTCACCGTCGTCTGGGGCTCCGCCTCCGGCCTGTCCGGCGGCACCAACCTGGCCTTGAAGTCCGGCGCCCAGGGTCACTTCGGGCGCGACCTCGCCACCGGCGACTTCAACGGCGACGGCTCGCCCGACCTCGCGGTGGTCGGCGGCGGCGAGACCTGGCTGTACCGCGGCGGCTTCACCAAGTCCGGCACGACCGGCGCCGTCAGCGAGATCGACAAGGAGGGGGCGGGCTGGTACTCGTACAGCCTCGCCGCCGGCAAGGTCAACGGCGACGGCAGGACCGACCTGGTCGTCCTCGGCGAGCAGTTCGTCGACGGTCAGCCCGTCGAGCGCGCCTGGTACCTCAAGGGCGCCTCGGGCGGCCTGACCTCCGGCCCGTCCAAGACGGTCACCGCCACGACCGCCGCGATCGGCGACTTCGACAAGAACGGCTACGGCGACATCGCCTTCGGCAGGCCCGACTCCCACGACGGCAAGGGCTCCGTGCTCGTCTGGCGCGGCGCCTCCGCCGGCCCGAGCGGCTCGGCGATGTACAACCAGGCCAGCTCCGGCGTCTCCGGCAGCGCCGAGGCGGGCGACAACTTCGGCTACGCCCTCTCGGCCGGCGACGTGAACGGCGACGGCTACGCGGACCTCGCGGTCGGCGTTCCGCACGAGGACGTCAGCGGCAAGGAGGACCAGGGCGGGGTGACCCTGTTCCGCGGCGGCTCCGGCGGCCTGGACGGCATGCGCTCCGCCTGGATCCCGCAGACCGTGACCGGCCCGGCGGAGTCCCACTCCGCCTTCGGGTACACCCTGCGCCTGCGCGACCTCACCAAGGACGGCAAGGCCGACCTCGGCATCGGAGCGGCGGGCACCGCGCTGGTCCTGCGCGGCGCCACCGGCACCCCGACGGCCACCGGCGCCTTCGTCCTGCCGGAACTCGGCGGAACCTTCGCGGACTGACCCCCGGCGGCCCTGACCCCGCGGCCCTGACTCAACCCCCAGTCCCCCCTTAGGGGATGTCACAGCTCGGCCGCAAAGCCGGGCCCGGAAGCCCGGGCCCGGCACGTCACTCTCCGGGACCAGGTACGTTCGAAGACGTGGCTGGATTCAGGATCGGACGCGGCGGCCGGGACAACCGGGCCCCGCAAACGCGAGGGCAACAACCTCCGTACGGGCAGCAGGGGCCGTCGCAGGGCTACCCCCCGCCGCCGCAGCAGCCGTACCCCGGCGGCTACGGCGGCCAGGGCCATGGCCAGGGCTACGGCGGCCAGGGCGGCGCCCATGGCGGCGGTTACGGCGGTCATGGCGAGCCGGAGTACTTCGGCGACGGTGGCGCACACCACCCGCAGGGCCCGGACCCGTACGCGGCGAACAACCCTGGCCACACCCAGGCGTTCTCGGTCCACGACGACGCCTACTCCCAGGGGCAGACCTACCACGCCGGCGTGGCCCCCGTGGGCCCCCGCCTGCACTGGAAGGACCTCCTGAGGGGCATCGTCCTGTCCCCCGCCAGGACCTTCCTCCAGATGCGGGACTACGCGATGTGGGGCCCCGCCCTGATCGTGACGTTCCTCTACGGCCTGCTCGCGGTCTTCGGCTTCGACGGCGCCCGCGAGGACGCGATCAACGCGACCCTGTCCAACGCGGTCCCGATCGTGCTGACCACGGCGATCGCCATGGTCCTGTCCGCCTTCATCCTGGGCGTGGTCACCCACACCCTGGCGCGCCAGATCGGCGGCAACGGCGCCTGGCAGCCGACGGTCGGCCTGTCGATGCTGATCATGTCGCTGACGGACACCCCCCGCCTGGTCGTGGCCATGTTCTTCGGCGGCGACGCGGCCTTCGTCCAGCTCCTCGGGTGGGCGACCTGGGTGGCGGCCGGCGCCCTGCTGACGGTGATGGTCAGCCGCTCCCACGACCTGCCGTGGCCGAAGGCGCTGGGCGCGTCCGCGATCCAGCTGGTGGCCCTGCTGTCGATCGTGAAGCTGGGCACGTTCTAGGACATACGTACGAAAAGGGCCCCCGGCGCTGCACGCCGGGGGCCCTTTTCTTGCTGCCGTATCTGCTATTGGACGTCGACGAAGTCGCCGGCCGCGCTGACCGCCGGGGTCGTGCTCGTGCCCGCGAAGCTGTAGCGGAAGTAGCCGTCGGTGGAAGCGGTGACGCTCGTCTTGAGGGTGCCCGTCGAGCTGGACTTGATCGTCTTCACCGTGGTGTAGGTGCTGCTGCCCTTCTTGCGGAACTGCAGCTTCACCGACTGGTCGGCGTAACCGTGGTACAGGTTGTCGTCCCAGTTGGCCCGGGAGAGCTTGCCGGTGACCGTGATGGTCCGGCCCTTCTTCACCGGCTCCGGCGAGGCGTTGACCGTCAGCTTCGAGTAGCGCTGCACCTGGAACGTGGTGGCCGCGTCCCGGTGGATGTAGTCGAGGTCGATGGCCGAGACCAGGGTCCTGATCCTCCAGGTGGCCGCCGCGTTGTTGCCGTTGATGGCGGAGCCGCCCTGCGGGTCGAACGTCAGCGTGCCCGTGCAGGTCGAGGTGGTGGCGCTCACCTTGACGCAGGTGATCTCGCCTTCGTCGTACCAGATCTGGTCGTAGTTCGGCGTCGGACCGTACGCGCTGATGTACGTGGTCTCGTCGATGCCCGAGTCGTCCGAGGCGGTCACGGAGACCTTGGCGGACACGACGTTGGTGGTGCCGACCACGACCGGCTTGCCGCCGTTGACGACGACCTTGTCGATCGTGATGTCGCCCGAGCCACCGTCCTCCGCCCGGGCGGTGGCACCGGTCGCGCCGGCGACCAGCGCGACGCTGGTTCCGAGCACGGCGAAGCGCATGGCTGCGCGCATGAAGATCCCCCCAGGGAGTATGCGTTGATCAGCGGAAGACTACGTGACCGCAGATCAGAGCGCTTCCCGGTTTTCCTTGACCGCTTCCCCCGACCTGCTGACCGGCGGCAGGACGCTCCACGGGAAGTTGATCCAGTCGTCGGTCCGCTTCCACACGTACTCGCACTTCACGAGGGAGTGGGACTTCTCGTAGACGACCGCGGAGCGGACCTCGGCGACGTGGTCGAGGCAGAAGTCGTGCACCAGCTTCAGCGTCTTGCCGGTGTCGGCGACGTCGTCGGTGATCAGGATCTTCTTGTCGGAGAAGTCGATGGCGTTCGGCACGGGCGCGAGCATGACGGGCATGTCCAGCGTGGTGCCGACCCCGGTGTAGAACTCGACGTTCACCAGGTGGATGTTCTTGCAGTCGAGGGCGTAGGCGAGCCCGCCGGCGACGAAGACACCGCCGCGCGCGATGGACAGCACGATGTCGGGCTCGTAGCCGTCGTCGGCGATGGTCTGGGCGAGTTCGCGGATGGCGGTGCCGAACGCCTCGTAGGTGAGGTTCTCCCGTATGTCGCTCATGCTCACACCTGGGTCCGATGGAAGTTCAGGAAGGACCGGGAGGCGGTCGGGCCGCGCTGCCCCTGGTACCGGGATCCGTACCGCTCGCTGCCGTAGGGGAACTCCGCGGGCGAGCTGAGCCGGAACATGCACAGCTGCCCGATCTTCATCCCGGGCCAGAGCTTGATGGGGAGCGTGGCGAGGTTGCTGAGCTCCAGGGTGACGTGCCCGGAGAACCCGGGGTCGATGAACCCGGCCGTGGAGTGCGTGACGAGCCCGAGCCGCCCGAGGGAGCTCTTGCCCTCCAGCCGCGAGGCGAGGTCGTCGGGCAGCGAGATGACCTCGTAGGTGGAGGCGAGCACGAACTCCCCGGGATGGAGGATGAACGGCTCGTCGCCCTCGGGCTCCACGAGCCGTGTGAGGTCGGCCTGCTCGATGGAGGGGTCGATGTGGGGGTACCGGTGGTTCTCGAACACCCGGAAGTACCGGTCCAGGCGCACGTCGATGCTGGACGGCTGCACCATGGTCTGGTCGTAGGGATCGATCCGTACCCGCCCGGCGTCGATCTCGGCCCGGATGTCCTTGTCTGAGAGAAGCACGTCCCGAGGATACGCAAGGCGCGCGGACCGACCGAATCGGACGGCACCGCGCGCCTGCGCCCTTGCTCTGCTGCTCCGGCCTGCTACCGCTTGCTGCCGATCTCCAACGCCACCGGCACGACACTGCGGAGCCGGGCACAGCGCGGACACCGGACCAGTCGTCCGGGACCGAGCCGCTCGGCCTGCTGCATCGGGAACGAGGCGGTGCTGAATACGTGCCCATCGGCACAACGGACGACGGTGCGCTCCATCAAGTCCTTCGAGTCCCTTCCCCAAGAGCCGCACCCGGCTGCTGCCCGCCGGGCGCCGAAAGCCCACATTACGGGATGAAAGGGACGGCTCTCCAGGCGGCACTCCGACCCGCCCGCACCGTCTCCCACGCCACCACCGTACGCCCCCAACTCCGTTCCCCCGCAGCCGCATCTCATCCCTGAAACGCCGTCAGACCCCGCGGCCTGAGCACCGGGGGTCTGCCATGAGGTAGAGTGAGCGAGCATTCGACACCGACTCCGGTCGGCGTCTTACGCGGGTGTAGTTTAATGGTAGAACATCAGCTTCCCAAGCTGAGAGCGCGAGTTCGATTCTCGTCACCCGCTCCATGGAGAAGGCCCAGGTCATCGACCCGGGCCTTTTTGCTGTGCGGGATGGTCGGTAATCAGGTCGCCAGGAAGTCTTGTTGCTCTCACGATGAGTGCATGGACCGGTTGGGGCGCAGCGCTTGGCAGTATGTGGCGGAGGTACTCCCGCCCGAGGAACTCCCCATGCTCGCTGCTCATGCGCTCGTCGACGGGCACGATTCCCCCGCCCTGCGCGAACTGGCCGGCCTGCCACGCAGGAGCGACGCGAGCGAGATCCGCGAACTGTACGTCCAGGCCATGCACGAACTCGGCGTACCCCTTCCCGACGAGGAGACAGCCGGCCGCCGGCTCCTCGTGGGCCTCGCGGGCGGTCTCGTACATGCCGAGCTGAGCCCCAAGGGCGTGGTCGACCGGCTGTCCAGGGCGCTCGCGGCCCGCACCCCGGAGGAGACACGGTTCCTGTCCGTCGCAGCCCAGTACAGCGAATGGATGGGCGCGGACGAAGTCCTGGGGTGGGAGAACGATCTCAGGGCGGCGGCCCACTCGTTGACCGCCTCCACCGATCTCGGGAGCGAGGCCGTCGGCTGACGACTGTGCCCGTCACCCGGCCGTGTCGTCGTCGCCGTTCCTTCCGGTCTCCGGTTCCCCGGTGAGCCGGGTTGCGAGGTGGTAGGCGACGGTGACGTCCTCGTATTCCTGGCCGGGGACGACCGGGTCCGGTAGATGGGTCCGGTCGGTGTGGCTCGTCGACTCTCGCTTCCCGGTGCCGGGGAAGCGAACGAGCGTCTGGGGTTCCTCCGTGAAGCGGAGCCGTTCGGCGTGGACCGTCGAGCGGAACGAGATGTCCCCGGCCGGGCTCCCGGCTCCCGCCCCTCGGGTTCAGGGCGGCTCCTTCGGCTCCCTGTCGGTACGGGCGCGACTGGATCTCGGCGGCAGCTTCCCGTCCTCTCCTCGCACCCGGCGCGTGCGGGTGCCGCCTTGGCTCCGGCCGGCCCGGCCCCGCTCTCCCTCCGCGCCCTTGCGCGCCGCGCGCGGCTCGGCCGGCTCGGTGCGTTCAGCGGGGGCGTTCGCCGTCTCGTCAGTGGCAACGGCAGCGGCAGCGGCAGCGGCAGCGTCCGCTACGGCGTTGACGCCGCCCTGTGCCGTGTCGCCTGCCGCTTCCGTCACACCCCCGGCCTGCCCGGCCACGCTCCCGGCGGTACTGCCCACCGCCTCGCCGGCGTTTCCGACGGTCCGGCTCGTCTCATGGCCGACATCCTCCACCGCTCGCCCGGCACCACTGCCGACGCCCTCCACCGCCCGCCCGGCACCACCGCCGACGCCCTCCACCGCCCGCCCGGCACCACCCCCCACGTCCCGAACGGCCCCGCCGGCTCCCTCACCGACCTCCTGTACGGCGGCACCGGCGCCCCGCCCCACGTCCTGCACAGCAGCCCCTGCGCCCCGCCCCACGTCCTGGACGGCAGCCCCGGCTCCCTGGCCGACGTCCCGTACGGCGGCTCCCGCGCCCGAGCCGACCTCCTGGACGGCCCTTCCGGCACCCGTGCCCAGCTCCCCCACGGCCTGGCGGGCTCCGCTGCCGACGTCCTGTACGGCGGACCCGACTCCACGTGCCAGCTCGTGCAGGATCTCCGGGTTGCGGTCGAGCGTGGTGAGCACGCGGTCGATGATCTTCGCGACGTTGTGGAGACGCACCGTGAGCTGGGCCTGTGCCTCGACACCCGAGATGCCCAGGTGTACCCGGCCGAGCGAGACGTCGGCGCCCACGTTCAGTTTGAGCAGATCCAGCACCTCGGCCTGCAGCGAGACATGCGCCCGCAGATCCTCGACGTCCAGATCGATCTCGTCGACCTTCAGGATCGGAACGTCGAGGAAGACATCAGGGCTCGCACCGGCTGCGTCCTCCTCGTCGTACGCCTCGGGATCGGCGTACTCGTCACCGTCCTCGGCGTCGACTTCGTCACCGTATTCGTCGTCGTAGTCCTCGACGGAGTCCTCGTCGTTCTCGACGTTGCCGCGCATCGCCACGCCTCCGCGGTTTTTGCGTACGTTTCGACCATCTTCAGCCCTTGGGGTCATGGGTGCGCGGTCGGCACCGGCCGGATGGGTTCTCGTCGACGCCGCAAAGGGCTCTGTACAGCGTTCAAGTTACCGGCAGGTTTCTCGTGACTTGTTTGGTTGATTTCAGTAGAACCCGTTTCGATTGAGAAAAGAGAAAGGGGATCTACGTGACATCTGGATCAGGCGTCAGACCGGAAGGAAGAGAGTTCTCCCGACGACGTTTCATTGGTAGAACTGGTTCTATTTTTGGTGCCGTCGCATTGGGGGCGATTGATCTGCCCGCCGCCGCGGCGCTCCCTCTCGACGAGCAGGTCGACGCTCTTGTCATCGGCACCGGATACGGCGGCTGCGTCACCGCGCTGCGGCTCGCCCAGGCCGGGGTGAACGTCCGTATGGTGGAAATGGGCATGGCCTGGGACACCCCGGGGACGGACGGCAAGGTCTTCGCCAACACCACCAGCCCGGACTACCGGTCCTTCTGGCTCCGCACCCGGACCAGGCAGCCGCTGAGCAACTTCCTCGGCTTCCCGATCGACAAGGACGTGCCGCGGTACACGGGGATCCTGGACGCCGAGGACATGGGCGGGATCGTCGTGTACCAGGGGCGGGGCGTCGGGGGCGGGTCGCTCGTCAACGGCGGGATGGCGGTCACGCCACCGCGCTCCCGCTTCCCCGGGATCCTGCCCTCCGTCGACGTCGACGAGATGTACGACGTCTACTACCCGCGCGCCAACAGCACCCTGGGGGTCAGCGGCATCGACCCCGCCTGGTTCGACACCACGGAGTGCTACGGGTACGCCCGCGTCGGCCGCAAGCACGCGGCACGGTCCGGTTTCCGCTTCCTGTTCG
This sequence comes from Streptomyces sp. YS415, assembly GCF_023544665.1. GTDB lineage: Bacteria > Actinomycetota > Actinomycetes > Streptomycetales > Streptomycetaceae > Streptomyces. Next base: position 61,473 of record NZ_JAMJFL010000026.1, read on the forward strand.
TGCCCAATGTCTACGACTGGGACTACATGAAGCGGGAGGCCGCGGGAGCGGTGCCCAAGTCGGCCCTGGCCGGCGAGATCCTGTACGGCAACAACCACGGCAAGAAGTCCTTGCCGAAGACGTACCTCGCGCAGGCCCGCGCGACCGGACGCGTCGGCATCTCACCGCTGCACCGGGTCACCGGTGTCACGCCCGCCCAAGGCGGCTACGCCGTCACCCTGGAGCAACTCGACACGGGCGGCGCCGTCGTCGCGACCAGGACGGTACGGGCGCGGCGGGTGTTCTTCGCCGCGGGCAGCGTCGGCACCAGCAAGCTGCTGGTCCGGCTGAAGGCCACGGGCGCACTGCCGAACCTCAACGGCGAGATCGGCGCCGGCTGGGGCGAGAACGGCAACGTCATGTGCGGCCGGGCCAACCACCTGTGGGACCCGACCGGCGCACTGCAGTCGTCGATCCCGACGGCGGGCATCGACAACTGGGCCGCGGGCGGGGCGTTCGCCGAGGTGGCGCCGCTGCCGACCGGCATCGAGACCTGGGCGTCGTTCTACCTGTCGATCACCAACAACCCCCACCGCGGCCGGTTCACCTGGAACGCGGCGGCCGGGAAGGTGGAGCTGAACTGGCAGACGGCCTGGAAGCAGCCGTCGATCACCATGGCGAAGACGATCTTCGACAAGATCAACGCCACCGAGGGGACCATCTACCGCACGGACCTCTTCGGCGCCTACAAGATCTGGGGCGACCATCTCACGTACCACCCGCTCGGTGGCGCGGTCCTCAACCGGGCGACCGACAACTACGGGCGCCTGCACGGCTATACGGGGCTGTACGTGATGGACGGCGCGCTCATTCCCGGCAACGTCTCCGTCAATCCGTTCGTGACCATCACCGCGCTCGCCGAGCGCAACATCGAGAAGATCATCGCCGAGGATTTCTGAGCCGATCCTTCCGGGATCCGTCCATCACTGTGGGCCGGGGCCTCCGGGTCCCGGCCCACACCCTTGCCCCACGCGCTTGCCCCACACCCTTGTCCCGCTCCCTTCAACCGCGCGCCGACGGCAGTACGCAGGCGCTGTCCAGCCCCAGCACATGGTTGAGGCGGCCGAACGCCAGCCAGGAGCCGATGCTCATGCTCAGCTCCACGATCTCCGCCTGGCTGTAGTGCGCCGTCATCCGTTCCCAGAACTCCCCGTCCAGGCCGTGATGGTCGAGGGCGTAGCGCTCCGCGTACTCGGCGGCCAGCCGGGTCCGGTCGTCGAAGGCGTCCGTCGTACGCCACCGGGCGACCGCGTCGAGGAAGCCCTCCTCGACCTTCTGCCCGGCGCGTTCGGTGCGCCAGTCCAGGCAGAACAGGCAGCCGTTGATCTGCGCGACGCGCAGCCGGGCGGCCTCGAACTCGCGCAGGCCGAGGGTGCTGTGCTCGTAGACGGCGAGGGAGAAGGCACTGGCCGCCGGGCCGATCCCGGGCACCAGCTCGCCCCAGACGTACGCGAGGGGCTCGGCGCCCTCGGGGATGTCGATGCGCATGGTCACCTCTTTCCGAGTCGGCCCACGGCGGGGCGCAGCGGGACGTCGAGGGCGTCGTAGAGGCCCGGTTCGGCCTCTACGAGCCAGTCGATGGCGTTCACCAGGCGGCCGGCCGCCGTGGCGTTGCCGCCTGCGGCCCTGTTGTCGCCCTCGTCCGTGGCCTCGACCGTGACCTCGATGCGGGGGCGGCCCTCGATGATCACGCGGTGTGCGCCCGCGCCGCCGCCGGGCGGCACCGGCCAGTCCGGGGCGCAGTCGGCGTGGATACGGGTGACATGCTCGACGACGAGCCGGGGCTCGCCCGCCACCATGCCGCGCACCTCGAGACGCACCGCCCCCTGGGTACCGGCCGCGAACTCCCCCATCGTGTCGGTGCGGACGGACGTGTCGAGCGGCCGGCGCTCCACGTACTCCTCGATGCCGTCCAGTTCGGCGCCCAGAGCGCGGGCCATCATCCGCAGCTGGCCGCCCCAGATCATCGTCGGAATGCCCTCGGCGAGCATCAGCGGCTGGTGGTCCAGCGGGTGCCCCATGCCGATCAGCTGGCGGACCGCTTCCTCCTGGTCGTACGTGGAGTAGTCGAAGACCTCCTGGCAGCGGACCGCGTCGATGTCCGAACCCAGTCCGCTGACCAGCAGCGGGAGTACGTCGTTGGCCCACCCGGGATCCACCCCGGAGACGAACAGGGAGCCGCCCCCGGCCCTGGCGGCGTCGAGGAGGCCGCCGCGGATCTCCTCGGGTGCGTTGGTGCAGTCGTACATGCCGTACAGGGACGGTGTGACGACGACGGCGCCGGCGCGCAGGGCCCGGCCGATGTCCTCGATCGCGCCGTCCGGGCGTACGTCGCCCGAGGCGGCGTACACGACCGCGCGTGGGCCTGCGGAGAGGACGCCGTCCACGTCGTCCGTCGCCGTCACGCCGAGGTTCCGGCCGAGGCCGCCGAGTTCGCCCGCGTCCTTGCCGACCTTGGCGGCAGTGGAGACCAGTACGGCCACCAGGCGGAGCATCGGATGTGCCGCGACGGCCCGTACGGCCGCGCGCCCGACGTTGCCTGTGCCCCAGACCACCGTGGGAATCATGGGCGGAGGGTAACGACGCACCCCGGAACTTCCCATAGCCGTGCACGAGGAATCGGGGGCCGGGGCAACAGGCGGCCGGGCTTGGCTAGTTCAGGGGTGCGGGACGGTCGTAGATGTTCTTCGGGGTCACGATCTCCGTGATCGCCCGGGCGACGAGGGAGGAGGGTTCCTGGCCCTCGTGGAGGACGTCCGTGTTCATGATGAGGACCAGCGTGGCCTTCTTCGACGGCAGGTAGACCGTCACGGTCTCGTAGCCGGGCAGGGAGCCGTTGTGGCCGATCCAGCCGCCGGAGTTGACGATGCCCAGGCCGTAGCTGGTGCCGGGGTGGCCGGTCGGGAGCGTCTTGAGGCGCTGCTTCTGGGTCTCCGGGCTGAGGAGCTTGCCGGTGGCGAGGATGGGGGCCCAGCGGCGCAGGTCCTGGAGGTCGGAGATCATCGCGCCCGCCGCCCAGGCCCAGCTGGGGTTCCAGTCGGTGGCGTCCTCGACCTCACCGCTCAGGGTCTGGTTGGTGTACCCGTGGGCGTGCGGCTCGGGGAACTCCGCGCCGTGCGGGAACAGGGTGCGGTGCATGCCCGCGGGCCGCAGCACGCGCCGGTGGATGACGTCGGCGAGGTGACGTCCGGTGACCTTCTCGATCACCAGGCCGAGCAGCACGATGTTGGTGTTGGAGTACTCGAACGTCGTGTTCGGCGGGGCGTTGTTCGGGTGCTTGAAGGCGTACGAGAGCAGCTCGCGCGGGGTGTAGGGGCGCCTCGGGTCGCTCAGCAGCGCCTGCACGAAGTCGTCGTCCTCGGTGTAGGAGAACAGGCCGCTGCGCATCTCGGCGAGGTGGCGGAGGGTGATGCGGCGGCCGTCGGGGACGCCGCGGATGTACTTCGCGATCGGGTCGTCCAGGCGGACCCGGCCGTCGTCGACGAGCTGGAGCAGCGCGGTGACCGTGAAGGTCTTGGTCTCGCTGCCGATCCGCGCGTGCAGGTCGGGCCGCATCGGCGCCCCGGTGACCTTGTCGGCGACGCCGGTCGAGCGGACGTAGCTGCCCTTGCCCGGCATCCACAGGCCGACGGTCAGCCCGGGGATGCCGGCCTCCCGGCGCACCCCGGCGATGGCCTTGTCCAGGCGGGCGGTGAGTTTGTGACCGAGGCCGCCCGGCGGGCAGTGGGCCTTGACTTGGTGGACGGCGGCCGGGGCCGGCTGGGCCGTGGCGGGGGCGGCCGCGAGGGGGCTCAGCAGCGAGGCCGCGAGCAGTGCCACGGCGAGCAGTCGGCGGGGTGGGGTACGTCTCATGGGATGGCGCCTCTTCCAGATCAGGGGCCGGGTCATGGGCTCGGAGGGCAGCATGTTCATGCCCGCCCCGCTTTCGAGGCGCCCGCGGGGCGGCGTGCCGATGAGTCCACTCGTTCGGACGTTCGGAGCCGTGCCGGTTCTCGCCGCCGGGCCCGGTCCTGTGCGGCGCCTCCCGCCCCGTCCTGTGCGGCGCCGCCCCCCTGACGTCAGACCGGGCTCAGCTCCAGGACGGGGCCCGGCAGTGCCGCGCGCAGGCGTCGGTCGTGCGTCACGGTGATCACTGTTCCCGCGTAGTCGGCCAGGGCCCCTTGCAGGTCCTCCACCAGGGCCGGTGCCAGGTGGTTCGTCGGCTCGTCCAGGAGGAGCGCGTCGTGCGGCTCGGTGAGGAGGCGGGCCAGTTCCAGGCGGCGGCGCTGTCCCGTGGAGAGGTCCCGGACCCGCCGGTCTAGGTCGGGCTCGCGGAAGAGGCCCAGCGAGAGCAGCTCCCCCGCCCGGTCCTCCCCGAAGGCCGCCAGCAGGGAGAGGCCGTCCTCGCCCGGCGTCGGCGCTGCCACCTGGCGCAGGAAACCGACCCGCGCGGGTCGCCGTACCGTCGCGCCGGGCTCCGGGGTCAGCTCACCGGCGAGGATCCGCAACAGGGTGGTCTTCCCGGCGCCGTTGGGGCCGGTGACCAGCAGGCGTCCGCCCGCGGACACGTGCAGGGAGTCCAGCAGCAGGCGCCCGGGCACCCGCACATCGGCCACCTCCACCGCCTGCTGCGCCGCACCCTCGATCCGCGCCGCGAACCGCAGCGGTTCCGGCGGTGCGGGCACCGGGTTCTCCGTCAGCCGCTGCACCCGTTCCCGCGCGTTGCGGATCCGGCTCATCGCCCCGTGCGCCCGGGAGCGGGCCCGGAAGGCGCCCGCCCCGCTGAACGCCCTCGGCGTCTTGCGCGGGATCGCGTCCAGGCGCCCGATGTGGGAGTCGCGAGCCGGGCCTGGCGAGCCACCTCCGTCCGCCATTCCGCGTGCTCCCGTTCCTGCCGGGCGCGTTCGGCGGCCTTGGCGGTGAGGTATCCCTCGTAGCCGTCGCCGTAGCAGCGGACGGATCCGCCGTCCACCTCCAGGACGGTGTCCGTCACGCGGTCCAGGAAGGTGCGGTCGTGGGTGACGGCGACGAGTGTGCCCCGGTGGGCGCGCAGCCGCTCCTCCAGCCAGGCCACCGCCTCGTCGTCCAGGTCGTTGGTGGGTTCGTCGAGCAGGAGCAGTTCCGGCGAGGAGGCCAGCGTCGCCGCCAGGGCCAGCCGTGAGCGCCGGCCGCCGGAGAGGGTGCCGAGCCTGCGGGAGCGGTCCAGGGTCGTCGTCTCGCCCAGGTGGCGCAGGGTCACGTCGACCCGGCGGTCGGCGTCGTAGCCGCCGCGTGCCTCGAACTCCGCCTCCAGCGCGGCGTAGCGCTCGTACGCCGAGGAGTCGGCGAGGACGGCGCCGGCCGCCCGCAGCCGGCGCTCCAGGGTGCGCAGTTCGGACAGCGCCAGGTCGACGGCGTCACCGACGCGGGCCGTGTCGGGCAGGTCCACGGTCTGCGCCAGGTGCCCGATCCCGCCGGGCGCCACGACGGTGAGGTCGCCGTTGTCGGGCGGTACGGCGCCCGCGAGCAGCCGCAGGAGCGTGGACTTGCCGGAGCCGTTGTCCCCGACGACCCCGGCCCGCTCACCGGGGCGGACGGTGAACGACACGTGGTCGAGCACCAGGCGGGTGCCGTAGCGCTTGCTGACGTCGGTGACGGTGAGCTGGGGGACGACGGCGGCGGGGGAGGGTGCTTCGGGAGCATGGAACAAGTGGGTCCTCTTTCGGCGAGAAGGCTAGACGAGACGTCTCGTCTAGTAACAACTCCCGCACCATACCCCCTCCACCGCCCGGCAGGCAAGACGCCCCGTCTCGCCTAGCCCGCCCGCGCGATCGGCTTGCGCGATCGGCCGCATCGCCGAAATCTTTCGGGATTGATGACGGATTTCCCATTTCAAAGATCACCGCAAAAAAGTGCGGCGTCATCGGAAGCGCAACTGACGTGGGATTACAGCGTAATTACGCTTTCGAATGTTTCGTAACAGCAAACGAAACTATTGACACTTGACGTGCCCCGGCCAACACTCCGCGCATGGAGAACTCACTCGCACGGCTCCGGCTGCTCATCAGCAGCGCCTGTGCCGTCCTGCTTCTCGCCATCGGCTCGGTGACCGCCCACGCGGACACCGTCGTCACCACGAACCAGACCGGTACCAACAACGGCTACTACTACTCGTTCTGGACCGACGCCCAGGGCACGGTCTCCATGAACCTCGGCTCCGGCGGCAACTACAGCACCAGCTGGCGCAACACCGGCAACTTCGTCGCCGGCAAGGGCTGGGCCAACGGCGCGCGCCGGACCGTGAACTACTCCGGCACCTTCAACCCGTCCGGCAACGCCTACCTGACGCTCTACGGATGGACCGCGAATCCGCTCGTGGAGTACTACATCGTCGACAACTGGGGCACCTACCGCCCGACCGGCACCTTCAAGGGCACGGTCACCACCGACGGCGGCACGTACGACATCTACAAGACCACCCGGTACAACGCCCCCTCCGTCGAGGGCACCAAGACCTTCGACCAGTACTGGAGCGTCCGGCAGTCGAAGCGGACGGGCGGCGCCATCACGACCGGCAACCACTTCGACGCGTGGGCCCGCGCCGGAATGCCGCTCGGCAGCTTCAACTACTACATGATCATGGCGACCGAGGGCTACCAGAGCAGCGGCAGCTCCAACATCACCGTGGGCGGCACCGATTCGGGCGGCGGGGGCGGGGGCGGCGGCACCGGCTGCTCGGCCACCCTCTCCGCCGGCCAGCAGTGGAGCGACCGCTACAACCTCAACGTCTCGGTCACCGGATCCAGCAACTGGACCGTCACCATGAACGTCCCCTCCCCGGCGAAGGTCCTCTCCACCTGGAACGTCAGCACGAGTTACCCCAGTTCGCAGGTGCTGACCGCCAAGCCCAACGGCAGTGGCAACAACTGGGGCGCCACCATCCAGCACAACGGCAACCACACCTGGCCCACCGTCTCCTGCACGGCGAGCTGACCGCGAAGGAGGCCCGATCATGCGTCCCTTGTTCGCGAAACTGGCGGTGGCCGCACTCGCCGTGGCAAGCACGGTCACCGTCCATACCGCCAACTCCGCCCCGGCACAGGCCGCGACCTGCAACGGCTATGTCGCCCTCACCTTCGACGACGGCCCCTCCGGCAGCACCCCGGCCCTGCTGAACGCACTCACGCAGAACGGCCTGCGGGCCACGATGTTCAACCAGGGCCAGTACGCCGCCGCCAACCCCGCTCAGGTCCGCGCCCAGGTGAACGCGGGCATGTGGGTGGCCAACCACAGCTACACGCACCCGCATCTGACCCAGCTCAGCCAGGCGCAGATCGACTCCGAGCTCTCCCGCACCCAGCAGGCCATCGCCAACGCGGGCGGCGGTACGCCGGTGCTGTTCCGTCCGCCGTACGGGGAGACCAACGCGACCGTGAAGACCGTGGCCGCCAAGTACGGTCTGACCGAGGTCATCTGGGACGTCGACTCCCAGGACTGGAACGGCGCCGGTACCGACGCGATCGTGGCGGCCGCGGGACGGCTCACCAACGGCCAGGTCATGCTGATGCACGACTGGTCCGCCAACACCCTGGCGGCGATCCCGCGCATCGCGCAGGGACTGACGGCACGCGGCCTGTGCGCCGGGATGATCTCCCCGGCGACCGGCCGCGCGGTGGCCCCCACGGGCGGCGGGGGCGGAGGCGGCGGCAGTAGCTGTACGGCAACGCTCTCCGCCGGCCAGCAGTGGAGCGACCGCTACAACCTCAACGTCTCGGTCACCGGGTCCGGCAACTGGACCGTCACGATGAATGTGCCCGCGCCCGCGAGGGTCCTCTCCACCTGGAACGTCAGTGCCGGTTACCCCAGTTCACAAGTGCTGACCGCCAAGCCCAACGGCAGCGGCAACAACTGGGGCGTCACCATCCAGCACAACGGCAACCGCACCTGGCCCACGGTCAGCTGCACCGCGGGCTGACCCGGGAGCGTGGGCCCCGCCACTGTGTCACCAGGTGGGGCCCACGCGCAGCAAGGCGTCGCGCACCAGGGCGACATGGGGGTTGTCGGCCGGTCCCGGGCGCTGGACCACGTACGCCGTGTTGATCGGTGCGTCCTCGGGGTCGTGCAGGAGGGTGAGGGCGCCCGCAGCGAGTTCCTGCTCGCACAGGTAGCGGGGCAGGACCGAGAAGCCCGCGCCCGCGGTGACCGCCGTCAGGACGCCGCGCAGGTCCGGCATGGTGACGGCGGCGCGGCAGTTCAGGCGCCGGCCGAAGACATGGCGCCAGTAGCGGCGGAGGATGGGGAGGTCCTCGGCGTACGCGATCAGCGGGACCGTGTGCAGGACGCCGGGGTCCTCGGCCGCCACCCGGCCGCCGATGCGGTCCGCCCACACCGGCGCGGCGACCAGCACGAACTCCTCGTCGGCCAGCGGGGTGGCGAGCAGCGCACGGCCGCGCGGGCGGGTGGTGGCCAGGACCAGGTCGTGGCGGCCCGCGCGCACCTCGTCGAGCAGGGGATCCGTCAGGCCGGGCGTCACCCGCAGCCGCACGCCCTCCGCCACCAGCGGGGCCAGCGCGGGCAGGACACGCAGGCAGAGGAGCTCGGCCGGGCCCGCGAGGTGGACCGGCGCGGGCGGGCCCGACTCCGCAGGGCCCTGGCCGGTGGCCGCCAGCAGCGCGTCGAGCGGGCCCGCGATCCGCGCCGCCAGGTCATGGGCGTACGGCGTGGGCGTGACGCCCCTGGGCAGGCGGGCGAAGAGCTCGCGGCCCGACTGCCGCTCCAGGGCCTTCACCTGCGTGGTCACCGTGGGCTGGGAGATGCCCAGCAGCTGCGCGGCGGCGGTGAAGGAGCCGGAGCGGTAGACGGCGAGGAACGTCCGGACCAGGTTGAGGTCCTGGATGCCCGTTCCCGGGGACGCGCTCAGCTCAGCTTCTTCAGCAGCTCGGCCGCGAGCGGGGCCGAGGAGGCCGGGTTCTGTCCGGTGACCACGTTGCGGTCGACGACGACGTGCGGCGCCCAGGGCTCGCCCGCCTCCACGTGCACGCCCGCCTCCACGAGCCGCGACTGCAGCAGCCACTTCGCCTTGCCGGCGAGCCCGGCCTGGGTCTCCTCGGCGTCGGTGAAGGCGGCGATCCGGTAGCCGGCGAAGGCGTTGGTGCCGTCCTCGCGGGTGGCGGCGAGCAGTGCGGCCGGGCCGTGGCAGACCACGCCGAGGGGCTTGCCGGAGTCCAGGGCGTCGACGAGGAGCCGGCCGGAGACGGCGTCGACCGCCAGGTCCTCCATGGGGCCGTGGCCGCCGGGGTAGAAGACGGCGTCGTAGTCGTCGAGGTCGACGTCCGCCAGGCTGACCGGGTTCTTCAGCTCGGTCATCGCGTCGAGGGCCCGGGCGGTCTCGTCCGCGGCCTCCTGGCCGCCGTTGACCTCCGGGGCGAGGCTGCCCCGGTCGACGGTGGGCACGACTCCGCCGGGCGTGGCCACGACGATCTCATGGCCCTCGGCCTTGAACCGCTGGTAGGGGGCGACGGCCTCCTCGGCCCAGAAGCCGGTGGAGTGGCGGGTGCCGTCGGCGAGCGTCCAGTGATCGACGCCGGTCAGCACGAACAGGATCTTCGACATGGTGCGGTCTCCAGAGGTTCGGTGGAGTTCGGTGGGATCTCGAACGTAAGCCCGTCGACCCATAGGTTTCCAATGAGGATTCCGATCCCTGGTATCGGAATGCCAATGGTTCCGGGGAATACGCCGCCGCCCGCGCTGCTACGTCCCCGCGTGCACGTACGCCGCCCAGACGTGCGGCCGGTCGGGGATCCGGCGGCGGAGCCCGCGGACCGCCTCGTGCAGGGCGTGGGCCGCTCCGGGGGCGTCCGGAGCCGTCGTACGCCGGTAGAAGGCGCGGGTCATGTGGTCCGCGTGGGTGCTGTCGACGGCCCACAGGGTGCCCACCGCCGCGGGGAACCCGGCCAGCAGGAACGAGCTGGTGATGTGGATGGCCTCGTCGGTGAGGCGTTCCGCCGTCCGGGCGGTCCCGCAGGCCGCCAGGAACGCCAGCCGCGCCGCGCTCGGCCGGGCCCGGCAGATCTCCAGGACCGAGACGGGCTCGCCGCTCGGCAGGCGGAGCAGGGCGCCGGAGGGTTCCGTGGGGTCGGTGGCCGCGTGGCAGCCGAAGTGGGCCCAGGATGCCTGGTGCAGGGCGCCGAGGACGGCCTCGCGGGTGGCGGCCGCGCCGATCAGGGGGGCGGGCGCGCCGAGGAGTCCGGCGGCGTAGGCGGTGGCCGCGGCGACTCCCGGGAGCTCCTGCTCCGGCTCGGCGACCAGCAGGGCACCGCCGTGGCCGGGACGGCGGCGGGCCCGGGACCGGGTGTGGGCGAGGGTCCGCAGGCCCGGGACGTACGACGACACCACCGCGTCCAGCGCTGCGCCGCAGCCGTCCAGCGCGCAGTCCGGTGCCGTGCACTGGGCCGCGTGCAGGGGCAGCGCGCTGAAGGCGCCGGTCGGCACCCACCACAGGCGGGGCCAGGTGCCGTGCCGGGGGACCGGCCCGGCGCAGCCGGCGAGGTCCAGGACCGGAAGGACGACCTTGTGCCAGGTCCACGCCAGCGTCTCGCGGACCGCGGTGCCCGCGGCGACCAGTTGGCGGGGGGAGGGCCGGGCAGTGCCCTGGGCGTTGATGGCGTCGACGGCGTCCCTCAGCCGCCGGGCGGCGCCGGTGACCTCGTCGGCCCCGACGTCGAGGTGCAGGGCGGTGATCGAGCGGGCGGTGACGACGAGGGCGTGGCAGTGGCGGCGGCCCTGGTTCAGGACCACGACCGGGCCGTCGGCCGCGAGGTCCCGCAACTGCGGTGCGGTCAGGGGCCGCAGGAAGTCCTCGAAGCCGGGCTCGGTCCGGATGCGGGCGATCAGCGCGTCGAGCTCGCGCGAGGCACGCAACCCGGCGAGCCGGGCCCACTCGGCACGCCCGGCGGGGGCGCCGGCGCGCTCGGGGCCGGCAGCGGGGGTGTTCGTCAGCCGTTCGGACTCGGCGCGCCCGGCAGGGGTGGTGGCGCCCTCCGGACCGGCGGCGGGCGTGCCCGGCGACCGCTCGAACCCGGCACGCCCGGCAGGGACCTCGGCGCCCTCCGGACCGGCGGCGGGCGTGCCCGGCGACCGCTCGAACCCGGCACGCCCGGCAGGGACCTCGGCGCCCTCCGGACCAGCGGTGGGCGTGCCCGGCGGTCGCTCGAAAACGGCACGCCCGGCAGGGGCCTCGGCGCCCGGCCGCCTGTCGGACTCGGCAGGGGCGGCGGCGAGGGTGTTCGTCAGTCGTTCGTACTCGGCTGCCAGGTCCGGGTGGGCGGTGCGCAGGGCGTCGATGTCGGCGCGGGACTCGATGCGTCGGGCCAGCAGCATCCCGCGGCCCCGGTCGAGGAGTTCGGCGGCGCGGTCGACGTCCGGTCCGGAGGCGGTGCGGCCGTGCGCGGACGGCAGGCGCAGGGCCGCGAGGGCCTCTCGTACGGCGTCCGGGTCGTCGCCCGCCGCCGCCCGCGCCATCACCGCCTTGAGGCCGGCCGCCTCACCCGGCAGCCGTGCGGCCAGGTCCCGTCCGACGAGGTGCGTGAGGATCAGCTCCACGATCGTCCGGATGTCCCCCTCGAACGTCGACAGGCCGTGCTCGGCGGACCGCTGGTCACTGCCCCGGTCGGTGAGCCCGGCCATCGCCTCGACGCCCGCTTCGAGATGGTCCAGGGCGAGGTCGACCCGGGGCCGCGGCCCGCTCAGCGCACCGGCCGCGGCACCGATCTCGCCGTGCGCCCGCATCCCCACCGGAACCGCCCGGTCCCGCCACACGAGGGGGTCCGCGGCGCCGGCGAGGCGGTCCCGCAGGGGGCCCATGACCGTGTCGAACAGGTCCGCCGGTGGCCTGCCCGGCGCCTGCGCGGCGGTGCCGTCGGGCAGCCGCCCCCGCGCCATGAGGTCGACGAACATACGGATCGTCCCGCCGATGTCCGGCGCCCCCTGCGGCGTCTCCTCACCGAGCGCGCGCCCCAGTTCGTCCGCCTCCGCGACCAGGGCCGCCGCCCGCCCGGGGTCCGCCGGGCGGAGCAGCAGCGCGCGCTGGACGAGCGCCCGGGCCAGCGTCGTACCGGCCATGGGACGCATCGGATGTCCGGCGGGGCAGGCCGCGAAGGTACGGCGGCACTGCTCGACGATCTCGTCGCCGAGGTCGCCGCGGGGGCCGCCGCCGGGGCCGACGGTCTCGACCAGGTCGGCGTAGGCGTCGCCCATCAGGTCGTACCAGGGGCGGCTGCCGGTCCAGGGACCGCGGGTCAGCTCCCGCATCCGGGCGGCGGTCCGCCGGGCCCGCTCCAACTGGGCCGGTTCGTGGCCGAGGAGGTAGTTCTGGAGGGCGGTGTGGAACTCGGTGCGGGCCGCGAGGACCGCGTGGTCGGTCTCCGTCAGGGCCACCTCGCCGTACGGGGGTTGTGGTTCCTGCGTGGGGGACGGAGAGGTGGCCGAGGCGAGCAGGGCGGAGGCCTCGCGGGCGTTCTCCGGGTCGAACCGGCCCACGGACAGGGCGGTCAGGGCGTCGGCAAGGGGCTTGTCGAGGTGGCCCGCCAGGTCGGGGGCGTGAGCGCGGGCGTAGCGCAGCAGCTCGACGACCTCGTCCAGGGTGGCCGGGTCGCCCCGCCCGGCGGACCGGGCGGACAGGGCGCTGCCGAGAGCCGCGGCCAGGTAGGGGCGCAGGGAGGTGTCCTCGTCGACGTCCGCGAGCATCTCGCGGATGACCGCGATGTCGGAGTCCAGGTTCTCCGGGGCGTCGAGGCGGATGTCCTGCAGACGGGACAACTGCGACGTGAGCGCCACCAGTTCGTCCGGCACGGCCTCCCCGCTCACCGACACGACGGCGAGGGGCAGGGCAGCCTCGTACGCTCCCCGGCGCAGCAGGTCCGTCGCCGGGAAGCCGGGCGGGGCCTGTGCGGCCACCTCCTCGGTGAGCTCGCGGGATTCCGCCGCGAGGAGGTCGGCACGGGCGGGCGCCGTCGGCCGCAGGGCCCCCGCCCGCATGCCGGTGAGGGCGGCCAGGACGGCGATGTGGGCGTGACGGTGGGGGCCGTGGGCGGGGAGAGCCGCCCGGTAGCGGGCTATGCGCTCGTCGGCGGTGTCGTCGGGGACGAAACCGGAGGCCAGATCGAGGATCTCGACGTCGACGTCGGGCGGGCGACCGGTGCGGGTGGTGTGGAGCCGCACCTGCTCGACGAACCGGCCTAGGGCGGCCGGCGAACCGTCGGACTCGAACTCCCGGTAGGCATCGATCACCGCCCGCTGCTCGTCGCCCAACAGCCCGGCGGAGTCGAGGAGTTCCACCGCTTCCAGCGCTGCGCCGCCGTCCTCGCCCGCCCTGGCGAGCGCTGCCAGCGCCTGGGCCACGGCGGTGCCGGTGCCGGGATCCGCGGGACGACCGGCGGCCGGCGCGGGCCGCCGGGCCCCCGGGACGGTGACGCCGTTCCCGGTCGGAGCGCCCGCGGAATGCATGAGCTGTGCTGCTTCCCGGGCCGCGTCCCGGTCGTCGCGGGCCCGGGCGAGTGCCGCGAGGGCCTGCGCCAGGGCGATGCGGGTCCGGGCGTGGGCGGGGTGGTCGGCGGGGGTGGCGGAGAGGGCCGTGCGCAGGCGGCGTACGGCGCAGGCGATGCGGCGCGGGTCCTGGTCGGCGACGCCCGCCTCCGCGAGGGCCGCGCCGATCCGGAGATCGCGTTCGCCGGGCCAGGTGACGGGCTGGGCGACCAGCAGGCGGAGCGTCGCGAGGCCGTCGGAGTTCTCCTGGGTGAGCGAGCCGTCCGGTGCCATCGCCAGCAGCCGGTCCACGACGGCGAGTTCGGGGTCTCCGAGCAGCCGGGCCGCGTCCACGACCGTGCGCAGGGCGACCGAGGCGGCGGCCCGCGCGAGTTCGGGGTCGAGGAGGGGCAGGCGTTCGCACACCGCGCGGCCGTAGCGGGCGGCCGCCGCCAGGGAGCCCGGCTCCGCTTCGCGCTGGAAGCGGAGGACGTGGAGCTCCAGGGCCTGGACCGCCAGCTCCGCGAACCCCGCGTGGTCGTCGTCCCGCAGGTGCTCGAGTGCCGTCTCCGCCCACGCCAGCGAGCGGTCGAGAGCCACCGCACCGCCCTCGCCGGCGACGTCCTCCGCATACGCCGAGCTGATCAGGTGGGCGAACCGGGCCTCGTGGGACGGGTCCGCGGGATCGAAGCCCTGGCGGAGGACGTCGGGGAGACCGGCCTGCGGGGGCAGCCGGGGACACAGGAACCCGAACGTGCCGAAGACGACCGTCAGGTTCCGCTGGGCCTCGGGGTCCGCGTCGCCCCCGTGCCGGAACCAGAAGGTCCAGAACACCGCGGCGACCGACTCCAGGTCGATCACGCCCTCGGGCGCCGGCGCGGCCTCCCGCAGCAGGGCCAGCGCGTCGTCCGCCGCCTCCGCCCCGCGCAAGGGCGCGGGGTCGCGGGAGTTCTGTGCCGTGACGAGACGTGCGACCACTCGATCCCGAAGCTCCGTCATCGCTCGTTACATTAGTCTGACCGCCTGTCAGGGGGCAGTGGTTCGGGGGAGTTCCAGGGAGGCCGCCGTGGGCGACGGGGCGATGGCACGGCAGGTCTACGAGGACGCCGTCGAGTATCTGTGCCGCAACATGGAAGATCTGCGCGCCCTGGTCGGGCCCGGTGCCTGGGAGGCCGCCTTCCCGGCCGTACGGGACGCGGATCCCGCGAGCCCCGAGTGGCGGGACGGGGTACGCGCCCTGCACGACGCGGTCGAGGCGGCCGGGGTGCCGGGCGGACTCGGGCTGGATCCCACGCTGGGCGTCGGCGGCTGGCCCGGCGCTCCGACGCCCCGGTCGGCCGGCTGGGTGTGTCCCACGCGCCGCTGCGGCCGGGTCGACCTGCGCGAGGGGGCCCCGGCGCCGGCCGGCACCCCGGCGTGCGCGCTGCACGGGCAGCCGATGCGCCTGGTGGACTGACCGTGCTGGGACTCCTCGCCGAGCTGCAAAAACGCATACCCGACGGCTGGTTCCTGCGGCGGCTGCTGCCCGCGGCGCTGTTCGTCGTGGTCGCGCTGGTCGGCGGCGGGGCCCTCGGGCACAGCCGGTGGAACGACGTCCCGCTCGCCCGCGCGCGGATCGCCGACGCGCTGCGGACGAGCGGCGGGCTGAGCGCCGACGGGATCGCCTCGCTTGTGCTCTTCGCGGTACCGGTGGTCGCCGCGGCGTTCGCGGTGCCGTACGCGGCCGCCGCGATCGGGGCGCTGGCGTCCGGGGCCTGGCCCTGGTGGCTGATGCCGGTGGGGCGACGGGTGACCGCCTGGCGGGTGGGGCGGTGGGCGGCGCCGGACCTGCTGGCCCGGCAGGCGGTGCGGGCCCGGGCCGACGGCCACGCCCTGCGCGCCGACCGGCTCGACGCGCGGGCCGCCCGCGCCCGCTCGGCCGGCCGCCCCGACTCCCCCACCTGGTGCGGCGACCGGTTCCGGCGCACC
Organism: Streptomyces sp. YS415; assembly: GCF_023544665.1. Taxonomy (GTDB): domain Bacteria; phylum Actinomycetota; class Actinomycetes; order Streptomycetales; family Streptomycetaceae; genus Streptomyces. Next base: position 76,959 of record NZ_JAMJFL010000026.1, read on the forward strand.
GAGGCGCAGGTAGCTCGGGACACGGGCGGAGACGTGGTGAGCGGCTGGACCGCCCTGCTGCTCGGCGCGGAGGAGGCCCCGCGCGCCGCTCTGGCGCAGACCCGCGACTCCTACGACGCGGCCTGCGAGGCGCTCGCCTGGAGTGCGGCGTTCGCGGTGCTCGGCGCCTGGTGGTGGCCGGCGGCCGTGGCCGGGGTCCTGCTCGGGCTCGCCTCCTGGCGATCGCTGCGCACCGCGGCCGAGGCCCTGTGCCGTACGGCCGAGGCGGCCTTCACCCTGCACCCGCCGGACCCGGTCCCGCCCGGCACGCGCTGACTACCGGTCGAAGCGCCGGGCCGTACAACCGCGACGGCCCTCACCCCGCCAGCCGCCTCCGGTACGCGATGGAGACCGGCCGAGGCCCTGTGCCGTACGGCCGAGGCGGCCTTCACCCTGCGCCCGCCGGACCCGGCCGGTACACGATGACGACCGACCGAGACGGCTCTCACCCCGTGCCCGCCGGGCCCGCCTGGACCAGTCCCGTCTGGTAGGCGATGACGACCAGCTGGGCGCGGTCGCGGGCGTTGAGTTTGGTCATCGCGCGGTGGACGTGGGTCCGGACCGTCAGGGGGCTCACCGTGAGGAGTTCCGCGATCTCCCCGTTGGACCTGCCCTCCGCCGCCAGCGCCATCACCTCCCGCTCCCGGACCGTGAGTTCGGCCAGCCGCTCGGGGGGCGCCAGCTGGGTGCCCGGTGCCGGAGAGGTGAGGAAGCGGGTGATCAGGGTGCGGGTGGCGCCCGGAGAGAGCAGGGCCTCGCCGGAGGCCACCGTGCGGATGCCGGCCAGCAGGGTGTCCGCGGTGACGTCCTTGCCGAGGAAGCCGCTCGCCCCGGCCCGCAGCGCCTGGGCGACGTAGTCCTCGGTCTCGAAGGTGGTGAGGATCAGCACCCTGGTGGCGGTGAGGCCGGGGTCGGCGCAGATCGCTGAGGTGCCGGCCAGGCCGTCCGTGCCGGGCATCCGGATGTCCATGAGGACGACGTCGGGGTGGTGGGCGCGGGCCAGTTCCAGCGCCTCGGCGCCGTCGGAGGCCTCGCCGACGACCTCCATGTCGGGGCAGGAGTCGAGCAGGATCCGGAAGGTGGCCCGCAGCAGGGCCTGGTCGTCGGCGAGCAGCACCCTGATGGTCATCGGCGGTCTCCTTCTGGGACGGCGGCGGACGGCTGCAGCGGCAGTGCGGTGGTGACCTCGAAGCCGCCCTCGGGGCGCGGGCCCGCACACAGTTCGCCGCCGATGGAGTGGGCGCGTTCGCGCATGCCCATCAGCCCGAAGCCGCCGGACCGCGGGGCGGGTCCGACCGGCCCGTCGTTGCTGACCGTGATGAGCAGCCGGGAGTCGGCGTAGGTGAAGCGGACGTGGGCGCTGTGGGCGGCGGCGTGCTTGGAGACGTTGGTGAGGGCCTCCTGCACGATCCGGTACGCGGTCAGGTCCACGCCGGGTGACAGGGGCCGCGGTACGCCCTCCGTGGTGACGGTGACGTCGAGGCCCGCCGAGGCGCACGCCGAGATCAGCTCGGGCAGCCGGGCCAGGCCGGGGGCGGGCTCCAGGCCCTCGCCGCGCGGGTGGTCGTCCTCGCGCAGCAGGCCGAGGGTGGCCTTCAGTTCGCGCAGCGCCGAGGAGGTGGTGCCGGTGAGGTCGTCGAGGATCTTCTGGGTCTGCTCGGGGTCGCGGCGCGCGAGGTGGGCGGCCGTACCGGCCTGGGCGTTGGCCAGGGCCAGGTGGTGGGCTACGACGTCGTGCAGCTCGCGGGCGATGCGCACACGTTCCTCGGTGACCCGCAGCCGCGCCTCCTCCTCCCGGGTGCGCTCGGCGTGCTCGGCGCGGGCCTGCACGGACTCCAGGTAGGCGCGCCGCAGCTGGGTCATCCGCCCGGCGGCGAGCGGCAGCGCCAGCCAGAAGACCGGGCCGATCACTTGCAGGAGCACGGTGAGGCCGTCCATGGAGTCGGCGATCACGTTCGCGGTGCTCAGTGCCACCACGCCGGCGGTGCCGAAGACCCGGACGGTCTTCGGCTCGCAGAGCACCGCCAGCCAGTACAGCGCCGCGAGCAGCGGGGCCAGCAGCAGCGGGGTGAGCAGATAGCCGCGGGTGACGGCGGCCAGGGTGACCAGGGCGACCACGACGAGGACCGTGCGCGGATGCGTGCGGTACTTCAGCAGGACGAGGCAGCTCAGGCCGAGCAGGATCTCGGTGGGCTTGCCGGAGTCGGGGGGCCGGCTGCCGGGGAGGCTGAGCTGGGTGCCGAGGACGGCGCAGCCGATCAGCGAGACGACCATGATCACGTCGAGGATGCGCGGGAAGCGTTCCGCGTACTGCTCGAAGCGGTCGGCGTAGCGCTCCAGGCTCTTGCTCATCGGGTGCTCTCTCGGTGAGGTGCTGAGGTCCATGGTGGACGACGGACGGGCCGCCCGGGTCCCGGGCGGCCGTCGCCCGGCTCAGGCGCGGGCGACCTCCTTGTCGGGCAGGGCCGGTGCGTCGGCGGCGGGGCGGCTGAGCGCCTCGCCCTCCACGTCGACCCGGGGCAGGATTCGGTCCAGCCACTTCGGCAGCCACCAGGCCCGCTCGCCGAGCAGGGCGAGGACCGCGGGCACGATCGCCATCCGGACGACGAAGGCGTCGAACAGGACGGCGGAGGCGAGCCCGAAGCCGATCATCTTGATCATGGAGTCGCTCTCGCCGATGAACCCGGCGAACACCGCGATCATGATGAGCGCGGCGGCCGTGACCACCCGGGCGCTGTGCCGGAAACCGGAGGTCACGGCCTCGGCCGGGCTCTCCCCGTGGACGTACGCCTCCCGCATCCGGGAGACCAGGAAGACCTCGTAGTCCATGGCGAGTCCGAAGACGATGCCCACCAGGAAGATCGGCATCAGGCTCATGATCGGTCCGGTGGTCTCCACGCCCAGGAGTTCCGCGCCGTGGCCCTGCTGGAAGACCACGACCACCGTGCCGAGCGAGGCGAGCACCGACAGCAGGAAGCCGAGGGCCGCCTTCAGCGGGACCAGGACGGACCGGAAGACCAGCAGCAGCAGGACGACGGCGAGCCCGACCACGACGATCAGGTACGGCACCAGCGCGGACTGCACCTTCTCGGAGATGTCGATGTTCAGCGCGGTGGTGCCGGTGACGTCGAAGGTCGCCCCGGTCTCCTGAGCCACGGCCGGCCGCTCGCCGCGGATGGTGGTGACGAGGTCCTTGGTCCTCTCGTCGGTCGGGGAGGTGGCCGGCACGACGGAGAGGACGGCGGTGTCACCGGCCTCGTTGAAGCGGGCGGGGGACACCGAGACCACGCCCTCGGTGCCGCCGATCTCCTTCGCGACGGTGGCCGCCGCGGCCTCGGGGTCCTCGGCGCCCCGGGCGTCGACGACGACGGTCAGCGGCCCGTTGAAGCCGGGCCCGAAGCCCTCGGCGAGCGCGTCGTAGGCCCGCCGCTCGGTGGTCGACGTCGACTTGGCCTCGTCGCCGGGCATGCCGAGCTGGAGGTCGGCCACGGGTATCGCGAGGGCGCCGAGGCCCACGACGCCGAGCAGCAGCACGGGCAGCGGGCGGCGCAGCACGAACCGGGCCCAGCGCGTGCCGCCGTTGTCCTTGGCGCCCTCCTCGGTACGGCCGCGGCGGCGGGCCCGGCGGGACAGCACGGCGTCGGGCCAGAAGCCGAGGAAGGCCGGGACCAGCGTCAGCGCGATCAGTACGCCGACGACGACCGCGCCCGCCGCGGCGAGCCCCATCTTGGTGAGCATCGGGATGCCGACCACGGACAGTCCGGCGAGGGCGATGACGACGGTGAGGCCCGCGAAGACGACCGCGGATCCGGCGGTGCCGGTGGCGAGGGCGGTGGCCTCCTGGGGCGCGGTGCCCTTGGCGCGTTCCTCGCGGTAGCGGGAGACGACGAACAGGGCGTAGTCGATGCCGACGGCCAGGCCCAGCATCATCGCCAGGGTGCCGGTGGTGGTGGACAGGCCCAGGGCGCTGGACAGGGCCAGGATGGCGGCCATGCTCACGCCGACGCCGATCACGGCGGTCAGCAGCGGCAGCCCGGCCGCGGCCAGCGAACCGAAGGTGACCAGCAGCACCACGGCGGCGATGGCGATACCGATCGCCTCGGCCGCGCCGCCGGGTCCGCCGCTGTCCTCCATGGCGGTCCCGCCGGCCTCGACGGTGAGCCCGGAGTCCCGGGCCTGCTCCAGCGTCTTCTCCAGCTGGGCCGTGCTCGCGTCGGTGAGGTCGGCGGCGCCGACCTCGTAGGTGACGGTCGAGTACGCGGTGCTGCCGTCCTCGCTGACCGCGCCCGCCTCGAAGGGGTCGACGGCGGAGGCGACCTGGGAGCCGTCGGCCAGCTCGGCGACCGCCGCCTCGACGGCCTCCTTGTGCTCGGTGGCGGTGACCTTCTCGCCGCCCGGCGCGACGAAGACGACCCGGGCGGTCGCGCCGTCCGCCGCGGTGCCGGGGAAGCGCTCCTCCAGCAGGTCGAACGCCTGCTGGGACTCGATCCCCGGCATGGAGAACTCCTCGTCGGCGGCGCCGGGGGCCTTCATGGCGCCGAGCCCGACGGCGGCCAGCACGGCCGCCCAGACCAGGGCGACGTACCAGCGCCGCCGGAAGGCCAGGCGGCCCCATCGGTAAAGGAAAGTAGCCACGGGGGGAGGTCTCCACATCTGGATGTCGAAGGTGCCTCCAGGCTCTCCGGGCAGGGGGTGCCGTGTCGTCGTGCGGCTGCCGACAATGCGGCGTACGCAAAACGCAGTACGCCCCGCTTCGCAACTCACTCCCGGGGACGAGACCGGCGCGTGCCACGCCCCTCGCGCCTCCTTCGTGCGCGGTCCCCAACTCCCCTAGGTTTCCTCCTGGTTGGGCACGACAGCCCGTCGGACGCAGGAGGCGGCCATGAGTACGAAGACAGGACCCCAGCGCTATCCGGGCGCGAGTCGGGCCAACTGGTACCAGGACGATTTCGGCGGCGACGCCATGCAGGTCAACGTCGTCGTCCTGCACACCACCGAGGGCACCTCCCTGCCCGGCTACGGCGGCGGGTCGTCCGCGCCGAACCTGACGGCGGTGCCGGACCTCGGGGCGAAGAAGCTGAGGTGGTACCAGCACTTCGACGTGGAGACCTCCTCCCGCGCCCTGGTCAACCTGCGCGGCGGCGTCGACACCAACACCCTGAACGTCTGCCAGGTCGAACTGGTCGGCACCTGCGACACCAAGACGCACGCCAAGTGGAAGAGGTCCGGCAGCGCGCACCTGTACTGGCCCGAGGCGCCCGAGTGGGCGCTGCTCGGGGTGGCGCGGTTCCTGGCGTGGATGCACGAGGAGCACGGGGTGCCGCTGTCCGGTCCGCGGGCGTGGCCGGCGTATCCGTCGTCGTACGCCAACGGCGGCGGGCAGCGGATGTCCGGGGCCGGGTGGCAGGCGTTCGAGGGGGTGTGCGGGCACATGCACGTGCCGGAGAACCTGCACGGCGACCCGGGTGCGATCGACTTCGCCCGGCTGCTGAAGCTCGCCAAGGGCGACCTGGACCTCGGGGACGACGAGGAGCGGCCGGTGGAGAGCAGGCCGCGGATCCCGGCGTTCCCGGGCCGCAAGCACTTCCGCGCCGGGGCCGTGGGCGAGCATGTCCTGCGGCTCGGGAAGCGGCTGGTGGAGCGGGGTTTCGGCGACCACTGCAAGGTCGGCCCGAGCCGGACCTGGGGCGAGGCGGACCGGCTGAACGTGCGGGACTTCCAGAAGTCACGGCCGGAGCTGCGGGGCGACGCCGACGGGCACCCCGGGCCGCTCACATGGCGCCTGCTGTTCTCGTGAGGACTTTAATTACTCAACCGTAACCTACCGGCCGGTATCCACTTGGCTGTTACCGACGGTACGGTCCCTGGCGAGCCCTTCCGCGGCCCGCCGCACCCGCGTCCTGGACGACCGCGCGTGCGGCGGGCCGCCGTATCACCGCACCTTCCTGCCAGCCGCTTCTCCAGGAGGTTCGCCATGCCCGTACGCAGACGGCTCGTCGCCGGGGGCGTCATCGCCGCCGCCTGCCTCGGCGCCCAGACCCTCACCGGCACCGCCGCCACGGCGGCCGACGAGGTCGTGTCCCGAGGTGTGACCATCCCCGCGTTCTACAACCCGCCCGCCACCCTGCCCGCCGCGGACGGCACCCTCGTGCGCACCGAGCCGCTGAAGCTGGCCCTGAGCCTGCCCAGCCTGAACGGCCCGCTGCCGGGCCGGGCCACCCGGCTGATGTACAAGTCCACCGACTCCAACGGCCGCCCGGTCGCCGTGACCGGCGCCTACATCGAGCCCGCCGCCGCCTGGAAGGGCGAGGGCCCGCGCCCCCTGGTGGCGCTCGCCCCCGGCACGATGGGCCAGGGCGACCAGTGCGCCGCGTCCATGGGGCTGGAGCACCCGCTGCGGCTGAACGGCGAGACGGTCTCGGTCGGCTACGAGGACCTGGCGATCTACCGCCTGCTCGCCACCGGTGCGGCGGTCGTCGTCACCGACTACGCCGGACTCGGCGCGACCGACCGGCTGCACACGTACGTCAACCGCGTCGACGGGGCCCACGCCCTGCTGGACGCCGCCCGGGCCGCCCGCGCGGTCAGCGGGGCCACGGTCACGGAGCGGTCCCGCGTGGGTCTGTTCGGGTACAGCCAGGGCGGCGGGGCGAGCGCGGCCGCCGCGGAGCTCCAGCCCTCCTACGCCCCCGACGTCAACCTCGCCGGGACGTACTCCGGCGCCCCGCCCGCCGACCTGACCGAGGTCACCCGGGCGATCGACGGCAGCGACCTGGCCGGCGCGCTCGGCTGGTCCCTCAACGGTTTCGTCCAGTCCGAGCCGGCCCTGAAGCCGATCGCGGACGCCCAGCTGAACGCGGCGGGCAAGGCGGCGCTCAACGATCTGTCGACGATGTGCGTGGGCGACGCGCTGTTCGGGTACGGCGGGGCGAAGAGCACGACGTGGACGACGGACGGCCGCTCGGTCAGCGACATCATCGCCGCGACCCCGGCGCTGAAGTCCTTCCTGAACAGTCAGCGCATCGGCGCCCTGAAGCCGGCCACCCCGGTACGGGTGGCGACCGGCGTCAGCGACAACCTGGTCCCCCACGGCCAGTCGCGCCGCCTGGCGACCGACTGGTGCGCGAAGGGCGCCAACGTGACCTACGACGCGGTGCGCCTGCCCGACTCCGGCAGCGCCCTGCTGAACCACTTCGCACCGCTGCTCACCGACCAGGGTGACGCGGTCGACTGGCTCACGGACCGCCTCAAGGGCAGGCCGGCCTACTCCAACTGCTGGAGCATGCCGCTTCAGCCCTGAAGGTCGAGCACCTCCGCCAGGCCGGCCTCGGCGAACGCGGCCACCAGCTCCTCGCGCCCCTCGGTGAAATGGGCCCAGCTGTCGTAGTGGACAGGGACCACCCGGCGGGCGCCGAGGAGACGGGCCGCCTCGGCGGCCTGGGGGCTGTCGAGGACGAGCGGGGCGTTGTCGAAGAGGACCGGGAAGCGGGGGGCGCCGGCGAAGAGGACGGCGGTGTCGACCGGGCCGAAGCGGTCCGCGATCTCCTTGACCGCGTCCAGGGAGGCGTTGTCGCCGCTGACGTAGACCGAGGGCAGGCCCTCGCCGGTCAGGACGAAGCCGACGACCTCGCCGGTGACCGGTTCCACCGCCTCCCGGGGGCCGGGCCCGTGGATCGCGGGGACGGCCGTCACCGTGACCGTGCCGCCGCCGGGGCGGTCGAGGTCGAGGGTCTCCCAGTCCGCCATGCCCTTGGCGTTGCCGCCGAGCCGGCTGCCGCCGCCGGGGGTGGTCAGGGTGAGCGGGACGTCGGCCAGCAGGGCGCGGCCCGCGTGGTCGAGGTTGTCCGCGTGCTCGTCGTGGGAGAGCAGCACCACGTCGATACGGCCCAGGTCGGCCGGGGCGACCGGGGCCGGGGCCAGCTTGCGCAGGGTGGGGCGGCCCGGGCTCCCGTACTCGCCGGGGGCGTCGAAGGTGGGGTCGGTGAGGAAGGTCAGGCCGCCGTACTCGAAGAGAGCGGTCGGGCCGCCGAGGACGCGCACGGGCAGGGGTATGGACATGGATCAGGTTCTCCTCACGGATGATGGATGGTCTATCCGTGAGAGACGGTAGACCTTTCTCACGGATGGGCGCAAGACGTACCATGAGAGCCATGAGAGAGACCGGTGCCGTCGACGGTGCGCTGCCGCCCGCACCCGGCGCGGATCAGTACCCGGCGCTGGACTTCGCCAACAGCGCGATCGCCCTGCCCGGCGGGCACTACATGGACTTCCTCGGCACCCCCCGGGGCGCCGGGCAGTGGCTGGAGGAACGCGGGCTGGCGCCCGCGGACGCAGGGATCCGGGAGATGTGCGCCGCGCAGTTGCGGTCGCTGCGCGAGCAGATCCGGGCCCTGCTCGCCGCCCGCCTGGACGGGGCGCCCGCGCCCACCGGGGCGCTGGCCGCGGTCAATGACGCGCTCACCCGGGCGCCGGCCGCTGCCCTGCTGCACTGGGACGCCGGCCGGGGGCTGTACCGGGCCACCGCCCACCCCGTCGACCAGATCCTCGACCACGCGCTGGCGAACCTCGCCACGAACGCCGCCGAGCTGCTCACCGGCCCCGACGCCGACCGCCTCACCGCCTGCGGCTCGCCCCCCTGCAACCGCTACCTCCTGCGCCACGGCCGCCGCCACTGGTGCTCCACCCGCTGCGGCGACCGGGCCCGGGCAGCGCGCGCCTACGCCCGCCGGGCAGCCACCCCGCAGCCCTGACCCCGGTCACCCGGACGGCCCACCCCCATGGCCGGGCCCCGGTGGCGCGCGGAAGGTGGTGGCAACGACTGCCTAAGAAGGAAGCGGGGTAGGTCCATGACCCAGCAGCCGCACGCCACGCCGCCGACCGGCGGGGGGAGCCACTCCCAGGCGCCCTCCCAGGAGGCACCCGTCTGGGACGACGCCCACCGTTCGGCCGGGCCCGCGCCCGGGAGCAGGGGCTACGCCGGGCCCGTCCCGGGCGGCACCGACTGGCAGACCGGCGGGCTGGTCTTCGCCGGTGTCCTGATGATCGTCAACGGCATCGTGGCGATCCTCCAGGGCATCTCCGCCCTCGCCGCGGACGACGTGTACGACCGCATCGGCGAGTACGTCTACGAGATCAGCCTCACCGGCTGGGGCGTCATCCTGCTCTGCCTGGGCGTGCTGGCCGCGGTCGCCGGCTGGGGCATCCTCAAGGGCGCCTGGTGGGCCCGGATCACCGGTATCTTCCTGGCGTCCCTGAGCCTGGTGGCGCACTTCCTCTTCCTGCCCTACCAGCCCGTCTGGTCGATCCTCATGATCGCGCTGGACGTCTTCGTGATCTGGGCCCTCGCCACGGCACCCGGCAAGCCCGCCATGTCCCGCGACGCGTCCTCCACCGGCCGGTAATCCCGGCTCCACGCGGCCGGCCGGTGAGCGGCCACGGCTCAGACGTGCCCGAGACCACCGCTTCCGAAGGACCCACTCGACCCCGGAAGCCAGCGCTTGCGCTTCTGGTCCGTGCCGCGCCTGGTGCTCTGGCGCCGGAGTTCGTGCGGCAGGAGCCGCTCACCGCCCGCCGACAGCGGCATCTCCTCCGCCTCGCGCATCTCCCGGATCTCACGGATGGCCCCACCGGCGGGCAGCGTCGGCTGCTCCTCGGGGCTCGGGTGCGGAAGCTCCCGGTCCATGACCCGCATGCCGAAGTAGACGGCGAGCACCAGCGCACCGGCGATGAACACACCACCGGCTAGAGCGGCGACCACGTTGAGGACGTCGCTCCCCGAGGCCGCAAGGTCAACCATCGTCGCATTCATAGACCAATTATCACCCAATTGGCCGATTAGGCTCGTTATGGGCGGGCTGATCTCCGAGTCGGCCCTCGACCATCACCGCGATCCGGTCGCTCACCGCCCCTGCACCGTTCAGGGTGGCCGTCGCCTGGAGCAGGCCGGAGCCCGGGGCCAGCGGGAAGGCCGGGACGCAGGACCAGTCGCCGTCGGCGCCGGCGGTCGTGGAGCAGACCTCGTTCTCCAGCGCGTCCCGCACGGTGACCTGCGCGCCCGGGTAGGCGGTGCCGGAGGTCTCCGGGCGCGCGGTCAGCGGTACGCCGGACTGCGGCCGCAGCAGCGTCGGCGCGGGCAGGCCCACGGTGACCGCGCAGCTGCCCCGGTCCCGCGGCACGCCCGCCGCGTCCGTCAGCACCATCGAGCAGCCGGTGAGCCGGGTGCCGGGGACCGCGTCCGCGGGCACCGCCAGCACGAACGGGAAGCCGCGGCCCCGCCACGGCTCGTCCGCCGGGGTCCCGCCGAAGGTGTACGTGGCGCTGCGGCCGCCGCTGGCGACGGCACCGCGGTAGCCGCGGGCGTCGAGGGGCGTACCCGTGACGACGGCCGGGGCAGGGGCCGTCAGCGTCAGCGCCGATCCGGCGCCGAGGCCGGGCCCGGTGTACCCGGCGACCCGGACGGTGCCCTCCCGGCCCGGCTCGATGGTGGCGGCGCCCCACAGCTCGCCCCCGGTCCCGGCGAGGGCCTGCCCCGGCGCCCCTGACAGCAGGGCGCCGGCCAGGGCGAGCCCGGACACGGTCGTGCGGTACCTGTTCATGGTCGGCAGAGCTCCTCGGTCCGAGGGCGACACAACTGCTGCGATTCTCACGGTCGCCTCCGCCGCCGACCTGCCCGGTTCGGCCGTACGGACGAGCCCGTGCCCGTGATCCGGCATCCGGGCGCCGGTCAGGTGTCAGGTGAGCCAGACGGTCGTGTCGGGGCCCAGCCGTCCGTCCGCCTCCAGCGGGGAGCTGCTGACGACGACCTCGCCCGCCGGCAGCGGCACCGGTGCCCCCGAGAGATTGGCCACGCACCGCCAGCCGTCGGACCGGGCGAACGCGAGCACGCCCTCCGGCCCGTCCTCGGCCCAGGTCAGGAACTCCCCCTCCAGCAGCTTGCGCCGCAGCCGCAGCGCCCGCCGGTACAGCTCGAGCGTGGATCCCTCCACGCCGTCCTGCGCCTCGACGGAGCACTCGGCGAACCAGTCCGGCTGCGGCAGCCAGGCACCGGAGTCGCCGAACCCGTAGGAGGGGCCGCCGGTGGTCCACGGCAGCGGCACCCGGCACCCGTCCCGCCCCTTGCGCACCCGCCCGGTCTGCTCCCAGATCGGGTCCTGGAGGACGGTCACGGGCAGATCGGCGACCTCGGGCAGGCCGAGCTCCTCGCCCTGGTAGACGTAGGCGGATCCGGGCAGCGCGAGCATCAGCAGGGTGGCCGCGCGGGCCCGCCGCAGCCCGGCCGCCCGGTCCACGGCCGGGGCGTGGCCGCCGGACAGCAGCCAGGCGTTCTCGTCGGTGCCCGGCGGGAGCATCAGGCGGGAGGCGTGCCGGACGACGTCGTGGTTGGACAGGACCCAGGTGGCGGAGGCGCCGGCGGCATGGGCCTGGGCTAGGGAGTCGCCGATCACCCGCCGCAGTTCGCGGGCGTCCCAAGGGGCTTGCAGGTATTCGAAGTTGAAGGCCTGGCCGAGTTCGTCGGGGCGGGCGTAGAGGACCCGGCGGGGGCCCGGGACCCAGGCCTCGGCGACGGCCATGCGGGGCGGGGAGTAGCTGTCCAGCAGCTGCCGCCAGTCGCGGTAGATCTCGTGGACCTCGTCGCGGTCGTAGAAGGGGTGGCTGCCGGGGGGCATCCCGGACAGCGCCTCCTCCCCGCTCAGCGCCGGATCGCCGAGGTCGCGCAGGGGCTCGGCCAGGTCCTTGACCAGGGCGTGGGCGACGTCGACCCGGAAGCCGTCCACGCCGCGGTCGGCCCAGAAGCGCAGGGTGGTGCGGAAGTCGGCGCGGACCTCGTCGTGGGCCCAGTTCAGGTCGGGCTGCTGGGCCGCGAACAGGTGCAGGTACCACTGCCCGTCCGGCACCCGCTGCCAGGCGCTGCCGCCGAAGACGGACTGCCAGTCGGTGGGCGGGAGTTCGCCGTGCGCGCCCCGGCCGTCGCGGAAGACGTACCGCTCCCGGGCGGCCGATCCGGGCCCGTCCGCGAGCGCCTGCCGGAACCAGGCGTGCTGGTGGGAGGTGTGGTTGGGCACGATGTCGACCATGACCTTCAGCCCGAGGCGATGGGCCTCCTCGACCATGGCGTCGAAGTCGTCGAGGGTGCCGAGGCGGGGGTCGACATCGCGGTGGTCGGCGACGTCGTATCCGCCGTCGGCCAGCTCGGAGGGGTAGAAGGGGCTGAGCCACAGGGCGTCGACGCCGAGGGCGGCGAGATGGGCGAGCCGCTCGGTGACACCGCGGATGTCCCCGAACCCGTCACCGTCGGCGTCGGCGAAGCTGCGCGGATAGACCTGGTAGACGACGGCCTGACGCCACCAGTCGGGGTTGCGGGACGAGAGGTCGGGCACGCGGACTCCTCTGCGGTGCGGAAGCAGGGCGGCAACCAGGACACTGTCCACTTCGGGCGCCGGCTATGGCCGCAAGGCGCCATCACACCTCCACGCGCCCCAGTCTGCGTACCTCCGCCAGCCGGCGCGCCCCGAGGTCCGTCGCCGTCCAGGTCGCGTCCGCCGGGACGTCGGCGAGGCCGCCGTTGGTGAGGACCAGCGTGTCGTCGCCGACGCGGACCGCGGCCAGGTCCAGCGTCAGGGTGGTGCCGTCGGCGGTGCCCAGCGCGATGCGCAGGCCCTGGCGGGCGTCGCCGACCTCCGGCAGCTCGGTCTCCCACACCGCGGCGGACTGCGGCACGCCGGCCGCGGTCACCGCCCTGAACTCACCGCACTTCCCGGGCAGGGACCGCAGCCAGGACAGGGTCCGGTCGACCTTCTCGGCCGGGTGCGCCACCACCTGGTAGCGCAGCTGGGCCCCGTCCCAGTCGTCGTCCAGCCCGGTCACCGCGCGCGTGCGGGCCTCGGGGCCGAAGAACTCCTCCGTGTAGAGGACGTCCAGCAGCCGGCGGCAGTCGGGCTTGTCGCTGCTCGCCTTGAGCATGCCGTCCCGCCAGGTGGCGGCGCCCTGGGTCGCCGACCAGGGTTCCCCGAGGTCCGCCTCGGTGATCAGGGCCGCTCGGGCCTGCGCCTCGGTGAGGGCGGGAGCGGACGCCCGGGACGGGGCGGGGGCGGTCGGGACGGCGCTGGGGGAGGCGGGGGAAGCGGTCGCCGGCGGCCTGGCGGTGCCGTCCGATCCGCCGGCACCGCAGGCGGTCGCGGTCAGCAGGGCGCCCAGGGCCAGGGCCGGGGCGGTGAGAGCGCGGGTGCGGCGGGCCGGGGGTCGGGGCATGGGGGAGCCTCCTGGGGGCTGTGAGCGGGGCCTGCGGGCCGGCCGTGATCGATGGGCGTGCTTTCCCAAGGCACCATCGCGCGCGACCGTCCACCAGTGCGCCGGTCCGTCCGGGTGAGCGGGACACCCGGCCGGGGCGCGCGCCAGACTGCGGGCGCTACCCGTCCGGATCGGCCCGCCGAAGCACGCTGCGGATCGGCCCGCCGAAGACGCGCACCAGGCTCCCGGCACCGACGTGCGGACCAGCCCGCCGGAGACGTGCACCGGGCTCTCGGCACTGCCCGTGCAGACCAGCCCGCCGAGACATGCACCAGGCTCCCAGCCCTGCCCCTGCCGACCAGCCCGGTCGGCCGATCCGTGCGTGCCCAGGGTCCGCGACGTCGGGATGATCCGGACCGGAGGGCCTAAGGTCGGTCGGGTAGGGACCGACGAAGAGGGAGCTTCCGTGACCGGTCAGCCCATTCCGGTGGTCATCGACTGCGACACCGGTGTCGACGACGCCCTGGCCCTGCTGTTCGCCGTACGGCATCCGGGGCTCGATGTGCGGGCGGTGACCTGCGTGGCGGGCAACACCGATGTCGAGGGCGTCGTCCGCAACACGCTGACGGTGCTGGAGCACGCCGGCGCCGGGGACATCCCGGTCGCGCGGGGCGCCGAGCGGCCGCTGATCGAGCCGGTGCGCACCGCGCGCCATGTCCACGGCCAGGACGGGATGGGCGACCTGGGCCTGCCCGCGCCGACCAGGCGGCCGGTGGACGTGGACGCGGTGACGCTGCTGCGCCGCGAGATCCTGGCGTCGCCCCGGCCGGTGACGCTGATCCCGACCGCGCCGCTGACGAACATCGCGCTGCTGCTGCGTACGCACCCCGAGGTGGTGCGGAACATCGAGCGGATCGTGTTCATGGGCGGGGCGGTGGCGACCGGGAACGCCACGCCGGTCGCCGAGTTCAACGTGTGGCACGACCCGGAGGCGGCGGCGGTGCTGCTCACCGCGGGGGTGCCGATCACGATGTACGGCCTCGACGTGTTCCAGCGGGTGCTGGTCCCGGCGGGGGACGTGGAGCGGCTGCGGGCGAGTGCCGAGCCGCGGTTGCGGCTGGCCGGGGAACTCCTCGCCCACCGCGACCCGGCCCTGTCCGGCGACCCCACGCCGTCCGGCGGTCTCGGTGACGCCGGTGCGGTCTGCGCGGTCGTCGACCCGGGCGGCATCACCACCGAACTCCTGCCGGTGGAGGTGTCGTTGGCGCCGGGACCGACTCGCGGCCAGACGATCGTGGACCGCCGTGCCCGGCCCGGCGAGGCGGAGATCCACCACGGGGAGCGGGAGCAGCGGCTGGTGGACGTGGCGCTGGACGTCGACGTCGAGCGGTACGTGAAGCTGTGGCTGTCGGCGGTGGAAGGGGAGTAGGCCCTCGCGTCCGGGCGGGGCCTAGCCGCCCGGGGAGAAGCGCAGCCGGTGGTTCACCACGTCGCGGGCCACGTCCGCCGCCGTGCGGCCGTGGGAGAAGGCGTGGGCGCGCAGGCGGGCCACGGCCTCGTGGGCGCCGACGCCGAGCTGGGCCATCACCATGCCGATGGCCTGGTAGATGCCGTCGTGGTCGGGGGCCAGACCGTCCAGCCAGCCGGACCGCTCGGGGCCGCGCCCGCCGTCCTCGCCGTCCTCGCCGTCCCGGGACAGCGCCATCACCGCCATGGTCATGGCTCCGGCCAGGGCCCGCGCCGTACGCAGCTCCGTGGCGGTGAGCCCTCCGGGGGTGTCCCGGTAGAGGTCGAGCGTGCCCACGCAGACCGCGTCGTCGCCGAGGGGCAGCGAGTACGCCGCCCGCACCCCGGCCTCCGTGGCCTCCTCGGCGAAGACGGGCCAACGGTCCACGTCCTGCCCCTGCGTCAGGTCGGAGGCGAGCACCGGCCGCCCGCTGCGCACCGCGCTGGGGCAGGGACCGTCGCCCAAGGTGGCCTGGATGTCCGTCACATATGCGGCCTGCGCGCCGGTCGCGCACAGCCGTACCGGCATCTCGTCGTCGTGCAGCGAGACGCTGGCCCCGGTCACCGGGAGCAGTTCGAGCGCGACGGCGCAGAGCCGACGCGGGATCTCCGCGGGGCCGTTGCCCTCGGCCGGCCGGCCGTCGCCGCCTGCGGCACCGCGGTGGTCGTCCCTGGGCCGCACGGTCACCGCCTCCTCACGCGTCGGCGCGGCGCACACCGTCCCCCGTGTGCGACCGCCTCGCGGCCGCCCCGCCCCGGACTCCGCCCGACTACCCGGGGCCCGGGGGGCGAAACCCGCTCACCGCTGCTCGTAGGGGTTGGCCGGCTGCCCGATGCGCCGCACCGACTCCGCGTCGAGGACGGCCGGCCAGGCGTCGTCGCCGCCCAGCGTCCCCTCGGGGTGCCAGGTGCCGGTGACCGTGACCCAGGTGTCCTCCGGCGCGGCGGCGGCACCCCGGATCTCGACCCTGCCGGCGCCGGCGTCGGCGGCGCAGCAGGAGATCTGCAGCCGGGTGACGTACCAGGTGCCGTCGGCGTCGCGGGTGACGAATCCGGTCAGGCGGACCGTGCGGCCCCGCAGGGACCGTTCGCTGTCGTAGGCGGCCCGGGAGGAGAACTCGCCGAGGCTCAGGGTGACCGGGTCCTTCGCGGGCAGCGCGGGAAAGGTGCCGACACTCCGGGCGGCCCGCTGGGCGGCCTCGCGCTCGGCGCTGTAGGAGCCGAGGGCGGGCGGCGGGAAGAACAGCAGGGCCAGGGCGGGCAGGACGAGCAGCCAGGCGACCCGGGGACCGGGGCCCGCGTGGGCGGACCGCCCCGCCGCCACCAGTGCCCCCGCGACCAGCCCCAGCACCGCCAGCACCACCCCCGACACGACCAGGTACGGCCGCAGCCCGGGCTGGACGTAGCGCAGGTACACCTCGCTGAACAGCGAGATCCGCAGCACCGCCGCGCCGAGGAGCAGCAGCACGACGGCCGGTCCGTACCGCCTCACAGCAGCCACCACCCCACGAGCGCGCTGCTCGTCACGGCGACCACCCAGGTCGCCGCCGAGAAGCGGATGGCGAAGGCCCGCCCGAAGGTGCCCGCCTGCAAGGCGATCAGCTTCAGGTCGACCATCGGGCCGACCACCATGAACGCCAGCCGGGCGGTCGGCGAGAACCCGGTCAGCGAGGCGGCGACGAAGGCGTCCGCCTCGCTGCACACGCACAGCAGCACGGCGAGCAGCGCCAGCAGCAGGACGGCCGCCCAGCCGGGGACGTCCAGCAGGGCGGGGGGCACGACGATGTCGAAGGTGGCCGCTGCCGCCGCGCCCACCACGAGGAAGCCGCCCGCGTGCAGGAAGTCGTGCTGGAGTCCGGCGACGAAGGCGCCCGCGCCGGAGCCGTGGTCGTGGTCGTGCCCGCGGCGCTTGGCGGGCCGTAGCCACTCCTCCCGCCCGAAGCGCACCCACAGCCAGCCCATCACCACCGCCGTGGCCAGCGAGGCGACGAACCGCCCCAGCACCATCCCGGGCTGTCCGGGAAAGGCGACGGAGGTGGAGACGAGCACCACCGGGTTGATCGCGGGCGCCGAGAGCAGGAAGGCGAGCGCGGCGGCGGGGGCGACCCCGCGGCGCATCAGGCTGTCCGCCACCGGCACGGACGCGCACTCGCACCCCGGCAGCACGACCCCGGCCGCACCGGCGACCGGCACGGCGAGCGCCGGGTTGCGCGGCAGGAGGCGGGTGAAGACCCGCTCCGGCACGAAGGCCCCGATCGCCGCCGACACCACGGTGCCGAGCAGCAGGAAGGGCACGCCCTGCACGGCGATGGCGGTGAACACGGTCCACCAGGCGGCCACGGCGGGCGTGTACAGGTCGAGGGCGAGGACGGGTCCGAGCACGGATGCCACGGTGGCGACGGCGAGCAGCGCGGCGCCCCCGACCACGGTGTACACGAGGGCGCGCAGGCCGCCGAGGACCATCGTCCGCTGATTCGCCACGTGCCCGCCCCGACATCCCGCTCGCCCTGTGCCCCGGGAAGGCTAACCGCCCGTGCCGTGCGCCGGCCCGGCGCGGTCACAGCGGCGGCTGCGCGGGGGCGGGTCCGAGGGTGGTGGTGCCGGGGGCCGTGCGGTGCCCGAGACCCGTCCGGTACGCGTCCAGGGCGGCCTCCACCCGTCCGGTACGGCGCAGCAGGTCACCGAGCAGTCGGCACAGGTCGGCGAGGTCGCCGGCCGCGCCGGCCCGCTCCAGCAGGCTGAGCGCGCGGACGTAGTGCTCCTCGGCGGCCTCGGTGTCACGGGCGTCCTCGGCGATGATGCCGAGCAGCCGGTGGGCGGCGGCGGAGTGCAGGGCGCCGCGTTCGGAGCCGAGGTCGGCCAGCACCTCCTTCAGGAGGGCGGCGGCCTCGTCGGACTTGCCGCGCCGGTGCAGTACGTCGGCCAGTTCGACGGCGACCTGGCTGGTGTAGAGGGCGGCGCGCTTGGCCGACAGCATGGTCCGCGCCTCCCGCAGCTCGGCCTCGGCCCGGTCCAGCTCGCCGTTCTGCGCGCAGACGTAGCCGCGCATCCAGTGGCAGTGCGCCAGCTCGGTGCGGATCTGCAGCCCGCGGTACAGCTCGGCAGCCTTGGCCAGGGAGGCGTCGGCCTCCGCGATCCGGCCCTCGGCGAGGAGGGTGCGGGCCACGGACCGGTGCATCCGGGCGACCAGCGCCGGGTCCCCGGCCCGCGGCGCGAGGGCGAGCGCGAGCTCGGCGGCCTGGGCGGCGCGCGCGTGGGCGCCCAGGTCCATGTACGGGCCGATGACACTGGCATACAGCAGCAGCAGCGCGTCGGGGTCGTGCAGTCCGCCCCGGTTCAGCTCGTCGAGGGTGGTCTCCAGCAGGTAGACGGCGTACCGCAGCTCCCCGGCGAGGTAGTGGGCGACGGCCCGTCCGCGCAGCGCCGGGACCCGGGCCGGCAGCGGGGCCGCGCCGAGCGCCTGCTCGGCCTGCTCGAAGTGGCGGCGGGCGGCGTCCAGGTCGCCGGTGTCGATCCCGCACTCGCCGAGCCCGAGCAGCGCGGCGGCCCGTTCCTCGGCCAGCCGGTGCGTCTCCGCCTCGGCGAGCACCGCCGTGAACGCCTCGGCGGCGGCCTCGGTGGCGCCGGTGGCCAGGGTGCGCTGGGCGCCGGTGAGCCGGAGCCGCAGCTCGGTGGCGAGCCGGGCGGAGCGCCCGGTGACCAGCTCGTCGTAGGCCACGCCGAGCCGTTCGGCGATGTGCCGCAGCGCCTCGTCGGAGGCCCGCACCCGGCCGGCCTCCAGGGTGGAGACGTAGGCGGGCGTGTAGGCGGGCTCCGCCAACTGCTTCTGTGTCAGCCCGCGTTCCGCCCGCAACTGCTGCACCCTGCGCCCGATCGTCACCGGGTCGTCGCGCTCCGACATGCCCAACTCTCCTGGTGCCTCTTGCCGTTCACCTCGGACAGCCCCTAGGTTAAACCGGGAATTAAGCGTGCTTACACCGCTGTTGCGAGGTTGCCGTGCTCGAACGCACCAGCACGACCGAGCGTTACGCCCGAGGCATCGCCGCCGCGGTGGTGGCGGTTGCCGCGCTGATCCTGGCCGCGAACGCCGGCCCGGCCAAAGCCGCGGACCCGGCGGCGGAACCGAGGCCGGCGTGCCCGGCGCAGGCGGGGCGGAACGGCTAGCGGGGTGTAACCACCCGGCTGCGCACAGGTGACGGATCCCGCGGAAGTCTGCCAGGCTGAAACCATGACCTCCCCCGCCGCCCGGGTTGCGCTGGACCTCACCGCCGATCTGCCCGTCACCGGCCTCGAGGACTTCTACCGGGACCTGCACCGGCACCCCGAGCTGTCCTACCGGGAGCACCGGACGGCGGTCCGGCTCGCGGCGCGGCTGTCGGCGGCGGGCTTCGAGACGGCCGAGGGGATCGGCCGTACCGGCGTCGTGGGGCTGCTGCGCAACGGCGAGGGGCCCACCGTCCTGCTGCGCGCCGACATGGACGCTCTGCCCGTCGAGGAGCGGACGGGACTGCCGTACGCCTCCACCGTGCCCGGCGTGATGCACGCCTGCGGGCACGACCTGCACGTCACCTGGCTGGCCGGCGCCGCCGAGGCGCTGGCGGCGGGGCGGGACGCCTGGTCGGGGACGCTGCTGATGGTGGGGCAGCCCGCGGAGGAGTCCGGGGGCGGTGCGGCGGCGATGGTCGCGGACGGGCTCTACGACCGGTTCCCCCGCCCCGACGTGCTGCTGGGCCAGCACGTGACGCCGGGCCCGGTGGGCGGGATCGCGCATGTGCCGGGGCTGATCATGTCGGCGACGACGGATGTGGAGATCGTCGTGCACGGCCGCGGCGGGCACGGCTCGCGGCCCGAGACGACGGTCGATCCGGTGGTGACGGCCGCGTTCCTCGTCACGCGCCTGCAGACCGTGGTCAGCCGCGAACTGGCCCCGCGGGAGCAGGCCGTGCTGACCGTCGGGCGGATCGAGGCCGGTACGGCGGCCAACGTCATCCCGGCCACCGCCCGCATCTCCCTCAACCTCCGGACGCAGTCCGGGAGCGTCCGGGACCGCATGGTCACGGCGATCCGGCGGATGGCGGCCGGGGAGTGCCTGGCCGCCGGCTGCCCGCGCGAGCCGGAGGTGACGGTGGGCGGGACGTTCCCGATGACCGTCAACGACGCCGGCACCGACCACCGGGTGGCCGCGGCGCACCGCGAGGTCTTCGGCGCCGAGGCCGTCTTCGACCCGGGCCCGGCGATGGGCAGCGAGGACTTCTCGCATCTCGCCGTGGACGGGCTGCCGTACTCCTACTGGTTCGTGACGAGCACCCCGCCCGCGCTGTGGGACGCGGCGCCCGGGGACAATGTGCTGCGCCGCTCGGAGTCGGTGCCGAGCAACCACAGCCCGCTCTTCGCCCCCGACCTGGCCACCGTGCCCACGGGGGTGCGGACCCTGGTGTCGGGGGCGCTCTCCTTCTTGTCCGTGGCCTGAGCCGGTCAGGATCCGAGCCGCTGCAGCTGCCGCTGGACGTCGTCCAGCGCGCCCTGCCGCCGCCCCGGCACCCGGGTGCGCAACTCCGCCAGCGCGAGCCCCAGTTCGCGGGCCCGCGCCGGGTCGCCGATGCGGCCCCACTGGTGGTGGGCCCGGTCCACGGCGGACTCGACGTCCGGGTCCGCCGCCGACTGCCCGGCGGCCAGCCGGGCGGACGCCACCTGGAGCCAGGCACGGCAGCTGCGTACGGCGTCGCCCGCGAACATCGCCAGATCGGCCCGGACCTCGGCCCAGTGCAGGGCCTCGGGCGAACCCGGCCCGTGGGCCCGCAGGGCGCCGCGCTCATGATGGGCGGCGAGCGCGTCGGCATCCCCGTGCCGGCCCGCCCTCACGGCCTCGGCGAGGACGGAGTGGGGGTCCGGGGCGGGGGCGCCGAGGGAGCCGAGGACGAGGTCCGCGTACCCCTCGCTGCCCACCCGCGCCCACGCCTGCTCGTGCAACTGCCCGAGCTCCGGCCGCCGGCCGCTGCGCAGGATCGTGGCGACCGCCTTCATGTACGAGGGCACCGCCACGGTCCGCCGCCGCGGGGGCGGCGCGATCCGGCCGTAGACCGCGCTGTTGCCCCCGCAGTCCAGCGGCTCGGTCCGCAGCAGCTCCCAGGTGTCCGCGTCGGCGTGCAGATCGAGGACCAGGCTCGTGCTGCCGGGCGCCCGCAGCCGCAGCTCGTCACGGATCCAGTGCCACGGCAGGGCCGTGTAGCGCACGGTCGAGGCGGTCGTGCGGGCCAGCGCCAGGTGCACCCGCCGCTGCCGACGGTCGAGTTGGAGCTGGCCGGTGAGGAACACGGTGAGCGGGCCGGGGGCCGCGGCGGCGGCGCGCAGCCGGGTCAGGACGGCCTGCGGTTCGAGGGGGTCGGCGAGTTCGACGACGTTCGCGGTGTCGGTGCCCGCGAGCACGGCGGGCGGTACCGCCGCTAGGACGGGGAGCACGGACGCCGCGTCCACCAGACAGCCCTTGCCCGCCGGGGCGGCGGCGAGCAGCAGCACGGTTCCGGGCATCGGTCCCTCCCCATCCCCCGTCGATCACGTACGGCAGCACCGTAACGGGCTTTCAGCCCGCCCGTCGTACGGCGAACACGGTGGTGTCATCGGCCAGCAGGCCGCCGCAGTGCCGCAGCGTGCCGTCGCGGACGAAGGCGACCAGCAGGTGGGGGTCGGTGAGACGGGGGTCGGCGGCCACCGCCCGGGCGACCTCGTCGGCGAGCGGGTAGAAGGCGCCGGCGGTGTCCCGGGCCTCGGTGACGCCGTCGGTGGTCAGCAGCACTGTCTCGCCGGGGGCCAGGGCGGAGCGGAGCACCGGGGGCGGGCCTGCCCGGCGGGCCAGTTCGCCGAGGCCCAGCGGCAGGGCCTCGCCCGGGGGCAGCTGCCGTACCCCCGAGGGGCCCGTGACCAGGGGCGGGTCGTGGCCGAAGACGACCGACTCCAGGGTGCCGGGATCGTCGGCGGGAAAGCTCAGCAGGACGGCGGTGGCGAAGCGGTCGGCGTCGTCCCGGCCGAGGTCCGCGCAGTGGCCGGCGTGCCGGACCATCCGGATCTCCAGGCGTTCGGCGACGGTGGCGAGGTCCGGCTCGTGGTAGGCGGACTCGCGGAAGGTGCCGAGCAGGGCAGCGGCCGCCTCCACCGCGCCGAGCCCTTTGCCCTGGACGTCGCCGAGGAGGACGCGGGTGCCGTGCGGACCGGGCTGGATGTCGTAGAAGTCGCCGCCCACCGCCGCCTCGACGTCGGCCGTGAGATAGACGGCGGCGTGGTCCAGGCCGCCCCAGCCCGGCGGCAGCGGGCGCAGCACGGTACGGCGGATGGTGTCGGTGACGTCCCGCATGTGCAGCATGCGCCGCTCGCCGCGCACCCGGACGGCGCAGGCCAGCGTGGCCAGGACGCCGCCGATCGCGGAGAGCAGGAAGTCGGCGAGGCCGGCCTGGAACTCCCGCGGCCAGGCGCTGTCCGCGACGAAGTAGGTGGCCGTGGTCAGCACCGCGAACGCGGCCGTGCCCCACACCCCGCAGATCGCCGCGGCGATACCGGGCACGAGGACCACCCAGGAGATGATCCGGAAGTCCCGCGCGGTGTTCCAGTCGGTGGCCACGATCCCCACGAGCAGCAGCAGCGGCGGCACCCACGCCATGCTCCGGCCGCCCACCCGCAGCAGCTGGTGCCGCTGGAGACGGTCCGGGGCGGCGGTGGCCGGAAGTCCCCGGCGGCGGGCCGGGGGACCGCTCACCGGTCTCGGTCCGCGCCCGCTCATGCCGCCAGCGAAACACGCGGCCGTGCGCACCGCATCTTCGAGTTGCCAGGGTCCCCGCCCCGGGTGTGCTCTGGAAGCCGGGGGCGGACAACCCCAAGGAGGAGGTGCTCCCATGGCTCATGCGGCACCCAGACCCGGCCGGTCCACCGGCAGGGTCACGGTCACACCCGACGTCTTCAGCGAGCGCACCCACACCCTCGCGCGGTTCGGCATCCCGGTCGTCCTCGGTCTGGTCTACGGCTACTGGGCCGCGGCCAACCGGCGCGACGGCGGTGAGATCACCGGCTGGAACATCCTGTTCGGCTTCGCCACCGCCATCACGTTCATGGTGCTGTGCATCGCGGTGGCCGTGCTGGCGCCCAGGCTGAAGAGGGAGCTGCACTCGCTGACGAAGTCCGCCTTCGCGGGCGCGGCGTTCGGCTTCCTCTACAGCCAGGCCGGCGCCACCGTCCTCAGGTCCGTGACGATGAGCCTGCTGATCACCGCGGCCGTCTTCGCGGTGTTCTTCTACCGCTACTACACGCACGAGGACGGCGAGGGCAATCCCCTGCCCCGCTGACCGCACGCGTGGGCCCCGGCACTGCTGCCGGGGCCCACGCGCTCCCTCACCTACCCCTCACCAGCCGCCCAGCAGGCTCCAGCCGCTGGACGACGATCCGGAGACGCTCCAGCTCCACGAGCCGGACGCGGACACGCTCCAGGAGGCGTTGACGTACGGATCCTCCCAGTTGGTCCAGGACCCGTCCTTCCACACCGGGCAGGGGTCCGAGCAGTTCGGCACCCGTGCCCCGCCGGTGTCGACGAAGGCGGCGCTGGCCCAGCCCTGGACACCCTCGAGCCAGTACCAGTGCGGGTTGCCGTTGACGCTCTGGCCGCGGACCTTGCAGTCCACGCGGTCCTGGCTGCCCGGCGCGAGCCGGGCCACGACGGGCGAGTGAACGGTCGGTTCCAGCCTGACGTTGAGCTTCGTGTGGGAAACGACGGTGCCCCAGATCGGACCGCCATGGCCGCCACCGCCTCCGCCGTGTCCGTCGGCGTAGCCGGGCGGTGCTGCCGCGGCTGCCGTCGCGCCCGCTGTGGCGGCGGTCAGAGAGCCGCCGGTGAGCAGGGCCACGGCCAGGGTCCGCAGGGCCGGAGTGGTGCGCATGATCGCCTCCTTCTCCCCAGCACCAGGAAACACCCGTTCGGGTGAACCCTCCACCGGAGAGCCGGGGGCCCGGTCCCCCCAAGGGGTCCACGGCTCCGCCGGACGGCCGCTCAGCGCTGGCGGGCCCGGCCCGGCCGGGCTTGCCTGAGGACGTGTCCTCCCGGCTGCACAACGCCCTCTCGGCCGCGCTGATCGCGCTGGCCTGCCTCCTGGTGCCGTTCGGCGCGCTGGCGGCCTGGGTGTCGTACGGGCTCGCCGACACCGGCCGGTACGTCACCGCGATGGCGCCGCTGGCCGCCGATCCGGCCGTGCGGGACGCGGTCGCGGACACGGTCGGTGACGGGATCGTGCGGGAGACGGACGCCGGGGCGCCGATGCGGCCGTTCGTGCACGACGCGGTGCGGTCCTTCACCGGCACCGACGCCTTCCGCACCGCCTGGGCCAGCGGCAACCGGGCCGTCCACGACGCGGTCCTGCGAGCCGTGCGCGACGGCCGGGGCGGCGAGGTGCGGGTCGATCTGGCCCCGGTCGCCGCCGAGGTGAAGCAGCAACTGGCCGCCGACAACGTGCCGCTGGCGGACCGGATCCCGGTCGAGCACACCGAGGTCGCCGTGCTCCCCGCCGGTGAACTGGACCGGCTGCGCCGGGGGTTGTCCGTGGTGGAGGTCGCCGCCTTCTGGCTGCCCGTCACGGCCGCGCTGCTCGCCGTCGCCGGGATCGCCGTCGCCGCCTGCCGCCGGCGCGCGGTGACCGCGACCGCGCTCGGCACCGCGCTGGGCGGCGCCTTCCTCGCCCTCGCCGTCTTCCTGGGGCGCCGGCTGACCCTGGCCGACCTGCCCGAGACCGTGCACCGGCCGGCCGCGGAAGCGGTGTACGACGCGCTCACCGCGACCCTGCGCACGGTGTCCTGGCTGCTGGTCGCCGTCGGTCTGGCGGTGGCGCTCACCACCTGGCTGATCACCCGGCACCGGCAACCTCCGGTGGCGGCGCCCCGTCCTTGAGGAGGGGGAAGGGGGCGGTCGGTGGGGGCGAACGGGCGGCGGTTCCTTGCCTGGTGCGCGGGGCTGGCGTGCGCCGGGGCGAGCGTGGTGGTCGGGTGCCGGGCGGCGGACACGGACGGGATCACGCCGGTGCCGCAGATGCTGGCCTTCCTGCCCTGGCTGCTGGTGCCCACCGGTCTCGGCGTGCTGTGCGCGCTGCTCGCCCGGTGGTGGCCCGGCTTGTTGTGGGGGGCGGTGCTGCTGGGGCTGCTGGCCTGGTTCCTGGAGCCGTACGGCACGGCGGGCGCCCCGGGCGGACCGGCCGTGGCCTCCGTCCGGGTGCTGGCGGCGAACGTCGAGTTCGGGAACGGTACGCCCGCGCTGATCGCCGCCGTACGCCGGGAGCGACCTGACGTGGTGTTCGTCTCGGAGTGCGATCCGGCGTGCGAGGCGCGGCTCGGCGCGAACGCCGGCTACCCGCACCGGGAGGCGGTGCCCGGCACCGGCTCGACGGGCTCGCTGATCCTCAGCCGGTTCCCGCTGCGGGGCACCGGGGGCGTCCCCGGCACGATGGGCATGCCCGGCGCGGTGGCGGACGTGCGGGGTCACGCCGTACGCCTCCAGCTCGCGCACCCCATGCCCCCCGTGCCGGGTCAGGTCGGCGTCTGGCGGGAGGAGTTGGCGGCGCTGCGGGATTTCGCGGCGCGGGGCGGCGACGCCCCGACGATCCTCGCGGGCGACTTCAACGCCTCCCAGGACCACGCGTCCTTCCGCCGCGTCCTGGACGCCGGTCTGCGGGACGCGGCCCGGCTCACCGACGACGACCGCACGCCGACCTGGCCCTCGCGCACGGCGCCGGCGCTGGGGGTGCAGATCGACCATGTGCTGGTGTCCCGGGAGTTCTCCGCGCGCCGGACCCGCTTCCTGGACCTGGCCGACACCGACCACCGGGCCGTGCTCGCCGACCTCACGCTGCACGGGCCCGGCTGATCCGCACCGCCCGCCCATAATGGGCGCATGTCCCGCGAGTTCCCCATCGACCTCACCCCTCCCGACTGGCTGGTCCGGAACCTCCAGACCCAGCCGGCCCCCGTCAACCGGGCGGCCGTGGCACGGGCGGCGGTCGCGATGGCGCTGCCGCTCGCCGTCGGACTCGCCGCCGGGGAACCGGCGTACGGGGCGCTCGCCTCGATGGGCGCGCTGTCCGGGGTCATCGGGGACACCGCCGACGCCTACCGGATGCGGCTGCTCAACATCGCCGTGCCGCAGCTCTTCGGCGCGGTCGGCATCACCCTCGGCGCGCTGGTGTTCGGGCACGGATGGGTGGCGGTCGCCGTCGTGACCGCCGTCGCGCTGGTCTCCGGGATGATCTCGACGATCGGCGCGGTGGCCTCCGTGTCGGGGCTGCTCCTGCTGCTGAACTCGGTGGTCGGGGCGGGGCTGCCGATGCCCGGCCCTTGGTGGCTGGCGCCGGTGCTGATGACGGGCGGCGGGCTGCTCGTGCTGCTGCTGGCGCTGCTCGCCTGGCCGCTGCGCGGCGGGGTGCCGGAGCGGACGGCGGTGGCGGACACGTACCGCACGGTCGCCGATCTGCTGGCGGCGACGGGCCACCCGGAGTCGTACGACACCGTCCGGCACACCGTCACCCAGTCCCTGAACCAGTCCTACGACCTCGTCCTCGCCCGGCGCACCCGCCACCACGGCCGCAGCCCCGAACTGACCCGGCTGCTCGCCCAGCTGAACGCGGTCATCCCGGTCGTGGAGGCCGCCCCCGCCGCTCACCAGGACGGCAGACCGCTGCCCCCCGAACTCCCCGAGGCGGTACGGCACCTCGCGCACGCCGTGGAGACCGGCTTCACCGGCCCGATAGGGCTGCGGCTGCCCACCCCGACGACCGAGACCGGGCGCGCTGTCGACCACGCCCTGCGCCATGCCGCCGACGTGGTCGCCGCCCCCGACGTGGACCCCCGCGGCATCGACGACCGGCTCGGCCGCCCCGCGGCCCTCGGCATCCGGGCCGCCCGCGCCGCCCGCAACGTCGCCCTGTCCGCCGCCTCCTGGCGCTACGGCCTGCGGCTCGCCCTGTGCATCGGGGTGGCCCAGGTGCTGGTGTCGATCGTGCCGGTGCCGCGCTCCTACTGGGTGGCGCTGACCATCACCTTCGTGATGAAGCCCGACTTCGGCTCGGTCTTCTCCCGGGCCCTGCTGCGCGCGCTCGGCACGGTCGCCGGACTGGTCGTCGCGGCGGCGGTGCTCTCGGAGGTGCCCCGGGGCTGGTGGGACGTACCGGTGATGCTGCTGCTCGCCCCGCTGATCCCGGCCCTCACCCCGCGCGGCTACGGCTACCAGACCGCGGCCATCACACCGGTGATCCTGCTGCTGTCCGACGTGCTGAACCAGCAGGGCACCGCGCTGCTCCTGCCCCGGCTGGTGGACTCGCTGATGGGCTGCGGCATCGCGCTGGTCGCCGGGTACCTGCTGTGGCCGGAGAGCTGGCACACCCGGGTCGGCGACCGGCTCGCGGAGGCGGTGGCGGCCACCGCCCGCTATGTGGAGGGCGCCTTCGGCGCGGACGCGGTCGACCCGCCCGCCCGCGCGCGGATGCGCCGCGGCCTGTACCGCGACCTGTCCGTCATCCGTACGGAGTTCCAGCGCGCCCTGACCGAACCGCCGCCCACCGGCCGCCGGGCCGCCGCCTGGTGGCCGCTGGTCGTCGCCGTGGAACGGATCGTCGACGCGACGACGGCGGCCCGGGTCCGCGTCAAGCACGGAGCCGTGCCGCCGTCGCAGGCGGAGGTCGCGCAGGTCGCCCGGCAACTGAGGGAGCTGTCGGAGGGCCTGCGAGAGGTGGACGTGCTGTACGCGGTCCGCACCGACCTCACCGGACCGTCGGGCAGCGTCCTGGAGCCGCTGCGGCAGGAAGTGGCGGCGGCCAGGGCCATCGCCTCCCCGCGCTGAGGCGCCGGGCACGGACGGACGCGGCCGCCGCGCCGGTCCGTGCCCGGCCCCCGCTGCGGGTCAGACGCCGATGTCGCGGCCGTCCTTGCGCCACACGGCCACGACGGCCGGGCGGACGTAGGTGCCGGGCCCGTCGGGCCAGGTGGAGGCCGGGGCCTCGACCGTCGCGCCGTCGATCTCGCCCGGGTGCTGCACGGCGACCAGGACGCGGCGGTCCTGGATGATCGGGCCGCAGGTCTCGGCACCCTTCGGCACGGTCAGGAACTGCTTCAGCTCACCGCGCCGCTCGCCGCGCGTGGCGACACCGAACAGGCCGTCGTGCGAGCCCAGCTGGGCGCCGTCGGTGGAGATCCACAGGTTGCCGTACGGGTCGAAGGCGACGTTGTCCGGGCAGGAGATCGGGCTGACCTGGTCCTTCGGGAAGCCCGCGAAGTAGGTGGCCGGGTCGCTCGGGTCACCGGCGACCAGGAACAGGCTCCAGGCGAACCGGGTGCTGTCGGCGCGGTTCCAGCGCTCGGTCAGCTCCAGGATCTGGCCGTGCTTGTTGCTGTTGCGCGGGTTGGCCTCGTCGGCGGGGGCGTAGCCGGTCTTGCCGCGGTTGCTGTTGTTGGTGAGGGCGATGTACACCTTGCCGGTGTGCGGGTTGGGCTCGACGTCCTCGGGCCGGTCCATCTTGGTAGCGCCGACCTTGTCACCGGCGAGCCGGGTGAAGACGAACACCTCCTCGGCGGTCATGCCCTCGACATGGCTGACGGCGCCCTTGGCGGTGGCGGTGGCCAGCGGGATCCACTCGCCGGAACCGTCGAACTCGCCGTCGGCCGGGAGCTTGCCGGTGCCGTCGATCTCGATGGCGGGCGAGTCGCCGGTGAGCCTGGCGACGTAGAGGGTGCCCTCATCGAGCAGCGAGAGGTTGTGCTCGCGCACCGCGCGGCCGGAACCCTTCTTCATCCGCTTGCTGCCGACGAACTTGTAGAAGTAGTCGAACCGCTCGTCGTCACCGCTGTAGACGACGGGACGGCCGTCGTGGGTGAGCCGCACGGTGGCGCCCTCGTGCTTGAAGCGGCCGAGCGCGGTGTGCTTGCGCGGCGTGGAGTGCGGGTCGTACGGGTCCAGCTCGACGACGTAGCCGAAGCGGTGCACCTCGTTGGGCTCCTGGGCCACGTCGAAGCGCTTGTCGAAGAGCTCCCACTTGCGCTCGGTGGGGCCGGTGCCGATGCCGTACCGCTTGTCGGTGGCGCGGCTGCTGTTGGCGAAGTACTGGTTGAAGTTCTCCTCGCCGTGCAGCGTGGTGCCCCACGGGGTGGTGCCGCCGGCGCAGTTGTTGAGGGTGCCGAGCACCTTGGTGCCGGAGGGGTCGGCGGAGGTCTTCAGCAGGTCGGAACCGGCGGCGGGGCCGGTGATCCGGAACTCGGTCGTGGCGGTGATCCGCCGGTTGAGCGGGTGCCGGGGAACGGGCTTGAGCTGCCCGTTCTTCTTGTTGCCCTCCACCACCACGGCGGACAGCCCGTGCGCGGCCCAGGCGATCTCGACCTGCTCGCGGGTGGGGTTGGCGGCGTCGTAGCCGCGGAACATCAGGATCTCGTCGGTGTACTCGTGGTTGGCGACGAGGATCTGCCGGTTGTACTCGCCGGGCAGCGGGAGCAGGGCGAGGTAGTCGCAGTTGTAGCCGAACTGCTGGGCCTGCGCCTTGGCGGTCTGCTTCTCCGGGTCGAAGGCGGGCGCACCGCGCAGGATGGGCTCGCCCCAGCGGATGACGACGTTCTGCCCGTAGCCCTCGGGCACGGTGACGGCGTCGGCGGTGTTGGGCGCGACGGCCGTGAAGCGCAGGCCCCGGGCACCCTTGGCGGTGCCGGGCTTGCCCGTGCCGGCGGGCGCGGCCTCGGCGGCGGGCGCGGCGGCGACGCTCACGGCGGTGCCGGCGGCGGCCGCGGCGGTCACGACGGCGGCGGCACGCATCACGCTACGGCGGCTCAGGGCGCCGGCGATGACGTCGCCGACGTACGGGTTTGCGGTGGTGTTGGGCACCTCGTGGAAACAGGCGTCACCACACCGGAAACGGCAGGTCATGGCGGAACGACCGCCGGGATGTGAACCGTTCGTTCTGATGAGCGGCAGCGGAATGCGCACTTTGTTCTCCCCTAGCTTCCCCTTGGATCCAGCGTGACGGACGGTAGGTGGGCGTTTGTGCGAACGCGGGGACGAGCGATGAACGACGAGTGAACTGGGGGTATCGGTCCCTCGGTTGTCGCGGGCGACGCGGCTCGGGGGAGGGCAGCCGAAGATCATCGCCCGGGGCGGCTAACCTTACGTGTCCGTCCTGGCCAGGGATTTACGGGCTACAACTCATCCGAAGGGTTGCGCACATGGGCATTCTCACTCTCCTGCGGAACGCATTGGGCCGCACCCGAAAGGGGCGTACGGCCGAGGCAGAGGGTGCGGAAGGGACAAAGCCGACCGTGCCGACGCAGCCTGCGCCCACGGCGACCCCCGACCCGACCCCGGCGGCCGAGACCCCCGCCACAACCCCGGCGGCCGAGACCCCCGCCCCGGCACCGGCTCAGGTCCCCGAGCCCCGCCCGGCGACGGACGACCACGAACTGGTAGCGGCGGCCTTCGACAACGTCACGGTCCCGAAGCAGACGGCTCCGCCGACGGCAGCGGAGCGGGTGGCCGAGCCGGCGGCGGAGACGGCTGAGCAGGCGGCAGAGCGCGAGCCGAAGGCTGAAACGCCGGAGCCGGTGGCCGAGCCGACGGCGGAGACGGCTGAGCCGGTGATCGACCGGGAGCCGGAGGCGGAGACCCCGGTGGCCGAGCCGGAGTCACAGACGCCCGAGCCGGAGAAGCCGGTGGTGGTGATCGAACTCGAGCCGGAGCTGGAGACGCCCGAACCGGTGACGGAGCGCGAGCCCGAGCCGGTGGCGGAGGCTGAGCCCGAACCGGTCGCGGAGACGGCAGAGCCGGTCACGGAAACAGCAAAGCCCGACGCGAAGACGGCGGAGCCCGTCGCAGTCGCAGAGCCCGAGCCGGCCGTAGAGGCAGAAACGGCCGCAGAGCCGAAGGCCGCCGTGGAGCCGAAGGCCGCCGCAGAGCCGGAGCCCGCGGCCGCCGACGGCGAGGAAGCCCCACAGGGGCCACCCGCGGCCGACAACGAGACCCGCACGGGTGGTGCGGGTGGGAACGACCCGGCCGAAGGCGAAGCCGAGGCCGAGCAGACACCCACACCCGCCACCACGTCCCCCGCCACCACCCTCACCCAGCTCAAGACCGCCGCCCCCAGCCTGGCCACCGCCTACCGCGCAGCCACCACCACCCTCAAGAAGAACGACCTCACCGGCACCCGGGCCAAGGTCCACCTCGTCCTGGACCGCTCCGCCTCCATGCGCCCGTACTACAAGGACGGCTCCGCCCAGGCCCTCGCCGAACAGACCCTCGCCCTCGCCGCCCACCTCGACCCCGAGGCCACGGTCCACGTCACCTTCTTCTCCACGGAGCTCGACGGCACCGGCGAACTCACCCTCACCAACCACGAGAACAAGATCGACGAGTTGCACGCGGCCCTCGGCCGCATGGGCCGCACCAGCTACCACGTAGCGGTGGAGGAAGTCGTCACCCACCACGAGAAGACGACCTCCGACGACCCCGACGCCCCCCGCACCCCCGCCCTCGTCATCTTCCAGACCGACGGCGCCCCGGACGCGAAGACCCCCGCCACCCAGGCCCTCACCGACGCGGCGAAGAACCACCCCCACATCCACTTCGCCTTCGTCGCCTTCGGCGAGCACGACAACAAGGCCTTCGACTACCTCCGCAAGCTGAAGACCGGCAACACGTCCTTCTTCCACGCGGGCCCCACCCCCCGCGAGCTCACCGACACCGAGCTCTACACCGGCGTACTCGCGAACTGGAAGCCGTAACCGAAAGACGCCAACCGCAAGACGCCATCCGAAAGACGACGGCCGCCCCTTCCCACCCCTCAAAACGGGAAGCGGGCGGCCCACCCATGTCGGCTACGATTCCTAGGTTCGCAAACGACCGACCCGGGAGCAGCCACACCATGGCTCGACACCTCATCACCAGCGCCCTTCCCTACATCAACGGGATCAAGCACCTGGGCAACATGGTGGGGTCCATGCTCCCGGCGGACGTGTACTCCCGGTACCTCCGCCAGCGCGGCCACGACGTCCTGTACATCTGCGCCACCGACGAGCACGGCACCCCCGCCGAACTGGCCGCCAAGGAGCAGGGCCTGCCGGTGGCCGAGTTCTGCGCGCAGGCGCACGACGCGCAGAAGGCGGTCTACGACGGCTTCGCGCTGGCCTTCGACTACTTCGGCCGCAGCTCCAGCCCGCAGAACGTCGAGATCACCCAGCACTTCGCCCGCCGCCTCAACGAGAACGGCTTCATCGAAGAGCGCGCCATCCGCCAGGTGTACAGCCCCACCGACGGCCGCTTCCTCCCGGACCGCTACGTCGAGGGCACCTGCCCCCACTGCGGCTACGACAAGGCCCGCGGCGACCAGTGCGAGAACTGCACCCGCGTCCTGGACCCCACCGACCTGATCGACCCGCGCTCGGCGATCTCCGGCTCCACCGACCTGGAGGTCCGCGAGACCAAGCACCTCTTCCTCCTCCAGTCCAAGCTGCAGCACGAGGTCGAGGAGTGGGTCGCCCGCCACGAGGACGACTGGCCCCAGCTCGCCTCCTCGATCGCCCGCAAGTGGCTGAACGAGGGCCTGCACGACCGCGCCATCACCCGTGACCTGGACTGGGGCGTCCCGGTCCCGGCCGACACCTGGCCGGAGCTGGCGGCGGAGGGCAAGGTCTTCTACGTCTGGTTCGACGCCCCGATCGAGTACATCGGCGCGACGAAGGAGTGGGCGGACCAGGACCCGGAGAACCGGGACTGGAAGTCCTGGTGGTACGAGGCCGACGACACCGTCCGCTACACCGAGTTCATGGCGAAGGACAACGTCCCGTTCCACACGGTGATGTTCCCGGCCACCGAACTGGGCGTGCGCGAGCCGTGGAAGAAGGTCGACTACGTCAAGGCCTTCAACTGGCTGACGTACTACGGCGGCAAGTTCTCCACGAGCCAGAAGCGCGGCGTCTTCACCGACCAGGCCCTGGACATCCTCCCCGCCGACTACTGGCGCTACTTCCTGATCGCCAACGCCCCGGAGTCGGACGACTCGTCCTTCACCTGGGAGCACTTCACGGCGACGGTGAACAAGGACCTGGCCGACACCCTGGGCAACTTCGTCAACCGCGTCCTGTCCTTCTCCAAGAAGCGCTTCGGCGAGGAGGCCCCGGCCGGCGGCACGCCCGGCGAGGCGGAGGCCCGCCTCGGCGAGGAGATCGCCCGCCTGCTCGCGGAGTACGAGCAGCAGATGGAGGCCCTGCAGTTCCGCAAGGCCGCGGCCGCGCTGCGCGCGCTGTGGTCGGCGGGCAACTCCTACCTGGAGGAGAAGGCCCCCTGGCTGGAGATCAAGACCGACAAGGACGCCGCGGCCCTGACGCTGCGTACCGCGATGAACCTGATCCACCTGTACGCGGTGGTCTCGGAGCCCTTCATCCCGGCGACCTCGGCGGCCATGCGCCAGGCCTTCACGCTCGCCGACGACACCGCCGCCTGGGTGTCGGCCGACGAGGCGAAGTCCCTGTCCTTCGTCCCGGCCGGCACGCCCTTCACGGTCCCGCCGGTGCTGTTCGCCAAGCTCACGGACGAGGACCTGGAGACGTACAAGGAGCGCTTCGGCGGGGACACAGCCGCGTAACAGCCCTTCTCGGACCCCTCACTCACCAGATATATCTGGCCAAGATCACGTGACCGGCCAAGGCCGCGTGACATTCGAGTGGGGGGTCCTCTCATGGCTCTTTTCGGCAACGCACACCCGATCGACCCGGCGCAGGCCGCGCAGGACTACGCCCGGCTGCTGGGCCAGGGCGAGCAGGTGCACGCCGCCTACCTGCTGGTCCGCGACACCATCCTGCTGACCGACCGCCGCCTGATCCTGGTCGACAAGCAGGGCATCACCGGCAAGAAGACGGAGTACCACTCCATCCCCTACCGCAGCATCACGCACTTCGCGGTGGAGACGGCCGGCACCTTCGACCTCGACGCCGAACTGAAGATCTGGGTCTCCGGCGCCCAGCTCCCGATCACCAAGACCTTCACCAAGGGCGTCGACATCTACGAGGTCCAGGCCATCCTGACCCAGTACGTGGCCCGCTAGCGGCCCCCTCAGGCGGACGGCGCCACCGCACCGTCCGCCTGATGATCAACCGCTGATAGCATCCGGCCACTTGTGCGAAGGCGAGGGCCCTCGCAGGGGAGGGAACCTCACGTGGGCAGACACGCCCTGAGACGGGGCGGTCTGGCCGCTGCCGTCTCCTCACTCGTGGTCGCCGTCGCGGCCGCGTCCGTCGTCGTCCTGTCGGAGGGCGGCGACACGGCGCAGGCGGCCGAGGCCGCCACCACAAGGATCACGTTGAGCGATCCCAGCTCCGCCGATCCGCGTGAGGACCGCCCCTTCGTCGCGGGCGAGAGCGGCTATCTGCACCGGGCGGACGGTGTGGCAGGGCTGCTGTGGACGGACTACGCGACCGGTGACACGGTCACCGTCGAGACCGCGGACGGCGTCTACACGCCCGGCGCCGGCTGCGCCTACCTCACCTCCGCCTGCCGTACGGCCTGGTACGGCTCGGACAGCAACCTGGTCGCCCTGCCCTCGGCGCTGTCCGCCCCGTCCGTCACCCTCTGGGACCCGGCGACGGCCACGTCCAGGGCGGTGACCTGGAGCAGCTCGAGTGAGGGCTACTACCGGGCCCTGGCCGGGGACACCATCGTCACGAACAACGCTCTGATCGACTTCGTCGAGGGCGCCCAGCGCACCCGCCGCCTCACCGGCGAGACCACGAACATCCTGGACAACCAGGTCGTCGCCGCGGACTCCAAGGGCGTGCTGTGGGCGCGCAACGGCGGCATCCATTACATCGACGTCGACTCGGCCGTGAGCACCGAGGTGTTCGCAGGCGACGCCGACGACTACGTGCTGAGCGCGGACCGCGTCGGCTGGTACGACGGCAGCACGGGCGAACTGCACCTGAAGTCCCGCACCGACCTCACCGCCCCGGAGCAGGTCGTCACGCTGCCGTATCCCGACGAGATCAACGGCGAGCCGGTCCTGGTCGGCGACTGGCTCCTGCTGCCGTCCGGTTTCGAAGTCGTCGCCCTCTCGCTGACCGACGGCTCCACGCGAACGCTGCTGTCGAACGCCGGCGAATACGCGCTCCCCGCCCCCGGCGGCGCCCTGGTCACCGGCGGCACCGGCGCCGACGACTGGTGGCTCCAGCGGGTGAGCGAGGCCGAGGACGGCACCCCGGCGCTGGAGAAGCTGCAGCAGGTCCCGGCGCTGGAAAAGGCCAAGCGTGGCCTCGCCCTCAGCCGGGGCAGCCTGCGCGTCGTCGACTCCGGTCGCTACTCGACCCTGCGCTCCCTGACCACCAACGGTTCCACGGAACTGACCGCGACCGCCGCCGTGGACAGCGCCCAGCTCTCGTCCAAAGCGGTCTGCCCGCACAAGGGCAGCACCACCTGCATACCCCTGTGGGGCAACACCGGCGCCGAGCCGGATGACGTCTACCTCAGCACGTTTGCCGACGTCGGTCTGGAGAACGCCGACCGGATCACCGCCATCGCGGGCAGCGACCTGGAGTTCGGCACCGGGGGCGGCTCGATCGTCGACGTCTCCGACGACTACGCCGTCTACAACGCCGGATCCACCCAGTACGTCGGCGAATTCGGCCAGGGGCAGCAGTTGAAGCGTTCGGCGCGTGCCGCCGCCCTCAACGGCCCCACCCTGTGGAGCGCCACCACCACCGCCGGCAAGCTGACCTCGTACAGCCTCACCACGCGGAAGACCCTCGCCACGGTGACCGTGCCGGGCCTCGGCTGTGTGCCGAGCGAGCTTCAGGCGGCGGGCCGTTGGGTGTACTGGGCCTGCGGGTCGGCCTCGGCGGGCGTGTACGACACGAAGGCGGGTACGGCGAAGGCGGTAGCCCCTGGTGACGTGCTGCTCGGCGACGGCTTCACGGTCCGCCACGACCACGCCACCGGCGCCCTGGTGCTGACCGAGGCCGCCACCGGCACCACCCGGGTGCTGGCCTCCCGGCTCCCCGACAGCGGCGTTGCCCTGGACCGCCGCTACCGCTGGACGGTCGACGAGTACACGGGCCTGGTCGCCTGGTTCGACCTCTACGAGCGCGTTCAGGTCACCACCACGGGCATCACCCCTTCCGCAGTGACCGCCTTCGACAGCGCGTACGCCGACCTCGTCACGCCGGGCATGCCGTACGAGGCCGACGTGGAGCTGTCCCGCCCGGTCACCTCCTGGTCGCTCACCTTCACCTCCCTTCAGAGCGGGGCGAACGGCAGGGCCACGCGCACCTTCACGGGCGGCGCCAGCACGGACCGGGTGTCACTGACGTGGACCGGCAAGGCGGCCGACGGAACCTACTTCCCGAACGGTCCCGTCACCTGGACGCTGAAGGCCATCGGCCTCGGCACCACCACCGCGAACACCGTGGTCAGCGGCAACGTCTTCATGGAGCGAGGCTCGGCGGTCCGGCACGATTTCACCAGCGTGGACGGCCCCGACGGCCGCGGTGATCTGCTCACCCTCAACTCCTCCGGCGGCCTGACCTGGCACTCCGGCACGGGTTCGGGCAAGTTCGGCGAGAAGCTGACCGGCACCGGCTGGCCCACCACCGTCAAGGCCATCCCCTTCGGCGACCTGAGCGGTGACCGCTGCAACGACGTCCTGGTCCGCTACAGCAGCGGCGCCCTGCGCCTGTACAAGCCGGGCTGCGGCGCGGCGGTCAAGCCGTCGACGTCGTACACCACCCTCGCCACCAGCGGCTGGACCCAGTACGACGTACTGACCTCTCCGGGTGACCTCAGCGGCGACGGCCGCCCGGACCTGCTGGCCCGCAACGCCTCCACCGGCACCGTCTACCTCCACGAGGGCACCAGCACGGGCAAGCTCGCCGCCCGCGTGAAGCTCTACGACAACTGGAAGACGTACAAGAAGATCGTGGGCGTCGGTGACATCACCGGCGACGGCAAGGCCGACCTGCTCGCCCAGGACAAGACCAACACCCTCTACCGCTACAACGGCAAGGGCGACGGCACCTTCGCCTCCCGGGTGAAGGTCTTCTCCGACTGGGGTGCCTCCTACAACGTGGTCGTGGGCGTCGGGGACATCGACGACGACGGCAGGTCCGACCTCGTCTCCCGCGACACCGGCGGCAACCTGTACCGGAACAGCGGCGACGGCAAGGGCTCCTTCGGCAGCCGCGTGAAGATCGCGACCGGCTACTCGGGCTACAAGTCCCTTTCCTAGCAGGAGACATGATGATGCGCAGATGGGGTGTCGCCGCCTTCGTG
This sequence comes from Streptomyces sp. YS415, assembly GCF_023544665.1. GTDB lineage: Bacteria > Actinomycetota > Actinomycetes > Streptomycetales > Streptomycetaceae > Streptomyces. The sequence continues at coordinate 114,031 of NZ_JAMJFL010000026.1, forward strand.
GCGGCGAGCCTGACGGCGGGTGCGCTGCTGCCTGCCGGACCGGCGGCCGCGGTGCACGGCGCGGTGCCGGGCGACTTCAACGGGGACGGCTACCAGGACGCGGTGCTGCCCGCGCCGGGCGCGAACGTGTCGGGCAAGGAGGCCGCGGGCGCGGTCGTCGTCCTGTACGGCTCGTCCTCCGGGCTCTCCTCGGCCCAGCGCAAGACGTTCACGCAGAACACCTCCGGCGTGCCGGGCACGGCGGAGGCGTACGACCGGTTCGGCGCGGCCACCGCCACCGCCGACCTCAACCGGGACGGCTACGCCGACCTCGTCGTGGGCTCGCCCTACGAGGACACCTCCAAAGGAACGGACTCCGGCCAGGTGTCGGTCCTCTGGGGCGGCAGGAACGGGCTGACCAGCGCCACCGAGCTGCCGTCGCCGTCCGGGTCCCCGCACCTGTACGGGCAGGACATCGCCGCGCTCAGCCTCGGTGCGGCGGGCAAGACCTCGGTGGCGGTCGCCGGGTACGACGCGTTCGTGCGCTTCCTCGGGCCCTTCTCGCGCACCGGGACGTTCGGCGTCGCCATCCTGGGCATGGACGTCGGCTCGGTGGAGTCCGTCACGCTCGGCGACTTCCGCGGTGACTCGGTGCCCGCGCCGGCCGTCGCCAGCGCTCGCGACGGCGAGGCGACCGGCGGCCACCTCTACACGACGTTCGGCGCCGGGCTCGAACTCACCGGCAACGGCCTGATCACCGCCTCCGGCGACGTCAACGGTGACGGCTACGACGACCTCGTCGCCGGTGACCCGGACGAGCCGGCGGTCGCGGGCGCCGATGGCATGCCCGGCGGCCGGGTCCTGGTCTGGCACGGCTCGGGGAACGGCATCTCCACCGACACCAAGCCGGTCCAGATCACGCAGAACACTTCCGGCGTACCCGGCGCGAGCGAGAAGGGCGACGCGTTCGGCGGCGGCCTCACCGTGGCCGACCTCAACCGGGACGGCCTCGACGACATCGTGGTCGGCGCGCCCTACGAGGACGTCGGCAGCGTGCAGTGGGCGGGCGCGGTCACCGTGATCCCCGGCCGCGCCACGGGCGCCCTGGGCACCGGCGCGTACACCGTCACCCAGGACACCAAGGGCGTCCCGAGTGTCTCCGAGCCGGACGACTTCTTCGGCACGACGGTCGCCGCCGGGGACGTCGACAAGGACGGCCGCCCGGAGCTTCTCATCGGTGCCCCCAGCGAGAACGACTCCACCGGCGCGGTGTTCGTGCTCCCCGGCGGCTCCACCCGCCCCACGGGCACCGGCGCCCGCGTCTTCACCGGCCCCTCGCTCGGCCTGTCCCAGACCAGCGGCAATCTGCTCGGCGGCAACGGGCTGCTCTGGATCATCTGACGGACACCACGAAGTCGGCCCATGCCTCCGCCCCGAGGGCGAGGCGGGGGCCGGCGTCGCGGTGCTTGGAGTCGCGGACGTGGATGGTGCCGGGGGTCGTGGCGACCTCAACGCAGGACTCGCCGTCGGTGCCGCCGCTGTAACTGCTTTTGAACCACGCCAGTTCGGAGGCGTCCCGGGCAGAGGCCTTGCGGATCATGTTTCTCCCAGCAGTTGCTCGATGAAGGCCAGCGACTCCCGTGACGAGAGCGCCTGCGCCCGGATGGTGCCATACCGCAGCTCAAGCGTGTGCAGCTGCTTCGGGTCGGTGATCGGCCGCCCGCTGAACGCACCGTCAGAACGACCTGCGGCCGTCCCGTCCGGGAACTTCAACAACTCGATCCTGCCGTCCAGCCCAGGATGGGCCTCGGTGTTCGTCGGCATGACCTGAAGCGTGACGAAGTGCAACCGCCCCACCTCCAGCAGGCGTTCGAGCTGCTGTTGCCACACCATTGTGCCTCCGACTTGTCGGCGCAGCGGGGCCTCTTCCAGCACGAAGTGAATCGACGGGGCAGGGTCGCGCTCAAAGACCGTCTGCCGAGCCAGACGAGCGGCCACCATGCGTTCCACGTCGTCCAGTGAGTAGGGCGGCTGTGCTGCCTTGATGACGTGCCGGGCGTGGTCAGGCGTCCGCAGCAGTCCCGCGATGATGTTGCACTCATACACCCCGATCTCGACCGCCTTGGCCTCCAAGTCCGCCAAGGCGCGCACCTTCTTCGGGTACCGAACCTTCTCCACGTCCTCCTTCATCGCGGAGATCAGCCCGCCCGCCCCCAAGACGCTGTCGGCGTCGTCCAGATACTCGGGCCTGGGAATCCGCTTCCCGCCCTCGATCTTGTACACCATGTCCTCGCCGTATCGGAGCCGCTTCCCGAACTCCGCGGCCCGCATCCCCACCGCTTCCCGCCGCAGCCTCAACTGCCGCCCCACCGTGGCCACTACAGCCACGCCCCACTCATCGTCCGGATCCACCTCCCACCCCGGCTCATCCGCCTCGGTCCTGAGCCGTCCCGCCTCCGCGTCCACCGACATGTCGCGCGCCGCCCCTCCGTCGTACCGCCTCGTACCCGCCACGCCTCTACCCGTACGCAACGCCTCGACAAGCCCGGACAGCACCGGACAACCACCGGACAGTCACCGTACGCAACCGCGACGTCACTCCTCACGGTAGGCAGTCCCGGCCACGCTGAGTGACGTGACTCAGAAACTCGCCCGCAATTTCCGCGCCCTGCTATCCCCCACCCCCCGCGGCGCCCGCCTCGCCCGCCTGCTCGCCACGGAGGAACTGCGCAGCTGGGGACTCCCGTTGGACCCGGCGGCGAACATCGTCGCCGAGCTGGCGAACAACGCGTCCATCCACGGCCGGGTCCCCGGCCGGAGCTTCCAGCTCCTGCTCCACGTGGTCGGCAACACCCTCCGTATCGAGGTCACCGACACACTCGGTGACGGGCTGCCGCACCCGCAGCACCACACCTCGGGCAGCGACGAAACCGGCCGTGGCCTGCTCCTCGTGACCGCGCTCGCCGACCGCTGGGGTGTGACCCGGGATCTGCCACCCCGCAAGACGGTCTGGGCCGAAGTCGAAGTCGCGCCCCCAGCAGCGGAGTCACCGAAGCCTGACGCCCCACGCTCCGGTCAGACCTGCGCTCCCTATGAACCACCCCCTGGGGAGAAAGCACCGCACCAAGCCCCACCCCTCCCTCCCGCCGGGCATATTCACTCCCGCGAGTGAATATGCCCAACTCGGCTGGATTTGAGCCCGGTTGTTTGCCCTACGCTCAGCGCGAGCAACACCACACAACCGCAAACATGGAACGGCCCCCGCCGGGACGGCAATCCCAGTGCGAGGGCCTGACCACCGAGGAAGAAACCGGCTTCCCGATGGACACCGAAAACACTAGCGCGCCCTCGCGCACCCAGTCCCGTATCCCGGGCAAAAACCACTCCCACGCGCGCCCGAACTCCGGCGTGATCCACGACAACGTCCGCCTCACCGAGAACTTCACGGTGATCGGCAACGACCTCGCCCAGCACAAGGAGCTGTCGCTGCTGGCGATCGGGCTGGGGTGTTACATCCAGTCGGTGCGACCGGGTACGGCCATCGACATCAAAACCCTCGCCGCCCGCTTCCCGGAGGGTCCCACCCGTATCTCCGCGGCCCTCCGCGAACTCGAGACCCACGGCTACCTCCACCGCACCCGCTTACGGGCCCAGACGGGCCGGATCATCACCCGCACCGTCTCCTGCAACAGGCCGGGCCACCGCACCACCCCGCCCGACACGTCCACCAGGCCCGCCCGACGCCCGGCCCCGGACAAGCCCCCGCCCCGCAGGAAGCTCCTCCCCGCAGTACCCCAGCCCTCGCACCCTTCCCCCGCCCTTCTCCAGACAGCCGTCGACGTCCTCGCCGACCTCCGCCGCCGCGACCCCCGCCTCCTCCTCTCCGCCACCGACGCCGAGCACCTCGCCCCCGGCGTCGCCGCCTGGCTGGAGCGCGACGTCACCCCCACCGCCGTACGCCACACCCTGACCGAGAACCTGCCGCCGGAACCCCTGATCCGCCCGGCCGCCTTCCTGGCCCACCGCCTGACCGCTCAGCTCCCACCGCCGCCCCCCTTCCGTCCCCCGGCGGCGGAACCCAGACACCCCTTCCAGACCTGCGACGGCTGCGACCGCCCATTCCGCGCCCCCACCCCCGGCCGCTGCCGCGACTGCCGACCCGATCTCCCGGAGGCCACCTAGCATGAGCGTGACGATCCTTGCCCCTGGGCACAGACGACGAGGAGCGAGCGCCATGACCATCGCCCCGGACAACGCGCGGCAGGGTGCTTCCCACCTGTACCGAGCCATGCGCGAATTCGTGGAGTCCACGGACGGCACCCTCCCCGGCAGGTTCGAGATCACCAAGGAAGGGATCGTCCTCGACATGATGTCGCCTGTCCGGCCACATGAGCTCACCGCACTCCTTCTCCGGAAGCGCCTGGAGAAGGTCATGCCGGAGGAGATCGTGGCCCACACGGGCGAACCCGACGTCGAGATGGAGCCGGAGGGCATCATGCGCCGCCCGGACGTGATGGTGATCGCTATGACGGACATGGAGGGAGAGGGGGCCTTCGACCCCCTCACGCTCATCGCCGCCATCGAGATCGTTTCTCGCTCCAACCCTGACAACGACTGGGTCACCAAGATGCGGGACTATCCCCTGATCGGCATCCCTGTCTACGCGCTCTTCGACCCCCGCACCGGTAGTGGTGCCGTCCTTACCGACATCCACAGCACCCCCGATGGCCCCCGTTACGCCACCCGGAAGGACTTCGTCTACGGCGAGGACGTCACCATCGGCGACTGGACCATCTCGACACAGGGCTTGCCGCACTATGAGAAAGAGACCGGC
>NZ_JAMJFL010000027.1 GCF_023544665.1 Streptomyces sp. YS415
ATCTGGAAGAACATCCTGCCGACCGCGGTGGAGGTGTCGATGCCTGATCGAGGACAGCCAAGCCAACGCCCCGCTTGGAGCTCCCTGGACAGTTCGATCAGGTTTCCAGGGAGCGGCCGAGCCGGTCGAGTTTGGTGATCACGAGCCCTCGCGAGCGACCAACAGCGCCTTGCCAAGATCGGGTCGGCGGGCGAGCTTGCCGGAGGCCTTGCCAGTGAAGATCTTCTCGCAGCCGGCCGCGCGGAGCGCGTCTTCTTGGGCTTCGGGATGATGGTCGCGGGCCGATACACGGGCAACGCCGATTTTCATGATCGAAACGCATTGCGAAGGGGTCTTCGCTACATGGGCGCTTACGTGGGAAGCGTTACAGTCGCGACCTGCGGAAACGTCGTGTTGATCTTCGTGTATCACGAACGATCGTTTCCGTTGTGAGAACCAGCATGGGCGCTGAGCTTGTCCCGGAGAAAATCTTCGAGGAGCTGTCGATCTGAGCGTGTCCCGTTCGTTGTCATGGTGTACGGCGACCCGCCGCTCGAGGAAACCACAGGACCTGACAGGAGTCGGACCATGAAGTACATGCTGCTGATCAACGCTGGTGCGATCGACGAGGACGGCGGAGCCGCCGAGTGCACTTTCGAGGACTGGATGAGCTACGACAAGGAGGTGAAGGACGCCGGGATCTGGGTGTCCGGGGAGTCACTGGCGGATCTCGTCACCGCCACGACGGTGCGGGTCAGCCAGGACGGCAGGCGGACGGTCACCGACGGGCCGTTCGCCGAGACGCGCGAGGTCCTCGGCGGCTTCTATGTCATCGACGTACCAGACCTGGATGTCGCGCTCGACTGGGCCACCCGCTGTCCTGGCGCGCGCGGCAGCGGGTCGGTCGTGGTGCGTCCGATCGCCGAATTCGGGGCCTGACGTGAGGGACGAGGGAGCCTCAGGACTCGAGACGCCCATGGAGCCCCCCGGCCAGTGGCCCGGCCAGTCGGCGGTGGAGTCGGTGTTCCGCGAGGAACGCGGCCGGCTGCTGGCCTCCCTCGTCCGCCGTTTCGGCGATCTCGACCTGGCCGAGGAGGTCACCTCCGAGGCCGTGGAGGCGGCTCTGGTGCACTGGCCCGTGGAAGGCGTCCCGGCCAGGCCCGGCGCCTGGCTGCTGACCACGGCGCGGCGGAAGGCCGTCGACCGTCTGAGGCGGGACCAGGCATACGCCGCCCGTCTCGCCATCTTGCAGGCAGAGGCGGACCGCGCCGACCCCGCCCCGCCCGCGGACGCCGGCGGCGACTTGCCCGACGAACGGCTGCAGCTGTTCTTCACCTGCGCCCACCCCGCTCTCGCCGCGGAGGATCGCATGGCGCTGACCCTGCGCTGTCTGGCCGGTCTGACGACGCCCGAGGTCGCGCGGGCCCTGCTGGTCCCCACTGCGACGATGGCCCAGCGGATCGTTCGGGCGAAGAAGAAGATTCGCGAGGCGCGCATCCCGTTCCGCGTACCCGGCGCCGACGAGCTGCCGGAACGCCTGCCCGGGGTACTCCAGGTCATCTACTCGGTCTTCACCGAGGGCTACACGGCCAGCTCCGGCCCGCAGCTGCAACGGCTCGACCTCGCCGCGGAGGCCATCCGGATGGCGCGGATCCTGCACCGGCTGCTGCCCGCCGAGCGGGAGGTTGCCGGCCTGCTCGCGCTGATGCTGCTGATCCACGCGCGGCGCGACGCCCGGACCGGTCCGGACGGCGAGCTGGTGCTGCTCGATGACCAGGACCGCGGACGCTGGGACCGCCCGATGATCGAGGAGGGCCGTGGCTTGGTGGTCTACGCGCTGACGGGCGGGCCGCCCGGCCCGTACGGGGTGCAGGCCGCCATCGCTGCCCTGCACGACGAGGCCGCCGACCTCGCGACCACGGACTGGCCGCAGGTCGTAGCGCTCTATGACGTGCTGCTCGCGCTCACGCCGTCCCCCGTCGTCGAGCTGAACCGGGCGGTGGCGGTGGCGATGCGCGACGGCCCGGAGGCGGGCCTGGCGCTGCTCGACGAGCTGGTCGGCGAGCCGCGGCTGCGCGGTCACCACCCCTACCCGGCCGCCCGGGGAGACCTGCTGCACCGGCTCGGCCGATTGCCCGAGGCCGCGTCGGCCTACCGGGAAGCACTCGACCTGGCCGGCACCGAACCCGAACGGGCCCACCTGCGAAGCAAGCTGACCGAGATCGAACCGCCTGACCCAGCTGACCAGACCGGCACATGACGGCGGAACCCCAAACCCCCCTCCCACCCGAGGATCCTCATGCCGATTGTCAAGCTGCCAGGCAGTGGGAGGGACGGCCTCGTAGGGCCGTCCGTCGCGCAGGAACCCTTCACTTGGACCAAGACCGCCGACGAGATCCTCAAATCCCTCGCCGACTATCTCACCAAGGTCACTCCGCCAGCCATCAAAAACCAGCAAGAGACGTAAGCCCGCGATTGCCGGCGCACCACCCTAGCGTTTTGCCGAGTCAGCGAAGAACGACACCATGATCAGGTGTCGCCTCAGCACCGTGACCGGAAGAGAACTCGGCGAGCAGCAGGGCGATGTCGTCGGCTCGGTACAAGGAGCCTCGGGCGTTGTGCAGAAGCCGGTCGGCGAGTTGGTCCAACGAGGCCGCAGGGGCGTGGGCCAGGGATGCTCGCAGGCGGTCAATCCCCACGTTGATGTCGGCGCCGCGCTCCTCGACCAGTCCGTCGGTGTAGAGGGCGAGGACGGACCCTGGCGTCAGGTCGATCCGGGTTGCTGGATAGGCGCTTGTGTGGTCCACACCGAGGAGTGGGCCGACGTCCAGTTCCAGGGCGTTGGTCGTCGCGTTGGGACGGCGGAGCAGGGGCGGGGGGTGGCCGGCGGTGACGGCGTAGGCGTGATGGCCGGGGGGATCGAGGTGGATGTAACAGCAGCTGGCCAGCAGCCCGGGGTCGAGGTCGATGAGGGTCCGGTTGGCGCCCGCCATCACATCGCCAGGTGTATGGCCTACTGCGGCGAAGGCCCGTACGGCACTGCGCAGCTGGGCCATTGTGGCTGCGGCGGCGATGCTGTGCCCTTCCACGTCTCCGATGACGAGAGAGACCCCGCTACCGGTGGGGATTACGTCGTACCAGTCGCCGCCGATGTCCATTCCGCTGGTGCCGGGCAGATAGCGCGCGGCAGTGCGGATGCCCGGGACTACTGGCAGTCGGTGCGGCAGGAGCGCCTGCTGCAGGCCGCGCGCGAGGGCGAACTCCGAGTCGTAGAGCCGCGCTCGTTCCAGAGCCTGGGCGATCAGCCCGGCGAGTGCGGTGAGGACGCCGCGGTCCTTCTCCGTGAAGCGGCGGATGTCATCGAAGCCGAGGACACAGGTGCCGACAGGGTGGCTGGAGGCGATCAGTGGCAGGTACGCCCAAGAGCTCACTTCCCCCGTGGGGATGCCCGGGTAGCCCTGGGAGAGGTCCTGCTGCGACTCGATGAAGAGGGGAGCGCCGGAGGTCAGGGTCTCCGTACCGGGCAGGCAGGCATGCAGTGGTACGCCCTCCAGCCAGTCGAGGAAGTCTTCGTGGTGGCCGGTGTGGTAGAGCAGACGCATCGTTCCGTCGCGGACCACATAGATCGCCAGCTGCTGGCCTCCGAAGGCTGGGAGGAGCTGGTCGGAGATGACTTCGCAGACTTCGCGGGCGGTGACCGCCTCGGTCAGCGCGCTGCCCAGCTGCAGGACGTGGTGGATGACGCCCAGGCGCGCCGGTGTGGCAGCGGTTGCCGTCTCGGCCGAGGAGGCTGTTGGCGTTGAGGTGGGGGGCGGTTGCCCGGAGGCCACCACCCGGCCGGTTACTCCGTCCGCTTCCGGATGGAGGGAGAAGTCGAGCCACCGGTCGGGTGGCCGGCAGGCCAGGAAGTCGACCGGCGCCTGCGAGATCATCGCGGACCGGTGCCGGTGCTCGATATCGGGATCGGACAGCCACGGCAGCACGTCCCAGAGAACCTGACCCAGCACATCCTCGCCGCGCACGCCCAGCAGCTGCAGGGCGCTGTGGTTGGCGTAGGTCACCCGCCCGTCGGGGGCGAGGGAGAACACCCCGTCCCGCAGTCGTTCGACCGCGGCGACGGCCGCGCTGCCGGCCTGCGCGTCGACGACCGTGCCGACCAGGTGGGTGCGTGCCCGTACCTCGTTGGCCGGGGCGCGGCCCCACAACTCGACCGTGCGGTACCCCTCGCCGCCGTCCCCGCGATCCCGTACGCGCAGGCGCCGCGATGTGATCCGGCCCCCGGCGGCTGCCGCGCGGGCGGCCGCTCGAAGGGCGGCTCGGTCGCCGGGGTGCAAGCAGGAAGCCAGCGTTTCGGCTCGTCCGTCGAATACACGGGGGGCGAGACCGAAGATCGCGCAGAGCTCGTCGTCCACGGTGACGGTGCCGTTCACAAGATCCCAGTCGAACAGGCCGACCCTCACGGCCGGTGCAGAGGGAGCTGGGGTCTCGACGGGAATCGTCTGCGGGTCGCACTCAAGGGGATCGCCGGTACGGGCGCGGAGATCGGCGAGGGAGGCACCGAGCCGTTTGGCGATGGTCCGCACCCGGCGGCGCTGGGCCTTGGACAGCCCTTCGCTGCCGGGTGACGCTGCCCATACGATCGCCAGCGCCCCGAAGGTCTCCTCACCTGCGCCTACCGGCACGGAGCAAGAGCCAAAGGCATACGGCAGAGCTACCGCTAGCTGAGGAAACCGGCGCATCGTCTCGTCGGCGTCGGCCAGGTGGACCGTACGCCCAGATTTGTAGGCTGCGGCGACCGGGATGGGACTGCTCACCGGAATGAGGTACCAGCCACCGAGCAGAGAAGGTGGTATCCCGCAGGTCGCGGCGAGCACGATCGACCGACGGTCGCGGGAGCGGAGAAAGACACTCCCCGCGTACGCGCCGGTTCCTTCGACGGCTTCGACGACGGCTGCAGCGAGCAGATCCTCACGCTCCGCCATCCCGCCGACGAGTAGTTCGTGCACAGTTCCAGTGTGCGCAGGTCGGCCCACCGGCCCAAGGCGGCAACCCAGCGAGACGCATCGACCAGCCGTCCGGGGCGTTCAAGACCGTTCTGTGGTGAATGACCTGGACGCCCTGCTGACCGCACTGTACGTGGAGATCGACGACGAGATCGGATGCCCGATGGCTGGGCCACCACCGCGATTGACGGACTCCGAGCTCGTCTGCCTCGCCGTCGCCCAGGCCATGCCGGGCTTTGCCTCGGAGCCCAGATGACTGCGGTTCGTCCACTCCCGGCTGGGGTCCATGTTCCCGTACGTACGCCAGCAGCCGGGCTGAAACCAGTGGCTGCGGGCCGCCCCGCCACTGGTCAAGCGCGTGATACGACTCCTTGCGACGGACACCGGCTTCTGGTTCGACAACCACTGGATCATCGACTCCACTCCGGTGGAGTGCGGCCGCTCTCGGCCCACGGTGCAGCGCCCCGACCTGGCCGACTGGGCCGGATAGGGGTACTGGGCCAGCCACGCGGTTCTTCCGGGGACTGCGGCTGTACTTGGTGTGCACCCCGGCCGGCATGCCCGTCCTGTGGGCCCTGGCGAATCCGAAGCTGGACGAGCGCGAGGTGCTGATGGTCATGCTGGATCACGAGCCGGGCACGATCACTAAACGGCCCGGCCTGCAGCTCATCGCGGACAAGGCTTCACCTTCAAAGAGTTCGAGGCCGACGTGGCTTCACGCGGAGCGGACCTGCTGCGGCCGTCGTTCAAACGGGAGACACGCCGCAAGGGCGAGTCTCTGGTCAACTACTCGGCCCTGCGGCACTGTGCGCTCTCCGGCTACCTCAGGCCGGGCGAGCCTGGAGACGGTTCGCTCATAGCGTTCAGCCTGGTATCGCGGACCGACCTGCCGTCACTCCCCCGGTGACGCCTTCCGCGGTTCCGCCCGACCCGCCGCACCCCACGAGCACCTCTGCCCACCGGCTGGTCCCGCCGGAGTGCACTTGCACGCCGCACCGAACCGACAGCGTGGCGACGATGCCAAGACCTCGGCCGTGCTCGTCCGGGTCACAGGCAGCTGTCGGCACTTGTGCCGGAGGCGCAGGTCCGGTGTCGGTCACCTCGACGCGTACGACGCCGCGCTGGTCCACCGGGCCCCGCGTCAGCCTTAGCGTCGCCGGCGGCAGGGCGTGCACGATCGCATTGGTGAGCAGTTCCGAGACCACCAGGAGCACGTCTTCGAGGACGTCGCCCGTCAGCTTCCAGTCGGTGAGGACCGCGCGTACGTGCCGACGTAGCGATGAGACCGCCCCCGCGGCGTGCGGCACTGGAAGGATGTGTTCCACCTCCCCGCGAGGCGCGGTGCCGAGCTGCGCCATGGTCATGGGCCCTCCTCCTCAGGCAAGCGTCGTCCGGCCGGGAGCCGGGCGTCATGACACGCTAAGGAGGGGAATAGGGCCGGTCAACGAACAGGGGTCGGCATTACCGAACGCAGGTCTAAATCGGGGTGAACTCGGACTACTATCGCTTCATGACCGGCCCGGTCCAGTCCATAGAACGGGCAGCAGCGATCTTGCGTCTGCTCGCCGGCGGCTCCAAGCGGCTGGGTCTCGGTGAGGTGGCGTCGTCCCTCGGGCTGGCCAAGGGCACAGCCCACGGGATTCTGCGCACGCTGCAACACGTGGACTTCGTGGAGCAGGACCCGGCGACCGGTAAATACCAGCTCGGCGGGGCGCTGTTGCACCTCGGCACCAGTTACCTCGACGTCAACGAACTGCGTTCGCGCTCCCTCAACTGGGCCGACGCCCTGGCCGGCCGCAGCGGGGAGACCGTCCGCCTGGGCACGCCGCTGGAGGGCAGAGTGCTCGTCATCCACCACGTGTTCCGGCCGGACGACACCCTCCAGACCCTGGACGTGGGCGCGCTGCTGCCGCTGCACGCCTCCTCGCTCGGCAAGGTCCTGCTGGCCTTCGGCACCGCGCCCGTCGCCCCCCTGCTGGAGACCGAACTGGAGGCTTACACCCGGCACACCCTGGTCCACCGAGACGACCTCAACCGGGCGCTCGCCGAGATCCGGGACCTCGGCTGGGGCGCCGAGGTGCAGGAATTGACCATGGGCGAAGCCGGAATCGCCGCACCGATCCGGGGGCAGGGCGGTCTCGTGGTGGGCGCGATCGGCGTCTCTGGCCCCGTCGAGCGGATCTGCGACACCAAAGGCCGACCTCAACCGGCCCTGATCACCTTGCTACGGGAGGCGGCACGGGCGATCTCCAGAGATCTGGGCGCGGCCCGCTGGTAGGTCCCAGCGCCTGAGTGACCCATCGGAAAGCAGGCCCGATCATGGTTGAACGGTATGTGATGTCCATCGACCAGGGCACCACCTCCACACGATGCATGCTGTTCGACCACGGCGGACGGCTGGTGTCGGTCGCCCAGCGGGAGCATCAGCAGTACTTCCCCCGGCCCGGGTGGGTCGAGCACGACGCCGTCGAGATCTGGCGCAATCTCCAGCGCATCGTGCCCGAGGCACTGTCGAACGCCGGCCTGGACCCCGGACAGATCTCCGCCGTCGGCATCGCCAACCAGCGGGAGACGACCGTGCTGTGGGACCGGCGGACCGGCGTTCCGCTGGGCAGGGCGATCGTCTGGCAGGACACCCGCACCGCGCCGCTCGTGGAGGACCTGAGGATCCAGCCCGGGAACGAGTTCTTCCTCGAGCGCTGCTGCCTGCCTCCCTCGACCTACTTCTCCGCGCCCCGTATCCGCTGGCTGTTCGACCACGTCGCCGGGCTGGAGCAGCGCGCCCGGGACGGGGAGGTGCTGTTCGGCACGATGGAGAGCTGGCTGATCTGGAATCTCACCGGCGGTACGGACGGCGGACTGCACATCACCGACGCCACCAATGCCAGCCGTACGATGCTCATCGACATCCGCACGCTGACCTGGGATGACGTGTTGATGGAGTTCTTCGGGGTCCCGCGTGCGATGCTGCCGGAGATCCGCTCCTCGGCGGAGATCTACGGCGAGGCCCGCACTGTGCTGCCGGGCGTGCGCATCGCGGCGGCCCTGGGCGACCAGCAGGCGGCTCTGTTCGGACAGACCTGTTTCTCGCCCGGCGAGGCGAAATGCACGTACGGGACCGGCAGCTTCCTGATGATGAACACCGGTACCGACCTCGTACGGTCCCGGCACGGGCTGCTCACCACCGTCGCGTACAAGATTGCCAAGCAGCCCACGGTCTACGCCCTGGAGGGCCCGATCGCCGTCACCGGTTCGCTGGTCCAGTGGTTCCGTGACCGTCTGGGCCTGATCAGCAGCGCACCCGAGATCGAAACCCTGGCGCGCACCGTCGAGGACAACGGCGGCTGCTACATCGTCCCCGCCTTCTCCGGCCTGTTCGCACCCCACTGGCGCAGCGACGCCCGAGGCGTCATCGTCGGGCTCACCTCCTACATCACCAAGGGGCATTTGGCCCGAGCCGTCCTGGAGGCCACCGCCTGGCAGACACGAGAAGTCGTCGACGCCATGAACGCCGACTCCGCGCTCGCCCTGAACGAGCTCAAGGTGGACGGAGGCATGACGTCCGACCACTTGCTCATGCAGTTCCTCGCCGACGTGCTCGACGTGCCCGTGGTCCGGCCCCTCGTCGCCGAGACGGTGTCCCTGGGCGCGGCCTACGCCGCCGGCCTCGCCGTGGGCTACTGGCCGGATCTGGCCATCCTGCGCCGCAACTGGCACCGGGCCGCCCAGTGGCTGCCGGACATGGACCCCGAACGGCGGGAGTATGAGTACGACTGCTGGCAGCGAGCCGTCCAGCGGTCCCTAGGATGGATCCGACCGCCGAGACGCTCGTGACGTCTCCCCCTCCGCGGCTGGCCCCTGCTCATGCCCGGCCATGTGCCTCCTGCGAGCGTCGTGCCAGGGCGTCGATGACGATCGCCGCGAACAGCAACCCGCCCGTGGCCGAGCCGGATGGGCGAGAACGCAGGCGCGCTGGGCGCCGGCATCCTGGCCATCGAGCACGCCCTGTCCCCCGCGCAGGTCGACCGCCCTTGGCGGCGGACGCGACGGCGGTGTGAGCCCAACAGTGACGCTTCCCATGGGGCCAGTCGGCTCGCCAGCACCGCCCTGCCCGGCTCCCTCGATGAGGCCTGGGCACAAATCATCGCCGCCGCCGTCGGTGTCAGTAGACGATGGACACGATCTGGCAGGCGGCTTCGGCAATCTGGCGCTCCCCGCTGATGCGGGCCCGGGCGAGGGCGGTGCAGGGGTCAATGCCGCGGGTGCAAAGTCGCCAGGCGGTCTCTGGATCCAGCCGCACTGACGTGGCCGGCCGGCCGCTGGGTGCTTCGGCCAAGGACCAGCGGTCCGCGGTGGCGGTCACGGTCCAGGTGCCGACGGCTGGGGCATCGATGGCCACTTGGAGTTGTGTCCCGGCGGGTGCGGGTGTGTGACGCAGTGTGTGGGGCAAGGCCCGCATGAAGGTGTCCAGGACCGTGGACAGTGTGTTGGGCTCCAGGTCGGTGTCCCGGCCGGTGGCGTGGCGGATCTGCTGGCGGTGGGTCCAGTACTCGGTGAACTCCCGGGCGATATCGAGCCACTTGGGCGCCGGGTCGGCGCCTGCCCAGGACACGCCCAGGCCCATTGCGTCGAGGTCGTCACCCTCGAACTGGCGGGCAACCTGGGTCCCGGCCCGTTCCAGGGCCTCGATGAGCTCGGCGGCACTGTGATCGGCGTGGAGGCCGATCCATTCGCGGTTGACCCGGTGGATGAACGCTTCCAGCGTCTCCCCAGCCGCCCTGGCGCGCTGGTGGCTCTCTGCGCTCCAGCCGAGTCGGCCGTGGTAATCGCCGAGGATGTGGGCGGCAAGATCGTGCACGCTCCAGCCCGGAACCGCGGCCCTGCGCCACTCATTGCGCCGCAGACCGCCCAGCAGGTCAAGAAGCGACGCCAGTTCCGGCCCGAAGAGCGGGCGAGCATCGATCGGCTTGCCCAACCAGGAAAGGTCGGATTCGTCGTTGGGCTGGTGACTCATAGCCACAGCCTGTCAGCCAGGAGGTTCGGTCTTCCATCGAATACCCCCGCACCTCACGGAGGGCGTCATGTCGGTCTTCGCCCATCATTGGGCCAGCGCCAGCAGACAGCCGTCGACCAGGTCGGGCCGTTACTGGATCTGCTTGAGTCTTCGCACGCCGCAGCCCGGGTGATCTGGGCGAGGTCGGCTGGGGTGAGGTTTCCGAGGTCGCGTTTGACCAGCGACCGCATGCCCTCCTGGGGGTTCAGGTCGGATGTGGGGCGGGCAGCTGGGAGACGGTGGGCCAGGTGGCGTTCGCAGCGATGAACTCCCGCATAACGGCAGTGGGACGGAGGCGCACGTTGTCCCGGACGAGCACGATGGGCCCGCCGAGGTGAATGCGGGCGCAGGTCGCCACCAGCCGGAGCCCTTCGGCTGTCCCAGGCGGCCCCGGTACTCGCCTACCCGACGTCGAATCTGTCGCAGGCACAGATGAGGCACGCGCTCAAGACCCTGCCAGCGAAGCTCCCTAAGGCCGCCGAGCACCTCGACTTTCGCTGGCCGACGTGCTGGGAACACGCAGGCCGGCGAGAACCCGCTCCCTTGTCGAAAGCATCATCGAACACACCCGCGCCGTACTCTTGCGGGAACTGGACGACGACACCACCCATCCTCATCGAGGAATGGCGTGACCAGGCCTCCCGCGTCGCCTATCTGTTCCGCATACCGCATCTGGCCGGCGAAAGACGCCCGGCCGACCCTTCACCCAGGTCCTCCTGCCTTTGCCCGCCACACCGAAGCGGTGGTGACGCAATGTCAGGACAACGTTGCAGGGCGTTTGCTAACTGAATTTATTAATGAGTTAATGACCCCTCCGAACGGAGCGCCTGCGGAGCATCCTCCACAGCTGGCAACGGCATCGTTCCTGGCGCTGGTGGCGCCGGAGGGCGGCCGTACGCTATACCGTTAGTAATCGTTTACCGACACGGGGGACTGACATGCCGGCCACACGGCCCGGGGCCACGGCGAGCGACGGGAAGGCGCGACCTACAGCCAACGACGTCGCGAAGATCGCAGGCGTTTCACGGTCGGCGGTGTCCTTCGCGTTCAACAGCCCCGAGAAGCTCTCGACCGCGACCCGGGACCGCATCCTGGCGGCGGCCAAGGAGCTCGGCTACGCCCCGAACACTCTGGCCCGCATGCTCAAGGCCGGCCAGACCCAGTCCCTGGGGGTGCTGCTGCCCCAGAACCTCGCCCGGATCATGGAGAACCCGTACTACTCCCGATTCCTCACGGGCGTGGGACAGGTCTGCGACGAGCAGGGGTACACGCTGCTGCTCACTCCCCCGTTGCGGGACAGCATGCTCAAGGCGATTCCCTACGCGGCGGTCGACGGCTTCATCGTGTGCGGCCTGGAGCACGACCGGGGCGAGGTCGCCGAGCTGCGGCGGCGCGGTATCCCCTTCGTGCTCGTGGACAGCAGCCCTCATGAGGGCGTTTCCAGCGTGGACGTCGACGACGAGGGCGGCGCCTACGATGCCGTACGGCATGTCCTGGACCTCGACCACCGCCGGATCACGCTCCTGTCGATCGATCCGGGTCCCGAGCGGGCCGAGCGCGGTTACCGGGGGCCGCTCGAGCGCCGCATGGCCGGGGCGACCCGTGCCCTGGAGGAGGCCGGGTTGAGCCTGGCGGACATCGAGATCGTCGAGGTTCCCGCCACGCGCATGGACGGCTTCCGGGCCACCAAGGAGTTCATGGCGACCCGGCCCGCCACCGCGATCGTCGCGATGTCGGACATCCTCGCCTTCGGAGCGGTGGACGCTCTGCACGACCTGGGGCTGCAGGTCCCCAGGGATGTCTCCGTCACGGGCTACGACGACCTTCCGGACGCCTCCTGGATGAGGCCCCGTCTGACCACCGTGCGGCAGGCGATCACGACCAAGGGCCGCACCGCGGCAGATCTGCTGTGCTCGACGATCAGGGGAGAGGACCAGCATCCCCACCAGATGCTGGGCACGCACCTGATCGTGAGGGACTCAACGGCTCACGCTGCCTCCGGCACCTGACCGCCCCTTCCTCCCGCCCCGCCCCGTCCGCCCCGGCTGACGGGGCTCGTTGCTTTCCCGGTTTGCCCAGGCCAACGGCACTTTCGCTCATTCGCACCGGGCCGTGAGCGGCAGATAGCCGACGGACTTCCGCGTTACAAAAACGTTAACTAACTCCTGTTAATAACCTGCTAACGTCTGCGACACAAAGAGCTCGCGAAGGGCTCGCCCCAGCCGTAAGGAGCCGTGCTCCCCGCGGGCGGGGCGGCCCACCCGCGGCCCGGCCTCCCTGTGCGCCGATATGTGCGGGAGGTGCTTGATCGCCAGCTGCCGCCGGTTCCGTCCCGCTCCGGCGGCAGCGTCCGGGCCACCGTTCCGGTCAGACCTTTCCCCGAGGAGTTCCCCATGCGCCGTGGTCTTGCGGCAGCCGTCGTCGTAGCGGCTCTCACCATCTCTGCGACTGCCTGCTCCAGCGGCAGCTCCGACTCCGACAGCTCCGGCCCGGTGACGATCACCTGGTGGGACACCTCGGACGCCACCAACGAAGCCGGGACCTTCAAGGCACTGGTCAAGGACTTCGAGAAGGCCAACCCGGGCATCAAGGTCAAATACGTCAACGTGCCCTTCGGTGACGCCCAGACCAAGTTCCAGACCGCGGCGGGCAGCAAGGGCGCCCCCGACGTGCTGCGCGCCGACGTCGGCTGGACGCCCGGCTTCGCCCAGGCAGGTTTCCTCGCCCCGCTCGACGGCACGCCCGCGGCCGAAGAGAGCGCGAAGTTCAAGCCGAACCTGATCGAGCAGGCGAAGTACGACGGCAAGCTCTACGGCGTTCCGCAGGTCACCGACACGCTGGCCCTGATGTACAACAAGGCGCTGTTCGAGAAGGCGGGCATCACCGAGGCCCCGGCCACCTGGGACGAGCTCAAGGCGGACATGGCGAAGGTGGAGAAGAAGACCGGCGTCGACGGCTTTGCGTTCAACCCGCAGGCCTACTACGCCATGCCGTTCCTGTATGGCGAGGGCACCGACATGGTCGACGCGGAGAAGAAGCAGATCACCCTGAACTCGCCGGCCGCCGTCAAGGGCATCGACACCCTCAACTCCGTCCTCGCCGCCCCGGGCCTGCGCAAGCTCGACACCACCAGCAACGCCTACGCCAACATCATGGACGCGTTCAACAGCGGCAAGGTCGCTTCCATCATCCAGGGCCCCTGGGAGAACGCGAACGTCTTCAAGGGCTCCGCGTTCAAGGACCGCAACAACCTCGGCATCGCTGCCCTGCCCGCGGGCGGCGCCGGTCAGGGCGCGCCACTGGGCGGACACAACCTGGTCGCCTACGCCGGCTCGGACGCCGCCCACCAGGAGGCGTCGCAGAAGTTCATCGCCTTCATGACCTCCGCGGACGCTCAGCAGAAGGTCGCGCTCGCCAACGGCACCCTGCCCACCAGGGACGACGCCTACAGCGCAGAGGTGACCGCAAACCCCGGCATCGCCGGCTACGCGAAGCTGCTGGGTGCCGGGAAGCCGCGCCAGCCGCTGGCCGAGTACTCCTCGCTCTACACGCCGTTCGAGACTCAGCTGATCAAGATCGTCTCGAAGCAGGAGAGCACCGAGGCCGGCCTGGACAAGGCCGCCGCCGAGGCGAAGAAGCTCCTGCCGGAGTTCAGCACCCCGTAAGTCCCACCGAGGGCCGCCCTCTGCCGCACGGGGGGGCGGCCCGATCCGCTGACGCTCCCTTTCCTCCTTGTCCCCTGAGGTGCCGAGATGACCACCGTCGTCGAGGGCAAGCCTGCCCGCCAGAGCCACCGCGACCAGGGCTCCGGCCGCGGTCCGATGCGACGCATCAAGAACTCCTACCACCAGTACTGGTACGCCTGGGCCATGTGCGTGCCCGTCGTCCTGGTCCTGGGCGCTGTCGTCGCCTACCCCCTGATCCAGGGGATCTACCTGACGTTCACGGACGCCACCAGCCAGAACGTCGGACGCACCATCGGCGTCAACGAGATCCCGGATACCTTCTCCTGGGTCGGGCTGAAGAACTACACCGAAATCCTCACCGGCCCCAACAACCAGTTCTGGCCACACTTCACCTGGACCGTCGTGTGGACCATCGCCTGCGTGGTGCTCACCTACGGCATCGGGCTCGGCTTCGCCGTGGCCATCAACCGGGAGATCAAGGCCCGCGGCTTCTATCGGATGCTGCTCATCCTGCCCTGGGCCGTGCCGACCTTCGTGACGGTCTTCGCGTGGCGGCTGATCCTCGCCGACGACGGCGTCGCCAACCAACTCCTGCTCGGCATCGGCCTGGACGGACCGTCATGGCTGAGTGACCCGTTCGCGCAGAAGGTCGCCGCGATCGCGGTGAACATCTGGTGCGGAGTGCCGTTCATGATGGTCTCCATGCTCGGCGGGCTGCAGTCCATCCCCCGCGAACTCTACGAGGCCGCCGAGATGGACGGCGCCACCCCCTGGCAGCGCTTCGTCAACGTCACCCTGCCCGGTCTGCGCCCCGTCAGCAGCACCGTCATCCTGCTCGGCGTGATCTGGACCTTCAACCAGTTCAACGTGATCTTCCTGCTCTTCGGCGGCAACAGCGACAGCGTCCAGATCCTCGTGACCTACGCCTACCGGCTCTTCTTCGGCCAACAGCCCCAGGACTACGCCCGCTCCGCGACCGTCGGCATCCTGTGCCTGTCGCTCCTCGTGGTCTTCACGAGCGTCTACCGCCGCTGGCTCAAGCGCAACAACGAGGGGGTCCTCGCATGACCACCACGACCACCCCGCCGGCAGGGCGCCTCACGGCTGCGACCGATCCCCGCCGCCTGCGCAGCAGCCGGCGACGTCCTGCCTCCGTCTCCCTGCACGCTCTGCTTGCAGCGGGCTCCTTCATCGCCGTCTTCCCGGTCCTGTGGATCTGCTACATCTCCCTCGGCCCGGACAAGAACGACTACCAGCACCCCTCCCGCATCCTGGGCAGCGCGACGCTGGACAACTACACCCACGTCATCCGGAACACCGGCTTCGGCACCTGGATGTTCAACAGCCTCATCGTCGCCTTCGGCACCATGCTCATTGGTGTGCTCATCGCGGCCAGCGCCGCCTACGCCGTCTCCCGGATGAAGTTCCTCGGCCGCGGCTCGCTGATGTACACGTTCCTGCTCACGCAGATGTTCCCGGTCGCCGTCCTCATGGTCCCCCTGTACCGGATCATGGGCGGCCTCGGCCTGCTGGACACCTACGGCGGTCTGGTCCTCATCTACTGCTCGACCGCGGTGCCGTACTGCGCCTGGCTCCTGAAGGGCTACTTCGACACCATCCCCGTCGAGATCGACGAGGCCGGCCGCATCGACGGGCTCTCCCCCTTCGGCACCTTCTGGCGCCTGATCCTCCCCCTGGCCCGGCCCGGTCTCGCGGTCGCCGCCTTCTACACCTTCATCACCGCCTGGGGCGAGGTCGCCTTCGCCTCCAAGTTCATGCTCACCGAGGAGAGATACACCCTCGCGGTCGGCCTGCAGACCTACGTCAGCCAGTTCAACTCCCAGTGGAACTACCTGGCCGCCACCTCGGTACTCATCGCCGTACCCGCCGGCGTGGTGTTCTACGTCGCGCAGAAGCACCTCGTGGCCGGCCTGACGGCCGGCGGCACCAAGGGCTGAGCCCCGCCCCGGGCGCACCGCGCCCTTCGATGCACTCTGTTCACGCCGGCGTGCCGCTCCGCCGCGCCCTGACGTGAGGACTCGTCTTTATGACCCAGTTGCTCGCTGCCGCCCACCCGCCCGCCTCGTCGCGTCCCGCCACGGACTGGTGGCGGGAGGCGGTGATCTACCAGGTCTACCCACGCAGCTTCGCCGACGCCGACGGTGACGGCATGGGCGACCTGCCCGGGATCACCAGCCGCCTGCCCTACCTGCGCGACCTCGGCGTGGACGCCGTGTGGCTCTCGCCGTTCTACTCCTCGCCGCAGGCCGACGCCGGGTACGACGTCGCGGATTACCGGGTGGTCGACCCGATGTTCGGCACCCTGGACGACGCAGTCGTCCTCATCGGCGAAGCACACCGCCTGGGCCTCAGGATCCTCGTCGACCTGGTGCCCAACCACTGCTCCGACCAGCACGCCTGGTTCCAGCAGGCCCTGCGTGAAGGCCCCGGCTCCCGCATCCGCGAACGGTTCCACTTCCGCGACGGCAAGGGTGAGCACGGCGAACTGCCGCCCAACGACTGGGAGTCCGTCTTCGGCGGTCCGGCCTGGACGCGCTCGAAGAATCCCGACGGCACCCCGGGCCAGTGGTACCTGCATCTGTTCGCGCCCCAGCAGCCCGACTTCAACTGGGACCACCCGGCGGTCCGCGACGAGTTCCGCTCCATCCTGCGGTTCTGGCTCGACCTCGGGGTGGACGGCTTCCGCATCGACGTCGCGCACGGCCTGGTCAAGGCCGACGGACTGCCCGATCTCGGCGACCACGAGCGGATGCGGCTCCTGGGCAATGACGCCGGTCCCTGCTTCGACCAGGACGGCGTCCACGAGATCTACCGCGACTGGCACACCATCTTCGCGGAGTACGAAGGCGAGCGGATCGGCGTCGCCGAGGCATGGACCCCGACCCTGGAGCGGACCGCGAACTACGTCCGCCCCGACGAACTGCATCAGGCGTTCAACTTCCAGTACCTGGCCACCGCCTGGCAGGCGCAAGCGCTGCGTGACGTCATCGAGGACACCCTGCGCGCGATGCGGCCGGTCGGCGCACCGGCCACCTGGGTCCTGTCCAACCATGACGTCACCCGGCACGCCACCCGTTTCGCCAACCCGCCGGGCCTGGGCACCCAGATCCGCGAAGCCGGTGACCGCGAACTCGGCCTGCGCCGCGCACGGGCGGCGACCCTGCTCATGCTCGCCCTTCCCGGGTCGGCTTACATCTACCAGGGCGAGGAACTGGGCCTGCCCGACGTCACCGACCTGCCCGACGAGGTCCGCCAGGACCCCGCCTACTTCCGTGGGGCCGGCCAGGACGGCTTCCGCGACGGCTGCCGCGTCCCGCTCCCCTGGTCCGGAACCTGTGCCCCGTACGGCTTCAACGGCGTGGAAGACGGACCGAGTTGGCTTCCGCAGCCCGAGGCGTGGGCGGCCCTCAGCGTCCAGGCGCAGACCGGTGACCCCGACTCCACCCTGGAGATGTACCGCAGCGCGCTCGCCCTGCGGCGCAGCCACCCGGCGCTCGGCGGCGGCGACAACCTGCGCTGGCTCCCGAGCGCCGAGGGAGTCCTCAGCTTCGAGCGTACGAGCGATGAGGGCGCGGTGTTCCTCTGCAGCGTCAACGTCACCGGCGCCCCCATCACCCTCTCCACCCCCGGCCGGCTCCTCATGGCCAGTGACCGGGTCACGGCCGGTGACACCCACACCGTGCTGCCCGCGGACACCACCGCCTGGTGGACCACCGCCTGACCCGCCCCCGTCTTCTCCCGCCGATGGCCCCGCTCCCGCCTGCCCGCGGCGTCGTCGGCAGGCGTACCCGCACACCCCACCCCGCGACACAACGAGGTGTTCCATGACGTCACGTTCCACCTCCGTGCCCGGCCGAGGCCGGCTGACCACAAGGTCGGCGGCCCTGGCCCTCAGCCTCGTCGCCGGCACCGCCGTGATACCGGCCCTCGCCGCCGAGACCGACACCCCGCCCCCGCAGCCGGACACCGTCGCAGTCGCCTCCGACTTCGACACCCAGCTGGGCTGTGCCGGAGACTGGGCCCCCGACTGCGAGCAGGCCCAGATGCGGCTCCGCCCCGACGGCACCTGGGCACTGACGGCACGCCTGGCCGCCGGCACGTACAACTACAAGGCAGCCCTCGACCGTAGCTGGGCCGTCAACTACGGCCTGAACGCGACGCCGGGAGGCGCGAACATCCCGCTGACCGTGCCCGCCGGCGGCGCCGAGGTCACCTTCGTCTACGACCCGGTCACCCACTGGATCACCGACACCCTCAGCACCACGCTGGTCACCGCGCTCGGCAGCTTCCAGAGTGAACTCGGCTGTGCGACGGACGAGGCCGCCGACTGCCTGGCGTCCTGGCTGACCGACCCCGACGGCGACGGCATCGCCACCTTCACCACCACCGACCTCACGGCCGGCACCTACACCGCCCAGCCCGGCCTCGGCCTGCCCGCCCGACCCACGGGTGACAGGACCACGTTCACCGTGGCCGCCGACGGCGCGGAGACCACCTTCGCCTACAGCACCGCCTCCCAGACGCTGAGCGTCTATCCGGGCAGACCGAAGCCGAGCCTGGCACCCCGCTCCGGTTACTGGCTGGCCCCGGACCTCATCGCCTGGGACGCCGCGGACAGCCCCGCCGGCACCACGTACCAGCTGGCGAGCGCCCCCGACGGCGGCCTGGCAGCCGCGGGAAGCGGCATCACCGGCGGCACCACCATCCCCTTGCGGTACGACCCGGAGGGTCTGCCGAAGTCCATGAAGGCCAAGTACCCGCACCTGGCGAAGCTCGGCGCGCTGCGCCTCCCCGCCGCGTGGGCCGCCAAGGCACGCGATCTCGTCAAGGGCCAGAGCGCCGTCGCGGCCATCGGCCCCGACGGACAGCTCGCCGATGCCACCGGTCTGCAGACCGCCGGCGTCCTCGACGCCCTGTACGCGGCCGAAGCCGGCAAGGCCGCCCTCGGCCCCGTCTTCCGCGACAACCGCCCGACCCTGTCCCTGTGGGCGCCGACCGCCCAGTCCGTCAGCGTCGAGCTGTACGACTCCCCCGCCGCCACCAGGTCCCGGATCCTGCCGCTGACGCTCGACCGCACCACCGGCGTGTGGTCGGTGCGCGGCGAGCGGAGCTGGAAAGGCCTGTACTACCGCTACCAGGTCAAGGTGTGGTCGCCCGCGGCGCAGAAGACCGTCACCAACGCCGTCACCGACCCGTACTCGCTGTCGTTGTCGGCGAACTCGCAGCGCAGCCAGATCGTCGACCTCGACGACCGCGCCACCGCCCCCGAGGACTGGGACGCCACGCGCTCCCCGAAGGCGCTGCCCCTGGAGAAGCAGCAGATCCAGGAAGTCCACATCCGTGACTTCTCCGCCGCCGACCCGAGCGTGCCCACCGACAAGCGCGGCACCTACCTCGCCTTCACCGAGCCCGGCTCGCACGGCATGAAGCACCTGAAGGACCTCAAGGCCGCCGGCGTCACCA
This sequence comes from Streptomyces sp. YS415, assembly GCF_023544665.1. Lineage (GTDB taxonomy): Bacteria > Actinomycetota > Actinomycetes > Streptomycetales > Streptomycetaceae > Streptomyces. The sequence continues at coordinate 19,206 of NZ_JAMJFL010000027.1, forward strand.
CCGTCCAGCTCCTGCCCGCCTTCGACTTCGCCGGCACCCCCGAACTCCGCGCCGACCAGGCCACCCCATCCTGCGACATGGACGCCATGGCCCCCGACTCGCCCGAGCAGCAGGCATGCGTCGCCTCCACCCAGGCCCGCGACGCCTACAACTGGGGCTACAACCCCTTCCACTTCACCGTCCCCGAGGGCGCCTACGCCACCACGCCCGACGGAACCGACCGCATCGTCCAGTTCCGCCGGATGGTGAAGGCCCTCCACGACGCCGGCCTCAGCGTCGTCATGGACGTCGTCTACAACCACACCGCCGCCGCCGGACAGGACCCCGCCTCCGTCCTCGACAAGATCGTCCCCGGCTACTACCAGCGCCTGGACGACACCGGCACCGTCACCCGCGACAGCTGCTGCGCCGACACCGCCCCCGAGAACGCGATGATGAACAAGCTCGTCGTCGACTCCGTCACCACCTGGGCCAAGCACTACCGCATCGACGGATTCCGCTTCGACCTCATGGGACTCGACCCCAAGCAGACCATGCTCGACGTCAAGTCCTCCCTGGCCAAGCTCACCCCCGGCCGCGACGGCATCAACGGCAAGGCCAGCCTGCTGTACGGCGAAGGCTGGGACTACGGAATCGTCGCGGACGACGCCCGCTTCGTGCAGGCCACCCAGGAGAACATGGCCGGCACCGGCATCGGCACCTTCAACGACCGGCTCCGTGACGGCGCCCGCGGCGGCGGCATCTCCGACGCCGACCCCCGCCGGCAGGGCTTCGCCAGCGGCCTGTTCACCGCCCCCAACGGGGCCGAGATCAACGGCACACCCGAGCAGCAGAAGACCCGCCTGCTCCACGACATGGACCTCGTCAAGATCGGTCTGACCGGAAACCTCGCCGACTACGCCTTCACCACCAGCGACGGCACCCGCCGCACCGGCGCCCAGATCGATTACCACGGCCACCCGGCCGGCTACACCGCCGCCCCCGGCGAAGCCGTCAACTACGTCGAGGCCCACGACAACCTCGCCCTCTTCGACGCCCTGGCATACAAGCTGGCCCCCACCACCACCCCGGCGGCCCGAGCCCGCCTCCAGGCCCTCGCGCTCGCCACGAGCACCCTCTCCCAGAGCCCGTCCATGGCCCAGGGCGGCACCGACCTGCTCCGCTCGAAGTCCCTGGACCACAACTCCTACGACAGCGGCGACTGGTTCAACGCCATCCAGTGGAACTGCCAGGACGGCAACGGCTTCGGCCGCGGCCTGCCGCTCGCCGAGTCCAACAGTGCCCAGTGGCCGCTCGCGAGGCCGCTGCTGGCCGACCCGGCGCTGCGCCCCGGCTGCGCCGAGATCAGTGACACCACCGCCCAGTTCCAGCAGTACCTGAAGATCAAGCGCTCCACGCCGCTGTTCTCCCTCGGCACGGCCGACGCCGTCGGCAAGCGCCTCACCTTCCCGCTGTCGGGGACGAAGGCGGAGAAGCCCGGCGTCATCACCCAGCACCTCGACGGCCGCGGCCTGGACACCTACCGGTCCGTCACCGTCGTCTACAACGCCACACCCACCGCTCAGACGCAGACGGTCAAGAACCTCGCCGGGACCCGACAGGTGCTGCACCCCGTCCAGAGCAGCGGCACCGACACCGTCGTCAAGACGGCGGCCTTCGACCGGGCGACGGGCACGTTCACCATCCCCGCCCACACCGTCGCCGTATTCGTAGAGAAGTAGCACTCCAGCACCGACACAGCCCGGTGGGCGCGCGCAGGCGCTGCCCACCGGGCCGCCCGTGCTGAGGCGATCCGAGCTCCCCCGCCTGGCAGAGGCGTGTTCTCGTTACGGTCCCGCAGGTCCTGCCGGATCCATTGACGGCACACAACTATCAGGTTACTAAGTGGAGTTAGACGGCGAATTAGCAGTCGACCGGGCGACCCGGCGGCATGCCGATCCGTGACGGCGGGCGAACACCCGCCTCAGAGCCGCGCCGCTGGTCAGGACGCCAGCGCCGCCTTCCCTCAATCATCCGCACCGGCGGCATCCCGCCGCCCGGAACGGGTGATCCCCACCCCGAGGAGGCATCCCCTTGCACGGCACCACCACGCGCCGCCCCCGGCGCCACAGAGCACGAGCCGCGTCGGCGGTCCTCGCCGCGACCGCCATGGGACTGGCGCTCGTACCCGCCCTGTCCACCGCCGCCCAGGCCGAGACACCCACCACCGCCGTCTCCGTCCCCGGCACGTTCAACAGCGAGATCGGCTGCGCCGGTGACTGGGCTCCCAGCTGCGCCCAGGCCCAGCTCAGTGCCCGCACCGACGGCTCCGGAGCCTGGTCGAAGACCATCACCGTGCCCGGCGGCTCCCACGCCTACAAGGCGGCCCTCAACAACACCTGGACCGACAACTACGGCGCCCACGCCACGTACCACGGCGCCGACATCCCCCTGCAGATCCCGGCCGGCGGCAAGAACGTCACCTTCGTCTACGACCCGGTCACCCACTGGATCGCCGACGACATCAACAACAAGATCGTCACCGCCGCCGGCTCCTTCCAGTCCGAACTCGGCTGCGCGGCCGACTGGGCACCCAACTGCCTGACCCCCTGGCTCAAGGACATCGACGGCGACGGCACCTACACCTGGTCCACCACCGCCATCCCGGCCGGCACCTGGAAGGTCAAGGCCGCCATCGGCCAGTCCTGGACCGAGAGCTACGGCCAGGGCGGCAGCCCCACGGGCGCCGACATCAGCTTCACCGTCCCCACCAACGGCGCCACCACCGACTTCTCGTACGACAGCACCACCCACGTCCTGAGTGTGCGCACGCAGGAGCCGCCCGGCCCCGCCCCCGACGGCACCCTCGGCGCCCTCTACACCCCCGCCCGGACGACCTTCCGGATCTGGTCACCCGACAATTCACAGGTGAGCGTCACCGTCGGCGGACAGACGCACGCCCTGCGGCCCGCGGACGTCAGCGGCTACACGGACGTCTACCAGGCCATCGTCCCGGGCGACCTCAAGAACCAGCCCTACCAGTTCCGCGTCGGCAACAACCCGGTCCGCGACCCATACGCCCGCATGGTCAAGCCCGGCACCACCGAGGGCATCGTGATGGACGCCGAAGCCGTCCAGCCCACCGGCGGATGGGCCCCCAGACCCGCCATCACCAAGCGGGAGGACGCCGTCGTCTACGAGCTGAGCGTCCGCAACTTCACGATCGACCCCAGCTCCGGAGTCGACAGCGCCAAGCGCGGCAAGTTCCTCGGCCTCACCCAGACAGGCACCACGCACAACGGCGTCAAGACCGGCATCGACCACCTCAAGGAACTGGGTGTCACCCATGTCCAGTTGCTACCGGCCTTCGACTTCAACAGCACCGTGCCCAACTGGGGCTACGACCCGCTCAACTACAACGTTCCCGAGGAGCAGTTCTCCCAGTTCACCGCGCCCGAGGACCGGATGCGCGAGTTCAAGAACATGGTCAACGAGTTCCACAAGAACGGCATCCGCGTCCTGATGGACGTCGTCTACAACCACACCGCCAACAAAGACGTCCTGCAGAACATCACCGGCAAGTACTACACGCAGACCGACCTGTCCGCGACCGGCAACTCCATCGACGACGGCAACCCGATGGTCAGCCGCCTGATCCGCGACTCCCTGGAGTACTGGGTCAAGAACTACAACATCGACGGCTTCCGCTTCGACCTCCTGGGCATCCACCACGCCAAGAACGTCGACGCCTGGGCCAAGCACCTCAACGCCACGTTCCCCGACCGCGACCTGCAGATCCACGGCGAGCCCTGGAGCGGCGGAGTCAGCGACCCCCAGGAAGCCGTCAAGGTCCGCTACGGCACGACCCCCACGCTGGCCGGCGGCCACGTCGGAGTCTTCAACGGCGCATACCGTGACGCCATCAAGGGCGGCACCCGCGACCGCATCCTCGGCTACATGGGCGGCTCCTCCCCCAACACCTCCGCCATCGCCCTCGGCATGCGCGGCTCCCCGCTGGCCACCAAGAGCACCAACGCCCTGTCCAACCCCTGGGACCCGGCCTTCGCCTATGACCCCGAGCAGACCATCAACTACGTCTCCGCCCACGACGACCTCAACCTCTGGGACAAGATCACCTACTCCGGCGTGACCGGCGGCCCGGCCGGCCGTGCCGGGCAGATGAACCGCTTCGCCGTCGGCATGGTCCTCACCTCCCAGGGCATCCCCTTCTTCTACGAAGGCGACGAGTTCCTCCACTCCAAGGTCGTGGGCGGCGACTACGAGACCGCGAAGAACTCCTACGAGGCAGGTGACCACGTCAACGCCCTCCAGTGGGGCGAGAAGGCCCTCAACGCCGCCACCTTCCGCTACTACAGGGACGCCATCGCGCTCCGCAAAAACAGCCCCGCCCTGCGCCTGGGCACCTGGGACGCGGTGAAGGCCCAGATGTCCACCACCACCGACGGATCCGTCGTCACCTCGGCGATCAGCTCCAACGCCGGCGCGCCCGGCAGCCACGACACCGTCGTGGTCTACAACCCGACGAACAACGCCTACACCGTGTCCCTGCCCGCCGGAACCTGGAGGAAGGTCCTCGGCACCAACGGCGCCGTCGATTCCACGGGCACGACAGCCGACGGCCTCGCTGTCACCGTCTTCAAGAAGTCCTGACCCACGCTGGACTGTGTGCCGCCCAGGTGGCGGCACACAGTCCAGCGGCAGTCCATAAGCGAGTTGATGATCCATCAGGTCGGGATTACACGTTTTCTTAAGGTGAACGTAAACCCTTGACACCTCTCTTTTCCCGCAGCAGGCTCCCCCTCCAGAGAGCGCTCCCTGGCTTTCTCGCCCCACCTCATCGCTTTCGAGGAGCCGCCGTGAGTCTGATGCGCCGCCGCCTGGGCCTGCTCATAGCCCTCGCGGTCATCCTGCTGTCCTTCGCCGGCATACCGGGCCCCCCGCCCGCCCACGCCGCCGACCCCCTGCTCTCCCAGGGCAGACCAGTGACGGTCTCGTCCACGGAGAACCCGTTCGTCGGCGCCAACGCCGTGGACGGCGACCCAGGCACGCGCTGGTCCAGCGCCTTCGCCGACCCTCAGTGGATCCAGGTCGACCTGGGCTCCGCCGCCAAGATCAGCGAAGTCGCCCTGAACTGGGAGGCCGCCTACGCCAAGGCGTTCCAGATCCAGGTCTCCGCAGACGGCCGCACCTGGTCCACCGTCCACGAGACCGCCACCGCCACCGGCGGGAACCAGCGCCTGACCGTCTCGGGAACCGGCCGCTACGTCCGCATGCACGGCACCCAGCGAGCCACCCAATACGGCTACTCCCTGTGGGAGTTCCAGGTCTTCGGCACCAAGGACACCGGCGGCAATCCGGATCCCGACCCCGCCGAGAAGCTCCTGTCCTACGGCAAGACCGGCGCGGCCTCCAGCTCGCAGCACGACGGCCACTGCTGGGAGTGCAACCCGGCCCGCGCCTTCGACCGCGACCCCGCCACCCGCTGGGCGACCAGCCCCACCAACGGCTGGACCGACCCCGGCTGGATCTCCGTCGACCTGGGCGCGACGGCGCAGATCAGCAAGGTGGTGCTCCAGTGGGACCCGGCGTACGCCAAGTCGTTCCAGATCCAGGTCTCACCCGACAACACGAACTGGACCCCGATCTACTCGACCACCGCCGGCACCGGCCTCAAGCAGACCCTGACCGTCTCCGGCACCGGCCGGTACGTCCGCATGTACGGCACCCAGCGGGCCACCTCCTACGGCTACTCGCTGTGGGAGTTCCAGGTGTACGGCAGCGGGGGCGCCCCGATCACCCCGCCCCCGCTGCCGCGTGACCCCGCCGACCCGCCCCGGATCGTCTGGCAGGACGAGTTCAACTCCCCGGCGGGCACCAAGCCCGACCCGGCCAAGTGGTCCGCGGATCCCGGCACCGGCCCCAACAACGAGCTGGAGTACTACACCAACCACGACAACGTGAGCATGGACGGCGCGGGTCACCTCGTCCTCGAGGCACGCAAGCAGGCCACCCCCGGCACCTCGTGCCCGACCGATCCGCTCACGGGAAGCGGCACCTGCCAGTACACATCCGCCCGGATCAACACCGGCAACAAATTCGAGTTCACCTACGGCCGGGTCGAGGCGCGGATCAAGGTACCCAAGGGCAACGGTCTGTGGCCCGCCTTCTGGATGATGGGCGCCGACTTCCTCGACGGCCGCCCGTGGCCGTACAACGGCGAAATCGACATCATGGAGGTCCTCGGCAAGGACGTGAAGACCTCGTACTCGACCGTCCACGCCCCGGCGTACAACGGCGGCGGCGGGATCGGCGCTCCCTACAAGCTGCCGGGGGACGCCGACTACTCGGACGACTTCCATGTGTGGGCGGCCCACTGGGACAGCAAGGGCATCGTCTACAGCCTTGACGGCCGGACCGTCCTCACGCTCGACAAAGCACAGATCGAACAGACCCGCGGCCCATGGGTCTTCGACCACCCCTTCTACCTGATCCTCAACCTCGCTGTCGGCGGCGACTGGCCCGGACCGCCCGACGCCTCCACCCCGTTCCCGGCGAAGATGCTGGTGGACTACGTGCGGGTCTACCAGTGACACGCGCTTCACGACTGTCACCGCGCTGACGCCGGAAGGCCGGTGACCGAGTGGCCGGGGTCAAGCGATCCCGGCCACTTGCCCGTGCGACTCTTCGGCAACGCTCAGCTCACCATGGGGCCGATCACACCCGCCGAACCGGCGGACTTAACTCCCCGTCGCCGACTCCTGCCCCTCCAGCTCCTCCTGGTACGCGACGTCCCCGATTGCGGAGTGGGCTGTGCTCAGCCTGCCGTCGAGCGCGCCCGCGAAATCCTTCGCTTCGTCGTCGAGAGACTCGCCCCGGGGGGTGCTCCTCAGTAGTCGCTTTACGTGGGTCCCGAGGCGTGCCTGGACTACCGGTCGAACTACGGCGATACGTCACCGGGTGCAACGAGGGCTACTACCAGAAGGAGTACTACGATCCGTCGGTCATGACAGCACTTCGACAGAGGACGACCGATTTGTGTCTGACGGTGCGCAGCGGCCAGCCCGTGATCCGTTCATGCTGCGGTTAGCACACTGAGGTAGACCTCATGCAATCGAACGTCGCGGGATGGCGGTCGGATGGCTGAGCCGGAGGTCGCGTGAGGCTGGCTTTGGAGTCAAGCCAGTCCCCCGTGGCATCGGTGACGGTGATCTGGCGCACGGGGTGCTCGACCGAGTTGTGACTCACTGCGTGCAGTTGAACTGCTCCTGCGGTGAACTTCGGCGTGCAAGCGGGTGATTGCCGCGTTGGAAGCCCTTACTCCCTGGTCCGCTTCCCAGTACCCACGTCCGTCGGTGGAAGCGGACAACGCTACGTGCGGTCTTCCCGATGTGCAGCGACAAGCGCAGACTGTGCGGTGTGGCGACTTACAACAGCATCGGTGCGACCTACGCCGGCACCCGGCGACCGGACCCCCGCATCGCCGCCAGGATTCATCAGGCCCTCGGTGATGCCACCACGGTGATCAACGTAGGAGCCGGTACCGGATCCTACGAACCCTCACACACGGTGCTGGCTGTCGAACCCAGCTCGGTGATGATCGCCCAGCGTCCCGCCGGATCCGCACCGGCCGTGGAAGCATCCGCAGAGGCACTCCCTGTGGCCGAGAACTCGGTCGATGCGGCGATGGCCCTGCTGACCGTGCACCACTGGAGCAGCCTGGAAGCCGGCATCGGCGAACTGCGCCGCATCGCCCGGCGGCGGATCGTCATCCTCACCTTCGACCCCGACATCAACCACAGCTTCTGGCTGCTGCGCGAGTACCTGCCCGAGGCGGCCGCTTTCGACCGCACACGGGCTGTCGCGGTCGACCGCCTGGCCACGCTGCTGGGAGGCGCCCGCATCGAAACCGTTCCTATCCCCCACGACTGCACCGACGGGTTCCTCGCCGCCTTCTGGCGCCGGCCCCAGGCTTACCTCGACCCGCACGTACGGGCCGGTATCTCGCTGTTCGCCCAGATCAGCGACGACGTCCTCCAGCCGGGCCTGGCCCGCCTGGAGGACGACCTGTCCCGCGGCCGGTGGCATGAGCGCCATGCCGACCTGCTCGACCGCGAAGCCCTTGATGTCGGCTACCGGCTCCTCGTGGCCGACCTGCCGGCACCGGGCGAGCCGTCTGCCTGCACACTCAAGCCCGCGTAAGCGGGCCCGGCCACGGCGGTACGCCTCAAGCGATCAGCTCGCGGCAAGGTCCTGCCCCCTGGCTACCCCCTACTCGCGCGCCGGTCAGATTCGCGGACTAGAGCCGGGCTTGCAGGCAGCGGCCACGATGAGGCCGAGCCCTCGCTCCTGGCAATCAGCCGTCCACGTCAGGCGGCTTCCCTCCGTCGCAGAGCACCAGGTCACCGGCGAGCAGTATCACGGTCGCCGTCCGCCCGCTCAGCCGCACCGGCACCGAGCAGCCAGGAGTGCGGACAGGGTGCGGACACTGACCTGACGGAAGCGGTCCACGCGCAAGCGGAAACGGCCCTCCTGATGCCCAACGGTTCGCTGGGTGACGGCTGCAACAGCGGCCGTTCAACGAACATCCACCTACCGGCCCCGGCCGGGAGCTCATCCGTTGCCGCTCGTCTTCCCAGCCCACTGCCCGACCATGACGTTGAGCTCGGCGAGGGAGGCTACCAGGGGCAGGGCGCTGCACGGCACACAAGCCCCGTCGTCTGGGGTGCACCCTCGCAGCAGCGCCCCAGGGCCTGGTCGGGCCCACCACAGAGGCGGCCTGGGCGTTTGTGGACTCATCGTGACCGTGGTCGGGGCCTCCGGGTCGGTGGTGTGGTCGGGGCGAAAGGTTGCCTCAAGGCCCGGCAACGACCCGCCCCGTGTGGGGACGTTGACCATGGCCGCTGTCCAGAAGGGAGAGCCGTGCCTCCTGTGGCCCCCGGCGCACACACGCTTCGTTAGGTCGTGGCCATGGAGACCGGCGACGACGCCACGTCGGCGCGGCTCGCGCTCGAGGTGGAGCAGCTGCCGGGCGTCGCGGAACCGGTCGTCGTCCCCGTCGGCGCAGCACCAGGCGGCGCTCGCGGCGAAGGACATCGAGAGCGCGTACAGGCCGCCCTCGCGTCGCTCCAGGAAGCGGCGAAGAAGGTGAACAGGGCAGTGGCGGGGCGGGCAGTCGAAGCGCAGCCGGACGCAGCCGTCCCGCTCATCCAGGAGATCGGATCAGCCCTTCAGCAGCTCGACAGGGCGGTGGTCATCAAGCTTCCGACGGCGGACTAACCAGCGTCACTACGGACGGCCTCGCTAAAGGATCAGCGGCCCACCACCTTCCCGGGCGGTGGGGGCCCCGGGTTCCTCTGCAACCCGGTTCCCACACTGATTGAGGCAACACCCCTGTGTCTCGAACAGCAACGAAGTAGGCCTGGCGAGTCAAGATGTGAGGGGCGCAAGCACCTGGTTGTGAGTGTGCTGGTAGATCACAGACGTACGGAACCCGACGACTTCCCGGCGCTCGGTGAACTTGTCCATGAGGAACCCGTGGAGGTAGTCCACGCTGGGCACTGAGACGTGCACGATCATGTCGTCGCCTCCGGTGACGACATAGACCGTGCTGACCTCGGGCAAGCCAGCGGCGTAGGTCTTGAACGCCTCGATGACCGCCCGGCTGAGGGGGCGGATCTGGAAGTGGACGAGCGCTTGAACGTGGCGGTTCAGGGCGGCCGGATCGACCGCGGCGTGATAGCCGGTGATGACCCCGCGGCCGCGCAGGGCACGGATGCGTTCGAGGCAGGTCGACGGGGCTATGCCGAGGGTGCGGGCGAGATCGCGGTTGGTCTGCCGCGCATCGCGCTGCAGATGCCGGACGATCGCCGAATCAAGTTCATCCATACGGTGATTATGGCCCCTGCGCCGAATTCCGTTCGGTGCAGGGTCGATCCCTTTGCCGGAACGGCTAGTTTCACCCCATGACAGCCGCACTTGAGGAAGCTCTGTCCCCCAACCTTCCGAATCCTTCACACGAGTTGGTGCAGGTCGCGCGCGGCCGCCGCAGTGGCCTCGCGATCATTCTCGCGATCCACTCGACGGCTCTCGGCCCGGCCGCCGGGGGGTGCCGGATCACTCACTACCCCGACCCCGCCGCCGCAGTCGCGGACGCGCTGCGGCTCGCGGCGGCGATGACCGAGAAGAACGCGCTGGCAGGTCTGGAGCACGGAGGCGCGAAGGCGGTCGTCGCCCTCCCGCGCGCGGCCCGGCCGGTCGGCGCAGAGCGTACGGCGCTGCTCCACGACCTCGGCGACGCCATCGAATCGCTTGGCGGCCGCTACATCGCAGGCCCGGACATCGGGAGCGGCCCGGCCGACATGTCCGTGATCGGCGAACGTACCGTGCATGTCTGCTGCCGGCCCGTCGAGGAAGGCGGCAGCGGCGACTCCTCCCTCCACACCGCGCGCGGCACACTCGCGGCACTGGGCGCGGTGGCCGAGGAGGCCTTCGGCTCATCCGAGCTCGCCGGCCGGACCTTCGGAGTGATCGGCCTCGGTGCGGTCGGCGCCCACGTTGCCCGACTCCTGAACCGGGTCGGCGCACGGCTCATCGTGACCGACATCGACCCGGCCACCCGCAGCCTGGCCGAGGAGCTCGGTGCGACCTGGGTGGATCCGGGCGACGCCCTCGCGGCGGAGGTCGACATCCTCGTGCCGGCCGCGTTCGGCGGGCTGCTGACCGCCCGCACGGTGCCCCGGCTGCGGTGCGCCGCCGTCGCCGGCCCCGCCAACAACCAACTCGACGAACCGGCCACCGCACGCCTTCTCGCCGCACGCGGCATCCTCTGGGCGCCGGACGTGGTCGTCAGCGCGGGAGGAGTCATCCACGCCACCGGTGTCGAACTGCGCCGGGAATCCGCGGAACAGCTGACCAAGCGTCTCTCCCGCATCACCGCCACGCTCCGGCAGGTGTTCCACACCGCCCGGACCCGCGGGACCACACCCGCCGACGCGGCCACGGAACTCGCCGGGCAGCGAGTTCGCCAGGGAGTCCCGCACCCGACTCACGGTGCGATGCCGCCCCTAACCTCACGGGCAGCCCGGCCGGGGAACACCGAGCCGCCGACATTCAATCCGCCAACTAAGGAGAGCTGACGACATGACAAACCGCTGGGCCGGCGTGACCATCGACTGCGTCGACGTGGAACGCGTCGCGGGATTCTGGAGCGCCCTGCTGGACCGCCCTCGACTCCCGTCCCGTCCCGGCTGGGTCTACCTCGGCCGTCCCGGCGACCCGCAGCCCCGCCTCACCTTTCAGCCCGTGACCGAGCCGAAGCACGGCAAGCTACGGCTGCACCTCGACGTCATGGTCGACGATATAGACCACGGCATCGCCCAGGTGATCACCCTCGGCGGCCGGTTCACCGGCGAACGGCACGACTACGACGAAGGCGTGGTCGTCGTGATGGCCGACCCCGAAGACCACGAATTCTGTCTCGTCCAGTACTACTGACCCGTGCCCAGGTCCGTCAGGCGTCAAGTCCGCACCCTCCTGACGCGTGCCGTGTGGGCCGCGCTCATAGCCGGCTGTGAGCCACGATGCCGAGCGGATCATCGCCTGCATGGACGCACGCGATCCCATCCCTCACGGCCCTGACCCCGTTCACTGAGCGCCACCGTCTCACCTCACCGGGATCGAACGGGCCCGGACCGCGCGGGACACAGCTGATGCGTCGTACCTGCGGTCCAGCCCTGCCCGGCAAGGGCTCAGGCCATAAGCGGGGCCAGCGCCCGGGGGCACCGGCCGCCGGCCCCGCAGGCTGTCCGTCCTGCCGCCCCTGACGGTAGGAAAGGTGGCCGGGTCCTACAGACCGACAGGAACGGACGAGGCCAGCAAGTCAACCTTGCGCTTCCCTGTCGACACATCCGGCGATGACCCAATACAGCAATCCCCCATCCCGGCGTTCAGCCCAGGCCCTGTGCCGTCTGGTCGCCTGGCCGGGGGCCCGCATGGGCGTGGCGCCGTCCTTGACGACGGCCGGATGCAGACGCGCCAGCCCCGCCGACGCGCAACCGGCTGAGCGCGCTCCGATCATGGAGGCGGCGCAGTACCGGATGTGGGTCCGCGCGCCCACCATGTACGGCCGGTCGACGGCGTCGACTACGACCAGGTCGCCACCGAGCGGCTAGAGCCGTCACTGAAGTCGGCAGTCCGCGAGGTACTCGGGAACCGCCGGCCTACGAGGTGGGTGCTGGCGAAGGTGCGCAAGGGGCCGGGCCCTGCCCGGGGCGTGCTGCACGCGCAGGACTCGTCGGTGGCGTAGAGGGACGGGGGCGACCGAATGGATACATGTCCCCCATCCCATCGGGCACACTACCTGGGAGCACCGACTCCGCCAGAAGCGAGGGAGCAGCGAGTGCGGGCGAGGACTTTGTGACAGGCGACCGCGCCCCGGCACAGCGCGGCCAGCCGGCGGTCGACGGCATCGAGGTCGTGACCTTGAGCGGGGAGATCGACTACAGCATCCGCGACCATCTGCGGTATGCGCTGCTACCGCCCGACGGTGCCCGCCCGCCGCGGACCGTTGTCGACCTCAGCGGCGTCACGTTCATCGACTCCACCGGCATCAATGCCCTCATCGCCGCACACCGCGCCGCCACCAGCGCCGGCGGCTGGCTACGCCTGGCCAACCCGCAACAGGCCGTGCTGCGTCAGCTGCGGCTGCTCGGTGTCGACGCGGTCATCCCCTGCTACCCCGCCCTACGACAAGCCCTCAGCACCTGAACCAGTCTTGTGGCCTTTCGCGCGCTGTTCCCAGCGTCGCAGCCACTAGGTGAATACATGCGCAGGCCAGCCGATCATCCTCCCATGGGCACCTGACGGCAGCAGCGTGGTCACCTCGCGAACAGCCATGATCACTACAGCTGCCTGACATGAGCTGGTGACACCCGTCCCGTCCTGGCTGACGCCCATCCAGTGCCACCGCCGCGCCCAGTCACGGGCGGCTCACAGCCCGCCAGGCGCGGTGGCGGGGCGTGGCGTTGCCGAAGAGGACGCAGGCAGGGTTTTAGTGATAGCTGAAACGGCCTTGAGGAGCACCGGCGGCCCCGTGATCATCAGTACGGGCATCACGTGACGCCCTCGCCTCGGCGGCCAGGACCAGGAGGTCGCCGTCGGAGAATTCCGTGACAGTGTGCCCCAGCTGGACCAGCAGGCTCGATATCGCAGCCTGCACGATCGCCTGCATGCCCTCGCCCAGGGTTCCTCGCTGGTCCTTCGCCAAAGAGGTGAACCCGTCCGAGGCTGTCCACCTCACCAGCACCCCGGCCGGCACGTCCGTCACCGCAAGACCCGGCCTGCCGTCCTCCGCCTCCCCTGTCAGGTGGAAGCCCGCCTGCATCAAGGCATGCCGTATCTGCACCAGCAGGTCGGACGGCACAGAGGACACACTGTGCACCTTCCCCGATTCAGCATGATCAAGCCACCAGGCTTGAAACAGGCACGGTGTGTGAATCGACGAGGGGCTGCGCGCCGCTCGAATGACGGCTACCTCTGAGATTTAACCCTTGTCTTTATCTGGATGCATCCGAACCGCAAGGTCGGGCGGGGCTGTGAGGCTCCAAAGCGTCTAACGTGAGACATTTCCCGGCACCCGGCACCCGGCTGACCGGCTGGCCGCCCTGGCCGGGGTCATACGCGTCCAGGGCTCCCCGCCGCTTCGGCCCCGCACGGGCGTGCGGCTCACCATCCTTGAGGACCTTTGCGCAGGCAGGATGAGGTCATGGCAGACCGCCTCCGCTGTGCTGACGCCTGGCTCCTTGTTGGAGATCAGCAGAACGCCGTGGAGGCCGACCTGGGGCTGTTCCTCCCGGACACGGGGTCATGGGGCGGCTTCCTGCGCCATGACCCAGGATGGATGGCCGACACCATGTAAGAGACGGGTGCGCGGTTGCGCATGCCGACCGGCCAGGAGCGCCGGATCCGTCCTCTCGCCATCCCGGACGAGGAGACGCCGGTGCCCTTCATCGGTGAGGGAACACCACCGTTGTGAGCGGCTCCTCCGGCGCTCGGGCTGGCCACGCACGGCGTGCGGTTCGCCGAGTGAGGCTCACACCGACCAGCGCGACCATCACCATGACCGAGCCGAACGCGGCGCCAAAGGGCTGACTCCAGTCGGATGACGGTGCACGACGGAGGCGGCGCCAGCCGTGAGCACTATGCCGACGACGACCATGAGCAGCGCGACGAGCAGAGCGAGCGTGGACACGGACTCACTCCGCCTGGACGGCGCCAGTACCCGTGGCGACGTCATGCATGCCACAGAGGTGTCGTTCGGCACATCCAGTGGGGTGCGCCCCGACGACGCCGTGCGGCAGAATCGTGTGCCCAGGGGGCCGGGCCTGAGCGCAGTCGAGGAGACAGTGACCGACAACCAGAAGGCCGACCGGCCTGGCCGGCTCTCCGCCGAAACCCGAGTTGTCGACGGCGTCCGTGTCGTGACCGTGCGGGGAGAGATCGACCACGACGTCAGGGACGTCCTCAGCCAGGCCCTGCTGGGCACGAGCGACGCGGTGCCGCCGCGGATCGTGGTGGACCTCAGCGGTGTGACCTTCATGGACTCCAGCGGCATCAACGTCTTCGTCGCCGCCTACCAGCAAGTGAGCGCAGCGCAAGGGTGGCTGCGCATCGCCGGCGCCCAGGACTCGGTCCTGGGCGTCCTACAGCTGGTCGGCGTCGACGACGTCATCCCGTGCCACCCCACCCTCGAGCAAGCCCTGGACACCTGAGCCGCCCTACCCGGGCTGGCCTGAAGCTTCTCCTCGATGTAGGCGCCGCCGCACCGCCGCATCCAGCTTCTCGCCCACCGGCTTTGGCAAGGGCTGCCCCAGCGCCCACGAGATCACGTCGTTCGCGATCGTGTGCAGTTTGATGTTGGTGTGCTGGGACACCTCGCGCAGCACCTCGAACCCGTCCGCCGGCGGAAGCCGGTGGATTGCCACGAGGACGCCTATGGCCTGGTCGACAATCGCATGGGAGTCGACGGCTGCCGCAGTTGAGCGTTCTCCTGCTCAAGACCGGCCACCGTGGCATCACGCGCTTCGTCGGCCTCGGGCCGCCGTTCACGGGAGGTCGTCATCACCAGTCTCCACACGGGCAGGGTTTGCTGTACGCCTTCCCCGCACCGAAACGGTGATGCGCGCCCTCCACGGGACGCGAAGATCACATGCATGGTGAGTGGCTCTTCGCCGTCGTGGGACGGCGAAGAGCCTGAGAGGCTGTGTGCCCAACCCCTCGTTCTGCCGAGTCGCCCACCCGTCCCGGCTCACACCTGAACCAGCCAGCACGACCTGACGCCAAAGGCCGCAACGCCGGTGGACAGAACGATCCGGGTCCCAGAGACGCCACCTGAGTTCATATGGCCTGGTGGCCTGCGGCGTCTCCGCCTGGGTCGTCGGCGAGTACGACGGATGCAGTGATCCGCTTGCCCACCGGTTCGCGGTGGACGCAGAAGTCCTGACACACCGCCATCACGATCTCCAAGCCGTGCTGCCCTACCCGTTCTGGGTCGGCGGCCTGGACCGACGGCAGGTCGGTGCTCTGGTCCCACACGCTGATCTGGACCGCGCCCCCGGTGACCTCCAGGTCCAGCAGGCACGGCCCCGGGGCGTACTTGCGGGCGTTGGTCACCAACTCGCTCACCACCAGCTGCACCATGCCCGATGCCCGCGCCGACACCGGCAGCCCGTGGACGACCTGCACAGAGCTGAGGAAGTCACGGGCAACGGCACGGGCCTCCCCGATCCCCTGATCGCCCTCGAACGCGGCAGCCACCGCCATCGGACGGCCGGAGAGCGACTCCTGGCCCTCATTTTGGGCAGCCGTATCCATGGACCCGCCTCACTTCCGAAGCGCCGTGCAGGGCCCTGCCCGCTTACCCCCGAAACATCGCAGCACCCACACACCGGTGAGAACTGGTTCGGGAAAAATGTTGCGGATATCCCCCTCAAGGCAGAGTCGAAGCCGACAGGACCAGCCGTGCACGAGCAGAGGGGGATCAGAGAGCTTCCATCAAGCAAGACGCGCACGTCGCCCTCGGGGAGCTGCTGGACAGCATCGCCGCAGCACAGCCCTCACCGCACCAGGAAGCGTCTTGTCATGCCATGGACGAGAAGGCCGTCACAATGGTGGCTCCCGGCCCGCAGCGCGAGGGCTTCGTCATCTGCCCCCGCCGCTACAAAGTGGAACGCATCCCCGGCTGGATCATGAAAGTCGCGCGCCGTCCGCGCCTACGAACGCCTCACCCGCCGCTGCGAAGTCACCGGGCCGCAGAACGGTTGACGACCGTGCTGTGGCCGGACCGGTGTGGGTGTGCAGGCAGGCGAGGGCGTGGGTGCCGCGGTGGGTGGGGATGTATCTGCGGGGCCAGGCACTGGGCACGGTCGAGCGGACACACAGCCGTCCACCTCAAACGTCGACGGCTCCCGCCTGGCTTCCTAAGCGAGCCCCGGTTGCGAGGGACCGTCTCTGTTTCGACCAGAGCCTGCACCCGCTTGCCCACACTGTCATCACAGGCACCGCTTTGGCCAGCGTGGCTGGTCTACGGCTGCGCACACTTTCTCCACTGGCCCGGCACAAAATGGTCACCGGTGATTGCGGGCGGTGGAGTGGAGGTGTTCCAGGGCGTCGAGGACGACGGTGTGGCGGTGCCAGTTCAGCCACCGGCCCACGCTGGCCCCGGTGTTCTCCAGGGCGGTGAGCTGTGTCTGGCTGAGGCCGGCCAGGGGGTGTTCGTGGTGGGAGGAGATCATGCCGATCACCTGGCCACGGCTGGTCAGGGGGAGGCTGTGGGCGGCGCGGCTGCCGGCCTGGAGGATGGCGTGGCGGGAATCGTCATCGAAGATGTCGGCTGATTCGACGTCTTTCACGGTGATCTGCTGACGCTGCTGGGCGGCCTGCGCGCACGCGGTGGTCGAGTCCTCAACGAAGGCGAAGAAGTCAGTGAAGTACCGGTTCAGACCGGTGTGCTTCTCCAGCCGCAGCATCCCGCCTTCGGCGAGCTGGACGTTGCCCATGTCGGTTTCGGTCACGTGCAGGACCCGCCGCAGCGCCGCCCGAAGAACCACTGCCTGGCTTTCGGCCTCCGCCCCGTGCAGTGCCAGATCCGGCAGCGCGGGGGCGACGAAGCGGGCCCGGCGCGGAAACCACCGCCCGGCACCCGCGTCCGGGCCGGCGATACGCACCACGGCATCAGCAAGCGTGTGCAGCTTGATGTTGAAGCGCTGAGACGTCCGCTTCAGCAGTTCGAAACCTTCAGCGGGACAAGCCAGACGGTAGCGGTGAACCAGGATCCGCTGCGCCGCATCGACCGCGGCCCGCGCGAGCTGCCGGTTGCGCATCTCAAGCGCACCCGCCGAAGCGGCAGGTACGCCCCCAGAAGGCCCATCCGTATGAGGACCGGCAGGCAAGGGGCCGGACATCCCCTGGCTTCCGTCGATCACAACAGCACCTCCTGAGGGCACAAGGACACAAAAGGACCGCAGGAGCGCACGCCTGCTCGCGACGCGTCCCGCGGTGTGCCTGTGGCCTTAAGCACTCACCCTCACCCTAAACACACCACCGCCCCGCCCGAAACAGGGCCTCACCGGCTGCAGGTTCGGACAACGGGCGAGAGGCGGCCTGCCGTCTGAGGCCGATTCCCGCGTCGGCCTGCTTGGGGCCCCCAGCTTGCGACCCGGACTCAAGCAAGCCGGCAGCCTGCCCGTGCACTCGCCGTGTGTGCGCTGCCGTGTGTCAGGGGACGGGAGTGCCGGGAGCGGGGAGCAGGAAGCCCGGCGGCGAGTCTGGGGCTCGGGGAGCCGGGGGCTTGAGTCCGGCCCAGCCAGCTTGCGGCCCGGGAGCTAAAACAGGTAGGGGGCTGGGAAGCCGGGAGGTTGCCCGTGCACTTGCCGCTCGGCGGCCGGTGGCCTTTGGGCAGCAGCCGTAGGCCTGTGTGATCGCCGGAAGGACCGGGCAGGGCCGTATCACCCGCTCACCTGCGTTTTGCGTCCCGTGCGGCGGGCTACTCACCTGCACATGGAAAGATCTACCGCTGCGCCGCGCGGCGCAGCGCGCAGCGACCGTGACCTGTCTGCCATCCCTGCAGCCACGGCGTGGGGGTGGTCCGCTCTTCGGCGTTCGCGGCGGCCGGTCCCGGCGGCGCAGCCCGGGCGGCGCCGTGTGCGCGCTTGGGGTGAGGCGGGGGCTGTTGGGCGAGAGAGGGCCTGAGCGCATGGACACTTCCAGGTCCTCGGCATCCGGGCAGCCGGCGCGGCGCGGGCCGCAGCCCGGGGAGCGGGCAGCGGGGCAGAGCCTGCTCGATTCGGCTCTGTCGACGCGGCTGCTGTACTTCTTCATCCTCGGTGACGTCTTGGGCGCGGGCGTGTATGTGCTGGTGGGGCAGATCGTCGCCGCGTCCGGCGGAGCGGTGTGGGTGCCGTTGGGTGTGGCGTTGTGCCTGGCGATGCTGACCGCGGGGAGTTATGCCGAGCTGGCGACGAAGTACCCGCGCGCGGGTGGGGCCTCGCACTACACGACGCGGGCGTACGGGCCCTTCGCGGGGTTCCTAGCGGGCTACTGCATGCTGGCGGCCGGAATCGTCTCCGTCGCCGCGCTTGCCCGCGGCTTCGCCGGTGACTATCTGAGCGTGTTCGTGTCGTTGCCCGTGGCGGCGGTCGTCGTGGTGTTCCTTTTGGTGCTGGCGCTGCTCAACGCGCGTGGCATCAAGGAGTCGACCCGCGCCAACGTGGTTGCGACGGTCATCGAGGTCGGCGGCCTGCTGATCGTGGTCGTGCTCGGGGCGTGGATCGTGCTGCGCGGTGACGGACACCTCGGTGCGCTGACCGACCTCGGTACCCCGCAGAAGGGGGCGGCCGCAGCCGTGCTCAGCGGCGCCGTGCTCGCGTACTACTCCTTCGTCGGTTTCGAGACGTCCGTCAACGTGGCGGAGGAGACGCGCGACCCGGTGCGGTCCTATCCCCGGGCGCTGTTCGGCGCTCTGGCCACCGCCGGTCTCATCTACGTCCTCGTCGGGCTTGCGGCGACCGCCGCCGTTCCCGCCACCGTCCTCGCCAACTCCAGCGGTCCGTTGCTGGAAGTCGTCACAGTAGCGGGAGGGGTACCCGAGCGGCTCTTTGGTGCGATCGCCCTGGTCGCCGTGGCCAACGGAGCCCTGCTGACCGGCATCATGTCCTCCCGGCTGGCGTTCGGCATGGCCCGCGACGGACTCCTGCCCCGTCAGCTGACGGCCGTGCTGCCGCAGCGCCGCACCCCCTGGGTCGCCATCGCCGTCACCACCACACTGTCGCTGCTCCTGGCCCTCACCGGCGATGTCGCCACCAACGCCTCGACCCTGGTCCTTCTCCTCCTCGTGGTCTTCTTCATGGTCAACACCGCGGCTCTGGTACTGCGCAAGGACGCCCCCGACCGCACGTACTTCCGGGTTCCGGTCGTGGTGCCTGTCCTGGGCGCCGCGTCCTGCGTCCTCCTCGCCACCCGCGTCGAAGCCGAGGTATGGAAACGCGGACTCCTCGTCCTCGCGGTGGGCGTCGTCCCCGCTCTCATCGCGGCCCGCCAGCACCGGCGCAAGCACCAGACCGCCGCCGAGCCGCACTGAGCAAGCAGCACCGAGCGCGCCGGACTGAGCAGGCCGACTGGAGCGCGACGCTGTGTCCCCGCGGCGGCCACAGCGCTCGCAGGCTTCCCGGTCCCGGGGCGCACCGCCTGCCCGGAGGCTCCCTTCGGCGGCAGCATCCCGCACCAGAGCGCCGCAAGGCCGCAGCCAGAGCGCCTTGGTCCTTCGTTCGGGTACAGAACCGGTCAGGTGTCACCCGGTTGAGTGAGCGGGGACCAAGGCTGCCGCTACGGCGCCGATACGGTCACGCCGTGACCTCGAACTCAACACAGACACACCCCGTGCGCTCCGCCGAGGTGGGCACCTTCGTCGCCATGTCATGGAGCCGCCCCACACCGCAAGGCGCCATCCCCTACATCCTCGCCTTCTCCCTCGGAGACGGCACAGACGGTCCCGAAGGCTCCTGCGCCGCCGTCGAGCAGCTGATGCACAACTGCCAGCTCTCCCCCGACGAAGGCCTCATCGACGGCAGCTCCCGGCCGAGCATGCCCGTCGGCCTCCTCGTCGTCGACGGATCCGTGGTCCTGTCCATGCCGCAGATCAACACACCCATCGTCCCCTCCAGCCAGTGGCTCACGGATGTCGCCGAACGCGGATACGCCTGCCTCCTGATCACCACCCGCACCTGGCCGGGCGGGGAACTCACCGACACCGACAAACTCGCCGCCTTCGCCAACGACGAGGAGACACTCAACCGGTCCGCCAAAGTCCTCCTGCCCGCCCGCAGCCTCCGCGACCGCTAACCCAAGCCACCCGCCGCCAGCCGCAGCTACGGCTGCGGCCGCGGCCGCGGACCCACAACGGCACCCGCCAGCCTCCCCGCACAACGATGACACCCGACGCGTCCGACCGACCGAGGACGGCTACCCCACGCGCAGGCGAGAGCACGTACTGGCGGGCTGCCGGCATCACACAACGGGGGGATGCCGGCGGAGGAAGGGGATGGGCAGGGCTCGGCCGGGTAGAAGAAGCGGATGGCTGATCTCTCGCAGTTGCTCCAGCAGGGCATGCGCCGCCGTCACCTGAACGCACAAGCCCTCGCCGCCCGGACCGGTATCCGCACCCCACGCATCCGCGTCTTCGCCCAGGACGGGGCCCACGGCCCCGTCCACCCCACCCAAGAAGAACTCGCCGAACTCGCCGCAGCCCTGGCACTCCCCCTACAGGACGTCCTTGACGCCGCCCGCACTGCCCCGGCTGTGCCATCGGCCTGACCGCCACCCACACCGGCGCATGGGCATGTGGGGCGCGGGCAGGGCGGTGACGTCGGCAACGACGTCAGCGGGCCGTCTCACGGCGCGGCCGACCGCCCTGGGCCCCGCAGCGGACATGACCGTCGGTCCGAGCCAGGCCTTTCCCGGACCTCCTTCTACGCCACCTTCTCGCCCAGCCCAGAGGCATTCGAACTGGCATCGGCCAGCAGCCGAAGCGGTCGAGGCCGACGCGCAGAGCAGCCGTCGTTCCCGTGGTCGCCCTCACCCCTCTCCTGGACGCGCTGCGCAGGATTGAGGCGCGCCTGTGAACCAGCGTCTGGCCTTGCAGGCAAACGATCGTTGTGCGGACCCATTAACTACCTGCGGCTCTGGACGTCTGCGCCTGGAGCCGACACTGTGGTGCGCTGGTCGTCGCGCGGGGAGCTGGGAGGTTCAAGTGAACGAGGGACGAGGCCTGTTGAGGGGTGGCATCCTCGCCGCTACCGTGCTTGCTGTGGTGGTAGCCGCCGTACTCGGCTGGCGGGTGGTGGTCGACTCCGACCCCTCGGGCGCAGCCGCCGCACCCACACCCCCCGCTACCACGTCCGTCGGGAAGGCGGCCGACAACAGCCCCTACCCAGAATTAGAGTCGGAAGCGAAACCGGGGACCGACCCTTCACCGCCCGCAGACCCCACCGACGACCCCGCCCACCAGCCCGTCCGTGCCCTCTACCTGGGCGACTCCATCGCCTTGGAGAACCACACTGTTCTCGCCGACCTCCTCAAGGAATCCGGCACCGCGACCCTGCACAGCGCCCCGCACTCCGGCACCACGCTCTGCGACTACATGGAAGGCAAGACCGGGGACTCCCTCCTCGTCCCCCGCCACCACACGGCGGCCGCGCTGGTGCGCGCGCAGCGGCCCCAGGTCGTGGTGCTCCAGTTCTGGGGCAACTCCTGGATCTACACGCCGTGCATGGGCAAGATACTCGCGCCCCAGCGCGCCTACTACGAGCGGTACGCCGCCGACGCCCGCGCCCTGACCATTGAGATCGAACGCGCGGCGGCCGACGTGGGCATCGAGCGTCCCACACTCGTCTGGGTGCTCCAGGGCCCCGATCCGATAACCCCCGACCGCATCCGGCGCGTCAACGACATCTACAGGGCCCAGGCCGAATCCACCGGCGACCTCACAGCCGACGCCGGGGCCGCGGTGTCACCCGCGGGCGACCGCTACACCTGGGTACAGCAGCTGCCCTGCAATGCCTACGAGCGCGCCCACCCCGAGTACTGCACCAAAGGCACCACCACCGAACTCCACCACGACAACGACTACCTGCACTTCTGCCTGGAACCGATGACCAAGAACCCCAAACCGTGTACGAAACGGTCACCAGGCGTCATGCGCTACTGCCAGGCCATCGCAGCAGCGGTCGCACACCACGCACGCGGAATGCGACAAGACTGAGGGCTTACAGATCATTAACATGTTGTCTTGATCATGCTGCTGGAGTCGCTGCTCAGGGCTCGAACCCGAGCCTGGAGGCTGTGAGGGCCGTGGGCGGAGTGGCCGCTGGCGGGATGATGATGCTGCGCGCCTTGAGCAGCGTCCTGATCTTCAGCAGTGTGCGGTGCATGGCAGTCCTACTGCTGTCGAACAGCATGGCGAGGGGTTCCGCGGCCAGGGCGACCCGCAGGTAAAGGACGGCTGCCAGGACTTGGTCGGGGAAGGCCAGCCGGGACGGGCGGCCTCGCTTAACGCTGCCGTGGAGGGCCAAGGTGTCGGTGAGATCGCGCAGTTGCTGCCGGGACATGCCGGTCAGGGCGGGGTCGGACAGGAGAGCGTGGTCCCACTTCTGCGCCAGCAAGGCATCCGCTCCCGACTCCTTCGGGCTTACCGGCCTTCCGGTGGGCTTGAAGTGAGTTGCTTGCGGGGCGGCTTCAGGAACGCTAGTCCGCCGCGCCTCCGACGGTTGCCCGCTCGTTACTCGTTCAAGCTGCCGCTCGCGTCAGCTGGCGCAGGCAGTCTCAGAGAAGGTGGTCGATGAGATAAAGCACCATCCCTATGGCGATGAAGGCTGCTGCTACCCAGAGCAGCTTGCCGCTCCAGCTCGCACCAGGCCGACGCGCAGTCATCGATCATCCCCAACTCTTCCTCCGAAGCAGCCCAGTCTGGCGCCGATGGCACCCCAGGCCGCAGGGATACTGAGACCTCTGTGGCCGGTCTTGAGAGGGCACCAGCGACCGTGCTGATGGCGCTTCGACGCTGCGAAGTCTCCTCCGATGCAGGAGAACATGCCCAGGCCGGTCGGGTCTATGTTGTTGATCGGGGTTGGGTGAAGCGGCCGAGTTGGGGGTCGTAGTAGCAGTGGCCCATCTTGTACAGGCCGGTCGGGTCCAGGTAGGTGCCGACGTAGCGGTACGGCTGGGGGACGGCTTGGGTGGTGGTGCTGCGGGGCAGGCGGTGGGGCCGTAGGTGTGGGTGTGGGTGCGCTTGCCCGCGTCATCCACCAGGCCGAGCACGTTGCCGGTAGCGTCGGTGAACTACGGGTGATCCGCAAGCCCTTAACGTCAGGACGCGGCATGCACGGATATCGTTCGATAGTGCGTGTGTGAACAGTGCGAGTTCGAGGGTGGGGACCTGACGATGCGAAAGAGCGGACGAAGACTGGTGTCGGCGGTGGCACTCCTGTCGGCGATAGGACTGACTGCAGGGTGCGGAGACAGTGCCGAGCCCGTCGAAGCCGGGAGAAAACCGGGCCTGGCGAGCACGGCAGCCGGTAGGGCGGCGGAGCACTCCGAACCGCTGACCGCTGCCGAGCTGAAGGCCGCGCTGCTCACCGCGGACCAGGCCGTCGGTTTCAGGATCACGGGGAGCAGTTCCCGGGACGGGGCTGAACCGGAGTCCTCCCTCGACTTCAAGGAGACTGTCTCCCCGGAGGTCTGCCGGCATGTGAGGAAGGCTCACGGGGGTGATGGTGAGGAGGCTGCCGCAGCCTCGTCGATCATGTACCGGGCGGGGACCTCCGTGGCTCCCAGGAGCACCAACCTGAGGAGCTAAACGGAAAGGGCTGCACGGGCCCGCATGAAGCAGCTGCGCACGGCCGTCGGGGCATGCAGCCGGTTCAACTTCAGCAGCACGATCGGAAAGGCGTCCGTCACGACCGAGACGCTGGACGTCCCAGCCCTCGGGGAGGACGCACTGCGCTACCGGACCCTGTCCCGGCTGGACAACGGAGGCTTCGCCTGGACCCTGGTGACCGCCGTACGGGTCGAAGGCGTCATCGCGACGATGCACGTCCTGGACACCACCGGGCCGCTCCCACCTGAGAAGCTCGCCACGTTCAAGCCGGAGCCCGGTCCCGACGAGGCGGTCATCGCCACTCTCATCGAGAACGTCACCACAGCCCAGAGCACCTGAACTTGCACCCTTAGATGCAACCGGTCAAGCGACACACTCTCGGCTGGTGTGCGGAAGCCAGGCACGTGCGCGGGGCGGTTGTTGAGCTTCGTCCTGATGGCATCGAGATCGTCCTGGCTGAACGTCGACACGTTCGTTCCCTTGGGCAGGTACTGCCGGAACAGCTTGTTGGTGTTCTCGTTGGGGCCGCGCTGCCAGGGGCTCCGCGGAGCCGCGAATAACACGTCAACACCCGTGTCGGCGGTCAAGCGTTTGTGATCTGCCAGCTCCATGCCGCGGTCCAGTGCTGCCTTACCTCAGGGCCGGGGTGCGGGCGTTTAGGCTGGAGAGGATGAACCATCCTGTTTTTGGCTTCCCTGACGGGCCGCCTGGACGGTGCCTGGCTGCGGCCCGCCAGAGCGCGAGAACGTTCAGCGTTCCTCGTCCGGGTAACCCCACTCGATGACACCCTTCGCCGCCGGCGCAGCCTCGGCCACCGCAAACGCGAACGAGCTCTCGAACTGCGGCTGCCAGTGACCGAAGCGGGTGATACTGAGCGGGAACTGCGTTTCACCCGACACATAGTGGACACCGCTGTCACAGACCGCGCCGTAGCCGACCTGGTCCTCGATGCCCTCCTCGCGCAGCAGCTCACCGATCGATTCAGCGACCGCCTCGGCCTGCGCCGCGTCCGTGAGCTGCGAGACAGTGAAGTGAAGATTGATGTTGACCGACATGCCCGAAGGCTACCGCCCCGCCGGCACGGCAAGTTCAAGCAGACGGGCTCAGTAGCAGGACCAAGGCAACCTCGTGTCCGGCGATGCTCCCGACCAGAACGGATGGGCACGTCCGCCCCGTGTTGGACAGGCTCCGGATGATGCTGTTGCACACCGCTTCAGCACCGCCCGCACGCCGACTGCCTCGGGCGCTGACTATGTTCACCAGCCCTGGCGCTGGCACGCTTTCTGTGATGCGGCCATGTTGGTGTCGTTCGCTGACAAGGCGCATGCCCTGGCGCGCTCAGCGCTCTCGCATGCGGGTCCACCACCAGCCGAACACCGCCAGCTCAGGTTGTTGGGTTCCGGCAGGGTACGGCGCTCGAACTCCGCATCGAGACTCATGATCAGCCGCCCCACATCCCGCCTGGCCCCGCACGGAAGATGCAGCAGCACCTGCTCCAGGACATCACGGACATCCCCACCTCCATCCCTGGCGAACGCACCGCGGAGGCATTCAGATAACGCCCGGGCCGCCTGAACACCCACTCGAAACGGGCAAGCGCATCAGCGACCGCATTGGGCCACAACTCCTGATCCTCAACCCGGCGGATCGCCCCACGAGTCCGCGCAGACACACCCCGCACCCTCACCACCCGGTACTGCCATCGCGGCCGCCACCGCTGCGCACCGACAGCCTTCGGACGCCTACGCGGCATCGCCCTCTCGCATCAGCATGAAGCCATCCTGCACCACCGGACACCGAAGCGGGCCCCGTCCAGGTGCCCGCCCGCCGGCGACGGGCCAGAGCCCGCCGCCCACCCTCCGTCCACAGCCGAAAACCCCAACGGTGAGGAGGGGTATGCGCCCCGGTGGGATCATGAGTGGATGCGCGCACTCGAAGACCTGGTCAACGTGGAGGTTCCAGCATGGCCGGCACTGCAGGGGGCGTTGGACCGTGCTGCATCGGAGCTCGATGTGCAGCCCGGCGGTGATGGGGCTTCGCTTCTTCAGCTGCAGGTCAGTGCCGGCTCGGCACTCGGTGCAATGGTCCTCCACTGCGGGGGGCTGGTGCTGGACGGAGGCTGGCTGCGGATCTTCGGGGGCAGGTCCTCAAGTCCACGGCCCGCCCTGCCGAGTCTTGCTGCCGTGAACGGTTTCCCAACCGCTGTCGACCCGACCTGGCGCCCGCAGGACGCACTCGTGGTCGGACACGACGTGCTCGGGGGCGTCTTCGCACTCAACACGCATGATCCGGCCGCGGCCGGGCGGCCCGGAGTGCCCGGACAGATGACGTACTTCGCCCCGGACTCCCTGGAATGGGAAGCCATGGACATGGGCTACGGAACCTGGCTGACCTGGACCCTCACCAACCGGCTGGCCCACTTCTACGAAGGGCTGCGCTGGCCCGGCTGGCAACAGGAGACCGTCAACCTCACGGCCGCTGAGGGGATTACGGTCTATCCCTTCCTCTGGTCCAAGGAAGCCCAGGACGATCTCGCAGCAACCACCCGCGCACCCGCCCCCATGGCTGAACTCCACACCATGAACCAGGACTTCTGTCAGCAGATGGAACTGCCTGCACCAGGCTTCCTCGGAGCTGTCTGACGGATCCGCTTCACACGCGCCGCCGTATGGATCGTCATCGCAGCCGGCCCCGTCGCCCTCGGCGTTACTGTCACCTCTCCCCCACCGCGGCCGAGGCCACGCCCGCGCCCAAGCCGTCCACGGTGCGGGCACCACCACAATCGCCGCCGATGCAGCCGGTTATGCGCAATTGTTCGTCAACGCGTGGTTGCGCAGCATGCTCAGTGTCCGGAACTGCAGGCGGTCTCGTGAAGTGCATGTGGCCTCACGGAGCTGGGACGGTTACAGCGGGTGTACCGCCTACCTCTTGCCCAGATCGAACCTATTCGTCAGCAGGGAGATTCCTCCCAGGCCCAGCGCTGCGGCGGCCACGTACATCCAGACGCTTCCACCGGCTGCGATCAGCAGCAAGACACCCATGACGATGCGGGCCAGTGCGAGCATCACGATGGGTAAGGACCTATCGTTCCTGTCTGACATTGCAACTCCCGAGAGACCGGCTGCGGGCGCAACGCTGCATGGCACCCGCAGGAACATGCTGCTCCATAGTTGCGGAGGTCACGACACCGGCGGCGGCTCCTACAGCACTGCAGGCGCCACCGGCGGGAGTCGGCTCAGCAACTGCTACGCAGATACCGGCCCCTGCCTCAACTCCTGTCGTTCCCTTGTTGATCTTCTTCTTCACTTCCTTCGGTGCGCATACTGCTCCACCGACTGCCTTCCCCAAGGTGTTGTCGCAAAAGCCCAGTCCAGACGGATCAGCGTTGTAGAACAGGGTGCCGCCCGCGTAGAGGTAGGGGTTGCTCTCCTGCCCCGAAGGGGCCGCTGCGCAGAGCTGGCCATGCTCGACCTACTGGCAAAGGCCACCCACGACTTCGACCGACCAGGCCACCAGGGAACAGCACACCGCTCCCAGCTGACGCATCCACCGCCGGTCCCGACACCCACGCCCTGATGACTGCCCCTGGGCAGCTTCGCTTGGCAGAACTCGCCAGCGCCGCTCACTGAAAGGGCCCGCAACCACCCAACCACCCCTATCGAGCGAAGTGTTGATGATCGACCAGGCTCAAAACGCCGGTAGTGCAGCGGCCACCACCGCCGGGATGGGCGCGCCGGGGCAAGTGGCCGGAGCCAGCACGGCAGGCGAGCCAGCCAAGGCGGAGGCGCGCGGGCCGACTCGCCACGTGCTGCGGAACGCAGCCGGCAGGCAGCTCCTGCCATGCCTGTGCGATGTCGAAGAAGGTGTGGCGCGGGCGTTGCCGTCCTGGAGGCAGGACGACGCCAAGCGGCCCGAGGTGGGCAGGGCACAGTGCCGGCGGCGCGGTCGCCGGGCCGGTGGCGTGCAGCTGCCGTCCGTGCGCGGCCCGGCGTACGGGGACGGCCGTGCGGGTGGTGCACTACACGCCCCCATGGGGAGCGCGTGCGCATCCGGCACGGCAGGTGGCAGCTGGGTGCGGACGCCGACCAGCCCCTTTTAAGCACCTCGATCGGCGTGATCTGCCAAAGGTGGCCGCGGCGCTGGAGGCTGGGGCGGAGCTGGGAAGGGTGTTCGGCCTGGCGTACGCGGTAGTGGCCGATAGTGGGAGCAGCCATTGCGCGGGGAGCGGGAGACGGTGTGGCTGCGGCGGCTGCGGGTGGCAACGCAATGGGGTGATCTTCGGCGGTGGCGGATCGTCGGGCGGGACGTGGTCACCTTCCCCGAGGTGCTGGCCGTCGCCGACGCGCTGGTGGATTCGACCACGGCCGAGCTGGCGTGGCTGGACACGGCCCCGGCCCCGGCCGCGGGCGCTGCCCGCCGACGGGGCCGTTCGGCCGCCGACTCGGCGAGCGGGTCCCGCCCACTCTGGGGCCAGAGCGTGCAGAACAGCCCGCGCGATGGGACGTGGTCCGACCTCCCATAGCGGTGCTCCCTCGCCCCCGACAGCAACGCTGACGCCTACGACGGCGGACGGCAGCGACCGGACAGTGCCCCGGCCTTCGGCGGAAGTGCGCGCTCCGACCGCGCTGCAGCCCCATTGCCCGGTGTGGCGACACCTCAGCCGTTGACGAAGTCGCGCACCTGCCCGTAGACAGTCTGATCCGAGCCGATGGCGGTGTGACCGAGACAGGCGGTCTGGGTGTTCATCGCGCCGTTCAGGGAGACGCTGCTGTCCGGGTTGATGATGGTGTCGCAGGGCGACCACCAGGTGCTGTAGCGCGGGGTGCCTGGGGTCTCGTCGCCGGAGTTCAGCGAGGTGAGGAACGGGGACCCGATGCGCATCTCGAAGCAGGAGGCGTAGCCGCAGCCGTTGGCCCAGTCGGTGCCGTGGTTGGGGCCGGCCAGCGAGACCCAAGCGTCGATCTTTCCGCTGCCCGTCAGGTTCTTGGCATAGTAACGGCTGGACAGCCCGCCCATGGAGTGGGTGACGATGTCGACTTTGGATGCGCCGGTGGCCGCGAGCAGGCGGTCCACCTCGGCGCCCAACTGCTGGGCGGTGGTGGCATTTGACTGTCGCCAGTCGTAGCTCCACTGGTCCAGGTGGGACGACGGCCAGCCGTCGGCTCGGAAGTCGTCGGCCATGGCGTTCCAGTAGGAGCCGGACGAGCTGTACCCGTGGACGAACAGGACAGGGTGGCTGGACGGGCCGAAAGTCGATGTATCGGCGGCGTGGACCGGAGCCGCGAATGTGAACGCAAGCAGAGCGCTCACGAGGGCGGAAAGCACGTACTTCTTCAACGCGCACCTCGGGTGATTGGCTGTGCGGGGGGAGGCCGGGAGGAGGTTACTCCTTAGTAGGCCAGCAGAGTCAATAGCCGTGCGGGAATCAATCCAGGCCGATGACCTGCAGTTTCGCTCCAGGTCGTAGCGTTTGGGTGCATGGCCGTCGCCAACCGGCCCACGCGTCTCCGACCGCGCATGACACAGCCAGCGGGTGCTGCAAGTCAGGCTCCAACTCGCCCCATCTGGCGCCCAGAGCGGTGCTCAGAGGTCGCCTTCTCCCGTTGCTGCATCAAGCATTGGGTTTCATCCTGGGGTGCCGGATCACGCCAGGAGATGGCGGCCTCGCCGGTGAGGCGGCGGGCCATCAGATTGGTCATCGCGAGTGGATCTTGGCTTCGGAGCGGGTTGAAAGGGTTTCGTAGTCGCACGTGAGGCGGCGGCGAAACAACAGCCGGCCGTAGGTGCGACGACCTGGTCGACGAGCTGGGTACCGGCGATGGAGTCCTGCACGCTCGCGGCGGTGAGCAGCACCGCGAGCAGCAGTCCGAGGGTGTCGGTGACGATGCTGCGCTCGCGGCAGTCGGCTTCGCCGCCCGGCACGACCTGATTCTCCTGGAAGACCTAAAGTCGAAATTCGGCCACCGATTATCGAACTCCACTGCCGTAAAAGACACTTCCATAACTAGCCGCGTGCATGACATCTTGCGTCCATCACCTGTTTCGTACGCCCGGCCTGACCACCGGGTCTTCGGAGGAGGCATTGATACCCCACAGATCCGGCCGCTCTCGACGTACCCTCGTGCTGGCCGCCGGGCTCGGCGCGACGCTTGCCTTCGGGGCCCCCGTCGCGCTCGCCGACACCGCCCCCGTCTCCCCCTCCGGCACCGACGCCCCTGCTCCCGCGGCGGCGCCCCGGGCCGCGGCCCCCGCTTCCTCAAGTGCGGCATGGGTTGCCGGCACCCGCGCGTACCTCGTGATCACCGCCCCGGGTGACACCACGGCGGTCCGCAACGCGGTAACCGCCAACGGCGGAACGGTCTTCCAGTACTACGACGCGATCGGTGTCATCACCGCCCACTCCGCGTCCGCCTCCTTCGCCGCGACGATGCGCGGTGTGAGCGGGGTTCAGCAGGTCGGCGCCACCCGCACCTCCGACGTGCCGGCGGATGCCTACAACCCGGCGCTGCCCGCCAACCCGGCGCAGTCCACGACCCCTTCGGGCGAGCCGGTCCGCGCCGACATGACCCAGATCAAGGCCGACCAGGCCTGGGCCGTCACCACCGGCTCCGCCTCCGTCAAGGTCGGCATCCTCGACACCGGTGTGGACGACCAGCACCAGGACCTGGCGCCGAACTTCAACGCCGCCGACTCCGCGTCCTGCGCGTACGGCAAGCCGGACACCCGTACCGGCGCCTGGCGCGACATCGGCACCCACGGCACACACGTGGCCGGTACGGTCGCGGCTGCCAAGAACGGCAAGGGCGTCATCGGCGTGGCCCCGGGCGTGAAGATCTCCTCGGTGCGCATCGCCGAGCCCGGCACCTCGCTCTTCTTCGCCGAGAACACCGTCTGCGGCTTCATGTGGGCCGGCGACCACGGCTTCAAGGTCACCAACAACAGCTATTACACCGACCCGTGGCAGTTCAACTGCCCGGACAACGCCGACCAGGCCGCGATCATCGAGGGCGTCAAGCGCGCCCAGGAGTACGCGGAGGCCAAGGGCTCGCTCCAGGTCGCGGCGGCCGGCAACTCCAACATCGACCTGGCCAACAAGACGACCGACACCGAGAGCCCGAACGACTCGACGCCGGTCACTCGCACCATCACTAATGCCTGCCTGGACATCCCGACCGAGCTGCCGGGCGTCGTCACCGTCTCGGCCATGGGCACCACCGCGAAGGCCTCCTACTCCAACTACGGCCTGAACGTCGTCGACATCACAGCCCCGGGCGGAGACACCACCGGCATCTACAGCACCCTGCCGGGCGGCAAGTACGGATCCAAGAGCGGCACTTCGATGGCCTCGCCGCATGTCGCCGGCGTGGCGGCGCTGCTGGCCAGCACCAACCCGGCATCACCCCCGCGCAGCTGCGCGACAAGCTGGCCACCCAGGCCAACGACATCGCCTGCCCGTCGGACAGCCGCTGCAAGGGCACCACGGCCAAGAACGGCTTCTTCGGCGAGGGGCAGGTCGACGCGCTCAAGGCCGTCGGCAGCACCCCGCCGCCCGGCAAGTACTTCGAGAACACAGCCGACTTCGCCATCGGTGACAACACGACCGTGGAGAGCCCGATCACCGTCAGCGGCGTGACCGGCAACGCCCCGGCGACCCTCAAGGTAGGTGTGAACATCGTGCACACCTACATCGGGGACCTGAAGATCGACCTGATCGCTCCGGACGGCACCGTCTACACGGTCCACAACCGCTCGGGCGGCAGCACCGACAACATCAGCCAGGTCTACACCGTCAACGCCTCCGCCGAGGTCGCGAACGGCACCTGGAAGCTCCGGGTCAACGACAACGCCGGCGGCGACACGGGCAGGATCGACTCCTGGAACATCACATTCTAAAAGTCGTCCTCCCCCGACAGAACCCTGCTGGAACCGTCGCCAGGCTCAAGCCGTAGGCACGCCGACATCGAATGCGGCAGGGTACTGCCCGGCGCGCAGTCCACGGCCCGACGAGCCGACAACCCACTGTGCTCGGTGGCGGGTCGCGAGAAAGCGGCCCGCCACCGAGCTTGATTTCTAACGGGCAGAGGCTGTGTCCGGTGCTGTGCCAGCTCACGCGCCGGGGCACGCCGGGAGCGCACAGCGAGAGGTCCTTCTCCGCGACAGCCGGAGCGGAGGACTGCTCATCAAGGAGCCGGCTGGGCGGCCAGGGAGGCGTGCTGCAAGCCCAACTGCGAGCGGGGCGGCATCCGGTGGTGGGTGCCGCCCCGCTGGCCTCCTTTTTAGTCGTGGAACCCGTGGCGCAGGATCTGCCGTGCCACCCTGCCACGTGCGTCGGCAAGTTCGGTCGCGATCTTCAGTTCCCGCCCGGGGTTCGTCACGACAGATGCCAAGGCAGTTTCTCCCACGAGCAGGCAGGCCCGGCGCAGGTGTGTGGGCGGATGCGTGGCGTCAACGCTGTGGCCCCGCAGGGCACCGGCCCGCCGCTGACGCTCGTACTCGTGCTCCGGGATCGACGCCATGTACGCGGCAAGCCGCTGCCACAGTCCGGCCAGCCGGGCCTCCACGGCAGCGGCGCGCCCCCTCAGGCTGGCCTGGTTGGCCTCCCGGCGCAGCATCATGGCCGCGGAGTCGATGACCAGGAGCCGGTCCATCAGCTGGACGGTGGCCTGGGTGGACCCGGCACGAGCGGCCACGCGGTCGGCGAGGTATTCCGCGCGTTGAGTGGCGTGCAGTGTCAGCTGGTCGAGCAGGCGCAGCACACCGTGGACGAGCAGGTAGGGCACGAAGCTGACGACGTTGACGGCCATCTGCAGCATGGTCGGGTCGGCGGTCGGAGCGAAGAAGTAGCGCCACGTCGCGAGCGAACGCAAAGCGGTCCCGACGACCATGCCGTGGCGGGTGTCCCCATGGCCGTAGTGTCCGAACTCATGGCCCAGCAACGCGGTCCGCTGCTGCGGCGTGAGGATCTCCCACAGCGGCATCCCGAGGGTCAATACGCGGTGGCCGCGCACGCCGACCGTCCCCACGCTCGCGTTGAGCTCGGCATTCACCACGACCGCGTCCACACCGCGCGTGCCTGCGACCATGGCCACCTCATCGAGCAGCGCGAACAGCTCCGGCGCCTGGCCGCGGCGCAGTACCGGCGCGTCGTCCGGCAACCGCTTGACCCGGGGCCTGAGCGCCCAGGCCATAAGCAACAGGAACACACCCGGCACCAGCCCACCCCATCCCGAGGCGAGGAACCACGCTCCGGCAACCACCAGCACCATCGTCGTCGCATGGACGGCAAGGGCGATGGCGTAGGCAAGGAGCGCGGGCACATCCCGGCGCGCCTGCAAGGCTTGGCCGGCGGTGACCTCGGCCAGCAGCTTGTCGCCGTAGCGCCGGGCGAGGGCACGCTGCGCTCGCTCCAGCCGCCCCTCCGGTTCCTGGGGCCGCTGCGGATCGACGTTCCAATCGCACGAGGCGCACCAGAGGGTGAACCGTCCATCCGCCCGGATATCGGCTCCGCACTGCGGGCATGGCTGCGTCGTCTCTTCCGTGACGACACTCATCGGCGCTTTCCCCTCCCTCACGGTCCCTCCCCAGAGACCGCCCGTACATGACACTGCGAAGCTGATCATGCGGCGGCGCCCGCGTAAAGGCAGGAACGCCCAGCGCTCTGTCCCAGATGCGGCTCGGCAGCCCGACTTCGAGGACCCTCAGCACTGGCACTACCCGAAGGCTGATGGGAGGGGATGCCCTCAGGGCAGCCAGCATCTCGACGCAGGAACCTCATGGCAGCGGCCTGGTCACCCCATGACAGCCATGAGCACTACCGCCGTGCACCATGAGCAGATAGAGCCTGCACATTGATGAGGCGGTGGTCATCGACGATAGGCGCCGAGGTCGAGCTTCGATACGACGGGCTTGGGGTTGAGGTCCGCGTCCCAAAGTCCGCCGAATCCGCCAGGCGGTGAACTGTGGGTGGCGAAGTAGGCGTCGAAGGCGAAGCTGTAGACGAACTGCTCGCCGGATTCGATCAGCTTCTCGAAGAAGACCGCCTGGGCGGCCGGGGTTGCGCCGGGCGCAGATTCGGGAGGGATAGCGGCGCTGGGGAAGGCCGCTTCCTGAATCAGGATCACGCGGTCGCTTGGCATGCCCGGGGTGTCGCGGATCACCTGGATGGCTGCGGTGACCCATTTCGCGGCGGTCTCAGGGTCGTTGCGCAGTTGCACCCACCAGGGTTGGAGGTTGGCGAAGGTGAAGTCGCCGAACTCTGTGGCGATCTCCGGGTGCGCCGACCAGTCGTCACGGTGCAGGCCGGTTGTGACAGGCTTGCCGTATCGGCGTTGGAGCAGTTCCATCTCCTGGCCGAGCCGGTCCACTGCCGCCTGGGCCGCTTGGCCGCGGACTACGGCCTTGTGCACGGTCTCGTTCCCGACGACGACCGCATCGATCGCTTCGATCTCGGCATCCAGGTTGCGCTTCTCGATCTCGAGCGTCGCGTCGTCGGTCCACCACAGCTTGGCGATCACGTGCTCGAAGCCGACTTCTTTGGCGATGCGTGGGATGGCCTCGCAGCCGTAGGTCATCGTGTTCGTCACCAGCCCACGGAAGCCGTGATCGTAAAGGTGCTGCAGTTCCCGCTGCAACTGGGCGGTGGTGGCCGGGTGCTTGCCCAGCATCATGTCGAAGGGCTTGGCCGGAGCGTAATTAATCCAGGCCCGGCTGGTCTGCAGTGACGTCAGGACATCGGTGCTCTTGCGACCATTGCCTTTTCTGCTGTGTCCGCCATCAGAGGAGAAAGCCGACATGCACGCGGCAGCTGCGAAGGCGAGAAAACTTGGTCGACGCATAGGGCTCCTTCGAATGTTCAGCTGCCGCGGTGAACGCCGAGCGTGAAGAAAAAGCGGTGAAAAATTCACTATGCAGAATACCGGTACCTTCCATCATCGGCTTATTGGTGCACCATGAGCGCTTCGACCTGGGGCGCTGACGAACGGCAGGTGATGCTCTCGAACGGGCGAAGGCTTTCAGGCTGGCTGGCGGTGTTGCGCGCGTCATGTCGGGGCCGACGGTGACGACGCCCGCAGCCGTTGCCACCGCCGATTCCGCGTTCCACATGACGCTGTCGTACCCACGTGACCCGTTCTGGGGTCGGCGCCCCCGCCGCGCCCCGCCTGAGGTTCCGTCACCCCTATGGACACGATTCCCGGGTAACCGGTGGGCGTGCAGGCACAGGCATCGGTCGCTCGAGGTCAACCTGGTGGGGCCGTGGGTGGCGAGCCGATCCAGGAGCGAGCCGTGGGTAAGCGAGCACAGCGCGCGGCCAACCTGCCTCCTGTGCTGCTGCAGGGTGGGCGAGCACCGCACGGTAACGCTGCGGAGCTGAAGACGAGGGAGATCGCGATGGAAGCAGCCAAGTGGTCGGTGGACCGCGAACGCTTGACCCAATGGGTTCCTGAGGGCGAGCGGATGACAGCCGGCTGTGCGGTGACGTACGGACGCACCCTGTGGGGCCTGCTCCCGCGACGCGCCTCTCTTTTGTTGACTGACCGCCGGGTACGCGTACTGCGCCACCGCGGCAATGACCTGAGGTACGCCATACGCGGCGTCTGGTTCGAGATAATGCGCGGCGAGGCTGAGGCGGTCTGCACGAACCCGCAGGTACGGGTGGAGCTCGACAAAGGACAGGAAATCGAACTGCGCCGCCACGACGGCGAGGCGGAGCGCCTGCTGATCAGCCAATGGGACGCGGTACATGCCGAAGCCCTCTTCACCGCATTCCCTCCCAAGAGCAGCGATCCGCAGTAACGCGACAGCCCCAGGACCTGGCATCCGAGCTACCTCGAGCGACGACGGCCCCTCACCAGACAGATTCGTCAGGTCCTCGAGTGCGGCGTAGCGGATAGTGAATCCCACAGGGTCACGGGCGGTCGCGGCCGAGGTGAGGCACGGGGTGACATCCATCGTGCCCCAGGGCACCGCGGACGTGCACAGGATCCGCTGGCACCAGTGAGCCGGTCTCCCACCTGCGAGCGGTCACGACCAGGCAGCGCGGTGCAGCCAGACAGGGCCAAGGCATCACGCAAGGCATGCGCCTGGTCAGGAGTGCCGTCCCAGAGCAGGCCGAGGTCCGCAGCCAGTTCGGTGGAGCCGTGCCGAATGTCCGCGGCCAGGAGGGCGATTGGGCTACAGGTCGCGCAGGCGACCGCGTTGGAGCCGTCCGGCACAAGGACACCTGGCCAGGGCAGGCGGGCATTAGGGTCCTCAGCTATGACCGAACCGACCTACCTGCATGCCACCCGCCTGGCCTACGACACCGTTGCCGAAAACTACGCCAAGCTCGTGCCCCCTCTGTTCGAGGACGATCTGTACGGCCGCGCGATGATCAGCACGTTCGCCGAGCTCACGCGAGCCCTGGACGCCGGGCCCGTCGCTGACCTCGGCTGCGGGCCCGGCCACGTAACAGCACACCTTCAGTCCCTCGGGGTGACTGCGTTCGGCATAGACCTCTCCCCGCAAACCGTCGCGGTTGCCCGGCGCAGGCATCCGGAACTGCGCTTCGACGAAGGGTCGATGACCGACCTGGACCTGGCCGACGGCAGTCTTGGCGGTGTCATCGCCTGGTACTCGATCGTGCATACGCCTCCGGAGCTGCTGCCGGTTGTGTTCGCGGAGTTTCACCGCGTGCTGGCTCCAGGCGGCCATCTGCTGATCGCCTTCAAGGCTGGTGACAGGCTCCGACACGTGGAGAACGCATACGGGCATGAGCTGTCCCTCGACGTGTACTGGATTTCTCCTGACCGCATCGCCGAACTGCTGAGTCAGACAGGGCTGATGGTCGATGCCCGGCTGATCCGTGAGCCGAACGAGCAGGAGAGGCCCCGGCAAGGCCAGCAGGCGTACCTCCTGGCCCGAAAGCCAGCGAAGCCTGAACCAAAGGTTGCCAACACCATCGTGTAAACGACCCAGCGGGTTTTCTTCAACAGTGGTCAGTCCAAGCGGCATCGACCCTCAGGCTGATTCCGTGTCAGCCCTCGATCTCCAGCGCATCGTGGCCTTCCGCGCGTCCTTCGCCCGGCGCCAGGCCGCGGTGGTGACCGAGGTTCCTGGCGGGGCGGCTGTCTTGGACCCGGGTTACTCGGCCTCTCACGAGCACAACCAGCTCGTCATCGACGGGACGCCAACTCCCTCCGCACTCGCTGCCCTGGCCGACACCACTCTCGGGCACCTGCCATTCCGTCGGATCACGGTCCTGGACGACGCCGTGGGCAACGCTTGCGCGCCGGCCCTCACCGCAGCCGGCTATGGACACGAGACCGAGCTCGTCATGACGTA
Source organism: Streptomyces sp. YS415 (assembly GCF_023544665.1). Lineage (GTDB taxonomy): Bacteria > Actinomycetota > Actinomycetes > Streptomycetales > Streptomycetaceae > Streptomyces. The sequence goes on from NZ_JAMJFL010000027.1 coordinate 56,452, forward strand.
CAACGGAACTGCGGCACCCCCCGAAGCGCCCGCTCAGACGGTTGCTCTCTCCGAGCTGCGCGCTGCACTGATCCGGCAGTTTCGCGTCTGGATGCCGCATGCCGAGGACGTGGTGGTCAACCAGCTCGCTGACCGCCGATCAGCGCGGCTCCGCGGTGCCGAGCAAGTCCACTTCTTGGCCGTCCGTGATGAGAACGGCATCGTCGGTTCTTGGGCTGACCTCTACATCGATGCAACTCAGGGGATTGCCCAGATCGAGGACGTCGTCACCGCCGACACTCACGTCCGGCGCGGTTACGCGGACACCATCCTCGCGACCGCCCTGCAGCACGGGTCGGGCTACGGCCTGGTCTTCCTTCTCGCCGACCCCGATGGCTGGCCGCACGCGTGGTACACCCGCCGGGGCTTCACCCCGCTCGGACGCTCACACGTCTTCACCCAAACCACGACTCCGGGTCCTCGCTCGACGGAATGAAGGCAGGGGCGCCATCAGCATCCGCGACGTGCCCCTGGGCATCAACCGTGATAGCCGTCGCCCGCCCCTGCGACGGGATGAGCCAGGCCAGCACCTACTCCGTCAGCGGCATTCCCGCTGAGCTCTCGTCCCTCCAGTGCACCCGGCCCGCTCCATGTGGGAGAAGTCCTCGTAGTCCCTCACCCCACGCAGGGCATCACCTGCGGGATCGCCGACAAGAGCCGTCCCGCTCGCCTAATCCCAGCCCTCTACACGCACCACGCGGCCGATCTCGGCATCCGTGCCGTTGAACCTCGCGGTCCAGCCCGTCTGATTGACATAGCGAAGAGACACCGCCCCATCATCTCGAACAACGACACCGGCGCTTCAGAGGTCTCCTTGCTCTGCACGTTCATCTGTACGTGGCTCTGCATGTAGGCGGGCCCGGCAGGATTTCCGTGTAGCAGGCGCTTGCCACCGTGCGGCCGGTGACGCTCCGCCGCAGATGGCGACACTGTCAGCGAGTGTGATGACCTCATACGGATCATGTCCCCGCACCTGGATGCGGTGCGGCTGGAACGCGTGTCGGTGGCGGGTGGCGTAGTCCGCATCGCGGCCGGCACCCGCAAGTTGACAGTGGCGTGCCCGGACTGCGGGCGCGGTTCTGCGCGGGTGCGCAGTCGCTATGACCGCACGCTGAGCGATGTCGCTGCTGGTGGGCGCCCGGTGTTAATCGGGCTGACGGAGCGCCAGTTGTTCTGTCACAGCCCGGGCTGCGGTCGGCGGACGTTTGCCGAGCAGGTCGAGGGCTTGAGGCGTCACAGCCCCTTGCTGCAGCATCTGGTGGACACGGCCGGGTGCTGCTGGCCGGCCGTGGCGGCGCCCGGCGGCTGCAGATCCTGAAGGTACCGCTGTCGCGGACCAGCATGCTGTCCCACTTGATGCGCTTGCCGCTTCCGCCTGCAGCAACCCCGCGGGTGCTGGGCGTCGGCGACTTCGCTCTGTATGCGGACGCCTACGGAACCCTGCTGGTCGATGCCGACACCCGGCTGACGATCGAGCTGTGGGCCGAGCGCGACGCCGAGCAGCCGGCCGCCTGGCTGCGGACCCACCCCGGTGTTGAAGTGGTCGGCCGGGACGGCCCGCTGGTCTACCGCCAGGGCATCACCGACGGCACCCCGAGCGCGGTGCAGGTCAGCGACCGCTTTCACCTGAGGCAGGGGCTAACGAAACGGATCAGGGATATCGCCGCCACGGTTGCCCCCGCACGAGCCTTGTGCCGGCCGCCTGCCCGCTCACGGGCCCGGATCCTCCTGCGCAGCGCCGGTCTCCGTAGCCACGATGCCTTGCCCGCGGATAGATTCCGCGACTTCGTACGCCCGATCCGGGTCGTAGACCGTCACCGTCTTGTCCGGTGAATGCATCGCCATGGCCGAGGGCGTGTACTGGTAGCAGCGAACGCCGTGGCGGACAACCAGCTCGTCGACCGCGCCGACGGGCACGTGCCACAGGGCAGCCAGGTGTGCTCGCGTCCACCATTCATCCGGGCATACGAAGTTCCGGTCGACCGTCGCCCGGTACTCCACCGCTACACCGGCCGAACCGAGTTGGCTGGTCAACCAGGCAAGCAGTGCCTCTGCGCCGACCTGGGACATCGGGGCATTAAACCCCGGCTCGCACTCCACGGTCCCGCCGCGCGTATGCAACACCACTTTGAGCGACTTGCGTTGGCCCAGCCTGAGCCTTTCGACAACGAAGACGCTTCGCAGATCAGCCACAGCGACGATCGACGAACGCTGCAAGCGTACGACCACGAGTTGTTTCGCATTCCCGTGAGGGCGGAACTCGATCCACCGCACCATCGTGGCCGCCACCGTAAACGTCAAGGCCAGGGCGAGCCCGATCACGGCCAGGGCTGTCAGCCCGATACTGACCCAGAGGATGGCCCAGACCACCCCGGACTCCGTGAGCACGGCGATCACCAGCATCGGCAGCAGCAGGGGAGCCGCCACCCACAGCGGGACCACGACGCTCCCGCCAAGCGTGACACCGAACTCCCGGACCCGACTTGGCACGAACACCAGCCGACCACCCGCTGCCGTCGCCGACACAACTCCCGCCAGCGGGTTCGTGCTTCGAGTTGCCATGGGAAAAATATAGGTATCTGTCGAGACATGCGTAAGAGGTCTGAACAACGGCAGTTCCACGTCCGCGAGGGAGTATGCGGCAACTCTCACCATCGATGACCTCGCTGGGCTGGCCCAAACCCGCCTCAAACGGATGCAGTACCGGTCGGACCTACTCGCCGGGTTCAGCGCGGAAACCGGACTGATCACGACACCACACCGTTCGGCCCGGGATTCGCCGACTTGCTGTTCCTCGGGGAAGGAGCCCGCCCGGTCAGAAACCGTGAGACCGGCTCCTGACCGGGCGGGCTCCCTCAAGCGGCCGAGCCGCACCCCTTTTGTGACGGCAACGGTGCATCAGAGCGCCGGCCGAGGGTCATTCCTACCGCTCGGATGGTCCTTCGCCGTGACTGCCGTAGCCGGAGGCGCCGCGTGAGCGGCGGCCCGACGGCATATTCGCGCCGGCGGCGGCTGCAAGGGCCAGCAGGCAGGCGATAGCACCCACGATCACGTTGTTGGTGATGGTGCGGGTGGTATCCACGTCTCCGGCGACCACCCACGGCGCGACGATCGTCCACGCGCCGAGGGCGGCAGCGGCCCAGGCCATGCTGTGCGTGCGCTCGTAAGCGTGGCCGAACCCAGCCATGAGCATTGCGTAGGCGATGCCTGCGATCAGGTTGGTGACAGCCAGGGTCGACAAACCGTTGAAGCCGACTATCCAGGGCGAGGCCGCCAGATACAGTCCGGTGATCACACCCAGGGCCTCGATGCCCTGCGCGCGGGGAGTGATCGCTGCCCGCTCGTGCTGGGCGCGCATTTCGAGGATGTCGGGGTGGGATTCCATGGGGGGTCGGGTGTAGCTCATGATCGCCTCCAGCGTGAGGGCCCTACTGGCACTTCGCGTACCCATAGAAAACGGTCGAAACCGTCGCAACTGTGGATTCCTGCTAGGGTCCGCTTTCAAAGATCATCTGGGTGGTGGATCAAGATGACGCGGCACCTCGTCATGAACTCACTGATCGGCAGCGGTAGTCACTCGCTCCGCTCATACCCGGGCCGCGGCCGTGGGAGGACCGGCAGGTCATCACCCTCGAGTCGGACTGACCACCAAAGTCCACCTCCGCTGCGACGGCAAGGGCCACCCGCTCGCGTTCCTGGCGACGTGACGCCAGGCCAACGCCACGACAGTGTCCGCGCATGTCCCCTGCCGGAAAGGATCCACGGTCCCCGCACCGGCCCGGCCTGCCTTGGTGCAGGCCCGGCCAGGTCATCACAGACAAGGCCTACAGATCCCGCGGCCTACGCGCCTACCTGCGGAAACGCGGCATAGCGCACAAAATCCCGAGAAGATCGCCCAGGAATGGCACCGGGAGGCGCGGTGGCCACGGCGACCGACCGCCAGGATTGGGCCGGGAGACCTACCGGCGCCGCAACCTGATCGAGATCGCCTCTGTTCGTCCTGATCAGCTGTCCTTGCCCATCGCCTTGCGGACGGCGTCAGAGATGCGGTCGATCAGGGCTGCGACGGGTCCGACGACGGCATTTTTCGCTGCCGTCTCCACTCCGGGATGCGGGCGGGTGGGTGCCATGGCCTCGGCAGCACGGACAGCCGCGGCCAGCATGGCAGGCTGCTGCCTTCCGGTCTTCTCGCGCAGCCCGGGGAACTCCTACTGTTCCTCCGACGCCGCGTGCTGAAGCACGTCCGCGCAGCTCCCGCAGGGCGGGCATGAACCCGGGGTCGTCGGGGTTCATGTCATCGATGCGGCTCAGCTTATCCTTCGAGGCCTTCTCCTCTGCGAGACGTCGTCGACTACCCGCTCACCGTCCTGCAGCAGACAGCGGGCTGAGGGGTGGACCACCTCATCCTCGGCGGTCTCATGGACGGCCAGCAGACGGACGAGCCTGCGGGAACCTCCGCCCGGTTGTAGGCAGTGGCGGTCTCGACCTCGGCGAAGAGATCTCGGATGTGGTTGTGCTGCTGCATCAGCAGTGCCACGACATCGTCGTTCTCGCCGGCGTCGTCGAAGTGGGGCATGGCGTCGGCCAAGAGAGTCAGCGGTTCAGGAGCATGAAAAGGACGGCGGTCACCACCGCGCTGATGAGCAAGGAACCGAGGCAGCCGACGCGGTTGCTGAAGAACAACATGGCCACCGGTTACCCCTCTTCTTGCGATTCGATCGAATCCTCAAGGCAGGAACTGCAGAATCCTTCGGGCCGTGGCGTCGGGCCGGCTGAAGTGCACCGCGTGGGCTGCGCCGGGCACTACGGCGAGTCGGCCATGAGGCAGATCGGCGGTCACCCGCTCGGCCCAACACTGAGGGGCCACCCGGTCGTGGGAACCTCTCAGCACCAGGGTCGGCGCCTCAATTCGACGCAGGCGCGCCTCAAACGGGCCGGATGCGTCCTGTCGTGCGTAATGGAACTCCGCAACGAACCGGGCCGCTCCGGTGAGGAGATAGTCTGCCGCGGCCACGGCAAGAAGGGACAGCGGTTCCTTAGGAACGTCAGCCAACAGGCGCAGCAATTGCCGGACCGGTGACAACGCCGTCACGTCCAGGGCAGGGCCGATGAGCACCATCCGCTCCACCAGACGAGGGTGTTCGGCTGCGAACGCCGCGGTCACCTGGCAGCCGACCGAGTTGGCCACCAGGACACAAGGACCGATCGCTGCGGCGGTTCGCCAGCGCAGCAACGCTTCCACCGATTCCTCGACGTCGAGGGCGCGCCGGACCGCCCGCCGCGAGCGTACGTTTCCTGGCAGGTCTGGCACCAGCACGGTGCACCCTGCGGCCGCCAGCAAGCGGGCGAGAGGGATGAAGTAGCGTCCAGACAGGCCGAGTCCGTGGACCATGACGACTACGGCATTGCTCGGGGGCCAGGGACCCAAGCGCAGGGTGTACATACCCGCAAAGCGCCCCTCACGCCGCACGGCCTGCTCAGCCACACCGAGCGAGGGGACGCCAGTTTCGTACCCGGGTCGAACACCAGCAGACCGGCGCATATCGACATGCGGGCGAGCAATCGCGAGGCGATGCCTATTCATGGCACCTTCCACAGGTGCGACGCGGTAGGCATTGCCGGCTCCATCCGCCGAAGACGGGCCCGCGGCACAAGCGGACCTGGCCGACGGGGCCACCGGTCCCCGCGCGCCGGCGGCTCTGCGGCCTGACCGTCGCCCGATTCACTGCGGGGAGCGCTTGACGCAGCGGCGCGGGAGCAGCGTTAACCATTGCCGTCATGATGTGGCAAGTCGGCTCTCGTCATCCTTGGGCGTCTCGTTAGCCTCCGTGGAGGGCCGGGCCTCGTAACGACGGTTGTCGTGCTCCTCCGGATGAGCGTTCCTTTCCCCGGTGACCTCTTCCAGCGGGCTCTGACGCCTTCAGCCGCGTGAAGAATGTGCATGATCAGCCCCTTTTCCGTTCAGCTGCTGCATACTCCCTCGTCGAGTCACCGTGATCGAACGTCCCAATCAGCCCGTCCGCGCTTCATGACCCACGGAATGCGCGCACGCACACGACGTACGCAGTGTCCGTACCCATGAGTCGAGTCGTGATTGGACAGTCCTGCCTGGGAAGTACACGGGCCCCCTGCACCTCGCTCCGAGCCGACCGGACGGTTCGCGCGTACGTATAGATCTGGTCACGTTGGCGTCGCAGGTGTCGGGTATCACGGTCCGGCAGACCGGCACCTGCCCGTTGCCCCCCGTACGCGGATGGCTCCGGCTGGCTGGAGGTCGGTTCTCGGACTGGATACGCCCGACGATCCCCTCCGCCATCCCGTCCTCTTCGACCGTGACCGGGCCATCCTCGGCGCGCGATGTGCTGGGCGAGATGACAGCGTGGTCAGTAGGAGCACCGTGACGACGGGCAGAGGAGTGGTCGGTCCATGGCGTGCGCACTGGGGCCGGTGTGACCACCTCGGGGCTGGTCAGCGCAGGTGTGCCTGGCATCGCGATCGACGGCGAGATCACCGTAAGAGCCCCCGATCCGGGCTGGCGGCATCGGGCGGAGCACCCCGGCGCAGTCATCAAGGTGGCCTGTTCGTCGCAACAGATCACCGAGGCTTCCCATGGGCCGACCGCGTCCACGGTGCCGCAGAACGCCTCCTCAGAGGCCCGCCAACCAGGAGCCGCCACGTGCCCACCTTCCCCCGTTCTGCCGACGGGTCTTCGACGGCCCGTGTCGCATCCGCCGACCCGGCCTCGTCGGGACTGGCCGCTCGCAGGCATCTCCCCCTGTCCGCGCACGGCGCATGGACCCCTTCGCCGCACCGGCCCGACCTCGTGGGCATCCTGGAGAAGGAGGCCCAACCGCGCATCCCCCAACTGATGCCGATCCGCTACACACGCATGACCGGTTCCCAGTCCGCCTTCTACCGCGGTACTCCCGCGGTCATGGCAGCCGACCTGTCCACCATGCCGGACACCGGGCTGACTGTTCAGCTCTCCGGAGACGCACACCTGTCCAACTTCGGGCTGTTCGCCTCCCCGGAGCGCCGCCTCGTCTTCGATCTCGACGACTTCGACGAAACACTGCCGGGCCCCTTCGAGTGGGACATCAAACGCCTGGCCACCAGCCTTGCCGTTGCCGCATACGACAACGACGCCCCGTCGGAGACGGCTGGCGCCATCGCCGCCGAGGCTGCCCGGAGTTACCGCAACCACATGAGCGAACTGTCCGCCTCCACAGAACTCGCCGTCTGGTACGAGTACATCGCGGCCGACGACGTGCTCCAGGAGATCGGCAACTCGCTGCAACGCGCGCGGGTCCACCGCACCCTGGACCGGGCACGGCAGACCGACAGCAGCAAGGCGATCGCGAAACTCACCGAACCCGGCCCCGACGGAACGCCCCGGTTCCTGCACTCCCCGCCACTGATCGAACCGGTCGACGACCAGGACCACGCCGTTGTCGAGCGGGTTTTCGAGGACTACCGTGCCAGCCTGGCGCCAGCCCAGGCCCAGCTACTGGACCGATTTCGGATCGTGGACGCGGCCCGCAAGGTCGTCGGCATCGGCAGCGTCGGTACACGCTGCTACGTCCTGCTGCTGCAGGGACGCGCCGCAGGCGAGCTCCTGCTGCTACAGGCCAAGGAGGCTGAGCCCTCGGTCCTCGCTCCGTACGTGCGCGGATCCGTTACGCATGAGGGACAGCGAGTCGTTGAGGGACAAAGGCTGCTGCAGGCCTGCGGCGACATCTTCCTGGGCTGGTCCACCGGACCCACCGGACGTCACTTCTACTGGCGGCAACTGCTCGACATGAAAGGCTCCGCGTCAATCCAGGGCATGTCCGCCAGTCTGCTGCACCAGTACGCCGGGCTCTGCGGCCGGGCGCTCGCCCGCGGTCACGCCCGCTCGGGCAACCGCGTCGCCATCGCCGCCTACCTCGGAGACGACACGGACTTCGACCAGGCCATCGCCGCGTTCGCCCTCGCCTACGCCCAACAGACTCGAGACGACTACATCACCTTTACCCAGGCCATCAGCGACGGCCGCCTGCCCGTCACACCCTCCTGACACCACCAGCACCGCCCAGCAGGCACGCCGAGAACATGACCTGTCGAACCCGGCGTTCTCAGCCTCCCAGCGTTGAAAGACGGCTGCACCTGGCCGGACAGTTCTGTGCCTGCGGATCAGCCAGCATCCAGGCCCTTCGCATAGTGACCACCGACCTTCCCTGGCCCGCCTCCATGCTTTGATCCCGGCACGGGTCCGCCGTCGAAAGACCCGGGACGGCCGGCCGGAGCACCTTCGGTCGTGCGATGTGGACTCCGAAGAGCAGGCTGCCCGTCCCGCCGGGTGGGTGCACCGCCGCGACCACGACCGCGGACCGTCGAACTCGTACACGCCGAACTCGACGGCGCTGGCTGGGCCCTGACCTCACCGGCCGCCGCAGAATTGAGGTCCCCGGACGCGTCGTGCTGCGGTGCAGCCAGTGCCGCAACGGCGTCCTGTGGCTCCGCACCGGCGATACCTGGCTGCGCCTCGCGGCGCCATGACGCGGCGTCGTGGACCCCATCCACCCTGGACAACACCGGCTCGACGCGGCGGGAGCGCGGTGTCACCTGGGCAGCGTGCGACTGCCGCGTGCGCTCAGTGCGCGGATCGGACCGATCAGCGTCCGGTAGACGGGCCGCACCACGCGGCCGGGGAGATGGCGGTGACGCTCCTCCTTCCATACCCGCGCCCTGTCGTGCCCCGCCAGAGGAGACCACCGGTCGGTGACAGGGGGTTCGGACGCGTGGAACTCGATGCGGCAGAGGTGCTTGATGTTGACGTACCCGTACTGGCTGGGGCTGACCAGCCGCACCGGAGCGCCGTGGTCGCTGTCGAGCGGCCGCCCGTCGAGACGGTCGGCGATGAGCACGTCGTCGGCCAGGGCGTCCTCGAGCAACACGACCGCCCGGTAACCGTCGAGACCCTCGAAGCTGACATGGCTGACCGGCGCGTCCGGCCCGAGCAGCGGCTCGACCCGCGTGCGGTAGAGGGTCTGGAACGAGACCCCTTCCCACAGCAGGTCGGTGGCCGACCACCCGGCGACGCAGTGGAAGTCGGCTCGTACCTCTTGCCGTGGCAGCTTCGCGATGTCGTCCAGGGCCAGGGTGACGCTCTCGGCGAGCGCTCCGCGGAGCTCGATCACCGGGTCGGCGGGCACAGGCGGAGGCGGGTGATGGAGGTGCGTGCCGAAACGAGGGAATCCGTCCACGGCACGTTGGCCGGGGGGAAGTGTCATGTCGCTGCTCCGTTGCGTGTGAAGCGAATCGGTAGGCCGTGCGTCGATGACCTTGTGCAACCGTCGGAGAACTCCTCTTGGGCGCTCGGGAGCCGGCGGCGGAGGGCCGTCCGGCTGCTCCGTCGCGTCACCTCCCGACGCGTTGTACGGTGGCGTACATATCGAGCGTATGTCGTTATACGGCCCCGCACAACGCGGCGGGGAGTGAGGTGAGGCACAGGATGGGTGCGCTGCGCACACCGCGTGAGCGGTGGGTCGAAGAGGGACTGCGGGCGCTGGCCACGGGCGGTGTGGACGCCGTGCGCGTCGAGGCGTTGGCCAAGTCGCTCGGCGTGACCAAGGGCGGGTTCTACGGGTACTTCGCCGACCGCGGCGCGCTGCTGACCGAGATGCTGGACGCCTGGGAGCGCGAGTGCGTCGACGACGTCTTCGACCGGATCGAGAGGGAGGGGGGCGACGTGCTGGACAAGGTCCGGCTGGCCGGGCAGCTCACCTTCTCCGGCAACCGCCTGCTCCCCATCGACCTGGCCGTCCGCGACTGGGCCCGCCGCGACCCGGTGGTCGCCGACCGCCTGCGCCGGGTGGACAACCGGCGCATGCAGCTGCTGCGCGACGCGATCAGCACCTTCTGCTCCGACCCCGACGAGGTCGAGGCCCGCAGCCTGCTCGCCTTCTGCATGGCCATCGGGAACCACTTCCTCGCCGCCGACCACCCCGGCCGCACCCGCGACCAGGTCAAGGCCCGCGCCGGCGACCTCCTCCTCAACCGGTCACCCGGCAGCGCCGCCAAGCCCGAAGCGGCCGACGGCGGGCTCGGCACGCAGGAGTAAGTGCGCCTCTGCTGACGGGAGTTCCGTGGGCAGGCCGACGAAACGCCGGCCCGGCTGGAGCACGGCTGCCAGGGGGTCACAAGCCCGCAGCTGACGGGGCCTTGGTCGGCCAGGTCACCAGCGCACTGTCAGTGGGCCTGCCGCTGAAGCAGAGGCCGACTCCGCCCTGAGAAGGCGCGCCAGGGCCGCACGCCAGCCCCGCCCAGGGCGAGAGCCACAGATCCCTCAACCCGATGTCACCACGGCGGGCTGGTCGGGTCGACTTGGCCCACGGCTGATTCTCCGGCCGAGTTCACCCGACCGTCGCCACCGCGGGCTCCGCCAGAGCGCGTGCCGTAGCCCGGGCCAGGGCGGTGGCAGCGTCCGGACGCAGGTGACCGACGACGGTGAGGGTGTAGGCGTCGCCGGTCTGGACGAGGCAGAGGTTGGCCGTGCCCGGGGGAGACAGCTTCGGTACCGCGATGATCCGCGTCAGCGGGCGGCCGCACAACGATGCCGTCACATCGCGCCACTTGAAGGTGGTGCATCCGCTCGCGGTGACGTCGGCGCGTACGCCGTGCCGGGCCATGGCGTGCGTCAGCCAGGGCAGGAGACGGCCGGCGCTCTCCAGCACGGGAAGTGCGGCTCGGTGCACATCAGCGCGGCTCGGCAGGGCTGCCATCTGGTTCTGGACGGTGCGCAGGCGGTCGTCCGGGCACTCAGTGTCCACGGGCAGCGGTACGCGGACGGTGGTGGCGGCGTTGCCGAGCCGGTGTGCGGTGTGGCCGTCACGGAGGTCGACCGGGACGGTGACGTGGAACGGAATGGGGCCTTCGGGCCAGCCGTGAAGGGGGCCGTAACAGGCCCGCAATGCTCCGGCGAAGGAACTCACGAGCAGTTCGTTGAGCGTCGCACCGCGGCCTTCGGCGAGTCGGCGGCGCGCCGCGCGCACCACCTGCGGGTCGATCCCGAGCACGGCGAGGGAGGGCTCGACGTCGCCGTGCGTGCCCGGTGGCAGGGACTGTGCCCGGGCGCAGCTTTTGCGCAGTTCCCGCCACAGGGCGGCGGGAGGGACGGCAGGCCGCGTCGGGGTGGCCCCCCGGCGGCGTCGCGGTGGGGGATTGTCCATGAGCAGACGGAAGACGCTTTCGAGGGACCTGCCGTCCAGCAGGGCGTGGTGGGCGAGCAGGACGACGGCGTGTTCGCCTCCGGGCACGGCGTTCGGCGCCACGACCAGACGCCACAAGGGCCGGCCGACGGGGAGCCGGTGTTCGACGGCAGTGGCCAGGAGGGGTTCCAATGCCTGGTCGCCGACGGTGACGTGCGCGGCCGGATCGAAGGCGCGCAGGCGCTCCCAGCGGTGTCCCGTCAGCGCCGCCGGCCCGGCCGGTGGTCTCAGGACCAGGTTCATGCGCTCGAGACCGCTCCAGCGATCGGCGACCCGGCACTGCATCTCGGCCGGCGCCGGCGGTGGCCCGGAGAACAGTGCGGCCAGGCCGATCGTTTCCGGCAGTCCGGTCCGCACGTGCCCCTCATCCAGGACGGACAGCCTGGTCCCCATCAGTACGGCTCCCGCTCGGGTGCGTCGAAGACGAGACAGGCGTTCTGCCCGCCCACGGCGAAGCTGTTGCTGAGCACAGGGCCGCTCGGGAGCTTACGGGCTTCCATGGTGACCACGTCGAGCGCGAGGCGGGGGTCCAACCGGGCGAGGCGGGCGGTGGGCGGCGCAAGTCCCCGGCTCACGGACAGCACGGCGGTCACGGCTTCCAGCGCGCCCGTCGCGCCGAACCCGTTCCCGGTCACCGACTTGGGGGCCGTGACCGGCACCCCGGCGGGCCCGAACACGGCGGCAATGGCCCGGCCTTCGGCCAGGTCGTTCAGATCGGTCCCCGTGCCGTGGGCATTGACATGGACGACGGCGTCGGGGGTCGTCCCGGCGTCGGCCAGCGCCTGTTCGACGCACGCCCGGGCCCCGGAGCCATCAGGCCGAGGAGCCGTGAGGTGGTAGGCGTCGGTCGTACGGCCGTATCCGGTCAGGACGGCGTGGATCCGGGCCCCGCGGGATCGGGCCGCCTCGAGGGACTCCAGCACCAGGAAGGCCGCGCCCTCCGCGAGTACGAAGCCCTGCCGGTCGGCGTCGAACGGCCGGCAGCCGGCGTGCGGGTCACCGCAGTCTGTGACCATGACCCCGGAGCGTGCGGAGGCCAGCGCGATGGTCGGGGTAAGGGGGCTGTCATGTCCTCCTGCCACCACGACGTCGGCCGCGCCGGTGCGGATCATCTGGAGCCCTTCGCCCACCGCGTGGGCTCCCGAGGCACACGTCGTGGACACGGTGAGGCTCGGCCCGGTGACGCCGAGCCGGGCACTGATCCAATGGGCGCCTGCGTTGTACATCGCCCGGTTGGGCCAGAGCACGTCGGGCTGCCCGATGCCGCGCTCCTGGCTGATGCCACCGCCGAACCCGGTGCCGGTGACCACCGCGCGGCGTGCGGCCGAGGCGTGGATGCCACCCGCGTCCTCCACCGCGTCCAGTGCCGCGCACACCGCCAACTGGACCGACCGGTCCGACCGTAGCTGTTCCTTGCGCGTCAGATACCCGGCGGCGTCGAAGCCGGGCATCGGGCAGGCGGGGTACACCAACCGACCCTCGTCGTCGAAGGCGTGCGGTACCACCACGGAGCGGGCCTGGAGCAGGCTGTCCCACAGGTCCCCAGGCGTGGCCCCGGCCGCACAGCGCACCCCCAGTCCCGTGACCGCGGCGACGTTGTCGCGGATCACCCGGCGGCCCGGTCCGCGCTACCCAGGTGGCGGAGCCGCACGACCAGGCCGGCCACATCGCCTACGGTCGCCGCTTCTGTGGTGTCGACATCCTTCAGGGACACTCCGAACCGTTCCTCCAGCGCCGCCGTCAACTCCGCGATGTCCAGGCTGTCGGCCTCCAGGTCGGCGACCAGCCGGGCCTCCGGGACCACGGCCTGGGGCGCGACGGACAGCACCTGCGCGCACAACGGGACCAGACGGTCCCAGACCTCCCGCTCCTCGACGTCCATACGGCCTCGACTCCTTTCCGCCCCTCGGGGGCCGCGGATGACCGGCAGGGCCTGGAAGGTGCGCAGGCTCATGCCGGGCGCACGCACGGGCGGTCCGGCCGTGCGCAGCGTGGGAAACCGCCGGAACAACTCCGGCAGGAACTCGACGGCCTCCAGCCGGGCCAGGCCCGCACCGAGGCAGTAGTGGGCGCCCGCGCCGAAGCTGAGGTCGCGCTGTGGCGAGCGCCGGAAGTCCAGGGTGTGCGGGTGGGGGAAGCGGTCGGGGTCGCGGTTGGCGGCCGCGGTCAGGACGTACACGAGGGTCCCGGCGGGAACCTCGATCCCGGCCAGTTCGGTGTCGTCGACCGGAACGCGGATGACCATCTGTACGGCAGGGTCCCAGCGCATGATCTCCTCGACCGCCGCCGGGAGGGCTTGTGGGTGCCCGCGGAGCCAGTCGGCCTGCTCGGGGTGGCTTTCCAGGGCCAGCAGGCTGGTGGCCAGCAGCGCGGAGGTGGTCTCGGAGCCCGCCGCCACGAGGAAGACGATGTTGGACGCGAGGTCGTCCAGGCAGATGCTTCCGTCGGCCACATGCTCGTGCGCGACCCACTGTGACAGTGGACCCGTGCCGGGCTCGTCCAGTGCGGCCCGCACGAACGCGTGGAAGTCGGCAGCCACCGCCTCGGCGGTGGCGATGTCCTCGGCATCGGCGAAGGGCTCGGTCAGCGGGCCGCTGAGCGCGCTGAAGCGGGCGGCACGGGCGCGCTCGTGGAGGGGCAACCCGAGGACGTCGCACATGACGGCTGCGGGCAGCGCACGAGCGACGGTGTCGACGAAGTCCGCCGTACCGTCACGGTCGAGCCGGTCCTCGAGCGTGTCGAGACACTCAGCCACGAGCCGCCGGACGATGGGGCGCAGGGCTCGCAGCCCCCGGGGGGTGAAGGGGCCACGGGTCAACTCCCGCAGCCGGCCGTGCTGAGGGTCGTTGACGCGCAGGACGGTCGCCGACATCGAGAACCCAGGAGGGTCGGGGGCGATGTTGCGCCGGGAACGCCACTGCTGATCGGGAGCGATCCAGGTGCGGCTGGTGAGGATGTACTCGCACAGGGAGTAACTCGTCACCAGCAGGGCGTACGGGCCGTGTGCGACGACCGGCCCGGCGCGGCGCAACTCCTCCAGGAGGGGAAACGGGTTCTCGCGGCCCCGGCGGGAGTTGAGCCGGCTGATGATCCCGCGGGGCGCCGGCGGTGCAGCAGGCCGCGGCGGAGTGGTGGTCATGGGGGCCCTCGACGGGAACGAGTCGGTCATACGGCGCGGAAGGCGAGGACGACGTTGTAGCCGCCGAATCCGAACGAATTCGACAACGCGGCCCGCACCGGCTGGTGCAGTGCCGTCTTGGTGACGAAGTTGAGGTCCACGGCGGGGTCGGGAGAGTCGAGGTTGGCGGTGGGCGGGATCGTGGAGTGCTCGATCGCCAGCACCGTCAGCGCGGCCTCCACGGCCCCGGTGGCCCCCAGAGAATGCCCCAAGACGCCCTTGGTGGACGTGACGGGCGGGCCGTCGGGCAGCACGGCGCTGATCGCCTTTGCCTCCATCGTGTCGTTAAGGAGTGTGGCCGTGCCGTGGGCGTTGACGTGGTCCACGTCCCCGGCGGCGAATCCGGCGTCGTCCAGGGCCTTGTGCAGGGCCTCGCGGGCGCCCCGTGCCTCGGGGTGGGGCGCGGTGGGGTGATGGGCGTCGTTGGACGAGCCGCAGCCGACGAGCAGCGCCCGCGGCCGCCGACGGCGTGCCGCGGCATCGGCGGCCCGTTCCAGTACGAGGATCCCGGCGGCCTCGGCCATGACGAAGCCGTCCCGGTCGGCGTCGAAGGGCCGCGAGGCTCCGGCCGGATCGCCACAACGGGTCGACAGGGCACCCAGATTGGCGAAACCGGTCACGATCAACGGGGTGTTCAGCGACTCGGTGCCGCCCGCGATCACGACGTCGCACTGGTGCGAGGTGAGCAGATCACGCGCGACGGAGATCGCCGTGGCGCCCGAGGCGCACGCGGTGGAGGTCACACAGCCCGGCCCTCGCGCACCGAAGGCCAGCGCGACCTCCCCCGCGACCATGTTGGGCAGCATCATCGGCAGCAGCAGCGGAGACACCGCGGCCGGGCCGCGCTCCAGCAGCCTGGCGTGCTGCTTCTCCCAGGTGGCCGCTCCGCCCAGGCCACAGCCCATGACGACGCCGACGCGGGCACCGTCCCAGGAGGCGGCGTCCAGACCCGAGTCGGCCAGGGCCTCCCGCGCGGCCAACAGCGCCAGCCGGGTGAAGCGGTCCAAGCGGTAGACGGTCCGACGCCCGAGGCCGCTCATATCCAGCTCCGGGATCGCGCAGCAGAAGTCGACGCGGAGCCCGGCCAGATCCGCGTGGGTGGCCGCCACGGTGGAGCCGCCTTCGCACACCCGCCGCCAGGTCGCGTCCACGCCCGCCCCTGCCGGAGTGAGCAGCCCCAGACCGGTGACGGCGATCTCCGCCACGTTCAGTTCCCGCCTGCGACAGCGGCCATCTGTCCTTCGACAGCTGCGACGACCTCGGCGAAGGTGGATGCCTTGCCCACCTGCTCCCCCGCGACCTTGACCCCGAACTGGTCGTGCACGGCCGCACCCAGCTCGGCCAGAGCCAGCGAGTCGAGCTCCAGAGCGGCCATGGTGACGTCGGGCCGGAGCTCCTCCGGCTCCACTCCGAGTGTGTGCGTCAGGATGTCGGCCAACTTCCTTGCGACCGTGGGCATGTGTGGGCGCTCTCCTTCTGCAACAGAGGTATGGGCCATCGCACCGCTGGCTGAATCAGCAGCTCAGCGCCGACACGATCAACGGCGAACGCGCGCTGAAGACACGCCGTTTGCGTCACGGGTTTCCTCCCGGCATCCGCTCGGCGGAGCGCATCGGCGTGCCGGTTGGGGTGCGGGCATGCGCCGGGAGAGGGCCGTAACCTCGGCTGACGCACGCAGTTCCTCAGGCTGCGCACCGCCGCCAGGTGGTCGCGCCTCGCACCGAGCCCCGCCCAAGCACACCGAGGAACTACCATGGCGCCCCACCACGAGAAGCTGTCCTTCGCCGACGAGGTACTGCTCCGCAACGGCTGCCCAGGCGTGGTCGGCATGGCCGCGGTCTTCGCGGGAGACCCGCCCGCCCTGTCCGACGTACGGGATCGGGTCGTCGAGCGGTGGGGTGTGCTGGAGCGC
This sequence comes from Streptomyces sp. YS415, assembly GCF_023544665.1. Classification (GTDB taxonomy): domain Bacteria; phylum Actinomycetota; class Actinomycetes; order Streptomycetales; family Streptomycetaceae; genus Streptomyces. The sequence goes on from NZ_JAMJFL010000027.1 coordinate 72,830, forward strand.
ATGCACCAGGTGCTCGAACATCGCAGCGCCGATGCCCCCTTCGCACGCCGAGGGCTGCGCGGGGCCGCGCGGTGGACGGTGACCGGCCCGTTCGATCCGGACGTTCACGTGCTGGACTCTCCGGCCAAACTGGAAGACCTGTGGGCAGCCAGCACCGACCGGCCGCTTCCGGGGGGAGTGCCCCCCTGGCGCCTCTATCTCGTGCCGGGCGTGCCCGGCGAGGGCTTCGCCCTGTCCCTCATCGCCCAGCACACCCTCATCGACGGCCGCTCCCTGCAGACGCTGCTGTGCACCTTGATGGACGGCACCGCGTCGGCTCAGTTGTCCGGACGGCCCACGCGCCTGCCGCGGGTGGGCCTGCGTGACGTGCGCGGCGAGATCCGTGCCCTGACCGCTCCCGGTCAGGCGCTTCCCATGGACGAGCCGACCGAGGCATGTCCCTCCGTGGCGGTGCTCCCCCTCCCCCCGCACCTGGTGAGCGCCGCACGCCGGCCGCGAGCCGACGGCCGCCGTGCCAGTCTCAATGAGCTGCTGCTGAGCGCGGTGGCCGGTGCCCTGCGCACCACGTTCGGCCCGCCCGAGCAGTGGCCCGGAAAGGTCGGCGCGGTCTACTCGGCCGTTCCCTGCGATCTCCGCACGCAGGAGAACCTCAGCGAACTGGGCAACATCGTCACCGCTGTCCGCGTCCGGGTCCCGGTCGACACAGATTCGCCCGAGGCTCGCCTGAGGCAGTCGCAGCTCATGCTTCAGGGCGTGCCCGCCCGGGCCGCCGCGCACGCCCTGATGTTCTCCCTCACGAGCGCGGTGCGCAGGATGTGCCCCTGGGCGACCAGGCTGGCCACCGGGCGCGGGTACCGGCCCTCATACATGGCCACGTCCACCACCGTCCTCAGATGGCACGACGCGCCCAGCGCCTTCTACGGCCGGGACTTCCGCCAGGGCATCGCGCTACCGCCCATGCACCGCCCGGGCAACGCCAGTTTCGCCGCGGTGAAGACCAGAGACGCCCTCGCCATGACGGTGGTCTGCAACATGCGCCCCGATGAGGCCCAGCTGCTTGGCGAGGCCGTCATCGCGGAGCTCCAGGTCCTGGCGGGATGACGGCCCGAACGCGCCGACGATCCTCCGGCAGTCGGCGCAGCCGACTGGCCGGAACGGCTGGTCCGCCGGGAAACTGGACCGGCTCATCGCCGACGACCGCGACGCGGGCGAAAGCTGAAACGACAGTCTGAAAGAGCACGAGGAAACGCCAAAGGACACTTCGCTCGACCGTGCAGGCCCTCAGCTCGTTCTGCCGCAGGATCGGTGCGGGGTCGGCAGGTCAGCGGCATCCAGGCGATCCGGACTGAGGGCTCTGCGATCCGGGGTTGGAGCGGTGTGCAGCTGAGCATGGAAGAGGGGTGGAATTGGTCGGACTCCTCAACACCGCACTTGGTGCGCTGATTGCGCTCGGTGCGTCCACGCTCGTTGAGCGGCGTCGCTGGCTGCAGGAGAGCCGACAACGTGCTCGGGACGACCGCCGTGCCGTCTACCTTGGGTTTCTCGAAGCGACGGCCGCGGCGAGCGAGACGCTCGTCAGCATCGCACGCGGTCATGATGCGGACGACACTGCGTGCGCCCGTGCCGGGACCGTGCTTCGGGACAGCAGTGTGCTCTCCCGACGGCTGGAGCTGTCGCTGATCGGCGACGACGCCATCGTCGAGGAGGCAGGTCGGATGGTTGTGCTGCTGCGTGCTTACCGGGACGTCGTGGTGCAGGGATTGACGTTCGACACCGAAGAGGTCCAGCGGACACGGGCGGCTGTCCACCAACAGCGAGACCGGTTGACGAGGTTGATGCGCGAGACCCTGTAACTCACCGCGATGTTCCGGCGGAATGGGCGGGTAAGCCTCCTGCGCTTCCTGCCAGTGGGTCGGAAGAAGGACAGCCCGCAGTCCATGAGCCCGGAGCAAGCCCCTCACTTCCCGCGGAAGAACCACACGCCAAGCACGGGCCCGTAGTCGCCGATCCCCGCCCGGCTCGGGCGGCAGAGCAACTCGCACGCCCACGCCACCACCGACGCCATACCGACCCGGCCCGACTGTGACAGATCAGCCGCGCGCCCGACGGCTTTGAGCTCATCCGGGCACCGGACGGCCGCATCGTCCCGTCCTGCTGCCCGTGCTGGGTCTCGGCACTCATGCCGAGGCCGGCTGAGAGCAGCCCCTGACGCGTGCACGGATCCGCCCCGCTTACGATGATCTTCGCTCACACGGCCGGGGGGCCGAGCGGACGGCGGCCGACACCAAGGGTGTTGGCGCACAGCGGGTCTTAGGTCGTATGCACCGTTTTTGGGGGGCACATCATGGCGGGAAGAAGAAGACTTGTGAAGGCCCTGGCGGCCCTGGCCCTCGTGCTGGGCGGGGTCGGGTCTCTCGTGGCCTGGTTCCTGTCGAGCGAGGGCTATCTGCCGGGGGACGCGATGCTGCGGTCCTGGGAGGCTCCGGAGGACCGGGAAGCGGCGGTCGGGGCGGGCGACGACAACTGGGTCGTCGGTGATGTGGCCATCCGGAGCCGCTACGACGCGGTGAGCGGTTTCGGGCTCACCGACGGGCGCGAGGGCAAAAAGCTCTGGGAGTACGTACCACCGGGCCGCAGCGAGATCTGCGCCACCGCGGAGCACGCGGGCACTCGGGCCGTGCTCGTCGTCCAGGGGGCGAGCGGCAGCAACACCGCCGACGGACTGTCTGCAGCTGGCTGCACGACGGTCATAGCCCTGGACGCCAGGGACGGCCGGGAGCTGTGGAAGGAAGAACAAAAGCCGGTTAAGGACCAGTTCGGCGAAGTGGTCACCCTGAGCGCCCCGGCCCTGGACGCGCGCGGTGACCTGGCCGTCGTGGCCCAGGACCGGCGCGGCGTCCAGTACGACGCGCAGGGCCGTCAGGTGAAGAAGGACGGCAAGCGCGGCGAGGCGGCCCTGCGCGGCATCGAACTGCACACCGGCAAGCCCCGCTGGACAGCCGAACTGCCCGACCGGTGCGGGCCAAACGAGGTCGTGGTCGGCGAGAAGCGCATCGTCGCGGTCCTCGCCTGCGGCGCGGGCGGACACGACAAGCGCGAGATCTCCGAGCTGACCGTGGCCACGTTCGACCGCGCCACAGGCGCCCTTCAGTGGAACGTCCCCATCGACGCGCGGCGTCCCCTCGACCCGACGACCCACGTCTCCATCGAAGCAGCCGACCCCATCGTGCTCACGGTCGGGCCGTCCGGCGAGAACCAGGGTGCAACAGGAATGTTCGTCTCGTTCGACGACAAGGGGCGCCCGCGCCCTGCCATCGACTTCGACCGGGGGGACGACGGTGTGATCGACGCGGACAGCCTGATGCAGACGGCTGTCGCCGGCGACCGCCTGTACGCGCTGGCCGGCTACTGGCAGAAAGGCAACCACCACACCGTCATCGCCTTCGACCTCACCACCGGCGAAGAGGCCTGGTCCAAGGAGATGGACGATCCCGCGGCCGCGATGACAGCTTACGGCTACACAGTCACCGTCCTGTGTGAATGGTCCACCCAGGCCGACGCCATCACCACTCTCATCGAACTCGACCCGAGCAACGGGAACGAAACCGACGAACGCCACTTCCGCGACCCCGTACCCAGCCCGGTCACCGCCATGTATGACACCCACGGCCTGCTCGTCACCGCAGGCCTCGGCAGCGGCGCACCCTTCAGCGCCTGGGAACGCTGGTAACCACCAACCAGAGAGCGTCGAACCCGTTCCGGCCTTCTCACCGGCCTCGATCTACCCGACGGCGCGCCGCAGCTCGTCCCGCGGCTGGAACGCCGAGGCAAATATTGAGGCAGGCGGGGTCATCATTGGTCGTCTTCGCCCAATGCGCTGTCAGTGACGTCACCGTCGGCCGCGATACCGTCGCGGCCGGCCAGGTGGTGCCCGGCGCGGTGGGCGGGCTGGTGACTTTCGAGTTCCTGCCCAGTGCGGAACCGGTGATGCTGCCGCCGACCGAGCGGCCCGGCGGCCCGCACGTACCCGGCGGCCTCCGCGCCCGCGCTCCCGCCGCCACCTGGCAGGGGCTTCTTGGACTGCGAGTTCGTCGTGGAGACCGAGATAGTCAAGGGCAGCTTCCCCATCAACATGACGTCCGATGACCTCGATGACTTGGAAGAGGCTCTGGGAGAGCTCGGGGGATCGATGATCAGCGTGCGCGTCTCGGGAAGGTGCGGCGATTGTTCTCTGACTGACCGTCCTGTGCGGTGCTGCTCGGCGTGTTCGAGTTCGGTCTTGATGTTCACGCCGTGGTGCGCGTCTTCGTGCAACTTGCAGCGACCGCGTCGGCGAAGCTTCGGGCGAGCGGGGAGAGGGCGTCCCAGCGGCGTACGGCCCAGCCGACCGACAGCGGCGGCAGCGCCGGAATGGGGATGAGACGCAGGCTGCCGTCACCAGGCGGGGGCAGAGCCGGTAGGGCGGGGACGACCGCGTGGCCCAGGCCGAGTTCGGCAAGGAGCAGGGCGGTGTCCCAGTCGGCGACGCTGGTGTCCGAGCCGGTCCGGATGCCCAGTTCGGCGAAGGCGGTGTCCAAGTGGGCGCCGGAGGTGGAGTTCGGCGGCAGCCGGATGAGGCGGATGCCCGTGAGGTCGGGGGCGTCGATGCGTGCCCGGGCCGCGAGCGGATCGTCGGACCGCATGGCGAGCACCCAGGGCAGTTCGGCGACGGGGCGCTGCTCGATGCCGCGCACGGGGCCGGAGACGGTGATCCAGGCAAGGTCGAGGTTGCCGGCCAGGAGGGCGTCGAAGCATCCGCGGCTGGAGGTCTCGGTCTGGAACTCCAGGCTCACCTTCGGGTAGCGCCGGCGGAAGGAGACGATCGCTTCGGCCATGAAGTGCCTGACGGTCGTGCCGCCGGTCGTGATCCGCACGGAACCGCCTTCGCCGTTCGCGAGGTCCCCCAGGCGGCGCAGCGCACCATCGAGCCCGGCGATCCCGTCGGCGGCGGCATCGCACAGGATGCGCCCCGCCGTTGTGGGAACAACTCCGCGCGGCTGGCGTTCCAACAGGCTCATGCCCGTTTCCCGCTCCAGGCGCCTGACGTGCTGGCTCACCGCGGACTGGGTACAGGACAGCTCACGAGCCACGGCGCTGAGGCTTCCTGCCCGGCACACGGCTACGAACACGCGCAGGTCATCCAGAGTCACAGCATCCAAGCTACACCTGGGGTCAGTGGAGCAATCCCCAGGATTGACTGGGGTGTTGCGGTGTCGGAGGATCGTTGCAGGGCCCAGGCGGCAACCCGTCCGGTGCCTTCGTACGGATCCGGACCGGCGAAGGCGGCTGTGGCGGGTGCCGACCAACCCCATTCCGAAGGGACACAGGCGCCGTGCCTGCTCTTTCTGCCACCACTGACCGGGCTGTCACCCTGCTGCGCGAGTTCGGTGCTCAAAGCATCGCCCACCCCGGCGGCACTCTCCTCACCCACCTCCAGCGCGTACAGGCGCGGCTGGCGACATGGAAGGCCCGCCCGGCCCTCCAACTCGCCGGTCTGTGTCACGCGTTCTACGGCACGGACGGCTTCCCCACAGCACTGCTGCCACTGGACCGCCGCAACAACCTTGCAGCGGTGATCGGCGCCGAGGCCGAGGCAATTGTGTACCTGTACGCCTCATGCGACCGCACAGCAACCTACCCAGCCCTCAGCCAGGCCGACGCCGCCTTCCACGACAGGTTCACCGGCCGCCCCCACGTGCCAGCGCCACAGGCGCGCCGGGACTTCACCGAACTCTCGGCAGCCAACGAACTCGACCTCGCCATCACCGATTCCGCCTTCCGCGGCAGGTGGGGCCCACAGCTGCTCGCCCTGTTCAGCAGACTCCAGGATTCACTGAGTGCTGACGCCTGGCTGGAATGTCGCACAGTGCTTGCTCCTCCTGCCTCGCAGCCAACAAACCGATGAGGGCCCCTTCCCGCGGCTCGCCAGCAGCCGCACTGTCTTGCTGAGCGACTGTGCCGATAATTGACTACAAGATCGCCCCGCTGGGGGTCCCAACGGGACGTCTTGCCGGCAAGACGCCGAGCGCAGTCAGTCGAACTTCATGCCGAAGTACGGATCGGGTTCGCCTGTGTATGGGTCGATGCCGGACTCCCAGCGCCGTTGTTCCTCCCGCCAGTGGACGAATTTCGGAGAGGGCTCCCCCCAGAGGGAGGCATCGCTGAGGGGGCACGCGTCGAATCCCCTGGTGAACAGACGCCGGAGGAACTCCGCCATTCCACAGTCGTACGTCTTCCAGTGGGGCCATTCGTGACGCTCCCATACGATCACGGGCCAGCTGTCGGGGTTGTCGTCAACGGTGAGCCAGCCGAGGATGTCAGCTCCTCAGCTGACACCCCAGGCGACGACAGCGTCAGGGCCCGCGTCGATCCCGTCCGGTCCTCCTGCGGACTCCCACATGTGCCGCAGGTTGGCCGTTTCGGCCGCCATGCCCCCAAGTCCAGGGCCGTCCAGTGGCTTTGGGCTCGCTTCCGGTGTGAGCACGTCCAGTACGTCGTCGATGCCTCCGGCCCCGTACAGGCCCATGAAAGCGATGTAGTCGTACGGGAAGCCGACCCCCCAAGCTCTGCGCATCGCCTCCCAGTCCACCTGCTCATCGGCACCGTCATGCGGCGGCATCACAGCCATGAGTGCGGCGGGAACGGCTTCTGCAGACGGCATGTCCCCTCCAATGGTGTGCTACCCGATGCAACGTACCCGGCGTCACGGACAACGGGCCTGGAAGGAAGGGCGGCAGGCTCAGCCGATGACTTCGGTGACGGCAGGCTGGGCGGCCTCCCCCGTCGACGACCATGCCGGCCTCGAACATGGCGAGGAGTAACTGCAGGCAGAGGGTTGCTGACCGCGCGCGGCGAGCCCCGTGATGTGGTGTAAAGCAATGCGACGGCGTCGTCGATGAATCGCTGGCCGATCGTGCGTCTGGATCGGCAAGGGCAGCTGCGCCCGGGAGCTCGATGCGTCGGTGGACCTCGCCGGGGTCTCCTTGGAGGCAGGGCCCGCCAGTCCCAGGGGCCGGACCGCGTGGTCGCGGCGCCTGGGGCGGCCAGCGCGATAGAGGCCAGGTAGTCGTCGGCTGCGCCGGCTGTGGTGAGACGGTGGCGCGGGTCGTCGCCGCCCCTCCCCCCAGGTTTCTGGGATGGGATGTGCCGCTCCGCGGCAGCAGTCTTTGTCTCGCGGGCGACGGCAGCCGGCCGGCGCCCGCGACGAAGCACCGCGGAAACGACAACGAGGGAGAGAGAAGATGTCCATACGCATGAGAACCGTAGGCCTGCTGACCGCGGGCGCCGCCGGGCTGGCGGCGACGCTGGGAGCGGCCCCGTCGGCCTCCGCAGCCCCACCCGTGGCGGAGGCGGGCGCCGCGACGGCCTCGATGTGGCGGAACGTCGCCCTGACGGGGACGTTCACCATCCGCGACGACGAGGGCATCTTCTCCGCCGGTACGTACTGCAACGGCAGCGTCGCCTCCGAAGGCTGGGTGAACGAGGTCAGGTCGCCGTCGCTGTGGTGGGAGACCACGTGCGGCGGCGAGATCCGGCTGGAGAAGCACGTGTCCGCCCAGACGGACGCCTCCGGCGGCGTCATGATCTATGTGACGCTGCGGCTGTACGAGGGCACGAACGACACCAACACCGACCTCGACGCGGAGTTGGACTTCAACCGCTACGTCCCGGCCGGCCAGATCTCCACGCTCAGTGAGATCACCCTGCGCAGCGGTGAGAACGGCGGCAAGGACTGGGCGAAGCTCAACCTCACCCTGCACAACAACCGCTGACGGCAGGCCTGGGCGGGTCACCTGGTCCACCGGCCCGCCCGGGTCCGCCGCCGCTCCCGGCTCCCCCGGGCGCAGCAACCGGAGCCATGGCTCCCACCTGCGCGAACAGCGCCCGGTGACGATATCGGGCGCTAGCCTGGGGCCATGAAGCGCAACGGGGGAGATTTACGCGCGGGTCGTGTCACGGACGCCGCGTTACGGGTGGCACGGTCCGCGCGGACCGTGGAGGAGTTCTTCGAGAAGGTCAAACGGGCCACGCGTCCGGCGCTGCGGTTCGACATCTGCGCCGGTGTGACCGTGGACCCGCAGACCCTGATGAACACCGGCGGCGACTACCGCGACGCACTGCCGCCGTCCATGATGCCGCGCATGCTCGACATCGAGTACCGGGAGGGCGACGCCAACGACCTGTCCCAGCTGGCGACCAGGGCGACGCCCGTGGGCCTGCTGAGCCGCGAGACGGGCGGCTGCCTCGAACGCAGCCCGCGCTACCGGGACATCATGCGGCCGCTGGGGTTCCGGGACGAACTGCGGGTGCTGCTGCGTGACCGGCACGGAGCATGGGGCGCGCTGATCATGGGGCGCGCGCAGGACGCGCCCGCCTTCACTCCGTCCGACCTGGCCGTGGCGGCCTCGCTGGCTCAGCCGCTCGGCTCCGTACTGCGCCGGTTGCACCTGACCCGGCTCGCCGAGGCCTGCGCGTCAGCGGCGGCACCGGGTCTGGTGCTGCTGGACGGGGAGTACCGGGTGGTGCACCGCACCCCGACCGTGGACATGTGGTTCGACGACCTGGCCGACGAACCGGCCGACGCCGCGAGCCCGTCCGGGGATGATCGGTTACCTCCTGCCGTCTACGCCGTGGCGGCCGCGGTCCAGGCGCCGGACGCGCCGGGGACTCACACCTCCTGGATGCACAGCCGTGCGCACGGCCGCGTGCGGTTGCACGCCTGGTGTCTCGGCCGCTCCGACACGACGGGGGCCCGCACCGCCGTTGTCGTCGACAAGGCGGGCTCAGGCGAGCACTTCGAGCTGATTGCCGCGGCCTACGGGCTGACACCGCGCGAGAGGGACGTCACCGGGCTGGTCCTGCGCGGGCACTCCACCGCGGACATCGCACGCCGCGCCGGGCTGTCCCCGCACACGGTCCAGGACCACCTCAAGTCGGTGTTCGACAAGACCGGCCTGCACAGTCGGCGCGAGTTGGTAGCCGGCGTCTTCGACCGCCACTACCTGTGACGTACGCGCAGCGTGTCGGCCGTCGAGGCGGTGCGGGCTGAGCCGGCGACCATGTTCGGGTCGCGGTGGTCGAAGAAGACGGCGAGGGCTGCGATCCGCCGCATGTGGACGGTGTCCTACGTGGTGAGGGCTGCTTGAGCCATGTATGGGGCGGGGTACGTGAGTTGGATTGTTCCGGACCGGCTTGTGGGAGATCGCGAGGCCGCCGATTCCACCGTCGACGGTACGGCCGCAGGGCGGCGGAACGTAGGACACGCCTGATGAGATGCTGTTCGCGGCGATCCTCTACGTGCTGGTCAGCGGCTGCGCCTGGCGGGCTCTGCCGCCGTGCTTCGGCATATCGAAGCCGACGGCCCACCGCCTCCGCCTCTCCAGGAAACCGTCCGAACCACCGCACCGAACGGGCAGACTGGCAGTCGGCCGAGGAGCCGAGCGGAAGCCGTTGAAGGGAGTTGAATGAAGTACGCGATGCTGGTGGGACCGGGCGCCGCGCCGGACGGCGCGGTCCGGCTCGAGGTGCCGGACGGCGCCACTTTGGACGACACTGCCGGCGCGCTGGACCTGCTGTTTGCGACCCAGCCGGCATCGGACCGTGTGGTCCTCGTCGTGGCCGGCACGGTCGTCGGGGTCACCACCCTGGCCCACCTGAGGACCGTGCGCGCGCTCGGGGTTGTGCGGGGCGCGGGCGAGGAAGACCGTGGCCGTCAGCCGGTCGAATCCACCCAGTACACGCTGCTGACCTTCCGCTGCCCGTCCTGCGAGCGGACGGCCTGGACCGCCTTTTACGACGAGCGGTACCGGCCGACGTGCGAGACGGACGGCCACGGGCCGATGGAGCTGCGGTGAGCCGTCGATGAGCCAGGCCGGCCTCGCCACCGTCGCCACGGCACCCGCGGGCCTCGCCTCAGGCAACTCCGGACGGTTCTTCCTCGTCTCCTATCTCCCCACCTACGCGGGGGCGTTGAGCATCCTGTGGCTGGTCTGGGCGGGCGCCCCCGGCGGCGCCCTCTCCATGCGCCGCGCCTGGCGCACCGCTGCCGGACTCGGCGTCGGCGAGATCGTGCTCATCGCCGCCGGCATCACCGTCGTCGCCGTCGTCTTCCAGCCCCTGCAACTGGCCATGGTGCGGCTGCTCCAGGGCGGCTGGCCCGACGCCCTCGGCGCGGGGCTGTGCCGTGCCCGGCAGCGCCGCCGCAAGGCCCGGCTCGAACGCCGTACGGTCCTGCCCCCGGCCACGGGCGGCGCGACGCCGGCGGAGGTGACGGCGGCCGCCGTGCAGCAGGCCGGTGCGGCCGCCGCGCGACTGCGCCGACGGTACCCACTGCCCGACCACCTCGTCCGACCCACCGCCCTGGGCAACGTCCTGACCGCCGCCTTCGACACCGCCGGCCGCGACCACGGCTGGGACGCGGCGGTGGCCTGGCCCCGGCTCTACCTGGTCCTCGGCGACCGGTCGCGTGCCCTCGTCGACGACTGTCGCGACTCCCTCGACGGCGCCGTGCGGCTCGCCGTCACCGGGGGAGCCACCGCGCTCGCCGCCGCCGTACTGCTGTGCTCCAGCGGGTGGTGGCTCGCCCTCGCCCTGATCCCGCTGGCCGTCGCCGGCCTCGCCTACCACGGAGCCGTCCAGGCGGCCGTCGCCTACGGAGACGCCGTACACACCGCGTTCGACCTGCACCGCTTCGACCTGCTGCGGGCGCTGCACCTTCCGCTGCCGGCCGGCCTCGCCGAGGAGCGCACCCGGGCCTCGGCCTTGTGCGCGTCCTGGCGGCAGGGACTGCCCCCGCCGGACACCTACGAGCACCCCGAAGTGCCGCCCCCTGTCTGACCCGTTGGGGCGCCGTCCCGCGCCGAAGCGCCCTACCGTGGCCCCATGTCAGCGATGGGGGACCGCCGCCGCAACGACCGCGTCCAGGCTCTGCACGAGCGCGGACTGCGGGAACTCGACGACTACATCCGCTCCCGTGACCCCGCCGCCCTGGAGCGGGCCCGGCTCGTGTTCCATACGACCGTGGCTTCCCTCGGCCCGCACACCCCCGACCGGCACGTCCATTTCCGCAACCTCGCCTACACCGAGGAACTGACCTACGAGGAGAGCGGCGCATACGGCCCGCTGCAGGACGCCGTCGCCTTTTACCGCCAGGCCCTCACCGAGGCTCCCGCCGACCACCCCTACCGGCCCGCCTACGCCTACGGGCTCGGTCGCGCCCTGCGCCGGCTGTACGGAGCGACCGGTGACCCCGCTCACCTCGACGAGTCCGTGCAGTGGCAGCGGCGGGCACTGTCCGGCGGACCGGGGGCCCGGCTGGAGGCCGCCGGCCAGCTGGCCGGCCTCGCCGAGACGCTCTTCGACCGCAACCTTCTGGCCGGCGACCGGGGGGACTTGGAGGAGTGCGTGGCGCTGTACCGCCAGGCCGTACGGCTCACGCCCGAGGCCGAACCGGAGGACCTCGCGATCCGGCTGGTCAACTTCGGCTCCGCGCTCGGCGCGCTGCACCAGGCGACCGGGGACCCCGGCCATCGCGACGAGTGCATCGACGCCCACTCCCGGGCCCTCGCCCTGCTGCCCGAGGACCGCCCGCAGCAGCGGCAGGCCCTTCTCGACGCCCTCGCACAGGCAGTACAGGACCGCTACGACACCACCGGCCGGCTGGAGGACCTCGACACGGTGATCGCCCTGCGCCTGCGCGCCGTCGCGCACACCGACCCCGGCACCACCGACCATGGCGAAGCGGCCCTGCAGGCCGCCGACGCGCTGCTGGACCGGGCCGTCAGGACCGGCCGGCCTCACTTCGCCGACCAGGCGATCACCGTACTCCGGCGCGCCGTTGCCGGCCTGCCCGCCGACAGCGCCGAACGCGCCGTGCTGAGCGGCATACTCGGATCGGCGTACGGCACCCGGTACGACCTGACCGGGGAGGCCGCCTGCCTGGACCAGGCCGTCGCCCTGCTCCGAGCGGCCGCGGACACGCCCGGTATCGGGCACCACAACGCCTGCGGCATGCGCACCAAACTCTCCACCGCCCTGCGGACCCGGCACTCGGCGCGCGGAGACCTCGCCGACCTCGACGAGGCGATCGCCGTGCACCGCGACGCACTGGCCGGCGGGGCCGGCCTGGACGCGGCACGCCGGGCCCTGCACCAGGTGAGCCTCGCCGCGGGCCTGAACCAGCGCTTCGGCGTCCACGGCGACATCACGGATCTCGACCAGTGCGCCGAACTGTGCCGCCAGGCCCTGCTGGTACTGCCCGAGGGGGACGCGAACCGTCCGGCCGTCCTGGTGCTGCTCGGCGACACCCACCTCGCCCGGTTCTTCCACACCGCCCGTGCGGAGGCGCTGGACCCGGCGCTCGGCGCCTTCCGGCAGGCCCTCGCCGCCGCCGACCCCAAGCTGCGGGCGGCCGCGATGAGCAACCTCGCCCGCGCCCTCCTCGCCCGCTTCGACCACGCCGGCGGCACACCGGCCGACCTGGACGAGGCGATCGGCCTGCAACGCCACGCCATGACCCTGCTGCCCACCCAGCGGGAGGTGACCGGGTACAACCTCGCCCAGTCCCTGCGCAGCCGCTACGAGATCAGCCACGACCTCACCGACCTCGAGGAGGCCGTCGCCCTCCTGCGGACCGTCGTACGAGAGCGCCCCCGCGACGACCCCGACCGGAGCAAGCCCGGCACGGCCCTCGCCGAGGGCCTGTACAGCCTGCACCTGCGGACCGGCGACCGTGACCTGCTCACCGAGGCCCTCACCGTCGCCCGCGACATCACCACGGTCACCTCAGCCCCGGTGCGCGAACGGCTCGCCGCCCACGTCACCTGGGGCCAGGTGTCCGGCGTACTGGAGGACTGGGAGACGGCGTGGCGCGCCCTGCGCACGGCCACGTCGCTGCTGCCCGAACTGGCGACGCGCAGCCTCACCCGCAGCGACCAGCAGTACGCTCTGGCCCGCCTGCCGGGCATCGCGGCCGAGGCCGCCGCCTACGCCCTCCAGGCCGGACGGCCCCGGGAAGCCCTGGAAGTCCTCGAACACGGCAGAGGCGTACTCCTGGGCCGGCTGCTGCGCACCCGCGACCTCGACCTCGACCGGCTGCGCCGACAGGCACCCGCCCTGGCCGACGAGTTCCTGCGGCTGCGCGAGGAGGAAACCGGCGAGCCGGCCGGCCCCTCCCTACCGACGGCCACCGCCGAACAGGCCGCCGAACGGCGTCGCGCCCACGCCGCCGCGTGGCAGCGCCTGCTGGGCCGGATCCGGGCACTGCCGGACTTCGACGGCTTCCTGCGCCCGCCCCCGGCCGAGGAGATCCTCCACCAGGCGGGCGACGGACCCGTCGTACTCCTCAACATCAGCATCCGCTGCGACGCCCTCATCGTGGCCGACGGCACGATCGACGTCCTGCCGCTGAAGGTCAGCTCCGCCACCGTGGCCGAGCAGGTAGCCGTCTTCCTCCACGCCACCCGCGCCGCCTTGCGGCCCGGAGCCTCCCTGGAGGACATCTGGTCCGCGCAGGAGACCCTCTTCGGCGTACTGGAATGGCTGTGGGACACCATCACCGGACCCGTGCTCGAGCGTCTTGGCCACACCCGACCGCACGCCCCCGGGCAGTCGCCCCGGCGGGTGTGGTGGTGCCCGCAGGGCACGCTCGCCTTCCTGCCGCTGCACGCCGCCGGCTACCACGGCGCCCGGGCCGATCGGGACCGGCCGCGCTGCGCACTCGACCTCGCCGTGTCCTCCTATACCCCGACGATCGGCGCACTGCACCACGCGCGCCGACGTCCGGAAGGCGCCCCGTCAGACGGACGGCCGCCGCTGGTCGTGGCCATCCGCGACACGCCGGGGGCAGCGCCCCTGCCGAACGCCTCGCACGAAGCGGAAGCGGTGCGGACGCTGCTGCCCGGAACCACCCCGGCACAGCTGCTGACCGGCGCCGCGGCCACCCGCGACCGGGTCCGGGAGGCCCTGCGCTCAAGCCCGTACGTCCATCTCGTCTGCCACGCCGTCACCGACCCGCACGACCCCTCCGCCTCGCGCATCCTCACCCACGACCACATCGAAAGGGCGCTGAGCGTCGCCGACATCTCCGCCCTGCGGCCGCCGGGAGCCGGCCTGGCGTACCTCTCCAGCTGCTCCACCTCCGGAACCCGCCCCGAGCTCGCGGACGAGGCGATCCACATCACCAGCGCCTTCCAACTCGCCGGCTACCGCCATGTCGTGGGCACGCTGTGGCCCGTGACGGACGAGATCGCCCCGCGCATCGCCCAGTCCTTCTACGGCCGGCTCCCGCACGGCGCCGCACACGCGCTGCACGCGGCCGTCCAACAGGCGCACACGGAGTATCCGCTGCTCCCGTCGCTGTGGGGAGCGCACATCCACATCGGTCCCTGAGGGACGCCCGCCCGCGCCGGCCTCGTGTCTCAGCCGCGAGCGGCGCGGACCATGCGCAGGTTCTCCCGCGCCTGCGCCGTGCGGGGGTCGGCCGTGCCGTAGAGCCGTTCATAGCCGGCGACGGCGAGGCGGCACTCCTCCTCGGCCTGGGCGTGCCGGCCCGCGTTGAAGAAGGTGGCGGCCAGGCTGGTGCGGTACTCCAGGACGTCCGGATGGTCGGGGCCGTGCAACCGCTCCATGCCCACGACGGCCGCCCGCAGCTCCGCCGCGGCCTCCTCGACCTCGCCGAGCGCCTGGAGCATGGCACCCAGGCTGGCCTGTGCGGAGAGCGTGTCCGGGTGGCCGGCGCCCTTGATGGTCACCGACTGCCGCACCGCATCGCGCATCGACCGTGCGGCCTGGGCGACATGCCCCAGGTGGTGCTGGACGGCGGCGTGGTTGATCCGGGCCGTCAGGGTCAGCTCCGACTTCCGGCCCAACAGCCGCTCGGCGTCGCGCAGCACCGAGAGGTAGAGCTCCCCGGCCTCCTCCAGCGCGCCCCGGGCTCGAAACACCCCGGCCAGGGTGTTCCTGCTGCCGAGCGTGTCCTCATGCTCGGGCCCCAGCACCCGCCTCCGGCGTTCGAGCGCAGTACGCGCCAGTCGCTCCGCCTCCTCGTGCCGCCCCAGGGCAAGCACGACGAGGGCCAGATCCGCGAGGGCAGTGAGCGTGTCCGGGTGGTCCGGACCCAATGCCGCCTCGCGCTGGACGAAAACAGAACGGCGCAGCCGCTCCGCGTCCTGCGGCCGTCCACGATCACGTAACAGGGAAGCAAGAGCGGTCTGCGCCGCGAGGGTATCCGGGTGGGCGGGCCCCAGGTCCGCCCCGCGCTCCGCCACGACCCAGCGCAAGACCTCCTCAGCCTCGTCGAACTCACCTTCCTGGCGGAGTTGCCCGGCCAGCTCGAACGACAGCCGTACGACCTCCGGATGGTGCGGGCCGTGTTCGGTCGCAAGATGCCCCAGCTTGAGGCGCGTCATCCCGGACGGCGTCAGGGACAGCTTCATCTTCATCACGGGGATGCCGTCCTCACCCTCGTGATGAGTGATCCGGTACGAGCCCAGGCCCTCCAGCTCACCCTCGTCGGCCGCCGCCCCGTCCGATGCCGGTGACGGCCCGGGCACCGGGGCCACGGAGGGCTCACTCCCTGCGGCCGGGCTCTGTGTCCCCGAGGGCGCGCCCCGTCCGCGCCGGCGGAACGGCCACCTGCCCCGACCCGCCCTGTCCGTATCGGTCATCCCCACTCCTTCATCGACCGAAGGAGTCGTTCCCCCTCCACCGGCGGTCCACCCTCCTCTCACCACACGCCCAACCGGAAGTTCATGTCGTCACCCAAACCGCCGGACACAAGTGAGGTGCATGACCAGATGCTCGCGTAGTAGCCCTGTGGAACGGTCGGTGGGGCCTGCCGTGCTCCCTTGGGCCGGGCGTCTTCGAGCCCCGGAATCGTGGGAACTGCAGACAAGGCCAGCAGGAAGCAGAGCCCTGGGGAGCACCCTTCGCCGTGCAGGAAGACCAAGAAAACCCCGTGCCGTCGCAACCCCGCGGGACCTCATGGCCACCGAGGAGGGATTCGTCGCCTCGGCCGGGGTCCACAACACGATCGTGATCCACCCCGATGACGCGCCCGCGCTGCGGACCGAACGGAACCGAGGGCCCCAACCGGGCCTGCGTCTGCGGAGCCCGGGTCGCCACACTTGCCGCGGACTGCTTCGGGCCCTACGAACTGCACCTCGACCCGGTCCGTACTTACGCGTTCTCGCTTGATAGCGGGGAGGACTGACACCACATGGGCCGGGGACCGCTCATCTATGCGGGCACCATCCCGATGCCGGAGTAAACCCCCGGATCAGGTCGAACCCGTACACCATCTCCATGGACGCAACCGTCATCGCCCGCGCGGTCGGCCCCGCAACTGCCGGACCATCCGGCTCACACGACAAGCGGCAAGGCTGCTCCACCGGCGAACTCACCGGTAATCCCCGCCCAGACCGACGGTCAGCAGGACTCCACACCGACGGGCGAGACGTAGATCGCGGACAGCACCCCATCTCCGTCCACCTCGACCGGGAGGGGGGCTGTCGCATCGATCAGCTTCAAGTTGTACGGCAGGGATTCCAGCGGAATGTCTTTGCCGAGGTAGACCACCGATACCGTGCCCCGGCAGACGGTGCTCTCAGGCGGCGCGGTATCGGGGACTCTGCCGTCCTGCGGGCCGGTCTTGTGGGAGGTGACGCTGATCAGCGTGTACTCGTACTCGTAGCGGGCTGGACTGACGGCACTCGCCTCTCTGGTTTCCTCGACATCGACCGCGTAGTGGGCGAGCTTTACCTTGACTGCTTCGCACGGTCTCTGGCTCGCTTCCGGGGTGAAGTTCAGGCCGGAGGAGTCCAGGCTCAAGCCTCTGGACTGGTATGCGCCGCTGCTGCTGCGCAGCTTCTTCAGATAGCCGGTCAGCTGCTCGACGCTCATGCCAGCGGTCTTCACGCACTCCGCGGGCGCGGTTGCCGTCGGGCTCTGCGTCGGAGTGGCCGGGTCGGGAGCGGCCGTGTATTGAGCGAGTTCAGACGGGGAAGCCTGGGCGGCTGGCTCATCCTCCGAACACCCCGAGATTGTAAGCAGCGCTGCTACGGCGGCGGTTGGCATGATGAACTTGCCTGCAATTCCCACGAGTTACCCCTGCCTGCGTCGAGACCGCTTCCCTTGACTGGCGGCCCCACAGTACGGGCTGGATGAACAGGTCCACAGCCCGGCGCGGGCCGGCCGGGCCCACGCGCCTCCCGGCGGTGCCCCTCTCACAGGGCGGTACGCGAGTTGATGCCCTTGCGCACTTTCGGGACGGCGAGCACCACGACCGCGATCACCAGGCCCAACACGTCAACCGCCAGGCTGCGCTTGGGGCCCGGTACGTTTTCGCCGCGTCACGGGCCCATCGGCTCTGCAAGCGCCCCGGCCGCCGCGTGCTGGGGGTCGAGCACCACCAGGCTCGGGTCCACCTTCCGCAACGCCTTCTCCCT
Source organism: Streptomyces sp. YS415 (assembly GCF_023544665.1). Taxonomy (GTDB): domain Bacteria; phylum Actinomycetota; class Actinomycetes; order Streptomycetales; family Streptomycetaceae; genus Streptomyces. The sequence continues at coordinate 90,313 of NZ_JAMJFL010000027.1, forward strand.
CACCTGCCAGCGCTCCAGGTCGGACATCACCGCACCGCGCGGCGGCAGGTCGTGCGGAGGCAGGTCCCACTGGCCGCCGGAGCGGCCCTGGCGGAGCGCGTTGACGAACTCCCGCATCACGTACCGGCCCTGGTGGCCGCTGACCGATGGGTGCGCGTGTCTTCCACGCGGCGATCACCGGCTCGACCAGCGCCAGTACGCCACATCATTCCGTCGCTCATTTGACATCCTCTCCGCCCTAAAGGACGGAGATTCCCGCCTGCCTGTCGGTGGTCACCGGCTGAGGCTTCGGGTGGGTTCCTGTTTCGCTGCGCGGTGCCGGGACGAGTCCCGGTCTTACCTGCGCTCCACAGGCTGACACCGCCAGTCCGGCGGCCTTGGCGACGTTGACCGCCGCGTTGATGTCCCGGTCCAGGACCGCCCCGCACGCCTGGCACGTCCACACGCGGACGCTCAGCGGCTTCGGGCCGTCCTTGACACCGCACTGCGAGCACACCTGAGACGTGGGCTCGAAGCGGCCGATGCGGACGAAGGTGCGCCCGTACCGGGCGGCCTTGTACTCCAGCATGCTCACGAACGCCGACCATCCGGCGTCGTGGACGGACTTGGCCAGGCGTGTACGCGCGAGTCCTTTCACCGCCAGGTCCTCCACGGCGACCGCTTGGTTCTCGCGGATCAGCTGGGTGGAGAGCTGGTGGTGGAACTCGCGGCGTGCGTCCGCGACACGGGCGTGTGCCCGTGCGACGCGAATCCTGGCCTTGTCCCTGTTCTTGCTGCCCTTCTCCTTGCGGGAGAGGGCGCGTTGTGTCTTCTTGAGGCGCTTCTCGGCCCGGCGCAGGAAGCGCGGGGAGTCGACCTTCGTGCCGTCCGAGAGGACCGCGAAGTGCCCGAGCCCAAGGTCGATGCCCACCTCGGGCGCGACCTCGGGAAGGACTTCCTCCGGACCGGTCTCCACGACGAAGCTCGCGAAGTACCGGCCCGCACTGTCCTTGACCACCGTCACCGTGGACGTCGTCGACGGCAGGGAGCGGGACCACTTGACCTTGAGGTCGCCGATCTTCGGCAGGCGCAGCTTCCCGCCGGTCGTGATCGACCAGCGGGCGTTCGCCGTGAACCGGACCGACTGCCGGGTGTCCTTCCGCGACTTATACCGGGGCGCGCCCATGCGCGGGCGCTTGCCCTTCAGGCCGTCGAAGAAGTTCTTGTACGCGGTGTCCAGGTCGCGGAGGGACTGCTGGAGGACGACCGCTGAGACCTCGCCGAGCCAGGCGCGTTCCGGGGTGTTCTTCGCCTCGGTGATCAGATGCTTCGACAGGTCCCCGGTCTTCGGGAACGGCATGCCTTCGCTGCGGGCGGTCTCCCGAGCACGGAGCGCGTCGTTGTAGACCACCCGCGCACACCCGAACGCCCTCGCCAACGCCGTGCGCTGACCGGCGCTCGGGTACAAGCGGAAGCTGTACCGAAGCTGCACGCAGATCATGCTAAACAGTTGGTTTATGGGTATCGACGAGAACGTTCGTACTGGTCGTCACTGCGTCTTCCGTATGCATGTCCACTTGGTTTTCGTGACGAAGTACCGGCACAAGGTCTTCGCCGACCGGCACCTGACGCGGTGCGAGGAGATCATGCGGGCCGTGTGCGAGGACTTCGAGGCCGAGCTGGTCGAGTTCAACGGCGAGAACAACCACGTCCACCTGCTCGTGAACTTCCCGCCGAAGGTCGCCGTGTCCAAGCTGGTGAACTCCCTCAAGGGCGTCTCTTCCCGGCGGCTGCGCCAAGAGTTCCCCGACCTCGTCCGCCACTACTGGCGGGCACAACGGCTCTGGTCCGGCTCGTACTTCGCCGGTTCCGTCGGCGGCGCACCGCTCAGCATCGTGAAGCAGTACATCGAGCAGCAGAACCGGCCGCTCTGACCTGCGCTGAGGTGAACAGTGCAGATCCATGCACACAGCTAAGGTCAGAGCAGCTCTCAGATTCGCTTCACCACCGGGCTGAAGCCCGGTGCACTGCGAATAGTTCCGGTAGCTCCTCTGCAGTGCCTTGACTGCTGGGAGATGGCGTGCGCCGGCCGCTGCCCGGTCCCCTCAGGTCACCGGTCCCGTGGTCGGCGGCGCCGGGTCGTAGGCGGCGTCCCGGGTGAGGTCGCGCAGGCGCAGCGCGGCTGTGAGGAGGTCACCGTGGGTGGTGAAGAGGGCGTTGACGCCGAAGCGCAGCAGGTCGGGTGCGCGCATGTCGGCGATCACGCCCCGTTCGGCGAGAGCGACGGCCAGGCCGTGGGCGTGCGGGTGGCGCAGGGTGACCTGGCTGCCGCGGCGGGCGGGGTCGGCCGGGGTGACGGAGGTGAAGCCGAGGGGGGTGAGGAGGGTGTCCGCGCAGTCGAGGAGGAATCCCGTCAGCGAGAGGCTCTTGGCGCGGACATCGGCCAGGTCGACGCCGTCGAAGGCGGTGAGGGCCGCTTCGAGGGCGAGCAGCGACAGCACCGGCGGGGTGCCGATGCGGGCACGGGCGATGCCGGGGGCGGGCGTGTACTCCTGCGCCAGGCCGAACGGGTCGGCGTGGCCGGTCCAGCCGGGCAGCGGCGTCTCCAGGACGGCGTGGTGGCGGCGCGCCACGTACAGGAAGGCGGGGGCGCCGGGGCCGCCGGAAAGGAACTTGTAGCCGCAGCCGACGGCCAGGTCCACGCCGATCGCGTCGACGTCGAGGGGCAGGGCGCCGGCTGCGTGGCACAGGTCCCACAGCGTGAGGGCGCCGGCGTCGTGGGCGGCGCCGGTCAGTGCCCGCATGTCGTACAGCTCCCCGGTGCGGAAGTCGACGGGCGAGTAGCTGACGACGGCGACCCGGTGGCCCTCGGCGGCGAGGAAGCGCGGGAGGTCCGCGGGCTTGACCCGCCGTACCTCCAACTCCCGGCGGCGGGCGACCGCGTCGGCGAGGTAGCGGTCGGTGGGGAAGTGCCCGGGGTCGGTGACCAGCAGCGGGCGGTCCGGGCGGAGCGCGGCGGCGGCGTCGAGCGCGGTGAACAGCTGCACGCTGGTGGAGTCGCCCGCGACCGTCTGGCCGGGCGCGGCCCCGATGAGCGCGCCGATGGTGTTCCCGACCCGCAGGGGGGCTTCCCACCAGCCGTTCGCGTTCCAGGAGCCGATGAGGCCGGTGGCCCATTGGTGTTGCACGACGTCGTCCAGGGCTGCGGGGACGGCGGCGGGCAGCGGGCCGAGGGAGTTGCCGTCGAGGTAGACGACGTCCGGCGGGAGGAGGAAGCGGGCGCGGAGGGGGGCCAGGGGGTCGTCGGTGTCGAGCCGTGCGGCGCGCTCGCGCAGGTCGGCGGGGGCGGACAGGGCGGTGGTCATCGGTGTGCGGCCTCCTGGCCCGCGCGGCCGGAGTCCTTCGGGGGGAAGGCGGCGGCCATGTCGCGGAGGGTGTCGGCGACCGCGCGGGCGCCGGGCGCTTCCGGTTCGATGAGGGTGTAGTGGCCGGTGCCGGGCAGGACGACCGTCCTGAGGTCCCGGTGCACGGCCGCGTAGTCGCCGAACTGGGTGAGGGGGACCTCCTCGTCGGCGGCGCCGTGCAGCAGCACGGTGGGGACGCCGGTGGTGCCGGTGTCGCGCAGCAGGGTGAGGGGGTCGACCTCGGGCAGCCGCTCCGCGAAGCGCTCCTCGCCGCCGAGGAGTTGGAGGGCGGCGTCGTTGCTGAGGCGGTCGCGGCGGGTGGCGGTGAGGTCGGTGATCGGCGCGAGGGCGAGGACGCTCGTCGGCAAGGTACGGGTGTGCCAGCGGGAGCTGGGCGGCAGCAGTCCCCGGGCGGCGCACCACAGTGCCAGGTGGCCGCCGGAGCAGTGGCCCGCCAGGACGTGGGGCCGCCCCTGGGGCAGCGTGTCCAGGATGCGGGTCACGTCGTCGAAGGTCTCGGGGTAGCCGCCCGCGCCGCCGGAGCGGCGGAAGCCGGGAAGCAGTACCTCGAAGCCCTGCTGGGACAGCCAGGCCGCGAACGGGGTGAGGTGCATGCGGTCGTAGCGCCAGTAGCCGCCGTGCAGCAGGATCACCAGCGGGGCGTCGGGGTCGTCGGACGGCCAGGCGTCGTAGGACTGGTGGGGGTGGTCGCCGTAGCGGCCGTGTACCTCTGCCAGGACCGGCTTCAGGCTCAGGACCCGCTGCTCCTCTGCGGCGGCGAAGGCGGAGATGGTCCTAGATGTCACCGCGCACCTCCCACAGTTCGGGGAAGACCGGGCGGGTGGCCCGCTGCTCCAGCCAGGCGAGCCCGGCGGAGCCCGCGCTGCCGGGTTTGGCTCCCATGGCGCGGCGCACCACCAGGACGTGGTCGTGGCGCCAGCGGGTGACGAGTTCGGCGATGTCGGTGAGCAGTTCGCCCAGCGCGAGGTGGGGGTGGTGCTGTGGCCCGGCGTAGATCTGCCGCCACGCCTGGGTCACCCCGGGGTCACTGGTGTACGGGCTGGTCATGTCGCGTTCGCGGACGTGGCGCGGGACGGGCAGGCCCTGCCGGTGGAGGTAGGCCAGTACCTCGTCGTACAGGGACGGTTCGCGGTAGGTCTCGGCGAGGGCCTCGTGGACGGCCGGGTCGCCGCGGTGGGCGCGCAGCAGCCGGGCGGACTTGTCGCCGAGGAGGAACTCCACGTGCCGGTACATCGCCGACTGGAACCCCGACGCCCGGCCGAAGGCGGCCCTGAAACCGTTGAACTGGGCGGGCGTCAGGGCGGCGATGGGCGCCCAGGCGCCGGCCAGAGCGGTGAGCGCGCGGCGGCTGCGCGTGAGGGCGTCCATGGCCGCGTGCAGGTCGTCCTTGGCGAAGGCCACCCGTGCCGTGCGCCACTCGTGCACGATCAGGGTGAACCACAGTTCCATCACCTGGGTGGTGACGAGGAAGCCCATCTCGTCCGGGGCCTCGGTGAGGGGGTGCTGGAGGGAGTTGAGGACGGACGCGTGGACGTATGTGTCGTAGGGGCTGGCGCCCGCGAAGGGCCGGGTCAGGGCGTCGTCCGTCACCGGCTCGTCGAGGGCTGACGTGCGGTCGTTCATCGCATCTCCTAGAAGGCGGCCGGGTCACACACCGAGGTGGGCGCCGCCGGAGGCGTCGATCCACTGGCCGGTCACCCAGCGGGCGTCGTCGCTCGCGACGAAGGAGACGACGTCGGCGATGTCCACCGGGTCGCCGAGCCGGCCGAACGTGGAGGCCTCGGAGTAGCGGCGGCGGATCTCCGGGACGGCGAGGGTGGGGTTGATCTCCGTCTCGGTGTAGCCGGGTGCGACGGCGTTGACGGTGATGCCCCGGGGTCCCAGTTCCTGGGCCAGGGAGAGGGTGAGGTAGTCGAGGGCGGCCTTGGTCATGGTGTACGAGACGATCGCCGGGAAGGCGACGCGGGTCGCGACGGAGGAGATGTTGACGATCCGGCCGCCGTCGCGCAGGCGGTCCAGGCCGCGCTGGATGATGAAGAACGGCGCCTTGGTGTTGATCGCGAAGACGCGGTCGTAGTCGGCCTCGGTCACCTGGGCGAGGGGGCGGGGGACGGTGATGCCCGCGTTGTTGACGAGGATGTCCAGGCCCGCCGGGGCGTCCTGCTCCGCCAGGGCCGCGTCGAAGGCGGACCAGAGGGTGTCGGCGTCGCCGGGGACGCCGAGCTCGGCGTGCACGGGGAAGGCGCGTCCGCCGTCGGCCTCGATCTCCTTGACGGTCCGCTCGGCGGCCGTCCCGTCGTGGCCGTAGTGGACGGCCACCAGGGCGCCCTCGCGGGCGAGGCGGCGGCTGATGGCTCTGCCGATGCCCCGGCTGCCTCCGGTGACCAGGGCGGTCTTTCCCTCGTGGCGGGCGGTGGCGGTCATCGTGGGTCTCCTTGGCTTCAGGGGCGTACGGGTCAGGTGTCGAAGTCGAGGGTGATCTCGGGGGTGAGCGGCCGGGCGCGGCAGACGAGGGTGTAGCCGGCGGCGTGGTCCCGTTCGTCCAGGGCGGGCTGGCCGTCGGCCGTCACCTGCCCGGACCGGACCTTGGCGCGGCAACTGCCGCACACCCCCTCGCGGCAGGCGTACGGCACGTCGGGGTGGGCGCGCAGCAGGGCGTCGAGGAGGACCGGGTCGTGCGGCTGGACGGTGGCCACACGGCGGCGGCCGTCGAGCAGGGCGGTGACCCGGACCTGTCCCGCCGCGGGTGCGGGTGTGGCCGGTTCCGGTGGCCGCTGTGCCTCTCCCCCGGCCGTGAACAACTCCCAGCGCACGAGCGCCGGATCGGCGCCCTCTTCGGCCAGGACCCGCCGCGCGGTGTCGACGAGGCCGGGCGGTCCGCACAGGGCGTAGGCGGTGTCCGGGCCGGGGCAGGCGTCCACGGCCGCCAGCAGGCGGCGCAGCCCGGCCGCGTCGAGCCGTCCAGCCAGTAGGGCGCCCCCGCTCCCCCGGTCCTCGCGGGTCAGTACGTGCAGGACGGTGCACCGGTCGACGAACTCGTCCTTCACCTCGGCCAGTTCGTCGGCCAGCAGGGCGTCGGCGGCGGTACGGACCGAGTGGACGAGGGTGACGCGGCAGGCCGGGTCCCGGCGCAGCGCGTGGGCGGCCATCGGGGCCAGCGGGGTGATGCCGGTGCCGCCCGCGAGAAGGACGTGGTGGGCGTCGGGCAGCTCCGGCAGGGCGAAGGCGCCGGTGGGCGGGGAGAGTTCGAGGTGGTCGCCGGGTGCGAGGCGGGTGGCGGCGTGGGTTCCGAAGCCGTCGGGGGCGCCCTGTTTGATCACCAGGCGGAGGGCGCCGGGGGCGTGCGGGGGCGGGCAGAGCGAGTAGCTGCGGCGCAATTCGCCGTCGCCGTGGCGGTGCCGGACGATGACGTGCCGGCCGGGGTGGTGGGCGTAGACCTCGCGCAGGGCGGTGGGCACGTCGAAGGTGACGGCCACCGTGTCGGCGGTCGGGTGGCGGACGTCGGTGACGCGGAGCCGGTGCCAGCGGGTGCGGGGTGAGGCGGCGGGCGGGGCGGGGGCGGCGGTGTTCACGGTGGGTGCCTTACAGCGCGGTCAGGTGGGGGAAGGGCTCGCGGCAGGCCGTGCACCACAGCACCGACTGGCAGCGGGAGGGCCCGAAGGGGCTGTGCGGCCGGGTGGCCCGTGAGCCGCAGTGCGGGCAGGGCACCTCGCCGAGACCGACGAGGACCGGGCCGGGGCCGCCGGGGGCCGGGGTGGCGGGCGGGGCGATGCCGTGCGCGGCGAGTCGGCGCCGGCCCTCGGGGGTGATGCGGTCCGTCGTCCAGGGCGGCGCGAGGACGTGCCGGACCCGGCCGTCGGGGTGGCCGCAGGCGGTCAGGACCTCCCGTACGGCGGCGGTGATCTCGCCCAGTGCGGGGCAGCCCAGGTAGGTGGGGGTGATCTCCACCTCCAGTACGCCGTCGGCGGCCGGGGCGACGCAGCCCACCACGCCGAGATCGCCGAGGCCGATCACCGGCAGTTCCGGGTCCGGGAGCGCCGCCACCCGTTCGCGCACCTCCTGGGCGGAGCGGCGGTGGGTGTCCGGTACGGTCGCGCTCACCAGGTGCCTCCGGGGAACTGCCGCCGCACTGACTGCAGTTCGGCGATGAGCGGCCCGAACTCCTCGGTGTGCAGCCCCGAGCGGCCTCCCGTGGCCGACCAGGCGGGCCGGGGCACGGTGAGCCCGGCCCCGGTGACGACCTCGGTGACCTGCCCGAGCCACGTCTCGCGCAGCGATGCCGGGGAGGGCACCGTGCCGGAGGCGGCCAGGCGGCGCAGCACCTCGTCCTCCTCGAAGAGTTCGGCGGTGTACGGCCACACCCGTTCCAGGCCGTCCCGCATACGGCGGGCGCTCACCTCGGTGCCGCGCCCCAGCGTCACCGTCCAGCGGTCGGCGTGCAGCCGGTGGTAGGCGACCTCCTTGGCGGCGCGGGCGCCGAACGCGGCGAGGTCGGGGTCGGCGCAGTGCGCGAGGGCCTCGTAGTACAGGACGGCGTAGTGCGTGTAGGCGAGCTGCCGGGCCACGGTCATCGCGAAGTCGCCGTTGGGGAGTTCGGTCAGCAGGGCGTTGGTGAACTCACGGTCCGGGCGGCCGTAGGCGAGGTCGTCCTCGGTGCGGCCGGTGCCGTCGAGCCGTCCGGCGCGGGTGAGCAGGGCGCGGGCGTGGCCGATCAGGTCGAGGGCGATGTTGGACAGGGCGAGGTCCTCGTCGATGGTCGGCGCGCGGGTGATCCACTGGCACAGCCGCTGGCCGAGGACGAGCGCGTCGTCGCCGAGGCGCAGCAGGTGCCGGGCCAGGTCGGGTGCGGTGGACGGTCCGTTCGGCCGGGGGTCCGGGCGCGCCGCCGGGGCGTCACTCGTGATGCTCACCTTCGGGGCCTTTCTCGGTCAGCGGCGCGAAGTGCTCGGGGTAGCGGTAGGGCTTGTGGCGGGCGCCCGCGAAGTACGGGTCGCGTTCGTCCGGGGAGGCCGTGTGGACGGCGTCGGAGCGGACCACCCACACCGACAGCGGGTCGCCCCGGCGCGTGTACAGGTCGCGGGCCGCGGCCAGTGCCGCGTCCGGTCCGGCCGCGCGCACCGAGCCCACGTGCTGGTGGGCCAGGCCCCGGCGGGCCCGCACGAAGACCTCCCAGGACGCCGGTGCGCCCTCCCGCATCCCGCTCATCCGTCCTCTCCTGCCCGCGCGTCTTCGACGGCGGCGTACGCGGCGGCGGCCTCGCGGACCCAGGCGCCGTCCTCGTGCGCGGCCCGGCGGTGCGCGATGCGCTGCCGCGCCCAGTGGGTGTCGTCGCCCAGTGCCTCGCGGTAGGTGTCCCAGTCGATCGGGGTGAAGTCGTAGTGGCCGCGCTCCTCGTTCCAGCGGATCGCCGGGTCGGGCAGCGTCAGGCCGAGGCGTTCGGCCTGCGGGACGCAGGAGTCGACGAAGCGCTGGCGCAACTCGTCGTTGGTGTGGCGCTTGATTCCCCAGTCCCTCGCGCGGCGGGAGACCGCGGCGCCCAGCGCGGCACTCGACGCGTCGGCGCCGCCCGCCTCGGTGTCGGGCGGCCCGAACATCAGCGCCACGGCCGGCAGCCACCAGCGGTCGACCGCGTCCTGCGCCATCTCCTTCTGCTCCGGCGTCCCCTCGCACAGGGCGCGCATCAGGTCGTAGCCCTGCCGCACATGGAACGCCTCCTCCTGGCAGACGCGGCGCATCGCCCGGGCGTACGGCCCGTAGGAGGTGCGGCACAGGGGTGCCTGGTTGATGACGGCGGCGCCGTCCGTCAGCCACGCGATGGCCCCGGTGTCCGCCCACGTGAGCGCGGGGTGGTTGAAGGTGGCGGAGGCGCGCTGCTGCCCGCGGTGCAGGGCGTCCAGCAGGTCGGCGCGGTCCACGCCGAGCGTCTCGGCGGCGGAGTACAGGTACAGGCCGTGACCGGCCTCGTCCTGGACCTTGGCGATGAGGACCGACTTGCGGTGCAGGGACGGGGCGCGGGTGAGCCAGGCGCCCTCCGGCTGCATGCCGATGATCTCGGAGTGGGCGTGCTGGGCGATCTGGCGGACCAGCATGCGGCGGTATCCGTCGGGCATCCAGTCGCGCGGTTCGATCGTCTCGCCGGCGGCGACGAGCGCGTCGAAGTGCGCGAGCAGGTCGCCCTCGGCCACGGCGGGGGCGGTGGCCGGCGCGGTCACCGGGCACCGCCCGGGCGTCCGGTGAGCGCCGCGGCGGTGCCGTAGCGCGGGCACCGTCCGGGGGTGCGGGCCCGTACCGGCTGCCTGGGCACGCGCATCACTCCTTCGGTTCGGGACCGCCCGGGCGGGGCCGGGCGGAGCGGGTGGCTTCGTAGCGGTAAGAGGCCCCGGGCGCGGCCCGGCTATCCCCGCGGCGCCCGGTTCGGGCGCGTGACAAAGCTCACGGGCCGGTCCGGGGAGTGCGGCCCGGGCCCGGCGCCTCTTCAGGGGGTGACAGTCGTACATCGCGCGGCGGCCGGCACGCCGAGGCGGAAGGGGAAACCATGAGCACCATCAGGCAGTTGCTGGTCGAACTCACCGGTACGGCCGAGTACGCCGACCAGGTCGGTGACGACGTCAACCTGGTCGACACCGGCATCGACTCCGGGGATCTGGTGCGTCTCGTGCTGCTCGTGGAGCGGCGCCTCGGCGTGGAGATCACCGCCGAGGACGTGCAGGAGCTGCGCACCATCGCCGACTACGAACGTTTCGTGGCCGAGCGCACGGTCGCCGGCGCGAGCGGCGGTGCGTGATGTGGCTGACGCAGCTGCTGGAACGCAACCGCCAGTGCTGGCCCGACCGGACCGCGCTGGTCGACGAGGAACGCAGCGTCACCTGGGCCCAGTTCCACGACCGCACGCTGCAACTGGCGTACGGGTTGGCCCAGCTGGGCATCGAGCGGGGTGACCGGGTCGCCGTGCTCGCCAAGGACCGGATCGAGGTCCTGGAGAGCTACTTCGCGCTGGCCCGGCTCGGCGCGCTGTTCGTGCCGCTGAACCACAGCCTGGCCGAGCCCGAGGTCGCTGGGATCGTGGAACGCGTCGGCGCGGTGGCCGTCATCGGGGAGACGGAACTGCTGGACCGGCACCCCGAGCTGCCCGCGTCGGTGCGGATCCGGCTGGCACTGGACAAGCCCGCCTTCGCGGCGCTTGGCACCCTGGCCGGGGCGCGGGAGCTGCCGCGGGTCGCCGACACCGACCCGATCGCCGTCCTGCACACCTCGGCGACCACCGGGCAGGCCAAGGGGGTGACCGTCGACAGCGGGTCGTTCCGGGCGATCGCCCTCGGCTGGCTGGTGATGGCCCGCCCCACCGACGGCATCGTCATGGTCAACTGCTGCCCGCTGTACCACGGCAGCATGGTCGTGTCCCTGACCTACCTGGCGGCCGGTGCCACGGTCGTGCTGATGCCCGGCTTCACTCCGCAGCGGGCGCTGGCCGCGGTGGAGCGGCACCGGGCCACGCACATGTGGCTGGTGCCGCAGATGCTGCGCTTCATGCTCCAGGCCAAGGGCTCCCACCGGACCGACCTGTCCTCCCTGCGGGAGATCCTGTACGGCGCCGCCCCCATGCCGCTCGACGTCTACGCCGACGCGGTCGGGCGGCTCGACTGCGGCTTCCGGCAGGTGTACGGCATGACCGAGGTGGGCGGCCCGTTCGTCACGCTCGGTCCCGAGGAGCACCCCGCCCCCGGGGAGGTCACCGCGCGGATCCCCTGCGGCCGGGTCGTGCCGGGCATGTCCGCCCGCGCGGTGGACGAGGGCGGCCGCCAGGTGCCGCGCGGCGAGATCGGCGAGATCGTGGTGCGCGGGCCGGGCGTCATGCAGGGCTACTGGAACGACCCGGAGGCCACCGCAGAGATCACCCTCGACGGGTGGATCAGGACGGGTGACCTCGGCTTCGTCGACGACGCGGGCCGCATCAGCCTGGTGGACCGCACGAAGGACGTCATCATCCGCGCGGGCCAGAACGTGTACCCCTCGGAGATCGAGCGCGCCCTGATGACCCATCCGGCGGTCCGGGACGCGGCGGTCGTCGGGATGCCCGACGAGGACTACGGCGAGGTGCCGCTCGCGTACGTCGCCCTGGAACCGGGCGCTGAGGCGGGCGCGGCGGCGCTGCTCGCGCATGTCGCGGGGCTGCTCGCCCCGTACAAGCGCCCGCGGCGGGTGGAGTTCATCGAGCAGGTGCCGCGCAATCCCGCCGGGAAGATCGTCAAGAAGCTCCTGCGGGTGTGACGCGTGCAGCGGGCGCCGATGACCGCACGCCCCGCGCTGACCGGGCCGGCCGGGACGGAGACGTCCTGCCCGGCCCGGAACGGTCGGGAGTCCTTGGGCGGGGCGGGCGGTGAGGCCGGGCAGGCGCCAGGCAATGCCCCAGGGCGGACGGCGGGACGACGGCCGGTCCGGGCCGCGGATGACGAGTACGCGGGGGCGGCGGGCCGTGAGGTGACGGCGCTGCGTCCGCTGCTGGCCGCCGCCGGGCTCGGGCTGGGCGTCGCGGCCGTCTGCGAGCCGGGGCCGGAACCGGCCGGACCCTCCGAGGCGGCCGCAACGACGTCGATGCCGCCGAAGCGCCGGCTGGAGTTCCTGGCCGGACGCCGGGCCGCCCGGCGGGCGCTGCGCGCGGTAGGACTGGAGTGCGGGGAGATCCCCAGGTCGGGGCGGCTTCCGGTGTTCCCGCCGGGCCGGGCGGCGTCGATCTCGCACAGTGCCGGCATCGCCGTCGCAGTGGCCCGCGCCCCGGGCCGGGACCTGCCGCTCGGCTGCGACCTGGAACTGCGTCCCCTCCCCCGCGACGCGGCCCGCCTGGTGCTGCACGCGGACGAGGAGGCGCTGCTCGGTACGGGCGCGCAGGCCTGGTCGGTGACGGATCTCTTCTCCGCGAAGGAGGCCGCCTGGAAGGCCCTCGTCGGGCCGGACGGCGAGCACCCGGCCGGACCGGTGGGAAGCCTGCGCGGCCTGCGGGCCCGACCCGACGGGGACGGCCTGCGCGTCTGCCTGCGCGCGGCACCCGCACACGCGGTGCGGGTGCGGGTGGTGCGCATCGGGGCGGGCGTGTTCAGCTACGTCGCCGGCCGGGCCGACGCCCACGGCTGAGCGGGGTTTCCTCGCCTCCGGTGCGCCGGGGGCGAGGAAACCCCGCTACCGGGTCAGCGCTGCGTGCCGCCGCCGTCCCGGTAGGAGCGCCGTGCCGCGTCGGCGGCCTTGTCGGTCCTGGCGTCGTACTTGTTGCCGGTCCGCTCGTCGACCATGCGCTCGGCGCCCGAGACACCCTTGTCGGCCTGGTCGGGGTGGCCCTTGGCCATCTGCTTGGCCTTGTTCATCATGTCGCCCAGCTTGCCCATGGGAAGTACCTCCGGCGGGGTTGGCGTGTGCGTCGTACCCCGCCGCAGGTACCCCTCTGAACCGGGGCGAATCACCCCCGGTCGCCCACGCGGGCGGCCATGTTCCCCGCCGGGTGGCGGTTGTCGTGGATGAGCTGGTGGGCGAGGCCGATCTCCTCGAAATCGAAGGTCCGGGACAAACACGGGTCGATGACACCCTGGTCGATCAGCCGGGTGATCTCCCGTGCCTCGCGGGCGGTGGCGACGTGCGAGCCCTGCAAGCGCTTCTGCCGCATCCACATGAAGCGCAGGTCGACGTCGCCGTTGTAGCCGGTGGTGCCGCCGCACAGGACGACCATGCCGCCGTTGTCACACAGGTACAGGGACGTGGGGATGGTGTCGGCGCCGGAGTGCTCCAGCACGATGCGCGGGCTGCGGCGCTCGCCGATCACGTCCCAGAAGGCCCGTCCGAAGGCGCGGGCCCCCGACAGCCAGCGGCCCATCGCCTTGTCGTCGGCGGTGTCCGGCAGCCGCCCCCAGTGGTCGAACCGGCGCCGGTCGATCCAGCCCTCGGCGCCCAGCTTGAGGCAGAACTCGCCGCGCTCCTCGCTGGAGACGACCGCGACGGGGATGCCGCCGACGTGCCGCACGAGCTGGATGGCGATGCAGCCGAGGCCGCCCGCGCCGCCCCAGATCAGCACCGGGTCGCCGGGGCGCACGGTGTGCGGGGGCCAGCCGAACAGCTGGCGGTAGGCGGTGGCGGCGGTCGCCATGTAGCAGGCGGCCTGCGCCCAGGACAGCCGGACGGGCTTGGGGTGGAGCATGTAGTCGTCGACGACGGCGAACTGGGCGAAGGACCCGTAGTTCTCCTCGTAGCCCCACACCCGCTGGCTGGTGGACCAGGTGGGGTCGCCGCCGAGGCGGATGTCCTCGGCCCTCTCGTCCCAGCGGTTGGCGAGGACGACCACCTCGTCGCCGAGCTTCACCCCGCGGACGTCCTCGCCGACCGCCCACACGATCCCGGACAGGTCGGAGCCGCCGATGTGGAAGTCCTCGGTGGCGCCCGCCTTCTGCCGGGCGGCGATCACGTCGAGCGGCTCGCCCAGCGCCGCCCAGACGTTGTTGTAGTTGATGCCGGCGGCCATCACCTTCACCAGGACCTGGCCGCGGCCCACGGGCGGGACGTCGACCACCTCGGTACGGAAGGCGTCGACGGGTTCTCCGTAGCGCTCACGGCGGATGAGCGAGGCGTACATCTTCGTCGGGACGGTGCCGATCTCGGGCGCGTCCCCGAGTTCGTAGAGGTCCTGGGTCGCTCTCACGCTGGCTCTCCTCAGCACTCAGCACGGGTTCACGGGGAAGGTGTGGCGGACCGGTCACCGGGGCCGCGCAGGGCCTTGGCGACCGCCTCACCGATGCGGGCGATCGGTTCGGGTTCGGTCATCTCGTAGTGGCCGCAGGGCACGTGGTGGTCGTGGAGGGTGCCGTCGACGTAGGGCCGCCAGCTGTCGGCCTTGCCGGGCAGCACCGCCAGGTCCGCCGGGAAGTCGGTGGGCTGCTCCTCGGCGGCGCTGAAGAACAGCACGTCACCGCGGTAGACGCCGGGGGCGAACTGGGGCGCGATGCGCAAGTTGTTGCGCATGACGGCGGCGATGGCGGCGGCCTCGGCGCGGGTGACGGGCACGCTCGCCGGATCGGCGAGGACGCGGGCGTCGATCCGCTCCAGGACGCTCTCCACGGCTGCCTCCGCGTCGACGGGGAGACCGGCCACCCGCGACAGCAGGGCCGCCACCTGGCGTTCGGCCGCGTCGGGGTCGTGGGCGGTGCCGTGCGGCTGGGGGGCGTCGAGCAGGGCGAGGAGTTCGACGCGCTCGCCGTCGCGCTGGAGGGCGCAGGCCATGGCGTGGGCGACGAATCCGCCGTAGGACCAGCCCAGCAGCCGGTACGGACCGTGCGGCTGCACCTGGCGCACCAGGTCGAGGTAGTGGGCGACCATGGCGGCGGCGTCCGGCGCGGGCGGCCGGGTGCCGTCGAGGCCGGCCGCCTGGATGCCGTAGACGGGCTGGTCGCCGCCGAGGTGGGGCAGCAGACCGGTGTAGCGCCAGGAGACGCCGGCGCCGGGGTGGACGCAGAACAGGGGCGTGGCGGTGCCCTCGGCGCGCAGCGGCAGCAGCGGTCCGAGCGCGGTGGGTGCGGTCCGCTGCGCCTGCCCGTCCTGCTCGTCGGCGGCGGCGAGGACTCCGGCCACGGTGGGCGCGGCCAGCAGGGCCGCCGCCGGGATGTCGACGCCCGCCTGGCGCAGCCGGCCCGCGAGCAGCACGGCGCGCATCGAGTCGCCGCCGAGGTCGAAGAAGTTGTCGTGCAGGCCGATGCCGTCGATGCCGAGGGTGTCCTCCCACAGCCGGGTGACCTCCCGTTCGCGTTCGGTGCGGGGCGGTACGTGCTCCGTAGCCAGCCGGGGTCGCGGGGCGAGGCCGAGGGCGTTCTCTTGCGCGGCCGCAGTGTCGTCCGGGGTGGTGCGGGTGCCGGGGGCGTCGATCCAGTGGCGCCGGCGTTCGAAGGCATAGGGGGGCAGCGGGGCCCGCCGGGGCGTGCCCGGCACCGCGGGCAGGGCGCTGTCCACGCCGACGCTCCACAGCCGTCCCAGAGCCTCGGCGAGCACGAAACCGTCGGACGCCTCGGCCTTGGCGTGCCGCATGGTGGTCACCGTCACCGGTGCCGCGTCGGCGAGCCGGCCGGTGGCGAGCCTGGTCAGGGTGTCGCCCGGCCCGATCTCCACGAGGACGGGGTGCAGGCGGTCCCACAAGGCGGCGATGCCGTCGGCGAACCGCACGGTGTGGCGGGTGTGGTCGAGCCAGTGGCGTACGGAAGTGGCCTGGGCGTCGGTGACCCAGGTGCCGGTGACGTTGGTGACGTAGGGGATGCGCGGCGGGCGCAGGGTGACCTGGCGCAGGTGGGTCTCGTAGGCGGGCAGGAGCGGGTCCAGGACGTGGGAGTGGGCGGCGGCGGGGATGCGCAGGCGGCGGAACGGGACGTTGCGGCGGGTCAGTTCGGCCTCGAAGCGTTCGACGGCGTCGAGGTGTCCGGCGACGGTGCAGGCGCCGGGTGCGTTGACGGCGGCCAGGGACAGGCCGTCGTCGAGCAGCGGGCGGATCTCCTCGGCCGGGGCGGCGACGCCGACGGTGGCGCCGCCGGCCGTGCTGATGAGGCGGATGCGTTCGGTGACCAGGGGCAGCATGTCCGCCAGGTCGATGACCCCGGCCAGGCAGGCGGCCGTGTACTCGCCGAGCGAGTGGCCGATCAGCGCGTCGGGGCGGACGCCCGACTCGATGAGTGTGCGGGCCATGGCGTACTCGGTGACCACGAGCCCGAGGAACGCGGCGGTGTCGTCGGGCCGCCGCTCCTCGAAGAGGGCGGTGCGCACGTCGGCGCCGAGGACGGGCCGCAGGATGCGGGCGCACTCGTCGACGGTCTCGCGGTAGACGGTGTGGTCGCGGTACAGCTCCGCGCCCATGCCCGGGTACTGGGTGCCGCCGCCCGGCAGCAGGAACGCCACGCGGGCCGGGTCGTCGCAGAGCGGCGGGGTGGCGGGGGCCGCGGAGCGCAGCGCGTCGAGGGCCTCGTCGCGGGAGGCCGCGGTGACGGTGAGGCGGTGGCGCAGTGCGGGCCGGTCGGTGCGCAGGGAGTGCGCCACGTCGTCCAGGCGCAGGTCCGGGCGGCGTTCGAGGTGCCGGGCGAGTGCCTGGGCCTGGCCGCGCAGGGCGCCCGCGGTGC
>NZ_JAMJFL010000028.1 GCF_023544665.1 Streptomyces sp. YS415
GAGGCCGAGGCGGCGGGAGAGGTCCGAGGTGAAGACTCCGCGCGGGTCCGTCTCGGCGCGCAGGGCGCGGAAGTCGGCCACGCGCGGGTACATCGCGGCGAGCAGTTCCGGGCGCAGGCGGGAGTCCTTGGCGAGGTAGACGCGGCCGCCCGCCGCGGCCACCTCCTCGTCCAGTGCGTCGAGGAGGGGGCCGAGGCCGGGGAGGTTCGCCGGGATGTCCAAGGCCAGCGTCCAGCCGGGGACCGGGAAGGACAGCCAGCCGGGGTCGGCGTCCCCGAAGCGCTTGAGGACCGCCAGGAACGACGGGCACCGGTGCGCCGAGATGCGCCGCACGATCCGGCGCAGGGCGTCCTCCCGGCCGTGTCCGACGACGAACTGGTACTGCACGAAGCCGCCGCGGCCGTAGACGCGGTTCCAGTGCGGTACGCCGTCCAGGGGGTGGAAGAACGTGGAGATCCGCTGGAGTTCGCCGGTACGCGCGCGGGGGGCCCTGCGGTACCAGACCTCGTTGAACAGGCCGACCGTACGGCGGCTGAGCAGGCCCTCGGGGAACACGGCGGGCGGGGACGGCAGCTGGGCGGGGCGGAAGGCGAGCGGGTCCCGCCACGCGCGCGTGCCCTCGCGCAGCGCCTCCAGGGGGGCGTGGTCGCCCCGGGTGAGGACCGCGCGGCCGGTCGCGGCCCCGCGGGCCAGGAGGTCGATCCAGGCCACCGAGTAGCGGTAGCGGTGGTCGGTGGCGGTGAGGCGGGCCATCAGGTCGTCGAGGTCCGTCGCGCGCTCGGTGTCGACCGACATCAGCGAGGTCTCCACCGGCAGCAACTGGAGGGTGGCCGTCAGGATCACGCCCGTCAGACCCATGCCGCCCGCGGTCGCGTCGAACAACGGGCTGCCGCGGCCGACAGTGCGGATCTCGCCGTCGGCGATGAGCAGTTCGAGGGAGAGGACGTGCCGGGAGAAGGAGCCGGAGACATGGTGGTTCTTGCCGTGGATGTCCGCGCCGATCGCCCCGCCGACGGTCACCTGGCGGGTGCCGGGCGTCACCGGCACGAACCAGCCGAGCGGCAGCAGCACCTGCATCAGCCGGTGCAGGGAGATGCCCGCGTCGCACAGCACGGTGCCGCCGTCGGCGTCGATGGCGTGCACCCGGTCCAGGCCCGTCATGTCGAGCACCGCGCCGCCTGCGTTCTGCGCCGCGTCCCCGTACGCCCGCCCGAGGCCTCTCGGGATGCCGCCCCGCGCCCCGCACGCACGGACGGCGGCCGCCGCCTCCTCGTACGTCCGGGGGCGGATCAGACGGGCGGTGGTGGGAGCGGTGCGGCCCCATCCCGTGACGGAAACGGTGTCGGCAGGCATGTCGGCGACGGTATCGCCGGTTAACGAGCGATCCGTTGTGAAACATCCCTACTCTCCCCGAAATGGGTGATTAATGGGATGTCGCTCAATATTGCCGGAGTTCCGGCGGGGTCGGCGGGAACAGTGAGTCCCCATGGACCATCTGGACCACCGAATCCTTTCGGCGCTGCGTGTGTACGGCTGTGATCCGCGCGTCGCCGGCGCCGCGCGAGCCCTGTCCTGGGCCGGTGAGCACGGTGCCCTGTGGCTGGCGGCGGGCCTCGCGGGGGCCGCCGTGGACGGAGCGCGGCGCGGCGCCTGGGTGCGCGGGACCGCGCTCACCGCGGGCGCGCACCTCGTCAGCATGGGGGTGAAAAGGGTGGTGCGCCGCCCGCGCCCCGCGCATGTCGAACCCCTCGTACGCACCGCGGGCCGCCACTCTTTCCCCAGCTCCCACGCGGCCTCCGCAGCCGCCGCCGCGGTCGCCTTCGGCATGCTGGCGACGTGCCGCGGCGGTGGTGGCGGGCGCACAACAGCACCCCTGGCCACCACGGCCACCCGCGTCGCCCTCCCGCCCCTCGCCACCGCGATGTGCCTCTCCCGCCTCGTCGTCGGCGTGCATTACCCCTCCGACGTGGCGGCGGGTGCGGCCCTGGGCGCCCTCACGGCGTGTGCGGGTGCGCGTTGGATGAGGGGCGGCGCGGATGACTGAGACCACGCCCCTGGCCGGCACCGCGCGCGGCACCAGGGAACCCTCGCTCCTGGAACAGCGCACGCCGCCGCGCACCACCGGCACCCCGACGCCCGGCCGGGGTCTCCTGCGCGGGCTCATCAAGACCGCCCGCCCCAAGCAGTGGGTCAAGAACGTCCTGGTAGTGGCCGCCCCCGCCGCCGCGGGACAGCTCTTCACCACCCACGCCCTCACCCAGATCGCCCTCGTCTTCGCCCTCTTCACCGCCTGCGCCGCGGCCGTCTACCTGATCAACGACGCCCGGGACGCGGAGGCCGACCGCGCCCACCCCACCAAACGGCACCGCCCGGTCGCCGCCGGACAGGTCCCCGTACCGGTCGCCTACGCCGTCGGCGGCACCCTCGCCGTCCTCGCCCCGGCCGCCGCCGCCTGGCTGAGCGACCCCCTCGTCGCCGCCCTGCTCGCCGCCTACCTGGGCATGCAACTGGCGTACTGCGTCAGCCTCAAGCACGTCCTGGTCGTCGATCTGGCGGTCGTGACCACGGGCTTCCTCATGCGGGCCATGGTAGGCGGCCTCGCGCTCGGCATCCCGCTCTCGCGCTGGTTCCTCATCACGACCGGCTTCGGCGCCCTGTTCATGGTGTCGGCCAAGCGCTACTCCGAAGCCGTGCAGATGGCCGGGAAGGCGGGCGCCACGCGCGCGTTGCTCACCGAGTACACCACCGGCTACCTGCGCTTCGTGTGGCAGCTCGCGGCCGGGGTCGCCGTCCTCGGGTACTGCCTGTGGGCGCTGGAGGAGGGCGGGGTCCCGCACACCAGTGTGCTGCCCTGGCGGCAGCTGTCCATGGTCGCGTTCATCCTCGCGATCCTCCGGTACGCCGTCTTCGCCGATCGCGGCACGGCGGGCGAACCCGAGGACGTCGTGCTGCGCGACCGCGCCCTCGCCCTGATCGCCCTCGTCTGGCTCGCCATGTACGGCCTGGCGGTGGCCAATTGGTGAGGGCGCGCGCGTGGGCGGACCGGCGGGAACTGGTCGGCTTCGCCGCCGCGGGCCTGCTCGCCTACGTCGTCGACACGGCCCTGTTCGTCGCCCTGCGCGGACCGGCCGGCCTCGACCCGCTCACCGCCAAGGCACTGGCCTTCGTGGCCGGCTGCACGGTGGCGTACGCGGGCAACGCGCTCGGTACCTACCGGCACACCCGCCCCAGGGGCCTGCGCCCCTATGCCGCCTTCTTCGCGGTGAACCTCGCCGGGGCCGCCGTACAACTGCTCTGTCTCACCGTCAGCCATTACGGCCTCGGGTTCACCTCCCCGCGCGCGGACGTCGTCTCCGGCGCCGGAGTGGGGATGGCGCTGGCGACTGTCCTGCGGTTCTGGGGAACCCGTACATGGGTCTTCCACCAGGAGGGGAGAGTCGGATCATGGACTGGCTGAAAAAACTCCCCGTCGTCGGGCCGCTCATGGCCCGGCTGATGACCACGCACGCGTGGCGGTCGTACGAGCGCATGGACCGGGTGAAGTGGACGCGGCTGGCCGCGGCGATGACGTTCACCAGTTTCGTCGCGCTGTTCCCCATGCTCGCCGTGGCCGCCGCGATCGCCGCGGCCACGCTCAGCAGCGACCAGCAGGACACGCTCGAGGACAAGATCGCCGAGCAGGTGCCCGGCATCTCCGACCAGCTGAACATCGACGGCCTGGTGGACAACGCCGGCACGATCGGCCTCATCGCCGGCGCCCTGCTGCTGTTCACCGGCATCAGCTGGGTCGGCTCCATGCGCGAGTGCCTGCGCGCGGTGTGGGAGCTGGACGACGAGGAGGAGAACCCCGTCCTGCACAAGGCGAAGGACGCGGGGATCCTGCTGGGCCTCGGCGGCGCCGTGCTGGTCACGATCGCCGCCTCCGCCGTGGCCTCCGCGCTGGTCGGCCGGCTGATCAAGGAACTCGGGATCGCCGAGGGCGGCTTCGGCAGCGTCCTGCTGCACGTCGTCGCCTTCGCGGTCGCCGTCCTCGCCGACTTCCTGGTCCTGCTCTACGTCCTCACCCTGCTGCCCGGCGTCGAACCGCCGCGCCGCCGCCTGATGGTGGCCGCGCTCATCGGCGCGGTCGGCTTCGAACTGCTGAAGCTGCTGCTCAGCGGCTACATGCAGGGCGTCGCGTCGAAGAGCATGTACGGCGCCTTCGGGGTGCCGGTCGCCCTGCTGCTGTGGATCAACTTCACCTCGAAACTCGTGGTGTTCTGCGCGGCGTGGACGGCGACCGGCACCAAGGCGGACGAGGTCACCGGCGTCGGCGTACCAGATCCGGCAGCGGCCACCGGCGGTTGACCAGGTACACGCCCGTCGCGAGCAGCACCAGCAGCCCGCCGATCACCCCGAGCGCGATCCCGACGCCGCCCGAAGCGCCCTCGGCCGCCGCGCCCACCACCGGCTTCGCGGCCGGCTCCCCGTCCCCGGAACCGCCGGCCTCGCCGGAGTCGGCGCCGGAGTCGCCCGCGACGGGCTGGGCGCTCTCCTCGACGGCGCTCCTCGGCGGCACCAGCTCACCCACCGGCTGGACCTTCCCGGCCGCCTTGAAACCCCAGTCGAAGAGCTGCGCGGTCTCCTTGTAGACCTCGTTGTGCTCGTCCTTCTCCGGGTTCATGACGGTGACCAGCAGCACCTTGCCGTTGCGCTCGGCGACTCCGGTGAAGGTGGCGCCCGCGTTGGTGGTGTTGCCGTTCTTCACGCCCGCGATGCCCTGGTAGACGGAGATGTCGGCGTCCCCGCTGAGCAGCCGGTTGGTGTTCTGGATCTCGAAGGACTCGCGGACCTTCTTGCCCTTCTTGGTCTTCTTCGTCTCGCCCGGGAACTTCGCGGAGACCGTCGAGCAGTACTCCCGGAAGTCCTCCTTCTGAAGTCCGGAGCGGGCGATCAGGGTCAGGTCGTAGGCGGAGGAGACCTGCCCGGGGGCGTCGTAGCCGTCGGGGGAGACCGCGTGGGTGTCGAGCGCCTGGAGCTCCTCGGCGTGCGCGTTCATCTCCGCCACCGTCTTGTCGATGCCGCCGTTCATCTTCGACAGCACATGCACGGCGTCGTTGCCGGAGCGCAGGAAGACGCCCAGCCACAGATCGTGGACGGTGTAGCTCTCGCCCTCCTTTATCCCGACCAGGCTGGACCCGGACCCGACGTCCACGAGGTCGGAAGGGGTCACCTCGTACTCGGTGGAGGAGGGGAACTTCGGCAGCAGGGTGTCCGCGAACAGCATCTTCAGCGTGCTCGCGGGGGCGAGCCGCCAGTGCGCGTTGTGCGCGGCCAGCACCTCGCCGGACTCGGCGTCGGCGACGATCCACGAGCGCGCGGACAGCTTCTTCGGCAGGACGGGCACCCCACTGGCCAGCTCGACCTGGGTCCCCGGCTGCCCGAGCCGCTCGCCGCCCACCGTCGACATGTTCGCCGGGGGAGTCGCGGACGGAGTCGGCGAGGGACTCGGGGCCGCGTACGAGACGGGCACGCTCAGCGCGAGGGACGAGACGACGGCGGAAGTGACCAGCAGCGAGCGCCGGATGGTCTTCTGGGGTGCGGACACGGACGAGAACGTACAGGGCACCGCGTGTGATGTCCCGCCCCAGCCCCCACCCCGGCCATGGAACCGGACACGCGGCGGTGATACTGAACGTATGAAGCTCAGCCGCCCCGTCTCCTGGTTCCTGCTCGCCTTCGGGGTGTGGAGCTGGTTCATCTGGATCACTTTCGTCAAGAACCTCGTCAAGGACGGCAGCGGGCTCGCGTTCGACGACGCGGGCGACCCGACGGGCTACTTCTGGGTGCACCTGCTGCTCGCGGTCGTCTCCTTCGTATTGGGGACGGTTGTGGGGGGCATCGGGTTGCGCGGGGTGCGCGCATTGCGCCGGACGTCATAGGCAGAGGGATACGACTTCGTGGTCATCGTCTTCGTGGTGCTCGTCCTGGCGGTCATGGTGACCGCCAACTGGTACGTGTGGCGCCGCCTGTTCCGCGACACGACCAGCGGCCCCGGCCCGGTCCGCCGCGCGGGCGCCGCGCTGATCGCCGGCGGCTGGCTGCTGGCGTTCGGCGCCCTGGTGGCCGAGCGCACCGGCGCGCCCTTCCGGCTCCAGCAGGTGCTCGCGTGGCCGGGCTTCCTGTGGCTGGCCCTCTCGATGTACCTGCTGCTGGGGCTGCTGGCGGGTGAGGCCGTACGACCGCTGCTGCGCCGTTGGCTGGAGCGGCGCAGGCCCGCCGAGGCGCCCGTGCGGCAGGCCGAGCCGGTGCCGGTGGGCGCGCCCGCCTCGCCGGAGCCCGAGGGCTCGCTGCCGGTCGCCGCTCCCTCGCGCCGGCTGTTCGTCTCCCGCGTCATCGGCGGCGCCGCGGCGGCGGCGGCCGTGGGGACCGTCGGGATCGGCACGTACGGGGTGCTGAACGGGCCGAGCGTGAAGCGGGTCACCGTGCCGCTCGCCAAGCTCCCGCGCGCGGCGCACGGTTACCGCATCGCCGTAGTCAGCGACATCCACCTGGGCCCGGTCCTCGGCAGGGGCTTCGCGCAGCGCGTCGTCGACACCATCAACTCCACCCAGCCGGACCTCGTCGCCGTCGTCGGTGACCTCGTCGACGGCAGCGTCGAGGACCTGGCCCCGGCGGCGGCCCCGCTGCGCGGCCTCAACGCCCCCGCCTACTTCGTCACCGGCAACCACGAGTACTTCTCGGGCGCCGAGCAGTGGGTCGAGGAGGTGCGGCGGCTGGGTCTGCTCCCGCTGGAGAACGCCCGGACCGAACTGCCCTGGTTCGACCTCGCCGGCGTCAACGACATCGCGGGCGAGGAGGAGGGTGAGGGCCCCGACTTCGCCAAGGCGCTCGGCGACCGCGACCCGGCACGCGCGTGCGTGCTCCTCGCCCACCAGCCCGTTCAGATCCACGACGCCGTCGAGCACGGCGTCGACCTCCAGCTCTCCGGCCACACCCACGGCGGCCAGCTCTGGCCCGGCAACCTCGTCGCGGCCGGGGCCAATCCGACCCTGGCGGGCCTGGAGCGGTACGGCGACACCCAGCTCTACGTCAGCCGGGGCGCCGGCGCCTGGGGTCCGCCCACCCGGGTCGGCGCCGAGTCGGACATCACGGTCATCCAACTGGCCTCCAGGCAGCCCTGATCCGGGGGAGCAGTCACCCAGGTGAGCTCCAGCGAGGCGGCGGCGACGCCCGCCGCCAGGGCGAAGGCCCCGGCGGGCAGGCGGGTCGGGCCCCCGCCCTCGTGCGTCCCGTCCTCCAGGTGCAGCAGCCCGGCGAAGGCGCTGCTGCGCTGTGTGCCGAGCCCGGCCCTGCGGCGGATCGTGGACCGGCTGATCCTGTTCCGCGCGGCGGTCGTGCTCGCGGCCGGCGCCGGTGTGCTCGTGTTCGCCGTCCTGTACTGAACGCAGCCAGCCAGCCAGCCTGCCTACGTACCGACCGCGCCCCGCCTGATACGCGCCGACCGCACCCCCTCCTGCTCACGCACCGACCCCACCCCCGCCCTCCTGCGTCGGCAGGGTCACCGTCACCGTCAGCCCCTCGCCCGGCGCCGTGTCCACCGCCACTTGGCCCCCGTGCGCCTTCACCACCCCCTGCACGATCGCCATGCCCAGACCGCTGCCCGCGCCTCCTCCCGCCCGGAAGAAGCGGTCGAAGATGCGGACCGCGTCCTCCTGGGCCAGCCCCGGGCCCCGGTCCGCCACGCACACCCGGACGACACCGTCCGCCCGCTCCACCGCCAGGTGGACCGGGGCGTCCACGGGCGTGTGCGTGCGGACGTTCCCGGTGAGGTTGCCCAGCACCTGCCGCAGCCCCGACTCGTCGGCCCGGACCAGGAGGGCGCCCTCCGCCGTCACCGTCACCGGGCGGTCCGGCTGCTGGACGCGCAGGTCCTCCGCCGCGTCCCGCACCAGCCGGCTGATGTCGACGTTGCGGAAGCGGAGTTCGGGCTGCTGGTCCAAGCGGGCCAGGCACAGCAGTTCGTCCACCAGGCGGCCCATCCGGTCGGCCTCCGCCAGCACCCGCTCCCAGGCCCGTTTGCGCTGGTCGGGGTCGTTGAGCATGCCCTTGTCGTAGAGCTGGAGATAGCCGCGTATCGCCGACAGCGGGGTGCGCAGTTCGTGCGAGGCGTCCGCCACGAAGCGGCGCAGCTGCGCCGCGCTGCGCTCCCGGGTGCGGTAGGCCAACTCCACCTGATGGAGCATGGAGTTGAGGGCCAGCCGCAGCTGCTCCACCTCCAGGGTGGCCTCCCGGCTGGAGGGCACCCTGCGCGTCAGGTCGCCCTCCGCGATGGCCGAGGACGTCTCCACCATGTCCTCCAGCGGGCGCATTCTGCGGCTGACGCTGAACAGGGTCAGACAGGCCAGCAGGGCCAGCAGCAGGGTGCCGAAGGCGAGGTCCAGCTTGAGAGCCTTGGCCATGCCCTCGTGCAGGGCGTCGGTGGAGATGGCGATCAGGACCACCGGACCGTCGGACAGCCGGGCGGCGACCACCCGGTACGGGGTGCCCTGCACCTCGATGTCGCGGGGCTCCGCCGCGGCGGCCAGGGCCGTGGGGTCACCGACCTCGGCGGCCATCGAACGCTGCCGTGACGTCGGTTCCAGCGGGCCCAGGGAGACCGCGTGGCCCGTCCGGTCGACGGCCACGAAGACCGACCCGGTCGAGCTCGGCAGGGATTCGGCGCCGCTGCCCGCGAACTGGTCCATGGCGATGCCCAGTTCACCGAGCGACTCGATCTGGCGCATGCTGAACCCGGCGTTCTGCAAGGTGGAGCGGGTCGCCAGCAGCTCGGAGTCGATCTTGTCGAGGAGATAGTGGCGGGCGGCCATCAGGCTGATCGCGGTCGCCGCGACGATGCCCAGGGCCAGCAGGGCCACGTTCGCCAGGGTCAGCTTGGCGCGCAGCGAGTGGATGCCGCGATGTCCCCGGCCCAGGCACCGGATCCTCATGCCAGTCCGTAGCCGACGCCCCGCCGGGTGGTGATGACGGGCGGTCCGAGGGTGTCGAGCTTGCGGCGCAGATAGCTGATGTAGGTCTCCACGACGGTCGACTCGGGCGGGGTGTGCTCGTACTGCCAGACGTGCCGCAGCAGTTGCTCCTTGGGCACGATCCGGCCGCCGTTGCGCACCAGGAAGCGCAGCAGGGCGTACTCGGTGGGGGTGAGCTCGACGGTGCGGCCCGCGCGGTGCACGGAGTACGTCGACTCGTCCAGCTCCAGGTCGCCGTAGCGCAGCGGCGGGCGCTGGGGGAGGACGTCGGCGGCGCGGGTGCGGCGCAGGACGGCGGTGACGCGGGCGATGACCACGTCGATGTCGAAGGGCTTGGTGATGTAGTCGTCGCCGAAGCCGAGGGCGCCGACGATCTCGGCGGGCGAGTCGCGGGCGGTGAGGAAGACCAGCGCCAGGTCCGGTCGCTGGACGCGCAGCTGACGGCCGAGGGCGCGGCCGTCGCCGTCCGGCAGCATCACGTCCAGCAGCGCCACATCGGGCCGGGTGCGCCCGGCCAGCGCCAGGGCCTCGCGGACGGAGCCCGCGGTCATCACCTCGAACCGGTGGTAGCGCAGGGCGATGGCGAGGACGTCCGCGATGCTCTCCTCGTCCTCCACGACCAGCACGGTGCCCACAGCCGTAGTCATGCCCCCAGTATCGGCGCGACCACTGACAACGGGGCGGGTTCCCGGTTTGGAGTTCCTTGAGAGTCGAGCCCGCCGCCTGTCCGCGCGCGAGCGGCGCCCCCGATGGTGGTGTGCAGGACCTGGGGGACCGACCGACGACCGACGAAGGAGCGTTGAGCGTGGCGAGATTGGCACGGTGGTGCTATCGGCACCGGCTGGTGGTCCTGTTGCTGTGGGTGGGGGCGCTGTTCGGCCTGGGCTTCGGCGGTTCCGCCGCGGGCACGGACTACGCGAACGTCTTCTCCCTGCCGGACACGGACTCCAAGCGCGCGTACGACCTGATGGAGAAGGCCTTCCCGGAGCGCGCCGGAGACACCGACACGGTGGTGTGGAAGGTGGACGAGGGTTCCGTGCGGGACGCGGCCGTGGAGAGCCGCGTCCGGCCCGCGCTGGAGGAGATCGCGGGGATGGACGGGGTCGGTGAGGTCACCGACCCGCAGGTGAGCGAGAACGGGCGGATCGCGTACGCCCAGATCACCTTCGAGGAACAGGCCAACGGCATTCCGAAGGAGGTGATCGAGGACATCGTCGACACCGCGCAGGCCGCCGAGCAGGCCGGACTCCAGGTGGAGCTGGGCGGTCAGGCGATCGCTCGCACGCAGGAGCCGCCGGCCGGCACCGCCGAGGCGGTCGGCATCCTCGCCGCGGCGGTCGTGCTGTTCCTCGCCTTCGGCTCGCTGTTCGCGATGCTGCTGCCGATCGTGGTGGCGATCGCGGGCGTGGGCACCGGCATGCTCTCCACGATGCTGCTCAGCCATGTCACGGACGTGCCCGAGGTCGCCCCGCTGCTCGGCTCGCTGATCGGCCTCGGCGTCGGCATCGACTACGCGCTGTTCATCGTCACCCGGCACCGGCGCGGCATCCTGCGCGGGATGAAGCCGGAGGAGGCCGCGGTGACGGCCCTGAACACCTCCGGGCGTGCGGTGCTGTTCGCGGGCGGCACGGTGTGCATCGCGCTCGCCGGCATGCTGGTGATGAACATGCGGTTCCTGGACGGCGTGGTCATCGCCACCTCGCTGACGGTGGTGCTCAGCGTGCTCGCCGCGACCACCCTGCTGCCCGCGCTGCTGGGCCTGCTCGGCCCGCGGGTGCTCAGCCGCAGGCAGCGCCGCCGGCTGGCCGCGACGGGACCGGAGCCGGACGAGGCGAGCGGGCTCGCGGCGCGCTGGGCGGGGTACGTCCAGAAGCGGCCGCGGTCGATCGCGGCGGGCGCCCTCGTCGTCATGGCGGTGCTCGCGCTGCCGGTGCTGTCGATCCGGCTCGGCGCCACCGACCAGGGCAACCACCAGGAGTCCACGACCACCCGGCAGGCCTACGACCTGCTCGCCGAGGGCTTCGGACCCGGGGTCAACGGCCCGCTCCAGGTCGTCGTGGACGGCCCCGCCCCCGACTCGCTCGTCACCGCCATCGAGGCGACCGAGGGAGTGGCCCAGGTGGCCGCCGTACCGCCCGCCAACGGCGTCTCGGTGATCAACGTGGTGCCGACGACGTCACCGCAGTCGGAGCAGACCGACCAGCTGATCGACCGGCTGCGCGACGACGTGATCGCCCAGGCGGGCGTCGAGGCCCATGTGGGCGGTGTGACGGCCGTGTTCAAGGACTTCGCGTCGGTGACCTCGGACCGGCTGCCGTACTTCGTCGCGGCGATCATCGCGCTGGGCTTCCTGCTGCTGCTGGTGGCGTTCCGCTCGCTGGTCGTGCCGCTGACGGCCGCGCTGATGAACCTGATCGCGGCCGCCGCGTCCTTCGGCGTCCTGGTGGCGATCTTCCAGTGGGGCTGGGGCACCGAGCTGATCGGCGTCGGCAAGGAGGGCCCGATCACCTCGTTCCTGCCGGTCATCATGCTCTCGCTGCTCTTCGGCCTCTCCATGGACTACCAGGTGTTCCTGGTCAGCCGGATGCACGAGGAGTGGGTGCACACCAAGGACAACGCGCGCGCGGTGCGGGTGGGCCTCGCGGAGACCAGCCGGGTCATCAACTGCGCGGCCCTGATCATGATCTGCGTCTTCTCCGCGTTCGTCCTCAGCGGTGACATGGAGGGCGCGATGGCGGGCGTCGGCCTCGCGGCGGCGGTGGCGCTGGACGCGTTCATCCTGCGTACGGCGCTGGTGCCGGCCGCGATGTTCCTGCTCGGCAAGTCCAACTGGTGGCTGCCGGCCGGTCTGGAGAAGCGGCTGCCGCATCTGGCGGTCGAGCCGAAGGAGGAGGCGCTGGAGCAGCGGCCGGACGCCGAGGGCGGTGCCTCGGTGGTGCACGGCTTCATCCGTACGGCGGACGGCGCCCCGGTGCCGGGCGCGGCCGTCACCCTGCTGTCGAAGGGCGGCCGCCAACTGGACCGGGTGACCTCCCTGGCGGACGGCTCGTACATCGTCTCGGTCCCGGCGCCGGGCACCTATCTGCTGGCGGCGACCGCTTCGGCGCACGGCTCGCGCGCGGGGCACGTGATGGTGGACGGTGAGCCGCTGGTGTACGACGTGGAGCTCGCCGAGGGCGAGGTCGACGCGGTCAACTGAGCGGACTACGGCTTCCTGCCGGGGCCCGGCATCGCCTTGGTCATCCCCGGCAGGAAGTCCGTGAACAGCTCGTGCACCTCGCGCACCAGCGGGCGCAGCACCCGGAAGCGGGCCAGGGCCACCCCGCGCGCGGTGAGCCGGGCGCCGCGCTCGGCGAGCCGGTAGCTGCGCGCGCGGCCCTCGGTACGGTCGAAGATCCAGTACAGGCAGAGCCCCATCTGGGACAGCCACAGCAACTCCGGCAGCACGTCCCGCAGTTCCTCGGGCACCTTGGTCCCGGTGGCGCCCGTGAGGACCGCGCGGTGGACGCTGACGGCCTCCACGCGCGCGTGCTCCGACTCCGGGGAGAAGGGGCTGAGCGGGGAGTCGGGGTCGGCGGCGTTCTTGAAGAACTGCACCGCGAACTCGTGGTACGGCGTGGCGATGTCCAGCCAGGCCTTGAGCACGCCCGCGAGCCGCGCCTCCAGATCGGTCTCGCGGGCCAGGACCGCCCGGACCGCCACCTGGTGCTCGGCGGCGATCCGGTCGTAGAAGCCCTGGATCAGGTGCTCCTTGCCCTCGAAGTAGTAGTACGCGTTGCCGACGGAGACCCCGGCCTCCTGGGCGATGGCCCGCATGGTGGTCCGGTCGTAGCCGCGCTCCTGGAACAGCCGCATCGCGGTCTCCAGGATCAGCGCGCGGGTCTGCTCGGCCTTGCCGGGCGCGGGGCTGTCGTTCTTCGAGGGCACGGAGCGAGACTAACCAGTGCGGATCAGGACGACTGCGCCGCCTGGTACAGGTTCTGCGCTTCGGCGCCGAAGTACGGGCCGTACATCCGGTTCGGGAGGAAGTTGTACTTGAAGCTGTTCACCGACGACAGCAGTCCGGTGCCGGTGGACTCGTCGAACTGGGTGAACCAGGGGCCGCCGCTGGAGCCGCCGGTCATGTTGCACGTCATGCCGTGGTCGTTGGAGAGCAGGAAGTCCCGGCTGGTGCTGCCGGAGCAGTAGATGAACTTCTCCCCGTCGTACGGGCTCGCGGCCGGGAAGCCGAAGGCGTACATGCGCAGGTTGTAGCCGGTGTTGAAGGCGAGGCCCTGTCCGCCGACGACGTCCGTCAGCGACTGCCCGTTCAGCGGGGCGACGACGGCGGCGCCGATGTCGTGGTTGATGTCCTCGCTCGCCGTCCACTGCGGGGTGGACAGGGTCCTGGCGGCGGCCCAGCGGCCGTAAGGGGACTGGCCGTCGTGGTAGCCGGGCACGAAGACCCAGTTGGTGTGCCAGGCGCCGCCCATCCGCACGCAGTGGCCCGCGGTGATGACCGTGCTCTTGTTGGCGCTGGTGACGGCGTTGCCGGAGCAGGACGCCGTACGGCCCTGGTAGGTGAAGAAGACCCGGCCCGCCGTGGAGACCACGGCCCCGCCGCCGGTCCAGGCGCCGCCGCCGTGCGGGAAGGCCTGGATGCCGGTGCCCGCGGTGGTGCCCGGGAGGGTGGCCGGGACGGTGGTCCGCGCGCCCTTGGCCGGTGCCGGGCCGCGGTGGCCGGTCACCGGGAGCAGGTCCAGCGGCTCGGCCGCCCGCATCCGGGCCGGGGTCCAGAACGCGGCGGCTCTCTCCTGCGCGGCTTGGGTGACCGGACGGACGCCGGTGTCGGACCGGGGCCCGGCGCTCGCCGGTACGGCCAGCGCCCCGGCGGCGGTGAGCAGGGCGGTGACGCCGACGAGGAGGGAGCGGGATATCCGAGGTATGCCTCGCACGCGTACTCCTTTGTGAGGGGTGCGGAGGGGATCGAAGCTGCCAGGAGAATCCCATCTGAGCGCCATTTTGGAAGGGTGCATGCCAAGTCGGTGGTCGAAATCCGGCCGCCCCGGCAGGCACGGGCCCGCCTCAGCCGGTGCGGGCCCGCCTCACGGCCGGCGGCCGAGCGCCGGGCGCTTGGAGTAGTCGGTGAGGCCGAGGACGTTGCCCCAGGGGTCGGCGACCTCGACGGTCCATCCGGTGGCCCCGGGGAACGGCTCGTCCAGCGGCGCGATCCCGGCGCCGGCGAGCCTGCGGGCGGCCGCGCGGGCGTCCGGCACCTCCAGCCACAGCCGGGGCGCGTGCCAGGGTGGCGGGCGGTGGTTCAGCCCGTCCTCCTGCCGCAGCAGGATGCCGGGGGTCTCGCCGCCCACCTTCAGCAGCGCGATCCCCGCCTCGTCGAACCGGAACGCCGCCGTGAACCCGGCGCGTTCGTAGAACCCGACGGCCTCGCCGAGGTCACCGACGGGCAGCAGCACGTTGTCGAACCCGAGCAGTTCGTAGGACTCGTCATCTGACACACAGTCAGAGTAGGCCGATGATCGGCCGGATCCCGGCATTGTCGGTGGCGGCTCGTACGGTTGGCGCATGGGACAGGTGACCTTCGTCGACGAGACGACCACGGGACGGCGCGAGACGGGCCCCCGGCTGGAGATCCCGGAGGAGCGGCTGACGGTCCGGGAGCTGATCCGGCGCCGGATGCCCCGGGAGGCCGACCGGGAGCGGGCTCTGCGGGCCTTCGCCGGGAACGGCCTGATCCTCCTGGTGGGGGACCGCCAACCGACCGGGCTGGACGAGGAGATCGCCGTCTCGGCGGACACCGAGGTCACGTTCCTCCGGCTGATACCCCTGGTCGGCGGCTGACCAGGCCCCGGAAAAGCGGTTCCATGGAGCCCGGGCCCGGAAGGCGGCTCCACCGAGCCCGGGCCCCGGAAAAGCCCGAGGGCCCCGCTCCCGATGCGACGGGAGCAGGGCCCTGGGCCGGGGCGGCGGAGCTCAGAAGCGGCGCGTGATCAGCGCCTTCTTGACCTCGGCGATCGCCTTGGTGACCTCGATGCCACGCGGACAGGCGTCCGTGCAGTTGAAGGTCGTGCGGCAACGCCACACGCCGTCCTTGTCGTTGAGGATCTCCAGGCGCTGCTCGCCGGCCTCGTCACGCGAGTCGAAGATGAAGCGGTGCGCGTTGACGATGGCCGCCGGGCCGAAGTACTGGCCGTCGTTCCAGAAGACCGGGCAGGACGACGTGCACGCGGCGCACAGGATGCACTTGGTCGTGTCGTCGAACCGCTCGCGGTCCTCGGCGCTCTGCAGCCGCTCACGCGTCGGCTCGTTGGTGTCCTTCGTGATGAGGAAGGGCATCACGTCGCGGTACGCCTGGAAGAACGGCTCCATGTCGACCACGAGGTCCTTCAGGACCGTCAGGCCCTTGATGGGCTCGACCGTGATCGGCTTCTCGGGATTGATGTCCTTGATCAGCGTCTTGCAGGCGAGACGGTTCTTGCCGTTGATCCGCATGGCGTCGCTGCCGCAGATGCCGTGCGCGCAGGAGCGACGGAAGGTCAGCGTGCCGTCGACCTCCCACTTGATCTTGTGCAGACCGTCGAGCACGCGCTCCTTGGGGTCGATCTCCAGCTGGAAGTCTTCCCAGGTCGCCTCGGCCGAGATCTCCGGGTTGAACCGGCGGACGCGGAAGGTGACGGTGATGTAGGGAGAGGCGGCGGAGTCCGCCTCCACCTTGTCCAGAAGGGGGGTTGCCATCAGTACTTACGCTCCATCGGCTGGTAGCGGGTCTGGACGACCGGCTTGTAGTCGAGACGTACGGACTCCGTGCCGTCGTCGCCCACCTCGCGGTACGCCATGGTGTGGCGCATGAAGTTGACGTCGTCGCGGTTCGGGTAGTCCTCGCGGTAGTGACCGCCGCGGGACTCCTTGCGGGCGAGCGCGGAGACGGCCATGACCTCGGCCAGGTCGAGCAGGTTGCCCAGCTCGATGGCCTCGAGCAGGTCGGTGTTGAACCGCTTGCCCTTGTCCTGGATCGACACGTTCCGGTAGCGCTCGCGCAGCTCGGCGATCTTCTCGACCGCCGTCTTGATCGTCTGCTCGGTGCGGAACACCATGACGTTGGCGTCCATGGTCTCCTGGAGCTCCTTGCGCAGCGTCGCCACCCGCTCGGTGCCGGTGGACGTGCGCAGGTTCTCCACCTGGGCCAGCACCAGCTCCGCCGGGTTCTCCGGCAGCTCGACGAAGTCGGCCTTCTGGGAGTACTCGGCGGCCGCGATGCCGGCGCGCTTGCCGAAGACGTTGATGTCCAGCAGCGAGTTGGTGCCCAGCCGGTTGGCGCCGTGCACCGACACGCAGGCGACCTCGCCGGCGGCGTACAGGCCCGGGACCACGGTCGTGTTGTCGGCGAGCACCTCGCCCTCGACGTTGGTCGGGATGCCGCCCATCGCGTAGTGCGCGGTCGGCTGGATCGGGATCGGGTCCGTGTAGGGCTCGATGCCGAGGTAGGTCCGCGCGAACTCGGTGATGTCCGGGAGCTTGGCGTCCAGCTGCTCCGGCGGGAGGTGGGTGAGGTCCAGGTAGACGTGGTCGCCCTCGGGACCGCAGCCGCGGCCCTCGCGGATCTCCGTGTAGATGGAGCGCGAGACGACGTCCCGGGAGGCGAGGTCCTTCATGACCGGCGCGTACTTCTCCATGAAGCGCTCGCCGTCCTTGTTGCGCAGAATGCCGCCCTCACCGCGGGCGCCCTCCGTCAGCAGGATGCCCATGCGCCAGATGCCGGTCGGGTGGAACTGGAAGAACTCCATGTCCTCCAGCGGCAGCCCGCGCCGGTAGACGGCGGCCTGGCCGTCACCGGTCAGGGTGTGCGCGTTCGACGTCACCTTGAAGAACTTGCCGCAGCCGCCGGAGGCGTAGATGACGGCCTTCGCCTGGAAGACGTGGATCTCACCGGTGGCCAGCTCGTACGCCACGACACCGGCGGAGCGCTTGACGCCGTCCACCTCGGTGATCAGCTGGTCCAGGACGTAGAACTCGTTGTAGAACTCCACGCCCTGCTTGACGCAGTTCTGGTACAGCGTCTGGAGGATCATGTGGCCGGTGCGGTCCGCGGCGTAGCAGGACCGGCGGACCGGGGCCTCGCCGTGGTTGCGGCTGTGTCCGCCGAAGCGGCGCTGGTCGATGGTGCCGTTCGGGGTGCGGTTGAACGGCAGGCCCATCTTCTCCAGGTCGAGGACCGAGTCGATGGCCTCCTTCGCCAGGATCTCGGCGGCGTCCTGGTCGACCAGGTAGTCACCGCCCTTGACCGTGTCGAAGGTGTGCCACTCCCAGTTGTCCTCCTCCACGTTGGCCAGCGCGGCGGCCATGCCGCCCTGTGCGGCGCCCGTGTGGGAGCGGGTGGGGTAGAGCTTGGTGAGCACCGCGGTGCGGCTGCGCTTGGTGGACTCGATGGCCGCGCGCATGCCCGCGCCACCGGCGCCGACGATGACGGTGTCGTACTTGTGGATCTTCATGATTCTCGCAGCCCCGTGCCTAGCGGATGTTCGGGTCGAAGGTGAAGATCACCAGCGTGCCCAGCAGGATGGTGAACACCGTGGCGGTGTAGAGCAGGCCCTTCAGCCACAGCCGGGTGTTCGCGCGCTCCGCGTAGTCGTTGATGACCGTGCGCAGGCCGTTGGCGCCGTGCAGCGTCGCCAGCCAGAGCATCAGCAGATCCCAGACCTGCCAGAACGGGGATGCCCAGCGGCCCGCCACGAAGGCGAAACCGATCTTGGAGACGCCGCCGTCGAGCACCAGCTGGATCAGCAGGTGGCCGATGACCAGGACGACGAGGACGATGCCGGACAGCCGCATGAAGAGCCAGGCGGCCATCTCGAAGTTGCCCCGGGTCGACTTCGGGGTGTTCTTGGTGCGCTTGCGCGGGGCCTCGATGTAGGGCGCCGGGTTGTCGACGTCGTAACCGGAGGGGCCCTCCACGGGGCCGATTCCGGACGCGGTCTTCTCAGTCGTGGACATGGGCGTCAGCTCCCGAACAGTTCACGAGCGGCGTGGCCGAGGAGGGGGTAGATGGCCCCCAGCATCAGCACCAGCCACAGACCGACGGCGGCCCAGAGCATCTGCTTCTGGTAGCGCGGGCCCTTGGACCAGAAGTCGACGGCGATGATCCGCAGACCGTTGAGCGCGTGGAAGAGGACGGCGGCGGACAGCCCGTACTCCATCAGCGCGATGATCGGCGTCTTGTACGTCGCGACGACCTCGTCGTAGGTCTCGGGGGAGACACGCACGAGAGAGGTGTCCAGCACGTGAACGAACAGGAAGAAGAAGATGAGGACGCCGGTGACTCGATGAGCCACCCAGGACCACATTCCTTCCCGGCCGCGGTACAGCGTTCCAGCCGGCACGGAAGTCCCTCCGGGAGCGGGGATTGGGGCCGCGCCGGCTTGTGCTGTCGGTCGGGCCCGGCCGGGTACGGTCCTCCGGCCCCCAGCATCGTAGCGACGCGCTGTCGGGATGCTTACGCCGGGCCTACCGGTGTGATCAAAGTGGCACGCGTATGGGTGAGCGGGCTCACAGTCCCGGGCCCCCGAGCAGGCCCAGCAACCGGCCTCTGGCCAGGCGGCGGAGCTCCTCCCAGGCCACCACCCGCTCCTCCTCCGGATCGTTTGTCAATCGTGACCGGATGGCCGTCAGGACGTGGTCCAGGGACTCGTTCGGCGGTACCTCGTCCAGGCAGATGACGAACACATGGCCGAATTTCGCCTCGTAGGCGGCGTTCGCGGCATCCAGTGCCGTGTAAGCGACCGCGTACACGTCCTCCGGCAGCACCGGCAGCGTCTCGCCGGCCAGCGCCTCCGTGAGATCTCCCGGGGTCAGGTCGTACGCCGCCTCGTCCGACGCGGCCAGCAGGGCTTCCGGCGTCGGGTAGGGGCGGTGGGCCGTGATGCGGTGGGCCCAGCGGAGGCTGCGCAGGCAGGTCAGGAGGGTGCGCTGGAGCTCCTCGGCGGATGCCGTGTTGAAGCGCTCCAGCGTGGTGCCGCGCTGCTGGTGGGGTATGGCCACTCGGCCAGGAAGGTGTGTGGGCGTCACGTGTGTTTCGGCAGAGGATGCTGTGAGAGATGTGTCGCCACGGTATCGACAGGGAACCCGGGTCGTCCGACCGAGCCCTGAATTTCAGCCGAACGGGAGAGTTTCGGAACGTGTGGTGGACGCGCACCGCGCTCACCGGTCGTAGGTTGGCCGGGTGAGCCAGCACAGGCGCCGGGCGCCGGAGAAGAAGGCCGCACAGCGGGCCCTCCTGGTCGGGGCCCTGGTGGCCGCGTCCGGCGTGGGTCTCGGGCTGTGGGCCTCCGGCGACGGCGGTGGCTCCGCCGGACCCACGGGGTCCGCGGTGCGGCAGCCGTCCGCCGAGGCCACGTCCCGGTCGGCCGGGGCGTCCCGGTCCGCGGCCGTGCCGGTGCCGAGCCCCAGCCGGTCGTACGCCCTTTCCAGCGCCCCCCGGACGATCCCGGCGGTCCGCTCGCACGCGCCGGCGCGCGGGCCGGGGTGGCGGCCCGAGCGGGGCGGGCGGGTGGTCGTCGGGGACGCGGACCTGGCGGACGAGGGGCGGCTGGTCGCCCAGGAGCTGGGGCTGACCTACGCGGGCGAGAAGGACGACGTGCGGGCCGGTGACGTACGGCTGTCGCTCAACGACGACGAGGGCGCCGATCCGGAGTCCTACGCGCTGACCGTGCGCGGCGGGCGGGTGAACATCAGCGGGCCCGCCGACGCGGGCGTGTTCTACGGCACCCGGACGCTGAAGCAGGCGGTGCACGGCGGCGGGACGGCGCCGGAAGGGGTCGTACGGGACGAACCGGCGAAAAAGGTGCGCGGGTTCATGCTGGACATCGCGCGCAAGAAC
Organism: Streptomyces sp. YS415; assembly: GCF_023544665.1. Taxonomy (GTDB): domain Bacteria; phylum Actinomycetota; class Actinomycetes; order Streptomycetales; family Streptomycetaceae; genus Streptomyces. The sequence goes on from NZ_JAMJFL010000028.1 coordinate 19,879, forward strand.
TTCACCGCCGACTGGATCGAGGACCGGGTCCGGGAGCTGGGGGACCTGAAGTACAACCAGCTGGGGCTGCACTTCTCCGACGACCAGGCGTTCCGGATCGAGTCCTCCTCGCACCCCGAGATCGTCTCCGATCCGCATCTGACCAAGGCCCAGGTCCGGCGGATCGTCCGGCTCGCGGCGGAGCGGCACATCACCGTCGTGCCCGAGATCGACTCGCCGGGGCATCTGGGGGCGGTGCTCGCGGCCCACCCCGATCTGCAACTGCGCAACGCCTCGGGCGCGGCCACGCGCGGGGCGATCGACATCTCCCAGGACGAGTCCGCCGAGATCGTCGACGACCTGCTGAACGAGTACGCCGAGCTGTTCCCGGGCGGTGAGTGGCATCTCGGCGGTGACGAGTACCAGGCGCTGACCGTCTCCGACCCCGAGGCGTCCTTCCCGCAGCTCGCGACCGCGGCGCGGGAGGCCTACGGCTCCGGGGCGACCGTGGAGGATCTGACCACCGGCTGGCTCAACGACCGCGCCGACACGGTCCGCGTCCACGACAAGAGGCCCCGGGCCTGGAACGACGGCTTCTTCAGCGGCACCTCCGTCAAGGCCGACGAGGACATCGAGGTCGCCTACTGGACCGGCAAGGAGATCGGCGCCCGGCTGCCGGTGCAGTACCTGGCGGAGGGGCGGCGGGTCATCAACTACAACGACGAGTTCCTGTACTACGTCCTCGGCGAGCCGCAGACCTTCGTCTACCCGACCGGACAGCGCATCTACGAGCAGTGGACCCCGCGCGTGCTGCGCGGCACCCAGGCGGTGCCGGCGAAGTACGACGACCAGATCCTCGGCGGGTCCTTCGCCGTCTGGTGCGACCTCGCGAACGCCCAGACCCAGGACCAGGTGGCGGCCGGCATCCGGATGCCGCTGCGGGCCACCGTCGAGAAGCTCTGGAATCCGGGCCCGCCCCGGCAGTCCTGGACGGACTTCAAGGCGCTGGGCGACCGCCTGGGCTGAGGCCCCGCCGCCGCCCGTTCACACCCGGATCGCCCGATCCGGCTGCGAACGGGCGTACGGCTGTGGTGTATTCGGCCCGAGTCGAAGCAACACAGCGTGGGGGACAGAAATGGGCTATTGGGGGTATTTCGTCGTGGGGCGCGCCGAGCGGCCGCTCGCGGAGCTGGCGGCCCTGGCCGGCGCGCCGGGGCTGACCCTGCGCCAGGAGACGCCGGACGGCTGGCAGGTCTGGGAGTACCCGGGCGGCGAGGGCGACGTCGGGAACATGCACGAGCTCGCCCATCAGACCGGGGAGCCCGCGCTGTTCGGGTACGTCATGGACAGTGACTGCGCGGTGGTGGAGGCGGCGGGCCCGGAGAGCGGGATGTGGACGACCTGCCTGGGGCGGGAGGCGATGGCGGCCCGGCTCGGCGCGGGCGAGGGGGTGGTCCTGGAGGACTACTTCCTGGAGCCCCGTGACGCCGCCGAGCGGGCCGTCGCCTGGGCCGCCGAGGCGGGGCACATCGTGACGGCCGAGCCGCTGCTCGAGGTGTTCGGGGCCGACCCCGATCCCTTGGCCGAAAACCTCTTCTTCCGGATGCTCGACCGGCTCGGGGTGGTGCCCCTGTGACACTCCTGGGGTGTCGCACGCAGTAAGGGGAAGTGCGGGCTCCGTTAGGAAGGTGCCCCGGTGGAGCCCCACAGTGGCCCGCAGTAGGGAGGCGTGGATGAGCCTGGTGGAGTTGATCGCTCAGGCCGACGAACGCGGACTGGTCGCCAGCGGGTTGGCTTGTTTGGATCGGTGCGTCCCCCTGCTGGGCGGTGACGACGACCTGCTGCGGCCCCTGTGGACCAGCCTCGCGGACCCGGCCGGCGACGACTGGGCCGACCGCCTCGCCCAGGTGCGCGGCACGCTCGGCGGTACGGCGGACGCGCCCGGGGAGGCCGAGGACGAGGCCGTACGGCTGGCGCGCCGGATGCTGGAGGCGGCCCCGGCCCGCCCCGCCGCCGCCGAGGTGCGGGTGTGGGCGGACGCCTGCTCGGTCGCCTCGCTGCAGATCCACCGGATGCTCGACCTGGTCGCCGACGAGGCGTCCTCGGTCGACGCCCGCCGCGAAGGCCGTACGCAGGGCATGTCGCCGCTCGTCGCCGCCGAACTGCGGCGCCAGATCACCGTGCTGGAGCTGCTCGCCGGGCGCGGCGCGGGTGGGCTGCGGCCGGCGCTGGAGGTGTCCACCGAGGGGCGGCGGGTGCTGCGCGCGGTGGTGTCACGGCGGGCCCGCGGCCGGGTCTGAAGGGCTCGGGCCAGGGTCGGTGGGGCTCGCGGCCGGGGCTGAGGGGCTCGCGTCCGGGACCAGCAGCCACTTGACCACCGCGTCGCCGCACTGCGCGGTCCGTGCGTAGAAGGCGGTCAGGTCCCGGTGGGCCGAGGCGAAGGCGCCGCGGATCTCGCGCTCGGCCTCCGGTACGCCGTACGGGCGCAGCAACTCCTCGCGGGACTGCCGCCACAGGCGCTCGAAGTCCGCCTCCGCCAGGTACTCCGCCACGCGGTGCGCCTGGGCGGCGGTGAGCACCAGGAAGGGCGGCAGCTCCGGCTCGGGAGCGGAGACCGGTCGGCCGCCCACCACCACATGGGCGCGGGGCCCGTCCGGCGCCCGGTGCGGGGGGCCTCCGGCGTACAGCACCGCGTGGTGCAGGTACCCCTTGTCCAGCACCTCCTCGCGGTGCCGGCCGATCCGCTCCCGGACGGTGGTCCAGTCGTCGGCGAACAGCCGGCGGAACCAGGTCGCGCTGTTGCGCAGCGCCGGGGGCGGCACCGCGCGCAGATGGAAGTACAGGCTCATCAGTGACTGGAGCGCACGGGAGCGGCCGGGTGTCACACCTGGGGGGTGACGAAACCCCGCGTCCCCGCGCTCTTGTCGGTGTGACGACGACAGAGCAGCAGACCAGGCCCTCCGCTGCGGCGAAGCCGGTGCGATGGGCGGCGGACATGGTTTCGACGATGCGGGAAGGGGCGCGGCTGCGTCTCGACTACTCGGCGCAGAGCCTGTGGCGGCTGGACCGGGTGATCGACGATCTGCGCCGGGAGGACACCCCGCCGGCGGCACTGGAGAGCGTGCTGCGCGGATTCGGGGCGTACGCCGGCGAGGTGATCGTCCGTCAGTGCGACGCCGAGTGGTGGGCGTCCGGCGGCGACCACTGGATACGGACGCCCGACGGCACGCTGTGGGACCCCATCGAGGAGGCGCGCCGGTGCTTCACCGGGGACGGGTCGCTGCGGCTGCTGTGCCGGGACGCGGTGCGCGGGGGTTGTACCGCGGAACGCGTGTGATCTGTCACCTCCGTCCCCTCGGGTAATCAGTTCAACCTTCATCAACGCCTGGGTAGTCTCCTGCTTGATCTTTGGAGGGGTGGGATGAAGCAGAGTTCCCTAGGGCTGCGCCGAAGAGCGTGGCGACGCGGGGTGGCCGCGACGGCCGTGGCCGCGCTGGGTGTCACGGGTGCCTGGATGGCCGTACCGGCCGCCGGCGCCCCTTCGGCCGGTGCCGGGACCGTGTGCGAGCCGACCGAGGGGTTCGCGGGCTGCCGGCTCTTCACCGCGACGGGTGCGGCGGAGACGTTCCGGGTGCCCGCCGGGGTGAAGGAACTCGACGTGCGGGCCTGGGGCCAGGGCGGCCGCGGCAGCTCCATGTCGAGCGGTGGAGCGGGGGCGTACGCCGCCGGAAAGCTGTCGGTCGACGAGGGCGAGGTGCTCTCCGTCGCCGTGGCGAGCCGAGACTTCGGCGACGCGCTCGGTGGCAAGGCCGGAGCCCCCGGGGTCGGCGAGGGCGGCGCCAGCAGCGGGATCCGCGCGAGCGACGGCAAGCCGCTGCTGATCGCCGCCGGTGGCGGCGGCAGCACCGACGTCGTCATCCCGAGTGCGGGTGACGCGGGCGCCGGTGGCGCCGAACGCGGCCAGGACGCCACGGAGGCCACCGGCGGCAAGGGTGCCGACGGAGCCAAGGGCGGCGCGGGCGGGGGCAACGGCGCCGCAGGTGCCGACGCCTCCGCGGGCGGCAAGGGCGGCGACGGCGGCACGGGCCGGTACGGCGGTGGCGGCGGTGGCGGCGGCTATGCGGGCGGCGGCGGGGGCGCCGGCTCGGACGTCGACGATACCGCCGGCAGCGGTGGCGGCGGCACCAGCTACGCCGACCCGAAGCGCATGACCGACGTGCGCATGGTGGTCAGCGACGGCGCCAAGGCCCCGGCGAAGGACGACCCCTTCTGGGAGTCCTCCGACAACCCCATCGACTCCGGCATCGCCGAGGGCGGCGTCAACGCCCCGGGCGGGGTCGGCCGTGTCGTGCTGCAGTGGGCGACTCCCGCGGTCGCCGAACTGGCGAAGGCGTCCGGCGACGACCAGACCCGCGACCCGGACGAACTGTTCGACCCGGTGGCGGTCGTGGTCCGGGACAAGGACGGCACCCCGGTCAAGGACGCCACCGTGACGTTCACGATCGAGGACCCCAACGGCACCGGGGTGAGCTTCGACGCCTACGAGCCGCTGCGCAAGGTCGTCCTCGCGACCGACGAGTACGGCCGCGCCCAGGCACCCGCCGTCGCGGCCGACAAGACGGAGGGCGCGTTCACCGTCCGGGCCGTCGCCCAGGGCAAGACGGCCGTCTTCACCGGACAGGTCAAGAAGCTGGCCTACAGCGTGACCGCCGTCCAGGGCGACGGACAGCGCACCGGCCCCGAGGAGGCCTTCGGCGAGAAGCTCCAGGCCCTCGTCGAGGTGGACGGCGCGCCCAAGGCCGGGGTGACCGTGCGGTTCGACGTCGAGTACACCTCCTCCAGGAGCGGTCCGCGCTTCTCGCCGGACTTCTACGTGGTCGGCGTCCAGGCGAAGACCGACGCGGAGGGCATCGCCACCACGCCGGTGCTGTACGCCGGTACCGACCCGGGCACCTACACCGTCGTCGCCACGCGCGGCGAGGCCTCGGCCACCTTCACGGTCGAGGTCGGGGACGACAACTCCCCGGGTGAGCCCACGCCTTCGCCGTCGGCCTCGGCCGAGCCGAGCGGATCGGCCTCGCCCGCGCCGAGCGCGTCGTCCGACGGGGGTACGGACACCGCCGGCGCCGGCGCCGGCGGTGCGCAGGGCGACGGCTCCGGCGGCTCCGGCGGCGGCCTGGCCGTGACCGGCGCCGGCGGCATCGGCCTGCTGCTGGGCACGGCCGCCGTCCTGGCCGGCCTGGGCGTGCTCGCACTGCGGCTGCGGACGCGCCTGCAGAACCGCGGCTGACGCGGAAACGGAAGCGGCCGGGGCCCACGCAGTGGTGTGGGCCCCGGCCGCTTCGCTCTGTCGCCGTTACGGCGCCAGTACCTGCCCGAGCCGGCCGTCGGTCGGCGTGCCCAGGGTGGTCTTGCTGTAGATGCGCGAGTCGCCGTAGCCGAGGCCCGTGCTGTTGCTCGGGATGTGCAGCAGGACGCCGTCCGTGCCGTCCTCGCCGTCCGCGCCCACGGTGAGGTCGGCGCGGCCGTAGCCCGACAGGTCCGTCAGCGTCACCGACGTACCGAACAGGTCGCCCGCCTCGGCGGCGCCGGGCACGGACGTGGTGTCCTGCGAGATCGCCGCCGAGCCCGAGCCGGTCAGGCCCGTCGAGCTGCCCTTGACGAGGACCACGGAGCCCGCGTTGGCGTGGCTGACTCCGCTGCGGGTGAGGTCCTCGCCGCGGGCACCGGCCAGGACGTCGGCGTAGCCGTCGGCGTCGAGGTCGCCGGCCGAGACCGAGAGGCCGAGGGCGTCGCCGGACTCGTTGCCGCCCGGGACGCCCGAGGTGTCCTGGTGGATGACCTTCATGCCGGTGGTGGTGAAGCCGGTCGAGGTGCCGAGCAGCATGGTGATCTGGCCGCCCGAGATGGCGCCCGACTCCGAGGCGACCGGCTGGCCGATGACGATGTCGTCGTAGCCGTTGCCGTTGAAGTCAGCGGCGGCTATGGAGCGGCCGCCCTTGACCGAGAGGACCCCGGCCTTGGTCAGACCGGTCGCCGAGCCCGCGAAGCGGACGACCCGTCCGATGCCGCCGCTGTCGCGGTAGTTGAGGGCGACGTCCGCGTAGCCGTCCCGGTTGAAGTCGCCGGTGGTGGCGTCGAGGTGGGCGACCGCGCCGGTGGCGGAGGTGAGCGTGCCGTACGTGGTGCCGGCGTCGGTCAGCCGGACGTGGTAGTTGCCGCCCTTGCCGGTGCCGGCCGAGAAGACGTCGGCCTTGCCGTCGCCGTTGAAGTCGCCCACGGTGACGGCCGATCCGAGCTTGGCACCGGCCGCGGTGACCCCGGTCGTGCTGTACGAGAAGCCGGTGTTCAGGGCGGGGCCGTACATCACGGTGACCTGGCCGCGGTCGGTGTTGCCGCTGGTGTCGTCCTCGCCCGGCGCGCCGATCGCGAGGTCGGCGTGGCCGTCGCCGTTGACGTCGCCCCAGGCCGTCGCGGCACCGAAGGAGTCACCGGACTCGGAGGTGCCGGGGACCCCGGCGCTGTTCTGGCTGAAGCCGATCCGGGACGCGGTGACCGGGCCGTCGATGCCGCCCGGGACCACGGTGACGCGGTTGGCCTTGGGGGTGCCGGCGACCAGGTCGCTGACGCCGTCGCGGTTGAAGTCGGTGGTGGCCAGGGCGTGCGAGATGCCCGGCGACTTGGCCAGCGAGGCGATCTGCCCGAGCTTCGGGTAGAGGTTGAGGCCCGGGCAGGCCGTGGCGTTGGTGTCCTTGTGCCCGAAGACGCGCGGCAGCTCGATCGGCTTGCCCTCGGCGACCTTGTTGCCGCTGTGGTTGAGCGGCGCGCGCGAGGTCAGCGTGACCTTGCCGGTCGGGTCGATGCCGTACATCCCGAACTTCCAGGCGACGACCCGGGCGATGACGTCGAGGGCGGCCTTGGTCGGCTTGGCGGACTCGAAATTGCCGATGTAGGAGATGCCGAGCGTGTCGGTGTTGAAACCGGCATCGTGCGCGCCGATCACCGGCAGGTCCATGCCGCCGCTGCGGCCCTCGAAGATCTGGCCGCACTTGTCGACGACGAAGTTGTACCCGACGTCGAAGTATTTTTGCCCGAAGTGCGCCTGCTGGATGGTGCGCATCCGGGCCTTGGACTCGGCGCAGGACAGCGTGTTGTCGCTGTCGACGCCGGTGTGGTGAACGACGGCGGCCTTGATGTCGGTGCCGTAGCTCGGCGTGCCGTTGTAGTCCGTCGACGCGCCCCACTCGGCCTGCGTGATGATCGGGGGCTTCACCACCGTGGACGGGCGGGGGGCCGGGACCGTGGGCGTCGGGGTCGGCGTCGGGGACGTCGACGTGCTGGGCGTCGCAGAGGGGGAGGCCGAGGTGCTGGGCGTCGCCGAGGCGGAGGCCGTGACCGACGCGGAGGCCGAGGCGCTGTCCGACGGTGTCGCCGCGGGCGTCGTCGACTCCTCGACCGCGAAGGCCGCCGGCTTCACTCCGCCCTCCGGGTCCGTGCCCGGGTCCAGCAGCTTGACGTCCATGCCGGCCGGCTGCCCGCCCAGCTCGGTGCCGGCGGAGTTCACCACCCGCACCTCCACGCCGTCGGACGCGCCGGTCCACACCGACTCCGTACCGCCCCGCAGCGCGGCCCGTTCGGCCTCGGCGCCGTCCGCCTGGCTCGGCTCCAGGACCAGCTCGCGCCACGGCGACCACTCGCCGGTCTCGATGTCCCGGGTGCGCACCTCGGGCGTGCCCTTGGTCCTGGCCTCGGGGTCGTCCCAGGTCACCACCACCGCGCTGAACTGCTCGGTCTCCCGCTTGTCCAGGCCCTTGCGGCCCGAGCCCTCGTTCTCGAGCTTCAGCGTGTGCACGGACGGCTCACGCTCGCCGGCCTTGTCGTCGGACGACGCCGGCTGGTCCGCCATCGCATACGTGACGACTCCCGCCCCGCTCAGCACGACCGCCCCGACGGTCAGCCAGGCCCGCCGCCGGAGACTGAGCGGCTTGTACGCATGGGTCCTACGAGGACTCAACTACCCCACCCCTAGAGATTGGACACGATCGCCACACCTGTAACAGGCGCGCTCTCCCTTCAGCGTCGAGCCCGGTTCAAACATCACCCGGGCAAAAGGTTGTACGGCCCCCTCACTTTTCTGTGTGTGCATGAGCACAGCCGTGACGTGTGATGCCGCTGTGTCGGAATCCGCTTGATCCTGTGGGGGAGTTCGCGGAGGTTCCCCTGCGGATCGACGGGAGGGCGGGCCGATGGACCAGGGGGACGAGCGAAGGGCGCACGCGCACGGGATGCGGGGGCTCACGGCGGCTTTCGTCGCCCGGGTCACCGCCCGGAACCGGCTGCCGCTCGACTACTCGGTGGCCAGCCTGCGCGTCGTCGACTTCCTCATCGACGGCCTGCGCAAGGGCGGCGCCGACCGGGAACGCGCCCGCGAGACGCTCTTCGGACTCGGCGCGTACGTCGGTGAGGTGCTGGTGCGCCGGGCGGGCGCCGTCTGGGTCGACTTCGACGCCCAGGAGCGCGCCTACTTCGGCCAGCCGGTCGGCGTACGGATGCCGGACGGCCGGGTCTGGAACCCGCTCGGCAAGGTCCACAACCGCTTCGACGCGGGCGGCCCCGAGGAATCCCTGCACACCTTCTACCTGACCCTGCCCGGCCGGGCCAGGCGGGCCGCCGCCTGAGCCGGATGGAGGGTGGCGTCGGCTGCTGTGACACTTCCGCGCGGCCCGGCGCTGTTGACCGTGGGGGGCGTGGGCAGAGGACGGAGCCGTGCCGTGGGGTGCGATCCGGCCATGAACTCGGCAGGACGAGGACAGTACTTGGGCCAGGGAGCGGAACCCCGTCGCGGGCACGCGCACGACGGGGAGCTCGGCGCGGCCGTCGCGCGGGCGCAGGAGGGTGACGAGGCGGCCTTCGCGGTCGCCTACCGCATCGTGCAGCCCGGGCTCCTCGGCTACCTGCGCGGCATCGTCGGCGACGACGCCGAGGACGTGGCCTCCGACGCCTGGCTGGAGATCGCCCGCGACCTCGGCCGGTTCAAGGGCGACGGAGCGGGCTTCCGTGGCTGGAGCGCGACCATCGCCCGGCACCGGGCGCTGGACCATCTGCGCCGCCAGCGGGTACGGCCCCGGTCGACGGCGACCGAGCAGGACGTACTCGACCTGGCGGGCCCGCACAGCACGCACGAGCAGGCACTGGAGTCCATCTCCACCGAGTACGCCCTGGATCTGGTCCGGGGGCTGCCGCGCGACCAGGCCGAGGCCGTGCTGCTGCGGGTGGTCGTGGGCCTGGACGGCCCCGCGGCCGCCCGGGTGCTCGGCAAGCGCCCCGGCGCGGTGCGCACCGCCGCGTACCGGGGCCTGAAGCGCCTGGCGAGCCAGCTGGGCGCCGAGGGTGTGACGGATGACGGCCCCCGGACGCTGGGGGAGTCGAAATGAACGGAGCGGGAAGCGCGGACGTGACACGGGGGGAGCGCCGCGTCCGCACAGGTCGCGGATGCCGTGTCGCCCTCGGGGCGCCGGCGGCTCGCACAGGCCCCACGGGCCACACGGGATCCAGCGGGACCACGCGCCGCGGATCGGTCAGGTCGGACAGGAACGGAAACGGACATGGGTGAACAGCTGAGCGACGGCGGCACCGCCGGCCGTCGGCCCGTGCTCCCGCACGGCACCCCGTCCGGCCCGCCCGCGGACACCGGACGGCCCGGCCTGGAGGCACTGCTCGCCGCCGCGATGCGCCCGGCCGCCGTGGACGCCGAGGGCGAGCGGCGTGCCGTCGCCGCGTTCCGGGCCGCCCGGGAGGCGGGGGTGCACCGGGCCCGCACCCGGCGCCGGGACGACTGGCGGCCCCGGACGCGCGGCCACACCCTGCGGTCGCTGCGGGCCACGCTCTCGCTGTTCGCCGCGAGCCTCGCCCTCGGCGGGGCCGCCTTCGCGGCGATCGGTACGGCCGGTTCCTCCTCGGACGCCTCCGACGGCCACGGCACGCCCACCCCGTCCACCGCTCCCGCCGACCCGGACCCCGAGCCCTCCGCCCCGGCCTCCGGCACCGCCACCGCGGTCCGGGAGCGGCCGTCCACCGCCGCGGACACCGAGGCCAAGTGCCGCGCCTACGAGCAGCTCGAGGGCAACGGCAAGGCGCTGGACGCCCCGGCCTGGCAGCGGCTGACCGAGGCAGCGGGCGGCGCGGAGAAGGTGGCCGCCTACTGCGCGCAGCGGCTCGCGGAGGCGGCGGCGGGAGGCAAGCCGGAGGCGGAGAAGGAGAACGGCGCCGGGACGGGCAGCGGCTCCGGGACGGGCGGCGGCGCGGACAACGGCGCCGGGGCGGGAACTGACAACGGCGCCGGGACGGGCACCGACAACGGATCCGGCACGGGCGCGGGCAACGGCTCCGGCGCGGGCAACGACAGCAACACCGGCAAACCCGGCAAGAAGAACTGACCCCGGCTGTCCGGGAGTCGACCTCCCCGGACCGCCGATGTCGGCCACCCCGGGCCCCCGCCAAAGCAACGGCCGGGGCCGCCACCCCCCACAGGAGAGGCCCCGGCCGTCGCGCGGTACGGGCCGCGCGGCGGCCCGTACTTCCTACAGCGCCATGAGTGCGGTTTCTGTCACACCCCGACGCGTCCCGCATGTGCTGCGTCTTGTCCGGACATGGACGAGCAGCGGTTTCAGGTCGTAACGTGCCTTTCGCGTCGCACGGGGAAGTTGAACGATCACTGAAACCGTCGGCGGGCCGCCGTGCCGGGGCCATCCACCCGACCATCTACCGAGGTACCGAGTGCTGGGGGACGACGCGGAGCTGACGGCCGCGGTGCTTGCGGCACAGGACGGCGACGAGACCGCGTTCCGGACTGTGTACCGCGCGGTGCACCCGCGGCTGCTCGGATACGTACGGACGCTGGTCGGCGACCCGGACGCCGAGGACGTGGCGTCGGAGGCCTGGCTCCAGATAGCGCGCGACCTGGATCGCTTCAGCGGGGACGCGGACCGCTTCCGCGGCTGGGCCGCCCGGATAGCCCGCAACCGCGCGCTGGACCACATACGCATGCGCGGCCGGCGGCCCGCGATCGGCGGCGACGAGACCGAACTGACCGGCCGCGCGGCCGAGTCCGACACCGCGGGCGAGGCCATCGAGGCCCTGACCACCGACGGCACCCTCTCGCTGATCGCCCGGCTGCCGCAGGACCAGGCCGAGGCCGTCGTGCTGCGCGTGGTCGTGGGCCTCGACGCGAAGACCGCCGCGGAGACGCTGGGCAAGCGCCCGGGTGCGGTCCGCACGGCGGCGCACCGGGGTCTCAAGCGCCTCGCCGAACTGCTCGGCGACCGTCCGGAGGGCGATCCGGAATCGGCCGGAGTCCTCGACGCCCTGCCGCCCCAGCGAGAACCGGGCGCCCGCGCGGTGACGTCCGCGAGTGTGACGCATACGCGTGCGCGGACGCAGAAGGATGTGTGATGGCCGACGAGCAGTACAGGTGGCTGGACCCCAGGACGGCGGAACGCCTGCTGAGCGGAGAGCCACTGGAAGCTGTCGACGCGGCCGACCGCGACCGGGCCGAACGCCTCGCCAGGGCGCTTGAGGCACTGGCCGCCCAGCCCCCTGCGGCCGCCGCCGAACTGCCCGGCGAGGCCGCCGCGCTGGCCGCCTTCCGCGCCGCCCGCACCGAGCGCGCCGACGCCCCCGCGACCCCCGGCCACCGTGCCCGCCCGCACTCCTCCGACGCCGGCCTCGTCCGCATCGGCCCGCCCGAGCGCACGGCCCGCCGCCCCCGCTGGGCGCGCCCGGTGCGCCTCGGCCTGGCCGCCGCGATGGCCCTCGGCATGGTCGGCGGTGTCGCGGTCGCGGCCGGAACCGGAATCCTGCCCACGCCGTTCGAGGGCACCCCGGAACCCGCCGTCTCGGCCCCGGCCGCCGTGCCGACCGGGCACCCGCCGGTGTCACCGTCCCCGGAGGACGCCGTCGAGGGCGAGTCCGTGCCCGAGGGGACGTCCGGCGGAGCCACGCCCGACCCGGACACCTCGCGGGGGACCGGGGGCGACGGCGCCGATCCGGGCGCCGCGACCGGTGACCCCGGGGACCGGTGGAGCGGCGGCAAGCGGCACGGCGCCGCCGTCGCGGCCTGCCGTGACGTCAGCGCCGGCAAGCGCCTCACCGACGACAGCAGACGAGCCCTGGAGGCCGCCGCGGGCGGCTCCGCGCGCGTGCCGACGTACTGCAAGGCCCTGCTCGGCGAGGCCCGCTCCGGGTCGGGGTCCGGGAACGGCAAGTCCCACGGCCAGAAGGAGAACGCCGACCGCGGCAGCGGCCAGGACGAGGACGAGGACGACGACCAGGACGAGCAGGGCGACCGGGACACCGGGGGCGGCGGCGAGCGCGGCCGCGACAAGGGCAAGGACAAAGGTCACAGCCGCCCCGGAGACCACCGGCGCACCGACGGCACCACCGCCGGGACGGCCTCGTCGCCGACCCCGCCGCACTCCGCGCCCTGATCCCCGCGCGGGCGCTGCGACACGCCCGCTGAGCTGCGGTTTTGTAAACCGGCGAACTTTTTTGGCGCGAGGTGTGACGTTTTCGCCGATCCCGGCGCAGTATTCAGTGAGCCGACTGGTCATCGGCCGTCGCACGGAGCCGGGGTTCCCCCCGTACCTTCGGCTCGTGCACCTGGCGCGGGCGGGACACGTTCCCCCGGTCCCGCCCGCGCCCCACTACCAGGAGACGACGACCTTGTCGCCGTTCCTCACCTGCGCGAACAGCCCCGCGATGGCCCCCTCGTCCCGCACGTTGACACAGCCGTGCGAGGCGCCGGCGTAGCCCCGGGCCGCGAAGTCGGACGAGAAGTGCACGGCCTGGCCCCCGCTGAAGAACATCGCGTACGGCATCGGCGAGTCGTAGAGCGTGGAGTGGTGGTGCCGGGACTTCCAGTAGACCTGGAACACGCCCTCCCGGGTCGGGGTGTACTGCGCGCCGAAGCGCACGGCCACCGTGGACAGAGTGCGGCCGTCGACCATCCAGCGCAGGGTGCGGCTCGTCTTGTCGATGCACAGCACCCGGCCGGTCAGACAGCGCGGATCCGGCGCGGCGGCGGGCTGCCCGCCCATCAGGTACAGGTCCCACTTCCCCGGCTCGCGGGTCATCCCCAGCAGCCGCTTCCAGGTGACGGTGTCCGTCCTGCCCGTCTGCGGCAGCCCGCGCTTGCGCTGGAACCCCTTCACCGCCCGCTCGGTGAGGTCGTCGTACGTCCCTGTCGGACCGTCGAACAGCCAGGCGACCTCGCGCAGCCGGGCCTGGAGTTCGCGGACGTCCCGGCCGCTGTCCCCGCGCGACCACAGGACCTCGGGTGCCGCGGGCGGGGCGGGCGCGCTCGGCTTGGCGTCCTGCGGCGGCTGCGAGGGCGTACGGCTGGGCAGCTCGACCCGGACCGGGGAGCGCCCCTCCCCGTCCGCCGCGCGGACCGTGCAGCCGCCGCACACGACCGCGAGCGCCGCCGCCGAGGCCAGCGCACCGGCCGCTGTGCTCATGCTCCTCATCCGGCCCTCCCTTGCCGCCGATGTCCTCTGAGATGCTCCCCGCGGATGACTGGTTGCGAACGGCGGGGCATGGTTGTGACCGGGGCCGCATGGCGGCTGTGAGCAAGGTCCCAGCGTGCTGCACTCCTCCGGGCGCGCACCACGCCGCTACAGTCCGTCGAAGGGTCGGTCTGTACCAGTGAGTAAGCAGCGAGCGAACTGCTCGGCGGGAGGCAACACACCATGGCGCGCGAGTCGGAGTCCGGACTGCCCATCGAACCGGTCTACGGACCGGAGGCCCTGGCGGGCTGGGACGCGGCCGAGAAGCTGGGCGAACCGGGGTCCTACCCCTTCACCCGGGGTGTCTATCCGTCGATGTACACCGGCCGTCCCTGGACGATGCGCCAGTACGCCGGCTTCGGCACCGCGACCGAGTCCAACGCCCGCTACAAGCAGCTGATCGCCAACGGCACCATGGGTCTGTCGGTCGCCTTCGACCTGCCCACCCAGATGGGCCACGACTCCGACGCGCCGATCGCCTCCGGCGAGGTCGGCAAGGTCGGCGTCGCGATCGACTCGATCGACGACATGCGGGTGCTGTTCGGCGGCATCCCGCTGGACAAGGTCTCGACGTCGATGACGATCAACGCCCCGGCCGCGCTGCTGCTCCTGCTCTACCAACTCGTCGCCGAGGAGCAGGGCGTCAGCGCCGACCAGCTGACCGGCACGATCCAGAACGACGTGCTGAAGGAGTACATCGCGCGCGGGACGTACATCTTCCCGCCCAAGCCCTCCCTGCGGCTGATCGCGGACATCTTCAAGTACTGCAGGGCCGAGATCCCGAAGTGGAACACCATCTCGATCTCCGGCTACCACATGGCCGAGGCCGGCGCGTCCCCCGCGCAGGAGATCGCCTTCACGCTCGCCGACGGCATCGAGTACGTCCGTACGGCCGTCGCGGCGGGCATGGACGTCGACGACTTCGCGCCCCGGCTGTCCTTCTTCTTCGTGGCCCGTACGACGATCCTCGAAGAGGTCGCCAAGTTCCGTGCCGCGCGCCGCATCTGGGCCCGGGTGATGAGGGACGAGTTCGGCGCCAAGAACCCCAAGTCCCTGATGCTGCGCTTCCACACGCAGACGGCGGGCGTCCAGCTGACGGCCCAGCAGCCGGAGGTCAACCTGGTCCGGGTGGCGGTCCAGGGCCTGGCGGCGGTGCTGGGCGGCACCCAGTCGCTGCACACCAACTCCTTCGACGAGGCCATCGCCCTGCCGACGGACAAATCCGCCCGCCTGGCCCTGCGCACCCAGCAGGTGCTGGCCTACGAGACGGACGTGACGGCGACGGTCGACCCCTTCGCGGGCTCCTACGTCATCGAGAAGATGACGGACGAGGTCGAGGAGGCGGCGCTGGAGCTGATGCGGAAGGTCGAGGACCTCGGCGGCGCGGTCACCGCCATCGAGCACGGCTTCCAGAAGAGCGAGATCGAGCGCAGCGCCTACCGCATCGCCCAGGAGACGGACTCCGGCGAGCGGGTCGTCGTGGGCGTCAACCGCTTCCAGCTCGACGAGGAGGAGCCGTACGAGCCCCTCCGGGTGGACCCGGCGATCGAGGCCCAGCAGGCGGCGCGGCTCGCCACGCTCCGGGCCGAGCGCGACCAGGAGGCGGTGGACGCGGCCCTGGTGGCCCTGAAGAAGGCGGCCGAGGGCGAGGACAACGTCCTGTACCCGATGAAGGACGCGCTGCGGGCCCGGGCCACGGTCGGCGAGGTGTGCAACGCGCTGCGCGAGGTGTGGGGGACGTACGTCCCGAGCGACGCCTTCTGATCCGGGCCGTCCCGCCCGCCGGAATTCGGGAACGGAGTGTCGTACCCCCGTGCGACACTCCGTTCCATGTTCGGCGTCATCGACCTCACCACCTATCTCGCGGGCCTGATCCTGATCGTGCTGCTGCCCGGCCCCAACTCGCTGTACGTGCTGTCCGTGGCCGCCCGCCGGGGCGTCCGCCCGGGGTACACGGCCGCGGCCGGGGTCTGGTGCGGGGACGCGGTGCTGATGACACTCTCCGCGGCCGGAGTCGCCTCCCTGCTCCAGACCAACGCCGTGCTGTTCGGCATCGTGAAGTACGCCGGGGCCGGGTATCTGACCTGGCTGGCGCTCGGGATGCTGCGGGCGGCCTGGGGAATGTGGCGGGACCGGCGCGAGCAGCGCCTCACCGCCGAGGGGGAGCAGCCCGCCTCCGTCGCCGGTGAGCGGCCGTTCCGGCGGGCCTTCGTGGTGAGCCTGCTCAACCCCAAGGCGATCCTGTTCTTCGTCGCCTTCTTCGTGCAGTTCGTCGATCCGGCGTACGCCTACCCGGCGCTGTCGTTCGTGGTGCTGGGCGCCTTCGCGCAGCTCGCGAGCTTCCTCTACCTCAGCGCGCTGATATTCGGCGGCACCAAGCTGGCGGCGGCCTTCCGGCGGCGCAAGGTGCTGTCGGCGGGGGCCACGTCGGCGGCCGGGGCGCTGTTCCTGGGGTTCGCGGTGAAGCTGTCCCTGGCCGGTACGTGACCCTCAGGGGCGCGGGAAGCCGCGCGTCCGGGACCCGCCAGGCCTCGGCTGACGCGCCCGCCGCACCGCCCGGGTGACGATCGGCGGCAGCAGCTCGACGGCCAGCCGCCGGGACCGTGACGCTCGGGGCTTCTGCGCGGACGCCGGCACCGGCTCCGCGTAGTGCCGGGAGCGGGGGAACTCCGGCGGCCGCATCCCGTGCGAGCGGAAACGCACCAGCCGGTGCCCCGCCGCCTCCTGCACGCTCACCCCGCAGTCCTCGCGCGCCCGGAACTCCGCGAGCAGTTCCTCCTGCACCGCCGCGGGCTCCCCCCACGTGCCGTACAGCTTCTGCGTGCTCAGACACACCGGCCGCAGCCCCCGGTTCAGCACCGCCTCCCAGGCCGCGACCGACACCCCGGGCGTGTGCTCGGAGCGGAAGTCGTCCAGGACCACGATCCCGTCCGGCACGAGCAGATCCCGCGCCGCGCCGATGTCGTCGTACACGTGCTCGTACAGATGCGAGGCGTCGATGTGGACGAAGCGGCAGGTCCTGGCGCCCACCTCCGCTGTGATCACCGAGCTGGGCCCCTGCACGACCCGGGGCAGGGCGTCGTGGAAGGAGAGGTAGTTCCGCTCGAAGGCCTGCCGGGTCAGGGACGCGTACGACTTCGACGCCTCCGCCTGGTTCGCCCCGTCCGGCGCGTCGCTCTCGAAGAGGTCGCAGACCGTGAACGTCTCGTCGGGGCGCAGATGCCGGCCCAGCAGGATCGCGCTCTTGCCCAGGTAGGCCCCCAGCTCCAGCAGGTCGCCCCGCAATCCGAGGGCCTCCTGCCGGTGCAGGAACCAGGTGAACAGCGTCTGGTCGAGCGGCGGGAACCAGCCCGGCACATCGCCGAGCTCACCGGGGAGTACGGGGGTCTGCTGTGCGTTGGCCATGTGACGCGCCTGCTCACTGGAGTCCGGGCAATCCGTCACCGGTCTGAACGTCCGGTGAACGACGGCTGCTCAGCAGTCTTGCCGCGCCCGGACCTCAGCGCATCTTGGTGAGGGCCGTCCGGAGGCGAGGGGTCAGCGGCTTCTCGACGTAACGGTTCAGCAGCCAGGCCAGCAGCAGCATCGAGCCGATCGTCACGGCGAAGGTCGCCCACGAGGACAGGTACAGATCCTGGTGCAGGGTCTTGATGACCACCCAGCCCAGGTGCTCGTGCACCAGGTAGAAGGGGTACGTCAGCGCCCCCGCCACGGTCAGCCAGCGCCAGTCCGCCCGGTTGAGCCAGCCGAGCGCGATGGCCGCGACCGCCACGAAACCGACGGTCACCACCAGGATGATCCCGAACGAGGTGCGGTTGGCGAAGGCGTCCGGGCTGGGGGCGCGCCACAGATCCTGCACCGCGTAGTGCTGCCCGATCAGCCAGCTGACCCCGACGATGCCCCAGCCGTAGGCGTCCCGGCGGTCGCGGTGGACGAGGTAGAGGCCGACGCCGCCGATGAAGAAGGGCGCGTACTCGGGCATCAGGACCAGGTCCAGCAGCGGTTCGTCCGCCGCCTCGGCGATGACCGCCGCGAGGGTCCAGCCGGCGCAGAACATGATCACGCGCTGCCTGGTCGCACCGGGCAGTACGACGCACAGCGCGAACAGGGCGTAGAAGCGGACCTCCGCCCACAGCGTCCAGCACACCCCGAGCACCCGGTCCACGCCCAGCGGCTGCTGGAGCATCGTCAGATTGACCAGCGCGTCACTGGGCGAGACCGCCTGGTAGGCGACCACGGGCAGCGCGAAGACGGCCGTGACCAGCAGGACGGCCGCCCAGTAGGCGGGCAGCAGCCGGGCGGCGCGGGAGGCGAAGAAGGACTTCAGCGGCCGTCCCCAGCCGCTCATGCAGATCACGAACCCGCTGATGACGAAGAAGATCTGGACGCCGAGGCAGCCGTAGGCGAAATACTCGTGGAGCGTGGGGAACTGGACCGTCGGCGAACTGCCCCAGGCCGCGGTGACCTCGCCGCCCCGGCCGCCGTAGTGGTACGCGGCCACCATCAGGGCCGCGATCAACCGCAGTCCGTCCAGCGCCCGTAGCCGGGTTTCCTTGCGTGCCGTCCGTTCCGCCCTCCGGGGCGACTCGATCACTGTTCGGACGGTCGTGCTGGTCACAGGCATCCCCTTGCCAGGTTTTCTCGAGGGTGGAACCAGGCACGTTAGTCCGAATCACAGGCTTCTCCGGGGCACCGGGCCAACGATTAGTCCTGTAGTACCTATGAGTTCACCTGAACGTCGTTTTGCCTTCCTAATTTTTCTCAGCATCCCCCTACGGATAATCACACGGTTTCAAGATCCCCCCACCCGCCGGCGAACCGCGGCGAACACAGCATTGGCTTGGCGAATACCAGGAGTGCCATGACGAGGGTCCAGAACAGACGGGCACGTGCGCGCGGAGGGGAGCTGGACGACTGTTTGCGTGCCTGCGCGGTGCACAGCGGCAAACTCGTCGGCAGCATCGACCGCCGCCGCATCGAACTCGCCGAGCAGCTCAGAAAGCTGCTCGTCGTATGGGGAACCACCACCGCCGCCCCCGCGCCCGCCCCGGCGACCGGCGCGACCGCGCTGCTCAAGCGGGCCGTGAAGGGCACCGCGACCCCCGCCACGGGTATCGCCAACGAAGTGCTCGACGCGCTGCTCGCCGTCGCCAACCAGGCGCTCAAGTGCGGCTACGACGACGAGCTGAACCTCGCTCTGGTGATCAGCGACACCGTGCTCGCGCAGCGCAAGAACTCCCGCGCCGGATGGCGGCTGCGCGCCCGCCTGATGGAGGCGCTCGGCGACGACGCCGAGGCGCTGGAGGCGTACGAGAAGTACCTCGGGCTCACCGACGACGACGGCTTCGGCGTCCGCGCCCGCATCGCCGGCCTGCGCGCCGCGAGCGAGCGGGAGCGGGACCTGCTCGCCCTGCTGCGCCGCCAGTGCCCGCGCGCCGAGGAGTTCACCCGCGGCGACGCCACCGCGGTGTGGGCCGAGGGCCTGGCCTCGCACGCCGTCGGCGACTGGGCCGCGGCCGAACCCCGGCTGGTGGGAGCGCTCCTGGCCATGGCGGACGCCCCGGTCGAGGACCGCCAGGAACTGCTCAGCCAGTACCTGGACCTGCGGATCGCCGTCGACACCGATGTCACCGCCCGCGCGGAGCTCACGGACGTCCTCGCGCTCTACGCCGAGCAGCGCCGCACCCGGATGCGCGGCCCCGTCGCCGACCCCACCGTCGGCGGCGTCCAGTGGATCAGCCTCGGCGAGTTCCGCAACCGGATCGCCGGCAAGTCGGTCGCCCTGATCGCCAACTCCGGCCGGGTCGGCGCCAGTTCCATGGGCGCCGAGATCGACGCGTACGACCTCGTGGTGCGCTTCAACTCCTTCCGGCTCGACCCGAAGCACACCGGCAGCCGTACCGACATCCACGCCACGATCCACAAGCACGGCTTCAACTGGGAGAAGCAGGTCGACACCCGGCTGGTCTTCGGCGGCGTCTCCGGCGACTGGAAGTGGTCGCTGCGCAACCGCCTGGTGCCCGGCGCCCAGACCTTCCTGGGCGACGAGTCGCTGCGCTGGCCGGTGCGCAACATCGGCAAGCTCTCCACCGACGTCTGGTCCGGCATCCCGACCACCGGCTTCAACATGCTGTTCCTGCTGGACTTCCTGGACGTCAGCCCGAAGCTCGACCTGATCGGCTTCGACTTCTACGAGAGCGGCGCGTACCGCGTGCCGGAAGCGATGAAGCTCGCCATCACCTCCGTGCACGAATACACCAGCGAGAAGGCATGGGTCATGGACCGGGCCCAGAGCGTGACCGACATGAGGATATCCCTGCGATGACCACCACCACCCTGCCCGCGGCCCCCGTCACCGACGCGGCCGCCCTCACCGGCAAGCGGCGCATCGCCTTCGCGTCCTACGTCGACGAGAACTACCTCCCGGGCTTCCTCGTCCTGCTGCGCAGCCTCGCCCTGTCCAACCCGGCCGTCTGCGAGGACTTCGTCGTCCTCTACGACGACCTGCGCCCCGCCTCGATCGCCAGGATCCGCGCCCTGCACCCGCGGATCGTGCTGCGCCGCGTCAACGACACGCACTACGACGCGTACAAGAAGGGCGACCAGGACAACTACCTGGTCCGCAAGGCGTACTTCATCCTCGACATTTTCCGGCTGCGCGAGTACGACACCGTCATCACCCTCGACACCGACATGGTCGTCCTCGGTGACCTGAGCGAACTCCTCGAACTGCGCGAGGGCCTCGCGGCCGTCCCGCAGTTCTTCTACGGGCAGCACAAGCTCAACTCCGGCCTGCTGGTCATCCAGCGCGAGTACCTGAGCGACGAGTTCTGCGCCAGGCTCGACGCCACGGGCCGCAGCGGCGACTACGAACTCGACAAGCACGACCAGGGCATCCTGAACGCCGTCCTGAGCGGCGACTTCATCCGCCTGGACCCCCGCTACAACTTCGTCAAGCGGCGCCTGTCCGGTGACCTCCCGGTCCCCGACGACACCGCCATCCTGCACTTCACCGGCCGCCACAAGCCGTGGCAGGGCGGTGAGGCCGGGTACAGCCAGGCCGAGGAGAAGTGGCGCGAGTACGAGCTGTCCGACGCCGAGTTCCAGGCCGCGTACCTCTCCCGGGCGGGCGGCCTGCACCACGACCTGGTCGTCCACTTCGGCACCCCGCACGTCGCCCGCACCGGTGACGTCGAGACCGCCCGCAAGGTGGCCGCCGCCCACATCGCCTCCGGCGACTACCAGGACGCCGTCGACATCCTTCAGAGCGTCCGCATCCCGCTCGACGAGGCGTGGCCGCACGAGGTGCTGGGCCACGCCCTGATGAGCGTCTCGCGCTACGACGAGGCCAAGGCCCAGCTGCTGCTGGCGACGGCCGCCCCCAACCGGGCCGCCACCGCCTACGCCCGGCTCGCCCAGATGGCCTGGGTGCACGGCGACAACGCCTCGGCGCTGAAATACGCCACCGCCGGGATGTCCGTGGACATCACCCACCGCTCCAGCCGGCTGTGGGCGCAGCGCGCGGCCTCCGTCCCGGCCCAGGAACTGGGCGCCCCCGAGGACCAGTTGGCGCACGTCGCCTTCTACATGGACCGCCAGGGCAACGCGGGCGACAAGCTGCTCCCGGAGAGCGTGCGCAGCGCCTTCGGCCCGGACACCACCACCCGGCGCTGGCACTCCGTGCATGCCCACCGGCTCTTCGACGAGGCCGCCCTGGAGCGCGTCAACGCCCGCCGGGGCCTGGTCATCGGCGGTGGCGGCCTGTTCATCCCGGACACCATGCCCAACGGCAACAGCGCCTGGCAGTGGAACGTCCCGGACGACCTGCTGCGCCGGATCGACGTGCCGATCGCGGTCTACGCCGTGGGCTTCAACGCCTTCGACGGCCAGTCCTACCGCGCCGGCCGGTTCCGCGAGTCGCTGCGCCTGCTGGTGGAGAAGTCCGCCTTCTTCGGGCTGCGCAACCACGGCTCGATCGAGAAGGTGCGCGCCATGCTCCCGGCCCACCTGCACGACAAGGTCCGCTTCCAGCCCTGTCCCACCACGGTCACCCGCCAGCTGGTGCCGGGCTGGCAGGACCCGGCGCGCCGCGAGGACACCATCCTCCTCAACGCCGCCTACGACCGCGCGGGCCTGCGCTTCGGCCACGACTACGGCTACTTCCTGGCCCAGATGGCGAAGGCGGTCCGGGACCTGGGCGAGCTGGCCGAGGTCAAGTGCGTGGCGCACTCCCTGGACGACGAGAAGATCGTCTTCGATCTGCGGCGCGAGCACGGCATCTCGATGCCCGTCATCCCGATGTACGACTTCGAGAACGACGAGATCCGCGATCTGTACGCGCGCACCAAGCTGGTCATCGGGATGCGCGGCCACGCGGGCATGATCCCGTTCGGCTGCGGCACGCCGATCATCAGCCTGATCTCGCACCCGAAGATGGCGTACTTCCTGCGCGACATCGAGCGCCCGGAGTGGGGCGTCTCGGTCCACGACCGCCACCTGGCCGCCCGCCTGGTGGAGCGCTCGAAGGACCTGCTCCGCGACCACCAGGCGACCGTCGCCGACGTGCACGGCCGCCAGCAGGAGCTGTGGAAGGTCACCGAGGCGAACGCCGCGGACCTGAAGGCCATCCTGGGCGGCTGAGACGGTGGGTGAGCCCCTCGTGGCCGTGAGGGGCTCACCTCGGCTCAGCAGGCGCGGCGGACGGACGCCTACGCGCGGGGCGTGAACAGAAGGTTGCGTGTCCCGCGCGGGCGGGGGGCGTGGGACGGGATCAGTTCGCCGTCGGCCTCGGCCACCCAGTGGCAGTCGTAGCCCAGGGGCTCGAACTCGGCGAGCAGGGGATCCAGCGGAGCGCCCACCAGGGCCTCCAGCATCACGGTCGGGCGGTCGCGCTTGAGCACCTGTCGCGCGCCCTGGAGGACCGACATCTCGTGGCCCTCCACATCGATCTTGATCAGGTCCAGTTTGGTGCCGGCGAACACGTCGTCCAGGGCCAGCAGCTGGATCCGCTTCAACTGGGCGTCGTCCGCGCCGCGTTCCAGGGACGAGCCGGTCGAGAGCAGGTTCCCCGCGAATCGGACGCTGATCTCCGCCCAGCCGGGCTCGGCGGACACGCCCGCCTGGAAGCGCTTGACGTTCTGGATGTTGTTCATCCGCAGGTTCACCGCGAGCCGGGCGTGGATCTCGTCCACCGGCTCGAAGGCATGGACCTTCGCCTTGGGACTGGCCAGCGCGGCGATCATCGAGAAATAGCCGACGTGGGCGCCGACGTCGGCTATCGTCGCGCTCTTCGCGGCCAGCCGCGCCCAGGTGGACAGGCTGCCGGGCTCGTAGCCGAATCGCCCGTTCCACACGGTGTCGAGGGCGACCGCCTCGTCATTGACACAGAACATGACAAAGGGCGGACAGTACGGGGAATCGATCTCCACGAGGCCCTTGTAAGGAAATTTCTTGCGGTGCGTTCGAATGATGTCGCCCGTGGAAACCGGTCGGACAGTCGGTGCGTGAGCCAGCATCCGGGCGTTGGATTCTTCAAGCTGGGAAATACGCATCCCGCGATGGTAGGACCGCGGGCCCGCCCTGTCGCAGCTTTGGGAATCGCGCAGCCCAGCGTTCTTCTTCCGTTTGCCGGAAGCTCGCCGGGCCGCTCACGTCACGGCGACCGCGGCGAGGCGGTGCACGTCCTTGGCCGAGCCCGTGACCCCGGACAGGAAGCCCTGCGCCCGGGGGGAGGCGTGGTCGGTCAGCCAGGTGGGGTCGATGTCGCAGACCGCGACCTTCACCTCCGTGCCGGCCAGGGCCAGCGGGAGGGTGTGCACGACCGTGGACGGGAAGCTCAGGATCGTCCTGCCGATCGGGCCCCGGCGGGCGATCAGTTCCAGGGGGAGGTCCGGGCGCACTATCTCCAGCCCGGTCTCGACCGCGAGGCGGTGCAGCTTCTCCGTGCTCTCGCGGCGGTGGGCGAAGTAGCGGGTGGCGCCGTGGGCCTTGGCGAGGGTGCGGACCGCTTCCACGTAGCGCTCGGCGTCCACCACGCCCGTCTCCACCAGCGAGGTGCCGACCAGGTCGGCGCCCTTGCTGATGCGCGGCGGGCCGAAGCGGGCGCGGGTCCAGGCGAAGTCGTTCGCCGACACCGCGAGGCCCGGCAGGGTCTCCTCCATCGGCATGGAGGAGAAGATCTCGACCCTGCGGTCCTCCCCGGGCGTCAGCCGGCGGCGGGCCGCCGAGGAGGCCGGGGCCAGGATCAGGTCCCGGGGGCCGCGGCGGCCGCCCTTGCGGTGCCAGCGCACCAGGCGTTCGCCGCGGGCGAGCTGGGCGACGAACTCCATCGTCGCCGTGCCGTCGTCGACGACCACCAGGTCCCGGGCCCGGGTGATCGTCAGCAGCAGCTGGACGTAGCGGGAGAAGGGGTCCCCGAGGACCACGCGAGGGGCCCTCCGCAGGACGCCCGCCAGGCCCGCGATCGTCTGGAACGGTGCCGTCGCGCCGCTGCGCGCCTCCTCCCAGCGGACCTCGTGCCCCTCCTCACGGGCCAGCTCCGACATGCGTCGCAGCTGGCCGCGGGTCATCGGGTCGATCGGGGAGAGGACCACCAGGGTGAGCCCCGCGCCGAGCGCCTGCTCCTGGGCATGCGCCCACTCCAGCACATTGAGCAGCTGTACCGGACTCTCGACGAACGCGAGAGTGCGGGGGCCGGCGTACCCGGCGAGGGGGCTCATCTACGTACGACCGTCCCGTCGTAGGCGGATCGGGGGAGGGGGGTGGATCAGACCGTCAGCGGCTCGCCCGCGGCCGCGGCGATCTCGGCCTCGGCGATGACACCCTGGACGCGGCGCAGCTTCTTCATCGGGCCGAGCTCGGAGTCGTAGACCTTCTTGACGCCGTCGCCGAGGGAGGACTCGATCGTGCGGATGTCGCGCACCAGGCGGGTCAGGCCCTGCGGCTCCACCGAGGCGGCCTGGTCCGAGCCCCACATGGCGCGGTCGAGGGTGATGTGGCGCTCGACGAAGGTGGCGCCGAGGGCGACCGCCGCGAGGGTGGTCTGCAGGCCCGTCTCGTGGCCGGAGTAGCCGATCGGGACGTTCGGGTACTCCGCCTGGAGGGTGTTGATCACGCGCAGGTTGAGCTCCTCGGCCTTGGCCGGGTAGGTCGACGTGGCGTGGCAGAGCAGGATGTTGTCCGAGCCGAGGACCTCGACCGCGTGGCGGATCTGCTTCGGGGTGGACATACCGGTGGACAGGATGACCGTGCGGCCGGTGGCGCGCAGGGCACGCAGCAGCTCGTCGTCGGTCAGCGAGGCGGAGGCCACCTTGTGGGCGGGCACGTCGAACTTCTCCAGGAAGGCGACGGCCTCGGTGTCCCACGGGGAGGCGAACCAGGCGATGTTGCGGGCCTTGCAGTACTCGTCGATCTGGCGGTACTCGTCCTCGCCGAACTCCACCCGGTGGCGGTAGTCGATGTAGGTCATGCGGCCCCAGGGGGTGTCGCGCTCGATGTCCCACTGGTCGCGCGGGGTGCAGATCTCGGGGGTGCGCTTCTGGAACTTGACCGCGTCGCAGCCGGCCTCGGCCGCCACGTCGATCAGCTTGAAGGCGTTCTCCAGCTCGCCGTTGTGGTTGATGCCGATCTCGCCGCAGATGTAGACGGGCTGGCCGGGGCCGGCCAGGCGGGAGGAACCGAACGAGCGGAGACGGGAGTTGGTGCTCATGGCAGGAACTGTCCTTACTTGGTGAGGGAATCGAGAGAGGGGCCGAGGATCCAGCTGGCGATCTCTCGGATCGCGCCGTCGCCACCCGGGACGGTGGTGACCGCGCGTGCGGCGCCGCGCACGACGTCGTGGGCGCTCGCGACCGCCACGGGCCAGCCCACGAGGGCGAAGCACGGGAGGTCGTTGACGTCGTTGCCGACGTAGAGCACGCGCTCAGGCGCGATGCCCTGCTCCTCGCACCACTGCTTCAGCGCGAGGTCCTTGCGGTCGATGCCGTGCAGGACCGGGATCTTGAGCTTCCGGGCCCGGGCGGCGACCACAGGGTTCTGCTCCGTGGAGAGGATCAGCATCGTCAGGCCGCTTCTGCGCAGGGCGGCGATGCCGAGGCCGTCTCCGCGGTGCACGGAGACGAACTCCTTTCCATCGGTGTCGATCAGCACCCGGTCGTCGGTCTGGGTGCCGTCGAAATCCAGGACGACCGCGTCGATGTCGGCGGCGGTCGGCAGCGCACCGGGACGGTCCGCGTCGAACAGGGGCGCGAGGGCGCGGGCCCGCGCGAGGTCGTGCGGGTCGTCGATCTCCAGCACGCGCGCGGGGTCGGTGCGGACGAGTTCGGTACGGCCGAAGAAGCGGTGGTTGTGGGTCCGGAACCCGGCCGCGTCCATCGCGTAGGCGGCGCCGGTCTCCAGATAGTCCTGGGGACGGTCCTGGCGGCGCGGACGGTAGGACTTGTCGTGGTTGACGCCGACGCCGCCGTCGGCGGGCTCCTCGGCGTCGCGCCAGACGAAGCCGTGGAAGGGGGCCACGGTGACCGCGGTGTCGGCGCCGTTCTCCACGACGGCCGCCGCGACCCCGTCGATGTCCTCGCGGATCACGAAGGGGCTGGTGCACTGGACCAGCATCACCACGTCGACCCGGGCGCCGTGCAGCGCCTCGTGGGTGTCCAGGGCGTGCAGGACGGCCGCCTCGGAGGTGGCCGTGTCACCGGCGATGGCCGCGGGCCGCAGCACCACCTCGGCGCCGGCCTCGCGGGCGGCGGCGGCGATGGCCTGGTCGTCCGTGGAGACGACGACGTCGGTGACGAGCCGCGCTGTAAGGCACTCACGCACGGCTCGGGTCACCAGCGGGACACCGCCGACCGGGGCGAGGTTCTTCGCGGGCACCCCCTTGGAGCCACCACGAGCGGGGATGACGGCAAGCACTCGGCGCACGGAGGCGGGTGAGTCGGACATGGGCTGCACTCCTAGCGCAGGGTGATCAGACGTACGTGGCAGGGGCGCGGGGAGCTGTGATCGGCTCGGCCCCGACGGCGCGGCGGACGAAGAACGGGCCGGGCCGCTCACAGCTCCCCCATGCGCCGGATGACGGGCGCCACCCGCTGCACCCCGTGCCGGTACGCCCCGCGGGCGGCCCGGCGCACGATCTGCCGGACCGGGCCCGGCTCCCGGTCGGCCGAGGGCGCCCCCGGCAACACGCTGCCGTCGGGGCCGAGATGGTGGCGGGCGAGGATGCCGGGCAGGTAACCCGGCGCCGTGGCGGGTGTGTAGTACGGGGTCAGCGGCGCCGGCCCGCCGGGCCGGGCGAGCAACTTGGCGATCCGCTCGCGCGCGGCGTCGAACGCCGTCTCGTACCCGCCGTCCGCCGCGACGCCCTGCCGGGCCACCCACTGCTCGTCGGGGACCGGACGGTGTCCCTCGTCCAGCTGGTCCCAGGAGGCGAGGCAGCCGGAGCCGACGAAGTGGTGGTTGCCGAGCGTCTCGCGCACCCCGAGGTCGGTGAGCACGACGGTGGGAATCCGCCGG
This sequence comes from Streptomyces sp. YS415, assembly GCF_023544665.1. Lineage (GTDB taxonomy): Bacteria > Actinomycetota > Actinomycetes > Streptomycetales > Streptomycetaceae > Streptomyces. The sequence goes on from NZ_JAMJFL010000028.1 coordinate 46,929, forward strand.
TGGAGGGATTCCAGCGCGGCCGTCGAGCTGACCGTGACCAGCAGGTCGGTACGGTCCAGCACCTCGCCCATGTGCCCGTACACCAGCCGGAAGTTGGACGGCACGTCCAGCTTCTGCGCCAGCTTCTGGTAGGGCAACTCCTCGATGTGCGTGGTGTGTTCACCGGGCCGGGAGCGCAGCTTGAGCAGCACCTCGCGCTCGGGGTGCAGCCGCGCGTGCTGCACCAGGCGGTTCAGCAGGTACGTACGGTCCTTGCGGCTCTCGGGCACGGAGGGCTGCGCGGCGAAGACGACCGTGTACGGGTCGTGCTCCCCCTCGTAGGGCGCGCCGCCGAGGAACGGCAGCGCCACCTCCGTGACCGCCGAGGCGTCGGCGCCGACCCCCTCGTAGACCGCGCGGAACCGCTCGGCGTCCTGGCGGGAGTTGGCGAGGACGAGGTCGGCGCCGTGCCGCAGCAGCAGGCCGTCGGCGAGCTTCTCGTAGACGACGCCGACGTAGCCGGTGACGACGACGGGGCGCTTCTCGCGGCCCTCGAAGACCCTCTTCAGTCCGTGCAGCACAGCCTGGACACCGCCGCCGACGAGGGCCAGGACGAGGATGTCGTACTCCTCGTCGGCCATCGTGCGCAGGAATTCCACCGTGGTCACCTCGCGCAGTGAGGCGGCCTGCACGCCGACCTCCGCCAGTTGACGGGCGGTCGGCGTGGCCCGGCCGCGCAACAGGAATCCATCCAGGGCAGGGGCGACTTGCATGTCCCCTTCCGCTCCGGCTTCCATGGACGGGCCCGGGGCGATGCGGCCCGCCGTCAGCGCACCCCATTTCCAGCGGGTGTCAGAGTCCGCGAGGACGGCGATACGCGGCGGCTTCGTTGTACTTGCTGGCACGAAGATGACGCTAGGAAGCATTTCCTAGGTATAGCCCAACCGCGAAACAACGAAAAGTTAACAACATCCCACCGCGAGCCGAACTGGCCCGTCAGAACCCGGGAAGTACATGGCATGCACCGTTCCGACACACTGAGTTCACCCGCCGTACGCGCGCCGTCAAGTTCCGCTGCCGAGCACCGTTCTAACCTTTCTCAGGTGCCAAAGCTTTCCGTGATCGTGCCGTTCTACAACGTCCAGCAATATGCCCCGGACACCCTCAGAAGCCTTCGTGCGAACGCCCGGAGCGACTTCGAGTTCATTCTTGTGGACGACTGTTCGAAGGATGAAACTCCCGCCATTCTCGAACGGGCGGCCGAGGAACTCTCGGATGTCGCACACGTGCGTTATCTCCGCCACGAAGTGAACGGAGGTCTCGCCACCGCCCGAAACACCGGTCTGGACGCGGCGACCGGCGAATACCTCACCTTCCTCGACGGCGACGACTGGCTCGCGCCCGGCTACCTCTCCGAACTGGTGGGCGCCATCGAGGAGCTGGGCTGCGACTTCGTCCGGACCGACCACGTCCAGGCCCACGCCCGCGCCCGCTCGGTGCACCGGGTACCGCACGGCCGACGGGGCGAGGTCCTCGACCCGCGGGCGGCGATCCTGCCCGCCGACCGGACGACCTCCGTCGACTACGCCTACGCCTGGGCCGGCGCCTACCACCGCCGGCTGCTGGACAAGGGTCTGCTGCACTTCACCGACGGACTGCGCACGGCCGAGGACCGGCCGTGGATCTGGAAGCTGCACCGCGAGGCGGAGTCGTTCGCCGTGGTGGGTCTGCTCGGCGTCTTCTACCGCCGGGGCGTCGCCGGTTCCCTCACCCAGATCGGTGACGTCCGTCAACTCGACTTCATCCGCGCCTTCGATCAGGTCATCGAGGAAACCGCGGCTGACCGGGAGGCCGGCCAACTGCTGCCCAAGGCGGTACGCACCTACTGTGCGATCATCGCGCATCACCTCTCGGACGAGTCCAAGTGGGAACCGGCCGTGGCCAAGCAGCTGCGCGCGATGAGCGCGGCGGCCATAAAGCGGATGCCGCAGGACGCGCTCGGTGACGTGCTCGAAACCATGGACCTGCGCCGGGCCAACAAGCTGCGCCGGCTGCGGCGCCGGGCCACCACTGCGAAGGCGGCCGCGTGATGTCCCGTAACACCACCCAGATCTTCTGCGTCTCCACGCTCTACGGCGCCGCCACCCTGGCCGCCGCGCTGGACTCGGAGTGCTTCGCCGAGGCGGACCGCCGGCTGCTGCTGGTGTTCAACAACTCCGCGACCCCGGAGACCACTCCGGCGGTGGACGAGATGCCGGGCTTCGACTCCCTTCGGGACCACTTCGACGGAGTGATCTCGTTCAACGAGGCCATCCGGCCCTTCCACCCCGGCGCCTGGGCGCCGCGCACCGACGACCTGCCGCTGTTCGAGCGGTACTTGCGGCTGCTGTGGGGCCTGGGCGACGACGACGTGGAGATCGTCCTGGAGTCCATCCAGGTCAACCCGGCGCTGGCGCTCGCCCAGATCTTCACCGGCGCCCCGCTGCACGTCTACGCCGACGGGCTGATGAGCTACGGCCCCACGCGCAACAAGCTCGACCCGCTGGTCGGCACCCGCGTCCGGCGCCTGCTCCACCTGGACCTGGTGCCGGGTCTCACGCCCCTGCTGCTCACCGAGTTCGACGTGCCCGCCGAGGTCGTACCGGGCACGGCCTTCCTGAAGGTGATGGGCGAACTCGCGGGCGCCGTCGAGGAGCTGCCGGTCTTCCCGGACAACTCCGCACTCCTGCTCGGGCAGTACCTCTCCGCGCTGAACATCCTCACTCCGCAGGCGGAGGAGGAGCTGCACGTACGGATGATGCGCGGGGCGGTGGAGCGCGGGCACCGGGCGATCGTGTTCAAGCCGCACCCCACGGCACCGGCCCGCTACAGCCGCGCCCTGGAGACCGAGGCCGAGAAGCTGGGCGTCGAGCTCACCGTGCTCGAGACGCCGGTGCTCGCGGAGGTGCTGTTCGAGAAGTCCCGCCCCGGCCTGGTCGTCGGCTGCTTCTCGACCGCCCTGTTCACGGCGTCCGCCTTCTACGACCTGCCGGTCGCCCGGATCGGCACCGAGCCGCTGCTGGACCGGCTGACGCCGTACCAGAACAGCAACCGCATCCCCGCGGTGCTGGCGGACGCGGTGCTGCCGGATCTGGAGAACCGCACGGGCGAGGAGACCGTCCCGGCGCAGACCCTGGGCGCGCTGGTCACCGCCATAGGGTTCACCATGCAGCCGCAGATCTACCCGACCCTGCGTCCTGCCGCCGAGCGCTACCTCGCGGAGCACTACAGCCAGCGCACCCAGCGCTACTTCAAGCGCAAGCGGCTCACCTCGCTGGGCCTGCCCGGCGGTATCCCGGAGCGGCTGTCGTTCCTGCCGCGCAACTCCACCGCGCGCCGGGTGGTGCGGCGGGCGCGAGCCCTGAAGAAGGCCGTGAAGCGCTAGGGGAGCGGCCCGTGCCCGACGGCGACGGCGGCAGTACTGCCGGATGCCGTCGGGCCCGCGGCTCGGCGCTGCTCGCGGGCCGGCAGGAACGCCCCCTCTTGCGGTCCCGGTCGCGATGGCCCGCGAGGCCCGTCCGGGTGGCGGTCACGTGGGCGCAGCCTCGCGCCGCGCCCGGGAAGCGGTCGGCAACTTCACCTACGGGAAAACTGCCGGATCCCGCACAAGTCCGTCCGCCCGGGTCCGGGCAGGATGGCCGCCGTGAACGGTGTGAACAGGGATGACGCGGTCGTCTTCCGGTCCCCTTGGCGGCGGGGTCTGCGGGTCGTCGTGGGAATCATGGCGGCCGGCGCCGCGCTCGCCGCCCTGGGCCTCGCCCTGGGCGGTCCGGTGCCGCTCGCCGGTGTCGGCGTGCTGTGCCTCGGCCTCGGTCTCGCCGCGCTGCGCCCCGCCACCGCCGAGGTCGGCGCCGACGCCCGCGGCATCCGGACCCGGCGCCGGACCGTGCCCTGGCCGGACGTCGCCGACCTGCGGGTACGGGTCAAGAGCTGGCCCCGGGGCGGACAGTCCCGGCACGTCCTGATGGTGCTGCGCGACGGGTCCGAGCGGCAGCTGCCCCTGCCCGTGGGCTGGGACGGGACCGAGGACGACTTCACCCCCGGCCTGGACGCCCTGCGCGCCCTGCACCGCCGCCACGGCACCCCCGAGTCGGACCACCTGGTCGTCGTCTCCCAGCGCACCGCCGGCCGCGGCTCGGTCTGGGTCCCGGTGCTGTGCCTCCTGCTGCTCGCGGGCGCGGGCCTCGCCGCCTGGCTCGTGCCGCACGTCGACGCGGAGCGCCGGGAGTGGCAGGAGGCCGCTCCGTGCACCGCCGCGACACCCGCCGAGGACCGGCGGGATTGCCTCACGCGCATCCCGGCCGTGATCGAGCGGACCGACCAGGACGAGCCGCGGAGCGGCGGTCTCCTCTACTTCACCGGCGACCGGCCGCTCGACCGGCTGACCGTGTCCCGCGAAGCCGCTCATGAGTTCGAACCCGGCGACCGGGTCGAGCTCACCGCCTGGCGCGGCGAGGTGATGGAGGTCGCCGGAAGCCGTCACGTCTGGCGGGAGCACGTCCCCGTCCCGGGCGACCTGGCCGCCGTCTCGGCCGGACTCGCCCTCGCCGCGGGCTACCCGGCCGCCCTGATGCTGACGCGGCTGCGCCTGCGCCGTCTCCCCGACGGCGAGGTCCTGCCGTCCGCCCTGCCGTACGCGGCCGTCCTCGTCGGGACCGGGGCGTGGCTGCTGCCGCTGTGCCACCTCCACCCCGTGACCCTCTTCGACACCCCGAAGACGGTCGCCTGGGCCGCCGCGGGCACCGCCGCCACCCTCGCCATGGCGGCCTGGGCCTGGCGCGCCACCGGGGTCCGTCCCCCCGCTCCACAGGCCGCCCCGGACGAGGAACCGGACGAGGAGCCGGACGAGGAGCCGGACGAGGAGCCGGACGAGGAACCGGACGAGGAACCGGGGGAGGTCTTCCTGCCCGCCCGCTTCCTGGAGTCCACCGACTACAACCCGCACGGCTTCGGCACCCACATCGCCCTGGGCGGTGACCACCCGCCCGCGGTGACCCCCAGCCCGGGCCGGTTCGCCGCGCGGACCATCCCCGCGCGGCGGATCACCGTCAAGGAGGTGCGCCGGGTCCGCGCCACCGACGGCGACACCGTGCCCCGGAGCTGGCACATCGCCGACCTCGACGACGCCGGCACCCCCGTCCGCCTGGCCGCCGCACCGGCCGACCTGGCCCGCATCCTGCGCGCCGTCGAAGCTGCAGGAACGCTCGAGGACGCCTCGACGCCGGCTTCCGACAGATGAACAGAACCGACATGACTGTCCGCGGCGTGGTAAGGGTTGGTAGGAGAGCGGATGAGTAACCATGATCGACTCGCTCGAAAAAGGGCGGGAGTTTACCCATCCCAGACCACGCCTATGCGCCCGGCGGTCAGTTTTTCTTCCCCTAACGGGCTGAACTTTTGTTGATCGAGGGTCAGTTGACCACCCGGGCGTCCTACCCTTCAGAGGGTGAAGCACTTGATGTCCGTAGAGTCCGAGGCCGATCTCCGCGCTGAAGCCGGGGAAGCATCGCTTCCCGGCACGCTCCCCGAGGCGCTGCGTGCCGAACTCGTCGCGTTCCGCCGTGACTTGCACATGCACCCCGAGCTCGGCAACCAGGAGTTCCGTACCACCGCCGCGATCAAGGAGCGTCTGGAGAAGGCGGGCCTGAAGCCGCGGGTGCTCCCCGCGGGGACCGGGCTCGTGTGTGACATCGGCAACTGGGACGACGGGCTGCCCGCGCTCGCCCTGCGGGCCGACATCGACGCCCTGCCCATCCCGGACGCCAAGGCCGACTGCCCCTACCGCTCGACCGTGCCCGACCGGGCGCACGCCTGCGGGCACGACGTGCACACCACCGTGGTGCTCGGCGCCGGTCTGGTCATGGCCGACCTGCACAGCAAGGGCCTGCTGCCCCGGCCCGTACGGCTGATCTTCCAGCCCGCCGAGGAGGTCCTGCCCGGCGGCGCCGCCGACGTCATCGAGAGCGGGGCGCTGGAGGGCGTCGGCCGGATCGTCGCCGTGCACTGCGACCCGCGGGTGGACGCCGGTCTCGTCGGGTTGCGCGAGGGCCCGATCACCTCCGCCTGCGACCGCCTGGAGATCGCGCTGGACGGCCCCGGCGGCCACACCGCGCGCCCGCACCTGACCACCGACCTGGTCACCGCCGTCGCCCGGGTGGTCACGGACGTCCCCGCGCTGGTCGCCCGGCGCGTGGACACCCGGAGCGGACTCGCCGTGACCTGGGGCCGGATCGAGTCCGGCCACGCGCCGAACGTCATCCCGCAGCACGCCGAGCTCGCCGGGACCGTGCGCTGCCTGGACATCGCCGCCTGGCGGCAGGCGCCCGACATCGTGGTCGCCGCGATCGACGAGGTCGCCAACCTGCACCGCGCCAAGTCCGAGATCACCTACGTCCGCGGAGTGCCGCCCGTCGTCAACGACCCCGGCGTCACCGAACTGCTCCGCGACGCGATGATCGCCCGCCGCGGCGCCGACTCCGTCGAGGGCACCGAGCAGAGCCTCGGCGGCGAGGACTTCTCCTGGTACCTGGAGCGCGTGCCGGGCGCGATGGCCCGGCTCGGCGTCCGCACGCCGGGCGAGCGCACGGTGCGCGACCTCCACCAGGGTGACTTCGACGTGGACGAGCACGCGATCACGGTGGGCGTGGAGCTGTTCACGGCGGCGGCGCTGATCGACCTGTAGGGGGCATTCCGGTTGCGGCCGGGCGCGCCCGGGGGGAGCCTGGCCCCAGGGCGCCCAGCCATGCGCCCCGGCACTGACAGGCACACCGGGATGTCCAGGAATGCATATTTTCCGTCCAGTGGTTCACGGGGACGTAACCGGCCATCGGCACGAATGGATAACGGCCAGGCGGTACCCCGTTCCCAGGAGTGTCTACGCGCGTTAATCTGCGCCGAACTCAGCACCCACTGCGGGGCTTGGAGAATGGGGAACTTCACGATGCGTCGGACATCCAAACTGACCCGTGTCGCGGTGGGGGTCGCGTCCATCGCGCTCGCTGCCACGGCCTGCGGCGGTACCAGCAGCGACGACAGCGACAGCAGCTCCTCCAAGGAGGACCTCGGCCTCGCGATCGCGTACGACATCGGCGGCAAGGGCGACCAGTCCTTCAACGACGCCGCGTACGCCGGTCTGGAGAAGGCCCAGAAGGAGTTCGGCTACAAGACGGCCGACATCGAGCCCACCGAGGGCGAGACGGACGCCGACAAGGAGCAGCGGCTGGCGTCCCTCGCCAAGCAGGGCTACAACCCGGTGATCGGCGTCGGCTTCGCCTACGGCCCCGCCATGGAGGCCGTGGCCGCGAAGTACCCGAAGACCACCTTCGGCATCGTCGACTCCGTGGTCGAGGGCGACAACGTCGCCTCCCTGGTCTTCGCCGAGGAGCAGGCCTCGTACCTCGCCGGTGTCGCCGCCGCCAAGGCCACCAAGACCAACACCGTGGGCTTCGTCGGTGGTGTGGACATCCCGCTGATCCACAAGTTCGAGGCCGGCTACAAGCAGGGCGTGACGGACACCAACCCCAAGGTCAAGGTCATCTCGCAGTACCTGACCCAGACCGCGGAGGAGGGCGGCTTCTCCAGCCCCGACAAGGGCAAGGCCGCCGCCGAGGGCCAGATCGAGAAGAAGGCCGACGTCGTCTACCAGGCGGCCGGTCTGTCCGGTCAGGGCGTGATCGAGGCCGCCGCCAAGGCGAAGGTCTGGGCGATCGGTGTCGACTCCGACCAGTACCAGCAGGAAGCGCTCGGGGCGTACAAGGAGTACATCCTCACCTCCGCGCTCAAGGACGTCGGCGGCGCGGTCTACGCCCTCGCCAAGTCCGTGAACGACGACAAGCCGCTGACCGGCGTCCAGACCTTCGACCTGAAGGTGAACGGCGTGGGCCTCGCGGAGAGCAACCCGAAGATGTCCGAGATCGCGGGCCTGACCGATGCCGTGGCCAAGGCCAAGGAAGGCATCACCGACGGCACCATCAAGGTCAAGACGGAGTAGTCCTCCGGCCGGACCGGGCGGTCCGGATCCCGAAGCGGGCGGTGGGCCCTGTGCCCCCGCCCGCTTCGGCGTTCCCGGACGAGGTCACCGACCGCCACCTCCCCTTTGCGTTCGGCAAGCCTGTGGCCAGGGGGCGAGTGGCGTTGGGCACGGGCGCATAACAAGGTGGACAGAAGGGGTTTTCAGGTTGGTCTACGCGCGTTAATCTGCGGCGAAGCCAGCGCCGAAGCTGTGAAGCACTATCGTGCGGCGCTGTACGACTAGGAGCACCTCACATGCGCCGGATTTCCCGGATCACGGTCGCAGGCGCAGCGACCGCCTCTCTGGCCCTCGCGCTCTCCGCCTGCGGCGGCACCTCCTCCGAGAGCTCGTCCGAGTCGAAGGGCGACAAGGGCCTGGCCATCGCGTACGACGTCGGCGGCAAGGGCGACCAGTCCTTCAACGACGCGGCCTACGCGGGCCTGGAGCAGGCGAAGAAGGAGTTCGGCTACGAGACGCAGGACGTCGAGCCCACCGAGGGCGAGACGGACGCGGACAAGCAGCAGCGACTGGAGTCGCTGGCCAAGCAGGGCTACAACCCGGTCGTGGGCGTCGGCTACGCGTACGCAGCCGCCGTCAAGGGCGCCTCGGAGAAGTTCCCGGACACCACCTTCGGCATCGTGGACGACTCCACGGTCGAGGCGGAGAACGTCGCCGACCTGGTCTTCTCCGAGGAAGAGGCCTCCTACCTGGCAGGCGTCGCCGCGGCCAGGAGCACCGAGTCGAACGTCGTCGGGTTCGTGGGCGGCGTGGACATCCCGCTGATCCACAAGTTCCAGGCCGGCTTCGAGCAGGGCGTCAAGGACACCAACCCCAAGGCCAAGGTCCTCTCCCAGTACCTCACGCAGACCGCGGAGGAGGGTGGCTTCTCCAGCCCCGACAAGGGCAAGACGGCCGCCGAGGGCCAGATCGAGAAGAAGGCGGACGTCGTCTACGCGGCCGCCGGTCTCTCCGGCCAGGGCGTCATCGAGGCCGCCGCCGCCAACAAGGTGTGGGCCATCGGTGTCGACTCCGACCAGTACCGCCAGGAAGCCCTCGCCAAGTACAAGGACTCGATCCTCACCTCGGCGATGAAGGACGTCGCCAAGGCGGTCTACAACCTGGCGAAGTCGGTCGAGGACGGCAAGCCCGAGACCGGTATCGTTCGTGGCGATCTGAAGACCGGCGAGGTGAGCCTGTCGAACTCCAACCCGAAGTTCGCGGACGACGCCGAGCTCCAGGAAGCCATCGAGACGGCCAAGGAGAAGATCATCAAGGGCGAGATCAAGGTCAAGTCGAGCTGATTAGCAACACCCTGAGCAGCGTGTAACCGCGGGGTTACGTCCGCTCAACGGGGTACGGGGAGGCTGACTCCCCGTACCCCGTTGCCAGCGGTGCGTCGCCCCTTTGTATGCCGTAGGGGCGCTACGCGCGTAGACGACCCCCGTCCCCAGGAGAGTGCGCCATCAACGCGTCCAGCAGCCCTCCGGCCGGCGCGGCGGTCAACGGTCAGGTGACCGCCGTCGAGCTCGCCGGGATCACGAAGCGATTCCCGGGTGTCGTGGCCAACCACGACATCCACCTCACGGTCCGCAAGGGCACCGTCCACGCCCTCGTCGGCGAGAACGGCGCCGGCAAGTCGACCCTGATGAAGATCCTCTACGGCATGCAGAAGCCGGACGAGGGCACGATCGCGGTCGGCGGCGAGCAGGTCACCTTCTCGTCCCCGGCCGACGCCATCGCCCTCGGCATCGGCATGGTCCACCAGCACTTCATGCTCGCCGACAACCTCACGGTCCTGGAGAACGTGGTCCTCGGCAGCGAGAAGCTGCACGGCATCGGCGCCAAGGCCCGTCGCCGGATCAAGGAGATCTCCGAGCGCTACGGCCTCGGCGTGCAGCCCGACCTGCTGGTCGAGGAACTCGGCGTCGCCGCCCGCCAGCGCGTGGAGATCCTCAAGGTCCTCTACCGCGGCGCCACCACGCTGATCCTGGACGAGCCCACCGCCGTCCTGGTGCCGCAGGAGGTCGACGCGCTCTTCGACAACCTGCGCGAGCTCAAGGCCGAGGGCCTCTCCGTCATCTTCATCTCGCACAAGCTGGGCGAGGTGCTCTCCGTCGCCGACGAGATCACCGTCATCCGCCGCGGCACCACCGTCGGCACGGCCGTCCCCGCCGAGACGACCCCGCGCCAGCTCGCCGAGATGATGGTCGGCAGCGAGCTGCCCACCCCGGAGACCGCCGAGTCCACGGTCACCGACCGCCCGGTCATCACCGTCGACAAGCTGCGCCTGGTGGCGCCCGGCGGCAAGGCCTTGCTGGACGACATCAGCTTCACCATCCACGCGGGCGAGGTCCTGGGCATCGCCGGCGTCGAGGGCAACGGCCAGACGGAACTGGTCGACGCCCTGATCGGCCTCAAGGGCGCAGACTCCGGCACGATCAGCCTCGCCGAGGAGGAGATCACCGCCTGGAGCACCCGCAAGCGCCGCGAGCAGGGCATCGGCTACATCCCCGAGGACCGCCACCGGCACGGCCTGCTCCTGGAGGCCCCCCTCTGGGAGAACCGCATCCTCGGCCATGTCACCGAAAAGCCCCTCGCCAAGGGCGTATGGCTGGACCCGAAGGCCGCGCAGGAGGACACCCGGCGGATCGTGACGGAGTACGACGTCCGCACCCCCGGCATCGACGTCACCGCCGCCTCGCTGTCCGGCGGCAACCAGCAGAAGCTGATCGTCGGCCGCGAGATGAGCCACAGCCCGCGCTTCCTGATCGCCGCCCACCCCACCCGCGGTGTGGACGTCGGCGCGCAGGCCGCGATCTGGGACCACATCCGCGAGGCCCGCCGCGAGGGCCTGGCCGTGCTGCTGATCTCCGCCGACCTGGACGAGCTGATCGGCCTGTCCGACACGCTCCGGGTGATCTACAACGGCAAGCTGGTCGCGGACGCCGACCCGGCCACCATCACCCCCGAGGAACTCGGCTCGGCGATGACCGGCGCCGTCACCGGTCACCTGGAGCACGAAGAAACCCCCGAAGACGCCCCTGAGTCTTCTGAGCCCGGCGAAGACGAGGCCCGCTGATGAAGAAGTTCGACAAGGAGCGCGTGCTCCTCGCGGTGGCCGGACCGGTCATCGCGCTCGCCGTGGCCTTCGCGCTGAGCTCCGTGGTGCTCATCGCCTCGGGCAAGAACCCGGTCGAGCCGTACACCCTGATGTTCGAGCAGGCCTCGTTCGCCGACATCCAGGTGCTGATCATCAACCAGGCCTCGATGTACTACATCGCGGCCCTCGCGGTGGCCATCGGCTTCCGGATGAACCTGTTCAACATCGGCGTCGACGGCCAGTACCAGCTCGCCGCCATGATGGCCGCCATCGTCGGCGCCCACGCCGACCTGCCGGCCGCCCTCCAGGTCCCGCTGCTGCTGCTGACCGCCCTGTGCACCGGCGCCTTCTGGTCCGGCATCGCCGGTGTCCTCAAGGTCACCCGGGGCGTCAGCGAGGTCGTCGCGACGATCATGCTCAACGCCATCGCGACCTCCGTCATCGCCTACCTGTGGCTGCCCGACGTCTTCGGTGTGAAGGTCGGCAACAACAACACCACCGGCGAGATGCACGAGTCCGGCTGGATCCCCGGCATCGACATGGGCGACGCGGGCGAGATCTACGGCCTGGTCCTGCTGGCCGTGCTGCTCGGCATCGGCTACTGGGTCGTCCTCAACCGCACCCGCTTCGGCTTCGACCTGCGCGCCTCCGGCGCCTCCGAGTCCGCCGCCGCGGCCAGCGGTGTCGACCCCAAGCGCATGGTGCTCACCGCCATGCTGATCTCCGGCGCCATCGCGGGCCTCGCCGGCCTGCCGATCCTGCTCGGCGACACCCACACCTACAGCCTCAACTTCCCCACCGGCATCGGCTTCCTCGGCATCGGCATCGCCCTGCTCGGCCGCAACAGCCCGGTCGGCATCGCGTTCGCCGCGCTGCTGTGGGCCTGGCTCGACAAGGCCTCGCCCGAGCTGGACTTCCACGACTACGACAAGGAGATCGCGGTCATCATGCAGGGCCTGATCGTCCTCTCGGTCGTCGTCTCCTACGAAGCGGTCCGCGAGTGGGGCCTGCGCCGCCAGCAGCGCCGCGTCGGCGCGGAGCTCGCCGCCGGGCACGTCCTCGGCGCCGACAACAACACGAAGGAGGTGGCGGGCCGATGACCACGCCCCAGACCTCAGCGGTCGACGTCAACCAGCCCACGCTGCAGCCCGGGGCGCCCACCGGCCGCCGCCTGTCCTGGCCCGTCCTGCTGCTGGTCATCGCCGGAGCCCTGGCGCTGACCTCGATCGTCCGCATCATCACCGGCGCCGACGGCATCACCAACGTCAGCCAGATGTCCACCGCGCTCCAGCTCGCCGTGCCGATCGGCCTCGCCGGTCTCGGCGGCCTGTGGGCCGAGCGTGCGGGCGTCGTCAACATCGGCCTCGAGGGCATGATGATCCTCGGCACCTGGTTCGGTGCCTGGGCCGGCTTCCAGTGGGGGCCGTGGACCGGTGTCCTCGTCGGCATCATCGGCGGCTGCCTCGGCGGCCTGCTGCACGCCTTCGTCACCGTCACCTTCAACGTGAACCACATCGTCTCCGGTGTGGCGATCAACATCCTCGCCCTCGGCGCCACCCGCTACCTGGCCCCCCTCGCCTTCGTGGGCCACCAGGGCGGCTCCGCCAAGCAGTCCCCGGCGGTCGAGTCGCTCGGCCACTTCACCGTGCCGGGGCTGTCCGACTGGCTCCGGGACCTGAACGACCAGGGCTGGTTCCTCATCTCGGACATCGCCGGACTGCTCGGCGGCCTGGTCACCAACGTGTCCTGGCTGACCCTGATCGCGGTCGCGCTGATCCCCGCCACCTGGTGGATCCTGTGGCGCACGGCGTTCGGTCTGCGGCTGCGCTCCTGCGGCGAGAACCCGATCGCCGCCGAGTCCCTCGGCGTGAACGTCTACAAGTACAAGTACATCGCCGTGATCATCTCCGGTGGTCTGGCCGGCCTCGGCGGCGCCTTCCTCTCCATCGTGGCCAACCCCTTCTACCTGGAGGGCCAGGTCTCCGGCCGCGGCTTCATCGGCCTCGCGGCGATGATCTTCGGCAACTGGATGCCGGGCGGCCTCGCCCTCGGCGCCGGACTGTTCGGCTACACCGACAGCCTCAACCTGCGCGGCGGCTCGGAGAACGTCCACGCCCTGCTGCTGCTCGGCGCGCTGCTGCTGGTCATCGGCGCGATCTGGCTGGCGATCCGCAAGAAGTACACGGCCGCCGGTATCACCATGGTCATCGGTCTGCTGGTCTTCGCCTGGTACGCGGGCACCAACGAGGTCCCGAACCAGGTCGTCTCGGCCACGCCGTACGTCATCACGCTGATCGTCCTCGCCCTGTCGGCCCAGCGCCTCAGGATGCCGAAGGCGGACGGTCTGCCCTACCGGAAGGGCCAGGGCAAGTGACGCCGGGCGACTTCGACTGGGACGCCCTGCGGGAGGTGGCGCGGGAGGCGATGAGCCACGCCTACGCCCCCTACTCGGGCTACCCGGTCGGCGTCGCGGCCCTCGTCGACGACGGCCGCACGGTCTCCGGCTGCAATGTGGAGAACGCCTCCTACGGCCTCGGCCTGTGCGCCGAGTGCGGTCTGGTCTCGGAGCTCCAGCGCACCGGGGGCGGCCGGCTCACGCACTTCACCTGCGTGGACGGCAGCGGCGAGATCCTCGTCCCGTGCGGCCGCTGCCGGCAGCTGCTGTACGAGTTCGGCGGGCCCGAGCTGCTGCTGGAGACACCGGCGGGGATCCTCCCGCTGTCGGAGATGCTGCCGCAGGCCTTCGGCCCGGGTCATCTCGCCAAGTAACTCCCGTGCGGCCCCTCTGAACCGCTTCAGAGGGGCCGCGCACTTTCTTGAGAACGTCGGAAGGAAAGCCATGGCTGTTGTGTTGTCGGACGCCATCTCCGTGATCCGCACCAAGCGGGACCGCGGTGAGCTCAGCGACGAGCAGATCGACTGGGTCATCGACGCGTACACGCGCGGCGAGGTCGCCGACGAGCAGATGTCGTCGCTCGCCATGGCGATCCTGCTCAACGGCATGAACCGGCGTGAGATCGCCCGCTGGACGGCCGCGATGATCGCGAGCGGCGAGCGCATGGACTTCTCGTCCCTGTCCCGTCCGACGGCCGACAAGCACTCCACCGGCGGCGTCGGCGACAAGATCACGCTGCCGCTCGCGCCCCTGGTGGCGGCGTGCGGCGCGGCCGTGCCCCAGCTCTCGGGCCGCGGCCTCGGCCACACCGGCGGCACGCTGGACAAGCTGGAGTCGATCCCGGGCTGGCGCGCGCTCCTGTCGAACGAGGAGATGCTGTCCGTCCTGGACACCACCGGTGCGGTGATCTGCGCGGCGGGCGACGGACTGGCCCCCGCGGACAAGAAGCTCTACGCGCTGCGGGACGTCACCGGCACGGTCGAGGCGATCCCGCTGATCGCCTCCTCGATCATGTCGAAGAAGATCGCCGAGGGCACCGGCTCGCTGGTCCTGGACGTGAAGGTGGGCACCGGTGCCTTCATGAAGACGATCGAGGACGCCCGTGAGCTGGCCTCCACGATGGTGGGCCTGGGCACGGACCACGGCGTGCGGACGGTCGCGCTCCTCACGGACATGGCGACCCCGCTGGGCCTCACCGCGGGCAACGCGCTGGAGGTCCGCGAGTCGGTCGAGGTCCTGGCGGGCGGCGGCCCCTCGGACGTGGTCGAGCTGACGATCGCGCTCGCCCGGGAAATGCTGGCGGCGGCCGGCATCCACGACGCCGACCCGGCCAAGGCCCTCGCCGACGGCTCGGCGATGGACGTCTGGCGCCGGATGATCGCGGCGCAGGGCGGCGACCCGGACGCGGAACTGCCGGTCGCCAAGGAGCAGCACGTCGTCAAGGCGCCGGCGTCCGGCGTCCTGACCCGCCTGGACGCGTACGGCGTCGGGGTGGCCGCGTGGCGCCTCGGCGCGGGCCGGGCGCGCAAGGAGGACCCGGTCCAGGCGGGCGCGGGCGTGGAGATGCACGCCAAGCCCGGCGACGAGATCCGCGCGGGCCAGCCCCTGCTGACCCTGCACACCGACACCCCGGAGCGCTTCGAGTACGCCCTCCAGGCGCTGGAGGGCTCCTACGACATCGCGGCGCCGGGAACGGCCTTCACGGCGTCGCCGGTGGTGCTGGAGCGCATCGCCTGAGACTCGGGGACTCCCCTCGGGGCGGACGGGACCGGCGGAGCGTCGCCGGTCCCGTCCGGCTTTGCCGCCGGCGCCGGTGAGACGGCCGCGGCCTCATCCGAGAACGGCCGCCGCCACCACCAGGACCGGCACCGAGAGCACCGTGGACACCAGGATCGCGTCCCGGGCCAGCCGCTCGGCCACGCCGTAGGCCGACGCGTAGGTGTACAGGTTCTGCGCGGCCGGCAGCGCCGACGTCACCACCACGTCCAGCAGCGGGGCGCCGCGCAGCCCGAACACCCCGGCCGCCAGTGCCCATGCCACCGCGGGCTGGCCGCAGCACTTCAGGACGACCGACAGCAGGACCGGGTTGCGGTCCGGGCCCCGGCCGGGCAGCGTGCTGCCGCACAGGGAGATCCCGAAGGCCAGCAGGACCGCCGGGACCGACATGCCGCCGATCAGCGTCAGCGGGTCCAGCACGGGGGCGGGGATCCGCACGCCGGTCGCCGAGACCAGGACGCCCGCCAGGGATCCCACCGCGATCGGGTTGCGCAGCGGGGTGAGCAGCCGTCGCCACAGCGGGCCCTTGTCGCCCTCGCCGGACAGGTCGAGGACCGTCAGCGCGGCGGGCGTGACCAGGACCAGCTGGAAGAGCAGCACCGGGGCCACCAGCGAGGCGTCGCCGAGGACGTACACCGCGATCGGGATGCCGAGGTTGCCGGAGTTGACGTAGCTGGAGCACAGCGCGCCGATCGTGGCGTAGCCCACCCCCCAGCGGCGTACGACGGCCACGGTGACGAAGACACCCGCCATGGCCGCCGTGCTCAGCGCCGTGACCAGGAGGCGGCTGGAGAAGATCACCGAGAGGTCGGTCCCGGCCAGGGTGGTGAAGAGCAGTGCGGGGGAGGCCACATGGAAGGCCAGCTTCGTCAGGACCTCACGGCCGTGCTCGCCGAGGTGTCCGCGGCGGCCGATGCCGTAGCCCACCGCGATGACGACCGCGATGACCGCGAAGCCCGTCAGCACCCCCTGCACAGCACCTCCCCGGGCGCGCGGAAGCCGTGCCGTACCACCGGAGGCGCTGTTTCATGGGGCATACACCCAACCCTCCGGGGAGGGCGGGCCGCAGGTCAATGTGATCCTTGGCGGGTCCGCGATGAGTTCCGCCCGCCCGCCCGGTCTACCGCTCGTGGACGCCATGACACCCGCTGTACTCGTGCCGGCAGGACCCGTCACCAAGGACCAGGTGACCGGCCTGTGCGACGACGTGCGCGCACTGCTGGAGGGGCCCGGTGCCGGGGTCGTGGTCTGCGACGTCGGGGGGCTCGGGCCCCCGGGCCTGGGAGCCGTCGACCTGCTGGCGCGGCTCCAGCTGACCGCCCGGCGCTGCGGCGGCCGGATCCGGCTGCGCGACCCCGACCCGGCCCTATGCGCCCTGCTCGCCCTGGTCGGCCTCCGCTTCGAGGTGGAGGGGCAGCCCGAACAGCGGGAACCAGCGCTTGGTGTCGAGGAAGTTGTGGAAACCGGTGATCCGCCCGTCTGAGATCTCCAGCAGCTGCACCGCCCACGCGGTGTAGCCGCCGGTCTCCTCGTCCGGCTTGTAGTGGGCGAAGCCCGGCAGGCCGTTGGCCTGGACAGGCAGCAGCCGGGAGCCGGCGCAGGAGGCGCCGAGCGTGGTCATGAAGCCGGTGATGTCGGCCGGGCCTGCCAGCCACAGGTCGAACGGCGGCATCGTCATGATGGCGTCCTCGTGCAGCAGCGCCGTGAGCGCCGTCATGTCGTAGCCCTCGAAGGCCGCGACATACCGCTCCAGGAGCTTTTGCTGCTCCTCGTCCAGCGGGTTCGACACGGAGGCGTCGGCGCCCCGCTCCTCCCGCTCGGCCAGGGTGGCGCGGGCCCGCTGCAGGGCGCTGTTGACCGACGCGACCGAGGTGCCGAGCAGTTCGGCGACCTCGCTCGCCTTCCAGGCCAGCACCTCGCGCAGGATCAGCACCGCCCGCTGCTTGGGCGGCAGTTGCTGGAGGGCGGCCATGAAGGCCAGCCGGACGGACTCCTTGGCGACGGCCGCCTCGGCCGGGTCCTCCACCGTCGGCAGCACGCGGGCGTCGGGCATGGGCTCCAGCCAGGTGTGGTCGGGGCGGGGGGAGAGGGCGGCCTGGGCGAGCGGGGTGGCTTCGGTCAGGTCCATCGGGCGGGCCCGCTTGTTGCCCGCGGACAGCATGTCCAGGCAGACGTTGGTCGCGATGCGGTACAGCCAGGAGCGGACGCTGGAGCGGCCCTCGAACTTGTCGTAGCTGCGCCAGGCCCGCACGAGGGTGTCCTGCACCGCGTCCTCCGCCTCGAAGGAGGAGCCGAGCATCCGGTAGCAGTACCCGGTCAGTTCGACCCGGTGCCGCTCCAGTGTCTCGTCGAGGTCCGTCGTAGTCGCCGTGTTGCCCATCGTCCACCCACCCCTGTGGCCGTTCCTGTGTTGTACGCCTCATCGCGTCCAGCACTTCGGAAGCTACCGCAGCCCACTGACAATGGCGTGCGGAGTGGGGAAATCACCAGGTCAGGCGGTTTTGCCGCAGGCCGGGAATCCGCGTGCCGCCAGCCGGGCCGCCCGGGTCCCGAGCACCGTGATCGCCACCACGCCGAGCACCGCCAGCAGACCGACCCCGACGGTCCCCGCCCAGCCGCCCGCGTGGAAGGCGAGCGCGCCGGCCGTGCTGCCCGCGCTGGAGCCGACGTAGTACGCCGACTGGTACAGCGCGGACGCCTGCGCCCGGCCGTGCGTCGCCGTCTTGCTGACCGCCGAGGAGGCCACCGCATGGCCCGCGAAGAAGCCGGCGGTGATCAGGACCAGGCCCAGCAGGACCAGCGGCAGGGAGTCGGCCAGGGACAGCAGCAGGCCCGCCGCCGTGGTGCCGCCCGCCGCGTACAGGGCGCCCCGGCGGCCGAGGCGGCCCACCAGCCGGCCCGCGGTCGACGCGGACACCGTGCCCACCAGGTAGACCAGGAAGATCGAGCCGACGATGCCCTGCGGCAGCCCGAACGGCGCCTCCGTCAGGCGGTAGCCGATCACCGTGTACACCCCGCCGAACACCGTCATGAACAGCGCGCCGATCGCGTAGAGGCGGCGCAGCAGCGGGTCGGAGAGGTGGTCGCGGACCGTGCCGGCCAGGACCCTCGGCTTCAGCGAGCCCGCCACGAAGTGCCGCGGCGCGGGCAGCAGCAGCCGGAACGCCACCGCGCAGGCGACCGCCAGCGCGCCGATCACCCCGACGGCCACCCGCCAGCCCCACTCCTGCGCGACCCAGCCGGTGATGACCCGGCCGCTCATCCCGCCCACGCTGTTGCCCGCGACGAACAGACCGATCGCCGTGATCAGCGCCTTGGGGCGGACCTCCTCGGCCAGGTACGCGGTCGCCGACGCGGGCAGTCCGGCCAGCGCCGCGCCCTGCACCGCCCGCAATACGACCAGGGTGGTCAGGTCGGGCGCGAAGGGCACCAGCAGTCCGAGGGCGACCGCGACCGCGAGCGACGCCGTCATGACCGTACGGCGGCCGAAGCGCTCCGACAGCGCGCTCATGGGAAGGACGAACAGCGCCAGTCCGCCGGTCGCCGCCGCCACGGTCCAGCTCGCGTCGCTCGCCGTCACCCCGAACTCGCCGGAGATCAGCGGCAGCAGGGCCTGGGTGGAGTACAGCAGGGCGAAGGTCGCCACCCCGGCGAGGAAGAGGGCGAAGCTCATCCGGCGGTAGCCGGGGCCGCCCGGGGTCAGACGGGAGTCGGCGGAGTCGGGGGAGGGGACGGAGGTGGCGGCGCCCACGGTGATGGACGCCCCGGTACTGGCGGGAGACATGCCTCGACCGTACGAAGGCCGCCCTCATCCGTCCAATGCATGGAATCGCCATAATCGTTCCCATGGAGCATCAGCAGAGGTCACAGCCGCGACTGTCACCGTCCAGTGACACAGAAGACACGGCCGAGATGTCGAGGCTGCTGGCGCCGCGCCTCGCCTACTTCGCCGGCGTCGCCCGTACCGAGCACGTCACCCGTGCCGCGCAGGAGATGCAGGTCCCCCAGTCGACCCTCTCGCGGGCCATGGTCCGCCTCGAACAGGACCTCGGCGTCGACCTGTTCGCCCGCCGCGGCCGTACCGTCTCCCTCACACCCGCCGGCCGTACCTTCCTCGCCTCCGTGGAGCGCGCGCTGGCCGAGGTGGAGCGGGCCGCGGAGGAGGTCCGGGCCGACGCCGACCCCGCCACCGGCAAGGTCGCCTTCGGCTTCCTGCACACCATGGGCTGGGAGACGGTCCCGGGCCTGATCAGCGCCTTCCGGGCCGACCACCCCCGGGTGCGCTTCAGCCTGGTGCAGAACTACGGCGAGGCGATGATCGAGCGGCTGCGCGCGGGCGAGCTGGACCTGTGCCTGACGTCCCCGGTGCCGGACGCCCCGGACCTGGTCGCCCGCCGCCTGGACGAGCAGAAGCTCCGGCTGGTGGTCCCCGCCGACCACCGGCTCTCCGGCCGTCGGCGCGTCCGCCTCGCCGAGGCCGCCGACGAAACCTTCGTCACCCTCGAACCGGGCTACGGTCTGCGCCGGATCACCGACGACCTGTGCCGGGAGGCCGGCTTCAAGCCGCGCGTCGCCTTCGAGGGGGAGGAGGCGGAGACCCTGCGGGGGCTGGTCGCGGCCGGGCTGGGCGTCGCGCTCCTCCCCCCGCCCGCGGTACCCCGGCCGGGGGTGGTGGAGCTGACGGTCACCGCTCCGCGCGCGGTGCGGGAGATCGGGGTGGCCTGGCTGGACGGCCACCCGGACACCCCGCCGGTGGCCGCCTTCAAGAAGTTCCTGCTGTCGAAGAGGGGCAATCTGCTGCCGACGTAGGAGCGTTACCGCCGCCGCCGTCCGAAACCGGAGGCGAGCGGCATGCGCAGGCCCAGGGGCGGCGGGGCCGCGAAGGCGTCCTCCACCGGGCGGGCGAACGCCCGCCCGAACAGCACGCCCATCACGAAGTCCTCGGCCAGCGACAGCACTTCGTCCCGGTGCTGATGCAGGCCGTGTCCGTCCGAGTGCACCTCGAACCGGCACACGTCCCGGTTCGTCTTCTTCGCCCGGGCCGCCAGCCGGAAGGACAACTCGGGGTCCGTCCGCCGGTCGTTGGTCCCGTGCACCATCAGCACCCGGCGCCCCGCGAGCTGCTTCACCGGTTCGGGTGGCGCCGCGACATCCTCCTCCGGCAGCCAAGGGGCGATGGCGAGCACGGAGTTGACCGCCTCGTGCCCGGCCGCCCGCAGCGCTGCCCGCCCGCCCATGTCGAACCCGGCCAGGCACACCGGCACATCGCCATAGCGCCGTACGGCTTCCTCCACGGCCCAGTCGGCGTCCCGCGCCAGGTTCGCCTCGGTGCCGTTCCAGCCCCGCCAGCGGTAGTGCACCGCGTGCGCGGCCAGCCCCTCGTCCCGTGCCGCGCGGGTCAGCCTGCGCCCGAGGGCGCGGACCGATGCCGCCGCCAACACCGCGGAGGGGCGGCGATGTGACGTCTCGTCACCCGCGGGGAGCAGCAGCACCACCCCGCTCACCGCCGTCGGTTCCGGGCCGAGCGCTCTCCCCAGGCGGGCCGTGCGAACCGGCGTCGCTTGCTGTGCCATGACAGAACAGTGTCAGAAGCGCAGGTGTACGCCACCCGTCCGTGGGGTCACCGTTACGTATCGACGGAAACGTCCAACAGGCGCTCTACGCGCGTAGGCGATAAAGTGCGGAAATGACGAGCCAGACCATCGCGAACACCCCGACACCGGAGCAGATCCGCCGGGCGCCCAAGGTTCTGCTGCACGACCACCTCGACGGCGGCCTGCGCCCCGGCACGATCGTCGAACTCGCCCGCGACAGCGGCTACTCCCAGCTTCCCGAGACCGACCCCGACAGGCTCGGCGTCTGGTTCCACGAGGCCGCCGACTCCGGCTCGCTGGAGCGGTACCTGGAGACCTTCTCGCACACCGTCGGCGTGATGCAGACCCGGGAGGCCCTGGTGCGGGTCGCGCGCGAATGCGCCGAGGACCTCGCCGCGGACGGTGTCGTCTACGCCGAGGTGCGGTACGCCCCCGAGCAGCACCTCGCGGCCGGGCTGCGCCTCGAAGAGGTCGTCGAGGCCGTCAACGAGGGCTTCCGGGAAGGGGAGCGGCTCGCCCGTGAGCGCGGCCACCGCATCCGCGTCGGCGCCCTGCTCACCGCGATGCGGCACGCCGCCCGGGCCCTGGAGATCGCCGAACTCGCCAACCGCTACCGGGACCTGGGCGTCGTCGGCTTCGACATCGCCGGTGCCGAGGCCGGCTACCCGCCCACCCGGCACCTGGACGCCTTCGAGTACCTCAAGCGCGAGAACAACCACTTCACCATCCACGCCGGCGAGGCCTTCGGGCTGCCGTCCATCTGGCAGGCCCTCCAGTGGTGCGGCGCCGACCGGCTCGGGCACGGGGTGCGCATCATCGACGACATCGAGGTCAAGGACGACGGCACGGTCCACCTCGGCCGGCTCGCCTCCTACGTCCGCGACAAGCGCATCCCGCTGGAGATGTGCCCCAGCTCCAACCTCCAGACCGGCGCCGCCACCTCCTACGCCGAGCACCCGATCGGGCTGCTGCGCCGGCTGCACTTCCGGGCGACCGTGAACACCGACAACCGGCTGATGTCCCACACCACCATGAGCCGGGAATTCGAGCACCTTGTCGACGCTTTCGGTTACACGCTCGACGACATGCAGTGGTTCTCCGTCAATGCGATGAAATCAGCGTTCATTCCTTTCGATGAACGACTCGCGATGATCAATGACGTCGTCAAGCCCGGTTATGCCGAGCTGAAATCCGAGTGGCTGTTCCAGCAGACCGCCTCCACCAGCGGTTCTCCGGCCGAAGAAGGCTGATCGCGGGATTTCCGGGATCTGGCATGCGGACGGATGTTCGCCATCCGTCCGCATTTCGATGTTTGCGGCGGGCGCCTCGGCATGTTTACGGTCGTGGACCGCTCACATCCCCGTCATCCCATTTTCGAGGACGCATTCAATGAAGCAGTCTGCTGCCAAGACCCTCGGTGTCGCCGCCCTCGGTGCCGCCTTCGCCGCCGCCGGCGCGGGTGCCGCGAACGCCGCCCCGGCCCTGCCGGACACCGGTTCCGCGCTGGACACGGTGACCCGGACGCTGCCCGCGGAGAACGTCTCCAAGGCGCTGCCGGGTGGCGGTGAGGCCCTGGCCCAGGGGCAGACCGCGGCCGGCACGACCGCGGCCGCCGCCCAGCCGGTCGTCCAGCAGCTGCTCGCCGAAGGCCCGACCAAGCCGGTCGCCGGTCTCCTCGGCGGCCTCCCGGTCGGCAAGGTCCTGCCCGGCGGCGGAGCCGGCACCGGGGTCAACGGCCTGCCCCTCGGCTGAGCCCCTTCCCGACGCGCCGACGGGGCGCACCCCTCGGACACGGGGTGCGCCCCATCGGCGTACGGGTCACGGCCGGTCACCAGGCGGTGCGCGCCTTCTCCTCCGAGGGCAGGAAGATCCAGAGCCCTATGTAGAGCAGGAACTGCGGGCCCGGCAGCAGGCAGGACAGCAGGAACAGCACGCGCATCGTGGTCGCCGACATGCCGAAGCGTCGCGCCAGCGCGGCGCACACTCCGCCGATCATGCGGCCGTTGGTGGGTCGGGCGAGGCGGGACATCTGCGGCTCCTTCGTGAGCGTCGGTCGGAGGCGGCGGTTCGTGGCTGCCTCGTCTGTCTGCAACGCTACGGAGACGAAGGGGGCAAAGCGTCGCTCTACGGTGCGATCCCGACCCTGGGAATCGTCGGGGTCCTACCCTGAGGAGCCTCGTCCATCAGGGCCGACGCCATCGGATGGGAGCGTCCGGTCCGGCGGCGCAGCCGCAGGCGTGCCGCCGGTACGACGGCCGCGTGCACGAGGGCCACACCGACCGTGTTCAGCAGCACCGAGTCGACGTCGACGACCTGGCCCGGCACCCCGGTCTGCAGCAGCTCGATGCCCATCGAGATCAGGATGCCCGCGGCGACCGTACGGAGCAGTGACGCGAGGGGCGAGGCGGCGATCCTGCCGTGCACCGCGGGCAGCAGCACGCCCAGCGGGGCGAGCAGCGCCACGGCCTCGGTGATGCGGCGCAGGCCCGCCTGCCAGCCCAGCGCCAGATCGGCCTCTATCCCGGCGAACGGGCGCAGATTGGGTGGCAGTACCCAGGGAACGTCCAGGGGACGCAGCGTGAGCCAGGCGACGAACGTGAGGTGGGCGACCAGGAGGACGCCCCCTGTCACCCGGATACGGATCGCGATGCCGCCGCTGTCGGAGCCTTGACGCTGCACGCTGGGCTAGACGCGGTCTTCGGTGCGGTTGGTTCCGGGGCCGTTGTTCGACTGCGGCCCGTGGGGCTTGTCGCGCAGTTCCGCGCGCCCCTTCTCGGCGCCGCCCGGCCCCGAGCGCCTCAGTCCCCGGTGACTTCCGACGACGGCGGGGGCTCGGTGTTCGGCCGTGTCCGCACGTCGTCCGTGCACTCGTACCGTCGTAGCGGATCCCCGTCCGGGCCGCCCAGGATCACCGAGCCGTCGCCCTCCGCCGCCTCCGAGTCGGAGAACGTGCAGACGATCTGGGCGAGGGCCACCGGGGCCAGGGCGTCGGGCGGGGTGCTCAGCCGGAGGGTGTCGTCGGGGTCGTCGGCGCGGGGGCCGGTCACCGTCGGGGTGCCGCGGACCTCGCTGGTGTAGCCGGCCTCCAGCTCCGCCGCCGACGGAGTCGCGGTCAGTTCGTCCAGCAGGCCCTGCGCCACCAGCACCCGCCGTTGCGAGTCCGCCGCGCCCTCCGGGACCCGTACCGTGCGGTCCACGGCCACCAGCGACGAGCGGCACAGCAGGAACACCTGGGCGGGCAGCCCCCGCGAGGCCTGGGTCGCCACGTCCGGATCGGCCAGGGAGCAGTGCACCCGGGAGGGCGCGGGGCCGAAGTCGGTGGGGACCTCGGTGGCCCGGATCCCGCACCCGGCGAGCAGCCCGGCGAACAGCGGGAGCGCCAGCAGACGGCGTACGGTCATCACGCCTCACCCTTCTCGTCCGGGCCCTTGTTCTCCGCGGCCTCCTCGGTCAGCGCCGAGGCGTCCCGGGGCAGCCGCAGCGTGAACACCGCGCCGCCCTCGGGGCAGTTGGCGGCGGTGATCCTGCCGCCGTGGATGTGGGCGTTCTCCAGGGCGATGGACAGGCCCAGGCCGCTGCCCTCGGAGCGGGGGCGGGAGGCGCTCGCCTTGTAGAACCGGTCGAAGACGTGCGGGAGGACGTCCTCGGGGATGCCCGGCCCGTGGTCCCGGACCGCGATGACGACCTCCGCGTCCTCCTCGCGCACCGACACCCGCACCGGTGAGCCGCCGTGCTTGAGGGCGTTGCCGATGAGGTTGGCCAGGATGACGTCCAGGCGGCGCGGGTCCAGCCGGGCGTGGATGCCGCGCTCGGCCTCCAGGTCGACCGCGTCCAGCCAGGCGCGGGCGTCGACGCAGGCGGTGATCTGGTCGACGACGTCGACGTCGTCCAGCACCAGACGGGCGGTGCCCGCGTCGAAGCGGGTGACCTCCATCAGGTTCTCCACCAGGTCGTTCAGGCGCCGGGTCTCGCTGACGACGAGCCGTACGGCGGGTTCGATCATCGGGTCCATGGACCCGGTCTCCGCCTCCAGCTCCTCCTCCAGGATCTCGGTGACGGCGGTGATCGCGGTGAGCGGCGTACGCAGTTCATGGCTCATGTCCGCGACGAACCGGCGGGACGCCTCGTCCCGCGCGGCCATGTCGTCGACCCGTTTCTCCAGCGCTTCCGCCGCGTGGTTGAACGTCCGGGACAGATCGGCCAGTTCATCGGTGCCGGACACCTGCAGCCGGGTGTCCAGCTTGCCCTCGCCGAGCCGCCGGGCGGCGACGCCCAGCCGGTGCACGGGCTTCAGCACGGTCGTGGCGGCGGCCTGCGCGAGCAGCGCTGAGCCGATCAGGGCCAGGCCCGTGGCGATCCCCAGCGACCAGGCGAGGGAGTTGAGGTCCTTCGCCTCCGGCTCCAGGGACTTGAGCATGTACCCGGTCGGCCCGCCACCGATCACCTTCGTACCGGCCACCAGATATGGGGTGTCGTCCTCCATGATCCGCTGCCAGTACAGGTGGTAGGCGTACTTGTTGGTGGAGTTGACCGCCTGCTCCTCGTTCACCGCCTCGCGCAGCGACTCGGGCACGTCCTTCAGCGTGAAGCCGCTCAGCCCGCCGGAGCTGCCGGAGACGGTCCGGCCGGCGGCGTTCCCGGCGACGAGCAGCACACTGAACCGCTGGCTGCTGTTGGCCATCTGGCCTGCGGTGCGCTGGAGTTCGTCCTGCGTCGGCCGCTCGGGCAGCACACCCGCCCGGTTCTGCATCTCCTGCTGGAAGTCCCGCAGCACCGCGTCCTGGGTACGGGTGAGCACGGCCTCCCTGTTGAGCCAGTACGCGATACCGGACGCGGACACGGCGGCGGTCAGTGCCACCAGGCCGAACACGACCACCAGCCGCAGCCGCAGGCTGGTGAACCGCAGCCGCGACCAGACCCCCTTGCGCTCCGCGAACCAGCCGCGGAATCCCCCGTGCGCCGATGTCACTGAGGCGCGTCCAGCCGGTAGCCGACCCCGCGGACCGTACGGATCAGCGTCGGGGACGACGGAACGTCCTCGACCTTGGCGCGCAGCCGCTGCACACAGGCGTCCACCAGACGCGAGTCACCGAGGTAGTCGTGCTCCCACACCAGCCGCAGCAACTGCTGCCGGGACAGCGCCTGTCCGGGCCGCCGGCTCAGCTCCAGCAGCAGCCGCAGCTCCGTCGGCGTCAGCTGGAGGTCCTCGCCGTTCTTCGTCACCGTCATCGCCGCCCGGTCGATGACCAGGCTGCCGAAGGTCGCCGCGTCATTGGACTCCCGCTCCCCGCGCCGCAGCACGGCCCGGATCCGGGCGTCCAGCACCCGCCCCTGCACGGGCTTGACGACATAGTCGTCGGCACCGGACTCCAGGCCCACCACCACGTCGATGTCGTCGCTGCGCGCGGTGAGCAGGATGATCGGCAGCTGGTCGGTGCGCCGGATACGACGGCACACCTCGAAACCGTCGATGCCGGGCAGCATCACGTCCAGCACGATCAGGTCCGGCCGCTGCTCACGCAGCAGCTTCAGGCCGTCCTCACCGGTGGCAGCCGTGGCAACCCGGTGACCCTGGCGCGTCAGTGACAGCTCCAGGGCCGTGCGGATGGCGTCGTCGTCCTCGATCAGCAACAGGGAAGGCACGGGGCTCATTCTGGCCCATGGCGGGGTGGGGTTTCGACACCTGTACAGGTACGGTCCCGACCGCTGCTCTGCGTGACCGGGCGGTGCGTGACGCACGACGGGCCCTGTGACAGCTCTGTGACAGTCGGCGGACACGGCGATGAAGTGGCCCGGGCAAGCTTTTCGACACAAGCAAGGAAGCAAGCCGAACACCGGAAGTCCACGACGGGGGGCGCGAGATGAACACGCTGCACAGCTCAAGCACCAGCGCAGTTGTCACGCGTCTGCACGACGTGCACGGGGGCCGGGGTCCGGAGAAGTCCGGTGCCGTGAGCGGGCGGGGGTGCGCTCGCGGCACCGGGCGTCAGCACACCGCGTACATGACGGTGGTTGACGGTTTCACGGGGGAAGCACACGGGGGAAGCGCGTACAGGGAGGGCTCGGGGGAGCGTCGTTCGCTGTCGGAGGCGGAGTTCACCGCCTACGTCCAGGAGCGCCGCGCCTCCCTGTACGCCACCGCCTACCACCTCACCGGTGACCGCTTCGAGGCCGAGGACCTGCTGCAGAGCGCGTTGTTCTCGACGTACCGGGCGTGGGACCGGATCAGTGACAAGGCCGCCGTCGGGGGTTACCTGCGGCGGACGATGACCAATCTGCACATCAGCGCGTGGCGCCGCCGCAAGCTGAACGAGTACCCGACCGAGGAGCTGCCGGAGACGCCCGGCGACACGGACGCGATGCGTGGCACCGAGCTGCGCGCGGTCCTGTGGCAGGCGCTGGCCCGGCTGCCCGAACTCCAGCGGACGATGCTGGTCCTCCGGTACTACGAGGGCCGCACCGACCCGGAGATCGCGGACATCCTCGGCATCAGTGTCGGCACGGTGAAGTCCAGCATCTGGCGGTCGCTCCGCCGGCTGCGCGAGGACGAGGTCCTCAGCTTCGGCCGTGACGAGGAGGACGCCTTCGGCGAGCTGGTCGCCTGAAGGTACGGGGGGGCTCCGGGGGGAGCACGGGGGAGCACCAAGGAGAGCGGGACTGGTCGGCCGGGGGGTCCGTCCAGTCCCGCTTCTTCGTGCGCCCGGGCTTCTCAGGCGGCGGTGCTCGCCGCCAGGTCGCGTCCCGCGGCCGCGTCGGCCAGCCGGCCCAGTGCCTCGTCCCGGTCGCAGGCGTACGCGCCGAGCGCGGTCTGGCGGGCCACGATCGACCGCTCGGTCCGCATCAGCCGCCAGCCGCGGCGCAGCAGGAAGGGCACGGACTTACGGCCCTCCCGCAGGTCCCGGAGGAAACGGCGGCGGAACGTGGTGACCGGGCCGCGGCTCAGGCACAGCGCGTCGGCCAGGACGCCCAGTTCCCGGCAGCGGGTGACGATCTCCGCCGCGAAGATGCCCTCGGCGATGAACAGCGGGGTCCGCCCGATGTCGACGGGCTCCTCGCCGGTGCGGGCGCTGAGCGAGAGGTCGTAGAGCGGGACCGTCGTACGACCGGTGCGGCACAGGTCCTCGATCGCGGCCACGGCCTTGTCGGCGTCCCACGACCCGGGGTGGTCCCAGTCGATGTCCGAGCTCCCGAGGACCTGCGGCAGCGTCGGGTCGCCGGCCTCCTTGTAGAAGTCGTCGAGGCGCAGCACCGGAAGTCCGGAGCGGGCCGCGAGAAGGGATTTGCCGGAGCCGGAGGGGCCGCAGAGCAGCACGACTCGGGCCGGTACGGGCGGAAGGGAGCTCACGGAACACCAATATGACGCATTCACCTGCCGTTCATCGACTCCGCGGGTCGGCTTTGAAGCGCGCGTCACACCTCAACTACCCTTCGTGTCGACCTGATTACCCAGTGCGTCAGAAGGTGGCAGATCCCATGGCCGGACAAGCGTCCTCCCCCCACCCCACCGCCCGGCGGGCCCTGATCGCTCTCGCGACCGCGGGCGCGGCCCTCGGCGTCGCCGCGCCGACGGCCGCCGCGGACGCCGAGCCGGTCCTCGACGACGTGGTCCGCACCCGCCCCACCTCCCTGGGCAAGATCGACCCCCAGGCCGGTGCCCAGGCCGTCACCGGCATGGTCGGCTATGTCACCGGGCCGGTCGCGGGCCTGCAGCCCAACCCGCTGGCCGGCACGGGCGTGGACCCGCTCGACAACGGCGTCGGGACCCAGCTCGGCGACTTCCAGCCGCTGACCTCCCAGATGCTCACCGCCCCGGTGGCGCAGGCCCGGTCCATCGGCAGCATCCCGGTGCTCGGCCAGGCGACCACCCTGCTGGGCGGCTGACCCGGACGGCAGAGAGCCGCGCTTCCCCCGGACGGAGGGGAGGCGCGGCTCTCCGGTTCGGGGCGGCTCTAGTACGCCGAGCCGGACGCGCCCAGCGAACCCGTGGGGTGCCAGACCGTCTTCGTCTCCAGGAACGCCGTCATGCGTTCGGTGCCCGGAGTCGCCGAGTAATCCACAGGCTGTGGACGCAGGACGCGCTTGAGATTGTCCGCCGCCGCGATCTCCAGCTCCTTCGCCAGCGCCTCGTCGGCGCCCGCGAGGTCGATGGCGTTGACGTCCTGGTGCGCGGCCAGCGGGGCGGCGATCTCCGCCGTACGGCCCGACAGGACGTTGACGACACCCCCGGGCAGGTCGGAGGTGGCCAGGACCTCGCCGAGGGAGAGGGCCGGAAGCGGGGACTTCTCGCTCGCGATCACGATCGCCGTGTTGCCGGTCGCGATCACCGGGGCGATCACCGAGACCAGGCCGAGGAAGGACGACTCCTGGGGGGCCAGGACGGCGACCACGCCGGTCGGCTCGGGCGAGGACAGGTTGAAGTACGGGCCCGCGACCGGGTTCGCGCCGCCCACCACCTGGGCGATCTTGTCGGTCCAGCCCGCGTACCAGACCCAGCGGTCGATCGCCGCGTCCACCTGGGCGGCGGCCTTCGACTTCGACAGGCCCTCGGCGGCGGCCACTTCCCGCACGAACTGCCCGCGGCGGCCCTCCAGCATCTCCGCGACGCGGTAGAGGACCTGGCCGCGGTTGTACGCCGTCGCCCCGGACCAGCCGCCGAACGCCTTGCGCGCGGCGACCACCGCGTCACGGGCGTCCTTGCGGGACGAAAGGGGCGCGTTGGCCAGCCAGTTGCCCTGGGAGTCGGTCACTTCGTACACCCGGCCGCTTTCGGAGCGGGGGAACTTGCCCCCGACGTACAGCTTGTAGGTCTTGAGGACGGAGAGTCGGGTCGCGTCAGACATCGAGGTACGCCTCCAGGCCGTGGCGGCCGCCCTCGCGGCCGAAGCCCGACTCCTTGTACCCGCCGAACGGCGAGGCCGGGTCGAACTTGTTGAACGTGTTGGACCAGACGACGCCCGCGCGCAGCTTGCCCGCGACGGCCAGGATCCGCGATCCCTTCTCCGTCCAGATGCCCGCCGACAGGCCGTACTGGCTGTTGTTGGCCTTGGCGACGGCCTCGTCCGGGGTGCGGAAGGTCAGGACGGACAGCACCGGGCCGAAGATCTCGTCGCGGGCGATGGTGTGCGCCTGGGTGACGTTCGTGAAGAGCGTCGGGGCGAACCAGTAGCCGCTCTCGGGGAGTTCGCAGGCGGGCGACCAGCGCTCGCCGCCCTCCGCCTCGCCCCGCTCGACGAGCGAGGTGATCCGGGTGAGCTGCTCCTCGGAGTTGATCGCGCCGATGTCGGTGTTCTTGTCCAGCGGGTCGCCGAGGCGCAGCGTGGACAGCCGGCGCTTCAGGGAGTCCAGGAGCTCGTCCTGCACCGACTCCTGGACCAGCAGCCGGGAGCCCGCGCAGCAGACCTGGCCCTGGTTGAAGAAGATGCCGTTGACGATGCCCTCGACGGCCTGGTCGATCGGGGCGTCGTCGAAGACGATGTTGGCGCCCTTGCCGCCCAGTTCGAGGGTCAGCTTCTTGCGGGTGCCCGCGACCGTCCGCGCGATCTCCTTGCCGACCGCGGTGGAGCCGGTGAAGGCCACCTTGTTCACGTCCGGGTGGGCCACCAGGGCCGCGCCCGTGTCGCCGTAGCCCGGAAGGATGTTGACGACGCCCTTGGGCAGGCCCGCCTGGCGGCAGATGTCCGCGAAGAAGAGGGCCGACAGCGGGGTGGTCTCGGCGGGCTTGAGGACGACCGTGTTGCCGGTCGCGAGCGCCGGGGCGATCTTCCACGCCAGCATCAGCAGCGGGAAGTTCCAGGGGATGACCTGGCCCGCCACGCCGAGCGGGCGCGGGGCGGCGCCGTAACCGGCGTGCTCCAGCTTGTCGGCCCAGCCCGCGTAGTAGAAGAAGTGCGCGGCGACCAGGGGCAGGTCGGCGTCGCGCGTCTCGCGGATCGGCTTGCCGTTGTCCAGGGTCTCCAGGACGGCCAGCTCGCGGCTGCGCTCCTGGATGATCCGGGCGATCCGGAACAGGTACTTGGCCCGCTCGGAGCCGGGCAGCGCCGACCACTTCTCGAACGCCTTGCGGGCGGCCTTGACCGCGCGGTCGACGTCCGCCTCGCCGGCCTGGGCGATCTCGGAGAGCACCTCCTCGGTGCTCGGCGAGACGGTCTTGAAGACCTTGCCGTCGGCCGCCTCCACGAACTCACCGTCGATGAACAGGCCGTAGGACGGCGCGATGTCGACGACCGAGCGGGACTCGGGGGCCGGTGCGTATTCGAATACGGAAGCCATGTTGATCAGTCCACCGTCACGTAGTCGGGGCCGGAGTAGCGGCCGGTGGCCAGCTTCTGACGCTGCATCAGCAGGTCGTTGAGGAGGGAGGAGGCGCCGAAGCGGAACCAGTGGTTGTCCAGCCAGTCCGCGCCGGCCGTCTCGTTCACGAGGACCAGGAACTTGATCGCGTCCTTGGTGGTACGGATGCCGCCGGCCGGCTTCACACCGACCTGCACCCCCGTCTGGGCGCGGAAGTCCCGCACCGCCTCCAGCATCAGGAGGGTGTTCGCGGGCGTCGCGTTCACCGCCACCTTGCCGGTCGAGGTCTTGATGAAGTCGGCCCCGGCCAGCATGCCGAGCCAGCTCGCGCGCCGGATGTTGTCGTACGTCGACAGCTCGCCGGTCTCGAAGATGACCTTCAGCCGGGCAGCGGTCCCGCAGGCCTCCCTTACGGCGACGATCTCGTCGTAGACCTTCAGGTACTTCCCCGCGAGGAAGGCCCCGCGGTCGATGACCATGTCGATCTCGTCGGCGCCCGCGGCGATCGCGTCCCGCACGTCCGCCAGCTTCACCGCGAGGGCGGCGCGGCCGGCCGGGAAGGCGGTGGCGACGGAGGCGACCTTCACGACGGAACCGGCGACGGCCTCCTTGGCCACGGCCACCATGTCCGGATAGACGCAGACCGCGGCCGTGGGCGGGGTCGTCCGGTCGGTGGGATCGGGACGGACCGCCTTGGCGCCGAGCGCCCGGACCTTGCCCGGGGTGTCCGCGCCTTCCAGCGTCGTCAGGTCGACCATCGAGATCGCGAGGTCGATGGCGTACGCCTTGGCGGTCGTCTTGATGGAACGGGTGCCGAGGGAGGCGGCGCGTCCCTCCAGGCCGACCGCGTCGACGCCGGGCAGCCCGTGGAGGAAGCGGCGCAGCGTGCTGTCGGAGGCGGTGACGTCCGCGAGGGTGGCTGCGGTGGGTGCATTGGTGGGCATGGTCACCAGACGAGCATATCTACGCGCGTAGCGGCTGTACAGCCCCGGGCGCTCATCTTCGGAGCGGGCACCGCGCATGAGCGCCGGCGGCACGTCGGGCAGAATCGGGGGCATGACGACCCCGGATCGCCCCTCATCAGTGCCGCAGCCGCCGGTTCCGCCCGCGCGGGACCGGGTCTACCGCTCGCCCATGGGCATGACGGGCGGCGCCCTGCTGCTCGCCATCGCGCTCTGGCTGGGGATCGACGCGCTGGTGCAGGGGTCGGGGCGGACGCCCTGGCTGGCGCTGGCGTCGCTGCTGCTGATCGTGCCCGTGGTGACCGCGTTCACGCTGCGGCCGGCGGTCTTCGCCAACGAGGACCGGCTGCGGATCCGGAACCCGTTCCGGGTGGTCGTGCTGCCCTGGGGGCAGGTCGTCTCCCTGCGGTCCGGTTACTCCAACGAGGTCGTGGACGAGTCCGGGACGAAGTACCAGCTGTGGGCGATCCCGGTCTCCCTGCGGGACCGGAAGAAGGCCGCCCGGCGGACCGCGCGGGCGGAGGCCGAGCGCAACGGCCAGCGTCCCAGGCGGGGCGGCCTCGGGCTCGGGTTCGGGGGCTTCGGGGGCGGCGCCGAGGTCGACGGGCCCGTGCGCGCCGAGACCGACAAGGTGATGGACGAACTGCGGGAGCTGCTCGCCACCCGGGAGAAGGCGGAGTCCGCGCAGGGAGAGGTCACCGTGCGATGGGCCTACGAGGTGCTCGGGCCCTTCGCGGCGGGGCTCGTGCTGCTGGTGGTCGTGCTGCTGGTGGGCTGAGCGGGGGTCGCCGGGGCGGTCCTGTTTCTTCTCCGGGGCGGACGTGCTCTTCTCCGGGGCTCTGGGGCGGACCTGCTCTTCTCCGGAGCCGTCCGTTCCTCTGCGGTGCCGTTTCCGCTTTCCGCGTCCCCGCAACCAACCCGGCCGTTCGCGTGTCTGGTCAGTGATGACTACACATGTTCGGCCCCCGTCGCCCCTGCCTCTGCCCGAGTCCGTCGTGCCCCCGGGCGTTCTGCCGTGGACCGGTGAGCAGGGGCGGCGCTGGGTCGCGGAGCTGCCGCCCCGGTGGGTGCCCGTGCGGGCGTACGGGCGGTTCGACGAACTGGTGACGGTGGTGGCCGGCGGGGTCACGCTCGCCCTGGCCGCCGCCGGCGTGGAGCCGTATCTCGCGGCCCTGCTGCCGCTCCAGCTGCTCTGGGTGCTGGTGCGGCCCGAGGTGGTGCGGGTCGCCGCGCCGGGGCTCGTGGTGGCGGCCGCCCTGGAGCGGGCGGGGTGGGCCGGGCTGCTCGGGGCCGTGGTGCTCGCCGGGATCTGCCTCGCGCTCGCCGAGGTGCGGCTGCGGGCCCGGAAGCGGCAGCGGGCGTGCGCGCTGGCCGCCGCGGAGGGGGTTGCGGCTCCTGTGCCGGGGGCCGGGGCGCCGTTGCGGCGGGGCGTGCTGCTCGGGGTCTTCGGGCCGGTGGTGATCGCCGGTGGCGGGGTGGCGGTCGCGTTCGGCGGGATGGTCGCCGCCGCGGGCTTCCTGCTGGTCGGGGTGGGCCTCACGCTCCTCGTCTCGGCCGGGCTCGGGCGCGTCCGCGCCTCCCGGCTGGGGTCCGGACCGGCGCCTGTGCTGCGGGTGCTGATGCGGGACGATCCGGCGGCCCTGACCGAGGTGTTCGCCGCGGACGACGTTGCCGCGCGGCGCCCGCTGTTCGCCGTCTCCGTGCTGCCCTTGGACTCCGGCGAGGAGGAGCCGGAGGACGAGGCCGAGGCCGACGACGCGGACGACACGGAGGACGAGGCCGACGACGACCTTCTCGACCGGCTGGCCGACGACACGCCGGGCCCGCTGCGCGAGGCCCTGCTCTACGGGGTGCCCTACGACGGTGCCGAGATCGTGATCGTCAGCGCCGACGAGGACCCGGACCACCCGCCCGTCGTGGAGCGGTCGGTCGGGGCCGTGCGGCCGGTGCGGACCGTCCCGGACACCGCGGAGGAGCCGGCCGAGGTCGCCCTCGTCGCACAGCCGGTGCTGCGGTGGCGTGCGGGGCGGCTGGACTGGCTGGCGGCCGTGCTGCTGGCGCAGTGGGGGGTCTGGCTGAGCTGGGCCGTGTTCACGGATGCCGGGGTCCCGCTCTGGCAGCAGCTGGTAGTCCTGCTGGTGGGGCTCTACGGCGCCGCCCGGCTGCCGGTGCGAGTGGGCTGGCGGATCACCGCCGACCGGGCCGGGCTGTGGATCAACGGCCTGTTCAAGGTCACCCACATCCCCTGGGACGACTTCCGCTCCGCCCGCCATCGGTCCATGGAACTGAAGCTTCGGTGGCGCGGCGGACAGTCCTGGACCATCGCCGCCCCCCGCTGGACGTGGCTGGAACGACGACGCGGCCTGACCCACCCCTACGACCGGCTGGCCGCCGAACTCAACGCCCTGCACGCCGACCCCGCCCTGCGCCCCACGGGCGAGGCCGACAAGCGCGGGCGGGTGCTCTGGCCTTGGGCACTGGTCCTGGCGGCGGCCTGGGTGGCGGCCCTGGTGACGGTCCGGGTGGGGTTGTAGGAAGCCCGGGCCGTCCGCGACTGCCCACCGCGCTGACCGGCCGGTGCTCCCGGGCCGCCAGTGCCCCTGGCCAGGCTTGCGGCCTGCGCCTGCGGCGGAGTGACCGGTGCTTGCGGTGTGGCCCGTGGCGCTGTGGCCCGCGATCGGTCGGGTGGCGGTTGTGGCGCGTGTCGTCGGTCGGTCCGTGCCGTCAGGTCGCGGCGCAGTGCAATGGGCTGCCGGATCCACCGGCCTGCGGTGATGCGGATGGGTGCGGCCGGGCCGTTGTCCCGCGGAGCCCGTTACGGCGCGCTCGACCAGACCAGGGGCATGTACGCGCCGAAGTAGGCCGAGGCCGCTGCCGCCGTGGTCAGGGTCAGGGCGCGGTAGCGGGGGGAGGCGCGGGTCAGGTGGAGGGCCAGGGGGAGGAGGAGGGGGAAGGCCGGGAGGAGGAAGCGGGCCCGGGGGAAGTAGACGCCGTCGCTGGTCAGGACGATCGCGAGGAGCACGCCGGTGAACACCAGCAGCGGCAGCGGCTGGCGGTCCGCCACGGACAGGGCGAAGAGCACCGCCGACGCCAGCAGGACGCCCGTCACCAGTACCAGGAACAGGTGGGGCTTGGGGTCCCGCAGCAGGAGGTCGCGCATCCAGCGCAGCGTCCCGGCGCCGCCGTCCAGTTCGTTGCGCCACAGCCGCTGTACGGCGAAATAGCCGTCCCAGCGGCCCGTGCGCAGGCCGACCCAGCCGACGTAACCGCACCAGCCGAGCGGGGCCAGGACCGCGGCGGCGAGGGCACTGGGCGGAAAGGGACGCCGGCGCAGGGCGAGCAGCGCGGTGACCGTGACGGCGGCCGCCACCGCGATGCCGGTCGGGCGGGTCAGGCCCGCGAGGACCGCGCAGGCAGCCGCCCACAGCCAGCGGCCGGTCAGCACGGCGTACAGGGACCAGGCGGCGCAGGCCGTGAACAAGGACTCGGTGTAGCCCATCCACTGCACCAGCCCGACCGGGTACGCGGCCCACAGGACGGTCAGGAGGACGCCGACGCGTCGGTCGTGCAGCAGGTCGCCGACGGCGAAGATCCCCCACGCGGCCACCAGCGAGGCGACCACGGCGATGCAGAGCCCGGTGCTCGCGGGGCTGCCCGGCGCGACGGCCGACACGGCCCTGATCAGCAGCGGGTGGAGCGGGAAGAACGCCATGTTGTTGGCGTTGTACGCGGTGCCGAGACCGGTCGCGTAACCGTGGTCGGCGATGCCCAGGTACCAGTCGGCGTCCCACCGCGTCGCCAGGATCGGCCAGACCCCGTGACCCCTGCGGTGCGCCCAGACGGTCAGCACCAGCAGGCCCGTCGCGCGTACGGCGACGTAGGCGAGGAGCGCCGGGGCCGCGCGGCGGAGGGGGCCGGGGCGGTGCGCGCGCGGGGCGGGGGCTGGGGTCGCCCGGGATGTCGGCCGGAAGGCGGTGGTGGACACGGCGGCGGCTCCTGGGCTGACGCGTGGGCGGGTGCCGGTCCACGGTTGCCCGGAGGGTGTGCCGCCGAGGGGAGCCCGCGTCAGCCGCCGCGCCGAAATCACCCGATGGGGCGCCCTCGCGCGAAGGCGCCCCGTCGTCGGTCTCGGGTGACGCGGATCAGATGCCGGCCGCCGCCGACAGGTCCCGCTTGATCGCCGCCAGCAGCTCGGTGGCCCGGGCGCGGGCCGCCGGGAGGGCGGAGTGGCCGGCGACCGGCACGACGACCTCCAGGTAGCACTTGAGCTTGGGCTCGGTACCGCTGGGGCGGACGATCACCCGGGCGCCGTCGAGGGTGTAGCGCAGCCCGTCGGTCGGCGGCAGCCGGTCCGTGCCCCGGGTGAGGTCCTCGGCACGGGTGACGGCGAGGCCCGCCAGCTCCGTCGGCGGCCGCTCGCGCAGCCGGCGCATGGCGTCCGCGATGACGGACAGGTCCTCGACGCGGACCGAGAGCTGGTCGGTGGCGTGCAGCCCGTGCTCGACGGCGAGGTCGTCGAGGAGGTCGAGCAGGGTACGGCCCCGCTCCTTCAGCTCCGAGGCCAGCTCGGTGATCAGCAGCGCCGCGGTGATGCCGTCCTTGTCGCGGACACCGTCGGGGTCGACGCAGTAGCCGAGGGCCTCCTCGTAGCCGTAGCGCAGACCCTCCACGCGGGCGATCCACTTGAAGCCGGTGAGGGTCTCCTCGTACGGGAGGTTCGCCTTCTCGGCGATCCGGCCGAGGAGGGAGGAGGAGACGATCGACTCGGCGAACGTGCCCTGTGCTCCGCGGCCGACCAGGTGGGCCGCGAGCAGGGCCCCCACCTCGTCGCCGCGCAGCATCCGCCACGCGTCCCCGTCCTTGACGGCCACGGCGCAGCGGTCGGCGTCGGGGTCGTTGGCGACGACGAGGTCCGGGTCGGTCTCGCGGGCCTTCGCGAAGGCGAGGTCCATCGCGCCGGGCTCTTCCGGGTTGGGGAAGGCGACGGTGGGGAAGTCCGGGTCGGGCTCGGCCTGCTCGGCGACCAGCGCGGGCTCGGGGAAGCCGGCCCTCGCGAACGCGGCGAGCAGCACGTCCTTGCCGACGCCGTGCATGGCCGTGTAGACCGTGCGGGCGGTCCGGGGGGAGTCCTGGGCGAGGACGGCGTCCGTGCGGGCGAGGTAGGCGTCCAGGACGCCCTCGTCGAGGGTCTCCCAGCCGGTGGTGGGGCGCGGGACGGTGGTGAGGGAACCGATGGCGTCGATCTCGGCGGCGATCTCGGCGTCGGCGGGCGGCACGATCTGGGAGCCGTCGCCGAGGTAGACCTTGTAGCCGTTGTCCCGGGGCGGGTTGTGGCTGGCGGTGACCTCCACGCCGGCGACCGCGCCGAGGTGCCTTATGGCGTACGCCAGGACCGGGGTGGGCAGCGGGCGGGGGAGTACGGCGGCCCGCAGGCCGGCGCCGGTCATCACGGCGGCGGTGTCGCGGGCGAAGTCCTCCGACTTGTGGCGGGCGTCGTAGCCGATCACGACGAGGCCGCCGTCCTGGCCGTGCTTCTTCAGGTACGCGGCGAGGCCGGCGGCGGCGCGGATGACGACCGTGCGGTTCATGCGCATGGGGCCGGCGCCGAGTTCGCCGCGCAGGCCCGCGGTGCCGAACTGGAGGGTGCCGCCGAAGCGTGCGGCGAGCTCCGCGGTGTCCTTGGCGTCGATCAGCTCGGCGAGTTCGTCACGGGTGTCCGCGTCGGGGTCCTCGGCCAGCCATGCCTGGGCCCTTGCGATGAGATCGTCGTGCACGTCGGGTCAACCTCTCGTGTTGTTCGTTCGGCCCTGTCGGCCCGGCAAGGGCCTCGTCCCCGAACGCCGGACGGGCTGGAACAGCCTCCGGCGTCCGGGGAGCGGGGGTCGTCTTCCTCGGTCTACAGGCGGCCCAGTACCCGGGCCAGCAGGGCGCCCATCTGGGTGGCGCTGTCGCGGCCGGCCTGGAGGACTTCCTCGTGGTTCAGGGGCTCGCC
The DNA here is from genome assembly GCF_023544665.1 of Streptomyces sp. YS415. GTDB lineage: Bacteria > Actinomycetota > Actinomycetes > Streptomycetales > Streptomycetaceae > Streptomyces. Next base: position 85,067 of record NZ_JAMJFL010000028.1, read on the forward strand.
CGTCATCCCCGCGGCGAGGTTCGTGACCAGGGAGATGCCCAGCACCTCCGCGCCCGCCTCACGCGCCGCGATGGCCTCCAGGACCGTCGACATGCCCACCAGGTCCGCCCCGATGACCCGCGCCATGCGGATCTCCGCCGGCGTCTCGTAGTGCGGGCCGGGGAACTGGGCGTAGACGCCCTCCTCCAGCGTGGGGTCGATCTCCTTGCACAGCGCCCGCAGCCGCGGCGAGTACAGGTCCGTCAGGTCGACGAAGTTCGCGCCCACGATCGGCGAGGTCGCCGTGAGGTTGATGTGGTCGCTGATCAGGACCGGCTGCCCGGGGCGCATGCCCTCGCGCAGACCACCGCACCCGTTCGTCAGCACGATGGTCTTGCAGCCGGCCGCGACCGCCGTACGGACGCCGTGCGCCACCGCGGCCACCCCACGGCCCTCGTAGTAGTGCGTACGGCCGAGGAAGACCAGCGCCCGCTTCTCGCCGATCGTGTACGAGCGGACCTTGCCGCCGTGGCCCGCGACCGCCGGAGCCGGGAACCCGGGCAGCTCGGTGACCGGGAACTCGGCGTCGGGGTCGCCGAGGGCGCCCACGGCCGGCGCCCAGCCGGAGCCCATCACGAGGGCGACGTCGTGGGTCTCGGCCCCGGTCAGTTCGCGCAGGCGAGCGGCGGCGGCGTCGGCGGCGGAGTAGGGGTCGCCCTGGATGTCGTCCGGAAGAAGAGATGCGTTCACGCCGACGAGGGTAGCCGGTCAGGGCCTACGCGCGTAGATGACAGAGCCCACGGGATGGCGATCGTTGTCTTGTTGTTTCCGACGAAACGGCTCCGCGGGCGGGGCGCCTCAGCAAGGCCGCTTGCGCAGCTCCATCACGTAGTCGTGCGGCGCACCCGCCGACTCCGCCGCGTCGGCCACCTCGCCGAGGTAGCGGGCCGAGGGCAGGCCGCCCTCGTAGCCGTTCAGGACGTACGCCCAGGCGGACTCCTCGCCGTCCAGGGTGAGCGGCCGCACCCGCATCCGGCGGTACACGCCCAGGCCCACGCCCTCCCAGCGGTCCAGGGACTCCTCGTCCATCGGGGCGATGTCGTACAGCGCGACGAAGACCTGGGACAGCGGGTCCTCGACGATCGTCGCCAGCGCGCCCTCCCAGCCCATCTGCTCGCCCCCGAAGGTCAGCCGCCACCCGTTCAGCCAGCCGGTGGCGCGCAGCGGCGAATGGGGGGCGCGGCGGGTCATCAGCCGCGCGTCGAGGTTGCCGGCGTACGCGGCGTAGAGCGACATGGGGGAAGGGTACGGCAGGGCGCCACGGCAGTCCCTCCCGTAACAGTGGGATCTCGGGCGGCCCCCTGGGCCGTAGCACCGGGGTGCGTGCGGGACAATGGAGTACGTGACTCGGATCGTGATCATCGGTGGCGGACCCGGCGGATACGAAGCGGCGCTGGTCGCCGCTCAGCTCGGCGCGGAGGTGACCGTCGTCGACTGCGACGGTCTGGGCGGGGCGTCGGTGCTCACCGACTGCGTACCGTCCAAGACTCTGATCGCCACGGCCGAGGTGATGACCACCTTCGACTCCTCGTACGAGGAGCTCGGCATCATCGTGGCCGACGACACCCCGCACATCGACACCCCCGCGCGGGTCGTCGGCGTGGACCTCGGCAAGGTCAACCGGCGGGTGAAGCGGCTGGCGCTCGCCCAGTCGCACGACATCACCGCCTCCGTGACCCGGGCGGGCGCCCGCGTCCTGCGCGGCCGGGGACGGCTCGACGGCATGCAGAGCCTCGACGGCTCCCGCAAGGTGATCGTCACCGCCGCCGACGGCACCGAGGAGACGCTCCCCGCCGACGCCGTGCTCATCGCCACCGGCGGTCACCCGCGCGAACTGCCCGACGCCCAGCCCGACGGCGAGCGCATCCTCAACTGGACCCAGGTCTACGACCTCGACGAGCTGCCGGAAGAGCTCATCGTGGTCGGCTCGGGCGTGACCGGTGCCGAGTTCGCCGGCGCCTACCAGGCCCTCGGGTCGAAGGTCACGCTCGTGTCCTCGCGCGACCGCGTCCTGCCCGGCGAGGACCCGGACGCCGCCGCCGTCCTGGAGGACGTCTTCCGCCGCCGCGGCATGAACGTGATGGCCCGCTCCCGCGCCTCCGCCGCCAAGCGGGTCGGCGACCGGGTCGAGGTCACCCTCGCCGACGGCCGCGTGATCACCGGCTCGCACTGCCTCATGGCCGTCGGCGCCATCCCGAACAGCGCCGGGCTCGGCCTGGAGGAGGCCGGTGTCCGGCTGCGCGACTCCGGGCACATCTGGACCGACAAGGTGTCCCGCACGACCGCCCCGGGCGTGTACGCCGCGGGCGACGTCACCGGCGTCTTCGCCCTCGCGTCCGTCGCCGCCATGCAGGGACGCATCGCCATGTACCACTTCCTCGGCGACGCGGTCACCCCGCTGAACCTGAAGACGGTCTCCTCCAACGTCTTCACCGACCCCGAGATCGCCACCGTCGGCTACAGCCAGTCCGACGTGGACGCCGGGAAGATCGACGCCCGGGTCGTCAAGCTGCCGCTCCTGCGCAACCCGCGCGCCAAGATGCAGGGCATCCGGGACGGCTTCGTCAAGATCTTCTGCCGTCCGGGCACCGGCATCGTGGTCGGCGGTGTGGTCGTCGCCCCGCGCGCCTCGGAACTGATCCACCCCATCTCGATCGCCGTCGACAACAATCTGACGGTCGAACAGATCGCGAACGCGTTCACCGTGTACCCCTCTCTTTCGGGGTCGATCGCCGAGGTGGCCCGGCAGCTGCACACCCGCAAGAGCGGCGGCGAGGTCTGACGGCCTGAACCGACTCCCCGCTGGTCACGGGGAGTTGTCGAGCATGCGTGCGGCATAGGCGCGGGGCGTAGCCCCTATACCACTTCCCGCCCTTCTGTACGAACAACTTCTGCTATTCGGCGCAAACTGCTGAAAGCAGACGGTCGTTGGGGTTACTGTCAGTTTCGTGTTCGCTGCAGAACGTCGCCAATTGATCCTCGAAATGGTGCGAGCGAACGGGGCCGTGTCGCTCCGTGAGCTCGCCCGCGTCGTCCAGACCTCCGAAGTGACCGTACGGCGGGACGTGCGCGCGCTGGAGGCAGAAGGACTCCTCGACCGCCGGCATGGCGGTGCGGTATTGCCGGGCGGGTTCACGCGGGAGTCCGGCTTTCCGCAGAAATCACATCTCGCGACCGCCGAGAAGACGGCCATCGCCGATCTCGCCGCGAACCTCGTCGAAGAGGGCGAGGCCATCGTCGTCGGGGCCGGTACGACCACGCAGGAGCTGGCCCGCCGGCTGGCCCGGGTGCCCGGGCTGACCGTCGTCACCAACTCCCTGCTGGTGGCCCAGGCGCTGGCCCACGCGAACCGGGTGGAGGTCGTGATGACCGGCGGCACCCTGCGCGGTTCCAACTACGCCCTGGTCGGCTCCGGCGCCGAGCAGTCCCTCCAGGGGCTGCGGGTCTCCCGGGCCTTCCTGTCCGGGAGCGGCCTCACGGCCGAGCGCGGGCTCTCCACCTCCAACATGCTCTCGGCGTCCGTCGACCGGGCGCTGGTGCAGGCGGCGGCCGAGGTCGTCGTGCTCGCCGATCACACCAAGCTCGGGACGGACACCATGTTCCAGACCGTGCCCACGGATGTGATCACGCGGCTGGTGACCGACGAGCCGCCGGCCCATGACGACCGCGCCCAGACCGAGCTGCAGGCCCTTGCCGATCAGGGGGTGCAGATCGCCGTGGCCGGGGCGAGCGGGAGCCCGGGGGGTGACGAAGTCCCGGCGCGGAGGGCACGTTCCGTGCCGGGGCCCCGGCGGAGTGCTCCTGCCGGACTTCGCTCGGCCGTGCTCGGCGAGCCCGTTCCCGGGTCCGAGCGGGCGCGGGTCGCCGATCTCCGGCGGCGGTAGGTCCCCGCGCTCCTAGAGGCCCGCTTTCAGGCCTCGCAGTGTCAGCATCAGCAACCTGTCCGCCAGTTCCGCATCTCCCGGGCTCGCCTCCGCCGCCAGCGCGATGGCATGGGTGAGCTGGAGCAGATCACCGATCGCCACGTCCGTACGGACCGTGCCCGCCTCCTGGGCCCGGCCCAGCAGCTCGCCCCCCGCCTCCCTGATCGGGTCGCTGCAGCGGGACAGGGCCGACGTGTCGTCGCGGGAGACCGACATCAGCGCCCGCGACAGCCCCCGGTACTCGCTCGCGTGCTGGACCATCTCCCGCAACCAGGTCACCAGGGCCGTGCACGGCTCCGGGGCCCGGCGCAGTTCGCGGGCCCGGGCCAGCAGATCGCTCACCGCGTCCTCGAAGACCGCGCTCAGCAGAGCGTGGCGGTTGGGGAAGTGGCGGTAGAGGGTGCCGATGCCCACGCCCGCCCGGCGGGCCACGTCCTCCAGGGACGCGTCCGTGCCGTGCTCGGCGAAGGCGGTGCGGGCCTCGGTGAGCAGGCGCTCGTAGTTGCGCCGGGCATCGGCGCGCATGACCCGCGCCGCGCTCCCCGGTGCCGCCGCACCACCACTCTCCGCGGTCCCGCGCGAGGTCGCGCCCACCATGGCCCCCACCTGCTCTCATCAGCGCCCGGCTCCTGTCTCAGGATGCCATCACCCATCCGTGGGCGGCCCGGTCGGACCGGGCATGCCGCCGCCCGGGAAAAGCCGGACGCCCGGCGGACTGTTCGGTGCAGTCCGCCGGGCGCCTCGGGGTGTGCGTACGGCTCAGTCCTTGATCTCGCAGATCGCGGCGCCGGAGGTGAGGGACGCGCCGACCTCGGCGGACAGGCCCTTGATGGTGCCGGACTTGTGGGCGTTGAGCGGCTGTTCCATCTTCATGGCCTCCAGGACGACGACCAGGTCGCCTTCCTTGACCTCCTGGCCCTCCTCGACCGCGATCTTGACGATCGTGCCCTGCATCGGGGAGGCGAGGGTGTCGCCGGAGGCGACGGGACCCGACTTCTTCGCCGCGCGCCGCTTGGGCTTGGCGCCCGCCGCGAGGCCGGTACGGGCCAGCGACATGCCGAGCGAGGACGGCAGGGAGACCTCCAGGCGCTTGCCGCCCACCTCGACGACGACCGTCTCCCGGCCCGTCTCCTCGTCCGCCTCCGCATCCGCGGGAGCGGCGAAGGGCTTGATCTCGTTGACGAACTCGGTCTCGATCCAGCGGGTGTGGACCGTGAACGGGTCCTGGCTGCCGGTGAGCTCGGGGGCGAACGCCGGGTCCCTGACGACCGCGCGGTGGAACGGAATGGCCGTGGCCATGCCCTCGACCTGGAACTCCTCCAGGGCGCGCGCGGCCCGCTGAAGGGCCTCCTTGCGGGTGCGGCCGGTGACGATCAGCTTGGCCAGCAGCGAGTCCCAGGCGGGGCCGATGACCGAGCCGGACTCCACGCCCGCGTCGAGGCGGACACCGGGTCCGGACGGCGGCTCGAAGGTGGTGACGGTGCCGGGCGCGGGCAGGAAGTTGCGGCCCGGGTCCTCGCCGTTGATGCGGAACTCGAAGGAGTGCCCGCGCAGCACCGGGTCGCCGTAGCCGAGCTCCTCGCCGTCGGCGATCCGGAACATCTCGCGCACCAGGTCGATGCCGGCGACCTCCTCGGTGACCGGGTGCTCGACCTGCAGACGGGTGTTGACCTCCAGGAAGGAGATCGTGCCGTCCATGCCGACCAGGAACTCCACCGTGCCGGCGCCGACGTAACCGGCCTCCTTCAAGATCGCCTTGGAGGAGGAGTACAGCTCGGCCATCTGCGCCTCGGACAGGAACGGCGCCGGGGCCTCCTCGACCAGCTTCTGGTGCCGGCGCTGCAGCGAGCAGTCACGGGTCGACACGACGACGACATTGCCGTGGCGGTCGGCCAGGCACTGGGTCTCCACGTGCCGCGGCTTGTCCAGGTAGCGCTCGACGAAGCACTCGCCCCGCCCGAACGCGGCGACGGCCTCACGGACCGCCGAGTCGTACAGCTCCGGCACCTCTTCGAGGGTCCGGGCGACCTTCAGACCACGGCCACCGCCACCGAAGGCGGCCTTGATCGCGATCGGCAGACCGTGCTGCTCGGCGAAGGCGACGACCTCCTCCGCGCCGGAGACCGGGTCGGGCGTACCGGCGACCAGCGGCGCGCCGGCGCGCTGGGCGATGTGACGGGCGGCGACCTTGTCCCCGAGATCCCGGATGGCCTGCGGCGGCGGGCCGATCCAGATCAGGTCCGCGTCGAGAACCGCCTGCGCGAACTCGGCGTTCTCGGAGAGGAAGCCGTAGCCGGGATGGATGGCGTCCGCTCCCGACTCGCGCGCCGCCTTCAGGACCTTGTCGATGTCCAGGTAACTGGTGGCCGGAGTGTCACCGCCCAGCGCGAACGCCTCATCCGCGGCGCGGACATGCAGAGCGTCCCGGTCCGGGTCGGCGTATACGGCCACGCTCGCGATACCGGCGTCCCGGCATGCCCGGGCCACGCGGACAGCGATTTCGCCACGGTTGGCGATGAGCACCTTGCGCACGATTGAGGCTCCCTCCTTGAAACAAGCCGAGTTTAGGGACTGCCGACACGGCACTTCGACCCGTCCCCAATGGTGAGCTTGCCCACACGGAGCGTGATTCGAGGCTCGCTCGACCCGCGAAATCCCTTGTGGCACCGCCGTACGCGGGACTCCTCGGGGCAACCCTAGCCCTCGGGTGTGGTCAAGGTCTCTGTGAAGGGGTGCTGCGGCCCACTCCGTTTCTTTGTGGAGTCCCTACGAATGGCCCAATGATTCTTTGCCCTTCCCAGAACCCTTGTCCCGAGGTTTACCCGTTAGTAGCGTTCGCTGTCCTGAACGTACTTGCAGTAACCGCAGTCCTGCTAGGACGGCGCTGGAGCGCTCGGAAGTGGGTGGGGACCGGTGGTGCGCAGACCGGTGGCTTGGGTGGTGGCGGTGGTCCTCTTCGTGGAGGCGGTCGGCATCGCGGCGGTCCAGTGGTTCATGGGCGTCGTGGTCGACCGCCAGGACATGTCCCTGGCGGGCCTCGACCCGGACGTGATGTCGGTGTCCTCGAAGATCGGCGGCCTCGCCTTCGGCCTGTACTTCGCCCTGTGCGGCGTGGTCGCCCTGCTGGTGGCACTCCGCGACCGCCCGGCGGCCGGCCTCGGCCGGGTGCTGCTGATCAGCGCGGCGGTGGTGCACGGGCTGCTCGGCGCGTTCGCCTGGGGACTGCTCGGCTGGGCCGAGTTCCTGTTCATGGTCGTGGTGCTGGGGCTGATCGTGCTGCTGCTGATGACCTACGAGGGCCTCGCGGAGCCCGCCGACGCGGTCCCCGACGGCGAGGGCGCGCCGCCCGTCACCGGTCCGCCGGCGCCCACAACTCCGTGATGCCCACGCCCAGTTCGGCCAGCAGGCGGCGCAGGAGGGGCAGGCTGAGGCCGATGACGTTGCCGTGGTCGCCGTCGATGCCGTCGATGAAGGGGGCCGAGCGGCCGTCGAGGGTGAACGCCCCGGCGACGTAGAGGGGTTCGCCCGAGGCGACGTACGCGGCGACCTCCTCGTCGGTGGGCTCGCCGAACCGGACGACGGTGGACGCGGTGGCGGAGGCGTACCGTCCGCTCGCCGTGTCCCAGACGCAGTGCCCGGTCTGCAGGGTGCCCGCCCGGCCGCGCATCGCCTTCCAGCGGGCGGTCGCCTCCTCGGCGTCGGCGGGCTTGCCGAGGGCCTGTCCGTCCAGATCGAGGACCGAGTCGCAGCCGATCACCAGCGCGCCCATGACCTCCGGCTTCGCCGCCACGACGGAGGCCTTCGCCTCGGCCAGGGCGAGCGCCAGCTCGGCGGGGGTGGGTGCGGTGACGGCGTCCTCGTCGACGCCGCTCACGATGACCTCGGGGTCCAGGCCGGCCTGGCGCAGGAGGTTCAGTCGGGCGGGGGACTGGGAGGCCAGCACGAGCCGGCGGCGGGGCTGATCGGTCATGTGGTTCAGCGTAGACCGGTCACCAGCATCGCGAGCACCATGGCCAACGCCATGAGAACACCCAGTCTGCGGAGCATGCGCTGCATGTCGCGCAGTTCCTCAGGGGGCTCGTTCTCGGGGTCGGACCACAACATGCCCCCAGCGTGCGGGGTGGCCGTCCCGGGCGCCTGAGTACGCGTACTCAAATCGGCGCCCGGGGTTCCACTTCGGTGCGCGGTTCCCCCCGCGCCCCTCAGCTCGGCCAGTACGTCCGTGCCCAGGTCGTGGGCCCCGGCTGCGGCAGCCGGTGTGCCGCGACCCTCGCCGGGTCGGACCACGCGTCGCCCGGCCGGTCCGCGCCGGACGGCTCGGCTGCCACCGCCGCGGCGCGGGCGCGGACCACCGCCAGGGCGGCGGCCAGCTCCTCCGGTGTCGGGTTGCCCCGCAGGACCTTGATCGTCACAACGGCTCCTTAGAGGGGGATGTTGCCGTGCTTCTTCGGCGGCAGGGACGCCCGCTTGGTACGCAGCTGACGCAGCCCGCGCACGACGTGCCGACGGGTCTCCGACGGCATGATCACGGCGTCGACGTAACCGCGCTCGGCCGCGACGTAGGGGTTGAGGAGGGTGTCCTCGTACTCCCGGATCAGCCGGGCGCGCACCGCCTCCAGATCCTCCCCGTTCGCCTCCGCCTCCGCGATGGTCCTGCGGTGCAGGATGTTCACCGCGCCCTGCGCGCCCATCACGGCGATCTGCGCGGTCGGCCAGGCCAGGTTCAGGTCGGCGCCCAGGTGCTTGGAGCCCATGACGTCGTAGGCGCCGCCGAAGGCCTTGCGGGTGATCACGGTGATCAGCGGGACCGTCGCCTCGGCGTAGGCGTAGATCAGCTTGGCGCCGCGCCGGATGATGCCGGTGTGCTCCTGGTCCACGCCCGGCAGGAACCCGGGCACGTCGACGAAGGTGAGCACGGGCACGTTGAACGCGTCGCACGTGCGCACGAACCGCGCCGCCTTCTCGGAGGCGTCGATGTCCAGGCAGCCCGCGAACTGCATCGGCTGGTTGGCGACGATCCCGACCGGCCGGCCCTCCACCCGCCCGAACCCGGTGAGGATGTTCGGCGCGAACAGCGGCTGCGTCTCGAAGAACTCGGCGTCGTCCAGGACGTGCTCGATCACGGTGTGCATGTCGTACGGCTGGTTCGCGCTGTCCGGCACGATCACATCCAGCTCGCGGTCCTCGTCGGTGAGTTCGAGGTCCGCCTCCTCCGGGTACACCGGCGGCTCGGAGAGGTTGTTGGACGGCAGGTACGACAGCAGCTGCTTGACGTACTCGATGGCGTCCTTCTCGTCCCCGGCCATGTGATGCGCCACGCCCGAGGCGGAGTTGTGGGTGCGCGCCCCGCCCAGCTCCTCGAAGCCGACGTCCTCGCCGGTGACGGTCTTGATGACGTCCGGACCGGTGATGAACATGTGCGAGGTCTGGTCGACCATGACCGTGAAGTCGGTGATGGCCGGCGAGTACACCGCGCCGCCCGCGCACGGCCCGACGACCAGGCTGATCTGCGGGATCACACCCGAGGCGTGGGTGTTGCGGCGGAAGATCTCGCCGTAGGCGCCCAGCGACGCGACACCCTCCTGGATGCGGGCGCCGCCGGAGTCGTTGATGCCGATGACCGGGCAGCCGGTCTTCAGCGCGAAGTCCATCACCTTGACGATCTTCTGGCCGTACACCTCGCCCAGCGCACCGCCGAAGACGGTGAAGTCCTGCGAGAACACCGCGACCGGGCGGCCGTCGACGGTGCCGTACCCGGTGACGACACCGTCGCCGTAGGGGCGGTTGTGCTCCAGCCCGAAGTTGCTGGAGCGGTGCCGGGCGAATTCGTCCAGCTCCACGAACGACCCCTCGTCCAGGAGGAGTTCGACCCGCTCACGGGCCGTCAGCTTGCCCTTGGCGTGCTGCTTCTCCACGGCACGTGCGGAGCCGGCGTGCGTCGCTTCGTCGATGCGGCGCTGAAGATCCGCGAGCTTGCCCGCGGTGGTGTGGATGTCGATCTGCGCTTCCGGCTCGGACATCGGGATCGCGGCTCCCTGCCTGCTCAAAAGGGGGGACGGTTACTCATCCGTAGAGTAGTGGTGCGTCTACCGATCGGCAGTGCGGCGTTTGCCACACCTAGGGTGGCTTGCATGACGCCGCGAGATGCATCAGACGACAGCCGCTGGTCCGATCTGGAACGCCCCCCGCTCAACGCTCCGGCGCTGCGCCGGGCGCTGGTCCGCGACGGCGGCCTCTACCGCGAGGTGGAGGTCGTGCAGCGCACCGGGTCCACCAATACCGACCTGGTGGCGCTGGCCGTGAAGGGCGTGGCCGAGGAGGGCGCCGTCCTCGTCGCCGAGGAGCAGACCTCGGCCCGGGGACGCCTGGACCGGCAGTGGACGGCACCGGCCCGGTCGGGGCTGTTCTTCTCCGTGCTGCTGAAGCCGGCCCAGGTGCCGGTCGAGCGCTGGGGCTGGCTGCCGCTGCTCACCGGCGTGGCGGTGGCGACGGGGCTGTCGCGGGCGGCCGGGGTCGACACGGCACTCAAGTGGCCCAACGACCTGCTGGTGACCGTGGGCGGGGAGGAGCGCAAGGCCGGAGGCATCCTCGCGGAGCGGGCCGGGGACGACGGGGTGGTGATGGGCGTCGGCATCAACGTCACCCTCAAGGAGGAAGAGCTCCCGGTGCCCCGCGCGGGCTCGCTGGCGCTGGCCGGGGCGGTGAGCACGGACCGGGACCCCCTGCTGCGGGCGGTGCTGCGGTCGCTGGAGGACTGGTACGGCCGGTGGCGGGCGGCCGCGGGCGACCCCGCGGCGAGCGGCCTGCAGGAGACGTACGCGGCGGGCTGCGCCACGCTCGGGCGCGTGGTGCGGGCGGAGCTGCCCGGTGACCGGTCGATCGTCGGGGAGGCGGTGGCCGTGGACGGGGACGGGCGCCTGGTGATCGCGACGGCGGAGGGGGTACAGGAGCCGGTGGGGGCCGGGGACATCGTCCACCTGCGGCCGGCGTGAAGCGGTGGACGTCCGGCGCCTACAGGAACCGACACGATCAGGGAACCCTTCGCCTCGCTTGACGGAGTGAGCTGGCGCACACCTGCCGTAGAGTTGGGCCCGGTCGATACCTGACCGCGGCAGATCGGAAGGGCAGCAGGCGTGACCGTCGACGACACGGGCTCCGGCATGGACCCCCACGCCGCCGACCCCGGCGAAGATCCACTCGCCCTGCGTCTCGAACAGCTCATCCTCGGCGCGGAGCGGCGCTACACCCCTTTTCAGGCCGCCCGCAGCGCCGGTGTCTCCATGGAGCTCGCGTCCCGCTTCTGGCGGGCCATGGGCTTCGCCGACATCGGGCAGGCCAAGGCGCTGACCGAGGCCGACGTGCTGGCGCTCAGACGCCTCGCCGGTCTCGTCGAGGCGGGACTGCTGAGCGAGGCCATGGCCGTCCAGGTGGCCAGATCCACCGGGCAGACCACCGCCCGGCTCGCCGAGTGGCAGATCGACTCCTTCCTGGAGGGCCTGACCGAGCCTCCCGAGCCGGGCATGACCCGTACGGAGGTCACCTACCCCCTGGTCGAGCTGCTCCTGCCCGAGCTGGAGGAGTTCATCGTCTACGTCTGGCGCCGCCAGCTCGCCGCCGCCACCGGCCGGGTCGTGCAGGCCGCCGACGACGAGGAGATGGTCGACCGGCGCCTCGCCGTCGGGTTCGCGGACCTCGTCGGGTTCACACGGCTGACCCGGCGGATGGAGGAGGAGGAGCTCGGCGAACTCGTCGAGGCCTTCGAGACCACCGCCGCCGACCTGGTCGCCGCGCGCGGCGGACGGCTCATCAAGACGCTCGGTGACGAGGTGCTGTACTCCGCCGACGACGCGGGCGTGGCCGCCGAGATCGCGCTGCGGCTCATCGAGACCATGGCGCACGACGAGACCATGCCGGAGCTGCGGGTCGGCATCGCCTTCGGCACGGTCACCACCCGGATGGGCGATGTGTTCGGTACGACCGTGAACCTCGCCTCCCGGCTGACCTCGATAGCTCCACGGGACGCCGTCCTCGTCGACAGCGCCTTCGCGGAGGAGCTGATCCGCACCGGGGAGGCCCCGGCCTCCGAGGCGGAGGCGGCCGAGGCCGCTGCCGCCGCCGAGAAGGAGGGCGAGGATCCGCCGACGTACCGGTTCGCGCTCCAGCCGATGTGGCAGCGGCCCGTGCGCGGCCTCGGCGTGGTCGAGCCCTGGCTGCTCACCCGGCGGGACGCGACGCCGTCGTAGCCGGTGCGGTCAGCCGTGGCGCCCGGCCAGCGGGTCCACGCAGAGCCCGATGACCGGCAGGCACACCCCGGGCCGGTCGGTGGGGCCGGGTGTCGGCTCCGGGGCCGGTGAGTGCGCGGGCCGGCTGGGGGCCGTCGGCTGCGGCGCCGGGGGTGTCGTCGCGGGCGGCGACTGCGGCGCGTCGGTCCTCGGGGCCTCGGGGATGGTCGTGGCCGGGTCCAGGAGGACCGGCGGGGAAGCGGGCGCGGTGGCCGGGGCCGTTCGGCCGGTCCGTCCGGGGACCGGGGTCGCCGTGGCGGTCGCGCCCGGGCCGCCCGGCACGGACGTCGCGGACGGGCTGACCCGCGGGAGCGGGCCCACCGCCGCGGCGGGGCTCGTGGCGTGGTCCGTGGCCGGGTCCGCGTCCCCGCCCGGGTACGGCCAGGGTTCCGCCTCCGGTGCGCCCAGCGCGCCGAGACCCGAGTCGGGGGTCAGCCGTACGAGGCTCAGGGCGCCGGCCGCCAGGGCGAGGCCCCCCGCGGCGAGCAGGGCCTTGCGGGGGCGGGGGCGGCGGTGCCGGCCGCGCGGGCCGAAGAGCCGGGCCGGGGCACCGGCCGCCGGGTCCGGCGCGGTCTGTGCCGCCGACGACTGCGTCACCGTCATCACGATCCCTCCCCGCCGCGCTCACGCCCCGGTGCGCCGTGGCGGACGCACGCTATGCGCTCCGCCGGACCCGGGCGGGGCGGTTCGGGGGGATGTCACCCGAACGGGGCGCCTTCCCCGGAAGGGACCGGGCTGCGATGATCGGGGCGAGTGTTGTTAACCCGCGTTAACCGGAGGGTGTCATGAGCGAGGAGCGGTACGGGGAGTTCGTGCTGGTACGGCGGCACGGGGACGGCGGGCATGTCGCGGAGCTCGCCCTGGACCGGCCGAAGGCCATGAACGCCGTGTCCACGCAGATGGCGCGGTCCGTCGGCGCGGCGTGCGCCGCGCTGGGGGCGGACCCGGGCGTACGGGTGGTGGTGCTGACCTCGACGCACGAGCGGGCGTTCTGCGTCGGCGCGGATCTGAAGGAGCGGAACTCCTTCAGCGACGCGGATCTGGTGCGGCAGCGGCCGGTGGCCCGTGGTGCGTACACGGGGGTGCTGGAGCTGCCGGTGCCGACGATCGCCGCGGTGCACGGGTTCGCGCTCGGGGGCGGCTTCGAGCTGGCGCTCTCCTGCGATGTGATCGTGGCCGACCGGACCGCGGTGGTCGGGCTGCCGGAGGTGTCGGTCGGGGTGATCCCGGGCGGTGGCGGTACGCAGTTGCTGCCCCGACGGGTCGGGGCGGCCCGGGCGGCCGAGCTGATCTTCACGGCGCGGCGGGTCGAGGCCGCGGAGGCGCGGGAGTTGGGGCTGGTGGACCAGCTGGTGGAGGAGGGTCGGGACCGGGAGGAGGCGCTGGCCCTGGCCGGCCGGATCGCGGGGAACTCCCCGGTGGGGCTGCGGGCCGCCAAGCGGGCGCTGCGGCTCGGGCAGGGGCTGGACCTGCGGGCCGGTCTCGAGGTCGAGGACGCGGCCTGGCGGGCGGTGGCGTTCTCCGGGGACCGGGCGGAGGGGGTGGCCGCCTTCAACGAGAAGCGGAAGCCCGCCTGGCCGGGGGAGTGACGGCGGGCCGGGTCCGGGGCCGCCCACGGGCCCGGCGGGCTCCGGGCGGCGACACCTGTTCGCCGTATCAATGTCCCTAATTGTCGCGAACCTCCCTAGCCTGTAGTGATGGGTGAGGACAACCGGCTCGCGGCCGTCGTGGGGTTGGCGCAGGGGATGGCGGCGGCGCACAGTTCACGGGAGGCGTGGCGGGCCGCCGCCGGCGGGGCCTGCCGTGCGCTCGGCGGGAGTTTCGCCGCGCTGTCCGTGTGGGAGCGGGAGCTGGGGCGGTTGCGGGTGCTGGTGAACGTGGGGGACCGGGCGCCCGACGAGGAGGAGTTCCCTGAGGGGGAGGCCTACCCCGTCCATCAGTTCCCCGAGATCACCGAGTTCCTGCACGAGCGCTGGGCCGGGGGCGGTGAGCCCAACGCCTGGGTGGAGACCGCGCAGGGGCCGGCCGCTGGGCGGCGCCCGGGATATGTGCACCAGCGGGTGGCCGCCCTGCGGCGCCGGGGGCGGGGCTGCTGCGTCGTCGCGCCGATCGTGCTGCACGGCAGGGCGTGGGGCGAGCTCTATGTCGCCCGTCCCACCGGCGCCCCCCTCTTCGGGCGGGAGGACGCCGACTTCGCCACCGTCCTCGCCGCGGTCGTGGCCGCCGGGATCGCCCAGGCGGAGCGGCTGGAGGAGGCCCGGCGGCTGGCCTTCACCGACGCGCTCACCGGACTCGCCAACCGCCGGGCCGTGGACGGACGCCTGGACGAGGCCATCGACCGGCACCGCGCGGAGGGTGTCGTGGTCAGCCTCGTCGTCTGCGACGTGAACGGGCTCAAGCGCGTCAACGACACCCAGGGGCACGCCGTGGGCGACCGGCTGCTGGAACGGTTCGGCTCGGTGCTCTCCCTGTGCGGCGCCATGCTCCCCGGCGCCCTGGCCGCCCGCCTCGGCGGTGACGAGTTCTGTCTGCTCGCGGTCGGCCCGCCCGCCGACGAGGTCGTCCGCACCGCCGACGAACTGTGCCGTCGCGCCGCCGAGTTGGAGCTGGGTGACGGAGTGGCCTGCGGGGTCGCCTCCACCGCCGACCCCATCGGCCCCGTCGGCTCGGCCCGCCGCCTCTTCCGGCTGGCGGACGCCGCCCAGTACCAGGCCAAGGCCCTGCGCGCCACGAAACCGGTGGTCGCGGGCCGGGAGGGCCCCGACGACCCCGTCGTACAACTCGCCGACTCGCCCTCCACCGAGCCTCCGCCCGGGGAGCGCCGTCGCTTCCGCGGCCGCCGCTGACGTGACCGATCGGTAAGGGGCGAACCCGGCCCCCACTGGTGACATCCGGGAATTCACTGCGTACGCTCCTGAATATGGATATGCACACTGTGGTGGTGGGGACGTCCGGCGTGACCGCGTCCGACGTGCTCGCGGTGGCGCGCGACGGCGCCCGTGTCGAGCTGAGCCAGGAGGCCGTGGCCGCTCTCGCCGCGGCCCGGGAGATCGTGGACGCCCTCGCGGCCAAGCCCGAGCCCGTCTACGGCGTCTCCACCGGCTTCGGCGCCCTGGCGACCCGGCACATCAGCCAGGAGCTGCGCGGCCGGCTCCAGCGCAACATCGTCCGCTCGCACGCCGCCGGCATGGGCCCGCGCGTGGAGCGCGAGGTCGTGCGCGCCCTGATGTTCCTGCGGCTGAAGACCGTCTGCTCGGGGCACACCGGAGTGCGGCCCGAGGTCGCGCAGTCCATGGCCGACCTGCTCAACGCCGGCATCACCCCGGTCGTCCACGAGTACGGCTCCCTCGGCTGCTCCGGCGACCTCGCCCCGCTCTCCCACTGCGCCCTCGCGCTCATGGGCGAGGGCGACGCCGAGGGCCCCGACGGCACCGTGCGCCCCGCCGGTGAGCTGCTCGCCGAGCACGGCATCGCCCCGGTCGAGCTGCGCGAGAAGGAGGGACTCGCCCTGCTCAACGGCACCGACGGCATGCTCGGCATGCTGGTCATGGCGCTGGCCGACCTGGAGCGGCTGTACAAGTCCGCCGACATCACCGCGGCCCTCTCGCTCGAAGCGCTGCTCGGCACCGACAAGGTGCTCGCGCCCGAACTGCACGCCATCCGCCCCCACCCGGGGCAGGGCGCCTCC
This sequence comes from Streptomyces sp. YS415, assembly GCF_023544665.1. Classification (GTDB taxonomy): domain Bacteria; phylum Actinomycetota; class Actinomycetes; order Streptomycetales; family Streptomycetaceae; genus Streptomyces. The sequence goes on from NZ_JAMJFL010000028.1 coordinate 100,999, forward strand.
GCCGCCAACATGCTCGCCGTGCTGGCGGGCTCCGAGCTCACCGGGCACCACCAGGACGACGCCCCCCGCGTGCAGGACGCCTACTCCGTGCGGTGCGCTCCGCAGGTCGCCGGTGCCGGGCGGGACACCATGGCCCATGCCCGGCTGGTCGCCGAGCGGGAGCTGGCCTCCGCCGTCGACAACCCCGTCGTGCTGCCCGACGGGCGTGTGGAGTCCAACGGCAACTTCCACGGGGCGCCTGTCGCCTACGTGCTCGACTTCCTCGCCATCGCCGCCGCCGACCTCGCCTCCATCGCCGAGCGGCGCACCGACCGGCTCCTGGACAAGAACCGCAGCCACGGCCTGCCGCCGTTCCTCGCGGACGACGCGGGCGTCGACTCGGGGCTGATGATCGCGCAGTACACGCAGGCGGCCCTGGTGAGCGAGATCAAGCGGCTGGCCGTACCGGCGTCCGCCGACTCGATCCCCTCCTCCGCCATGCAGGAGGACCACGTCTCCATGGGGTGGTCGGCCGCGCGGAAGCTGCGTACCGCCGTCGACAACCTCACCCGGGTCGTCGCGATCGAGCTGTACGCGGCCACCCGGGGCGTCGAACTGCGGGAGGGGCTCACCCCCGCGCCCGCCACCCGGGCCGTCATCGAGGCCGTACGGAAGGCCGGGGTCCAGGGGCCCGGGCCGGACCGTTTCCTGGCGCCGGATCTCGCGGCGGCGGACGCCTTCGTACGCGACGGGCGGCTGGTCGCGGCCGTGGAGAGCGTCACCGGGCCGCTGCGCTAGCGGACAGCGCGGAGCCCCGCCGTCCCGAAGTGACGGCGGGGCTCGCGGGAATTACTTGAGCTTGCCCAGCTGGGCCGTGACGATCTCCGCCGGGATCTCCGCCGCCTTGCCCGTGCCGAGCGACGCGAAGTTCACCGTGTAGAACGTGGCGACGGTGTTGCCCTTGCGGACCACCTCGGTGGTGAAGGTGGCCGTGCCCTCGCCGTCCATGTCGACGTCCTGGCTGAACGCCACCGACTCGTCGCCCTGGCCGGCGGCCTCGGCCGAGCCGACCTTGGTGACCTTGGAGTCCTCGCCGGCCGCCTTCATGCCGTAGCCGCCGGAGCAGGCCGCGACGCCGTCGTTGACGGCCTTCATGGCCTTCTCGGCGCCGTCGGCGTCGTAGGACGACAGGCCCACGAACGTCATGTTGATGTCGAAGGCGTCCTCGACGCTCTCCGGCGCCGCCGTCGCCGAAGCCGCCTTGTCCTCGGCGACCGTGTTGGACGCGTGCGCGTCCGTCTCACCCGGGGCCAGGGCCGCCGTCGCCCACGCCAGCGGGTCGCACTCGGCCTTGTCCGTCTTCACCTCGGTCTTGGCCTTGGGAAGCGTGTCGTCCCCCGCCTGGACCTTGTATCCCTTGACGTCCCCCTGCGCGAGCAGCAGCTTCTCCAGCTCCGCGGCGCTCAGCGCCTTCGCGGCCTGGGTGGGGGAGGAGGACGCCTCCGTGCCCGTGCCCTTGTCGGAGTCCTTGTCCTCGCTGGAACAACCCGTGATGAGGGCGAGCGTCACCGCGCTCATGGCGACCGTGGCGCCTATGCGCGCCCTCGAAGATCTCTTCATGACGCGGACTATGAACGTTTCGTTGAAGAAACGTCAAGTCAGTTCAGAAACCGTGACGTTCCCGTCGAACCGAGTAGACGACGAACCCGGCGCCCACGGCGAGCGAGAAGGTCCCGCCCATGACGTAGGGCGTGCTGTCGAAGCTTCCGGTGTCGGCGAGTTCGACCGTGGAGTCCGCCGCGGTGGCGGCCCGGGCCTGCTGGGTGACCTGCGCCGACGGGGCCGACGAGGGCGTGTCTGTGACCGGCTCGTCCCCGGTCGCGTTCGCGGAGGGGACGAACCACAGGGCGCCCAGCAGGGTCCCCGCGGCGGTGGCGGTCAGCAACGGACGGCGAGCGGATGACACGGAATATCGATCCCCTTGTGGCGCTGGCGAATTGGCCGTGTGGGGCGATGCTAATGAAAGCCCCCGGTCGCGGGAAAGTCGTGGGAGCCTCAAGACATCCTCGGGCCGTACGCTCCGGGGCATGAGCACTGAAGAGACATCACGGTTTGTACGGCTTCGGGTGGAACTCGTCCTGGAAGTGGACGACGCGGACGCCGTGACCAAGGCGGCCCTGCGGCGGATCGCCGACGACAGCGAGATGCCCGTCGGCGAGCGGACGCACGCCGAGAGCGCTGTGACGGAAGACACCGCGGAGGCACTGGCCTACCTCGTGGACCCGTTCGACCTGGTCAGTGAGGTCCCCGGGGTCGACCTCGCGCAGGCCTCCTGGTCCAGCGAGCACATCGACTACGACCCCGATTCGCCGGACTGGGACCTCGACGAGGATGATGTCGACGGGGACGACGACGAAGAGACGGTTGACTGAGGTCGCTTGGGGAAACCGTGACCCCGGTCGGCAACCGCCGCCCGGGGTTTCGTCGTCTCAAGGACCGCACTGACCGGCACCCGCACCACCCGCCACGGCGGACGTGGTGTGCCCCACACCTCCAAGGGATGTGGAACGGGACGAACCGGTCGTAGCGTTGAAAGTTCTTGACGGGGGCTCTCGGGGTATGGGGATTCGGCAACGATGGAGAAGCGTGTGATGACGAACAGTAAGCGGCGCAGGGGCCTGAGGGCCGCGTCCGTACTGCTCGGCGGTGTGCTGGTGCTCTCGGCCTGCTCCGGCGGTGACGAGGCCTCCGGGAACGACGGCGGCGACGACACCTCGCAGGCCAAGGTCGACGAGGCGGCGGCACAGAAGACCTCCGAGGCCCAGATCAAGATCACGCCGAAGGACGGCACCGACAACGCCTCCATCAACAACTCCGCCACCGTCACCGTGAGCAAGGGCACGCTCACCGAGGTGACGATGAAGACCGCGGACGGCGCCGCCGTCGAGGGCGCGATATCCGCGGACAAGAAGAGCTGGAAGCCCAGCGCCCAGCTGGAGCGGTCCACCACCTACAAGATCACGGTGACCGCCGAGGACGCCAAGGGCCTGAAGGCCCACGAGAACGCCTCGTTCAGCACGCTCTCCCCGACCAACAGCTTCCTCGGCTACTTCACGCCGGAGGACGGCTCCACCGTCGGCGTGGGCATGCCGGTCTCGATCAACTTCGACAAGTCGATCACCAACAAGGCGGACGTCCAGAAGGGCGTCACCGTCTCCTCGACCAGCGGCCAGGAAGTCGCCTGCCACTGGTTCAACGACACCCGCATGGACTGCCGGCCCGACGAGTACTGGCAGGAAGGCTCCACCGTCACGCTGCAGCTCGCGCTCGACGGTGTCGAGGGCGCCGAGGGTGTCTACGGCGTCCAGCAGAAGACGGTCACCTTCAAGATCGGCCGCAACCAGGTCTCCTACGTCGACGCGAAGACCAAGCAGATGAAGGTCACGCAGGACGGCGAGGTCGTCAAGACCATCCCGATCTCCGCCGGCTCGCCCGAGAACAAGACGTACGAGGGCACCATGGTGATGTCGGAGATGTTCAAGGAGACGCGCATGAACGGCGCGACCGTGGGCTTCACCGACGACGACGGCAAGGGCGAGTACGACATCAAGGACGTGCCGCACGCCATCCGCCTGACCAACTCCGGCACCTTCATCCACGGCAACTACTGGGGCGCCGACTCGGTCTTCGGCAACGTCAACACCAGCCACGGCTGCGTCGGCCTGAACGACACCAAGGGCGCCAACGACAAGGGCACCGAGGGCTACTGGTTCTACACCAACTCGATCGTCGGTGACGTCGTGGTCGTCCAGAACACCGGCGACAAGACGGTCTCCCCGGACAACGGCCTCAACGGCTGGAACATGAGCTGGGCGGACTGGAAGGCGGGCTCGGCGGTCTGATCCGCGGCCCCCG
>NZ_JAMJFL010000029.1 GCF_023544665.1 Streptomyces sp. YS415
TCCGCGACGGGGTTTGTCTGCGCGGTGACAAAGAACGAAGAGGGCGGCGGAGCCCGGCGCCCCGCCTGTTGTCAGGGAACCGTGCACCGGCTTAACGTGCGCTCCGCGGTGCACGCGGCCTCACCCTCTTTGGAGGTGATATGGGAATCGAAGTGGTGGTCGAGGGTCTCACCAAGTCATTCGGCAGGCAGAAGATCTGGCAGGACGTGAGTCTCACTCTGCCGGCCGGAGAAGTAAGCGTCATGCTCGGTCCGTCCGGTACCGGAAAGACCGTGTTTCTCAAGTCGCTCATCGGACTGCTGAAGCCGGAGCGCGGCCGTGTGCTCATAGACGGCATCGATATGGTGAACAGTCCTGAGCGGGATATTTATGAGACCAGGAAAAAATTGGGCCTCATGTTCCAGGACGGCGCCCTCTTCGGTTCCATGTCCCTCTTCGACAACATCGCCTTTCCGCTGCGCGAGCACACCCGGAAGAAGGAGTCCGAGATCCGCCGCATCGTCATGGAGCGGATCGAGGTCGTCGGGCTGCTCGGCGCCGAGGGCAAACTGCCGGGGGAGATCAGCGGCGGCATGCGCAAGCGGGCCGGACTCGCCCGCGCGCTCGTGCTCGACCCGCAGATCATCCTGTGCGACGAACCCGACTCCGGGCTCGATCCCGTCCGCACCGCCTACCTCTCCCAGTTGCTGATCGACCTGAACGCGCAGATCGACGCGACGATGCTGATCGTCACTCACAACCTCGACATCGCCGCCACGGTCCCCGACAACATGGGCATGCTCTTCCGGCGCGAACTGGTCACCTTCGGCCCGCGTGAGGTGCTCCTCACCAGCGAGGAACCGGTCGTGGCACAGTTCCTGGCCGGCCGCCGCGAAGGCCCGATCGGGATGTCGGAGGAGAAGGACGCCGCCACTCTCGCCGCTGAGGCCGCGGCCCTGGGAGGCGCGGACGCCGACCGACCGCGGGAGATCATCCCGCAGCTGGAGCCGTCCTCCGGGCTTCCGCCGCGCCGCGCCGTCGCCCGACGCCGGGAGCGGGTCCTGGGCATGCTCGACCGGCTGCCGCCCGCCGCCCGCGCCGCTATCGAGCGCACGTACGCCGCCGACGGCGCACCCGGCACCACCGCCGCGACGCTCCCGATGTCGGCCACCGGGAGCGGCGCATGATCGCCGGCGCCCTGCGCCAGACCGGCGGGCTCTTCGCGCTCGCCGCCGAGGTGGCGCGTGCGATCTTCCGACGTCCTTTCCAGTTCCGGGAGTTCGTCGAGCAGTTCTGGTTCATCGCCAGTGTCACGATCCTGCCCGCGGCGCTGGTCTCGATCCCGTTCGGTGCTGTGATCGCCCTCCAGGTCGGCTCGCTCACCCAGCAGCTCGGCGCCCAGTCCTTCACCGGCGGCGCCAGCGTGCTGGCCGTCGTCCAGCAGGCCAGTCCGCTCATCGTCGCCCTGCTCATCGCGGGCGCGGCCGGCTCCGCGATCTGCGCCGACCTCGGCTCGCGCACCATCCGCGAGGAACTGGACGCCATGGAGGTCATGGGCGTCTCACCCGTGCAGCGCCTCGTGGTACCCCGCGTCCTGGCCACCATGGGCGTCGCGGTCCTCCTCAACGGCCTGGTCTCCGTGGTCGGCATCCTCGGCGGCTACGCCTTCAACGTCTTCCTCCAGGACGGCACCCCCGGTGCCTACCTGTCCAGTTTCTCCGCCCTAGCCCAGCTGCCCGACCTCTACGTCAGCGAACTCAAGGCGCTGGTCTTCGGGTTCATCGCCGGCTCCGTCGCCGCCTACCGGGGTCTCAACCCGGGCGGCGGTCCCAAGGGCGTCGGCGACGCCGTCAACCAGTCCGTCGTCATCACCTTCCTGCTGCTCTTCTTCGTCAACATGGTGATGACGGGCGTCTACCTCCAGCTCGTACCACCGAAGGGAGGCTGAGGTCCGTGGCCTCCCCGCTCGTCTGGCTCGACCGCTCAGGCGACCAACTGCTGTTCTACGTACGCTCCCTGCTGTGGATCCCGCGCACCCTGCGCCGGTACCTCAAAGAGGTGCAGCGCCTGCTCGCCGAGGTCGCCTTCGGCACGGGTGGCCTCGGGGTCATCGGCGGCACCGTCGGCGTGATGATCGCGATGACCCTGTTCACCGGGACCGTCGTCGGACTCCAGGGGTACGCGGCCCTCGACCAGATCGGCACCGCCGCCTTCACCGGATTCGTCTCCGCGTACTTCAACACCCGCGAGATCGCTCCGCTCGTCGCCGGACTCGCCCTCTCCGCGACCGTGGGCGCCGGCTTCACCGCCCAGCTCGGCGCCATGCGCATCAACGAGGAGGTCGACGCCCTCGAAGGCATGGGCATCCGCTCCCTGCCCTACCTGGTCACCACCCGCATCATCGCCGGCGTCGTCGCCATCATCCCCCTCTACGCGATCGGGCTGCTCTCCTCCTACGTGGCCTCCCGCTACGTGACGGTCCTCTTCAACGGCCAGTCCCGGGGCACCTACGACCACTACTTCAACCTGTTCCTGTCACCCACGGACGTGCTGCTCTCCGTCCTGAAGGTGCTCATCTTCAGCGTCATGGTGATCGTCGCCCACTGCTACTACGGTTACCGCGCCTCCGGCGGCCCGGCCGGCGTCGGCGTTGCCGTCGGCCGCTCGGTGCGCAACGCAATCGTGCTGATCAGCGTCACCGACTTCTTTCTGTCGTTGGCCCTGTGGGGCGCCACCACGACCGTGAAGGTGGCGGGGTGACATGACCGCAGTGCACACGGCACGAGGCGCGACCGTGCGCCGCCGACTCGCCGGAGTGGTCTTCTTGGTGGTCCCCGCCCTGCTGGTGTGGCTCGCGGTCGCCGTCTACGACAAGCGGTTCACCGACTCCGACCCGGTGGTCGTGGAGACCGGCAGCGTCGGCAACGAGATGCACCGGGGCGCCGAGGTGAAGCTGCGCGGCGTCGTCGTCGGCGAGGTCCGCGAGATCGAACCGACCCACGACGGCGCGCGGCTCACCCTTGCCCTGCGGCCCGGCGCCCTCGGGGACATACCGGCCGACGTGCGCGCCCAGATGCTGCCGACCACCCTGTTCGGCGAACGCTTCGTCGCCCTCGTCCCGCCCGCGTCGCCCTCCTCGCGCCCACTGGCCGCCGGTGCCGTCATCCCGCAGGACCGCTCCGCGAACGCCGTCGAACTCCAGCAGGTGCTGGACAACGTGCTGCCCCTGCTCACCGCCGTCCAGCCGCAGAAGCTCTCCGCCACCCTCTCCGCCGTCTCCCAGGCCCTGGAGGGACGCGGCGACCGGCTCGGCGAGACCCTCACCCTCCTCGACTCCCACCTGCGCGAGTTCAACCCCCACCTGCCCACCCTCAACCGCGACCTGAAGCAGCTCGTGAAGGTCAGCCATGTCTACGCCGACGCCGCCCCGGACATCCTCACTGCCCTGACCGATTTCACCACCACCAGCGGCACCCTGGCCGAGAAGGAGAGCGAGCTGGCCGGCACCCTCGGCGCCACCACCAGAACCGCCGAGGACATGACCGCGGTCCTGCGGCAGAACAAGGGCAACATCATCCGGCTCTCCGCCTCCTCCCGCCCCACCCTGGAACTGCTCGCCGAGTACTCCGCGGCCTTCCCCTGCACCCTGCGCACCCTCGCCGACTTCGTCCCCGCCATGGACAAGGCCCTCGGCAAGGGGACCGACCGCCCCGGCCTGCGCGTCGATGTCACCACCGTGCCCTCGCGCGGCGCCTACCGCCCCGGCGCCGACACCCCCTCCTACGGCGCCGGCGGCGGCCCCCGCTGCTACCCCGTGCCCTACCTCGGCGTCGCCGCGCGACCGGCCGTACAGGTGCCCGCGGCTGCCGGGCAGGACCTGGGGCCGGCCAACTCCCCACAGGAGAACGACCTCGTCAACGAACTCCTCGCACCCGCCACCGGCAAGGCCCCCGCCGACCTCCCCGAGTGGAGCAGCCTCCTCGCGGGACCGGCGCTGCGCGGCACGGAGGTGACCTTGCGATGACGCCACGGCACACCGCCGGCACCCGGCGCACGGCCCATACCCGCCAACGGCCGCTGACCGGACCGCTGCTGAAGTCCCTCGCCTTCCTGGTGGTCACCGCACTGGCCACGACCGTCCTCGGGCTGAGCGTCTCCGGCACCGGCGTCGGTGACGACAGCATCACCTACAAGGCGCTGTTCACCGACGCCACCGGAGTCACCGACGGCGACAGCGTCCGCATCTCCGGCGTCGAGGTCGGCGAGGTCACCGGTGTCCGCGTCGTCGACCGGCGCACCGCGCAGGTCACCTTCACCGTCCGCGACGATCGCACCCTGCCCGCGTCGACCACTGCCGCGGTGAAGTACCTCAACCTGGTCGGGCAGCGCTACATCGCTCTGGACCGGGGCAGCGGCGACCTCACCGGCGCCCTCGGCGCCGGCGACACCATCCCCCTCGACCGGACCGCCCCCGCGCTCGATCTGACCCTGCTCTTCAACGGCTTCAAGCCGCTTTTCGAGGGACTCTCCCCGAAGGACGTCAACGAACTCGCCGGCTCCATCGTGCAGGTCCTCCAGGGCGAGGGCGGCACCGTCGACAGCCTGGTCCGGCACATCGGCTCCGTCAGCACGACGGTCGCCGCCAAGGACGAGGTCATCGGCGAGGTGGTGAAGAACCTCAACACGGTCCTGACCACCCTCAACGACCGCGAAGCCGACTTCGACGACCTCGTCGACACCCTCCAGAAGCTCGTCAGCGGCTTCAGCGACGACCGCAAGCCCCTGGGCAAGGCCGTCGCCGCCATGGGCGACCTGACCACCGTCACCGCCGACCTCCTCGAAGAGGGACGCGCGCCCCTGAAGAAGGACATCCGCGAACTGGGGCGGCTGTCCGGCAGCCTCGGCGACGCCACCCCGCAGATCGAGGACTTCCTCGACCGGACCCCCGCCAAGCTGACCGCGCTGGGCCGCCTGTCCTCCTACGGTTCCTGGTTCAACCTCTACCTCTGCGAGGCCCGCGTGGACGGCGTCACCACCTCCACCGGCGCGAGGCCGCCCACCGGCATCGCGGTCACCGAAGCGAGGTGCGGCGCATGACCCTGCTGCAGCGGCCCGCACGCCGCAACACCCCGGCCCCCGCGCCCTACCGCTCCCGCCCGCCGCGCCTGAAACCGGTCAAGGATCGCGACCCGATCGCCGTGGCCCTGGTCGGCCTGCTCCTGCTGGCCCTGCTCACCGTCTTCGCCTACAACGCCGACCGGTTCTCCCTCACCGGCGGCGGAACCACCTACACCGCCGACTTCAGCGAGGCCGCCGGGCTCGACGAGGGCGACGAGGTGCGCGTCGCCGGCGTCAAGGTCGGCGAAGTGACCGGCGTGGCCCTCGACGGCGACCGGGTGAAGGTCACCTTCGAGGTGGAGGACGCCTGGATCGGCGACCGGAGCACCGCCGCCATCGCCATCAAGACCCTGCTCGGCGACAAGTACCTGGCCCTCGACCCGCTCGGCACCGCGGAACAGGACCCCGGCCACCGCATCCCGCGGACCCGGACCACCTCACCGTACGACGTCACCCAGGCGTTCCAGGACCTCAGCTCCACTGTCGACGCCATCGACACCCAGCAGCTCGCCAAGAGCTTCGAGACGATCTCGGAGACCTTCGAGAACTCGCCGCCGCACGTCCGCAAGGCCGCCACCGGACTGTCCGACCTCTCTCGCACCGTCTCCAAGCGCGACAGTGAACTGTCCGAACTCCTCAAGGGCAGCGCACAGTTCACCAAGACGCTGAAGGACAAGAAGTCCAGCTTCGAAACCCTCATCGAGGACGCCGGGCCTTTGCTCGGGGAGCTGAAGGACCGCCGCGACGCCATCACCGCCCTGTTGGAGGGCAGTCGCGACCTCGGCACCGAACTGACCGGACTGGTGGAGGACAACGACAAGCAGCTGGGGCCGACGCTGAAGGCGCTCGGCCGCGTCACCACCGTCCTGGAGGAGAACAGCACCCAGCTCGACCGGACGCTCGCCCTGGTCGGCCCCTACTACCGGCTCGTCGGCAACACCCTCGGCAGCGGCCGCTGGTTCGACAGCTACCTGTGCGGGGTGGTACCCCGCGACTACCTGCCCGCCCAGTCCCAGCCCAAGACGTCGTGCATGCCGCCCAAGCAGTTGGCGGCAGCCCCGGGGAGCGGTGAGTGACGTGAGCAAGCGCAGCAAACTCCTCGCGACCGCGATCGCCCTCGCCGTGGTCGCCGCCGGACTCGCCACCGTCCGCGCCCTGGACGGCACGGGCACCCGCGTCACCGCCTACTTCGACCGCGCGGTCGGCATCTACGCGGGCTCCGACCTGCGTATCCTCGGCGTCCGTGTCGGCGAGGTGGCATCGGTCCACCCCCAGGGCACCCGGGTGCGGGTCGAGCTGGCACTGGACGACGGCGTACGCGTGCCGAAGTCGGCGCGGGCCCTGGTGGTCGCGCCGAGCGTCGTCGCCGACCGCTACGTCCAGCTCACCCCGGCCTACCGCTCCGGCCCCGCCCTCGCCGACGGCGCCGTCCTGCCCGCCTCCCGCAATCGCACCCCGGTCGAGATCGACCAGCTCTACGCCTCGATCACCGACCTCAGCAAGGCACTCGGGCCGGACGGGGCCAACTCCTCCGGCGCCCTGTCCGACCTGCTGAAGACCGCAGCCTCCAACCTCGACGGCAACGGCGAGGCCATCGGCGAGGGCATCGAGGAGTTCGGCAAGGCCACCAAGACCCTCGACGGGGCCGGCGACGACCTGTTCGCCACCCTCAGCAGCCTCCAGACCTTCACCACGATGCTGGCGGAGAAGGACACCGACGTGCGCACTGCCCAGGAGCGGCTGGACACGGTCGTCGGCTACTTCGCCGACAACAAGGACGACCTCGCGGGCGCGCTGGAGGAACTCGGCACCGCGCTCGGCCAGGTGAAGACCTTCATCAAGGACAACCGGGGCGAGCTGAAGGAGAACGTCGAACGGCTCGTCCCGATCACCCAGACCCTGGTCCGTCAGCGCACCTCGCTGGCCGAGGCCCTGGACGTCGCACCGCTCGCCGCCGACAACCTCGTTGGCGCCTACGACCCCGACACCGGCATGATCGACGGCCGCGCCAACCTCAACGAGATCAGCATGGGCGGACCGCTGCTGCCCCTGCCGGCCACCGGCGGCTCGGCGACCTCGGGTACGGGGAAGGGGCAGCGGTGAAGCGCGTCGTGCGACGCCGGGGAAGGGCGTCCGAGCCGGCGGACTTCACGGACGCGGACCAGGTGGAGACCGCCGAGGCGGACCGCGTCGAGGTCCCGCACGACACGGTACGGCGGCGGGTGCTCGGTGCCGGAGCCGCCACCGGCGCCGGGATCGGCGGGCTCCTCGCCCTCGGCCTCGGTTTCCTCCTCGCCCTCGGGGCGTTCTCCGTCACCGTCCCGCGGTTCGACGGCATCGAGGACCTGCCCCTGCCGGGCGGCGCCGACCTCGGCCAGCACCCCTACACCGTCACCGCCGAACTGGACGACGCCCTCAGCCTGGTGCCGCACGCCGCGGTCAAGGTCAACGACGTCGCCGTGGGCCGGGTCACCGGCATCCGCCTCGACGGCGACACGTGGTCGGCCCGGGTCACCATGGAGATCAACGGTGACGTCGAACTGCCCGGCGACGCCGGCGCCCGCCTGGAACAGTCCAGCCTGCTCGGCGAGAAGTACGTCCAACTGGTCGCGCCGGCCACGTCGTCCGCCGCGGGCACACTCGGTGACGGCGGTGTCATCCCGCTCTCCCGCACCGGCCGCAACACCGAGGTCGAGGAAGTGTTCGGCGCCCTGTCCCTGCTGCTCAACGGCGGCGGCGTCAGCCAGCTCAAGACCATCACGCGGGAACTCAACAAGGCCCTCGACGGACGCGAACCCGAGGTGCGCTCCGTGCTGAAACGGGTGGAGAAACTCGTGGCGAACCTCGACGACCACCGCGGTGACATCACCGACGCCCTCGACGGCGTCAACCGGCTCGCCGCGACCCTCGCCGGCCGCGAGGACGACGTACGCACCGTCGTGACCGACCTCTCGCCCGGCCTGAAGACCCTGCACGAACAGCGCGGCTCCCTGCTGACCATGCTGCGCTCCCTGGACACGCTCTCCGGGGTCGCCGTCTCCACCGTCGAAGCGAGCAAGGACGACATGGTCGCCGACCTCAAAGCCATCGCCCCCACCTTGCAGGCCCTGGCCGACGCGGGGACCGATCTGCCCGACTCCCTCCAGGTGCTGCTCACCTACCCGTTCACCGACGAGGTGCTGAACGGCGTCAAGGGCGACTACCTCAACGTGTACCTGAACATGACCGCCGCACCGGGCACCCAGGTAATCCCGCCCCTGGTACCGCGGAGCACCCCCTCGCCGACCGCCACGGCGCAGAGCGAACGGGACACCGCCGCACCCCGGAAGCGGTCGGGCACCGGGGCCTCGGCCTCCCCGTCGACACCGCTGCCCCTGCCCTCCGTGCCGACACCCACCCACGAACCCGGGGACGGAGGCACACACGGATGATCACCCTCGCCGTACGCCTGAAGAACCTCGCCTTCCTCCTCGTCGCCGTCCTCGCCCTCGGCTTCCTCGGCATCCGCTATGCGGACCTCGGCAGGTACGTCGGTATCGCCGACCACTACACGGTCGAGGTCGAACTCCCGCGCACCGGAGGGTTGTTCACGCACTCCGACGTCACCTACCGGGGTGTTTCGGTGGGCCGGGTCGGCCGGATCGACCTCACCGCCGACGGGGTGGTCGCCCAGCTGCGCATCAAGAAGTCCGCGCCTCGCATCCCGGCCGACACGCGGGCCGTGGTCGCCGGGCTCTCCGCCGTCGGCGAGCAGTACATCGACCTGCGGCCCGAGAGCGCCGCCGGTCCTTACCTGGCTGACGGCAACCGGATCGAACAACGCGACACGGAGGTGCCCGCTCCCGTCACCGACGTCCTCACCAGCGTGAACGACCTCACCAGGTCCGTGCCGCTGGAGGATCTGCGCACGGTCGTCGACGAGTTCGGAAAGGCCTTCGAGGGGCACGGTGACGACCTTCAGGTGCTCCTGGACAACGGCAGCGCCTTCATCGAGGCTGCCGACCGCAACCTGCCCGCCACCACCCGCCTGCTCACCGACGGCGAGACCGTACTGCGTACCCAGGCCGAGGAGGCGGAGGCCATCCGCGGCTTCGCCGACGGCGCCACGGAACTGGCACGCACCCTCAAGGGCTCCGACGCCGACCTGCGCCGGCTGCTGACCGTCACACCCGATGCCGCCACGCAGGTCAGCGGACTGCTGCGGGACCTGGACCCCAGCCTGGGCGTAGTTCTCGCCAATCTGCTCACCACCTCCGAGGTCGCCGTCACCCGGCAGCGCGGCATCGAGGAACTGCTCGTGACGTACCCGGCGGCCGTCTCGGCCGGCGCCACCGCCGTCGATGGAGGAACGATGAAACTCGGTCTGGCCGTCACCTTCTTCCAGCCCTTGCCCTGCACCGACGGCTACGGCGGGACCCGGTACCGCACCGGCCTGGACCTCGGTACCGCACCGGCCCTCAACACCGGCGCCTCCTGCACGGCCCCGGCCGCGAGCGGGGTCAACGTACGAGGGTCCGCCCACGCGCCCCGGGGCGGCGCCGTACCCGACCCGGCCAGGCCCGGCTCCCTGCCCTCGGGCAATACGGGCAGCTCCGCTTCGACCCCGGCAGAGCCCTCCGCAGCCCTGCCCGGCGCGTTGGCCCTGCCGGACACGGGCGGCGCGCGGGTGGCCGGTCTGCCGGGGCTGCTCGGCGCGGACGCGGAGGCGGGCCGGTGAAGCGGGCGCGTGCCCTCACGGGCGCCGGATTGGCACTGGCGCTGGCATTCTGCGGCGCCGGGGCGTGGACGTACGCCCAGGCGCGGGCTGACGACTCCCTCGCGTACGGCCGTGAACGCGACCATGCGCTGGCCGACGGACGCGAGCGGCTCGCCGTCCTCAACACCCTCGACGCCTCGTCGCGGGAGCGGGCGCGGGACGGCATCCAGGACTGGCGCGCCGCCTCGACCGGTCCGTTACGGGACGAACTGAGCAACACCGCTCCCAGGAAGGGTGCTTCGGCGCGGGGCACGGTCACGGAGGCCGCGCTGACCTCCCTGGACACCCGCGCGGGCACAGCCAAACTCGTCGCGACCGTGCGCGTCGAGGTCACGCCCGCCGGAGCGAAGACGCCGACCACGGACCGCAAGCGGCTGGAGGCGGTCCTGGCCCGCACGGGCGAGGGGGAGTGGAAGGTCAAGGCACTGAGCGCGATACCGCTCGCGCGGACGGCGGAGGAGGACGAGAGCCGATGACACGGCTGCTGCACCTCGGACGGTCCCGGCCCTCCGCCGGCCCGGGCGGCGGTACGTCCGGCGAACCGGAGGGGGACGGCGTGGGTCCCGGCCCCGGAGCCGACTCCGGCACGGGTAGAGGCACCGGAGGCACCGGCACAGACAGCGGCACCGACGCCAGCACGGAACCTGGAACCGATGAGCGGCCTGGTGCCGAGGCGGACGCCGAGTCCGGCCGGTCGGCCCCGCCCAAGGCACCGCCCCGGGCCCGTGGCGACGGCCGGCGCCTGCGTGTCCCAGCCAGGCGCCTCGTCACCGCGCTGGGCGCGACCCTGCTCGTCCTCGCCGGCTGTGGCTTCTTCTACGGCGCCCACCAGCTCAGGTCCGCCCCCTCGGCCGAGAACCGCGCGCTGACCGACGCCGAGGCGACCACCCGCGTCGCCGGAGACGTCGGCAACGGCCTCGCCCGCGTCTTCTCGTACACGCCGGACGGTCTGGAGGCCACGGAGCGCGCGGCGCGGTCCATCCTCGAGGGGCGGGCGGAACGCCAGTACACGCACCTCATGGGCCGGATCCGCGCGGACCTGGCCGAGCAGCGCGTCACCCTGAGCACCCAGGCCGTACGCACCGCGGTGATCGAACTCGACGGTGACAGCGCGCGGTTGCTGGTCTTCCTCGACCAGATCTCGTCCCGAGGCAAGGCAGGCACCACCTCCGCGGCGGCCCAGCTCACGGTCACCGCGCACTGGCAGGAGGACCAATGGCGGATCGTCGACATCAGGTCCCGCTGAGCGGGCGCGGGAAGAAGGGAACACAGATGAAACGCGCGACCAGCGCATCGGCCCGGCTCGGGGCGCTGCCCGTCACGGCCCTGGCCGTCGCCCTCGCGCTGGTCGCGGGCGGCTTCGCCGGGTGGGCGGGCTGGAACTGGTACGACGCGGCTCACGACGACACCGTCGCGTACGCCGAGCAGCGCGACGCGGCCCTCGCCGCCGGTGAACAGGCCGTCCAGAACCTCAACACCCTCGACCATCGCAGCATCGGCCGGGGCCTGGACCTCTGGGAGTCCTCCACCACCGGTGAACTCCACGAACAACTGGTCTCCGGGCGGGACGAGTTCGCCACGCAGGTGAGGACCGCCAAGACCGTGACCACGGCGAAGGTGCTCTCCGGCGCACTCACCGAACTCGACGACCGGGCAGGCCGGGCCCGGGTGCTGGTCGCGCTGCGCGTGACGGTGAAGGCGCCCGGCGACGCGAGCACCGACAAGGACAGCCGCATGCTCGGCGAACTGACCCGCACCGACGGCCACTGGAAGCTCAGCGCCCTGGGCCAGGCCCCGGTGGGCGGCACGCCGGCCGGCTGACCGTCAGGAGAGGACGACACCACGATGCCGACGACCCGCCACCATCTGAACAACGCACGCCGTCGCCAGGCCCGCGAGGCCCTCCGCGCCCCGGTCGCGACCGACGCCGCCCAGGGACGCGGGGAGCCGCGCGACCAGCCACCGCCCGCCCGCACCCGGCACACACCACGCGGCACAACGGCGATCATCCGGAACGCACCGTCCACGCCCGGCGAGGACACGGACCCACCGGGGAACAAGACCCCACGGCCACGCGCCCCCCGCCGCGCACTCGCGGCCCTTTGTCTGCTCACCCTCCTCCTCGGCGGCTTCGCCGGCTGGGCGCACGCCCGCGCCGAAGCCCTCCGGGACGCCCCGGCCGCCCGCAACACCGCTCTCTCCGACACCGCCCGCACCAGTGAGATCAAGGGCCAGTCCACCAAGGCCGTTGCCGCGCTCTTCTCGTACGACCACGCCGACCCCGACGCCCTCGACGAGGCCGCGAAGCAATGGCTGACGGGACGCGCCCTCGCCCAGCACCGGAAGCTGTTCGGCGACATCCGCACGCAGGCCGACCAGCAGAAGGCGGTGATCACCACCACGGTTACCGACAGCGCGGTCGAGCGCATCGACGGCGACCGGGCGCGCGTCCTGGTCTACGCCGACCAGAGCAGCGTCAGCACCGCGGGCGACAAGAAGGCCGAGGACGACGGCACCTACGCCGGGGCGATGCTCGCCGTCGACGTTCAGCGACGTGACGGTCGTTGGCTCGTCTCGGGCATCGACACCTTCGGCCGCTGAACCCGTACGCGCCTCATCACCAGGGAGTGACCGACCATGCCCGAACAGCGCGCCCGACGCGTACCCGCCCGGACCCGGCAGGGTCTGCGGACCACCGCCATCGCCGTGACCGCGGTGGCGGCGCTCACCGCCTCCCAGGCCCCCGGACCCCCGCGGGAGGAGCGCGCCCGTCCGGCCGCCGCCGACGACCACCCCGCTCCCACCGCGGGCCTCCCGTACACCGAGCTCGCCCCGCCCGACGACGGTTCGTACCACACCGAATTACCGCCGCTGGTCGCCCGGGACGTCCCGCCGCGCCCCGCGCACGCCGCCCAGGCGCGTGCCCAGGCCGGCATCCCGGGCACCGTGCTGCGCGCCTATCGCGCGGCGGAGAGGTCCGTCGGCCGGACGGATCCCGGTTGCAAGCTGCCTTGGGAACTGCTCGCGGCCATCGGCAAGGTGGAGTCCGGGCAGGCGCGCGGCGGCGCGGTCGACCGGCACGGCACCACGCTCGGCCGGATCACCGGTCCGGCACTCGACGGCAGGAACTTCGCCCTGATCCTGGACAGCGACGGCGGCGTCCACGACGGCGACACGGTGTACGACCGCGCGGTGGGGCCGATGCAGTTCCTGCCGTCCACCTGGGCCCGCTGGGGCGCGGACGGCAACGGTGACGGCCGCAGGGATCCCAACAACATCTTCGACGCGGCCCTCGCCGCAGGGCACTACCTGTGCGCCGGGGACCGCGACCTGAGCCGGACCTCCGACCTGGACCGGGCGGTCCTCAGCTACAACCACTCACGCGCCTATCTCAACCTGGTCCGCCACTGGCTGGACTTCTACCGCACAGGCGTGCATCCCCTGCCCGACGGCAAGGGCGTCGTTCCGAAGTCGCCAGGAGCCGGCGGCGACACTCCGGCGACGGAGCCGGTCGACAAGGACCCCGGTGGAGGCGACGGCAAGGGCGATGACGCCGTGATCATCGGCCCCGAAACACCCGCCCCGTCCCCCTCTCCCACACGCCCGGCACCGCCCGCGCCATCACCCCAGCCGTCCCCGTCCACGACGGAACCGGCCCCCGCCCCCTCACCGACCCTGGACCCCTCGCCCTCACCGACTCCCACCGACCCGTCCACACCGACCCCCGACCCGTCCACACCGTCCCCAGATCCCTCCACGCCGCAGAACTGCCCCTCAGCCTCGGCGAGTCCCTCTCCCGACCCTGGCGCGTCGCCCACCCCCGATCCGGTCGCTCCCGGGGACGAACCGACCTGCCCGGCCTGAACCAGCCCGTCTCAACCCCGCCCCGGCCTCCGGAATCGCCCTGCGAAAGGTTTTCGGGTCGAAGGCATGCCGATGTACAGGGAATGACCCCTCTGACCTGCATGAATCCGGCGGGGAGCCGTCAGCTGACCTGACCTTCAACGTCCGGCGTCGAATGGTGCGTCGTACTTGATCACTCGGTCCGGTAACTGCCGTACGCGGAAGCGGCCTTCGTCTGAACATGTGCTCTGACCAAGGAACACACACGTCTAGCACGAAGGCCGTGAGGATGAGCCTGCTGCATCACGAAGCCCGGCGAGAGCCTTTGGCGCAACTGGCATGCATCCGGGGCGAGTTCTGATCCAGCCTGACCGCTCGTTCGGACGCGTTGTTCGAGCTGGCTGATGCTGTCCTGTGCGGCGCCGGACCGGTGAGGTCGCTGACCGAGCTGTCGTTGGTGGGTGAAAACCGCCGGGGCCATGGTGGGCTCTACGCCGCGGTGGCCGGCCGTACCGAATGCGCGGGACAGCACCTGAAGGCCACCAGCGGCTACGGAAGGGCGCCGGCGCGGGCGGCGAGGGCACGGAGTTCGGGTGTGGTGCGGCCGGACATCAGGAGTCCGGAGATGAGGGACCTCACCGCGGGGCGGGAGTGCGTTTCCTGGGGCGCTTGGTGCTCGGCCGCCAGAAGGGAGCGCACGGATTCGTCCCGACGTCCGCGTTGGGCCAAGGCAGCTGCTACGTCGGTGTAGTAGCGCGCCCGGGGTTCCACGCTGGGCAGGCTCTGCGGCGGCAGTGCACGGGCGGCGGCCAGGGCTGCGGAGGGGTCGCCGATGGAGAACTCGGCGGAGACGCGGTGGAGCTGAACGGTGGCCGGGCTGAAGCCGCCGCCGTGATCACCCAGCGCAGTTGTGCCGCCGAGGTCTGCGGCGATGGCGGCGGCCTCGTCTGTCAGCTCCCGCATCCCCTCCCGGTTGGGCCTCAAGCTCCGCATTCACCCTGGCCGCCGCACTGGCACACGCCCAACTTCCCCGCCTGAAGGGCTATCTGGCCGAACGAGAGACTGCCGCCGCCCGGATGCCGAAGGCTTTGCGCGGAGTGCCGGGCATCGACGTACCGCACCCGCCGTCCCATGCCGGTCCTGCCTGGTACGCGCTGCCTCTGCGCTACCGCCCGGACCAACTCGCCGGCCTGCCCGTCGAACGGTTCCTCGAAGCCGTCCACGCCGAAGGCGCCGGCGAGGTCGACCTTCCCGGCTCGACCCGCGCTCTCGGCGATCACCCGCTGTTCCACACCCCAGGTGCACTCCTGCCCGGCTACGCTGACCACCAAGGCCTCGCCGCCGACAGTTTCCCCACCGCACAGCGCGTGCACGGCAGCACGGTGAAACTTCCGGTGTGGCACCGCGACCAGGACCTCCGACTCGCCGAGGCGTACACCGCGGCCATCATCAAGGTCGCCGAACACCACAAGGACCTCGTGAAGTGAACGCACCCGTCGACGCCGCCCTCCTGGACGACCTCATCCACGCCGCCGACGCCGACGGCATCGCTAAGCACGTCGTCGGCGCCGTCATCCCCAACGCGGAAGGCAAGGTATTGCTGCTGCACCGCGCCGCCGACGACTACCTCGGCGGCCTGTGGGAGCTCCCCTCCGGCGGCGTCGACGCGGGCGAGACCCTGACCGAAGCTCTCCACCGGGAAGTCGCCGAGGAGACCGGCCTCACGGTCACCGCGATCGAGACTTACCTCGGGTACTTCGACTACCTCTCCAGAAGCGGCAAGAAGACCCGACAGTTCAACTTCACCGCCCACATCACCCACGAGAGGGATACGGTCAAGCTCACTGAACACAATGCACACCTGTGGGCCGACCGTACGGAACAGCAGCAAGTCTCCAGCGCCGTACGGAACGTGCTGGCAGCCTGGCGAGAGGAAGCTGTGTGAGGAATACGGCTGCCCGCGACGAGGCGTCGGGGCGCGTGCCCGCGGGCGAGAAGGTGCAGACTGTGTTCGATTCCGCGGCCGTGACATACACATGGGAGCTGCGCCGGGTCCGCTGGTCCACCGCCGTCGACGGGGGGACCGTGACGGAGGGGACGTTCTCCGAGGGCAGTCGGCAGTCGGCAGCAGGCGTTGAGCGGTACCCTCCGACGCCGCACGCCTCACGGTGACGGCCGAGCGTACGGACACGGCGTCCTGCACGGCCGACCTCAGCTGGGGCGGCTTCTGAGGGGCGACCTCAGGTTTCCCTCAGCGGCGCGTACGACTCTGTCCCGATCCCGAAGGTCCAGGCGACACCCTCCTTCGCGGTCCGGGTCGACGGGGGCACCCTGAGCCAGTAGGTGCGCCGGGTCCCGTCGGGCTCTGGTGTCGAGTTGAGGACCTCGACCATGACGACCGGCTCGTCCGCGGGCAGGTCGATCCGCCACAGGGTGCCCGTCTCGTCCTGGTGGAGGTGACGGGCGCCGGAGTCGGTGAGGTAGCGGTCGTAGCCGTAGTACTCCAGCATCACGCGCCGCAGTTCCGCGTTCTCCTCCTCGCGGATTCGGCTCGGGGTCAGCGAGCGCAGTTCGGCGAGGAAGTCGGCCGGCACCGGCATGCCGCGCCAGGCGTGCAGGGCGAAGCCGTCGGGGTAGGCGAGGGCGGGGCCGTCGCCGTTGTCGAGTCGGCCGGCCTCGTCGCGGTGGAGTTCCACGGGGCGTTCCGAGACCACCGCGACACGGGCGAACGGCCACCACCAGCCCGCGCTGGCGCACACCTCGGTCAGTGCGCCGAGCGGGCCGTCGTCGGCGGGGAACGCGGCCAGCCAGGGTGCGTCGTGCTGGCCGCACACCGCGTCCAGGAGCAGCACCCGCACCTCGGCGGCCTCCTTGCCGGTGTCCCGTCCGACTAGGTCCTGGAGCACTCCGGCTCTGATCCGGTCCACCAGGGCCTGGGTGGACTCCCACAGCCGTCCGCCGGTGGCCGCCCAGTGCGCGGACCAGCCCTCGGCCCCCAACTCGTCGTGCAGGCGGCGGCGTTCCCGTGCCCAGGGGGCGCTGCGGACTTCCTCGCGGACGCTGGGGCCGCGGTTGGTGAGCTGCCGGATCAGGGTGACGGCCGCGCGCGGAGAGTCCGCCCACAGCACGGTCTCCGGCTCGGCCAGTCCGGCGTGCTGGTAGGCGCGCCGTACGGCCTGTTCGGCGCGGGCCCGGTCGGCGGGGACGGTGGCCGTGGCGCGGG
The DNA here is from genome assembly GCF_023544665.1 of Streptomyces sp. YS415. Classification (GTDB taxonomy): domain Bacteria; phylum Actinomycetota; class Actinomycetes; order Streptomycetales; family Streptomycetaceae; genus Streptomyces. The sequence goes on from NZ_JAMJFL010000029.1 coordinate 16,920, forward strand.
CGCGCCAGGCGCCCAGCCCGTCGGTGCCGCCGTCGGTCTCGATGGTCGTCATCTGCCCCTCCATGAGGTTGCGCTGTTCCACGTCAGTCGGCGTCAGTCGGCGACGATGCGGACCGAGCCCGGCATGTACTCCCGCTGTCTGATCACCCGGTACCAGCCGACGGGCAGCGCGATCGCCGCGTGCTCCTCGTGCACCACCCGGCCACCCTGCGGGAGGTGTAGCAGCAGCGGACCGAACGGTCCGGGCTCACGCACCAACTCGCCCGGTCCCACGACCGCGTGGGCGTGCCCGGTGACCTCGCCGAGCGCCAGCACAAGCCGGCCGCGTGCGTCACGCCGCTCCCTGGGCGCGTGCGCCACGTGGTCCGGTACCGCGCTCTCCTCCACGGGCACGATCAGCACGTCTCCCTGCCGGTACATGGCTGTCCCCTCACCGCCGGGTGCACCGCGCACCGGCCTTATGACTACGACCGTAGAGGCCGCCACTGACAACGCCCCCGCCTCCGGCCCCCGAAGCGGGCCCTCCATGTGGCGCTGTCAGTGGCGGTTGGTAGAACTGCGGCATCACGGACCGCACGTCTCTTTCGCCTCGGGAGCAGCCGCATGACCATCGGTGACCACCTGCAAGAGCTGTATCGGCTGCCCGCGTACGCCTTCCCCGGTCCGGACGCCCCGACGGACAAGCTGCCCGAGCCGGAGTCCGTCGCCTGGCGGATCGCCGCCGACGTGTACGACGCCGATGAGGAGTGGCCGGCGGCCTTCGCCCGTTTCTGCGAGGCCGTCGACACCACCCGGGTGCGTGCGCTGATCGTCGGCGCTTGGGGGGAGGCATACGACAGTGACTCCTCCGAGGTCATCACGGCGTTGCTCGCCGCCCGGGACCGGCTGCCCGCGCTGCGCGCGCTGTTCCTGGGCGACCTGGTGATGGAGGAGTGCGAGATCTCCTGGATCAACCAGACCGACGTCACCCCGCTGCTGGCCGGCTTCCCCGGGCTGGAGGAGTTCGGGGTGCGCGGCGGTTCGGGTCTGGGGTTCGACGCGCTGCGCCATGAGCGGTTGCGCCGGCTGGTGGTGGAGAGCGGCGGTCTGCCCGCCCGGGTGGTGCGGGGGATCGGCGCGAGCGACCTGCCCGCCTTGGTCCACCTCGACCTGTGGCTGGGCACCCCCGACTACGGCGGCGACAGCGAGGCCGCCGATCTGGAGCCGCTGCTGTCCGGCGCACGGCTGCCGAACCTGCGTCACCTGGCGCTGCGCAACAGCGAGATGCAGGACGCGGTGGCCGCGGCCGTCGCAGCCGCGCCTGTCGTGGCACGTCTCGAGGTGCTGGACCTGTCCATGGGCGTGTTGACCGACGAGGGCGCCGTTGCACTGCTGAGCGGGCAGCCGCTGTCCCACCTGAAGAAGCTGGACCTGCACCACCACTACCTCAGCCAGGCAGTCGAGGAGCGGGTGCGCCAGACGCTGGAGACGGCCGGCGTGGAGGTGGACCTCGACCGGGACGACGCGGAGGAGGACACCGAGGACGACGGCACGGTCTGGCGCTACGTCGCCGTGGGCGAGTGAGCGGGGGCGGCGTGGATCCTGCGGACGGTGTGCGCTTCGCGGTGGTCGGAAACCCCGGCAACCGGCGGGTGTCGCTGTTCGCCGACGCGGTGCGCGCCTCCGGCCTGCCCGGTCCACGGGTGGTGCCGTGGGCGGACGTCCTCGGCGCGGGGGGAGCGGACTTCGCGCCCGAGGAGTACGTGCGGGTCGACTCTCCCGGTGAGGAGCCCGAGGTGGACCGCATGCTGCGGGGCGCCCTCGAGCCCACCCGGGTAGAGGGTTCGGCGCGCTGGTACGCCGGGTTCACGGCCGCGTTGCGCGGACTGCGCGGTGGGGTCCGGCTGGACGATCCGGGCGAGCTGGCCGTGCTGTTCGACAAGCGCCGCTGCCACGCCGTACTGGACGCGGCGGGGGTACCCGTGCCCTTCTCTCCCACCTCTGGGCCGGACGGCGCGCCGGTGCGCGGCTGGGACGACGTACGGGCGCTGATGCGCGAGCACCGGATGTCACGGCTCTTCGTCAAGCCCGCCCATGGTTCGTCGGCGTCCGGGGTCCTCGCCGTGGAGGCGGGGGGCGGGCGGATCAGGGCGACGACCTCCGTCGAGCTGACCGCGGACGGCCGACTGCACAATTCCCTGAAGGTGCGCCGCTACGAGCGGGAACGGGACGTCGCGGCGGTCGTGGACGCCCTGGCGCCCGACGGGCTGCATCTGGAACGGTGGGTGCCCAAGGCATCGCAGGAGGGCCGGGCCGCGGATCTCCGGGTGGTCGTGGTGGGCGGGCGGGCGACCCACGCCGTCGTGCGCACCAGCCGTACGCCGTTGACCAACCTCCATCTGGGCGGCCGCCGCGGTGATCTTGACGCGGCCCGTGATGCCGTCACGGCGGCGGGCGGGAGCTGGTCCGAGGTCCTGGCGGTGTGCGAGCGGGCCGCCGCCTGCTTCCCGCGCACCTTGTGTGTCGGCGTGGACCTGCTGCCTGCCGTCGGCTGGCGCCGGTCGTTCGTGGGCGAGGTCAACGCCTTCGGCGACCTGCTGCCGGGTCTGACCGGCCTGCCGGGCAGTGGCGCCGAGGGGCTGGACACCTACGGCGCGCAGGTGGCGGCGGTCATGCGTGCCCGAGCCCGACCCCAGGGCACCTGGCTCGGCGCGCTGCGCCCCCCGGCCCGGCCGCTGTGCGACACCCCTGCCGCACCCGTACTCGTATCGAACAGGAACACCGCATGACCGAGCCTGACATGAACGACGTCGTCGGCGATCACGACATCCTCCTCGTCACCCTGGACACGCTGCGCCACGACGTGGCCGAGGAGCTGGCGGCAGCGGGTCGCATCCCGCACCTGGCGAGCCGGCTGCCCGGCGGCCGCTGGGAGAAGCGGCACGCGCCGGGCAGTTTCACCTACGCCTCCCACCAGGCGATCTTCGCCGGTTTCCTGCCCACTCCGGCCGCTCCAGGTCCCCACCCCCGGCTGTTCGCGGCGACGTTCGCGGGCAGTGAGACCACCGCGGACGGCACGTTCGTCTACGACACGCCCGACTTTGTCAGCGGGCTGGCGAAGGCCGGCTACCGCACGGCGTGCATCGGCGGCGTGGGGTTCTTCAACAAGCAGGGCCCGCTCGGCTCGGTGCTGCCTGGCCTGTTCCAGGAGTCCCACTGGGAGCCGGAGTTCGGCGTCACCTCGCCCCGGTCCTTCGAGAAGCAGGTCGACCGCGCCGAGCGGATCGTCGCCGGACTTCCCGCCGAGCAGCGGCTGTTCCTCTTCGTGAACGTGTCCGCGCTGCATCAGCCGAACTGGTTCCATCTGCCCGGCGCCACCCGCGAGGCGGGCGACAGCCGCGCCACCCACGCCGCGGCCCTGGAGTACGTCGACCGGCACATCGGCCGCCTCTTCGACGCCATGCGTTCCCGGCGGCGCTGCTTCGCGATTGTCTGCTCCGACCACGGCACCGCCTACGGCGACGACGGCTACACCGGCCACCGCCTGGGGCACGAGTCCGTGTGGACCGTGCCCTACGCCCACTTCTTCCTCGACCCCGCCGAGGCCACCCGATGAGCACCAGCCTGACGACCCCCGCCGCAACGACCGCCGCGGCCCCGTCGACGAGTCCGTACCAGCACTACGTGTACGCCTACCCGCATAAGACCGCCTACCGTCCGCTGGACGACCGACCAGCGCTGAGCGACCTGTGGGCGACGGAGGACAAGAGCGCGCTCTCGCTCTACCTGCACATCCCGTTCTGCGAGGTGCGCTGCGGGTTCTGCAACCTCTTCACCCGCATCGGCGCCTCCGACGGCCTGACCGGCGCCTACCTGGACGCGCTGGAGCGGCAGGCCGGGGCGGTACGCGAGGCGCTCGGCGACGGCATCCGGTTCGCCACGGCGGCGTTCGGCGGCGGCACCCCCACCTTCCTCACCGCGCGCGAGCTGGAGCGGCTCTGCGACATCGCCGAGCACGGGATGGCCGCCGATCTGCTCGCCGTTCCGCTGTCGGTGGAGGCCTCGCCCGCCACGGCCACCGCCGACCGGCTCGCCGTCCTGGCGGAGCGCGGCACGACGCGGCTGAGCCTGGGCGTGCAGAGTTTCGTCGACTCCGAGGCGCGGGCTGCCGTACGCCCGCAGCGGCGCGCGGACGTCGAGGCCGCGCTCGGCCGTATCCGCGACACGGCCGTCCCGGTGCTGAACATCGACCTCATCTATGGCATCGACGGCCAGACCGAGCGGACCTGGCTGCGCTCGCTGGACGCGGCGCTCGCCTGGCGGCCCGAAGAGGTGTATCTCTACCCGCTCTACATCCGTCCCCTGACCGGCCTGAACCGCCACCGCCCGGACGCGGGCGGCCCCGACCCCGCGTGGGACGAGCAGCGGCTGCGCCTGTACCGCGCGGGCCGCGACCATCTGCTGGACCAGGGGTACGTCCAGCAGTCGATGCGGATGTTCCGCCGGGCCGACGCGCCGCCCCAGGGCGCGGACGACTACGCCTGCCAGACGGACGGCATGATCGGCCTCGGTTGCGGGGCCCGCTCGTACACGTCCGCGCTGCACTACTCGTTCGACTACGCCGTGGGCATGCACGAGATCCGCGGGATCATCGACGACTACGTCGCCACCACTGACTTCGGCCACGCAGCGGTGGGTTACCGCGTCGACCGCCCCGAGGCACGCCGCCGGCATCTGCTGCAGTCCCTCCTCCAGGCGGACGGCCTGGACACCGGCGACTACCGGGCCCGGTTCGGCGCCGAGCCCGGCGACGACTTCGGTGCCGAACTCGACGGCCTCGCCGCACAGGGCTGGCTGGAGGATCCCACCGCCACCCGCCTGCGACTGACCCCCGAGGGGCTCGCGCACTCCGACGCCGTCGGACCGCTGCTGTTCTCCTCCGCCGTGCGCGCCGCCATGGCCGCCTACAAGCGCAAGTGAGCGGCCCGTCATGGATCTGACCGTCCTGTACCGGGGCCCGCTCGCCTCCTGCGACTACGACTGCCCCTACTGCCCGTTCGCCAAGCGGCGGGACTCCACCTCCCATCTCCGCGCCGACCGGGCCGCCCTGCACCGCTTCGCCGACTGGGCCACCCGGCAGACCGAGGACCGCCTCTCCCTGCTGTTCACCCCGTGGGGCGAGGGTCTGGTCCGCTCCTGGTACCGCAACACCCTCGCCAACCTGTCCCACCTGCCGCACATCCGGCGCGTCGCGATCCAGACCAACCTGAGCTGCCGTACCGACTGGCTCGACACGGCCGACCGCGACACGCTCGCCCTGTGGTGCACCTACCACCCGGGCCAGACGCCCTACGACCGGTTCCTCGCCAAGTGCCGCGACCTCGCCGAACGCGGAGTCCGCTACAGCGTCGGCGTGGTCGGACTGCCCGACCACCTCCCGGCCGCCCGCCGTCTGCGCGACGACCTCCCCGACCACGTCTACCTGTGGATCAACGCGGCGGAAGGGCACACCTATCGGGACGCCGAGGCCGAGGAGTGGACCGCGCTGGACCCGCTGTTCCCCTACAGCCGCACCCCGCACACCAGCGCCGGACTGCCTTGCCGCACCGGCGAGTCCGTGATTTCCGTCGATGGCGAAGGCACCGTGCGCCGCTGCCACTTCGTCCGCGCCGAGCTCGGCAACCTGTACGACGGCACCTACCGCTCCGCCCTGCGCCCGCGCCCGTGTCCGCTGGCCGTGTGCGACTGCCACATCGGCTACGTGCACCTGGAGACTCTGCCGCTGTACGACGTCTTCGCAGGCGGCGTGCTGGAGAGAATCCCGGCGGCCGTGGCACGGAAGGGCAGGTAGGGCTCCGTACCGTCACCAGGATCGCCACCCGCGACGACCACAACACCCTTGCCCGCAGTTGGAACATGTGTGCCCTAGGCAGCCCGGGCGAACAATCCTGGCCATGCGGCACAGACACGCACAGGTAACCTTCGTTCCATCACTGCGAGATGCTGTACGCCAGTAAGAACGCCTGGTCGTACCAGGCGATGCCCAGGATGACAGTGCCGCCGCCGCTCGGGTTGTCCTGCTCAACCTCGAAGTACGTGGCCAGCCAGTCCCACGGCATGTGCTCCTCCGGCCACGACCTGCAGGTTCGTCGAGTACCGGTAGTTCTGCTGGACGCGGCGATGGTGCGATCGCGGGTGGGCACCAGGGTGCCATCGACGATATAGACGGGGTCCTTGCGCGGCCGACGCGTGAACGAGACGGCCAGCAGCGGTGCGAGAAGGTCCAAGACACGGTCGGCCGCGGACTTCAAGACTCCGAACAACGGCGCCACCTGCCGCACGGTGAGGTTCGTGCGCCAGTACGTCGCCATAGCAACACCCGGTCCTCAAGCGACAGCCGCCACGGCCGGCCACGCTGAACGTCGCTGCCTCGGCGCCGTACCAGTGCCACCAGCCTGCCAAACTGAACCTCGGTCAGGCCCGGAAACGGCTCGATCCACTTCAGATCATCTGCTGAGATCACCCCACCCATGCCCGACGAACGCACCAACCGCCCCACCGGTTGCGGGACAACCTGTAGCTGGGCAATCCCCTTGTTCGGCGCTCGCCTTTCTCACGACACGGCCTCCCCGGTGGGGTGCCCAGGCAGTACGCAGCGATGAAGCTCCCGGCGGAAGGGGGCGGCGACCAACCAGCCGCCGACTGGCGGGAGTTTCGCCGTGACCGCCCGCGAGCACCGGCTGCTGCCGGTGGACACCGGCAGCAGCCCACAACCCTCAGGAGCGGCACGGGACGGCTGTGCCGCTTGGGTGTCCGCGTCGGCGGGCAGGATGCCTTGCCATGTCCTTGGCAAGACGGAGGGGGAGATCATGACCACGATACGTACCCGAAGACGCTTACGGTCGTCGACCAGTCACCGGCCGCGCCTCACGGCGCTCTCGGCGGTCCTTGCGAGTCTCGCCGTGGCGTTGGGTGCGGCGCCCGGACCTGCGCGGGCCGACACTGCGTTCACCGCGAGGGTTGACTTCGGTACAGCGGCCACCGTGCCGGTCACTGGCCACCTGCTCGACTACGGGCAGGCGTACGGCGCCCGCACCGGCCCGCACCAGGGCACCGGCCTCACCTACGGCTGGACGCGGACCGACGCCGCCACACCGCTCAGCCTCATCGGCAACGGCCGTGACCGGGGATCAGCCGAGCCCGACCGGCTGCGGGCCACCCTCATGCACATGCAACTGCCCGCTGGATCCGCCGGGGTGACCACCCCCGGCCGGTGGGAGATCGCGGTCCCGGACGGCACGTACTCCGTCACCGTCACGGTCGGGGACGCCGCCCACACCAACAGCGTCCACGCCCTCCAGGTCGAGGACCAGAACGCGGTCGACGGCTTCGTTCCGACCACCGCCACCCGGTACGCGACCCGCACCGTCACGCCCACCGTGACCGACGGACGGCTCACCGTCAGCCCCGTGACCGGCACCAACACCAAGATCACGCATCTGGCCATTGTGCCGGTCGCCGACGCTGCCACCCGTCCCGCCGTGCGTGCCGTGACCCCCGCCAACACCGCGACGGGCGCCCCGCCCACCGGCAGTGTCGTCGCGGACCTCCGCCTCATCGGCGGCGGCGTCGACGCCGCCACGCTCACCGCCTCCACCGTCACGCTCACCGAGGCCGCGACCGGCACGCCCGTCGCCGCCCGCGTCGTCACCAGCGGCGGCGGGGACGTCGTCAACCTGTCACCCACCGCCGGGCTGAAGCCGCACACCCGCTACCGGTTCGCCGTCACCGGCGGCGTCAAGGACCTGGACGGCCGAAGCTTCCTCCCCTGGCAGTCGGTGTTCACCACCGGAGCGGAAACGGGCGGCGGCACCATCGCGTTCGACAAAGTCACCGGCGTGGCCTCCGGCCGGAGCTTCACCTCCGTGGTGAAGGGACCGGACGGCAGGCTGTACGCGGCCACCCTCGACGGCTACATCATGCGGTACGCCATCGCCGGCGACGGCACCCTCACCGACGGCCGGGCGATCACCAGCGTCCGGGACGACGCCGCCGCGCGGGGCCTGCCGGGCGCGCCGGCCCGCACCGTCATCGGCATGGCCTTCGACCCGGCCTCGACGGCGAGCGCCCCCGTGCTGTGGATCTCCTCCAACACCATGTATCCGGGCGGCACCCCCGCCGAGCCGGACTGGTCCAGCGCTGTCGGCCGCCTCAGCGGCCCTGACCTGTCCGTGTACACCGAGGTCGTCAGCCGCCTGCCGCGGTCGGTGAAGGACCACGAGACCAACTCCCTCGCGTTCGGCCCGGACGGCGCCCTCTACGTGAGCCAGGGCGCCAACAACGCCATGGGCGCCCCCGACCCGGTCTGGGCCAACCGGCCCGAACGCCTGCTCAGCGCCGCCATCCTGCGCCTCGACCCGGCGAAGCTCCCCGCCGCGCTGCCGCTCGACGTGCGAACCGAGAGCCCCGGCACCTACAACCCCTACGCCCCCGGCGCCCCGCTGACGCTGTACGCCACCGGCGTGCGCAACGCCTTCGACCTCGTGTGGCACAGCAACGGGCACCTGTACACCCCGACCAACGGCTCGGCCGCCGGGGGCAACACCCCCGCCACGCCGTCGCCGCTGCCCGGCTCCTGCGCGCGCCGGATCGACGCGGCCGCGCACGGCACGTACACCGGACCGCCCGTCCCGGCGATCACCTCGAACCGCGCCGCCGAGACGGACTACGTCTTCGACGTCAAGCGGGGCCGCTACTACGGCCATCCGAACCCGGCCCGCTGCGAGTGGGTGCTGGCGGGTGGCAACCCGACGTTCGGCACCGACCCGTTCGAGACCGCCGACTACCCGGTGGGCACCCTCCCCGACCGCAACCTCGACCTCGCGGGCATGTACGACGCGGGCCTGCACGCCTCCGCGAACGGCGTCGTCGAGTACCGGGGCGGCGCCTTCGGGGGTGCGCTGCGTGGCAGTCTCCTCGTGGTCCGCTACAGCAGCGGCCAGGACATCGAGGTCTTCGGCGCCGACGCGCAGGGCAGGCTCTCCGCGCCGACGCGGGGCATCACCGGGTTCACCGGCTTCCAGCAGCCGCTGGATGTCACCGAGGACACCGCCACCGGCAACCTGTACGTGACGGAGCTCGGCGCCTCCCGGATCACCCTGCTGAGGCCGCGCGCGAGCATGGGCTGACGCGAAGGGTGCGGTCCCCGGCCTTCGCGCCGGGGGCCGCGCCCTTTGAACGGCTGGCAGCTGGCCGAGTTCGCCGGCCACCGCGAGCGCGGTCTCCGTCACGGTCAGCCCGTGGCCGGCCCGCAGCCGCACCACGTCCGGGTCGGACGCCGTCCTCGGCGGCCGCTCCCCGGTAGCTCCGGCCACTGGCAGGCGACCTGGACGCCGTACTGGGTGGGGAACCACACCCGGGTCCGTCAGGGCGAGCCGGCCGAGCAGGCCCTGACTGCGCGGTTTGGCCAGCCGACGCCTCGTCTGCTCGATCCGCACCCCCGGCGCGATCACCAGGCGCATCTGTTCCGTGGTGGCCATCCGCTACTGCACCAACACCGCCAAAGCCAGCCGGTCCCCGCCACCCGCGTCCACATCGCTCACCACGGATCCTCCCGCTTCGCAACGGTGCGGCATCGACTCATTCGGTCTCGCGCGTACGACGAAGCGCAACAGCCGTCCCCGACCGGGACTGCGACCACGAACGCCCAACCACGGCCACAGTGCGACAACACCTCCCCGACCAGGCCGACAACCCTGCCGACAGCCGCTCCGCATGTGCGCTGTCCCGCCGCGGAACCTACGGAATGTTCAGCCCCGTCGCCCGAGAACCCCGGAACCACCCCCGCCGGACGATCACCTGCTAGTGATCACGCCCGTAGCCTGCGCGAGCACACCATCCCAGCTCAAGGAGCGAACAGCTTCCAGTGCCCCTCGGAGACGACTTCGACGCTGCCGTCGGTCACCTTGATCGCGGTCTCGTCGTCGATCGCGTACCCCGGGTGCGGGATCCCGGCGGCCCAGTTCTGCGCGTTGGCCATGGAGTTGTCCGGGAGATTCTCGTGGTCCAGGTGCGGGAAGATCGAGAAGTCGACCATGCCTAGCGCACCGTCGCCACCGGTGGGCGGCTTCCAGACTTGGGACTCGCTGAAGTCCTTCCCGACGCTGGGGGCCATCACCATGCTCCCAGCGCTCGCTCCCACGTAGATCGTCTCGGACAGCGACGGCAGCAGGTCGGCCAGCCCGGACTGCCGCATCCAGTGACACAGATACAGGGCATCGCCGCCACCTGCCAGGAGGACATCGGCCTCTCGGACCGAGGGGAGCCACAGTTCCTCGCCGAGGCTGGGCAGCGCGGTGAGCTCCAGCACCCCCAGCGACTTCCAGCCCACCTCGCACAGGGAGATGACAGATCGTCCACTGATGAACCGCCATGCCGAACCAGCACCGCCGGGCATGGCATACGCCGCGGTGGGGATGCACAGGGCGTTGGCCTGGTCAACCGGTTTGCCCAGCAAGTCGACCAGGGCGTCGTGGATGCTCGCGTTCTTGATGCCGGCGGATGTGAGAAGAAGCCGCACGGAACCTCCCTATCCGAATGCGATGAAGCGGTGTGGCATACAGACTTGGGACCACCTCGAAACTCATCGCTACCGAAAGGGCGCTTGGTGCTCGGCCGCCAGAAGGGAGCGCACGCATTCGTCCCGACGTCGGCGTTGGGCCAGGGCGTGTGCTATGTCGGTGTAGTAGCGCGCCCGGCGTTCCACGCTGGGCAGGTTTTGCTGTGGCAGTGCACGGGCGGCGGCCAGGGCGGCGGAGGGGTCGCCGGTGGAGAACTCGGCGGAGATGCGATGGACGGGAAGACAACCCGGCTGGGCGAGCTCTCCACGCCACCCTGTTGGCACTTGTGGAAGCCGGCTTGCTGGAAGTCGCGCGAAGATGACGAGGAGTGTCGGTGGGCGTCCACCACGTTCTCAACGTGTTCGACGACTGAACTGAGGCCGCCAAACTGGTGGTAGCCAATGACGCGGGCCACGATGCTCGGCCGCTGGGGTGTGGGCACACCGGTACATGCACCCATCGAGTCAGGGGCGGGTGCCGCCCGAACTCGTGAGCATCGACTTGGCCGCCGTCAGAGCGCCTTTCGGGCTTGTCGACAAACGATTCCCGTTCTCGGGCTCTGGCCCAAATCATGTCGAGCGTTTGCTCTCCGTCGCAGTATTGCCTCGGACAGGCACTCAGTCGGTGGAGATCACCGGTTTCGGACGGTCCACCTGGTGAGCGGTGGTCGACGAGGCGCAGTCGGAAGCGGCCAGTAGCCTCAGGCACCATGGGCATTCAGATCGATGTAGTGGTGGGTTACCCGATCAACGATGAGGTGGAGAGGGTGCTCGGGTTGACTGAGGCGGTCGGCGAGCCCGTCACTGTCACGTTCATGTGGGAGGGGCGTGAAGAGGCGGAACGCGCGGTGTTGGTGCCCGCGGCCACGTTAGCGCTCTGGGAACATTGGGCGCCCACCGCCTACGCAACGAGTGACGCTGGGGACGAGAACCGGCCTGTGGTGGAGGAGCCGGAACTGGCCCACCCAGCGGAATTCGGCGCGTTCACGCTCTTTCGTCGTCGGGTGGGAGGGCGCACGGCGGTTGCGCGCAAAGGCGTGGTGGTCGCCGAGCTTCTGGACCCCGACGAGGCGCACTGGCTCCAGGAGCAGGCCCGCAATGTCCGCCAAGGTTTCATGGATCCGAAGCAGAAGGCGGCGTTCGAGGAGTTCCTTGCCCGGCAGGCATCCCTCGATGAGTAGTGGCGCGCCGATTCATGCTTCGTGGCTTTGTGATTGATCTTGGGGCTCCGGTCGGCGCACCCGTAACGACACCACGACGAACTTGCCGACTGCTGGCAGATCACGAGGGAACCGCAGGTAAGGGCCGTGTATTCGGTCCGACCGGCACCCGCATCCCGAGCATGCTGCCCGGCCGGCGGTCGTGCGAGCCTCGACCCGGACGACCGTGTCGGACACCTCGACGGATTCCGCGAACACGCCCTCCATCGAGGAGAACAGCAACTCATCCAGCTGCGACCGTACTTGGTTCACGGCATAGCACTGTCTTGTGGCTGGATGTGAGGGTCACCTCGTGCTACACCCGCATCACCAAGTAGGTAACCGCCGCGGCGGCAACGCGCCCATGGCTGTCATCGAGCTGGTCGAGGCGCTGACGGTCGCGCAGCAGGCGACGGGTGAGGCCGAGGCCGCCACCAAGCGTGCCCCCAAGGGCGCCGAGGCTGCTCCGGCTGCCGAGGATGCCAAGGTCGACACGACCAAAGCCACCGAAGTGGAGGACACCGCCAAGACTCCGGTGAGGAGTCCAAGGACGCCTGACGCTTCCGCGTCGCGACGGGCCCGCCCCGTCGGGGGGAGGGCCCGTTCGCGTTGTCGGGCGTCGGTGTCGGCGCTGTCGCGCGGTGGTGTTGGCGGCGTTCGCGTTGTTGGCGGAAAGGCAGGGCAACCTCACAGCGGGCTCGTAGGTCATGCATACGGCGTCACCGATCCGGGGCGCTGGATGTTCGACTCACGGGGGTTCCATGACGTCTCTCGCCGCGGTGCGGCAGACCATCTCAGTGTTCGCGCTGGCCGCGCTGGCCGGCACGGCGCTCGCTGTTCCGGCCAGCGCCAGTGCCCAGGAGGAACCGCTGCCGGTCTCCGTGACCGGCCCCGACAGCGTGAACCTTTCGCTGCAACCGGAGTCCGGTGAGCCGGGCGAGCCGGGTGAGCCACAGGTCGAGCTCGGACTCCGGGCCCCCGGTGAGCCGGTGCCGGACGAGAACGGAGCCATCTATCCGATCCACCAGGGCGACTACACGGTCACGGTGGACGCGAGCTCCCTGGCCGGTGTCGCCGCCGTCGACTTCTCCCGCCTGGGCGGGTGGCAGGGCTGCTCCGTCGACGGGCTGGTCGCAACCTGCAGCGACTACGAGATCTACGCCGGCCAGGACTACAACGACCTGGGCGGCATCAGACTCGACGTGACCGACGAGAGCGCCGCGGGCGACTTCGGCACCATCGAGGTCACGGCCGCGGGCGAGGGCCTGGCCTTCACCGGGCACACGGTGGACGTGCTGGTCGGCGGCCCCGAGCTGCAGATGAAGCAGCTGACCGAGCCCGCGGGCTTCCGGGCCGGCGACACCTTCCAGGCGCCGCTGGGCTTCCGCAACCTGGGCGCCCTCGGTGGCAAGGGCGTCGTGCTGCAGATCTCCGGCAGCCGGGGCCTCTCCTTCCCCAGCACCTACGGCAACTGCTGGTACGACCCGCGTGACCCCGACAAGCTGCTCGATCGCTCCACGGCCCTCTGTGTCTTCGACACCGAGTTCGCCGGCGGCGCGGCCTACGGGCTGAACGCCCCGTTCCCGATCGGGACGGCCGGCTTCGCGCTCTACGACTCGATGTACTACACCTTCAGCGCGGTGCCCGCCGACCAGGTGGCCGACCTGCTGGCCGAGGGCGACTACCAGGCCGGTGCCGGGCCCGACCTGGAACTGGTGCGGCTGCCGGACGCCGACCCCGCGGGCTACACCCAGCACGCGGAGACGGACTTCCCGACGACGAACACCTTCGACCTCGATCTGACGGGTGAGCGGCTGCGGGCCCGCAAGGGCGAGACGGTGTCGGTCGACGTCGGCTTCGCCAACCACGGCCCCGCCTGGCTCGCCGTGCTGCGCTCCGGCGGCGAGCCGATCTCCTTCTGGGTCGACCTTCCCCCGGGGACCACGGCCACCACGGTCCCCGAGGGCTGCCAGGCCGCCGGCTGGGAGGGCGCCGAGGGCGACTACCTCTGCTTCGTTGACACCCCGATCCTGGAGGACGCCTCCCACACGTTCACCTTCGGCCTCCGCGTCGACGAGGTGATCAGGAACGCCACCGGCCGGGCGTTCTTCGCGTACACGATGCCCAACGAGGGCAATCCGGCGAACGACTCCGGCGCCATCGTGCTGAACCCGAGGGGCCGGCTCTGATCGACGGCAGTGCGGGCCCGCCCCTCGGGGCGGGCCCGTTCCGCGTTCCGGCCGCGGCCTGCGAGCGCAGGCCGCAGCGGGCGTGGGACGGGGGCGCTTCGGCGGTATTCAGCGAGTCCGGTGGTGTTCGGCGAACGCCACCGAGCGATCCTGAACACCCCCGGCGCGGCCAGGGTGTTCCTTGGCGGAGCGCCAACCGCTGCACTTCAGCTGGAACCGGTGAACACCGGTGCGCGTGCGCCAGCTCGCGTGCGTACGGCTGCCTGCGGCAGGGAAGGGGCCGCTGTCCGCTCCAGGTGCGCGCGGGGCCACGTCCAGGTGGAAGCGGCGCGGCAGGGTTCGCTGTTGGGCAGTCGCGGCCCTGCAGGAAGTGCAGTGCGCCGCCTTCGAGTTGGTTGAATATGGGATGATTTAGATAATGTGCACCTTTTGTGTATATCGACACGGAATGGGAACATCGAAGTAGACCTGCACATCTCTCGCAAAGGAGATGGTGGTATGTCTGCCACCGAGTTCCAGCTCGAGGACCTCACCCAGGTCCCCGGCATCGACGTCGAAGCGGCTCTCGACCCGGTAGAGGCCGACGGCTACTACCGCGACAGCCGGCAGTGCGCGGCACTCGCCCTGACGAGTGGGTCGACCAGCCTTCTGCTGTCGCCTCCGACGCCACGTCCGAAGAAGGGCTGACGGGAGAAACAGAATGGAGAAGTCAGGCACTTCGACCCGCATCGCGGGCGCGGTGCAGGGCCTCACGTCGGAACTGGTCTCCGCTCTCCGGAGCGGGGACCGCTTTCGTCTCGCAGGCCTCGCAGGCAATATCGCGGAAGGGGACGCCCCCGAGACGGCCGCGGGCTTGGCCCTTGCCGCCATACGGGTGGTGGGAGCGGACGTCGTCCTGCCGAGCGCCCTGCGCGAGGCGCCACCTCCCGACTCCGACGATCTCAGGATGTTCAGCAGGGCCGTGCACGCCTACCCGCCACCCGCGGGCGCCTCTGCCACCTCTTTGTGGAGTCACTGGGCCATGAGGCGGGCGCTCCTGCGGCTGGACGCGTCCCTCGACGGCACGTCGGGCCACGACGCGGAGCCCGAGGCAGCATGGCTCGACGATGCCCCCTGGCAGTTCCTGACGCACCAACTCGCGGTGCTCGCCCCGCTCGCACTCCCCGACGAGGACTGCGGGGTGGCCCGCGTCGCGCGCGGCCGTCCCGTCGACCTCGCCCGGGGCTTCGTACGCGCGGTCCGCCGCCGCGACTGGCTCCAGGCCGCCGGAGCGGGACGCTGGCTGGTCCTCCTCGACGGTGTGCCGGACACGCTGGGGCTGGACACCGGCCTCGACTTCGTGGCACAGATGGGCGGCGACGACGCACGCGTGGCGCTGCAGGTCCAGGCCGCGCAGCTGATGCGGGCCGGAGCGCCGGTGTGACCGCGCGCGAGGTCCAGGAGACGCATCAGGTACGGCGGCTGGGCGAGGCCGCGTTGGCCTGGGTGTCCGCGCATCGCGACGGATTCCGGCTCGGCGAGGACGCGCTGGCCGAACGTGGCCAGGTCAACTTCACCTGGAAGCCCCTCGGCGAGCTGGCCCAGGTGTGCGTCTGTGTGCGCCGGCACACCGATCCGGCCGACCCGCTTCACGTGACTGCCTCCGACCTGCTGGCATTCGCCTGGCAACAGACCGGGCGCGGAGCCCTCTTCGCCGAACTGCAGCGCTTGGAACCCTTCGCAACGTACCCGCTGGAGGTCTACGCGGCGTTCGCGTCGGCCGGCCTGCGCCACACCGGCTACGAGAGCGCCACCGCGACGGTGGCTCGCACCCGGGGCTGGCAAGTGACGGAGCAGGAACCGAACCGGCGCATGAGCGTGCTCAACTCCGAGCGCCGCAGCGGGGTTCCGGAACACGGGAAGATGCCTGAGGCCCTGCGGCGCACCTGGCTCTCCGGCCTGCCGGAGCCGTGGACCTTCGAGGGAGCCGCCGGCTACACGCTCACGCACGTGGTCTTCCACCTCACCGACTGGGGCCTGACCCCCGAGGCCGTACCCCCGCCGGTGGCGGCCTACCTCCGGCACTGGCTGCCGCCCTGGCTCGACACCTGTCTGGAGGGCGAGCAGTGGGACCTGAGCTGTGAACTACTGGCTGTGGCGAGCAGTCTGCCGGACCCACCGGAGCCCGCCATGGTCCAGGACGCCTGGGCCAGACTCGCGGTGGCGCAGGACGACTCGGGCGCCGTCCCGGAGGTCGGCGCCGGCCGTGGCGGCCGTAGCACCGCACACGAATTCACCGACTGCTACCACTCGACACTGATGACGGCTTTCGCCGCCGTGCTGACCCTCGACCGTCTGCGCGAGGCCGCCGGGTACGGCGCGGCAGCGCGGGGTGGACAAGGAGCGGCGAGATGACCAGCACCCGTCTCATCCACAATGTCGGGCTTCGCGCCCTCGAGTGGCTGCACGCCCACCGCGACGGGTTCCGGCTGGAGCCGGACGCCGATCCCGAGGTGGGCTTCCTGGACCGACTCAAGCCTGTCGCCGAACTGGCCCTGATCTGCAAGGTGTTGTTCCGCGAAGGTGTCGCCGGCTCGCGCCAGGCCGAGCTGGCCCGGCAGTTGGTCGACCACGCATGGCGGCACACGCTCGACGGCGGCCGGATGCTGGTGCGCGCCCAGGGCATCGAGCCCCTGTCACCCGTCCCCTTCGAGGCGTACCTCCCGTTCAAGGAGCTGGGCTACACGAATCTTGAGGTCGAGCGGGCCGTACGGCTCTGCCAGCGGCTGGAGAGCCACGCCGCCCTTGAGATGACGCCGGTCCGCCGCCTCGGCCTGTCCGCGTTCCAGCGCCGGTTCGGCCTGCCGCCCCGGCCACCGGAAGCCGAGATCGTGCCGAACACGTGGCTGGGGCGCACGCCCGAACCCTGGACGGTCGAAGGGCACACCGCCTACGACATCACCCATACCGTCTTCCACCTCACCAACTGGGGGGAGGACCCCGGCGGTCTGCCACCGGACATCGCCGACTACCTCGGGACCTGGCTGCCGGCCTGGCTGGACGACTGGCTGGACCTGCGACGCTGGGACCTGCTCGGCGAACTGCTCGTCGTCGACGCGTGTCTGCCCCGGCCCACGCTGGACGAGCGGGCCTGGGAGGGTTTCGCCGCCGCCCAGCAATCCGACGGCGCGATGCCCGCCATCCGCGTGATGCCGCAGGGCGATCCCGACGAGGTGTTCGACATCGTCTACCACCCCACACTGGTCGCCGCGTTCGCCTCCGCGCAGGCGACGTCCCGCGCCCTGACGCAGCTGGCGCAGGCACCGGCATGACCACGCGGCCCGCCCCGTGGCCGGGCGATCCGCTCGGCGCCACCGGCCGGATCCCGCCCGGCGGCCCGGACGCCCCCGCGGACGCCGACGGCGACGTGATGCTGCGGCTCGACGCGGCCGTCGGCGCAGTGGACGCGCCCGACGTCGTCTTCGCTGTGTCCCGGCACGGTCGCCGTACCGTGCGCTGCGGGGGCAGCGCGCCGCCCCCGCCCGTCGCTCGCCACGAACTGCACTACGAGATGGGGTCCGCCTCCAAGACGTTCACCGGACTGCTGCTGGCCCACCTGACGCAGGCGGGCCGGCTGTCCGCGGGCGAGCCGGCCGCCGCCCTTCTGGACCCGGCCCGGCCGGTCGGCCCGCACCCCGTCACGCTCGCCCACCTGATCACCCATACCTCTGGACTGCCCGGCCTTCCCGCCGACTTCTTCGTCCGGGCGCTGCCCACCTGGCGCACCAACCCCTACGCGCGCTATCCGGCCGAGCGGGTGATCGACTCCTTTCTGCGCCATCGGCGGCGCCGCCGACCCGGCACCCGCTGGCACTACTCCAACTTCGGTGTCGCCGTGCTCGGTCACGCCCTGGCGGCGGCGACCGCGACGCCGTGGGAGGAACTGCTCACCAGTCAGGTGCTGCGTCCACTCCGGCTGAGCGGTACCGCCCTGTGCCCCGGCGGCCCGGGAACAGACGCCGTCGGACACCTCAGGGACGGTACGACGCCCACGCCCGCGTTGTCCGTCGGCGGCTTCCAGGCGGCCGGCGCCGTCCGGGCCACCCCGCACGACCTGCTGACGTTCCTCGAAGCACACCTTGAGCCGTCGGGCCGGCCCCTGGCCGACGCGCTGCGGGCGGTACGTCGTCCCGTGCTCCGGCGCGGTCTCGGGCACCGGCATGTGCACACGATGGCCTGGTTCCAGCACCCCACCGAGCACGGTCCGATGTACTTCCACGGCGGGGCGACACTCGGGCAGCAGGCCTTCCTGGGCTTCAGGCCCGACACCGGAACAGCGCTGGCCGCCATGTGCACCCGCCGCTTCCGCGCCCGCGACACCTTCGTGCCGACCGCGTACGCGCTGCTGGCCGAGGCATAGCGCGACACCGGCCGAGGCATGGCGCGTCAGGCCGGGAGCGGCCGAGGTCGTGCCGTGGCGCGAGGACCGAGTCCGAGGACCTGGCGCCACGGCATCGCCGTGGTCGTCAGAGGCGCTGCCACAGGGCCGGAGTGAGGGCGGGCTGCCACGCGCCCTGCGCCTGATGCGCCTGCAGGCACTGGTAGGAGACGCCGTCGTACGCCACGCGCGCTCCAGTGTCGTAGACCTGGCCCGGCGCCCAGCCGGTCTTGCCGTCCTGGGGCGCGGTCGTACCGCTCTCGGCCGTGCTGGTGCTGAGGATGAGGCCGTAGGCGCTGAGTAGGGGGTTGATCGGCTGGTAGAAGGTGGTTCCGCCGCTCTTGCAGTCGCCGGAGCCCCCCGACGTGACGCCCTGGGCCTGGGTGCCCGAGATGTAGGAGCCGCCGGAGTCGCCCGGCTCGGCGCACACCGTGGTGCGGGTCACGCCGTCGACGGTGCCCTCGGCATAGCTGACGCTGGTGTCGTGCTGCTCGATCGTTCCGCAGTGCCAGCCGGTGGTCGACCCGGACCGGCAGACCGCGGCGCCCGCCAGGGCCTTCACCGAGCCGGCGGTCTGCACGTTTACGTCGCCCTTGCCCTTGACGGCGGGTGTCGCGGTCCAGTCGCTGTTGACGCCCACCCACGCCACGTCCTGGCCGGGGAAGACGGAGTTCTGGAAGGTGCCCTGGGCGACCTTGTTGAAGCCGGTTGTCTTGGCACCCGCCTTGCCGCAGTGGCCAGCCGTGGCGAAGCCCTGCTGCTCGCCCTTGGTGACGGAGAATCCCACGGAACAGCGGGCCTGGTCGTCGATGTAGAAGGCGTCACCGCCCCGTACGTCGTGCAGGGCGCGAGGCCGCTCCGCCGACACCTTGACGTCCACGAGCTTGGCGGTGACTTTGGCGGCGGCGATGAGCGTGTCCGCGGCGGCACGGCTCGTTGCCTGCACCGTCACCCGGTTGGTACGCACGTCGATGTACCGAACCGGCGTGTCGAGGGCCTTGCCGGTCACGGCGCTGTCCAGCTTCGCCTTGGCCTTCCGCAGGTCCTGCAGGGAGGTCTTGACGACCGCCGCCCGCGCTCCACCGGCCTCGATGTCGGCGACGTCCGCGGCGTCGGTGGTGGCGACGGTCAGATCGGCGGAGGTCGCGCCGCTCACCCACGCTCCCGCGAAGTGCTTGCCCAGCGCGTTTTGGAGCCGGCCGGCACGCGTGCCCGCCTCGGCCTCGTTCACCAGGCGGGTCCTGGATTGCGCCGCGGTCAGACGCAGATCACGTTGCAGCGCCCGCAGGACCATGGGTGACGGATTGTTCGCGCCGAGCGTCTCGGCGGGGAGGACGCCGGTGTGGGTGCGGGGGGAGTCGGCGGCTGCAGGGGCGGGCGGCCCTGTGAGCGCGAGTGCGCAGAGTGCCGTCAATGCGGCACAGCCGGCTGAAACGTGTCTGTGGGCCATCAGGCGTCTCCTCGGGTGGGGGCAAGGAAGATTTCGAATCTCCAGGTTTTGCCAGGAACGGCTCAGAAGATGTCCCTAGCCCGACTGTTCCGCGCATCGGACGGCAGCACAGGGCCATCCGGCGCAGCACGGGCTGCCGACAGGCCGGCACTGGTGTGTCGGCAGTCGCGGTCACGCGGGTGCGAGGCCCAGATTCCTGGCATGCGCCACGAAGGCCCGTCCCGTCCACGAACTGCCCGTCGCCGGTGCTCGGTGAGCGGCCACCCTCACCGAGCACGGACTCCACACCGTCAGCGATGCCACCGACGGTCCCCGCACCGTCGGCGCTGCGACGCCTGCTCGGGGCCCGCGCCGGCGAGTATCAGCGCCGGACACGCCGTCCCCCGCGACGAACCCGACCCCGCCCGGCCCCGACGCGCCCTGGCCCACGAACTCGGCAGCCTCGAACCGCGTTTGCTCCCGCCGGGCCCGCTGCTGTGCGGCCAGGCCACCCCCTCGGGATAAGGCATCCTCCAGGGATACACCCACCCACGAGATCACCGTCACCCTAGGCAGAGAACCTCAGTAGCGACGCAATGAACGCACGACGGCGTCAACAAAGTTCGTTGCACAACCGCTCCCACGCTCCCCATGGGGACACACGGTGGGCGGGCTGATTCGGGCGGTCGGCTCCGTCGCCAGATGTGACCACCCGCCGAAGGGCACCGGTCGTGAGAGGTCTCGCCGCTACCTCGGCATCAGGGCTGTATCGGTGACGTGGACTGCCGTGCGGGGCGGAGGAGCGCTGCCGCTTGCTCGCGTGCGCCAGCCAGCCAGGCGGCGCGTTCTTCGGGGAGCGAGCCGGTGACGGTGCGGAAGACGACCCTGCGTACGTCGGAGACTCCCACGTACGGCAGCACGCATGCCGCCCAGACACTCTGCAGTGGATCACCGAATTCGCTCTCCTCCCGGTCGGCGGGTGTATCGGAGGTGTTCAGCACGAGGGCTCGGCTGGCCTTCAGCAACCCGGCGGGTTCGCCCTCCGCCGTCTCCAGCTTGTACGCGACTCCCGGCGCCAGGACCCGCTGCACCCAACCCGTGAGCACAGCGGGCGGCATACCCCACCAGTTCGGGTGAACGAACACCAGGGCGTCCAAAGTGGACAGCTCCTCCCGGTGCAGCGTCAGCTGCGCGTCGTGGGAGTGCCCTGCCGATTCGACCGTCCCCGTCTCGTCGGCAGAGAGCAGGGCCGGGAACCCTTCCGCGTAGAGGTCGTGCGCCACCACCTCGGCTCCTCCCTCACGCAGCTCTTCAACCACGGCGTCGAACACGGCGTGGTTGAAGCTCCCCGGACGCGGGTGAGCAAGATAGACCGCTACGCGCATGGTTCCCCCAGTCGACACAGACGACGTCGGCCCCGTCGGATAGGAGCCAGACACGAGAGCGCCGCAAGGCGCCTACTCACTATTATCTGTATCCCCTTTATTATCTGTATCCCCTTTGCCGACGAGGCCGGTGCGGAGACCTCGAACTGCCCACCAGGATCGGTAAGCGTAGGGCCCAACCCCAGGTACCGTTCGGCTGGATCACTTCCCGGCCCGCGGTGCTTCCGCCGTCCACGGTGACCGACGCACCTGTCATATAGGGGAAGTCGTCGGAGGCGAGCCCGAGCACTGCGCGCGCGATCTCCTCGGCGTCGGCCATCCGTTCGAGACCGTCGATGTTGAGCGGTCCCCATGCCTGCTTGTACTTGGTCCATTCCGCGTCCGGGATTCCGGGCGGGCGGACGAAGGGGGTGTCGGTGGTCGTTCACGCTTTGTCATGTCATTCGTCCTCGCGTGCGGGGGCGGCGGGCGGCCGTCCGCCGAGCGGGACGGTGCTTGGGGGAGGCCATGAGGACAGAGCGTTGGGAGACGCACCGGGAGTCCGCGGCGTGGCCTGGGTTCCTTCCTCGGGGGCCGTACGCGAGGTGGCGGCGTTGCGGTGTTCGAGAGGGAGGGGCGGCGAGGTTGAGCGGGCGCTCCGGCGGGCCCGGTTGCTGAGCTTGCGCAGGTCACGGCGGGTTTGGTTCAGGCTCCGAGAGAGGGCTTCGATGACCACGGAGGCCTCGGATAATGCGGCCGTGCCAGAGGCGGCGGGCGCCCAAGTCCCGTTCGGGGCGCGCTGCGCGGCAAGGGACGCGCAGACGCTCAGCAATTCTGTGATCACTCTGTTGAGCTCGAGGGCATCGCTTTCGGTGAAGGCGGGGGAGGTCGTCGACGGCGTGGTCACTTGGCTCTCCTGTGATGAGATCGGCCATCGGGCGTGTGATGCCTGGCCGTGGTCCATGAGGGTGCAGGTGGCTGTGGACATGGGTGCTCAAAGGCGGCGGTCAGATCATTTGGAGGCCTCGACGGATCAACGACCTGTGCGCGAACCCGTCCCTGTCCACGGACAGCCTTCGGCGGCCGGCCGCCATCGCGTGGCCCGTCACCCGCAACTGCGCGCTGGTATATGCGGGTTAGACATACTCAAGGGGTTGTGAACGCAGATTGCAAGGTACAGAGTTTGCACTATCAGCAGGTTGCAGAAACTGCCGGAAGGGGGCGCTGTGGCTCGCGAGAGGTCTGGTAGGACCGTCGCGCACCTGGTTTTAGCCACGCGGCTCAAAACTCTTCGTGAGGCGGCAGGGATGTCCCGGAGCGAGGCCGCCAATGCACTGGGGGCCCACCAAGCGACCGTCCGCCGCATCGAGCAGGCCGAGACATCCCTGGATGAGGGGCAAGTCCACACCCTGCTCACGGCATACGGCGCAGGCCCTGCTGAAATCGAAGCGTTCCTCGGGCAACTCGCGGTCGCCAACCTCCCGGGGTGGTGGCACCCGTGGCGGTCTGTCATGGACCCCTGGCAGCTGGACCTCATGAGCGTGGAATCCGCGGCCCGGTACATCCGCGTGTGGGAGCCAGCACTTGTTCCCGCCCTGCTGCGCACACCGTCCTACGCCCGCGCTGTCGACGACGTCCGCAGACCCGATCTGTCCCCCGGGGACAGAGACCGGCGGACGGAGCTGCTCATAGAGCGCCAGAAGCGGTTACGCCATCAGAACACGACCATCTGGGCCATCATGTCCGCCGCGGCGCTGCATACGTTCGTAGGCGACAAGGATGTGATGGCCGAGCAGCGGCAGGCGCTGCGGGCAGCCGTCGAGCGCCCCGATGTGACTCTGCAGGTTCACCCTCTCAACGGTCCTTGCCACCCCATGACTGGCATGCCGACCGTGACCCTGTACCGGGTCGATGTGGAGGACATACCCGACCACGTAGTCCGTGAAGGAAATCCACGCGGAACCGCTGACGTCTTCAACAGCCTGCACGCGGTGTCGGCATATCACGTGTTGATGGACCACACCTGCGTCATCGCACCTCATCCCGACGAATCGAAAGAAGTGCTGACATGACAGAACCTACCCGCCCGCATGAGCCGATCGACACGTCCGTCGCCCACAGCGCGCGCGTCTGGAACTACTGGCTGGGCGGAAAAGACCACTACCCGGCCGACCAGGCCGCCGGCGACGCCTACAGCAGCAAGTACCCGCGCATCGTCCCGTTCGCCAAGGAGTCGCGGGACTTTCTTCGGCGCACCACCGCCTTCCTCGCCAAAGCAGGGATCCGGCAGTTCATCGACCTGGGTGCCGGGCTGCCGACCAGCAACAACACCCATGAAGTCGCACAGCGGATCTCGCCCGACTGCCGAGTGGTCTACATAGACCACGACCCGATCGTGCTGCTGCACGTCCATGCTCTGCTGACCAGCACCGCCGAGGGCGCCACCGCCTATGTGCAGGCGGACATGCGGGACACGGACGCCGTCTTAACGGGGGCGGCCAAGACGCTGGACATGACCAAGCCGACTGCTCTGGTGATCAACGATGTGCTGGGCCATATCGAAGACTGGGACGAAGCCAAGGGTTTGGTGCGCCGACTGGTCGACCAACTGCCCTCGGGCAGCTACCTGTCGCTGAGCCACTCCACTGCTGCAGACAGCGACCACCAAAAGGTGCAGGACGAGTACAACAGCAGCGGGGCGATTCCGTACATCTTCCGTGAGCCGTCGGTGGCCGTCGAGCTCTTCGAGGGCACCCAACTGGTCGAACCGGGGTTCACGAGCTGGCCGCGCTGGCGCCCCGACGCGAACACCGGGACTCTCACCGACCGCGCCGGCTGGGGCGGGGTGGCGCGGATCTCATGACGACGGGCAGCGCGGGGCCCGTGCCTGCGCGCCCCGTAAAGGTGACCCGGCACCAGGTGGTGCGACGACTCACCCGTGCAGCGGCCCACTCGGACGCCCAGCTGATTGCCGAAGCCGCAGCCCTGGCCGAGGGCTGGGTGGTCCTGGCGGACCCTATGGGCGGCGTCGTCTGCAGCACCCCAGACACCGCCGGACCTGAGGGGGTGCGTGCCGCCGCGCACCCCCAGCTCTACCCGCACCTGACGATCCGCAGCATGGCGGGTGCCGTCCTCGTGGTCCGTCCCGGCACGGCAGCGCCCGCCTCCCGCATCGACCTGATCGCGCGGACCTGCGTTGATCTGCTCAGAATGCGGGCGCGGGTCCGTCGAGAGGAGGACACCCACCGCACTGAGCAGAGACTGCACACCGCCGTTTTGCATCTCCTGCTCAGCGGCCAGTCTCACCTGGCAACCGAAGTGCTGAGGACCTCCGCCACACATGCGACGGTGTTCCGGCTGGCCGGCCAGTTGGTGCATGCCGCCTATCAGTCACATTGGCGAGAAGTGCAGCCGAGCGTGTCTCCCCAAGCCCACCGCATGCTGGTGTGCCTGGGGGGAGGCGAGTTGGTGGTCATCGCGCTCCACGGCCTCGACCATGACCGCTACGCGGCGCGCCCCCTCGTCGCGCGCATCGCATACCGACATCAACTGGCAGGCGGCGTCTCGGACCCGTTGCCGCTCGACATGGTCGCCACGGCGTGGGCCGAGGCAGGAACCGCGCGGCACGGCGCCAGGTCCGGCTGCCTGGCGTCCGCGACCTTCCTGGGGTCGCACGGGCTGCTCCGCGTCGTGCCCGCTGAGCGGCTCGCCCTTTGGTCCGCTGCGATCCTGAAGCCCCTCAACCGCGAGCAGCGCCGGACGCTGGAGGCATACCTGCGGTCGGGGTCCGCTCAGGCTGCGGCAGCAGTGCTCGACGTGTCCGAAGGCACGGTTCGTGCGCGCCTGCGCGGGATCGGCACTCTTCTGGCCGCCGAACTGGACAACCCCACCGTGCAGGCGCAGCTCTTGCTGGCTTTGCGAGCCCCGGCTCCTTCCCGCCGAGTCGGTACATCCGCACGTCTTGGTCCCCATCCCGCGCTGCCCACTGGTCTGCTCGACCCCGACGACGCCCATCGTTGGGCCTCCGCCCTCCTCAGACCTCTGGACAAGCCGTTGCGTATCGCCCTTCGCTGTTGGCTCCACCACCGTGGCCGCACGGCACCCGCTGCCTCCGAGCTAGGCCTGAGCCGCAGTACGCTCACCAATTGGCTGAGCAAGTGCGGCAGGGCGCTGTCCGTCGACCTGTCGTCCGCGACGGTACGGGCGGAACTCCACTTGGCCGCCGAGACGCTCGCGACCCCCGAGGACACCCCGGCCCGGTTGCCGCGGCGAGGAGGCAGAACCTATCGGGGACACCAGTCCTGAGAAGAGCGTTCTTCTCCGCAGCCAACTGCAGCACGGATTTCAGCGAGCCAACACCCACACGGGTTGGGATCGAGGACATGCTGAAGAGCAGTCACCACAGCATCACCCAGTACACATTCCCCTCGACCGGCGAGCCCATCCCGCTTCTTCTGCAGATCGCCCCGTCCAAGACCGAAGAGGAACGGCTCGTGGTTGTCAGCCCGGAACTCGCCGACGTTCTCAGCGCGATCGTCAGCCGGGTCCGTGGGGCCAGTGGCGCCATCCCCTTCTATGACGGACTGGAGAAGATCTGGCATCCGCTAACTCCACTGCTTTTCCAGTGTCTGGCGGTGGCCAGTTGCGGGCTGTCTCCTCCAAGACGTCCGGAAGGCACGCAACGAGATCCTCCAAGCCGCTGGCCGACCCCACCGGACTTGGCGCTCTCGACTGGCTGGGCCCGGCGGGAGATGTGGCACAGGGGGCCGTCCACCTGGCACAAGGAGACACGCGTGCGCTGGGGGGTGACGTGGCGGGAGCAGTCACCCTTGCAGTGTGCGAAACCATCATGATCGGAGGAGTTCCGGCCACAGCCGGCGCCTCCGCTGTATACGGTCAGGCCGTGTGCTGGGGCGCATCTTGGGCTGCTAGCACACTGGTCGGAAATGCAGTCGGTGGCTGAGCGAATCAGTCTCAGCTAGTTGACGAGAAGGAGTGACCATGCCTCTGGGATGGACCAGTGAGCAACAGGCTTGAGTAAAGCGATGGTGGCAGTTCGCTAATGTCTTCTCTGTCCTGGGGCTGGCCCTTTCCGTGGTCCTGATAGTCAGCGGGAATTCCGGAAGGTGGGTACTCCTGGCCTTCATCGTGTTCGTGTGGGGAGTGGGCGTGTACGCCCTGAGGACGATGAAACGTAATCGACCTTAGCTATAAACCGGTTGCCCGTCCCGCCAGGAGGGACAACCGGTATATCGTGCAACGTCCTCGGCTTGGTCGGTGACAGCGGTAAGCGCATCCATACCTGGATGCCCGCAACTGGTCCATACCAGCCTCTTGCCGCTGCCTCGCCCGCCGAGCAAGCTCCCTGTATGGAGCTGGAGTTGCGGCATCTGAGGACCATCCGCACGATCGCCGAGGCGGGCAGCCTCACCCGGGCGGCCACCGCGCTCGGGCTCGCCCAACCCGCCCTGAGCGCGCAGCTCAAGCGCATCGAACGGGCCCTGGGCGGAGCCCTGTTCGAGCGGGGGCGGCACGGCGTGCGCGCCACCCCGCTCGGCGAACTGGTCCTGGAGCGCGCCCGGGTCGTCCTGCCCGCCGTCTCCGAGCTGCAACGGGAGGCGACCCGGTTCGCGCGGGCCCGACAGGAGCCGGAGCGGTTGCGGCTCGGCGGCACGCACGGCCCGCTCCTCGGCGCGCTGGTCGACCGGCTCGCCGAGGCCGCCCCGGGCGCCACCGTCACCACCCGTGCCTCCTGGTCCGAGCGGGAGCTGGCCGAGCAACTGTCCGAAGGACTCCTCGACTTCGCCCTCACCGGCACCTGCGGCTCCGCCAGTCCACCCGGCGTCGGGCACCTCGTGTGGCAGGAGATCGCGGTGGACCCGGTCTTCGTCATGCTCGCCGACGGACACCCCCTCGCCTACGGGCCGGAGATCGGCCTGGCCGCCCTGGCCGACGAGGAGTGGGCCTGCGTCCCCGGTGACGGCTGCTTCGCCGATTGCTTCACCGCCGCCTGCGCCCGCGCCGGCTTCAGCCCGCGCCGCATGTACGAGACGGACACCTCCTCCGTCGTCCACCTGGTGCAGGTCGGCCGGGCGGTCGGCCTGTGCCGGGCCTCCTTCCCCACCACGCCCGGCATCGCCACCCGCCCCCTGACCGGCACCCCCCTGGTCTGGCGCCACCTGCTGGGCTGGCACCCGGCGACCCAGCAGCCCGGCACCGCGGCGACGGTCCTGGCCCAGGCTCGCACCGCCCACGCGGGGACGGCGGCCCGCAGCGCCACGTACACGGACTGGCTGGCCGAACGGTCCGGCCGGCCCTGACCGGCGGCCGGGCGCCCGCGTTCCATAACACCAGGGCAGGGGGTCGACTGACGTCTTACGCCCCCCGGACGGTCCTCCCTACGGTTTCGGCACGCTCCGCCCCACCGAAACCAACTCCGAGGAGACCTCCCCATGCTCCAACGACTCACCAGACCGGCCCGGGCCGCGGGCGCCGCCGCGGTGGCGGCCGGCGCGCTGCTCGTGGCCGGGCTCAGCGGCTCCGCGAGCGCAGGCACCGAACCCTCCACCACCGCGGCGCCCACCTCCAGGGCCGCCGAGGTCCCGTCCGCACTCCTCCACGCCATGCAACGGGACCTCGGCATCGACTCCGGGCAGGCCCGGACCCGCCTCGCGAACGAGGCCGAGGCGGGCGCCACCGCCGGCCGGCTGCGCCTGGCGCTCGGCGACGACTTCGCGGGCGCCTGGGTGCGCGGCGCGGAGTCGGCCACCCTGACCGTGGCGACGACGGACGCCTCCGACGTCCGGGCGATCGAGGCGCGGGGCGCGACCGCGTCCGTCGTGCGCCACTCCCTCGCCGACCTGGACGCGGCCAAGGCCCGCCTGGACCGGGCGGCGGCACACCGGGCCACCACAGAAGCCCCCGTCTGGTACGTCGACGTGCGCACCAACGCGCTCGTGGTGGAGGCGGTACGTCCGGCCGCCGGGCGCGCCCTGCTCGCGGCGGCCGGGGTGGACGGTTCCCTCGCCCGCATCGAACGGGCTACCGCCCAGCCGCGTCCGCTGTACGACCTGAGGGGCGGCGACGCGTACTACATCAACGGCGGCTCGCGCTGCTCGGTCGGCTTCGCCGTCACCAAGGGCACCACACAGGGCTTCGCCACGGCGGGCCACTGCGGCCGGACCGGGAACAGCACCACCGGCTTCAACCGAGTGGCGCAGGGCACCTTCCAAGCATCGGTCTTCCCCGGCAACGACATGGCGTGGGTGGCGGCCAACTCCAACTGGACGGCGACCCCGAACGTCGCCGGATCCAGCGTCCAGGTCGCAGGTTCGACCCAGGCAGCGGTGGGCTCCTCCGTCTGCCGCTCCGGGTCCACCACGGGCTGGCACTGCGGCACGATCCAGCAGCTCAACACCAGCGTCACCTACCCGGAGGGCACCATCTCCGGAGTCACCCGCACCAGCGTGTGCGCCGAGCCGGGTGACTCCGGCGGCTCCTACATCTCCGGCAGCCAGGCCCAAGGCGTCACCTCGGGCGGCTCGGGTAACTGCAGGAGCGGCGGGACCACGTACTTCCAGCCGCTCAACCCGATCCTCCAGTCCTACGGCCTCACCCTGAAGACCACGACGAGCGGTCCCGGCGAGCCCGGGGAGCCCGGCGGCGGCACCTGGGCGGCCGGCACGGTCTACCAGGCCGGCGCCACCGTGACCTACGGCGGCGTCACCTACCGCTGCCTCCAGAACCACCAGGCCCAGACGGGGTGGGAGCCCCCGCACGTCCCGGCGCTGTGGCAGCGGGCGTGACCGCCTGACCGGGGGGAGACGAGCCCGGGTGCGCCCTGACGCGCGCCCGGGCTCATCCGTTCCCGGGCGGGGCGGGCTCCGTGGCGATCACCCGCTGTACCTGCCAGCGCGCCTCCTCCCAACGGGCCCGCCGGTTCACTTCCCGGATGTCCTTGCCCTCTCGGGCCCGCTCGGAGTGCCGCCGGGCGACGAAGGACGCGGCTGTCCTCGCGATGTACTGCGGCATCACGGGGACGCGCCCGGCCGGGTTGCAGACCCCGGCCTCGATCAACGTGTCCTGGCAGGCCAGCCGGACTGCGGAGTTCAAAAGGCTCCTGTCGTCCGAATAACCAGGATCCCTCCACGCCTCCTCGACGAAAGCGTCGTGGGCGCCGAGCGGCCGGTCGTTCGCCCGGCCGAGCCGGAGCGCCTGGCGGGCGGCGGTCACGTACTCCCCGCACACCGAACACAGGCCGTCGGCCAGCGGCTCCACGACATGCTCAACGAAATCGAGGGCAAGCTCGGCGCCCCGACACTCACCAACCTCGGTGAGCTACTGAGCCAGCAGTCCCGGCAGGACGATCATCACCTGTTCCACTAGCCTCGGCCACGACTGCTTCGTGGTGCCACAGCGCAGGCGCTACCTCACCCACCGAGGATGCCCGACGGAAGCAGCGTCGAGAGGGAGGTAGCCGGGTGCCCCACGGCCAGGGAGCCGGCAACGGCGTTGAGAAGTTCAGCACCAGGTGTTGCAGCAGACGGGGCGGGAGTGGCCGCGGCCTGGGCGGCAGGAGCAGCCGTCAACAGAGCAACGGCCATGACGGAGGCACACGCAATCTTCTTGATCATGTCGTGCTAAACGACTCGCATCCCCATGAGCAACGCCCATATCACCCGCTTGCCCCAGGCAGCCACCCGCAGCCGGCAGGACTCTTGGCTCAGCATGTGGCGGGGAGGTGTTTATCCGGCGAGCTGTTGGACCGCGAGGCGGTGCAGGGGGCCGGAGACGGGCGCTCCGCATCGATGCTGGCTGCCGCTGCCGTACTGGGAGCTGGCACTCGCCCCTACTGGGCACGAATCCGGGCAGTCCTGGACGCAGACATCCTCCACCGGGCCCGCCTGGCCGCCGAGCACGGCGCCGGTCACCTCCTCAACGACCTGCACACGTCCGTGAGCTGGGATGACAACGCGCTACGGATGTCCCGCAGAAAGCAGCCGCTGACCCGCACGACAGCAGGTACAGGACTGCTGCTGATCCCCTCGGCCTTCACCGGACCGGGGCTGCGCACCCGAACGACGCCGCCGGACCCACCTCAACTTGCCTATCCGGGGCGCGGTGTCGGCTCACTATGGACGAAGCGCCCCGTCACCCGGGCCGACACCCTCTCCGCCGTACTCGGCCGCTCGCGGACCCTGCTGCTGACCGAGCTGGAGATCCCGGCCTCCACCACACAGCTGGCCCACCGCACCGCACTCTCTCCCACAGGGGTATCCCAATACCTCACCGCGCTACGCAACGCGGGCCTGGTCAGCGCCCACCGAGCCGGCCGCTCCGTCCTCTACGCACGCACCGCCGTAGCCGAAGCCCTTCTCCAAACCGCTTCCGGCTGACCTCACGTCAACCCCCGAAGGATTTGCGGAGCTGACCATTTGGTTCGGGCAACTCGAGTCCTCGGGTGAGCTGGTGGCGGCCATGGGTGTTCCAGGTGCCGACGGTGTCCTGCTCGGTGGTCACCGGTCCTCTATCAGATTGAGGGGCGGGGTTAGGGGCGCAGGGCGTAGCAGCGCAGGACATCGAGGTCGGCGGTGTGGACGGTGGACCAGCCCGCGGTGAGGATCTCGGCCTGGGCGGGGGTGATGCCGAGGTGGTGCAAGGGGTCGGTGGCAGTGCGGCGTCCGGCGATCTCGGTGACCACCCAGAAGGTCCCGCCCGGGGCGAGGAGGTGACGGACACGGTCGAGGAAGGCCGCCTTCTCGTCGATCCACCGGTAGACGAGGCGGCAGGTGATGACCGCGTACGCCGCCTCCGCCACGGCGCCGAGGCCATCGGTGGTGATGTCCATGCACCGCCAGACCGGATCGTGCCCGGATCCGGTGTCCTGGCCGGCTGCGAGCGCGATCGCGCTGGGGGAGCAGTCGATGCCGGTCGTGCGGTAGCCGAGTTCGGCAAGGCGCCGGGCGAGCGAGCCGTCGCCACAGCCGATGTCGAGGGCCGGACGCGCGCGCCCGGAGCCGAGATGGTCTTCCAGCAGCCGGTTCTCGGTGTCGTCGAGCTTTCGGTAGCGGCGACCCTGGGACCACAGTGGCTCCCAGTAGGTCGCGGCCGCAGTGGGCGCGGTGGTCATGGAAGGGCTCCTTCACGGGCGGGCGGCACGGCGCGGGCGGGGATCGTCCGCAGTGCGCGGATGGGGGAGGCCAGCAGCAGGACGACGGGCACGACTTGGAGGAGCGCGCCGACGGCGAGGGTGGCCCGGACATCGAGGAGGAGGGCCAGGGCGCCGGCGGTGGCGGCGGCGAGCGGGCGGGCCCCGGCGGTGAGCGTGGTACTGGCGGACTGCATCCGGCCCTGAAAGGCCGGGTCGCACACGGCCTGGCGCAGGGAACGCTGGCTGGTCCCCGACGCCGTCGCCCAGAACAACTGCACTGCCAGCGTGACGGCCAGGACGCTCTGCCACCGCAGTCCAGGGCCGGCGCACAGCAGTGGCACCTGGGCGACGGGGCTGACCGCGAAGCCCACAACGATCGTGGGACCGATGCCGATCCGGGCGGCGATCCTCGGCGCGAGCAGCGCACCGGCCACCCCTCCGGCACCCCCGATGCCCATGATCACGCCGAACGCGGACGGAGAGGCCCCGAGCCGGTTCAGCAAGTTTGTTTCCGCAGAGTCCGTGTCCCCCGCAGGTCGTGTCGCTTTACGGCCGGGCTGTTGTTTGGACCTGTGTCGCATTCGCGTAGCGCGTCGTGTCGCTTTCTCGGGCTGGCACGTGACGAATCCCACACTTTATCGCGCGGTCTGGTGCTGTGGCCGGGATAACGAGCTTGAGCCTGAGAGGAACTCCACGCTCTTGCCCTGCGCGGTGATGGTGAAGTGGGGAGACACCCCTGCGACGGCGATGAGATGGGGGTGGAGTACCGGCCTTCTGCCGCCCAGCCAAGAACTGCAAGGTCCGGTTGGACAGATCGATCCTCCGGTCAGCACCGTCAACCCGGAAAAGGCCACACATGCTTCGAGTGCCCGAGGTCGGGGCTCGAGATTCCGGGAACCTGCAGCAGATTGCCCGCGATGCTCCCACGCGAAGCTTCGGAACCAGCGTGACTCCGGTTATGCGGATGTGCAGTCCTGGAACAGGTGAGGACGCACTGAGGAAAGAGCTGGCGAGCCCCGCTCCCCTACGGTCGTTCAGGAGCGGCACGGAAGCCCCCAGCTGCAGCATCCACTCGCCAAGTCTGGCCAACGAACAAGAAGGCAGTCCTCCATGAACCATTCACACGACGCGTTTCACCGATCGGACCAGCCCCCGCACACCGCTCGTTCCGGGACTCCGGCGCAACCTGCCCACGCGGGAGCTTCCTGGGGCACCGCGGCGAAGGCGACCGCGCACTGTCTGACCGGGTGCGCCTTCGGTGAGATCCTCGGCATGGTCATCGGTACTGCCTTGAGATGGGGCAACATCCCGACGATGGCCCTGGCGATCACGCTGGCCTTCGTCTTCAGCTACGCGACCACGCTCCTCGCAGTCGTGCGGGCGGGACTCACTTTCACCGCCGCGTTAAAGGTGGCCCTGGTCGCCGACAGCGTATCCATCGCCGTGATGGAGCTCGTCGACAACACCATCATCGCCCTGACTCCGGGAGCCATGGACGCCCATCTGACGGACGGCCTGTTCTGGGGGGCGCTGATGGGGGGCTTTGCCGTAGCCTTCCTCATCACCACGCCGGTCAACAAGTGGATGATCAGCCGCGGTAAGGGGCACGCCGTCGTGCACGCCCACCACTGACACCGCCTTCCCGACGCGTCTGACAGCGGGGCTTCGGTGCGAGTTCTGGTCCGAAACTGCGAACACGGGGCTTCGTCACGGTCACGTCGGCCGCTGTCGGCGGTCGGACGGCGCAGCGGAGTGTACCGGTCGACGCAGCGCGTCTTCCGGTCAACTGGATCTTTGGTCGGTATCTCGACCCATGAGGCACCCCACTGTGCTCCGTGGCCGAAGTGGGCCTCAGCCCCCTTGAGGCTCGTGCGGCCTGCCGAGCTCCTGGCTCTTCGGAATCGGCCTGCCGAGCCGCCGACATGTCCCCGAGACCGGCTCACCGGATCAGGATCAGGTGGTCGATTCCAGCTGTGATCAAGGCGGCCACCCCATCGCCCCTCGCTTTCCATACCGCCGGTCAGCTCCGTTCTTGGCTTGGCAGGTACAGGACTCCGTCGGATAATCAGCTTCCAGCTCGTTGACTGTGGGGGGAACATGCTGCTGCTTGACACTGATGCCGTACCGGTGTCCCAGCGCGTGGAGGCGTTTCACTACACGCACAACCAGGCGTCCGTGCCGAAGCTCTTCTCTCATGAGGAGCACGCGTCGGGTCTGCGGGCCCGGGTGGAGGCGTGGCAGCTCGACGGTCTCACTCTCTTTGCGTCGAGCAACACCGGCTTCCGGCTGACGCGGACCGCGCGCCACGTACGCCAGGAGGCCGTACCTGTCATCGGCATTGCCCTGCAGAACGAGGGTGTGGGACGTTCAGAGGCCAACGGTGAGCAACAGCTGCTCGGACAGGGCGACATCCACCTCTGCAATGAGATGGTCCCCCATCACTACGGCTGGTCGCAGCACGGTTCCGCGCAGGCCCTGCTCATCGATCTCGATCGTCTTGCCGTCCCCATGGATTCTGTCCAGAAGGCGGTCTCCCGTCTGCACGCGAGCCCGATGCACTCACTCGTGCACCAGCACCTGCGAAGCCTGTGGCAGGACCCTGGCGCCATCGAAAAGGACCCCAGTGCACCGACGGTGGCCAGGGCCACCGTCGAACTCGTGCGGGCGCTGGTCATTTCCGCGGCGGAGGATGAGCGGTCGGTGCTGAGCCGGTCGGTCATGGACGACACGCTCCTCAGCCGCGTCCAGGCTCACGTCCTGCAGAGACTGGCGGATCCCAAGCTCAGCGCGGAGCGGATCGCCCATGAGCACGGGATCTCCGTCCGTCATCTCTTCGGTGTGTTCCAGCGCGCGGGAATCAGCCTGGAGCAGTGGATCATCTCCGAGCGGCTCGATCGAGCCCGCGAGGACCTGGCGTCGGAGTGGTCCGAGCGCCGAACGATTGAAGCCATCTCGCGCCGCTGGGGCTTCAGTCGGCCGAGCCACTTCAGCAGGCGCTTCCGGGAGAAGTATGGACTCTCTCCGTCCGAGTGGCGGCGTCAGGCCCGCACCACGGACCCCGCGTCCGAGGACATCAGGCCCGCACCCTAGGGGCCCGCCCAGGCGTCCGGCCTGCGGAACGGCGCTCTGTCCGTCCCATGACGCTTTGTTGGCGTCCGCAACGAACGCGGGAGAACGGGCCCGCATGTCCTATGGAGTTGAAGAGAATTGTTGGTGCTGGATCTTGAGACCGTCGCGCTGGCCGATCGCACCGAGGCGTTCCACCACGCGATGACGAACGATTCCGTACCCAACCAGATCGTTCACGAGCCCTCCGACACGGGTGTGCGGGCACGGATGGAGATGTGGCGGGTGGGCGGCCTCCCGCTCTTCTCCACGCACAACTCCGGTTTTGAACTGCATCGCACCGCGGCGCATGTGCGCCGCCAGCGGAGCAACCCCGTCGTCTCGGTGTCGTTGCAGCACCGCGGGATGGGCCGCGCAGAGACGGGCGGGCGCAGGCAGGTCTTCGGCCCGGACGACATTGCGGTGTTCCACGAACTGGTGCCGCGCGTGTACGGCTGGTCGGGCGACGGCGCTTCCCAGGCGATGGTCTTCGACGTCGACACGCTCGGACTGCCGGTGGAGACGGTCATGGATGCCTCCTTCCAGCTGAGGGCCAGCCCGTTGTACGAGCTCGTACTGCGCCACCTGCGGGGCATCTGGCAGGCTCCCGACGCCCTCGCTCTGGACCCGGGCGCCGGGGCATTGACGCAGGCGACCACCGACCTCATGCGTGCGCTCCTGGTGTCGGCCGCGGCCGAGCCGCACAAGGCGGTGGTGCGGTCGACCATGGACAAGACGATGCCCACCCGCATCATGACCTATGCGCGACAGCACCTGACCGAGCCGGACCTGACGCCCGAGCGGATCGCCGCCGTGCACGGCATCTCGGTGCGCCGGCTCTACACCGTCATGCGGCAGAGCGGCGTGAGCCTGGAGCAGTGGATCATCTCCGAGCGCCTTGAGGAGGCTCGGCGCATGCTGGCCTCCGCCCCGTTCGACCATCTCACCATCGCCAGCATCGCGGGGCGGTGCGGCTGGACCAACGCGAGCCACTTCTCCCGGCGTTTCCAGGCCGCTTTCGGAATGACGCCACGCGAATGGAGAAAGCTGAGCCGGGACGGCGACGTCTGATCGCGGGTCTCCGTCGGTTCCCCTCGAACCGCCTTCACCCGCCGGGAAGAGCCCGGCTCGGCCCTCCCGGGACTCCCTGTCCGCCGACGGAACGGACGGCATGCGCCAGGGCCGAACGCGAGGACACGTTGACTTTGGGAAAGATCTTGTAGAGGTGGGTTCCGATCGTCCGGGGGGAGACGTTCAGCCGCTCGGCGATCTGCCCGTTGGTCAGTCCGGACGCCACGAGTCCCGCGATGCGGAGTTCTTGAGGCGTCAGCCGCCATTCCTCCGGCGGGTTGGCGTGGGCGATGGCCGATCCGCCGGCCCGCAGCTCCTCCGCCGCCCTGCGGACCCAGGGGCCGGCCTCCAGGTCGCTGAAGTACGCGTGCGCAAGGCGGAGCTGCCGACGGGCCTCCTCGAGCCGGTGACCGCGGCGCAGCCACGCCCCGTGGTGCAGATGCACCCGGGCGAGCTCGAAGGGCCATGTTCCGGCATCAGGCATGGCGTAGACGGCGTGACTCGCGGCATCGACCTCGGCGTCATCAGCCGCCATCGCAGTGGCGGCGGCCAGGACGAAGGCGTGGTGCGGCGCGATCTCCTCCATGCGTGCGTGACGTCCGGCGGCGACGTGAGCGAGCGCTTCGGCTCTGCGCCCGGTGCGCACGGCGGACTCCACCAGGTCGAGGAAGACGTAGTGGAAATGGGGTTCCATCGCCGGGAAAGTGCCGGGCGGGGTCAGCGAGGCGGTCAGGGCGAACGCCGTCTCGTCCTCGCCGAGCGTCAGCGCACAGCTGGCGCGCATGCTGGTCATCCGCCTCAGAAGGTGGGACTGCCTGTGTTCCCGCGCCCACGGCTCGATCGACTCGATGACCGCTTCCAGTGCGTCCCGCTCGCCGCGTCCCGCGTGCACGTATCCCAGCGTGTGGTGGAAGACGTACGCGTGGAACCCGCAGCCACGCTCCCTGGCCGTTCTTTCCCCTTCCCTGGCGGTGGCCAGACAGTGGTCCCACCGCCCCCGCAGCCAGTCATCCATGCAGGTGGCGATCCCTATGTACGTCTGCGTCAGGTGGGGTGACTGCTGGGCGACACGATGCCAGAGCTGCGTGAGGTCACCTACACAGTCCAGAGCTGCGGCGATCCAGAGCAACTCCCACGCGTAGAGCATCTCCTGCTCGGGCGGCAGCGCGGCCACAAGAGCGTGCAGACGCTTTGCTCCCCCGCGGCCGCGGCGGGCGGGGTCGCTCCAGACGTCGAAGCACAGGCGTGCTACCGACCCGAGGTGGTGCAGCTGTTCCCGCAGGGCCTCCCAGAGGTGTTGCTCGTTCAGGCAGGTGGCCGCCAGATGGACGAGGAATCGGACTCCGTCGCGCAGTACGGGGTCCGCCCCGTGGAGTGTGCCGAGCTCCGCGGGAAGGAGCTCGGCGGCGGGCGAGAGGTCGCCTTCGCGCTGGCACCGGAGGTACGCGTGGGTGAAGTTCCACATAGTCCGGTTCTCCGCAGGGACCCCCGCGGCCTCGGCTTCCATGAGCAGGCGGGCGGCGACGGCCAGCTGACCGGCGGTGGACGCGATGTAGGCCGCGGTCGTTAGGCGCTTGGCTCCGGTCGTCCGGTCCGAACTGAGTCGTGCGGCGTGCGCGAGGAAGGTGGCAGCCTCAGGGTGGGCGCCCCGCCGGAGGGCGCGTTCGGCGAAGTTCTGTAGTCGGCAGGCCAGTTCGTCGTTCGCACCGACGGTCGCCGCGGCCAGATGTGTCAGCCGCCGCTCGTCGTCCGGGGGTAGTGCGGCGGCGAGGGCGAGGTGGGCGCGCCGGCGCTCCGCGGGGGGCGCGATGCGGATCAGGCAGGTTCGTACGAGGGGGTGGACGAACGACATCCGGCCGTGGTGCAGACGGATCAGTCCGGCGTTCTCGGCGCTTTCCAGTACGGCTGCCGAGGTGGAAGTGCCGGCGACCGCGGTCGCTTCGAGGGCGAGGCCGATGGAACGCTCTCCCTG
Source organism: Streptomyces sp. YS415 (assembly GCF_023544665.1). Taxonomy (GTDB): domain Bacteria; phylum Actinomycetota; class Actinomycetes; order Streptomycetales; family Streptomycetaceae; genus Streptomyces. Next base: position 54,413 of record NZ_JAMJFL010000029.1, read on the forward strand.
CCCGGCCAGCGCGCAGAGGAGCAGGAGGTCTCGCGCCGGTGGTGAAAGGGCTTGCAGACGTGTGCCGTAGAGCTTCTCCAGCCGGCTGCCGAGGGGGAGATCCTCTGGCAGGGGCAGTTGTTCGGTGGAGTAGAGACGGTCCGGGTGAGCGGGCAGTTCTACGAGGGCCAGCGGGTTGCCGGCCGCTTCTCTGACCAGATGATCGCGGGTCTGGGCGGTGAGTTCGGGATGGCGCCGGTTCAGTACTTCCACGGCCTCGTCCTCGGTGAGTGGGGGCAGGTCCAGCAGGTGAGCGCCCGTGCTGTCCAAGGCGGGGGAGCCGGGTGTGCGTACGGCCGCGGCCAGGACGACGGGGATCATGCCCAGCCTGCGCTGGACGAACGCCAGGATCTCCGCGCTGGACGCGTCCACCCATTGCAGGTCGTCGACGACCAGGAGCAAGGGCTGTTCCTCGGCCGCCTTGCTCAGCAGCGCGAGGGTCGCGGCCGAGGCGGCCAGCCCGCCACCTGCCGCACCCTGCCCGGTGCCCAGAGCCGTCTGGAGAGCTTGGCGTTGGGGGGACGTCAGTGCGTTGTCGTGGTTCAGGTGCGCCGAGATCAGTCGGTGCAGCACTCCGAAGGCCAGGTCGCTGTCCTGCTCGGTGCCGGTCATTTTGATGACCCGCATGCCCGAGGCCTCGGCAAAGACGACGGCCTGTTCCAGCAGGGCGGTCTTCCCCATGCCGGCCTCACCGCACAGCCAGAAGGCCCGTCCCCCGCGCGGCGCGGCGACTATGGCGTCCCGTAGCGCTGTCCATGCCGCGTCACGGCCCACCAGCTCTGTCTCCGCTGCGGCGAGTGTTCCCTCCACGCTGCCGGGCATGTCTTTCGCTCCCTGTGTACCTGACCTCTCGGGTGAGCGAAAGCACGTCGCGTGTACTTCTCTGACCTGCGGTTTCCGGTCAAGAGTTTGTACTGGCAGCCTGTTTCGCCCACTGGAGGGAGACCGTAGAACCGCTGGTTTGTCCGGGGTGCGGTGATGCAGTGACAGGACAGAGTCATGCGCACAGGGGACAGAACACGGGGACTCGGGCCGGGCGGCGGAGACGCCGACGGACGCGGACATGCGGACGGCCCGGGCATGTTCTGCCCGGGCCGTCCGCATGTATGGAGAAGGAAGGGAGTATCAGCCGTTGCCGGGGCCGACGTGGCGAAGCGCGAACGTGAGTGCGGTGTCGGCGACTTCGCGCCACCCGTTGTCGATCGTCAAGGAGTGTCCCCGGCCGGGGATCTCCACGATCTCGGTGACGGCCTCCTGGTTCTTCATCTGCTTCTTGTAGGAGGCGTTGGCGATGGCCCACGGGACGGTGTGGTCCTTCTCTCCCGAGATGATCAGCAGAGGGCCGCGGTCGGCCGTCAGCGTGTCCACCCGGGTCTCGGCCCACGGGTTGAAATTGGCCACCGCCGCCTGGAAGAGGGGCTCACCAGGCGCCGGCACGGCGAAGGTCTTGTACAGCTCCCGCGCCTCCGTCTCATCCACGGCGTTGGCGAAGGAGTACCTGAACTGTTCGTAGGTGAGCGGGACGGCCCGGTGGTAGTTGGCCGGGTTGGCCAGGACGGCGCTCGCGGCCCGCAGAGATGACAGGGGCAGCGGGAGGACGCCCCGGAAGGGGGCCGGGTCGATGGCGACGGACGCCTGTGCCAGGCCCTGGCCGGCGAGGATCTGGGTGATCAGGCCGCCGAAGGAGTGACCGACCACGACGGGCTTGCGGTGCAGCTTGCGGATCAGGCCGCCGAAGTGATCGGCGACCTGCCCCACGCTCTTGCCGGCGAAGACCTCGGGATGGGCGTTGGCCTCGTCGACCGTCTCCGGGTCGTCGGGCCAGCCGGGCAGGACCGGTGCGAAGCCGGCCTCGTCGAAGACCCCGGCCCAGCGCTCCCAGCTGGTGGGCAGCAGCCACAGGCCGTGCACGAACACGACGGGTACGCGCCCGTCGGCATTGGCGCGTTCGATCTGGTCCAGGTCTCGCGCGTAAGCCTGTGAAGGGGTGTGGGACACGTGTCGTCCTTGGGAACGGGCGCCGGTCGGGCGCGAGCGATAGGGAATCAGCGGGTGACGTGGCGGGTGGCGGCCCGGATCACGTTGGCCACCGCGTCGGGCGCGCTGTACAGGGGGAGGTGGGAAGTGCGGATCTCGACGGTGTAGGAGTCCGCGCGTTTTGCTTGGAAGCGCTGCAGCTGAGGAGGGATGCCCCGGTCCTGTGTCGCGACCAGGTTCCAGGACGGCACCGTCCGCCAGGCGGCCGCGGTGGTCTGGTCGCCGAACGCGGTGGCACTCAGCGGGCGCTGGACGGCGGCGAGGGTGCGTGCCGTGGCGTGGGGCACGTCGTGGGCGAAGACCTCGTGGAACTTGTCGGTTCTGATGTAGAGGTCGAGGCCGGGGGAGCCGTCCGGGGCGGGTGAGGGCACCTGCCTGAGTGACGGGGCCAGCTGGGAGCCGGGGAAGCGGGCGGACAGTTCGCCGAGCACCTCCCCCTTGTCCGGCACGAACGCGGCGATGTAGACGAGCGCCTGGACGTTGGGCGCCTGCGCGGCGGCCTCGGTGATGACGGCCCCGCCGTAGGAGTGGCCGGCCAGGACGACGGGCCCCTCGATGCTCGCCAGCACGGCGGCGATGCGGTCCGCGTCGTGGCGCAGCCCTCGCAGCGGGTTCGCGGGAGCGATCACGGTGTGTCCGCGGCGCTGGAGACGCTCGATGACCGGGGACCAGCTGGAGGCGTCGGCGAAGGCGCCGTGTACGAGCACGAGGGTGGGGTTCTCCGGTCGGCCGTGCTCGCGGCCGGCGTCCGCCGGGGCGGAGAGGGGGGTTGAGGCGGCGGCGGGAGTGGAGGACGCCGCGGAGGCCGCCGCGGCCGCGGCGACTCCGGCGGCGATCGCCGTCCGCCGTGACATGGCCTGATGGCTGGGCATGGGGTTTTCCTCTCTGTTGGTGCGTACGGGGGGCGTTCGTTTCGGAGGCTTCGCCGCCCCTTGTGGGAGCCCGGTGCACGCGGAGGATCGCCACGCGTGCACCGGGAGTCGGGGGTGGAGGGTTCTCCGTGGGAGGAGCCGTGTCGGATCCGGCGGGTCGGAGCTGTCAGGAGGGGGTCAGCGGGGCGTCCACCAGGTGTTCGGCGAGGAACCAGGTCTGGGCCTCAGCCGCTCGGACGACGTCGGAGACGATCAGGTCGTTGGTTCCGTCGTCGCCGAGGTCCGCGATACGGCGTGCCGCGTCCCGCGCGTCGATGAGGATCGTCTCGTGTGCTTTGAGGAGCCGGGAGAGCATCACGGGTACTTCCTCGACGCCGTCGGGCGGCCGCGGGATGCGGGTGAGCTCGGCCGCGTGGCGGGGGTCCGCCACCGCGACGCCGCCCAGGCTCTGGACACGTTCGGCGAGGCTGTCGACGACCGACAGCTGCTGTTCGCCGTGCTGGTCCAGCAGCAGGTGCAGCTGGTGGAAGGTGGGTCCGCGCATGAGCCTGTGGTGCTTCTTGTAGAGCGCGTACAGCATCTGGGTGTCGGCCAGCAGATGGTTGAGGCGCTGGCAGGCGTACATTCTGCTGTCCCGCGAGAGCCCGATCGCCACGTGCTTCACGGTCCCGAAGGGCTGGACTTCCTGTCCCTTTCTGGTGCAGCCGCCGCTGCGTGCTGGTGCTGGTGGACGGGGTGCCGTCATGTTCCGCTCCGGAGATCTGGGGTTCGGTAGATGCCGGCCGTGAGGGCGGCCGGCGGTACGGGACGGTGCAGCAGGGCGCGGGCGCCGAGCCCGCTACCCACCCCGACGACGACCGTGACGGCGACCCACCAGGCGGGCCAGGTCACGAGGCCCAGGGCCGCGTCGACCGACCAGCGGCCCGGACCGGTGAGGCTGAGGGTGATCGGGACGGTGATGAGGACCAGGGGGTACTCGTAGCCGTCGTTCTGCACCCACACGCCGTGCGGCCACTTGACGGTGAGCGCCACGGTCATCACGCCGACGACACCGGCCGCTGCCAGTGGGGTGAGAGCGCCGGCGGCGAGGAGCAGCCCCGCTCCGATCTGGCCGCAGCCCGCCGCGAGCGCCGTCAGGGTCCCGCCGCGGAAGCCGTCCTCCCGGAACTCCTCCGCGCCGCCCTCCAGCCCCTTGCCCCCGAGACGGAAGCTGACCTTCTGCACTCCGTGGCCCGCGACGAGCAGACCCGTGAGCACCCGCAGGATCAGCAGACCGGTGTCCATCGTCATACTCCTGAGATCGTTTCCTGCGAGGGAGGGGTCAGCCGGCCGCGTTCGGGTTGATCATGGACTGGGCGTAGACGACGCCCATGCCGTAGGCGCCGCCGTGCTCCTTGACCACGTCGAGGGTGGCCGCGTACGTCTCGCCGCGGGCCCAGTCGCGCTGGAGTTCCAGCAGGACCTGCAGCCAGGTGACGGGCACGGCGCCGGCAGCGGTCATCCGCTGCATGGCATGCTCGTGAGCCTCCGGCGTGACGCCGGCGGAGGCGTCGGCGACGACGTAGACCTCGTATCCCTGGCTGAGCGCGGACAGGGCGGGCAGCACCAGGCAGACCTCGGTCCACAGGCCCGACAGAATGATCTTGCTGCGGCCGGTGGCCTTGACGGCCTCCACCAGGGCCGGGTCCTCCCAGGCGTTCATCGTGGTGCGGTCCACGACCTCGTGCTTGGGGAAGACCGCCCGCAGCTGCGGCAGGATCGGCCCGGAGAACGACTCGGCGGCGACCGTGGACAGCACGACGGGAACATCGAAGACGGTCGCCGCCTTGGCCAGACCGGTGGTGGCGTTGATGACCCCCGCGCGGTCCGCGCTGGCCGCGCCGAAGAACATCTGCGGCTGGTGGTCGACGAACAGCATGACCGAGTTGTCGGGGGTCAGGAGATCGGGGCTGGGGGCGGCCTGGACAGCGGCGAAGTTGACCATGACGGTCCTCTCGATAGGAAGGCTGACAGATGCGGGAAGCGGCACGCGACAGTGCTGAACAGCCAGGCTGTGCCCGGCGGCCGGGCATCGTGCCGGCTCCCTGCGCTCGTCCATGACGTTAGGTCCGCGCACCCCTCCCGGACTTACCTCTGGGTGGCCTCGCCTGTTCCCGTACTGCACGGCACCCGATGGGCGGTACGGCTCTTTCCCAGCACACGCCGAGGGCCCCCGCTGCCGCCAAGGAGAATGGGCGGAAACGAGGGCCTGCACAGGTGCGCGGCGGCCAGGTGGCCGGGATTTGACGCGTGCCGCGTCAGGGGCTCAGAGGACGAAGCAGGGATCGAAGACCTCGGTCGTGGCGCGTCCTTCCGGGGCGAACCGCCGGGCGACCCGCCACTGGCGGTGCTGCTCCGAGGCCGCCACGGCCTCTGCCAGCCGGTCGGCCTGACGCGCTCCGGTCACCCCCGGGGGCATGGTCGCCTGATAGCCACCGAAGTACGCCACCGGACTCCACACGGGGCTGACCGGCGGCACCCCCTCGTCGAGACCCTCGAAATCACCCGCTGCGTAGACGAGCCGGCCTCCGACGACGGTCAGGACCGACTCGATGTGCGGGATGTCGTCGTGGTGAACGGAAAAGTAGTCGTGCGACAGGACGGCGAAGTCGGCGAACTGCCCGGCCCTGAGCATGCCCTTGACCTCGCTCTCACCCGTCATACGCGCACCTCCCCGGGTGTACATCTCCAGCGCCGTCTCGCGCGTGATCAGCCGGTCCGGCGGATAGAGGCAGAGGTCGCCCACGGTGCGCCCGGTGACGAGCCAGTGCAGGGCCACCCACGGGTTGTACGACGAGACGCGTGTGGCATCGGTACCCGCAGCCACCGGCAGGCCCAGCTCCAGCATCTCCTTGACCGGCGGAGTGTGGGCCGCGGCCTCGGCGCCGTACCGGTCGACGAAGGCTTTGCCCTGGAAGGACATCCGGTTCTGCACGCTGATGGAGCCGCCCAGGGCGGCGATCCGCTCCAGACTGGACTGCGAGACCGTCTCGGCGTGGTCGAAGAGCCAGCGGTTACCGGAGGGGAAGAGGCCGTCCGCCGCCAGCTTCTCGAAGACCGCGAGGTCGCGGCGGATCGTTTCGTCGTACGTGGCGTGCAGGCGAAAGCCCCAGCCGTTCTCCATGAGCAGGCGGACGGCCTTCTCGAACTCGCCCTCGTAGCCGGCGGCGAGTTCGGGGCGGGGTTCGGAGAAGTTCTCGAAGTCGGCGGCGGCCCAGGTCAGGTTCTCACCGGCACCGTTCAGGCGGAGCCACTCGTCGCCCTCGTCGGGGCGCACGGCCTCGATCCAGCGGCGCAGGTCGTCAAGTTCCTGGCCGGCGGTCTGGGGGAACAGGTGGTAGGCGATCCGCAGTGACAGCTCCCCGTCCCGGGCCAGCTCGGTCACGGTCCGGTAGTTCTCGGGGAAGTTCTGGAAGCCACCGGCGGCGTCCACGGCCGAGGTGAGGCCGAACCGGTTCAGCTCCCGCAGGAAGTGGCGGGTGGACGTCTTCTTGTCGTCCTCACCGAGGGTGGGCGCCGCTGCCAGCGTGGAGTAGAGCACCAGTGCGCTGGGAGCGGCGAGCAGGACTCCCGTCGGCGTCCCGTCCCGCCCGCGCACGATCTGCCCGCCGCGGGGGTCGGGAGTGTCGCGGGTAAAACCCGCGGCACGCACGGCGGCCCTGTTCAGCAGGGCGGACTGGTACAGGTGGAGGACGAACACGGGCGTGTCCGGTGCGGCGGCGTTCAGTTCGGCCACCGTCGGCATCCGCCGCTCGGCGAACTGCTCGGCGGTCCAGCCACCGACCACCCGGATCCACTGTCCTTTCGGGGTACGACCGGCCTGTTCGCGGAGCATGGCCAGGGCCTGGCGCAGCGAGGGCACGCCGTCCCAGCGCAGTTCCAGGACGTAGTTGAGCCCGCCCCGGATGACGTGCAGATGGGAGTCGTTCAGCCCGGGAATGATCCGGCGCCCGAGCGCGTCCACGACGCGGGTGCGCCGTCCGACGTGCCCGGCCACCACGGCGTCGTCCCCGACGGAGACGATCCTGCCGTCGCGGACCGCCATCGCCGCTGCCGCGGGACGTTCCGAGTCACCGGTGTAGATCTTGGCGTTGCGTACGACGAGGTCGGCTGCGTCGCCGTCCTCGAGGTCCGGGGCGGGCGTGATTCCGCTGACCGGCATCATCGTCATGGCTCGGGACTCTCGCTTTCGGTGGGAAGGGAAATGGCGGGACGGGAGGCGGGCTCGGGGGCCGCCGGGAAAGAGGGCACGGGCGCGGTGGCCTGGAAGCCGCCGGGCCTTGATCACTTCGGAACGCGTCATCGGCACGCGCGTTCTATGCGTGCCGCAGGACCGAGGCCAGGAAGCGGTTGAGATCGGTTTCGACCTGTTGGTCGACTCGCGGGAACCAGAGCTCGGTGCGGGCGAGGAAGGAACGCAGGGCCGCTGTCCGCAAGCGCACGACACACTGGCCGCGCACGGTGTGAAGCTGTATGTGCGTCTCGTAGGTTCCTTCGGGCCACACGCGCACGTCACCCTCACCGGAGGGGGCGTCGACCCCTTCGGTCAGCAGGCTCCTCGCGAAGGCCCACGTGGTGGTGGACTGCTCAGAACCGTCCGTCGGCGCGAAGTCGAGTCGCACCGCGAGCGGATCCTCCGGCAGGTGCCGGATTCGTACGACCAGGCAGCCCCCGGCGTGCTCCGGCGTCGACACGTGAGCGGTGACGACATGCTCGATGGGCTGCACGACTACTCCTCAGGTCCTTTGCGGCGCCACCCGGACGGGCCCGCCGACGGGTTCAAAGGGTGCGGCGCACACCGGCCGCGCGCTCGAGGTTGCGCAACTGGACGGACAGGTCACCCTCGACGGCGTGGTGCGCGGGGCCGCTGCGGCCGATGGGCAGGACCTGCTCGCCGCGCATGTCCTCCAGCATCAGCGCGAATGCCGCGTAGAGCGCGACGGACGCCAGCACCAGGCCGAGCACGCCGGAGACGGTACCCACCCAGGCGATGCCGGACAGGTTGAAGACGGCCGCCACGGCGAACCGGGGGACGGCCACGCACAGGACGAGCCACAGGGCCCGCTTGGCCTTGGCCACGCTCGCCATGAGGCCGGCGAACACGGTGAAGGCGAGGTTCAGGACGCCCAGCACTCCCGCACCACCGGGCGGGTCGAAAGCCAGGACGAGCGAGGTGGCGAGCCAGGTCCCGGAGAAACAGGCCATGAGGGTGGCCGCGAGCACGTCCCGAGCCCCGAAGGCCAGTACAGCAACCAGGAGTTGCAGGATGAACGCGGGAAGAATGGTGAAGGCGACGGCCCTGTGCGCGTCCTCGTCGAAGACGCCGAGCTGAAAGCAGCCGACGATAACGGAGGCGATCGCCACGGCGTAGAAACCCAGGGGCATCGGTGAGGCGATCGGACGCAGATGGATGCGGGTCATGCGCCGAAGGTCGGGTTCGTAATGCCGGCCGGCCGGAGCAGCCGGTCCTCCCGGGGGCTGTTCCCCGCCGGCCGGAGGGCCGTCGGTCGTGTTGTCGGAGGTGGTCATCGCACTACCTGACTGCTGAGAGGGACGGGGAGTGCGGGGCACGGAAGGCGCACGTACCCCGGGCCCGCGCCACGACGACCCGGTGCGGGCCCGAGCGTGGGCGAGCAGCGCCGGGTCAGCTCTTCGCGAGGGCGAGGCGCAGGGTCTCGACGGCGAGAGTGATGGCGGCCTGGGCGGCGTGGGTGTCGCGAAGTGCGTTCAGCATGACGAAGTCGTGGATGATGCCCTGGTAGCGCACGGCGGTGACCGGGACGCCGGCGGCGCGCAGCTTGTTCGCGTACGCCTCGCCCTCGTCGCGCAGGACGTCCGCCTCGGCGGTGATGATCAGCGCGGGCGGCAGGCCGGTCAGCTGCCCCTGGCTCGCGCGCAGCGGCGACGCGGTGATCTCGGCGCGCTGCTTCTCGTCGGTGGTGTACTGGTCCCAGAACCACTGCATGCCGTCGCGGCGCAGGAAGTAGCCCTCGGCGAACTGGTGGTAGGAGCCGGTGTCGAACGCGGCGTCGGTCACCGGGTAGAAGAGAACCTGCTGGAGCAGAGGAAGGCCGCCTCGCTCCTTGGCCATCAGGGTGAGCGCCGCGCTCATGTTGCCGCCGACCGAGTCGCCGGCGACCGCGATGCGCGTGGCGTCCAGGTCCTTGGTCGCGCCGTCGGTCATAATCCAGCGGGAGACGGCCCAGTTCTGCTCGATGGCCACCGGGTAGCGGTGCTCCGGCGAGAGGTCGTACTCCGGGAAGACCACGGCGGCGTGAGCCCCCACAGCCAGTTCACGGACCAGCCGGTCGTGGGTGTGGGCGTTGCCGAACACCCAGCCGGCGCCGTGGATGTAGAGGATGACCGGCAGATCGCCCTCGGCACCCGCGGGACGGACGATCCGCGCGCGGACGGTGCCCGTCGCCGGCACGGCGACGGTGATCCACTCCTCGTCGACCTCGGGCTTGTGCACCGGGCCGGACTGGACCTCATCGACGGCCTTACGTCCGTCGGCCGGCGGGATCTGGAAGAGGAACGGCGGCTGGGCGGTGGCCTCGGCGAAGGCCGCGGCTGCCGGTTCCAGGACGGGGGTGACAGGCGTGTGCTCGGTCATGACTGAGCCTCTTGTTCAGGAGACGGAAGTACGTGGTGCGCCACCGTGATGCGGCACAACGGACGTTAGGGCCGTCTCCCTCGCTGCTGTCGCCGGGCTGTGCACGGGGCCTTGTCTCAGGGCGCACGGCATGCGACGGCCGCCCGTCCCGATCGCTCCCGCCTCGGTCACAGGCCGCGGTGCAGCGCGACGTGGAGGGTGTCCAGCGCCTGGATGCGGGCCGCCCTCGCCGTGTCGCTGTGTCTCAAGGCGTCGAAGAGGATGAATCCGTGGATGGTGCCGTGATAGCGGGCGGAGACGACGGAGACGTCGGCCTCCCTGAGCCGGGCCGCGTACGCCTCGCCCTCGTCACGGGCGACATCGGCCTCCGCAGTCAGGATGAGGGCGGGAGGCAGCCCGCGGAGTTCCTCCCTCGTGGCTCGCGCCGGTGATGCGGTGATCTCCTCCCGTCGCGCGGCGTCGGGAACGTACCTCTGCCAGAAGTCCCGCATGGCGGCGTCGCCCACGACGTACCCCTGCGCGAAGCGCCGGTACGACGCCGTGCTCATCGAGGCGTCGAGGACAGGGCAGACCAGCACGTGGTGCAAGATTTCCACGCCGCCGCGCTCCTTGGCGAGCAGGGTGAGCGCGGCGGCGAGGTTGGCTCCCGTGGACGCGCCGAAGAGAGCCATGCGGCACCCGTCGAGCCGCCAGTCCGCCCCCTGTTCGACGATCCAGCGAGCAACGGTGTAACTCTGTTCGACGGCCACGGGGTAGGGCGAGGCCGCCGAGCGGTCGTACTCGGGCACCACGACGGCCGCGTCCGCGCCCAGCACCAGGTCTTCCAGCAACCGTTGGTGCGCGGAGGCCGTGGTGCTCACCCCGCCGAGACCGTGCAGGTAGAGGATCACCGGCAGGGAGCCCTCGCTCCCGGCCGGACGCAGGATCCGCACGCGAATGCGCTCCCCGTCGCAGCCGGGGAGCGCAAGCCAGTCCTCCTCGACGTCGGGATCGGAGTCCGCCTCGCCGAGCAGCGCCGCCATCACCCCCGGGGCCTCCGGCCCGCGCGCGTCGCCCGGAGGACGAGGCGGGTCAAAAGCATCGGCGAAGGTCTGAACCGGCCGTTCAAGTACCGGCTGCGGTTCGGCGGAATGGTCCACAAGAAACTCCTGCGCGAGGGCGCGCCCCCAGGTAGACGAGCAACCGGGCCCACACTACGGCTCCGCTCCGCCCGGACGGAGAGTACGTGTGAACTCACCATGCCCCCCAGTGCACACCTCTTGTCGCAGCCGGACGCGATCCGGACTCCGCACTCGCGGCGGCGCATTCCCTCTGCTCTCCACGCGCTTTCGTGACCGTCAGTCGGATGACTTATATCGCGACGCCCGAAGTCCGCAGGATGGACGCAAGAACCGCCTGTCCGTCTCGCTCGCGTCCAGCCCGGGGAGCTCGCCATGCAGCCCGTCCCATCACCTCCGGTCCTCCACCCGGCGCAGCGGCCGCCTTCCCCCGCAGGCTTGATGCGGGTTCCGGTGCAGGTGCTCGACGGCTCGCAGCTCGTAAGGACGTGGGAACCGTCGATGATGCCTGCGGAGCGACACCGGATCGCGATCTGTGCTCTGATGCCGACTCGTTCGCCCCTCCGCCAGGGGTTCGACGAGGAGCCTGCTCCCGGCCGGCTGTTCCTGGCCGACTCCGCCCGGCCCGTCACGCCGACCGCAGAGGGGTGCGCGGTGGCGGTGCTGGCCATGCCTCGACGGCACCTCCTGTGCTCGGACGAAAGTCTCGCGAGGGCCTGCGACCGAACGTACGACGTCACCAGGGGTACGGCCTCCTTGCTGTATCCGCTTCTGCTCACCCTGGCCGAGGCACCGGCGAACTTCGCGGAGTGCACGGCGACACGGCTGAGGAACCAGCTGGTGGACCTGGTCGCCGCCCTCGTCACCGAGGCGGTCGAACCGATGCCACCGGAGAACGATCAAAGTCTCGTCCACGGGATACGCAGGTGGGTGAACGACCGGCTCACCGACCCCGACCTCCGCCCAGGTACGATCGCGGCAGCCAACTACGTGTCCGTCCGCCGGCTGCACAAACTTTTCACCGGAGAGCGCGGCACGATCAGCTCCTGGATCCAGGAGCGCCGGCTGGAGGAGTGCCGACGGGAGCTCGGGCGCGGTGACGGCGGACCGGTGAAGGTGAGCGCCGTCGCCCAGCGGTGGGGCTTTGCCAACGCCGCGCACTTCAGCAGGGCCTTCCGTGCCCGGTACGGCATCTCCCCAAAGGACTGGCGAGCCTTGCGCGCGACGAAGGACGGCACCGCCGACGTCTGAGCCTCAGCCTTCGCCGAGGGCTTTTGCAAGGCCGGCCCTTGAGGTGATTCCCAACTTCGGGAAGATGCTGTACAGGTGGGACGCGACGGTACGCGGGGAGAGCTGCAGCAGCGTGCCGATCTCCTTATTTGTCAGCCCCTTCCCGGCGAGCTCCGCTATGCGCCGTTCCTGACCGGTCAGCGTTCCCCGGCCGTCACGGGAAGCGAGGGGTTCGGATTCCCTGGCCGCGAGCTCCTCTTCGCAGCGCCTGGACCACGGTTCCGCGCCCAGGCCCCGGAACGCCTCGTGGGCGAGACGCAGGACGCCCTCGGCTTCCGCCCGGCGCCGACGACGCAGCCACGAGCCATGGGCCAGTCGCAGCCGGGCCATCGTGAAAACCCAGTCGTCCGCACCTTCCACGGCGTATGCGGCGCGATAGCAGGCGTCCGCCTCGGCGTCATCCGCGCCAAGGGCCGTAGCCGCAGCCAGGAGGAAGGCGTGATGAGGGGATATCTCCGGCATACGTGCGCTGCGGCCAGCCGTGATGTGCGCCCTCGCCTCGTCCATGCGTCCGCTCCGCACAGCCGCTTCCACGAAGTCGAAGAACGGCAGATGGAACCACGGCAGTCCGCGCCGCAGGTCGCCTGCCGGCGTGAGCTGTACCAGGAGGTCGTAAGCGTCCGCGACACGTCCGTGGGCCAGCGCGGCAAGCCCGCGGAGGTGGGTGAGGTGGTCGGTGACGAAGCGCATCCGGGCACGCTCGGCTCGCGGCCGGATGAGTGCCTCCAGGCCGCGCAATCCCTCCTCGTCGCCTTTGCCTGCCAGGAAGTGGGCGTAGTAATGGCGGAACAACAGAGCGTTGCAGTGGTACCCGAGGTCTTCGGCGGCCTTCGCCTCCTGCAGGCACTTGTGCGCGTTCTCCCAACGGCCGCGCAGGTAGTCCTGGTAGTAGCGTGCCTTGGCGACGGAACCCTGGGTGGCGTAGGCGTGCTGGCCGGTGAAGCGTCGCCACAGGGTCTCGTCGGCCGCGTCGACCGCTGACGCCGTCCACAGCAACAGCCAAGCCGCACCCGCTTCCTGCTCGGCGTCCATGCCGGCCGTCATGGTGTCGAGCTCGCGCCTGACGCCGTGGGCCGTGCGGGCGGGATCGGACCACGCGCGATGACACAATCGCGCCAGGGGGGAGACATGGTCGGCGTGCCGGCTCAGGGCACGCCACGCACGCGGGTCGTCGGTGTAGGTCGCGGCGAGCAGGAGCTTGAAGTAGATCTGCTCGGCCAGTTCTCCGAAGCGCTCTTCCGCAGCGCGTGTCAGGGCATCGAGCGCCTCGGGTAGCAACAGGAACGACGACTCGAAGTCGATGTGGTGGCTTTGATCGACGTAGACCACCGCGTAGGCGAACAGCGGAACGAAGTCCGCCGGGATGGGACGCTGCCTGAGCTGGTTCACCAGCTTCGCGGTATGGGCGAGCCGTCCGCCTCGTGCCGCCATGACGGCAGCCCAGACCAGACGGCCCGTGTGGGAGTCGTCCTCCGTGCTCAGGGCGGCCGCGCGGTCCATCAGCACCGCCCCCTCGGCGTCTCCGCCACGAAGGGAAAGTCTCCGTGCGGCTTCCTCCAGCCGCCGGGCCAGGGAGGCGTCGGGCAGGACCGCGGCCAGGGATTCGTGCACCACGCGCCGGGGGTCGTCCGGCGCCAGCGATGTTGCCAGGATTCGGTGGGCATGTCGCTGTTCCCGTGGGGATGCCGTGGTGATGACGGCACTGCGTACGAGGGGGTGCCGGAAGGAGAGCGCTCCGTCGGCGTCCAGGTGTGCCAGACCGCTGGCCTCGATGTCGGAGATCACGGTTTCCGCTTCGATGTCTGGCACGGCGCGGTGCCAGATGCCGATGCCGGGCGCGTGGGCACCGCCCAGGGCAGTGAGGAGCATGATGTGCGCGGCTTCACGGGAGAGCGAGGTGATCCTGTCCGTGAAGAGGTGCTCCAGCCTGCCGCTGAGCGGTGCGTGAGCGAGGGCGGGGGCGAGTCCGCCGGAGGGATCGGCATCGCGCCGTGCCGGCAGTTCGAGGAGAGCCAAGGGATTGCCGCGTGCTTCTTCCACGACCCGCGCGGTATCAGCGGCGGACAGCCCCGGGTGTCGTCGGCGCAACAGTGACGTGGCAGCCTCGCACTCCAGCGCCTCCACCGGCACGACGTGCGCTGACCAGCCCCCCACCTGCGCGCGGTCGTCCCGGCCTGCCCCGACCATCATGACGGGCAGGTCGCCGATCCTCCGGTGCAGGAACTCGAAGACCGCGGCACTGGAGGTGTCCACCCAGTGCAAGTCGTCCACCGTAACCAACAGGGGACGCGTCCGCGCCGTCTCGGCAAGCAGGGCCAGCGCCGCCTCGCCCAGCATGACTCCGGCCGGCGGTATCCCGTCGCCGAGCCCAAGGGCGCATTCCAGAGCGTGCCGCTGGCGGTGCGGCAGGGTGGACGCCCGTTCCAGCAGCGGCCACACGATCTGGTGGAGGGCACCGAAAGCGAGCTCAGCTTCGGCCATGGCGCCCACCGCGCCCAGCACGGCGAAACCTCGTTCCCGTGCCTGGGACCGCACCCACGTGAGCAACGCCGTCTTACCGATGCCGGCTTCGCCCCGCAGCATCACCGACGAGCCGCCGGAACCCGCGAGCACCGCATCGACCGTACGATTCAGAAGCGTCATCTCGGCCTGTCGGCCGACCAGTTCCGCTCTTTTCGTCTGCGACACCCGAGCGTCCTCCATGCCACCCCCTGAACGTGCACCTTACTGGCGGGGGCGGCACGGCCGTCACCCCACACGTTCTTCGGACGCGGAGGCGACGCTCCAGTTTGCTCGATCAACGCTGCGGCGCCATGCGGTCAGCAGTTCCCCTTCGCGTCTACCGGCATCGCGGTCGCTCGGCCACCACGGGCGCATCCAACGGTCACGCCGTACGGCACCGCCCGACCGGTGCATCCGGCCGAGCGATGCCCGAGCGATGGCCGCGACTGGTGACCCACGGAACTCCGGCGTCAGCCGGGTGAGCCGAAAGCCCGGCTTGCTCGTCACCGGCCGCATCCGCCGCTTACCAGCCGCGCCAGGGCCAGATGCTTCCCACAGCGATCACCTCCCCACACCTCATGCGTATGGCCGCTCGCCCATGCGGCGGCATGCCCCTCAGCCTGGTCGCTCGCTTTGTGCGGATGTCGTCCCTGTACGCAGACTCTCTTGCACCACAGCGCACATTGACGCCGCTCGGCGCGCTTGGGCACGTCAAATGACCTACGTCCCGCTCACCCTTGTTCATGACGATGGCCTTGGAGCTCGTGCGACGTGTCATACGGGCCCAGGAAGAGACCCACGGTGGGCCAGAAACGTAGGGGCATGCGTGAAAATCGACTCTGACGGGGCCGTACCTGCGGCAGACCCAGGAGTACCGCCGGGCTGGCAGAATCACATCGACGAACTCATGGGGGCCGTACGCCTCCAGACGCACGCGCCCCTGAACGGGGACGCCGGGATGAGCACGGCACAACTCGGATATGTGCGCATGCTGAGCCTGACCGCCGGCCCCCTCCGGATGAGCCGCTCCCCTCGGCTCGTCCAGGCGATCCCCTGTGACCGGGTCGCTGTCGTAATCCAGCAGGCGGGTACGGCCGTCCTGACCCAGGACGGGCGCAGCACCACGCTGCTCCCGAGAGAACTGGCCTTCGTGGACTGCCGCAGGGCCTTCTCGCTGGATCAGCGTGAACCATTCCAGCTCCTGCTCGCAGCACTGCCCACGCACGCTCTCGCCATGCCGGAGGTGCTGGTGCGGCAGGCGACGGGACGGCCTCTCCCGGCCACCGGCACGGCCGCCTTGCTGCTGGCGTACATTGAGCGACTCCCCTCGGTCGTCGCGCAGGTGCCGAGCAGGACCGCCGACCTGCTCGGCGGCAATACCGTGGAATTTGCCCACCTCCTCATCGACGAGCTAATCGGTGTCGACCACCGGCCGCCCGGGCAGGCCCGGGAGCAACTGGTGCCGGTGATCCGAAAGTACATCGACGCCCACCTGTCCGATCCCGACCTGACACCCGAGCGGATCGCCAAGGTGCACCACATCTCGGTGCGCTACCTTCACCGCCTCTTCGAAGGGGAAGGCGTGACCGTGGGGCGGTTGATTTACCAGCGCCGGGTCGAGGAGTGCGGGGCGGAACTTTCACGACGGGGCCATGCCAGCCCGACCGTTTCGGCCGTGGCCGCGCGCTGGGGGTTTCGCAACCCGGCCCACCTCAGCCGGGCCTTTAAGTCCGTTTTCGGCATGACCCCGCGGCAGTGGCGCCTACGGAACCCCGCGTTGCTCCAGCGGGGCGGCGCCGCACCGCCCACCACGCCCGCCACCCGTTCCGCCTTCCCCGACGCCCAGCCGTCCGGCACCTCGGCCCGACTGAGCCCTACGGACTCATACGGCCGTGTCGAGCAACTCTCCTGAGGGCCTCTGGCCTCGCGTCCGTGCGGTAGGCGACAGCGCGTGTCCTCGTCCAGACGAGTAGACCCCCAGAGCAACACCAGGGGGCAGCTGCTTGGCATTCATCGGCCGGGCAGCAGCCCCTGGCATGAGATCATGCTCAGCTGCACGATCCGTACGGCGCGCTCGCTCCTGCACTGTTCGGGAGGGAACGTACATTCGACGGTGCGGCCAAGACATCGCGAAGCCGCTCGATCTCCATCCTCTGTGCGGCGATCTGCGACAGAGCCCGTTCCCTGTAGTCGGCGAGCCCATCGATCTGCGCATCACGCGCGGCGAGGCGTTCCTTCAGCCCGGAGACCTGTTCCCTGAGGCGCTCGATCTGTGCCGCCCGCGGGTCCGGAATCACGCCCGTTTCCCGCAGCTCGGTCAACCGGCGCTCGAACTCCTCCGCCAGATGTTGGTAGGGGCCAGGCCGCGGCGAGCCGTCACGATTCTTCTTCGGATAGAAGCCGGTGCGGGCAACCCCGGCCTGGGCCGCGAGGGCCTTGATGTCGCACTTGCCGCCCGGGGGAACGTCACCGGCAAGGAGCCGTTCCATGACGTGCCGAATGGCCGCCTCGTTGTTCCGCCGCGTCTCGTCGCTGATGCGGGCCACGTCATGCCCCCGTTCCGCAGAAGGCGTCGATCTCGGCCAGCACGCGTTCATCGCGTGCGAGTTCCGCACTCAGCCGGTCCTTCTCCGTCCGCTGTGCGCGTCCGATGGTGGCGATGAAGACCTTCTTGCTTTCGGCGCTGGCCGCCCATACCGGGCGGTGCCCGGCATGGTGGGTGGCCTGGGGGCACCGCCCTGAATCGCACATGCCGATCAAGGGCTCAGTCGCCCCGCGGGCGTGCGGCCCTGCGAGCTTGAGGCACAGCGCCTTGGATGGATCGAGGAACCAGCAATAGTTCGCCGGCCCCAGGTGCAGGGCCTTGGCCCGCTTGGCGAGCAAGTTCGTCACCTCCTGGTCGCTGCGCTTGATGTTCGGCGCCCCGGAGGAATCCAGCTGTTCGTCGACGAACGCGAAGAAGTCCAGGAGGTCGCTGGCGCCAGGCCCCGCAGGCCGGATACCGTTCTGGTAGTCGTGGAAAGCGTCCAGGGCGACGCGCATCTTGTGCTCTCGCTCCTCCTGGCCGAACTCGGCCATCAGCACCGACTGGGCCCCACCGGGGCGGTCCGCATAGCCCTCGGTGGTGACCACCGAAATGTGCTTGAGATGGATCTTGGCGGCCAGCAGACCACCGGGCCGGTGCGCCATTTCCACCGCGAGGGTTCTCCGTAGCATCCGCAGACTGACCGGCACCTCGGGGATCGGCGCCAGCCCAAGGCGACGGCCCTCTGGGCCATTGACCCAGGTCAGGAACCATTCGTACGGAGTGAAAAAGGAGAGCGACTTGAACAGATGACCGTCGTTCTTCACCGGGTCAGCAAGCGAGACGGCTACGCCGGCGGTGTCGTACGCCTGCTCGATGGTCACCCACTGATCGTGTTCACCACCCAGCTTCCGGCCCTTGATGACCTTGCCCTTCAGGCGGTAGCGGACGCGGCCCTCGCCGAGCTGTTCGGGAGGCTGGCAGCAGTCGTGGGTCAGCTCAGCCAGTTCGCTCTTCCGCATACCGGTCAGCGCGGCGAGCGCGATCAGGCAGGCGGTGCGGGCCCGGGAGAGCTGCAGTCGGGCCTCGGTGGTATTCATCGGCAAGGTCCAGGGGACACTGCCCCGTCCGTCCGCGCGCTCGACCAGGGCGCCCGCCCGGCCCCAGCGTTTGGACAGGCCGACTTCCCTGACGGCCTTCTCCAGGTGGCCGCGCAGGGTGGGCAGCCACGTGTAGTGGAAGGCGTGCCGTCCGGTCTCGTGGGCGAGGGAGATCAGGTTCACCCGTAGCAGCGGATCGTCCGGATCCCAGCCGTCCGCCAGCCGCTCGGCTACGACGTGATCGAGGGCGACATCCAACGGATCGCCCTCCTGTATGTGGCGGTCGATGGCCTGCGCGACCTCGACCCTCCAGTCCGGACGCTCGCGGTTGTTGTGGCCCGGCCGGTTCGAAATCATCTCCTGCAGCTGTTGCTGCAGTTCCATGAGGTGCGGCGCCAGCACCTCGACCACGTACAGGGCCGCCGCGACGAGCGGCTGGAAGACGTCGTTGCTCAGCGGTGGTGTCGTGTTGCCCGTCCGACGAACCATCCCGGCGACGGAGTACGCCGTGCGTCGCTCCCAGGGACGGAAGGCCGGCACGTAGCCGTCGGCTGAGAACAGTTCCCTGTAGTAGCCCAGCTCCTGGATGACCCCCACTACGTCCATGCGGTAGCCGGGGCTGCTGTCGCGGATGACGACGCCGTGCTTGTCCCGTACCTTCTTGCGGAGCTCCAGGTAGGCGGCGCAGTGCTGCTGGGTGACTTCTCCGAGACTGTCCACGCCCTGCTCGGTGAGCCAGTTCAGCCAGCCGGTCAGCACAGTCAGCCGCCCGTGCACCGTGGAGACCTGCACCGGCGTCCGGTAGGCATGGGCAAGCTCCCGCACCGCGGGGTGGTCCGGCGCGAGCCGGGCGAAGATAAACTCCTTCGCGAGTTCCCTCCACTGGGGATTGGAGATCTCGGTGAAGGACAAGACCCGCGAGTGCCGCGCAAGGTACCGCGGCAGCCCAATGACGCCGGTGAAGTCCCAGATGCTGTCATCGAAGTGCGGATACGGGCCCGCGCCGAGGACCGGCAGCGCGGCCGCAGCGCACACGTCTTCACCTCGAAAGACGGAACGCGAAAAGGCAGCCGAGAGGCCCGGGGGCCGGTGCAAGGTGGTCATGCGGTGTGCTCCTCTGGGCGTAGCGGAAGCTCGGCATCGGAGTCGGTGACCTCGGCAGCGGCTGCCCGCAGCGCGTGCTCGGAGAAATACCGGTCGGTGGTCAGGATCTCGTCGAGACGGTGGGCGTACGGGCCACAACGCCAGCGGGCACAGCAGGCACACCCACGGACGTGCCGGACAGGGCTTGCCCTTCGGCCCGTGGAGCCCTGACAGTTGGTCGCCACACGCCGCGGTGAAGACATCGCGTTCCCCGGACAGGAGCTGCGCCAAGGCGTCGTCGTCCAGGCCGAGCCGCTTCATGTGCTCGGGGTAGTTCTCCACCAGGTCGGCCATCTCGGCAGTGGCCAGCACCAAGGGCGGCAGCGCCCGGCGAACGAGGTCCTCCTGCGTCTGGGTGATGATGTCTTCCACCGCCTCGCGCTGAGCCGGCGTCGTGTTCGTCAGGTAGTGGTCCCCCTCGACGCCGGGGGACCGGTTCGGATCCAGCGTGGACCGGCGGCTGCCGCGCCAGTGCGATCGATCCTGCAGTGCGTCGTGGGTCGTGCGGATGCGGTGCCGGTGAAGGAACAGGGGGCGACCGTTGTCGCCGGTCATCTGCAGGGGGTGCCCGTCTTCGTCGACGGCTTGGCGTCGCTCGATCCAGGTGCATATGGACAGGCGCGTGGCCGGCTTGGCCAGCCACCGCTTTCCCGCCCGCGTGCCGCCCGGCGTGAAACGCACCCAGAGCTCGTCGCGCAGCTCCTCGGGCGCGAAGCGGCGGGCCACTGCGGAGTGATCGAGCCACTGTTCCAGTAGACGAGTGGCCTGACGTGACAGCGCAAGACTCTCCGCCGCCGTGCGGCCCTTGACGTAGCTGAGGAGGATCTTCTCGTCACCCGCCCACTCGATGTCGGTAAGTCCCAGGTCCGCGATCCCGTCCGGCACGATCCCGGTATAGGTGCCGAACAGCAGCTGATAGGCGATGATCACGTCCAGGGTCGGGATCAGCGGATCCAGCACCGCGCGAAGACCGACCCCATATCTCTGCCGGAAGGGGAACGAGCCGCGGTCTGTCATCTCGGTGACGAGAGGGTCGGGCCCGCGGTGAAGCACCAGCCAGTGATGGGCAGCGCGCTCACGGAGCAAAGCCCCTGACCCCTCAGCCGACGAAGCCTGCTCACGGGCCGCGCGGAACGCGCGGAAGGCGTCGTCAACCTCGTCGCGGCAGGTACGGATGAGCCGGGCCCATTCGGCCTCGCTGTACGGCTGGTGCGAGCCGTACCGCTCACCCGTATTGAACAACCGGCCATCGACGAACGCGCACGTCCGGCGCGAGAATCTGATCCTGGTCGTCTGCGCAACGCAACATCGCCCGCAGCGCACTCTCCTGGGAGGATCGCACCCCTTGCCGCCAGTACCGGGCGAGGAGCGCGCGCGTCAGGTCGGAGACCCCGCCGGAGAACCCGAACTCGACCAGCCAGTCGGTGAAACCGCGGACGGCCGTGAGGTACAGCTCGATCCCTCCCGCGCTGTCCACCTGCCCGTGCGGATGGACAAGATCCGTAGCGCCTTCCAGCAGAGTGCGTGCCAGCTCCGGGAGCTCCACTGGTCGCCGCACGCGCAGGCGACGGCGGTACTCCGACCCGTCGCTGAAGATGCAGTGCACCCCCAGCGGGTCAAGGGTGACGGTGGCCGGCATCAGACCACCGCCGGTTCGTCGTCGGACTCAGTCTCGAGCTCCAGCTCGACGTCCTCATCCAGCAGCCCGTACTCCTTGCCGACCCGCCGATACAGGGACGTGAACAGGCGGAGCACGTCCAGACGGTGGAGGTACGCTTCCGTGGTCAGTGAACTGGTATGTCCGAGCAGATCGCGCAGAATCAGCAGCGGTTCCTGGGTCCGCAGGTAGTGCGCCAGGGCCGCATCGTCGTCGGTGTCGCGGAACTGTCGAGCAGCCTGCTCGTACCAGCCACGCATCAGCCGCGCCATGGTCGCCATGGCCATGGTGTGACGCAGTCGGTGCGGATTTACGTGCGGGAAACGCGGCTCGTAACGCTCGCGGATGCGATCGGAGGTCCTGGCGAAGACCGTGGACCATCCGGTGAACGGACGTCCCTGGCCCCACACCGACAGCAGCATCGAACCGCCCTCCGGGGCGACCAGACGCCGCCGCTCGTCAGGGACGAGAGAACTCCACTGCACACGGACCCCGTTGACACGACCGCCCCGCTGGTCGGCATCCGTCACGAACAGCGGCTCCCCCCAGCGGGCCGGCGGACGCCACGACGATCCAAACGTCGCGGCTGCCCGGTCGAGAGCGATGTAGGAGTGCAGCTCGGCCAGCGAGTCGTAGTCGATCCACGACTCACGGTACTTGCTTCCCTTGGTGAGACCGGATGGGACCGGGAACGAGACCGGCACCGCGGTCCGTCGCGAGGGAAGCATGGGCACCTCGCAGACCAGTAGGTATGTGTACTCCTGGCTACGTAGCCCGCTGGAGACAATCATCCGGCCGACCGCCGAGTTCCGGGCCAACTCCCGCCCTCGATAACGCAGATCCCGCTCACCGTCGGGGCTCAGACCCGCCAACCCCTTCAGGAACATGTCCGTGAAGTCGTCGTCGAGATACTTGATCGTCACATGAGGCTTCGCCTGGCGCCGCCGTGACTGGTTGACTCGCCCGCGACGGACTTGCCCCTTGAAGGCCCAGACCGCCTGCCGGTACGTGAACGGCTCGGAGTCTGCGTACTCCTCATCCTTCGCCCACTTGTAGAACCCCGCCAGAATCCCCATGTTCTGGTTCCACGTGGACGCCTCGAAGCGATGCTTGATGGGGCCCCGGGCTCGATAGACGGAGTACGCGCCCAACGCCGCCTTCAGACGACGCCGCGTGTCGAACAAGGCGACCCCGTGCCCGGATAAGAACCCCAGCCACTCACGCACCGTACGCACGTAGTAGGGCCACGAATTTGGCGATGGGCATCCATTTGCTGGCAGCTCGCAGGCCCAGGAGTTGATCACGGTGGTGGGACGGACGCCGTTGCCGTCTTGGAAGAGAAGGTCGTCGTCAAACAGCAACGGCATCCCCTCCGGGATCGCCGGCCTGAACGCAAGTCCCCAGGACTCCCAGCCTGCTGATGAGTACGTCGATTGGTGCATGGCCGATGAGTATCAATGCAACCCGGCTGAGTGCAACAAACAAACGAGCAGGTCAGTTGGTACATCAGCCGGTAAGCAACACCGTCGTTAAGCGGGAACAAGCAGGTAGTACGCCCAATACGTGTTCATGACCGCCAGGCCGAAGGAGAGGGTCGACAGGGCGGCGATCACGGTGCGGATCGTGGGCTGCCGGGCCACGTAGCGCACGCCGTCCGCGATATCGCGCACCAGGCCGGTGCGGGCGCGCGACGCGGTGGCGGTCTCGGGAACGCGCATGCGCCAGATGAGTATCGCGGAGACGAGGAAGGACAGGGCGTCGGCGAGGACCGAGCGGGCGGGGCCGACGGCACTGACAAGAGCGGCACCGGCGTTGGTGCCAGCGCTATCAGCCACCGAGGACGCGGCGCCGATTTTCGCGTTCGCGTCATGGAGCTGGTCCGGATGGACGAGGGCCGGCAGGAGACTGATCGCCGCGGCGTCGTGCACCACCCTGGCCGCCCCGAGCACGACCGCGACCGCGCACAGCTGCCCGACGGTGAGTGCCCCGGCAAGAGCCGATGCCGGGATGGTCACCAGCGCGCCGGCCGCCGCGAGGTCGGAGGCGATGAGCTGGGGCCGCTTGGGATGCCGGTCGGACAGGGCCCCGGCCCACAGCGCGAACGCGTTCGGGAGCTGTCCGAGGAACGCGAGCACGGCGACCTCGGTGGTGGAAGCGCGCAGTTGCAGTACGGCCAGCGCGGGCAGGGCGACGGTGCTCACCGCCGACCCCGACAGGCTCACCGCCTCGCTGCTGAGCAAGCACCGGTAGGCCGGAACGGTCCACGCGGTCCCTCGCCGCGGGGCCCGGGCAGTGACCGTCACCGGGCCTCGCCTCATGCCGCCGGACCCGAGACGATGGTGGCCCGCTGGATCCGGTGCCCGACGAGGTGTGCGGCTTCGATGCGCGGATACCAGCCGGCGCCCGTGACCTTGGACTGCTGGATCTGTCCGACGTCAGCCTTCCGCGTCGTGAACGCGTATCGGAAGTCGAGGTGGTGATGCTCCGGCTCCCCCTTCGTCGGGCGGGCCAGAACCCGGTGGTACTCGACGCAGACCGGCGCGCGGGCAGCGGGGAGAATCTGCCGTGGATGGACCCCGATCTCCTTGGCCAGCTCGCGCAGCGTTGCGTCGACCAGGGTGGCGTCGGAGGGTTCAAGGTGGCCGCCCGTGGTGAGCATGAGGCCGGTGGCCGGGTACCGGATGTGCAGGACCGGGCGCTGGCGGTCGATGACGACGGCGCTGCACGTGACGTGGCCGGGCAGAGTCGCCCGGGTGGTGACGTCGGCGGGCCGCTTCAATGCGGCCAAGCCGTCACGCTCGTCAGGGTGGCGGCCGAGGTACGCGTAGGTGGTCTCGCGGATCGAGGAGGAGGTGCGCGGCATGAGTGTCGCTTCGCCTTCAACGTAGGAACTCGTAAGGGGGGTCGGGCTGTGGACGCCGCCCTGCTGGGTCAGTTCGCCGTCTCGCGGTCGGACGGCTGGATGCCGCGGGGGAGGGGAACCGTGTCGGTCGCGGGCGCGAGCCCGTACTGGGCGGCCTGGGCGGTGAACATGCCCTGGTACAGGCCATCCGTGTGGGCCATGAGCTCGTCGTGGGTACCGTCCTCGACGATGCGTCCCTGGTCGAGGACGTAGATGTGGTCGGCGTGCATGGTCGCGGCGAGCCGGTGGGTGACGAGCACGACCGCGTGCCCTTCCTCGGCCAGGGACCACAGGCCCTGGAACGAGGCGATCTCTGCATGGGGATCCAGGGCGCTGGTGGGCTCGTCGACCAGCAGGAACGGTGCCTGCCGGTACCGGGTTCGAGCCAACCCCAGTCGCTGCCACTGTCCGCCTGAGAGCTGGACACCTCGCTCATAGCCCTTGAACACGATCGAGTCCCAGCCGTGCGGCAGGCCCTCGATCAGGTCGAGCACGCCCGCGTCCCCGGCGGCCTGACGGACGCTGTCCATGTCCCGGGGCCGGTCACCGGCGCCGATGGCCACGTTTGCGGCGGCCGTCATCTCCCAGCGCGGGAAGTCCTGCGCCAGCATCCCGACAGCGCTGAAAACCTGGGCGCGGTCGGCCTCGCGAAGCTCGACCCGCTCGCCCGACTCACCCACCCACCACACGTTCCCGTCGGAGGGCATCAGCAGCCCCGCCAGCACCTTTGTGAGCGTGGTCTTCCCCGAGCCGTTCGCACCCACCAGGGCCGTCACCTTCCCCCGGGCAACCCGCACGCTCACACCGTTCAGGCAGGGGGTTTCGGCGCCCGGGTAGGTGAACGACACTTCCTCGGTGCGCACCTCCAGCGCCGGTGCGGGCAGCGGCGTACCGGAGGTCGGGATGGCGTTTTCGCCCGCCACCTCGATGGCGTCTTCGGTGTCGGTGAGGAACAGCAACTCCTCATACAGCCGGTTGACTTGCTGCACCAGCGACGTGAGCCGTGCCGTGGAGGTGCGGATGGCGATCACCGCCGTTCCGCCCACGGCGAGCGGCAGACCACCCGACGCCAGGAGCCACCACAGCAACCCGTAGCAGGCCAGCGACGCCAGCCCCGCGAAACCGCCGGCGACCAACTCCGTGGAAGCCTGCGCCCGGGCAAGGCGCCGCTGCTCCGCCTCTGTCTGCCGCGACATCTCCTCGTAGGAGGACAGCAGCTTCGTGCCTGCGGCGTGTACGCGGATCTCCCCGGCCGCGTGCGGGCGGGTCAGGTAGGCCAGCAGGGAAGCGATCGCCCGCCGGTGGTCGACCCAGTTCAGGCGGGAGAGGTACTCGCGTCGCGCGGAGCGGACCGCTCCCCACCCTTTCGGCAGGGCGATGGCCAGCAGCATGGGCAGCAGCGCCCAGTGCAGCGCTGCGAGTACGACTGCGGCCGCTGCCATGCCGATCACCACGTTGCCTACGCCGACCGACAGACGGAGCATGCTGCGGGCTGAGTCCGTGCCGAACTTCCCCGCCTCCAAGACCCGCTGGACCTCCGGGCGCTCGGTCGCCTCCACCTCGACGTGGGTGACGGCCCTGTAGTAACGGGCGGAGACCGCCCGCTCCACCTGCGGCTCCAGCCGGCCCGACATCGCCGTCGACCACGCCGACAGCACCGCTGTCGCCACCGCCGCGACCGCGAGCACCACCAGCGACGGCAGCGCCTCGCGGAGCTTGTCCCCGGTCGGACCGTCGGCGAACAGCTGGGTGAGGACGCTGTTGACCGCCACTAGCCCCCAGCCCGCCGTCACACCTTGCCCGAGCTGCGCTGTCACAACTCCGGCGAGAGCCCGCTGGTCCGTCTCCCAGCCCGTGCGCAGCACCATGCCCACCATGCGGGGCAGCGCGGCCGCCATGTGGCCGAAGCCCAGCCGGGTCAGTGGGCCTTCGTGGCGGACGAATGACTGGTCGTAGCGCAGCCGGCCGCCATACAGCTCCCGCTCGGCGTCCGAGATGCCGGTCGTAGCCGCTGCGGCTGTCTTCGCTGGACCCGCAGTCTCGCTGTCTGGTTCGACTTGCGTCACTGTGTTCCCCTTCAAAGGCGGAGTGGTGGCGTCGGCATGTCCAACGACGCCGCCGCAATTTCGAACACGTGTCTTTCGGCCGGGTTGTGCATCCTGCGATTCAGCGGTTCTTCGACGGTGTGCAGTGCACCGACCCTGGTCACGCAAGTGCCGCTCGGTGAGGCCGGGTTGGCCAAAACGCCGACGATGGTGCTCGTACGTCCAGATGGTTCCATTGGCCCGTTCTGGCTCACACCCGACTTATAGGAGTGCGAACCCCCATATGCCGCGGATCTTTCGCTGGAGCTGCCTGTGCAGGTACTTGCTGCCCTCATCCGAGCCGACGGCGACTGGGAGCTTTGCTCCCGGGCCGGAGCGGAAGTGCTCAGTGTGGATGGCCTCAACGCAGGACTGCACGTGCGGCCCGTGCCGCTCCGTCGTGGCGGAGTAGGCGATGCCTACAGGGAGATGCCGCACCGGCCGGCTGGACGCTTTCCCACGATGCGCTTCAGGTTTCGCCTCGGGACAGACGTTGCTGTCCTAGCGTGGAAAGCATGACGGTACTGATCGTGGGCGGCAGCGGGTTCCTGGGCGCTGAGTTGGCCCGCCAGGCCCGTGCAGCGGGCCGGGAGACGGCCGCCACTTTCCAGTCACACCCCGGAAAGAGCGCCGGAGTGACGTGGCACCGCCTTGATCTGCGCAACCCTGCAAGCCTGCGGGAGATCCTGGATGCGGTCAGTCCAACGGCGGTCGTCAACGCGAGCAGTGGCGGATCCGAGTGGGCAGTCACGGCCGAGGGTGGGATCCGCCTGGCCCAAGCCGCGACTCAACGGGGCATCCGCCTGGTCCACGTCTCAAGTGACGCCGTCTTCTCCGGCCGCCGCCACGACCAGTACGACGAGACGTGCTTACCCGACCCGGTAACGCCGTACGGGGCGGCGAAGTCGGCGGCCGAGACCGCCGTGCGGCTCCTGGATGCGGGCGCCGTCGTCGCACGGACCTCGCTGATCATCGGCGGTGGCCGGTCCGAGCACGAACGCATGGTGCACGCCTTGGCCGCCGGCACGCGGGAGGGGGTCCTGTTCACGGACGATGTCCGTTGCCCAGTCCATGTCGGCGATCTGGCCGCCGCACTGTGGGAGCTCACCTTGTCCGATGCGGCTGGAGTCTTTCACCTTGCCGGCCCGGACGCCGTCACTCGCCACGAACTCGGCATCCTCATTGCGCAGCGGGACGGCCTTGACGCATCGCTGTTGCCGACCGGACTTCGCGCCGGCAGCGGCCTTCCTGGTGCACTCCGTGTCCACCTCGACAGCCGCGCCTCCCAGAACTACCTCGCGACCCGCCTCCGTGGAGCCCGGGAGTTCCTCCGGCGCCAGCACCCCGACCGCTGACGACGGCGCAGTGACAGCGGGCCGGAGCCGAGCATGTTGCGGGGAGCACGCGTTGGTCGGCTCGGAGGCTTCCTCGCCGGCGTGAGAGCGGCCCTTCCTGGACTGTCATCATGCGTTCCTTTCGTGATCCGGCCGCAGAACGAATCTCTGGATATCTGTCATGCCGGGCGCGTAGCCGTCGGAGGTGTCGACCAGCAGGCTCGGGGCGGTCAGGCTGATGGGAATGAACTGGTCGGGGTCGTAGAGGCCGTCCTTCATGTCGGCCAGTAGGGCCTTGTCGCCATGGGCGACCCGGTGGCTGTCGTTGTAGGAGCGGGCGGTGATGCGCTGAGCGATGGTCGGCGCAGGGGTGGTGCACCGGATGATTCGTAGGTCGGCGAACTCTGTGAGTGGCTCCAGCCCGGGGCGCCAGAGGCGGTCCTGGAAGGCAGCTTCAGCGACGAGAGTTGTGCCCGCCCGCAGAAGAACGGCGATGGTCGCGAAAAACGCTTCCAAGGCCGGAATGTTGAGTGGGTCGTCGCCGTCAGCGTCGTGACCGGGAAAGTTCATGACCATGCCCTGTTTGATCTCGTCACGCAGGATCGCGGGGCAGCCCAGGTGCTGGGCGAGCGCCCGGGCAAGGGTGGTCTTGCCCGTTGCTGGAGGGCCGCTGATCACGGCAAGAGTCGGGCGGAGGTGCATGGGTGGACTCCGAGGTCGTTGAGGCGACTGATGCGGACCCTAGATCTCAGGGTGCCGCTTGCGGAGCCGGATGGCCATGAAGCCAGGATGGTGGGTCAGTTTCTCGTGTTTGACCGGGTGATGGGGTGCCATTGATGGAACTGGCTGGTGTTCGACGAGGTGGTCGAAAGTGAGTCCGGCGGCGGTGAATTCGTCGGCGCGCACTGTCTTGCCCTCGAAGCTGGTGAAAACGCCCCCTCAAGGAACCGTTCCGGGGCTTCCCTGGCCTCCGGCTCGCGCGGTCGGCGCGGGACGTCGAGATGCGCGACACCATGTCCATCTATGGCGTCCACCACCTGCCGCTCCTCCTGGGCGAAGAACAGGAGTGAACCTCCGCGCCTCAACGGGCGGCGACAGTAACGATGAGGCCGATGATCAGCAGCGTGGCATTGAGGGACTTGCTGAATGCGTCACCGGCTTGGGAAAAGGCTGAGGCGGGAGTCGCCCCTCCTATGCGGGCCGCCAAGCCGACGACGGCCGCGAACAGGGCGGATGTCAGAAGGGCGAGGAAGATTCCGAAAAGCAGGGTGATCATCGCGGTGCTCATGGAAGACTCCTTTCACGATCGGAAACACTCGGCAGTCGTTCTCGCACGAGTTCAGCAGCATCAAGGCCGCCTCGCTGGCGACCGCTCGCCTCACGCGATTAAAGGCGCAGGTCAGAGAAGCTTCTGCGAGTTGTCCGGCCCGGACGCGACCGGACCGGACCGGACGGCAGGACGCGCCGGAGGGGGAGTCTCATAGCAGGCGGAAGTGTTCCGAACCCGGCACGGTTGGAGTTCATCGCGCGGCTTCGGGAGTTGCATGTTGCGGCCGGAGGCCCGGACCTGTCAGCGGTGGCGAGTGGGGCGCGGCTCGTCGACAGCAAAGGAAAGCCAAGAAACAAGACGATCAGCGCCTGGATGACGCGCGGCGGCCATCACCCGGGGAGTTGGGACAAGTTCGCTCCCGTACTGGAAAACTTGATCGAGCGAGGGGAAAAGGAAGAGGGATTCACGCCGGACAATGAGATACTGAAGAGCCAAAAGCAGTGGAAACGCTGGTACCAGGACGCCGTTTCCGCAAGCCCCTCCGCCCCGGCCGGCTTCGACGCCGCGCGCAAGACGTACTTCGCCCAACTGCGCCGACGCCACGCACACCTCGCCGTCATCGCCTCCCCGCATTCGCCGGTCCGCCCCGCTCCGCTCCGGTTGACCGACGTGTTCGTCGCCCCGGCCGTACGTCCGGAGACGCCGGCGCAGGGTGGAGGGCTGGGCGCACCGCCGGCCCGCCGCGCCGACGCATCGGCCTCCGACCGATGGCCGCCCGACGACGGCCGGACCCGCCCCGCCTTCCAGGTACTGGCCCAAGAAGACGCGCGCCGGATCGTGTTGCTCGGCGACCCGGGCCACGGCAAGTCGACACTGGCTCGCTACCTCGCTCTTTCGCTCGCGGACGCGATGGACACAGACCATGAGGTCGACCCGGATCTCGCGCCGCTCACGGGCGCGTTGCCGCTCCTGGTGGAGCTCGGCGCGTACGCCGACCCGCAGTGGCGCACGGGCACACTCCTCGACCTCGTCGACCGCCTCCACCACACCCAAGGGCCCGGCCTGCCCAAGGACGTGCTCGACGCGTACCTGCGCGCCGGCGGCCGCGCGGTGCTGATCTTCGACGGGCTCGACGAGGTCTTCGACCCACGGCTGCGCGGGGAGGTCACCGGCGAGATCGCGGGGCTCGCGGAGCGCTACCCGAGCGTCCGTATCGTCGTGACGTCCCGGATCGTCGACTACCAGCACGCCGTACTCGAACGCGAGGGCTTCCGCATCCATGTACTGCGGGACTTCGACCGGACGCGGATCGACGCGTTCGTGACCCGTTGGTACGGCTTGGCCTTCCCCGAGCAGCCCGCCGAGGCGGCCCGCCTGCGAGAGCGGCTGCTGGCCGCCATCGACGACACACCGGCAGCGGCTGAGCTCGCGGGCAACCCGCTGATGCTCACCATGCTGGCCCTTCGCGGTGAACACCGGGACCTGCCGAGGGACCGGCGCGCGGTGCTCGAACAGACCGTGAGCGCGTTCATCGCCCAGTGGGACCCCGGCCGGTTCACGCGCGACAAACGGGTGGCCGAGGACGCGGGGCGCTTGCGCGCCGGTGAGCGGATGGAGTTGCTGCGCCGTGTGGCCCATCGGATGCAGACCGGGGCGGGCGGGACGGCGGGAAACTTCTTGACGGACGCGGAGTTGGCCGCGGAACTCGACGGTTACCTGCGCGACAAGCTCCCACCCGATCGCTGTCCGGCGCTCACCCGCGCGATGCTGGAGGAGTTCCGCGTACGCAATGGAATCCTCAGTCATTTCGGCGGCGCGATGTACGGATTCCTTCATCGCGCGCTGCTGGAATACCTCGACGCGGCGGATATCCACCATCGGCTCACCGTCGAGCGCAGCCTGACCGAGGACGCGCTCGTTCACCAGGAGTACGGCGAGCACTGGAACGACCCCTCCCGGCACGAATCCCTCGTCCTCACCGCAGGCATGGTCGAACCTCGGGTCGCAGGGCGGATCGTCGACCACCTCCTGGAGGCCGATCCGCTGTGGTTCGTCCGCCTGTCCGGGGCGTCTTCGCGCGAAATACCCCACCACATCGTGCTCGCCGCCCGCTGCCTCGGCGAGGTCCGCGACCCCGGCGCACTGCCCGCCCAGTGCTCCGCCGTCGTGAGCGCGGTGATCGCGCTGATCGAGCATGTGGTCGCGGAGCGGGTACGCCCCAGTTCGCCGGTCATGCGCGCAGTGGAGGAGATCCTGCCGCCTGTGCTCGCCCGGCTCGGCTTGCGCTGTCCCGCCGTCCACCGGCTCTACTGCGACTGGTACCTGGCGCGCGGTCAGTTCCTCAGTGTCATGAGGGAGGGGGAGAACTTCGCCTGGTTCGAGGTACCACCGGCCGCACAGGTCGGCGCCGCGCTGCTGGGCGACCACCCCGAGTTCTACGAAAACCTCTACAGCCAGGCGGCCTTCGGCTCCGCAGCAGCCAGCAGCGAGGCCCTCCACGCGCTCATCCAGGAACGGCCCGAGGACCCGCGACTGGCCCTGCTGCTCTGCGAAGTCGCCGAAACGGACCCCGATGGGGAGACGAGGGAGCGTTCGGTCCGGTTGTTCGCCCTGGCCCGCCGCACGGACCCGTCCGCCGCACGCTTGCTGCGAGGCTGGCTCAACGACGACGACAGCTACCTCCGCCGTGGAGCCTTGGGTGCACTCGTCAGCGGCTGGCGCGACGAACCCGAGACGTACGCCGCGATATGCCGGTACTCCGCCGACGACCCGAATTGCGAAGTCCGCCTCACCGCAGTGCGGTGTCTCGCTTCCGGCTGGCCGGGCGACCCCGACGCCGGGGCCGTCGTCCGCGAACGGGCCGCCCACGACCCCGACCCGCACGTGCGGACTGAAGTTTTCCGCATTCTGGCCGAGGGCTGGCCCGACGAGCCGCTGAATGCGGCCCTGCTGGAAGCCATCGCCGCCGATCCGGCTGACGAGAGGTGGCTGCGCGAGACCGCCAAGCGGACGCTCGACTGGATGCGGGCCGAACCCGTCCGCCCTGACGCGGCCCTCGCGACCTCCCCCGCACCCCCGGAGGATCCGCGCATCACCGCGCTCGGGCCACTCGTCGTCGACCGCCGCGCCGACGCGCGGACTCCTCTCCTGCTACGCGAGCGTGCCGAAGCGCACCCGGACGCGGACGTCCGCGTGGCCGCCGTACGGGTCTTCGCCACGGGATGGCGCGATGATCCGCGTACGCTGCCGTGGCTGTGCGAGCTTGCCGCGTCACAGGCGAGCGAGTCGGTGCGGCAGGCGGCGCTGTGGGCCCTCGGCTCTCAGTGGCCGGGAGACCGCGAGGCCGGAGCGGTGCTGCGCCGCATCGCCGACGGCAAGGGTGGGTCGAGGACGCGCGAAATGGCCGTCCTCGCCCTCACCGCCGGATGGCGCGACGACCCGGACATCCGGCTGCTGCTCCGCAGACTCGCGGTCGGCCTGGACGCCACGTACGTACGAGCCACGGCAATACGGGTACTGGGCGCGAGTTTTCGCGACGCTCCCGGGACCGAGGAACTGCTGCGAGATCGGGCCGAGAAGGACCCCGATTCCTATGTCTGTACGACCGCCGTCCGTGCCCTCGTCCTGGGCTTTCGCTCCTCACGGACCGGCGATCTGCTGCGTCGACTCGCCGTCGACCACCCCGACGAGTTCCTGCGCGGTGCAGTCATCCACCTCCTGGCCGCGGGCTGGCGCGAGGACCCGGCGACCGGCGAGCTGCTTCAGCGCATCGTCGCCGACGGCACCGAAGCGACGAGCCGGCGCGCGGCGGTCGAGGCGCTGGCCGGCGGCTGGCGCCACGACCCCGCCACCGAGGTGCTGCTTCGGGAGCGGGCCGCCGACGACTCCGATTGGCAACTGCGACAGGCGGCCGTGCAGGCGCTCGCCGACCGGTGGCCCCACGACCCGGAGATGCACGCCCTGGCCGAACGCCTCGCCGACGACATGTGACGGCCCCTGCGGACCGTGACAGGTCTACGGGCGACCCGTCACGGCTGCCGCTCCCCGACCGGCGTAAGTCGATCCAGCCCCATGGCCGAGCGGCTGTCGGACGGGAACATGCAGGCCCTGCAGAGGTTCGTCAACCAGTCGCCCTTGCAGTGGACACCGGTGCGGCGGCGGATCACCGAGCGGCTGATCGAGGTGATCAGGCCCGAGATGTGGGTGGTCGACGAGCCTGGGAGCAGCCCGCTGATCGGCCTTCAGCGGCGAACGCTACGGTTCGACGTCACTTCGCACTCTGCAAGTGCAAGAGTGGTGGTATGTGTGGTCGATACGCATCCACTCGCAGCCCGCTGGAACTGGCGCCGCTGTTCCAGGTGCCCGACGTCCCCGCGAAGGAGACGCTCGCGCCGAACTGGAACGTCGCTCCGACCGACGACGTGTGGGCCGTCCTTGAGCGCTCACCGCGCGGCGAAGAGCACAGCGACACGGTGCAGCGGGAGTTGCGGCCGCTGCGCTGGGGTCTGGTGCCGTCGTGGGCGAAGGATGTGAAGGTGGGCGCACGGATGATCAACGCGCGGGTGGAGACGGTGCACGAGAAGCCCGCCTATCGCCGCGCCTTCGCTCGGCGCCGCTGCCTTCTGCCCGCGGACGGCTTCTACGAGTGGGAACAGATCAAGGATCCGGCCACCGGCAAGGTGCGCAAGCAGCCGTACTTCATCCACCCCCAGGACGAGCAAGTGATGGCCCTGGCCGGTTTGTACGAGTACTGGCGCGACCCGGCCGTCCAGCAGGACGACGATCCGGCCGCCTGGCTGATGACCTGCACCATCATCACCACCGAAGCCACCGACGCGGCCGGCCGTGTCCACCCCCGCATGCCGCTCGCCCTCACCCCCGACCATTACGACGCCTGGCTCGACCCCGGCCACCAGGACCCCGATGAGCTGCGGGCGCTGCTCGGCCAGCCGGCCCAAGGCCACCTGCGGGCCCGGCCTGTCTCCACCGCCGTCAACAGCGTCCGCAACAACGGGCCCCAGCTCCTCGACGAACACCCCGTGTGACACCTGCCGGCCCTTGAGCGCCGCGGGTTCAGGCAAGTTCGCGCGGACAACGAGCGCGGTGGGGGCGGGTGTGGCACGGTGGACGCAGGCTGGCTCCGTTGCTTTTCCCCCCTAGCGACGGAGCCAGCCTCACTTCGTGCTCCCGCGCGCCCGCTCCGGTGAAAAGCGTTCGCCAACTACCTGGCCCAGGTCGGCATACATCCGCAGCCGCACACCTGGCTGTCCGGCATCCCGGGTGGCGGGATCGGCGGGCGTCGCTGCCCAGAACTCATCCTCTGGCTCCGCGAACCCGCCCAAGATCCTTTGTCAGACAGGGCCTAAGAACCAAGCCGGATCCCGCGTGCTGCGGCGACGGCGTCCAGGGCGCCGACGTGCCAGGTGTCGAAGTGCTTCGTCCCGGAGCAGAACGCCAGCACGTGTTCGTACGCCTCTTCGGTGCCGATCCGCAGCAGGGCCTGTACGGCGGGCTCGTGGGCGCCGAACCAGGTGTCGGGGCCCAGGAGGGCCGTCAGGGGAGTGAGGTCCCGCGCCGAGCCGCGTTCGACGAGCGCGAGGGACGCCACCTCCCGGGCCGGGGTCGATCTGGACAACCGGCGCTCACCGGAGATCGCGTACGTCGACTCGTCCCTCGGGTCCGGTGGCGGCGCCGTGGCGAGCCCGAGCAGCGCCCCGGTCGCCTCCGCCCCGGGGTGGGCGGCGAGCGCCTCGACGAGCCGGTGACCCACGTCCTCGGGCAGGCCATCCGCGTCGGCGGCGAGCCGGACGAGGACCGGCAGCGCCGGGCCGCCGAACTTCCGTAGCGCCTGCACGGCGGCACAGGCGAGGTCCGGCTCGGCGCCGGGTGTCACGAACGTTTCGAGCGCGCGGGCGGCTTCCGACACCGGGAACGCGCCCAGGGCCACGACTGCTCGTCTCCGCACCGCCTCGTGGGGCGATCGCGTGCAGGCGAGCACCACCGGCAGCGTGTCCGGCACACCGATCGAGCCGAGGGCCCGCACGGCGTGCGCCCGCAGGGTGCCGGGCTGCTCCTCGTCCCTGGCCAGGGCCGCGAGGAGCGGGGCGGCGGCCGCGTGCCGCAGGGCGCCGAGCGCCCCGGCGGCGGACGCGCGTACCCCGACTGGAGTCGTGTCGTCGGCTAGGGCCGACAGGAGCACCGGGGCCGCGTCGGTGCGTCCGGCGAGGCCCAGCACGCGCGCTACGCCCCGCCGGCGGGCGACGGATCCACCGGGGCGCGTGAACTGGTCCACCAGCTCGGACAGCACCGACTCCGGCAGCGCGGCCACGAGGTCCGCCACGGTGTCGCCGATGTGCGCGTCGTCCAGCGCCGCCACCAGCGCACCGGCCGCCCCGGCTCCCGCGGACGCGGCGAGCGCCCCGGCGGCGGCCCGGCGCACGGCCGGTGCCGCCGCCGCGCGCAGAAGGTGCGCGAGCAGGGCGTGGTGTTCCCGGTGGTCCGGTACGGCGAAGAGGCCGGGCTCCGCCGCGATGTGCGCACAGACCGCCGCCACGGCGTGAGGCGGGCAGTCGGGGCCGCCCTGCTCCGCCGCGCCGCGGAGCACTTCCCACAGGTGGGCCCGGCCGTCCTCGGTCCTGGCGAGCAGGGCCGTCGCGAGGCGCGCCGTGTCGGGGTCCGGGTCGCGCTGGGGGGTGTGGAGGAGTCGCTCGACGGCCGGGTGGCGGTGCGGCGGCGGCCACCCGACGGCGGGCAGCGCGTGCAGCGCCTCGACCGCGGCCCGGCGCAGGTGCGTGTCCAAGGCGGGGGAGTGCGCGAGGACGAGCAGGGCGGAGGCGGCCCGCGGGTCCCCGATCGCGCCGAGCGTGCGCACGACGCGTACCGCGAGATCGGGCAGATACCCCCACAGCGTGGCCAGGAGGGGCGTCACGGCCTGCGAGGCCCGCAGCGCGGCAAGGGCGTCGAGGACCCGCACCGTCCAGTACCCCCGGCCGGACGGCAACCGCTCGCACAGGTCCACGAGACCGCGGACGACCTCCGGTCCACCGATGGCCAGCAGGGCTTCGCACGCCACCTTGTCCAGTTGCCGGCGGTTGTGGTCCGACTCGGCCAGGGTACGCAGCAGCAGGGGCACGGCCCGCTCCACGCGTAGCCTGCCCAGGGACGCGAGGGCGTGCCAGTGAAGTCCGGGGAGCGGCTCGTCCCCACGCTTGAGGCAGAGGTGCAGTGTCCTGACGACTTCCGGTGTGCGTACCGCGCTGCCCAGCATCGCGGTGGCGTACACGGCGGCGTCATGGTTCTCGGACCACGTGGCCCGGCACAGCCCCGCCACCTCGCCCTCCATGCGCATGCGCATCACGTCGGAGATGGACGCTGCCCGCTCCACTCAGGCCTCCCCGCCCTCGTGCACCTGGTCCGACATCGCCACGTACAGCGGTGTCCCGACGACGATCGTCAGCTCCTCGCCGTCCTCTCGCGTCACCGTGGAACGCATCAACTGCCGCGCCAGGAAATCGCAGTACACCGGCGGCACCGTCAGCCCCTCGGCCGCGTGCAGCACGTCGTGGGCCACTCCTCCCCGGCTCGGCATCCGGCCGCCGCGCGACCGCACGTTGAACTGGCTCTCCCACTCCGGAGGGGTGTCCTGGAGCAGCCGGAAGAGCGACGGCAGTCCCGAGAAGCCGATCCGGCCCATCTCCGGCGGCGCCTCGTAGCCCACCAGGTGGTGGGCGGAGCCGATGAGCGCGACCACGGTGTCGCCGTCGCGGCCCGTCATCAGCGTCGGCTTGTTCACCTCGCCGTATCCGGCGATGCGCAGTGCAAGGTCGCCCCGGAACCAGGCGGTGGGCTCCGTCATCCAGCCGACGTCGAACTCCCGCTCCAGGTACGACTCGACGATGTCCAGCCGGTCGTACGTGCTCGCTTCGGTACGCGGCGACTGTACGGCCAGGCTGAGGACCTTGAGGTCGACCTTCGCCTCGACGGCGAGGCGCTTCAGCAACTTGGGCGGGATCTGCCCGTACAGCATGTCCACCTTGGCGGTGGAGAGGTAGAGGTAGTACCTCATGCGCCGGTCAGGCGCCGGGCTTTTGGGGAAGCGCCAGGACGGCGACCCAGGTGGCGGGAGTGACGGTGAGGTCCGCTCCCCGCGGGCTCTTGGAGTCCCTGATGTAAATAGCCGATGGGGCTGCGACTTTCTCCAGACGGGCGCCGCCCTGTTCGGTGCTGCAACTGGACTTGAACCACTGCAATGCCGTGCTCATCTCTCTCCTAGCAAACGGTCCAACAGGGCCTTGGTTCGATCGGCGTTGAGGGCTGGGTCCGCAGCATCGCATCAACGAACACCACCGCGCCACCGAGACGGTCCAGCAGGGCCACCTCTGACACGACGAAGCTGACCGTCGGGGTTCCTTGCGTTACCAAGAGCCGCACTTGGCGCGGCTGGCACCACCACGTCACCGCCGTCACCGGCGCCCGGGCCTTCCTCACCCTGCGACGCAAAAGCCCAAACGTAGTCATGATCTGCTACCACGTCCTGGACGGCCTCCAGAACCTACTGCGGTGCTGAACCGGCACGGTATCAGTGGAGCGAGTAACTCCCGCTCCTGATCGGTGAGTTCATGACGACGTATCCAGGTCGGCATACATTCGCAGCCGCACACCTGGCTGTCCGGAATCCAGGGTGGTGGGCTCGGCGTGCGTCGTTGCCCAGATATGGGCGATCGCGGCGTAGAAGGCGAGAACGGTGGCATCGTCGAGACCTGCCACGTCGATGATGTGGATGATCACGCAATTCGGCTCTGTCGCTGATCTTGTGATCGGGCGGGGGTTGTTGGGGTGCGTGGTGAACATATCGCCAGTCCGGCTCTTCGCCCCACTTGCTTGCGGGATCCACCAGGTACTGGAAGTTCGGACGAGGATCGAGCCCTCGTGGTAATGCGCTAGCGGGGTGGAACGGTGTCGTAGTCGTTCCGGGCCTGCTCGACCTTGTCCAGGTTGCCGGCAGCCCATTCGGCGAGGTGCGCGAAGAGTGGGGCCAGGCTGCGCCCCAGCTCGCTGATTTCGTACTCGACCCGAGGGGGGATCTCCGGGTGGTACGTACGCACGACCATGCCGTCGCGTTCCAGCTGCCGCAGCCGCTGGGTCAGTACCTTTGGTGTGATCGTGCTGATCCGTCGTTCGAGCTCGACGAACCGTTGCCGGCCATGCATGTGGAGAGTCCACAGGATCGGCGTGGTCCACCGGCTGAACACGATGTCCACGACCGCACTGGTCGGACAGGCGAGTTCCGGGTCAGTCGCAGCCGCTGCCGTTGCCGCCCAGTCAGCATTGCCGACCATGCACACCCCTTTGGGATAGTCACTTTCCTGTAGGTACCTACTATATCGACGGTGTTAGCGTCCCCGTGTCGCCCGGAGAGCAGCTCTCCGCGGCGGTCCCGCCCGATCGGGCGGCGACAACCATGCTGAATTGACACGGGAGTTGTTCATGTTCGTAGTGACCGGGGCGACCGGCAACGTCGGCCGATCGCTCGTGCAGGTGCTCGCGGCAGCCGGTGCGCAGGTGACCGCGACATCCCGAGGCATCTCGGACACAGACGTGCCGGACAGTGTCCAGTACACGCGGGCGGACCTGGCCGATCCGGAGAGCCTTCGGCCCGTCTTCAACGGAGCCGACGCGCTGTTCCTGCAAAGCGGCGGCGCCAGCGCGCACCTGCTCAGCCCACAGGACATCCTC
This sequence comes from Streptomyces sp. YS415, assembly GCF_023544665.1. Classification (GTDB taxonomy): domain Bacteria; phylum Actinomycetota; class Actinomycetes; order Streptomycetales; family Streptomycetaceae; genus Streptomyces. The sequence goes on from NZ_JAMJFL010000029.1 coordinate 92,612, forward strand.
GACGTCGCCAAGGCCGGCGGCGTCGGGCGGGTCGTCTTGCTGTCCTCCCAAGGAGTCGCGACCCGCCCACAGTCGGCCTCGCACGGGGACCTGGGACGGTCCATCGAGGACGCCGTCAGACAGTCGGGCATGGACTGGACGATCCTGCGGCCCGGAGGCTTCAACTCCAACGCGTACGCCTGGGCCGAGTCGGTCCGCGCCCGAAGGGCCGCCGCCGCGCCGTTCGCCGACATCGGCCTGCCGACCATCGATCCGGACGACATCGCCGAGGTCGCCGCCGCAGCCCTGCGGGAGGAGGGCCACGCCGGACAGATCTACGAGCTGACCGGGCCCGCCCTCAGCACGCCCCGCCGGCGGGCGGCGGCGATTGCCGACGCACTTGGCGAACCCGTCCGGTTCATCGAGCAGACCCGCGACGAGGCCCACGCGCAGATGCTGCGGTTCATGCCCGAGCCCGTGGTCGAGACCACACTGGCCATCCTGGGCGAGCCCACCCCTGCCGAGCAGCGCATCAGCCCCGACGTGGAACGGCTCCTCGGCCGCGCGCCCCGCACCTTCGCCTACTGGGCCCAGCGCCACATCGCCGCCTTCCGATAGGCCCTGCGTCTTCGGCCAGGGCATTCCTGGACGATCCATCACGACGCACCGCCGACCGCCCCCCAACCGTTCGCTCACCTCGACGTGGAGTGGGGATCCAAGGTGAGCAGCTCCGGGGAAGTACCGGGCAGGGGGGAATCAAAGAGTCCCGACACCGTCAATGGTGACTGCGATCGTGTCCCGGGTGTACTTCGCGGAGTTTGAGGCTCTTGTGCCTCATCTGTCGGCCGGCGTAGTGGAGTTGGCTGAGCGGTCGGCCTGTGGGATCACGTTGCACGCCCGTGCGCGGGCCGTCGATCCGCTGTGCCCACACGCGGTCAGGCACGTCCTGCAGGAGGGGGTGTGCGCAGCGCGATCATAGCGACGTCGTCATCGTTGTCGCTGGGGCGGACCCGGTCCAGCAGCAAGTCGCAGAAGGAGTCGAGGGGGCGGTGGGCGAGGGAGGCCGCATGTCGGCGCAGGCGGTCAAGCCCGTGATCGATGGAGTGGCGCGGGGATTCGACCAGTCCGTCGGTGTAGAGGACGAGGGTGGCCCGTGGAGGCAGGACGGTGACGGCGTCGGGGCGAGGTCTGGTGACTCCGGTGCCGAGGAGTATGCCGTGTGCCCCGTCGAGGTAGCGGGTCTGACCGTCGTGGGTGATGAGCAGGGGCGGCAGGTGGCCGGCGTTCGTCCAGCGTAGGCGCCACAGTGTGTCATCCCCGAGGGTGAGCCTGGCGAGGATCATGGTAGCCATGGATACCTCGGCTATGTGCATCACGGCATCGTCGAGCCGTGTGACGACGGCGCTGGCTGGTGCCTCGGGGTAGGACCAGGCGAAGGCGCGCAGCATGTTGCGGACCTGCGCCATGCCGGCTGCGGCGTCGAGATCGTGTCCGACGACGTCGCCGATGGCCAGTGCGTGGGCGTGGGGGCCCAGAGCGAAGGCGTCGTACCAGTCACCGCCAACGGATGAGGCGTCCGGAGCGGGCAGGTAGCGTGCGGTCATCTCCAGCCCGGGCAGGACGGGCAGCTGGGGCAGCAGGTGGCGTTGCATGGTCTCGGCGACTTTGCGCTGGCGCTGGTACAGGCGCGCGTTGTCCAGCGCCAGGCCGGCCCGGCGGGTGAGGTCCTCCAGCAGCGGCAGGTCGGCAGGAGTGAAGGCGTCGTGGCGCCGGGCGCGGCCGAGGGTCAGGGCGCCGAGTACGTCGCGTAGGCCGCGAATGGGTGCGATGACGGCGGAGTGCATACCCGTCGCGGTGAACAGGCGTTGCTGCTCGACGGCGATGCCGGAGTCGGGCGGACCTTGGTAGGTGGCGGGACCTGCGAGGGAGGAGGCGGCTCCGCGCAGGGCCCGCGACAGGGGCATCGGCGACTCCGCCGGCACCGGAGGCATAGGGCCTTGCAGGTCGTCCCGCTCGACGAGAATGCCGTCCTTGTGCTCCATCACAAGAACACGTCGCACTTCATCACGTTCGGTGAGTAGATCGAACACGGCCCAGTCAGCGAGCCGGGGCACGGTCAGGGCCGCCAGTCGGTGCAACGCCTCGTCCACATCCAGGGTGGACGTAAGCTGCGTGGTCGTCTCCGCCAGCAGGGCCAGACGGTCCAGATCCGTCAACGGCGTGGAGTGCCCGCCATCGCTGTGGCGATCGTTCGACTGCTTCGGCTCGTACAGCAGAGCCAGCCCACCTGTCCCGCCCGGTCCGGTTGAGTAGGGGGTGACCAGCCAGGACAACTGGAGAAGAGCACCGTCCCCGCGGGCGAACCACTCGGCGTCGCCATGCCTGGTGTCGCCCGTGAGGAGCGCCTCCCTGATCTGGCAGGCTGTGCGCGGCACCGAGTGCCCGTATCTGTCCCGGTGCAGCAGGTCGTGGAAGTCCTGACCAACCAATTCCGAGGCTTCCCTGCCCAGCAGGCTTTGGGCCGCGTTGTTGACCGCGACGATGAGGCCATCGTCATCGACCGCGATGGCGGACGCCCGCAAATCCTCCAGCGTTCCGTAGAGCAGAGCGCAAGAACGCGCCTGATGCCCGGACAGGGAATCACTGTCCCTGCCGGGAGCGGCGACGTCGTCCATGTCCCTCCTCTGTTCAAGCCTGAATCAGACCGAGTACCCCAACCTTCTTCCGGCATGCGCCGAGGGCTCGCCTTCCCTGCTGCGAGCACCGGCATCTACCCGCTCCCCATCCGTTCCGAGTGCCTGAGCCGGGCCGCGAGACACGGGTGGGTGCGCCGCGAGGTGGTGGTTGTCCTCGGCCGGCAGGTGTGTCTGCGCAATAACTTCACCGGGCGGCGCCAGTCCCGCCCGAGCGGTGCTGCTCCCTGGTCCGCAGGGCGTTGAGCTGCCCACATGGACCTCCCGGACCGGCCCAGTACGTGCATGTCGGCGGCTGCCACATGGCGGGGAAGCGGTCGAAGGGTGTGCCGCGCGCGGAGGCGCTGCGGGCGCTTGCGGATTGGGTCGATCCTTGTCCGCACTGCCGTCCGGACAGCGAGCTGGGGATCCTGGACTGATG
>NZ_JAMJFL010000003.1 GCF_023544665.1 Streptomyces sp. YS415
GCTGACCGGCCGAGGCCTGGAAGGCTTCTACCGAGCGGGACGGCGCCTGCTCTCCCGGTGCCAGGTGCGCGTCGCCGGACGCGAACCCCTCCCCGTGCACGCCCGGATGACCGCCGCGGACCAAGCCCGCTTCGTCGGCACCCTCCGCGCCGCCCCCGACGCAGGCCCTGACCCCGACATCGTCGTCGAGCGCGTCCGCCACGCTGACGGCACCGAGCAGATCACCCTGCACAGCTCGGCCCCGCGCCCCCTGCGCCTCCCGGTCGAAGTCGCCCTCGGCACCGACCTGGCTCCCCTGGGCGCCATCGCGTCCGGCACAACCGGACCCGAACTGCCCGCCACCGTCCACGACTCCGGCCTGCGCTGGACCTGCCCTTCGGGCACCTCGGCCGTCACGGCCCACCCCCCGCCCACCGACGCCCTGGCCTCCGCCGGTCTGCTGCGCTGGGAGTTCGAGCTGCCCCCCGGCGGCAGCGCCCAGGTGGAATTGCGGGTCCGACCCGAGGGACCGGGACCCCTCCGCACCGTGGGCCGGACCTCGGCCACGAACCCGCTGGCCGCCGCCCGGGCCGCGGGCGACCACCCCGGCGTCCAGCCACTGCTGCACACCTGCGTCGAAGACCTCCAGTCCCTGCTGCTACGCGACTCCACCCATCCCACTGACATCCACCTCGCCGCCGGAGCACCCTGGCGCTGCGGACTGGCCCCCGCCGAAGCCCTGGCCGCAGCCCGGATGACCCTGCCCCTCGGCACCCGGCTCGCGGCGGGCACACTGCGCACCCTGGCCCGCACCCAGCTCAGCGGATCCGGGCCCCGGTCCGGCATGATCCCCGGACCGCGCAGGGACGCCGGCCCTCATCTCCCCCCAAGCTGCACGGCCACGGAAGCCACCCTGCTCTTCCCGGTCCTCCTCGCCGAAGCCCGCCGCTGGGGACTGCCCGAGAAGGAGACCGAGGAACTCCTCCCTGCCGCCGAGAACTGCTTGACCTGGCTGCGCAGGACAGTGGGCGACGACACCTACCTCTGCGACCCCCACCCCGGCGGACCGCAGCGCTGCGAAACCCAGGCCCACGCCCACCGTGCGGCGCTGCTCGGCGCGGACCTGCTCGACACCTTCGGCAGACCCGGCGGCGCCGAGCTACGGCACTGGGCGAGGAGTCTGCGGACTGCCTTCCAGCGGGACTTCTGGATCGACGACCTGGGTGGTGGCCGACCCGCGGGAGCCCGCTCCCCGGACGGACGGCTCGTGCCGCACCTGGGCTCCGCCACGGCCCACCTCCTCGACACCGGCCTGATCGGCGGGGGCGAACCGGCGCCCGGGCTGCTCGACAAGGTGCAGACCGAACAGCTCGCCCGACTCCTCGGCGGCCCGGCCATGGACTCCGGCTGGGGTCTGCGCGGACTCGGTGCCAAAGAGACCGGGTTCAACCCGTTCGGGCACCGCAGTGGCGCCGTACGCACTCACGAGACCGCCGTCGCCGTCGCGGGCCTGATCGCCGCAGGCTACGAGAGGGAGGCGACCGGGCTGCTGCGCGGCGCCCTCGCGGCCGCCGAGACATTCGGCCACCGGCTCCCGGAGATGTACGGCGGACAGCAGCGCACCGACGCCGGCGCACCCCTCCCGCATCCCGCGGCCTGTCGACCTGCTGCCACCGCCGCGGCGGCCGGAGTCCTCCTGCTGACGACGCTCGCCGGCATCCGCCCCGACGCCCCCGCCGGCACCGTCACCCTCCGCCCCGCGGCCGGGGCGCCACTCGGAGAGATCGTTCTCACCGGGCTGCGCGTCGCGGGCGCCCCCTTCTCCGTGCGGGTGAGCCGACTCGGCCTCGCCATGGTCGAGGAGGCCGCCGACGGCCTGCAACTGGGCGCGTGACCTCGTACGGCAGCCCGCCGGAACATCGGACGCCCGACCGATCACGGACGAAACCCGGTCAGGGGACAGACCACCGAAGGAGACCTGCGATCCGAATCTCTGACCGCACTCGATCAGGGAGCAGACCAACGAACGACACCCGCGCCCGGGATATCTGACCGCACCCAATCAAGGAACAGCCCACCCACCGACACCCGCGACCCGGATCTCGGACCGAACTCGATCAAGGAACAGCTCCCCGAACGACACCCGCAAAACCGATCACCGGCCGCACCCGAACATCGTCCCCCACGACCGGCGAAGGGAGTGTTTATCGTCAGGAAGACGACTATGATCGCGGCATGCCCTACGACCCGTCAGCCTTCCCGCCCTTCGCCGTCACCGTGGACCTGGTCGTGCTGACCGTGCGTCGGCATGCCCTGTGCGCGCTGGCGGTCCGCAGGGGCGAACCGCCGTTCCAGGGCCGCTGGGCCCTCCCCGGCGGATTCGTCAGGGCCGACGAAGACCTGGCGCAGGCAGCGGCACGCGAGCTGGCCGAGGAGACCGGCATGCGCGCCCACGACCCCGCCGTACCCGTCCATGACAACGGCGCCCACCTGGAGCAGCTCGCCACCTACGGCGACCCCAAGCGGGATCCGCGCATGCGCGTCGTCAGCGTCGCCCACCTCGCCCTCGCCCCCGACCTGCCCGCCCCCCGCGCGGGCGGAGACGCCAGCAACGCCCGCTGGGCCCCGGTCGAGGAACTGCTCCAGCAGGGCGGCTACGGCCGCGAGGACGAACCCGTCGCGCCGCTCGCCTTCGACCACGCCCAGATCCTGGCCGACGGCGTCGAGCGCGCCCGCTCCAAAATCGAGTACTCCTCGCTGGCCACCGCCTTCTGCCCCACCGAATTCACCGTCGGCGAGCTGCGCCGCGTCTACGAGGCCGTCTGGGGCGTGGCCCTCGACCCGCGCAACTTCCACCGCAAGGTGACCGGCACCCCGGGCTTCCTCGTCCCCACCGGAGGCACCACCACCCGCCAAGGGGGACGCCCCGCCCAGCTCTTCCGGGCCGGCGGTGCCACCCTCCTCAACCCCCCGATGCTGCGCCCGGAAGTCTGAGACGAGCACCGGGAGCCCGCAGCCGCCCCCGGGCCCGCACGCGAACGGCGGACGGCGAACAAGGATCCGAGCGCATCGACTGCCGCCCGGGGAACGGGCCTTGCGGTGCCCGAAAAACCGGACATAGCGCGCTATCTTGCTTCGGGTGATCCAGGCCTTCGGACTGACCAGCGACCCCCGCAAGGAGCTTCCGCCCGCCGTCGACGACGTCTCCTTCGAGGCACACGCGGGCCGTGTCACCGCGCTGCTCGGCGCCCCCGGCGCGGGCAAGACGACAGCGCTCAGACTCATGCTCGAACTCCAACACGGCCGCGGGCTCACCTACTTCAGAGGCCGCCCCCTGCACCGCATCGCGCACCCCTCCCGTGAGGTGGGCGTCCTCCTCGGCGATGTTCCCGGCCATCCCGCCCGCACGGTCCGCGGCCACCTGCGGATGCTGTGCGCCGCCGCCGGCGTCCCCGTACGCCGCGCCGACGAAGTCCTCGAAGTCGTCGGCCTGGTCAGTCTGCGCGACGAACGACTCGGCACCCTGTCCCGCGGCATGGACCGCCGCCTCGGCCTGGCGTGCGCCCTCCTCGCCGACCCCCACACCCTTGTCCTCGACGACCCCGCCGACGGACTCTCCGCCCGCGAGAGCCGCTGGCTGCACGGCGTCCTGCGCGCCCACGCCACGCAGGGCGGCACGGTCCTGCTCACCACCGCCGACCCCAAGGAAGCCGCCCGCACAGCTGACCGCGTCATCACCTTGGAGCAGGGCCGGCTCGTCGCCGACCAGGACGCCGCCGACTTCGCCCGTACCCGCCTGCGCCCCCGCGTCGCCGTCCGCACCCCCCACGCCACCCGCCTCGCGGCCCTCATCACGAAGGACGCGCGCACGGCACAGCGCTCGGTCGAGGTCGTCCGCGAGGGTGGCAACCGCCTCTCCGTGTATGGCAGTACCTGTGCCGACATCGGCGAACTGGCCTTCCGGCACGACGTCCTCGTGCACCAACTCGCCGACGAAGTGGGGGACATGGGCCCCAGGGTGGCGGCGAGGGGAGAGGGGGGCGACGCCGTGGGGCAGGTGGAGGCCGGGCAGGGAGCCGGCGAGGAGGGGGGCCATGGGCCCGCCGAGAGGAGTCCGGGGGCCCCCTCCCCCCTCCCCTCCCTTCCACCCCCCATCTCCGTCCGCTCCGCCCCCTCCCCCCTCCGCCCCCTCCGCTACGAGATCCGCCGCGCCGCGGGCGTCGGCACCACGTTCCTCACCGCTGCCGCCGTGCTCGTCGTGTCGGCGCTCACCGCGCTGGTGCTCGCGCGCATCGGGCACACCCCGCAGGCCCGGCTGCTGGCTGCCTGGCCGCGTGAGCTGCCGTTGCCGCCCGCGGCGCTCGGGGCGGGGCTGCTGGGCGCGCTGGCCTTCGGCGACGAGTTCCGCCATCCCGCGCTGGCGGTGGACCGCGGCACCGTGCCCCGGCGGCTGGGGCTGCTGGCCGCCAAGCTCCTCGTCTCCGGGGTCACCGCGCTGTCGCTGGCTCTTCTGACGGTGGGGTGTGACGCCGAAGTGCTGTATCTCGTATACGGACGGGAGGTGGCAGAGGTTCCCGCGGACTGGCTGGTGTCGGGGCTGAGTTGGATCGGGCTGGTGGTGGGGTGCGCGTGGGCCGGTGTGCTGGCGGCGGGGGTGTTCCGGTCCACGAGTGCCGGGCTCGCCGTCGTGGCGGCGGTGCCCGTCCTCGTCGTACCGCTGGTGCACAAGGTGCTGGAGGGGCCTGCGGTGCGGTCGGCGGCCGGTTTTCCGCTGCGGCTCAGGGAGGTGCTGCTGATGCAGTGGCCCTTCGGGGGAGAGCGGTATCTGGCGGCTGCGGCGCGTGTGATCGCCCAACCCGTGGGCGGTGCGCTGATGTTGTCGCTGACCGCACTGTTGTGCGCGTATCTGCTCACGACCCTGCGCGGCAAGGTCCGATGACGACCGTCCGCCCGCTTTCAGCACCCCCTGTGCGCACAACTCCCCGGGGAAAGCCCATTTCTTTCCGATAAGGCGTCAATTGCGACGGGGTGAGCGATCACCCTTTCGTGTGCTTTTCACCAAAGACCTCAAGGGAGTTGAAGAGAGCGCCGACAAAGGATCCGTGAGTACCCTTGCGCACACCATGATGACCGCCGCCCGCACCGCCGACTCCGGTCTCGCCGGCCCGGGCGAACTCGACCGCTACCCCTACGCCGAGGCCCCTGTCGCCGACCGCGTCGTGACCCCCTCATGGGACGGCGCGGACCAGGAGCTGGGCCGCGTGGGCCGGCGCGCCGCGGGCCGCGGACGCGGACTGCACGGCCAACTCGTCCAGCAGCTCGGCCAGATGATCGTCTCCGGTGACCTCGGTGCCGACCGCCCGCTGGTCCCCGAGGAGATCGGCCAGCGGTTCGAGGTCTCCCGCACCGTCGTCCGTGAGTCGCTCCGCGTCCTGGAGGCCAAGGGCCTGGTCAGCGCCCGGCCGAACGTCGGCACGCGCGTGCGTCCCGTCAGCGACTGGAACCTGCTCGACCCGGACATCATCGAGTGGCGGGCGTTCGGCCCGCAGCGCGACGACCAGCGGCGTGAGCTGACCGAGCTGCGCTGGACGATCGAGCCGCTGGCCGCGCGCCTGGCCGCCGGTCATGGCCGTGCGGACGTCCAGCAGCGGCTGGGTGACATGGTGGAGATCATGGGCCACGCCATGGCGCAGGGTGATGCCCTGACCTTCTCCCGGGCCGACGCCGAGTTCCACTCGCTGCTCATCCAGGTCGCCGGCAACCGCATGCTGGAACACCTGTCCGGGATCGTGTCGGCCGCACTCCAGGTCTCCGGTGGACCGATCGCGGGATGCGACCGTCCGAGCGACGCCTCGCTCGCGCACCACGCCCGGATCGCCGACGCCCTCGCCGCGGGTGACGCCACGGGCGCGGAGACGGCGATGCGGCAGCTGCTCATGGTCCACCCCGAGGTGGAGCGCGTGGTGCCCGCCCCGCGCGAGCACTGAGCGCGCCCACGTGCGGCGCGGCCCGGCGATGCCTCCCCCTCCTGTGGCATCGCCCGGCCGGCGAGCCGCCTGCCGTCGGACCCCGCAGGATCACCCGGATCCTGCGGGGTCCGACGGTCCGACGGTCCGACGGTGCGGTGGGATGACGGGATGACGGCGCGGTGGCGCACGGCGGCTGGGACGGCGAAGCTGACCGCATATGCCAGTATCTGACCGTTTTTGAGCGCTTACGGGGTGTGACTCGGGCCACGCAGATTGGGCGTAACGCTCGTGGGAGCAGCGCGATGACCTAAGAGGTGACAGCCGCGGAGGGAATACGGACGCCGTACACGGCGCTGTGCATCTTCCCGGCCCCCGCCCGCACCGTCGGCCCATCCCCAGGCCGGTGGTCGGCTCCTGTCCGCTGTGGACGGGGCCGGAAGCCGTTTTCCAACGTTCCGAGAGGTTGTTCGTGTCGGCCAGCACATCCCGTACGCTCCCGCCGGAGATCGCCGAGTCCGTCTCTGTCATGGCGCTCATCGAGCGGGGAAAGGCTGAGGGGCAGATCGCCGGCGATGACGTGCGTCGGGCCTTCGAAGCTGACCAGATTCCGGCCACTCAGTGGAAGAACGTACTGCGCAGCCTCAACCAGATCCTCGAGGAAGAGGGTGTGACGCTGATGGTCAGTGCCGCGGAGCCCAAGCGCACCCGAAAGAGCGTCGCAGCGAAGAGTCCGGCCAAGCGCACCGCCACCAAGACGGTCGCGGCGAAGGCTGTGACCGCGAAGAAGGCCACCGCCACCGCCACGCCGGAGGCCCCCGCCGCCGAGGCGGCCCTCGAGGACGAGGCGCCCGCGAAGAAGGCCGCTGCCAAGAAGACCACGACCGCCAAGAAGGCGGCCGCGAAGAAGACCGTCGCCAAGAAGACGGCGGCCAAGAAGACCACCGGCAAGAAGGACGACGCCGAGGTCCCCGAGGAAGAAGTCCTCGAGGAGGTCAAGCCCGGCGAGGAGCCCGAGGGCACCGAGAGCGCCGGCTTCGTGCTCTCGGACGAGGACGAGGACGACGCGCCCGCCCAGCAGGTCGCCGCCGCCGGTGCCACCGCCGACCCGGTCAAGGACTACCTCAAGCAGATCGGCAAGGTCCCGCTGCTCAACGCCGAGCAGGAGGTCGAGCTCGCCAAGCGCATCGAGGCCGGTCTGTTCGCCGAGGACAAGCTGGCCAACGCCGACAAACTCGCCCCCAAGCTCAAGCGCGAGCTGGAGATCATCGCCGAGGACGGCCGCCGCGCCAAGAACCACCTCCTGGAGGCCAACCTCCGTCTGGTGGTCTCCCTGGCCAAGCGCTACACCGGCCGCGGCATGCTCTTCCTGGACCTCATCCAGGAGGGCAACCTCGGTCTGATCCGCGCGGTCGAGAAGTTCGACTACACCAAGGGCTACAAGTTCTCCACGTACGCCACCTGGTGGATCCGTCAGGCGATCACCCGCGCCATGGCCGACCAGGCCCGCACCATCCGTATCCCGGTGCACATGGTCGAGGTCATCAACAAGCTCGCGCGCGTGCAGCGCCAGATGCTCCAGGACCTGGGCCGCGAGCCCACCCCGGAGGAGCTGGCCAAGGAACTCGACATGACCCCCGAGAAGGTCATCGAGGTCCAGAAGTACGGTCGCGAGCCGATCTCCCTGCACACCCCGCTGGGCGAGGACGGCGACAGCGAGTTCGGTGACCTCATCGAGGACTCCGAGGCCGTCGTCCCGGCCGACGCGGTCAGCTTCACGCTCCTGCAGGAGCAGCTGCACTCCGTCCTCGACACCCTGTCCGAGCGCGAGGCGGGCGTCGTCTCGATGCGCTTCGGTCTCACCGACGGTCAGCCGAAGACCCTCGACGAGATCGGCAAGGTGTACGGCGTGACGCGTGAGCGCATCCGCCAGATCGAGTCGAAGACCATGTCGAAGCTGCGCCACCCGTCGCGCTCCCAGGTGCTGCGCGACTACCTCGACTAGGCCGCGGCCCTACGACGCACAAGGCCCGGTTCCCCCACGCGGGAGCCGGGCCTTTCGCGTGCCCGCGCGAGTGCGGGGCACGGCGGCGTGGATCACGCTGGGTGTCTCAACAACAGCCCTGCGTGAGGAGTGCGCATGCGTCGTCCCCTAGTCCGGGCGCTGGCCGGGCCGCTGGTCCTGGCTGCCGCCGCGGCCGTCATACCGCTCGCGTCCGCCGCCCCGGCGGCCGCCGACAACGTCGTCGTCGGAGGTTTCCCGGTCGAGATCTCCGACAGCCCCTGGACCGTGGCACTGTCCAGCCGTGACCGGTTCGGGGGTACCCGCTCGGGCCAGTTCTGCGGCGGCGTGGCCGTCGGCCCGACCACCGTGCTCACCGCGGCGCACTGCCTGGACGAGGACGTCCTCGGGGGGCCGCCGGCCCAGCTGGCGGACTTCAGGGTCATCGCGGGCCGCACGGACCTGCGCACGAGCGAGGGCCAGGAGATCAAGGTACGCGAGACCTGGGTGAATCCGGCCTACGACGACGCCACCAATGTCGGGGACTTCGCCGTGCTCACGCTGGCCGAGCCCTTGCCGAAGGGGTCGGTGATCCCGATGGCGCCGGCCGGGGATCCGGCGTACGTGGCGGGCACCCGGGCCATGGTCTACGGCTGGGGTGACGCGACCGGCAGCGGCGACTACCCCGCGGGCCTGCGGGCGGCCCGCCTGCAAGTGCTGTCCGACACCCTGTGCAAGCGGGCCTACCCGGGCGGCGCCGGCGGTTCCTACAGCGCCGAGAGCATGCTGTGCGCCGGGGAGGTGCGAGGCGGTCCGGACGCCTGCCAGGGGGACAGCGGAGGGCCGCTGGTCGCCGGGGGGCGGCTGGTCGGTCTGGTGTCCTGGGGAGGGGCCTGCGGTGTCGCCGGCAGTCCCGGGGTGTACACGCGGGTGTCCCACGCCCTGACGAAGCTGGGCTGGGACGCCGGCACCCGCAGGAGCTGACAGGGCCGCTGCGGGCCTCTCAGGGCCCTGGGAGGGCCGACAACGCGTACGGGCGGCTGCCCCTGGTTATCAGGGGCAGCCGCCCGTACGCCGGCCTAATGCCTGGAGCTGGCTCGTCGTGGACGCGAGTTGTCAGCGCTCTTCTTCGGAGGCGGTGGCCGGAGCGGCCGTCAGTCGCTCCGTCTCGTCCTGTATCTCAGCGGCGATCTTCTTGAGTCCCGGCTCGAACTTGCGACCGTGGTGGGCGCAGAAGAGCAGTTCTCCGCCGCTCAGCAGGACGACGCGCACATATGCCTGAGCGCCGCAACGGTCGCAGCGGTCGGCGGCCGTCAGCGGGCTCGCGGGGGTCAGAACAGTAGTCACGTCGCCTCTTCTCTAGCTCGACGAGCTGTCGTACCAGGGTCAACATCCAACCAGCCCGAAAACGTTCCCGCTCGGGGCTTTTCCTTGAAAAATCTTTCCAGGTGGCCGGCTGTTGCCGGTTGGCGGCGAATGTGCCGTATTGCGTGTCTGTGTGTCGTACGGGTTCGCGCTGTCGGTCAGTGGTCGGTCCTCCCGGCTGGATTGCCGGTTTGTTCATGAGGACGTGCCCGGAGCCTAAATGGTTCATGCCCCGAAGGGAACGTGATATGTACTTCACTCCATCGAGGGATCGAACACCTATGCGACGCTGCACTAGTCTGCCAAGAGACGAGGGTGGCGTTACATCGGCTCTACCAGGCCTCGGTACCCTCTGAGCGGCAACCGAAGCCGCGCCCTTACCCCAAAGGGCACCATCTGAAATTCAGCGAGGAGCGAACCGCGTGACCGCCGAGACGTCCGTGCCGTCCACAGCGCTGCTGGCAGGAGCAGACCGGGACGGTTCCAACTACACCGCGCGGCACCTCCTCGTCCTCGAGGGCCTCGAGGCGGTGCGCAAGCGCCCGGGCATGTACATCGGCTCGACCGACAGTCGCGGCCTGATGCACTGCCTGTGGGAGATCATCGACAACTCCGTGGACGAGGCCCTCGGGGGCTACTGCGACCACATCGATGTCGTCCTCCACGACGACGGCTCGGTCGAGGTCCGGGACAACGGCCGGGGCATCCCCGTCGACGTCGAGCCCAAGACGGGCCTGTCCGGCATCGAGGTCGTCATGACCAAGCTGCATGCCGGCGGCAAGTTCGGCGGCGGCTCCTACGCCGCCTCCGGCGGCCTGCACGGCGTCGGCGCCTCCGTGGTGAACGCCCTGTCCGCGCGGCTCGACGTCGAGGTGGACCGCAGCGGTCACACCCACGCCATCAGCTTCCGGCGCGGCGTCCCCGGAGCCTTCGCCGGCGACGGGGCCGACGCGAAGTTCGAGGCCAAGAGCGGGCTGCGCAAGACCAAGAAGATCCCCAAGAACCGCACCGGCACGCGCGTGCGCTACTGGGCCGACCGCCAGATCTTCCTCAAGGACGCCAAGCTCGCCCTGGAGAACCTGCACCAGCGGGCCCGCCAGACGGCCTTCCTGGTGCCCGGCCTGACCATCGTCGTGCGCGACGAACTCGGCCTCGGCCAGGACGGCAGCAAGGGTGAGGAGTCCTTCCGCTTCGACGGCGGCATCAGCGAGTTCTGCGAATACCTCGCCACCGACAAGCCGGTCAACGACGTCCTCCGCTTCTCCGGCCAGGGCACCTTCCGGGAGACCGTCCCGGTCCTGGACGAGCACGGGCAGATGACGCCCACCCAGGTCACCCGCGAGCTCGACGTCGACGTCGCCATGCGCTGGGGCACCGGGTACGACACGACCCTGAGGTCGTTCGTGAACATCATCGCCACCCCCAAGGGCGGCACCCATGTCGCGGGCTTCGAGACGGCCGTCACCAGCACCATGAACGAGGTGCTGCGCGCCAAGAAGCTGCTGCGCGTGGCCGAGGACGACATCGTCAAGGACGACGCCCTGGAGGGCCTCACCGCCGTCGTCACCGTGCGCCTGGCCGAACCGCAGTTCGAGGGGCAGACCAAGGAGGTCCTCGGCACCTCGGCGGCCCGCCGCATCGTGAACAACGTGATCACCAAGGAGCTCAAGGCGTTCCTGACGTCCACCAAGCGGGACGCGGCCGCCCAGGCCCGGGTGGTCATGGAGAAGGCGGTCGCCGCCGCCCGTACGCGCATCGCGGCCCGCCAGCACAAGGACGCCCAGCGCAGGAAGACCGCCCTGGAGTCGTCCTCCCTGCCCGCCAAGCTCGCCGACTGCCGCAGCGACGACGTGGAGCGCAGCGAGCTGTTCATCGTGGAGGGGGACTCCGCGCTCGGCACCGCCAAGCTCGCCCGGAACTCCGAGTTCCAGGCGCTGCTGCCGATCCGCGGCAAGATCCTCAACGTTCAGAAGTCGTCCGTGACCGACATGCTGAAGAACGCCGAGTGCGGCGCGATCATCCAGGTCATAGGAGCGGGCTCGGGCCGCACCTTCGACATCGACGCGGCCCGTTACGGCAAGATCGTCATGATGACCGACGCCGATGTGGACGGCTCCCACATCCGCTGTCTGCTGCTGACGCTGTTCCAGCGCTACATGCGGCCCATGGTCGAGGCGGGACGCGTCTTCGCGGCCGTGCCGCCGCTGCACCGCATCGAGCTCGTCCAGCCCAAGAAGGGCCAGGACAAGTACATCTACACGTACTCGGACCGGGAACTGCGCGACAAGCTCATGGAGTTCCAGACCAAGGGCATCCGCTACAAGGACTCGATCCAGCGCTACAAGGGCCTCGGCGAGATGGACGCCGACCAGCTGGCCGAGACCACGATGGACCCGCGCCACCGCACCCTGCGCCGCATCAACCTCTCCGACCTGGAGGCGGCCGAGCAGGTCTTCGACCTGCTGATGGGCAACGACGTGGCACCGCGCAAGGAGTTCATCTCGTCCTCGGCGGCGACCCTGGACCGTTCGCGCATCGACGCGTAGGCGCCGCGCCCGGCGAGAGAGGGGGTGGGCACAGCGCAGGCCGTGCCCGCCCCGTTTCATGGCTTCCTCCGGGACAAATCACCTGATGGGGTGAAAGGCGAGGGGAACAAGAGTCGGGGATCTTCCCGTTCTGCCCATCCTTGGGCATGCAGTCAAGCAACGGTCGCTCCCACGCGCGCGTGCGATACGACGACCCCTGGTACGACGCGCTGGCCTCCGGCTGGGGTGAGGCGGACGCCGCTGCCGACGCCGTCCCCGAGGCCCGCGAGGAGGGTGCGAGGGCCGCGGCCGACATCTACCTGGAGGTGCAGCGCAGCGCCGCCTTCCAGGAGGTGCGCAGCCGGTACCGGAGGTTCGTGGTCCCGGCCGTCATCGGCTTCCTGGCCTGGTACCTCGCCTACGTCGTGGCCGCCACCATCGCACCGGGACTGATGGCCCGGCCCGTGGCCGGCGCGGTGAACGTGGCCATGCTCGCCGGGCTCGGACAGTTCCTCTCCACCTTCCTGCTCACCTGGGCCTACGCCCGGCACGCGCGCCTGCGCCGGGACCGCGCCGCGCTGGACCTGCGCTGGGACACCCAGGAGCTGACCCGGTGCGCGAGGGGCGGCCACAGGTGACGGGCGACCAGCAGACCCTGGCGCTGCTGCTGTTCAGCGCGTTCGTCGCGGTGACCCTGGCGATCACGACCTGGGTGAGCCGCCACCGGCACGGTTCGGCCGAGGAGTTCTATGCCGGCGGCCGGCTCTTCTCGCCGCTGGAGAATGGTTTTGCCATCGCGGGCGACTACATGTCGGCCGCCTCCTTCCTCGGCATCTCCGGGCTCATCGCGCTCTACGGCTACGACGGGCTGCTCTACTCGGTGGGCTTCCTCGTGGCCTGGCTCGTCGTGCTGTTCCTGGTCGCCGAACTGGTCCGCAACTGCGGCCGGTTCACCCTCGCCGACGTGGTCGCCGCACGGATGAGCGAGCGGCCCGTCAGGATCGCGGCGGGAACTTCCTCGGTCACCGTGTCCGTTCTGTATCTGGTGGCGCAGATGGTGGGTGCGGGCAGCCTGGTCGCGCTGCTGCTCGGCGGCCAGGGCGAGGCGGCGCAGACCTGGACCGTCATCGGCGTCGGCGCGCTCATGGTCATCTATGTGTCGTTGGGAGGGATGCGGGCCACCACCTGGATTCAGATCGTCAAAGCGGTCCTGCTGCTCGGCGGCACCATCACCCTGACCGTGCTCGTCCTGGTGCGCTTCCACGGCGACTTCGACGCACTGCTGCTCACCGCGGCCGAACGCAGCGGCCACGGCGAATCGTTCCTGGCGCCCGGACTCAAGTACGGCGCCGACTGGACCGCCCGCTTCGACTTCATCAGCCTCGGCATCGCCCTCGTCCTCGGCACCGCGGGGCTGCCGCACATCCTGTCCCGCTTCTACACCGTGCCCACCGCCCGCGCGGCCCGGCGCTCGGTGGTCTGGGCGATCGGACTCATCGGCGGCTTCTACCTGATGACGATCGTCCTGGGCTTCGGCGCCGCCGCGATCGTCGGCACCGACGAAGTGCGCGGCTCGAACGCCGCGGGCAACACGGCCGTACCGCTGCTGGCCCTCGATCTGGGTGGCGGGGCGGAATCCGCTGGTGGAACGGTTCTGTTCGCGGTCGTCGCCGCCGTCGCCTTCGCCACCATCCTCGCCGTGGTCGCCGGCATCACCCTCGCCTCCTCCGCGTCCGTGGCCCACGACCTGTACGCCTCACTGCGGCGCCGCCACGCCAAACCACGCAGCGAGGTCGCCGTCGCCCGGGTCGCCGCGGTCGGCATCGGCGTCGTCGCGATCGCCCTCGGCCTGCTCGCCCGCGACCTCAACGTCGCCTTCCTGGTGGGCCTCGCCTTCGCCGTCGCCGCGTCCGCCAACCTGCCCGTGCTGCTCTACTCCCTGTTCTGGCGCGGCTTCACCACCCGCGGCGCCGTCTGGTCGGTGTACGGCGGCCTGATCCCGGCCATCACACTCGTGCTGCTGTCACCGGTGGTGTCCGGCAGTCCCGAATCGCTGTTCCCGGGCGTCGACTTCCAGGTGTTCCCGCTCCAGAACCCCGGCATCGTCTCGATCCCGCTCGGCTTCCTCGCCGGCTGGCTCGGCACCGCCACCTCCGCCGAGGTCCCCGACGAGGCCAAGCACGCGGAGACCGAAGTGCGGTCGCTCACCGGGGCGGGAGCGGCCTAGCCCGTAACGGTGCCGCCGGAGACAACGGCGCGCCGGATCCGTATGGACAGGGGGTACGGCCGCTTCCCCCGCTCCCACCACCGGCCATGCCCTCAGGCGCGGGTCGCCCACACGTAACGGTGTTCCGGGCGGCCCGCGTCCCCGTACTTGAGGGTGAGCCGGGCCCGGCCGGTGCGCTCCAGGAGCTTCAGGTAGCGCTGGGCGGTCTGGCGGCTGACGCCGGTGCGGTCCGCGATCTCCTGGGCCGACAGGGCGCCTTCGGCGCTGATCAGGCAGCGGCGGACGAGGTCGGCGGTCGTGGGGGAGTGGCCCTTGGGCAGCGCCGGCTCCGACGGCGCGGACAGCGCGCCGAAGATCCGGTCCACCTCGGCCTGTTCGGCCTCGCCGCCGCCGTCGAGCGTGCGGCGCAGCTCCGCGTACGCCTCCAGCCTGGTGCGCAGGCCCGCGAAGGCGAAGGGCTTGACCAGGTACTGGAGCGCGCCGTGCCGCATCGCCTCCTGCACGGTGGAGACGTCCCGGGCCGCCGTCACCATGATCACGTCGGTCCGGTGGCCGCGCCGCCGCATCTCCCGTACGACCGACAGACCCGTCTCGTCGGGCAGGTAGTGGTCCATCAGCACCAGGTCCACCCGGGGCAGCTCCTCGACCTGCCGCAGCGCCTCGGCCGCACTGTGCGCCTCGCCCGCCACGTGGAAGCCGGGCACCTTCTCGACATAGGCGGCGTTGACCCGCGCGACCCGTGTGTCGTCGTCCACGACCAGGACCTCGATCATCGCGACTCCTCCTCGGCGGTGCGGGGGGCCATGGGCCCGGTGAGGGCCGGTTCGACGTCCGGCTCGGTGAGCGCGTAGGGCGCCGGCTCGGTGTCCGGCTCGGTGAGCGCCTCGGGCAGTACGACGGTGAACTCCGCACCGCCCCCCTGCGCCTGATCGACGGTGGCGGCACCGCCCTGCCGTTCCGCGAGCCTGCGCACCAGGGGGAGACCGATCCCGCGCTCACGATGGGCCGGCGCCTCCTTCGTGGTCCAGCCCTCCGTGAAGACCAACTCGCGTTGCGCCGCAGGAATGCCCGGCCCCGTGTCCCGCACCCTCAGGACGGCCGCGCGCCCCTCGGTGCGCAACTCGACCTCCACGCGCGCGTGCGCCGTCCCCGCGACCGCGTCCAGGGCGTTGTCCACCAGGTTGCCGACGATCGTGACGATGTCCCTGGGGTCGATCAACCGGTCCGGGAGCCGCGTCCGCTCCGACACCAGCAGCGCGACCCCGCGCTCCGCCGCCACGGTCGCCTTGCCCACCAGTAGCGCCGCCAGCAGCGGGTCCTGGATCTTCTCGGTGATCTGTTCCGCGGTCACCCTGTGGTCGCCCACCACCTCGCCGACGAACTCCATGGCGTCGTCGTACATCTCCAGCTCCAGGAACCCGAGCAGCGTATGCATGCGGTTGGCGTGCTCATGGTCCTGGGCGCGCAGGGCGTCGATCAGACCGCGCGTGGAGTCCAGCTCCCGCCCCAGCTGCTCCAGCTCCGTGCGGTCGCGCAGGGTGGCGACGGCGCCGCCGTCGTCGGTGGGCATCCGGTTGGCGACCAGGACGCGCCGGCCGCGCACGGTGAGCAGATCGGTGCCCGTGACCCGCCCGGCCAGCACATCGGTCGTACGGCCCTCCCCGAGCGCCTCGTCCAGGGAGCGGCCGACGGCCTCGTCACCGATGCCGAGCAGCCGGCGCGCCTCGTCGTTGAGCAGCCGGACGCGGCCCGCGCGGTCCAGGGCGACGACACCCTCCCGGATGCCGTGCAGCATCGCCTCGCGCTCCGCGAGCAGCGCCGAGATGTCGGAGAAGGCCAGGTCCCGCGTCTGCCGCTGGACCCGCCGCGAGATCAGCCAGGCGGCCAGCGCGCCCACCGCCAGCGCGCCGCCCGCGTACGCCAGCAGCTCGGGTATCGCATGGATCAGGCGGGCCCGGACGCTGCCATAGGCGATTCCGACCGAGACCGCGCCCACGATGTCCCCGTTGCTGTCGCGCAGCGGTACCTTGCCGCGGGCGGTGCGGCCGAGGGTGCCGTCGTCGATCTGCATGACCTCGTGACCGGCCAGGGCCTGTCCGGGGTCGGTGGACACCGTCCTGCCGATCTCGCCGGGCGTCGGATGCGACCAGCGCACGCCCCGCCCGTCCATCACGACGATGTACTCGGCCCGGGTGGCCTTCCGGATCCGCTCCGCTGCCCGTTGGACGGGGCCGCCGGCCGTCGGGGGCGTGTTCACGACGTCCTCGGCGATCTGCGGCTGGACGGCGGTGGTCCGGGCGATGGCGAGGGCCCGGCGCATCGCCTGGTCGTCGAGCTGATTGCCGAGCGGCGCCAAAAACAGCCCGGTCGCGAGCACCGCGACTCCCGCCGCGATGGCCACCTGCATCAGCAGCACCTGCGAGAACATCCGCCGCGGCAGACCGAGGCGCAGGCGGCGCGCGGGGGCAGTGGGGCTCATACCCCAGACCGTACGTTGACGCGCTGGGAGCACCGAAGGGGATGTGGCCCGGATCTCCTGATCAATGGCGGACGGACCGGTCCACATCAACGGTGGACGGACCGGTCCACAGCAACGGTGGACGGCCGGTCCACAGTAACGGTGGACGGGCGGGTCCACATCAATGCTGGACGGGCCGGTCCACAACGACGTCAGCCCGCCAGTGCCGTCGCGCCCGCCAGCTCCCGCACCGCGACCACGTCCATCTGCGAGGGCGAGCCCAGCACCGAGGCCGCGCAGCTCTCCGCGCGGGGCGGCAGCGCGGCCCCCTGGGCGACGATCACATGCCAGTGGCGTCCGTCGGTGTGCGCGACGGTCACCGTCCAGCGCGGCGCGGCGCCCTCCGTGCGGACGACACTCAGCGCATCCGCCGCGTACTCACCCAGGGCACTGCGCACGGCCAGCTCGGCCGCCTGCCCCGGCCGCTCCCACGCGGAGTTCCCGCGGCATCCCTCGACGACTATCCGGTCCTGCCGCACCTGATGGAGGATCTCCCGCACGGAGTCCGCATCGGCCCGGCCGTAGGCGTAGCCGTACGGCAGGACGAGCAGCGTCGGCGAGAAGCGATGTCCACCCAGATGGGTGACCTCCCAGACGCCGCCGACGCCGGAGGCGTCCAGTTCGGCGGCGAGGGGGCGGCCGAGGAGGGCGCAACAGCGGTCCCGCTTGCCGTTGGTGCACACGAGGGCGAGCGGGTCGCCCGTGTACGGGCTCGCCCCGAGCGCCGAGTCGAAGGAACCGGCGTCGCCCCTGCCGAGCGCGGCGAAGTCGAGGTCGAGCAGCCGGCGCGGATCGCGGACCGTCGTGCCGTGCAGCCAGGCATGACCAGGGGTGGTGTGGGCGGCGTACACCTGGCGTTCGACGGACGTGCTGCTGTCGGCGTGCCGTCCGGGGCGGCGGATGAGCGCCACGCGCACCCCGGTGTTCCTGGTGGCCGCCTCCAGGGCGCGGCCCAGCGCAGGGTCCAGATGGCTCGAGGTGAGCGCCTTGGCGCCCCACGGGCCGGGCTGTTCCAGCAGCAGCCAGGTCCTCGCGGTGGCCGCGGTGCCCGCGATGGGCTCGCCGAGGTCCCGGGAGTCACTTGAGCAAGTACTCACAAAGGTGAGCCTAACCTGAGTTGATCCGGAGTGGCTCACCGAACCGCTCGTGTCCTACTCGGGCAGCGGCTGCGGGGGCCTTGGTCCCACGTAGTGGCCGCTGGGGCGCATCCGCAGCGGGCGCTCGCCGTACTCCTCCAGCGCGTGGGCGATCCAGCCCGCCGTTCTGGCCACGGCGAAGATCGTTTCGCCCGCGGTGGCGGGCATACCGCTGGAGGCGGTGAGCACGGCCAGCGCCAGGTCGACATTGGCGTGCAGCGGGGTGTGGCGGGCGGTCGTGGCGACGATGTCGCGGGCCGCCGCGAGCGCCGGCTCGGCCCGAGGGATCTCCTCCAGCAGCCCGAACAGCACGCGCGCGCGTGGGTCCTCGCCCGGGTACAGCCGGTGGCCGAGCCCCGGGATGCGTCGGCCCGCCCGCAGCTCCTCGGCGATCACCGGACCCGCGTCGCCGCGGTCGAGGACGTCCAGCAGCAGCCGGTGGGCCAGTCCGCTGGCGGCACCGTGCAGGGGGCCCTCCAGGACGCCCAGACCCGCCGAGACGGCCGCGTAGGCGTGCGCGCGGGCGGACGCGGCGACGCGTACGGCGAGCGTCGAGGCGGCGAGGTCGTGGTCGACCAGCAGGGCCAGCGCCGTGTCAAGGGTGCGCAGCGACGTCTCGTCCGCCTCGTGGCCGCTGAGCCGGGCCCACAGCCGGTGGGCCAGCGGACCGGTGTCGCGGTGATCGCGCCGCACCGGCGGCAGGGCGGCGACGAGGGTGGGGATGAGGGCGCGCGCGGTGCCGAGGACGGCGTCCTCGGACAGGTCGAAGCGCAGGGGGTCCGCCGTCGCGGCGGCGACGGCCGCGACCCGCAACCGGTCGGTGGGGCCGGCGTGTTCGGGCAGGGCGTCGACGGCACGGCGGGCAGCGGCGACCGTGGCCCTGGGGGCCTCGAAGGCGATGCCGGGGCGCAGCCGCCCGGTCCACAGCCACTCGGCGACCTCCTCGTAGGAGTGGCGTACGGCGAGCTCGGCCGCGTCCACGCCCCGGAAGTAGTACCGGTCCGTGTCGATGAACGTGATGCGGGTGCGCACCGACAACTCACCGCCCGACCCCGAAGTCCCGCTGCTCTCACGCCGGTTGCGCCGCGCGAGCGCCTCGACCTCCTGTGCGTCGAAGGTGCTGCCCCGGCCGCTGGCCACGCGTCGGCTGCTGAGCTGGCCGCGGCTGACGTAGGCGTACACGGTCTCGGGCTTCACGCCGAGCAGTTCGGCGGCCTCTTTGGTGGTCAGCCGCCGGGTCGTGTGAGGGGAGCCGGGTTCTTGGTCGCGCATGGGGGCCACCGTATCCGCTGGACGACACATTGACGCTTGCATTGACGCAATCAATATTGACAGAGATCTAGTCAAGCATGGACAGTCGAATCAAGTGCAGGGAGGAAATCATGTCCGTCAACAGGTCGGTCCAAGCTCTCATCGAGGCGCCGAGAGGACTCGCCGGCGTCGTCGTCACCGACACCGCCATCGGTGACGTCCGAGGGCTGGAGGGCTTCTACCACTACCGCCAGTACTCGGCCGTCGAGCTCGCGCAGACCCGCGGCTTCGAGGACGTCTGGCATTTGCTGGTCCACGGCGAACTGCCGGACGCCGAGCGCGCCGCGGCCTTCGCCGCCGAAACAGCGGCCCTGCGGCGGCTCCCGGACGAAGTGCGCGCGGTCCTGCCCGCCGTCGCTGAGGCGAGTGCAAGCGCGGGAGGTTCCGGCCCGCTGGCCGGCATGCGCACCGCGCTGTCGCTGCTCGGCGCCGTGCGGGGCTTCCGGCCGGTGTACGACATCGGCGCGGACGAGCGCCGCCGGGACGCGCTCGCCGCGGCGGCCGCCGTACCGACGCTGCTGACGGCGCTGTACCGACTCGGTGAAGGGCTGGAGCCGGTCGAGCCGCGTGAGGACCTGCCGTACGCGGCGAATTACCTGTACATGTTGACGGGTTCGGTACCGGACCCGGTGCGGGTGAGGGCCGTCGAGCAATACTTGATCTCAACCATTGACCACGGTTTCAATGCGTCAACGTTCACGGCACGGGTCATCGCCTCCACCGGAGCGGATGTGGCGGCCTGTCTGGTGGGAGCGGTCGGCGCCCTGTCCGGCCCTCTGCACGGAGGCGCCCCCAGCCGGGCGCTGGACACCCTGGACGCGATCGGCACGCCCGAGCGCATCGACCCCTGGATCCGCGAACGCGTCCTCGCCGGCGACCGCATCATGGGCTTCGGCCACGCCGTCTACCGCACGGAGGACCCCCGCTCCCGCATGCTCCGCGAGACCGCCCAGCGCTTCGGCGGCCCGCGTGTGGACTTCGCCGTGGAGGTGGAGCGCCAGGTCGAGTCGATCCTCGCCGAACTGAAACCCGGCCGCGAACTCCACACCAACGTCGAGTTCTACGCGGGCGTGGTCATGGAGCTCTGCGGCCTGCCCCGCGAGATGTTCACCCCCACCTTCGCGGCGGCCCGCGTGGTGGGCTGGAGCGCCAACATCCTTGAACAGGCGGAGGACCCCAAGATCATCCGCCCGGCGGCGCGGTATGTGGGGCCGGGGGCGCCGGTGGCGGTACCCCGGCGGGCGGCCTGACGCGCGAAGCCCGGCACGGGAGCCTGCCGGGCTGCGTGCGGGGTGGATCAGGCGTCGGGGATATCGGGTTTGGCGCGCAGCAGCGTCTCGCGTGAAATGACCACGATCCGCTCGTAGTCGGCTCGTGCGGCGTCGGACGGAAGCTCGGGGTCGAGCTCCTCGGTCGCTTCGCGCCCAATGACGGCGAAGTCGCCGTTGCTGAGCTCGAAGATGTCGGGGCAGGTCTGGCCGGTGGCGCTGCCGCGCTCACGAGGGGAAGCCCCGACACGTCGCACGATCTTCACGGAGAAATACCGCCTTCTTCATGGCAAAGTGGAAAAAAGGCGTCTTCCGGGTATCGCGGTCTCCGGGCGGATCTGCGCCAGAGTTGACGATCTCTCCGAGCGCAAAGGGTGTTCGTCGGAGCGCCCGGAGAGGGCCACGCGACAACATATCGACTTTGCGCGCGTGGGGCGGCAGTTACGACGATGCGGTGGAGTGAATTTTGCGAGCGGCTCTTGACTCGCCCGCGCGCCGGAATCAGGGCACGTCGTCAGCGGGCGGACTGCCGACGACCCACCACTGCTCGGTGTCGGAGTCGGCGAGTTCCTGGATGAGTTCGTCCATCATCCGGCCCAGCTCGAACTCCTCCGAGACGGCCGGGAGGCTCTTGCGATGGTGCCGTGTCGCCGCCCAGTACTCGCGGAACACGTCGTTCTGGCACATGACCCGCAGATGTCCGTGCAGTTCGGCCAGGCTCATGGCGCCGATCCGGTGGAAGTGCAGGGCGTTGATGTAGAGCGCGTTGGCGAAGAGGAACTGGCGCCGCTTGTCCAGCGGGATCTCGGTCTCGTAGGTGTCGAGGACCGCGGCGAGGGCAGGGTCGTCCATGGCCTTGCAGAGCAGGGTCAGATGGAGTCGGTGCTGTTCGCGGAGCGCTGCTTTCTTGTGGTGGCGCGTGCTCGGTGCGGCCAGGGAGTGGCTCATGGCCACGAACCCCGCCCGCACTGCAGAACCGATCCTCCGTATGCCAGAACTCTGTGTGGCCATGTCAACCCCCGGATCAGGCGGCCGTCCGCCGGTCGTCGGGGTGCGGGTCGACTTGAGGGGACCGGCGAGCGGTGGGCGGCGCTTGCCGTCTCCCAGGGTGCCGAGCGGCTCTGATCGGCGGGGAGGCGGAGAGGAGGCGCACGGAGGGAAGCGAGGGTCGCACAGTCCGGCGCCATGCCCAACGTCTGCCCCGCAAGTGCAGCTAACAATCGTTCACTTCGCGCGGTTTCTCACGGCTCGTATCCTGGACCGGCATTCATTCTTCGTACGCATGCCGGAACGTGAGCCGGTGCACGCGTAGGTGTGAAAGAGGTCGCTCGTTGGTCCGCAGCCGCACGGCGCAGCAGATCCCCGTCGTCGTTCTCGCCGGTTTCCTCGGCTCCGGCAAGACGACACTCCTCAACCATCTCCTCCACCGCAGCAGAGGCAGCCGTATCGGAGCGCTGGTCAACGACTTCGGCGCCATCGAGATCGACGCCATGGCCGTGGCCGGCGCGCTCGGCGACTCGACCGTCTCCCTCGGCAACGGCTGCCTGTGCTGCGCCGTCGACGCCAGTGAGCTCGACCAGTACCTGGAACGCCTCGCCGCCCCCGCCGCCGGCCTGGACGTCATCGTCATCGAGGCCAGCGGCCTCGCCGAGCCGCAGGAACTGGTCCGCATGGTGCTCGCCAGCGAGCTTCCCGGCATCGTCTACGGCGGTCTCGTCGAGGTCGTCGACGCCGCCGAGTTCGACGCCACCCGCGCCAGGCACCCCGAGATCGACCGCCATCTCGCCCTCGCCGACCTCGTCGTCGTCAACAAGCTCGACCGGGTCGCGGAGCCGGACCGGCTCGTCCCGCGCGTCCGGGAGCTCGCCCCGCGCGCCGCCGTCGTACCCGCCGTCCACGGCCGTATCGACCCGGAGTTCCTCTTCGACTGCCGGCCGGGCGAGGAGCGCGTGGGCCAGCTGTCCTTCGACGACCTGCACGAGCACGACGACCACGCCGGGCACCTGCACACCGGGTACGACAGCGTCTCGTTCGTGTCCGGAGGGCCCCTCGATCCCCGCGCGCTCATGAGGTTCCTCGACAGCCGTCCCGAGGGGCTCTACCGGATCAAGGGGTACGTCGACTTCGGCCCCCACGACACCCTGAACCGGTACGCCGTGCACGCCGTCGGGAGCTTCCTGCGGTTCTGTCCCGAACCCTGGGCGCCCGGCGAGGAGCGGCTCACCCAGCTCGTCCTCATCGGCTCCGGCATCGACGCGCCCGCCCTCGGCAAGGAACTGGAGGCGTGCCGCAGCGACGCCCCGCACGCCGACGAGCACGGCATGTGGGGCGTTCTGCGCTACGTCCAGGGCTCCGAGGACGAGCACGGGGGCCCGGTCTAGACCGGGCCCGCCACCACCGCCACCGTCTTCGGCAGCGACACGCCCGAGCCGTCGCGGCGCGGGTCCATCTCCGGCAGCTCGGCCGGGAGGCCGTTCTTCTGCGCCGCGCGGGCCGGAGCGGGGCCCGCCCAGGCCAGCGACAGACAGTCCTCGCCCTTCAGGAACCGCTGGCAGCGGACCCCGCCGGTCGCCCGGCCCTTGCGCGGGTACTGGTCGAACGGGGTCAGCTTGGCCGTCGTCTGGACCGAGTCGTCCAGCGTGCCGCGCGAGCCCGCGACGGTGAAGACGACCGCGTCGGCCGCCGGGTCCACCGCAGTGAAGGAGATGACCTTCGCGCCCTCGGTCAGCTTGATGCCCGCCACACCGCCGGCCGGCCGGCCCTGCGGACGCACCTGCGCGGCCTGGTAGCGCAGCAGCTGCGCGTCGTCCGTGATGAAGACCAGGTCCTCCTCGCCCGTGCGCAGTTCCACCGCGCCGACGATCCGGTCGCCCTCCTTGAGGGTGATGACCTCCAACTCCTCCTTGTTGGACGGATAGTCGGGCACCACGCGCTTGACGACACCCTGCTCGGTGCCGAGCGCCAGGCCGGGGGAGGACTCGTCCAGCGTGGTCAGGCAGACCACCGTCTCGTCGCCCTCCACGGAGACGAACTCCGTCACCGGAGCGCCGCCCGAGAGGGTGGGACGCGCCGCCGTCTCCGGCAGCGTCGGCAGGTCGACGACGCTGATCCGCAGCAGCCGGCCCGCGGACGTCACCGCGCCCACCTCACCGCGGGCCGTGGCCGGCACCGCCGAGACGATCACGTCGTGCTTGGTGCGCTTGGCGTCGGCGTCCTCCGCGAACGGGTCCCCGTTGGCCGTACGGGCCAGCAGGCCCGTCGAGGACAGCAGCACCCGGCACGGGTCGTCCGCCACCTGCAGCGGTACGGCGGCGGCCACCGCGCCCGCCGATTCCAGCAGGACCGTGCGCCGCTCGTTGCCGAACTTCTTGGCCACCGAGGCCAGTTCGTTGGAGACCAGCTTGCGCAGCTCCGCGTCCGAGTCGAGGATCCGGGTCAGCTCGGCGATCTCCTCGTTGAGCCGGTCCTTCTCCGCCTCCAGCTCGATGCGGTCGTACTTGGTGAGCCGGCGCAGCGGGGTGTCCAGGATGTACTGGGTCTGGATCTCCGACAGCGAGAAGCGCTCGATCAGGCGCGCCTTGGCCTCGGCGCTGTTCTCGCTGGAGCGGATCAGCCGGATGACCTCGTCGATGTCGACGAGCGCGGTGAGCAGGCCCTCCACCAGGTGCAGCCGGTCGCGCCGCTTGGTGCGGCGGAACTCGCTGCGGCGCCGGACGACCTCGAAGCGGTGGTCGAGATAGACCTCCAGCAGCTCCTTGAGGCCCAGGGTGAGGGGCTGGCCGTCGACCAGCGCGACGTTGTTGATGCCGAAGGACTCCTCCATCGGCGTCAGCTTGTACAGCTGCTCAAGGACCGCCTCCGGCACGAAGCCGTTCTTGATCTCGATGACCAGGCGCAGGCCGTGCGCGCGGTCGGTGAGGTCCTTGACGTCGGCGATGCCCTGGAGCTTCTTCGAGCCGACCAGGTCCTTGATCTTGGCGATGACCTTCTCGGGGCCGACCGTGAAGGGCAGCTCGGTGACGACGAGTCCCTTGCGGCGCGCCGTCACGTTCTCCACGGCCACCGTGGCGCGGATCTTGAAGGTGCCGCGGCCGGTCTCGTAGGCGTCCCGGATGCCGGTCAGGCCGACGAT
Source organism: Streptomyces sp. YS415 (assembly GCF_023544665.1). Classification (GTDB taxonomy): domain Bacteria; phylum Actinomycetota; class Actinomycetes; order Streptomycetales; family Streptomycetaceae; genus Streptomyces. The sequence continues at coordinate 24,430 of NZ_JAMJFL010000003.1, forward strand.
CCGGCCGCCGGTGGGCAGGTCGGGGCCTGGGACGTGCCGCATCAGGGCGTCCAGGTCCGCGTTCGGGTGCCGGATCAAATGGCGGGCGGCCGCGATGACCTCGGCGAGGTTGTGCGGCGGCATGTTGGTGGCCATGCCCACCGCGATGCCCGACGCGCCGTTGACCAGGAGGTTCGGGAAGGCGGCGGGCAGCGCCACCGGCTCCTGCTCCTGGCCGTCGTAGTTGGGCGCGAAGTCGACCGTGTCCTCGTCGATCGACTCGGTCATCAGGCTGGTCGCGGCGGCCTGCCGGCACTCGGTGTACCGCATGGCGGCCGGCGGGTCGTCGTTGCCCAGCGAGCCGAAGTTGCCGTGGCCGTCGACCAGGGGGAGGCGCATCGAGAAGGGCTGCGCCATGCGCACCAGCGCGTCGTAGATCGACGCGTCGCCGTGCGGGTGCAACTTACCCATGACCTCGCCGACCACGCGCGCGCACTTCACATAGCCGCGGTCGGGGCGCAGGCCCATCTCGTTCATCTGGTAGACGATCCGGCGGTGCACCGGCTTGAGGCCGTCACGGGCGTCCGGCAGGGCACGGGAGTAGATGACCGAGTACGCGTACTCGAGGAAGGAGCCCTGCATCTCGTCGACGACGTCGATGTCGAGGATCTTCTCCTCGTACGAGTCGTCGGGCGGCGGGGTCTTCGTGGTGCGGCGGGCCATCGCTGCCAAGGCTCCTTTTTCTGTGCGCTCACCTACGGGGCGCTCATGCTCACGCGTGAACTGGATCTGACGCGGACCATTGTGGACCGCGGCACTGACAACCCGGATCAGGACCCGGCGTCGCCCGTCCGCCCCGGCGCGGAGAGGGGCCTCCGCTCACGGCTGCCCGCAGGCTACGCGATCGGCTGCCGGCATCCGCCCTCGGCGTACGCGGCCCGGGAACTTCGCCGCGGCCCCGCACGCTTGCATACAGTGGCAGGACCGGCAGGAAAACCGCGGTCGCGAGACCGCGTCCGCGATCGAAGGGACGTACATGCCCATGGGTCACACGGCCACAACCCAGGCAGGCTCCGGCGGCCTGACAGCGACCGAGCACCGCCTGTCCAACGGCCTGCGCGTGGTGCTCTCGGAGGACCACCTGACCCCGGTCGCGGCGGTGTGCCTCTGGTACGACGTCGGCTCGCGCCACGAGGTCAAGGGGCGTACCGGCCTGGCTCACCTTTTCGAGCACCTGATGTTCCAGGGCTCCGCCCAGGTCCAGGGCAACGGTCACTTCGAACTCGTGCAGGGCGCGGGCGGCTCGCTCAACGGCACCACCAGCTTCGAGCGCACCAACTACTTCGAGACCATGCCCGCCCACCAGCTGGAGCTCGCCCTCTGGCTCGAGGCCGACCGCATGGGCTCGCTGCTCGCCGCCCTGGACGACGAGTCGATGGAGAACCAGCGCGACGTCGTGAAGAACGAGCGCCGCCAGCGCTACGACAACGTCCCCTACGGCACGGCCTTCGAGAAGCTGACCGCTCTCGCCTACCCCGAGGGCCACCCCTACCACCACACGCCGATCGGCTCGATGGCCGACCTGGACGCGGCGACCCTGGAGGACGCGCGCGCGTTCTTCCGTACGTACTACGCGCCCAACAACGCCGTGCTGTCGGTCGTCGGCGACATCGACCCCGAGCAGACGCTCGCCTGGGTGGAGAAGTACTTCGGCTCCATCGCCTCCCACGACGGCAAGCCCGCCCCGCGCGACGGCTCGCTGCCGGAGATCATCGGGAAGGAGCTGCGCGAGGTCGTCGAGGAGGAGGTCCCCGCGCGGGCGTTGATGGCCGCCTACCGCCTGCCCGAGGACGGCACCCGCGCGTGCGACGCGGTCGACCTGGCCCTGACGGTCCTCGGCGGCGGCGAGTCCTCCCGCCTCTACAACCGTCTCGTACGCCGTGACCGTACGGCCGTCGCCGCCGGGTTCGGCCTGCTGCGGCTCGCCGGAGCGCCCTCGCTGGGCTGGCTGGACGTGAAGACCTCCGGTGACGTCGAGGTTCCGGTCATCGAGGCGGCCATCGACGAGGAGCTCGCCCGGTTCGCGGCGGAGGGTCCCACGGCCGAGGAGATGGAGCGCGCCCAGGCGCAGTTGGAGCGCGAGTGGCTGGACCGGCTCGGCACGGTCGCGGGCCGCGCCGACGAACTGTGCCGCTACGCCGTCCTGTTCGGCGACCCGCAGCTCGCCCTCACCGCCGTGCAGCGGGTGCTGGAGGTGACCGCCGAGGAGGTCCAGGAGGTCGCCAAGGCCCGCCTGCGCCCCGACAACCGCGCGGTGCTCGTCTACGAGCCGACCGTGCCCCCGGAGACCGTCGAGGAACCCACCGAAGACCTGGAGTCCGCGGCCACCGTGGAAGCAAGCGCCCACAACGAGGAGACGGCCAAGTGACCGAGCTCGCCACGATGGAGTTCCACCCCCGCCCCGAGGCGGGCGAGCCGAAGGTCTGGGCCTTCCCGGCGCCCACGCGCGGGACCCTCGACAACGGCCTGACGGTCCTGCGCTGCCACCGCCCCGGCCAGCAGGTGGTCGCCGTCGAGATCCTGCTGGACGCGCCCCTGGAGGCCGAGCCGGCCGGCCTGGACGGCGTCGCCACGATCATGGCGCGGGCCTTCTCCGAGGGCACCGACAAGCACACCGCCGAGGAGTTCGCCGCCGAGCTGGAGCGCTGCGGTGCCACCCTCGACTCGCACGCCGACCACCCCGGCGTCCGGCTCTCCCTCGAAGTGCCGGTCTCCCGCCTGCCCAAGGCGCTCGGTCTGCTCTCCGACGCCCTCAGGGCGCCCGCGTTCGCCGACAGCGAGGTCGAACGGCTGGTCCGCAACCGCCTGGACGAGATCCCGCACGAGCTGGCCAACCCCTCCCGGCGGGCCGCCAAGGAGCTGTCCCGGCAGCTCTTCCCGGCGACGGCGCGCATGTCCCGCCCGCGCCAGGGCACCGAGGAGACCGTCGCGGCCATCGACTCCGCGGCCGTACGCGCCTTCTACGAGCGGCATGTGCGCCCCGCCACGGCCACCGCCGTGGTCGTCGGCGACCTGACCGGCACCGACCTCGACGCGCTCCTCGCGGACACCCTCGGCGCCTGGACCGGCTCCGCGGCCGAACCCCGGCCGGTGCCCCCGGTCACCGCCGACGACACCGGCCGCGTCGTCATCGTGGACCGCCCCGGCGCCGTCCAGACGCAGCTGCTGATCGGCCGCGTCGGCCCCGACCGGCACGACCGCGTGTGGCCCGCACAGGTCCTGGGCACCTACTGCCTCGGCGGCACCCTCACCTCCCGCCTGGACCGCGTCCTGCGCGAGGAGAAGGGTTACACCTACGGCGTGCGCTCCTTCGGGCAGGTCCTGCGCTCCGCCCCCGACGGCACCGGCGCGGCGATGCTCGCCATCAGCGGCTCGGTCGACACCCCCAACACCGGTCCCGCACTGCAGGACCTGTGGACGGTGCTGCGCACCCTCGCCGAGGGCGGGCTCACCGACGCCGAGCGGGACGTCGCCGTGCAGAACCTCGTCGGGGTGGCGCCGCTGAAGTACGAGACGGCCGCCGCGGTGGCGAGCACCCTGGCCGACCAGGTCGAGCAGCACCTGCCCGACGACTACCAGGCCACGCTCTACCGCCGACTCGCCGAGACGGGCACCGTGGAGGCCACCGCGGCCGTCGTGAGCGCCTTCCCGGTGGACCGTCTGGTGACCGTGCTCGTCGGCGACGCGGGGCAGATCAAGGAGGCCGTGGAGGCCCTCGGGATCGGTGAAGTCACCGTCGTCGCGGCCGAGTAGACACACCCTCGGGATGTGAACGCGCTGTCACGCGCGTGTGGGGCCCTGGTGACGGAAGCGCCACCAGGGCCCTTCTCATGTCCGATTTGAGGGAGAGGCTGCCTGTCTGCCCTGTGGCATGCGCTACAAAAACCGCGATCCGTTTGGGAATTGAAAGTTGCCGCGTTTAGCGTCATCCGGGCTGTTCGTCAGGCAGTGCGCCGCACCCGCGGCACCGGACAGTCATCGCCGAGTCCCCGTACGGCGCGAGCCAGGGGAGCCGGGGACCCATCGCAGTCCCTGGGGTGAATCGGACGCCCGCGCGTGAGCGAGGGGGTCCGTAGGAGACCTTCCTGCTCCGAACCCGTCAGCTAACCCGGTAGGCGAGAAGGAAGGAAAGGACCAGCCACTTCATGGCGTTCACGCGCGCCACCGGCAAGCACCGGCGTCCCGGCCGGATGCAGCGCACCACCGCCCGAGCGGCGGGTGTCGCGGCCCTCACCACCACCGGCGTCATCGGCACCCTCGGGGCCCCGGCTCTCGCCGCGGAGGCCTCGCCCGAGCAGACCGGTCTCACCCCCGTCGTCACCATCGGCGACTCGGTCGCCGAGCAGATCGACGCCCAGGCCGCCGCCCAGCAGCAGGCTGCCGACGAGGCGGCGGCGAAGCAGGCGGCCGAGGAGGCCGCCCGCAAGAGGGCCGCCGAGGCGGCCGAGCAGGCCCGCGAGGCCAAGGAGCGCGCCGCCCGCGAGGCCGAGCGCAAGCGCCTGAACACCTTCGTCTCCCCGATCTCCGGCTCCTACGTCTCGACGACCTACAGGGCCGGTGGCGCCGTCTGGTCCTCCGGCAGCCACACCGGCGTCGACTTCCACGCCGCCAGCGGCACCCCCGTCCGCTCGGTCGGCACGGGCACCGTCGTCGAGGCCGGCTGGGGCGGGGCGTACGGCAACCAGATCGTCATCAAGATGCACGACGGCACGTACACCCAGTACGGGCACCTGTCGTCCATCGGCGTCTCGGTCGGCCAGAGCGTCACCCCGGGCCAGCAGATAGGCGTCTCCGGCGCCACCGGCAACGTCACCGGCGCGCACCTGCACTTCGAGGCCCGCATGAGCGCGGAGTACGGCTCGGACATCGACCCCGTCGCCTACCTCCGCTCGCACGGCGTGAACATCTGACGGCACCCGCCCCGCACTGCCCGGACCCCGGCTCCCCGAGCCGGGGTTTTCGGCGTTTGCGACCCCCCGTTGTCCAAAAAATATGCATGGATTCAGGCCCCCCGTCGGAAATTCCAGCTCATTGGAATAGAGTCACTGAACACACGTCAGTCGTCGACGTTTCACGGGGATTAAAGCGGAGGTCGGGTCATGCGTATTCCGGCGCACTCGGTATGCACGGCGATCCGGGACGACATCGTCGCCGGTGTCTACGAGCGCGGCAGCCGGCTCACCGAGGAACTGCTCGCGCGGCGCTACGGCGTCTCGCGCGTCCCCGTCCGGGAGGCCCTGCGCACGCTGGAGGCGGAGGGGTTCGTGGTGACCCGGCGGCACGCGGGCGCGTGCGTCGCGGAACCGACCGAGCAGGAGGCCGCCGACCTGCTGGAGATGCGCTCGCTGCTGGAGCCGCTCGGTGCCGCGCGGGCCGCCCAGCGGCGCACCGAGGCGCATCTGAAGGTGCTGCGCGGCCTGGTGCGGCTCGGTCAGGAGCGGGCCAGGCGGGGCAACAGCGAGGATCTGCGCTCCCTGGGCGGCTGGTTCCACGAGACGCTCGCCCAGGCCGCCGGCAGCCCCGCCCTGACCTCGATGCTGACCCAGCTGAGGCACAAGATCGCCTGGATGTACTCGGTGGAGGCGTCGGCCGGGCCCGTGGAGGCCTGGGCCGAGCACGGGGCGATCGTGGACGCGGTGGCCCGCGGCGACAGCGAACGGGCGCGGGCGATCACGGCGGTGCACGCCGAGCGCTCCAGCGGCACGCACCGGCTGCGGTTCACCGCGGGCGGGGAGCGTGTGAGGAATTCGCAACATCCCGTAAACATGTCTGGCCTCCGGCATTAACATGCGCGCCGTATACAAAGAGAGCGTAATTCCAGGGGGATTATTTCCGCTGCCCGGAATCGGGAAATGCGAAGGGCCCGCCCGATAATTCGGACGAGCCCTGGAGGAGGCGGCGGCTGCCGCGCCCGGTATTCGCTCAGACGGTCTCGGGGAGTTCCTCGAGGCCCTCGGAGACCAGCTTCGCCAGCCGGTCGAGGGCGGCGTCCGCGCCCTCGGCGTCGGCGGCGAGCACGATCTCCTCGCCGCCCTGGGCGCCCAGGCCCAGGACCGCCAGCATCGAGGCCGCGTTGACGGGCTTGCCGTCGGCCTTGGCGATCGTCACCGGGACCCCTGTGGCCGTGGCGGCCCGGACGAAGATGGAGGCGGGGCGGGCGTGGAGGCCCTCGGCCCAGCCGACGTTGACGCGGCGCTCAGCCATGTGATGCTGCCCTTCAGGTTCTCAGGTTGTCTAGACCAGTGTTCCACAACGTGAAGCGTGCCCGGTACGGTCCTGCGTCCCGTCCCGTGCGCGACCGTCGGACCGCGGCCTCGATCCGACACCCGTCCTCCACAGACTGCCCCGCGCCGTTGTCGTACGCGAGCCGTACTCTGGGCCCCATGCAGAGCGCGTCGGACCGGCACGAGTACCCCGCCCACTGGGAAGCCGACGTGGTGCTGCGCGACGGCGGCACCGCGCGCATCCGCCCCATCACCGTTGATGACGCCGAGCGCCTGGTCAGCTTCTACGAGCAGGTCTCGGACGAGTCGAAGTACTACCGCTTCTTCGCGCCCTACCCGCGTCTGTCCGCCAAGGACGTCCACCGCTTCACGCACCACGACTTCGTGGACAGGGTGGGACTCGCGGCCACCATCGGCGGCGAGTTCATCGCCACCGTACGCTATGACCGCATTGGTGCCGACGGAATGCCCGCCTCCGCGCCCGCCGACGAGGCCGAGGTCGCCTTCCTCGTCCAGGACGCCCACCAGGGCCGCGGGGTCGCCTCCGCTCTGCTCGAACACATCGGCGCCGTCGCCCGGGAGCGCGGGATCCGCCGGTTCGCGGCCGAGGTGCTGCCCGCCAACACCAAGATGATCAAGGTGTTCACGGACGCCGGATACACCCAGAAGCGCAGCTTCGAGGACGGTGTCGTCCGGCTGGAGTTCGGCCTGGAGCCGACGGACCGCTCGCTCGCCGTGCAGTACGCGCGCGAGCAGCGCGCCGAGGCGCGGTCCGTGCAACGGCTGCTGGTCCCCGGCTCGGTGGCCGTCATCGGCGCCGGACGCACGCCCGGCGGGGTGGGCCGCGGGATCCTCGACAACATCCGGGAGGGCGGCTTCCGCGGTCCGCTGTACGCCGTGAACCAGGCGTTCCCCGAGGATCTGAAGGACCTCGCGGGAGTGCCCGCGCACCGCTCGGTGCGCGACATCGACGGGCATGTCGACGTCGCGGTGGTCGCCGTGCCCGCCGAACAGGTCCCCGAGGTCGTCACCGAGTGCGGTGAGCACGGCGTACAGGGGCTGGTCGTGGTCTCGGCCGGGTACGCCGAGAGCGGTCCCGAGGGCCGGGAGCGCCAGCGCGAACTGGTCCGGCACGCACGCGCGTACGGCATGCGCATCATCGGTCCGAACGCCTTCGGGGTCATCAACACCTCGGCGGACGTACGGCTGAACGCCTCCCTCGCGCCCGAGATGCCGCGGCCCGGCCGGATCGGGCTGTTCGCCCAGTCCGGCGCCATCGGCATCGCGCTGCTGTCCCGGCTGCACCGGCGCGGCGGCGGGGTCACCGGGGTCACCGGCGTGTCCACCTTCGTCTCCTGCGGCAACCGCGCCGACGTGTCCGGCAACGACGTCCTGCAGTACTGGTACGACGACCCGGACACCGATGTCGCCCTGATGTACCTGGAGTCCATCGGCAACCCGCGCAAGTTCACCCGGCTCGCCCGGCGTACGGCCGCCGCGAAGCCGCTGGTGGTGGTGCAGGGCGCGCGGCACGGCGGGGCGGCCCCGCAGGGGCACGCGGTACGGGCGACGCGGCTGCCGCACGCCACCGTGTCGGCGCTGCTGCGGCAGGCCGGGGTGATCCGGGTGGACACGATCACCGAACTGGTCGACGCGGGACTGCTGCTCGCGCGCCAGCCGCTGCCGGCGGGACCCCGGGTGGCGATCCTCGGCAACTCCGAGTCGCTGGGGCTGCTGACGTACGACGCGTGCCTCTCCGAGGGGCTGCGGCCGCTGCCGCCGCTGGACCTGACGACCGGGGCGTCGGCGCGGGACTTCCGGGCGGCGCTGTCGCGGGCGCTGGCCGACGACAGCTGCGACTCCGTCGTGGTGACCGCGATTCCGGCGCTGGGGGAGCCCTCGGTGGGGGAGGCGGTCCTGGCGGAGGCGCTGAGGTCGGCGGCGGAGGAGGTGCCGGGCAAGCCGGTGCTGGTGGTCCATGTGGAGCTGGGCGGGCTGGCCGAGGCCCTGTCCGCGGCCGCCAGCACGGCACCGCAGGCGACGCCCGCCCTCGTGGTCGAGGAGGCGGGGCCGGACGCGCGGCCCGGCGCCGGCGCCGTACCTCCCCCGGTGCGGGTGCCCGCAGCGCCCACCCCTGCCGCCCCAGGCGGCACGACTGCCCGCGGCTTGACGGGCCCGGGCCCCGTCGGAGCAGGCGCCCCTGGTGCCGAGGAGGCCGGTGGGGAAGACCCGGCGCGGGCAAGCCGGCTCATCCCCGCCTACCCCGCCGCCGAGCGGGCCGTCCGCGCGCTCGCCGAAGCCGTCAAGTACGCCCAGTGGCGCCGGGAGGCCGCCGAGCCCGGGCGCGTGCCCGAGTACGACGACATCGACGAGCGAGGGGCCGCCGCGCTCATCGACGGGCTGCTTGCCCGGGGCCAGGGCCTGACCCTCGGCTCCGAGGAAACGTGTGACCTGCTCGGGAAGTACGGCATCCAGGTGTGCCGGGCCCTGCCCGCCCCCACCCCCGACGACGCCGCCGACGCCGCGCGGGCCGTCGGCTACCCGGTCGCCCTCAAGGCCACCGCTCCGCACCTGCGCCACCGCGCCGACCTGGGCGGCGTCCGGCTGGACCTCGCCGACGAGGAGCAACTGCGGCGGGCGTACACCGAGTTGGTCGAGCTGTTCGGGACGCCGGCGGAGCTGAGGCCGGTCGTGCAGGCGATGGCCCCGCGCGGGGTCGACACCGTCGTACGGGCCGTGATCGACCCCGCGGCCGGTGCCGTGCTGTCGTTCGCGCTCGCCGGAGCCGCCTCCCAGCTGCTCGGGGACATGGCGCACCGGCTCATCCCGGTCACCGACCGGGAGGCGGCCTCGCTGGTCCGCTCGATCCGGACCGCGCCCCTGCTGTTCGGCTGGCGCGGCTCCACCCCGGTCGACACACCCGCCCTGGAGGCACTGCTTCTGCGGGTGTCCCGCCTGGTCGACGACCACCCGGAGGTCGTCGCCGTGACCCTGGAGCCCGTCGTCGTCGCCCCGCACGGCCTGAGCGTGCTCGGCGCCACCGTACGGCTGGCCCCGCCGCCCGCCCGCGACGACCTGGGGCCGCGCACGCTGCCCGCCTACTGACCGGCGCGAGCGGTCCCTCGCAGTCAGTGGGCCCCCGTAGGATGGGGGCCATGGCCAAGACCAGTACGACGACCCAGGGGCTGCGAGCGGCGATCGAGCGCAGCGGCTACTACCCGGCCCTCGTGGCCGAGGCGGTGGAGGCCGCCGTGGGCGGCGAGCCCATCCGGTCGTACCTGGTCCACCAGGAGACCACGTTCGACCAGAACGAGGTGCGGCGGCACGTCACCGTGCTGGTCCTCACCGACAACCGCTTCATCGTCAGCCACACCGACGAGCAGGCCGCCGACACCACCTCGCCGACCCCGTACGCCACGACCTCCACCGAGTCGGTCAAGATCGGCCGGATCTCGTCGGTCGTCCTGAGCCGGGTGGTCGCGAACCCGGAGTCGTACAAGCCCGGCACCCTGCCCCGCGAGGTCGTGCTGACCATCGGCTGGGGCGCGGTCTCCCGGATCGACCTGGAGCCGGCCGCCTGCGGCGACCCCAACTGCGAGGCCGACCACGGCTACACGGGCAGCTCCACGGCCGACGACCTCAGCCTGCGCGTCAGCGAGGCCGGCGACGGACCGGAGACGGTGCGCCAGGCGCTCGCCTTCGCGCAGGCGCTCTCCGAGGCGACCGCGGACACCGCCCGCTGATGGCCCAGCCCGCCTGGGAGCACGACCCGCAGCCGCTGCCCCTCGACTCCGCCCCCCTGCCCGAGTACGGCGCGGGATCGCTCGCCGACCTGCTGCCCACGCTCGCCGCCGGCATGGGCGTACCCGGCATGACCGCCGCGATCAGCGAGCTGGCCCCGGCCGACCGGAACTGCGTGTTCCTGATCGACGGCCTCGGCTGGGAGCAGCTGAAGGCGCACCCCGAGGACGCCCCGTTCATGACGTCGCTCCTCGCCAGCTCCCGCGGCGGCACCGGCCGGCCGCTCACCACCGGCTACCCGGCGACCACCGCGACCTCCCTCGCCTCCGTCGGCACCGGCCTGCCGCCCGGCGCGCACGGACTGCCCGGGTACACCGTGCGCAACCCGGCCACCGGCGAGCTGATGAACCAGCTGCGCTGGCAGCCCTGGACCGCGCCGGGCCCCTGGCAGCCGTACCCCACCGTCTTCCGGCTCGCCCACGACGCCGGGGTGCACGCCGCGCAGGTGTCGTCCCCCGCCTTCGAGAACACCCCGCTGACCAAGGTGGCGCTGAGCGGCGGCACCTTCCACGGGCGGCTGAGCGGCGAGGAGCGGATGGACCTCGCGGCCGAGCAACTGGCCGCCGGTGACCGCTCCCTGGTCTACACGTACTACGCCGAGGTGGACGGCGCCGGGCACCGCTTCGGCGTCGACTCCGACCTGTGGCGCGGCCAGCTCATGTACGTCGACCGGCTCGTCCAGCGCCTCGCCGAGCAGCTGCCGCCGCGCACCGCGCTCTACGTCACCGCCGACCACGGCATGGTCGACGTGCCGTTCGACGAGCAGCACCGCATCGACTTCGACGAGGACTGGGAGCTGCGGGCCGGGGTCGCCCTGCTCGGCGGCGAGGGCCGCGCGCGCCACGTCTACGCGGTTCCCGGCGCCGGGAACGACGTCCTGACCTGCTGGCGCGAGGTGCTCGGCGAGCAGTTCTGGGTGGCCTCCCGGGACGAGGCGATCGCGGCGGGCTGGTTCGGCCCGCAGGTCGACGAGCGGGTGTACGCCCGGCTCGGCGACGTGATCGCGGCGGCCCGCGACGATGTGCTGATCATCGCTTCCGAGCGGGAGCCGAAGGAGTCGGCGATGGTCGGCAACCACGGCTCGATGACCCCGGCGGAGCAGCTCGTGCCGCTGCTGGAAGTACGCACCTGACGCTGCCCGCCCCGCCCGCCACGACCCTGTTGCCGAAAGGTGCTCCACACCCCATGCCCGAGCTGGTGTTCTTCTCCGGAACGATGGACTGCGGGAAGTCGACGCTGGCCCTCCAGATCGAGCACAACCGCTCGGCGCGCGGCCTGGTCGGCATGATCTTCACCCGGGACGACCGCGCGGGCGAGGGCAAGCTCTCCTCCCGCCTCGGCCTGGTCACGGACGCGGTGGAGGTCGAGGACGGGCAGGACCTGTACGCGTACCTGGTCGACCACCTCTCCCAGGGCGGCCGAGCGGACTACGTCATCGCGGACGAGGCGCAGTTCCTCGCCCCGGAGCAGATCGACCAGCTCGCGCGCGTGGTGGACGACCTCGGCCTCGACGTCTACGCCTTCGGCATCACCACCGACTTCCGCTCCAAGCTCTTCCCCGGCTCGCAGCGCCTGGTGGAACTGGCCGACCGCGTGGAGGTGCTCCAGGTGGAGGCCCTGTGCTGGTGCGGCGCCCGCGCGACCCACAACGCCCGTACGGTGGGCGGCGAGATGGTGGTGGAGGGCGCCCAGGTGGTCGTCGGCGACGTCGACCAGTCGGACACCATCGGCTACGAGGTCCTCTGCCGCCGTCACCACCGGCGCCGTATGACGGCGGCCACCGCGCGAGCGGCGGCCCTGTCGCCGGACGTCCTGCCGGTGCCGTCCGCCTAGCGGCGCGGCCGCCTGCGGCGGGCCGGCCTCAGGGGTGGCTCTGCAGCAGCGAGAACCTCGCGCCCTCCGGGTCCGTCACCGTGGACATGCGGCCCAGGGCGCTGTCGTGGGGCGGGGTCAGGATCTGGCCGCCCAGTGATTCGGCCTGAGCCGTCGACGCGTCGGTGTCGGCCACCTCGAAGAAGGTCATCCAGTGCGGTCCCCGGTCGCGGGGGAGGGACTGCCCGAGGCCGAGGATCGCGGCGATGGTGCGGCCGGCGAGGTGGAGGGTGACGTAGTCGAAGTCCGCCGAGACCACCTTCTGCTGTTCGTGGCCGAACACCGTCTCGTAGAACTTGGTCACGGCGACCGTTTCGAAGGTCAGCAGCTCGTTCCAGACCGGCGTGCCCGGGACTCCGGTGAGGGCGCTGCCGAGGTGGGCCGCGGCCTGCCAGACGCCGAAGACGGCGCCGGAGGGATCGGAGCAGATCGCGAGTCGGCCGGCCTCGGCGGCGTCCAGGGGGCCCACCCCCACGGTGCCGCCGCACAGCCGTACCGTCTCGGCCGTCAGGTCCACGTCCGTCGAGGCGAAGTAGGGCGTCCAGGCGACGGGCAGGTGCCGGTCCGGCGGCAGCTGGCCGATGCCGGCCACTTCCTTCCCGTCCAGCAGCGCCCGTACGTACGGGCCGAGCTGCTGCGGTCCGGGCCGGAACTCCCAGCCGAACAGCTCACCGTAGAACTCCTGGGTCGCGGCAACCCCGTGCGCCATCAGACTCACCCAGCAGGGCGAGCCGGGCGCGTGCCGAGCGTGCGCTTCGCCGTTCAGGCCGGCCGACCCCCGTGCCTCGGTCATCGTCACTCTCTCCTCGGCCCCTCGCGGTGGCCGCGTCGATTCCGCTCTCCGGACCCCGTGCCGATGCTCGCACCACCCGTGCCGCCGCGCGTCCCGGGCGCGCCGCGGTACCGCGCGCTGCGCCCGGAGGATGCCCGTTGTGCCGCTTCTCGTCCGTTTCCGTTTCCGCGCGATGGCCCACGGGTGTCGATCGGCTGTACAGCTTGTGCCCGACCCCGTACGCCCCGTGATCGGGGCGGTCCGGCCGAGCAGAGTAGCCGGACCTGGTCCGTGCGGCCACCCCGTACGCGAGGATGGGGCCATGAACGCCATCATCTCCGCAACCGAACTCGCCGCCGACCTGCGCGGATCCCGTCCGCCGGTGCTGCTGGACGTCCGCTGGCAGTTGAGCGTGGCTCGAGCGGCGGGCGAGCCGCCCTTCGACGGACGGGCCGAGTACGCGGCCGGGCACCTCCCCGGCGCGGTCTTCGTCGACCTGGACGAAGAGCTCGCCGCCGCCCCCGGAACCGCCGGCCGGCATCCGCTGCCGGACCTCGCGGAGTTCGGCTCCGCGATGCGCCGCGCGGGGGTCTCCGCCGGACGCCCCGTGGTCGTGTACGACGGCGGCCAGGGCTGGGCCGCGGCCCGCGCGTGGTGGCTGCTGCGCTGGACGGGTCACCCGGACGTGCGGGTCCTCGACGGCGGGTTGCCGGCCTGGGACGGACCGCTGGAGACATCGGTACCGACGCCCGCGGAGGGTGATTTCCAGCCGAACCCGGCCGCGTCCGGTCTGCTCGACGCGGACGGCGCCGCCGCACTGGCCCGCTCCGGGCTGCTGCTGGACGCCCGCGCGGGGGAGCGGTACCGGGGCGAGGTGGAGCCGATCGACCGCGTCGGCGGGCACATCCCGGGTGCCGTGTCCGCGCCGACCAACGAGAACGTCGCCGCCGACGGCCGCTTCCTCCCCGCCGAGGAACTGCACGCCCGCTTCAAGGCCCTCGGCGCCGACGACGGCACGCCGGTCGGCGTGTACTGCGGCTCGGGCGTCTCCGGGGCCCACGAAGTCCTGGCCCTCGCCGTCGCCGGCATCCCCGCCGCGCTCTACGTCGGCTCCTGGTCGGAATGGTCCTCCGACCCCTCCCGCCCGGTGGCGGTGGGCCCGGACCCGCAGTAGCCCTGAGTCGGGGGCACACGGGGGACGGTGGCGGGGGCGGTGCTCTGCGCACTGAGGGCCCCCGCCGTGCAGCGCGGGCCCAGGGGGTCACCTGTCGGCGCCCCCGCGTTGTACGGCCGTCCTACTCCTGCTTCTTGCGGCGGGTGCCGAAGACGATCTCGTCCCAGCTCGGGACCGCCGCGCGGCGGCCCGGGCGGACGCCGTCGGCCTCGGCCTGGCGGTCGGTCGAGCCGATCAGCCGGTCGCGGTGGCTGCCCACGGAGCGGGGCATCAGGACATCGGCGTAGGCGGAACCGGCCGACGCCGCGGGGGCGGGCGGTTCCTCCTCCGCGGGCTCGTCCGCGGGCTCCTCCGGCGCGGGGGCCTCCGACGGGCGCTCCGGTACGACGAGGTCGCCGCGGAAGCTCGGGACAGCCTCCAGCAGGCTGGTCAGCGAGTCCCGTTCGCTCGCGGTCTCCTCGGCCGGCTCCAGAGCCGGGACCGGCAGGCTCGGCCGCTCCCGCTCGATCCTGCCGTCCAGCGGGCGGTCACGGGGCAGCCGCGCGATACGCGGGACGAACGGAAAGCTGGGCTCGGGCGCGGCGAGGTCCTCGGACTCGCCGATCAGCGAGCGGGCCTCGTCGTCGACGGCCTGCACGAGCCGCCGGGGCGGGTCGTACGTCCAGCTCGCCGAGTGTGGTTCGCCCGCCACCCGGTAGACCAGCAGCACCTCCCAGGTGCCGTCGTCGCGGCGCCAGGAGTCCCACTGCACCGTGTCCTTCTCGGCGCCGCGGATCAGCAGCCGCTCCTGGACCGCCTCACCGAGCTGGGGTCCGGCGTTCTCACCGGGGCGGCGGACCGGGGTCTTGCGGGCCCGCTCGGCCATGAAGGCGCGCTCGGCGAGCACGGGGCCCTCGAAGCGCCGGACACGGTCGACAGGAATGCCGGCCATCTGCGCGACTTCCTCAGCCGTGGCACCCGCGCGTATACGCGCCTGGATGTCACGGGGGCGGAGATGGCTCTCCACCTCGATCTCGATCTGGCCGAGGCGGGGACGGTCGCCGCGCACGGCGGCACGGAGACGTTCGTCGATCGGAAGCGTGTACTCCGTTGCGTCGGCAGCCTTCAGCACCAGCCGTGTGCCGTCATTGGAGACGGCCACGACACGCAGTTCGGGCATGGGGACCTCCCGGGTGGTGCCTGCCGACGTCACGTGCGTCGCTGCTTCCGCTAGTCGAGTGTGGCCTGCCCGGGTGCAGCCTGCCACAACCTTGCCGAGTTGCCCGGCGTGTCGGGCACGGGCCCTGGATCGCCGTTATGGCACGGTTACCTATTCGCAACGCTAAGTGACTAACTCCGTCACCCTGTGCAACTAGCCCCCTCACGACGGTCCTTGAAGGCCACGGACGTCCTGGCGGGAGACCGGACCCAGGGCTCGCAACAGTACTCCATTCGGGCCACGAGCGTGGATCGGCGCGCCGCCCGATTTGGTGCGAGAGCCGGGACTCGGCCGCCGCGCAAGGGAGTTGGCGGATCCGAAACGTGGCGTACCTCACGCGACCCGGCGCCTGCGCTAGTCGCCCAGAACCCGCCGCAGATAGTCGTTCCGGAACAACCGGTCCGGATCCAGCCGGTCCCGGAGCGCCGTGAACTCCCCGAAGCGCGGGTACGCCCCGGCGAAGTACTCGGCGTCGCGCGTGTGCACCTTGCCCCAGTGCGGCCGCCCCTCGTGCGCGGTGAAGATGCGCTCGGCGGCGGTGAAGTACCGCTGGTACGGGGCCCCCTTGGCCATGTGGACGGCGATGTACCCGCTGTCGCGGCCCGCGGCGGTGGACAGGGCGATGTCGTCGGCCGGGGCGGTGCGCACCTCCACGGGGAAGCTGACCTTCAGGTCCGAGCGGTCGATCATCGACTTCAGTTCCCGCAGCGTCTCGACGACGGCCGCGCGCGGGACGGCGTACTCCATCTCCACGAAGCGCACCCGGCGCGGCGAGGTGAAGACCTTGTACGGGATGTCGGTGTACGTCCGCGCGGACAGGGCCTTGCTGGAGATCCGGGCGATGGCCGGGACCGCGGCGGGCGCCGCGCGGCCGACCCACTGCGCGGCCTGGAAGACACCGTTGGAGAGGAACTCGTCCTCGAACCAGGCCTTGAGCCGGCCCACCGGACGCTCCGGGCCCGCGCTGCGGTTGTTGCGCTTGGTGTTGGTGCTGCCGGTGTGCGGGAACCAGTAGAACTCGAAGTGCTCGTTCTCGGCCCACAGTTCGTCGAAGTCGCGGGTGACCCGGTCGAAGCTCATCGGCTCCTCACGGGCCGTCAGCAGGAAGACCGGCTCCACGGCGAAGGTGATCGCGCTGACGATGCCGAGCGCGCCCAGGCCGATCCGGGCGGCGGCGAAGACCTCCGGGTTCTCCTTCGGGGAACAGGCCAGCACCGAGCCGTCGGCCGTGACCAGTTCGAGCGCGGTGATCTGGGCGGCTATCGACCCCGACTCCCGGCCCGTGCCGTGGGTTCCGGTGCTGGTGGCTCCGGAGACCGTCTGCTCCATGATGTCGCCCATGTTGGTCAGCGACAGACCCTCCCGGGCCAGGGCCAGGTTGAGCCTCTTGAGCGGGGTGCCGGCCTCTACCGTCACGGTCATGGCGTCCCGGTCGATGTGGCGGATGCCGGTCAACAGGTGAGGACGGATCAACACACCGTCGGTGGCGGCGATCGACGTGAAGGAGTGGCCGGTACCGACGGCTTTCACCGTCAGGCCGTCCTCGGCGGCCCGGCGCACGGCCTCGGCCAGTTCCTCGGCGGAGGCGGGCGTGACCTCCCGCGCGGGGCGGGCGGAGACGTTTCCGCCCCAGTTACGCCACGTGCCGTTCTTCCCGCTCGCTGTGCTGCTCAACGGTGCCTCCCCGACGCGGAGCCGGCCGCTTGAGCCGGCGGTACCCGAGGAAACCGACCGCGACCGCGACGGCTCCGGAGACCGCCGGAACCCCGTACCCGGCCCGTGCACCGGCCGCGTCGATCACCCAGCCGGACACGGAGGAGCCGAGCGCGACCCCGACCGCGAGCCCCGTGCTCACCCAGGTCATGCCCTCGGTCAGTTGCGCGCGAGGTACGTGCTGTTCGATGAGGGACATCGTCGTGATCATCGTCGGAGCGATGCAGAGCCCCGCAAGGAACAGCGCCACGGCCAGAAACGGCAAGTTTCCGACCAGTAGGAGGGGGATCATACTCACGGCCATCGCACATATGCCCAGCAGCCAGCGAGGTTCGGGCGCCCCCTTGAGGTGCAGCAGCCCGAACACGGCGCCCGCCGCACAAGATCCGGCCGCGTACACGGCGAGGACGATGCTCGCGGCCCCCTTGTGGCCCTGCTCCTCGGCGAAGGCCACGGTGACCACGTCGACGGCCCCGAAGATCGCCCCCGTCGCCACGAAGGTGAGCACCAGGACCTGCAGGCCGGCGGAGCGCAGCGCGCTGCTGCCGCGCCGCTCGTGCCGCGCGCGCGGGTGCGGCTCGGGCTCGGTGGCGCGCTGGGCGGTCAGCCAGAAGACACCGGCCGCGAGGAAGCAGGCGGCGAGCAGCGGACCGGCCTCCGGGAACCAGGCCGTGGACAGCCCGATCGAGATGATCGGCCCGAAGATGAAGCAGACCTCGTCCACCACCGACTCGAAGGAGTACGCGGTGTGCAGCTGCGGGGTGCCCCGGTACACGGCAGCCCAGCGGGCGCGGATCATCGCCCCGACGCTCGGCACGCAGCCGATGCCGGCGGAGAACACGAACAGCGTCCAGTCCGGCCAGCCGTAGTGCGCGGCCGGCAACAGCCCGGCCGCCGCGGCGAGCGAGACCAGCGTCGCCGGCCGCAGCACGCGCCGCTGGCCGTACTGGTCAACCCATCGGGAGACCTGCGGCCCGGCCACCGCCGCGGCCAGCGCGATGGTGGCCGACAGCGCGCCGGCCAGGCCGTAGCGCCCAGTCAGCTGGGACACCATCGTCACCACGCCGATGCCCATCATCGACAGAGGCATCCGGCCGAGGAAGCCCGCGGCGGAGAAGCCCTTGGAGCCGGGGGCGGCGAACAGAGCGCGGTAGGGGCTGGGCACTGGGGTCTCCGGTCGAGAGGCGGGCGGCTCGGGGACGCGCCCGGCACGGCGCACGCCCTTGCGCCCGTAAGGCGTGAACGCAGCTGATACAGCTTACGAGTAAGGCAACCCTAATGCACCCGATCGGCCGGTCGGGGGCCCAGGTCGACCCCCCCGCCCCGTCCCGGCCGTCAGTGCCGGGTGGCAGGATCGGACCCATGCCAGACGCGCTCGATGCCAGCCCCTACGACGCCCTCCTACTGCTCTCCTTCGGTGGCCCCGAGGGCCCGGACGACGTGGTTCCGTTCCTGGAGAACGTGACGCGGGGGCGCGGCATCCCCAAGGAACGGCTGAAGGAAGTCGGACAGCACTACTTCCTGTTCGGCGGCGTCAGCCCCATCAACGACCAGAACCGCGCACTCCTCGACGCCCTGCGCAAGGACTTCGCCGGCCACGGCCTGGACCTGCCCGTCTACTGGGGCAACCGCAACTGGGCGCCGTACCTCACCGACACCCTGCGCGAGATGGTGCGCGACGGCCGCCGCCGCATCCTGGTCCTCGCCACCAGCGCCTACGCCTCGTACTCGGGCTGCCGCCAGTACCGCGAGAACCTCGCCGACGCGCTCGCCGCCCTGGAGGCCGAGGGCCTGGAGCTGCCGAAGATCGACAAGCTGCGGCACTACTTCAACCACCCGGGCTTCGTGGAGCCCATGACCGACGGTGTGCTGCGGTCCCTGGCCGACCTCCCCGAGGAGGTCCGGGACGGCGCCCACCTCGCGTTCACGACCCACTCCATCCCCGTCTCCGCCGCGGACACCTCCGGACCGGCCGGGGAGCACGGCGACGGCGGGGCGTACGTCAGGCAGCACCTGGACGTGGCGCGGCTCATCGCCGAGGGCGTCCGCGAGCGCACCGGCGTCGACCACCCCTGGCAGCTCGTCTACCAGTCCCGTTCCGGCGCCCCGCACATCCCGTGGCTGGAGCCCGACATCTGCGACCACCTGGAGGAGCGGCACGCCGCCGGCGTCCCGGCCGTGGTCATGGCGCCCATCGGGTTCGTCTCGGACCACATGGAGGTCCTGTACGACCTCGACACCGAGGCCACGGCCAGGGCCGCGGAGCTGGGTCTGCCGGTCCGCCGCTCGGCCACCGTCGGCGCCGACCCGCGGTTCGCCGCCGCCGTCCGCGAGCTGGTCCTGGAGCGGGCCGCCGCCGAGAGCGGCCGGGCCGTCACCCCGTGCGCCCTGGGCGCGCTCGGCGCGAGCCACGACCTCTGCCCGGTCGGCTGCTGCCCGGCCCGCGCCCCCCGGCCCGCCGCCGCGGGCGCCGACAGCCCCTACGCATGAGGAGCGCCGTGACCAACCCCCTCCACACGGACCTGCTCCGGCTCGCCCGGCAGGCCGCGCGCCGCGCGGGCGACCTGCTGCGGGACGGCCGGCCGGCCGATCTCGCGGTGGCCAGGACCAAGTCGAGCCCGATCGACGTGGTCACCGAGATGGACATCGCCGCCGAGAAGCTGATCACCGACCTGATCTCCGATCGGCGCCCCGACGACGGCTTCCTCGGGGAGGAGGGCGCCTCCACCGAGGGCACCAGCGGGATCCGCTGGGTGATCGACCCCCTCGACGGCACGGTCAACTACCTGTACGGCCTGCCGACCTGGGCCGTCTCCATCGCCGCCGAGCAGGACGGCGAGACGGTGGTCGGGGTCGTCGCCGCCCCGATGCGCGGGGAGACGTACCACGCGGTCCGCGGCGCGGGCGCCTTCGCCACCGGTGCCTGGGAGGGCGAGCGCCCCCTGGCCTGCCGCCCGGCGCCGCCGCTGGAGCAGGCGCTGGTCTCCACCGGCTTCAACTACGTGACCGGGGTCCGCGTCCACCAGGCCGAGATCGCCCACCGGCTGATCCCGCTGCTGCGGGACATCCGGCGCTCCGGCTCGGCGGCGGTCGACCTGTGCGACGTGGCCGCGGGCCGGCTGGACGGCTACTACGAGCGGGGCCTGCACCCCTGGGACCTCGCGGCGGGCGACCTGATCGCCCGGGAAGCGGGCGCCGTCACCGGTGGACGGCCCGGAGAGGGCCCCACGGGCGACCTGGCGATTGCCGCCACCCCGGGCGTCTTCGAGCCCCTCCAGCGGCTGCTGGAGGACTTCGGCGCCTGGCACGACTGACCGCGTCCGGCACAGCACGAGAGCGGGCCCCCGGCGCTGGATTCGCCGGGGGCCCGCCCCTGTGTGCACGTGCTGGTCAGACGCTGTACGCGTTGACTTCCACGCCGTGCTCCGCGGCGAGGCGGCGCAGGTCGTCGAGCTCGCCCTGCTCCACCTCGACGAGGAAGTCGTCGCCCTCGTCGCGGGCCCGCGTCAGGTCGGACTCGGTCGCCCTTATGCGCTGCAGAAGCCCTGCGGTGAATGCGTCCATGCTGTGCCCCCTCGTCCTGGGTCGTGGGTCGGTGGCACCGGGGTGTGCCGTTCGGAAGGGGCGATCACGTCTCCTGTGGGTGCCCAGCGCTGCCCCTGCCGGGCGGCGACGGTGCCGGACATCCACGACCGCTCTGCGGAAAGCGGATTGCCGCGTACCGCATGGTGGTGCGGCACAAGCGGAGCGTGATCGCGGGGTGTAAAGCCGTCCTCCCCCTGCTCTCCCTCACGGAAACCTCAACCCCCGCGGAAAATCCCGCATTCCCGGGGCCTCCCAGCAGCCCCGCGGGCGCCCCTCACCCGTCTTACCGCCGACTTATGGCCGAAAAGGGCAGGATGGAGGCCCACACCCCACCAGACCCCTGCTCGAGCGCCCCAGCGGCGCTATGCGAGTGGACCTCAGGAAGGAACAGCGACGTGCGCGTACTCGTCGTCGAGGACGAGCAACTGCTCGCCGATGCGGTGGCCACCGGACTGCGCCGGGAGGCCATGGCCGTCGACGTCGTGTACGACGGTGCGGCCGCCCTGGAGCGCATCGGCGTCAACGACTACGACGTGGTCGTCCTCGACCGTGACCTCCCGCTCGTGCACGGCGACGACGTCTGCCGCAAGGTCGTCGAACTCGGCATGCCCACCCGCGTGCTGATGCTCACCGCCTCCGGCGACGTGAGCGACCGGGTCGAGGGCCTGGAGATCGGCGCCGACGACTATCTCCCCAAGCCCTTCGCCTTCAGCGAGCTGACGGCACGCGTGCGCGCCCTCGGCCGCCGCACCAGCGTGCCGCTGCCGCCCGTCCTGGAGCGCGCCGGGATCAAGCTCGACCCCAACCGCCGCGAGGTCTTCCGCGACGGCAAGGAAGTCCAGCTCGCCCCCAAGGAGTTCGCCGTCCTGGAGGTGCTGATGCGCAGCGAGGGCGCGGTCGTCTCGGCGGAGCAGCTGCTGGAGAAGGCCTGGGACGAGAACACCGACCCGTTCACCAACGTCGTCCGGGTCACCGTCATGACACTGCGCCGCAAGCTGGGCGAGCCCCCCGTCATCGTCACCGTCCCCGGCTCCGGCTACCGGATCTGATCCCCCATGGCCGCGACCCCCGTACCGCCCCAGGCGCCCCCCAAGCCGACCTGGGACCCGAGACGGCCGGTGCAGCCCTTCCCCTGGCTGCGCCCCACCATCCGGATACGGCTCACCCTGCTCTACGGCGGCATGTTCCTGATCGCCGGCATCCTGCTGCTGTCGATCATCTACCTGCTCGCCGCGAGCGCGCTGAACGTCGGCAGCGACCTGCCCTTCCGGGTCCTGTCCGGCGAGGTCTCCAGTGACATGTGCAACATGCGGGCCGCCAAGATTCCCGCGGACGAGCTCAACCGCGCGCTCAACGAGTGCGTGAACGAACAACGCCAGCACGCCCTGGACACCCTGCTCAGCCGCTCCCTGCTGGCCCTGCTCGGCCTCGCCGTGATCGCCTTCGCCTTCGGCTACGCGATGGCGGGCCGCGTCCTGTCGCCGCTCGGCCGGATCACCCGCACCGCCCGCGCGGTGGCAGGCTCCGACCTGTCCCGGCGGATCGAGCTGGACGGCCCGGACGACGAGCTGAAGGAGCTGGCGGACACCTTCGACGACATGCTGGAGCGCCTCCAGCGGGCCTTCACCGCGCAGCAGCGCTTCGTCGGCAACGCCTCGCACGAGCTGCGCACCCCGCTCGCGATCAACCGCACCCTGCTGGAAGTGCACCTGTCCGACCCGGACGCCCCCGTGGAGCTCCAGCAGCTCGGCAAGACCCTGCTGGCCACCAACGAGCGCAGCGAGCAGCTCGTGGAGGGCCTGCTGCTGCTCGCGCGCAGCGACAACCAGATCGTCGAGCGCAAGCCGGTGGACCTCGCGGAGGTGGCCGAGCAGGCCGTCGACCAGGTGCACGGCGAGGCCGAGGCCAAGGGCGTGGAGATGCGCGGCAAGCGGGACCCCGCGGTGGTCCAGGGCAACGGCGTCCTGCTGGAGCGGATCGCCCTGAACCTCGTGCAGAACGCCGTGCGGTACAACGTCCCCGAGGGCGGCTGGGTCGAGGTCACCACCGAGCTCCAGCACGGCCAGGCGGTGCTGGTGGTGTCCAACACGGGGCCGGTCGTCCCGGCGTACGAGATCGACAATCTCTTCGAGCCGTTCCGGCGGCTGCGTACCGAGCGGACCGGCAGCGACAAGGGCGTCGGGCTCGGGCTGTCCATCGCCCGGTCCGTGGCCCGGGCGCACGGCGGTCACATCGCGGCACAGCCGCGCGAGGGCGGTGGTCTGGTGATGAGAGTCGCCCTGCCGGTCTGAGACCGGCCGCACGGCGGAGATCGACAAGGCGACACTCGGACATGTTCGCTTTGCGCGGAATTTTCTGGACGTGCCGCACGAGGTACCGTGTGTGATCGATCACAAGGGCGAATTTCCGGCCATCTACTCTCCGTGATCATGCAACCCGCCGGAAAGCCGGGAAAATCCGGGTTTTCGGGGGTCCTGATCACGGGAAGTACACGGTGAGACGCCTTTGAAGTGCGGCATTGGGACCGTGTACGGTCCGCATCGCCATCCAAGCCGATCACTCTTGAGGAGTCCGGTTGGGTGTCGATTGAGTAACAGACCTTGATGTGAGGCAAAATCTCCGCCTCGGGTCGGGCACAAGTCCGGCCTCTCACGCGTTACGTGCGCTGGAGACACCGCAGACACCCAGAGGGGGAGAGCGACATGGCAACGGATTACGACACCCCACGCAAGACCGACGACGACGTCGACTCGGACAGCCTTGAAGAGCTCAAGGCCCGCCGGAACGACAAGTCGACCTCCGCAGTGGACGTCGACGAATTCGAGGCCGCGGAAGGCCTCGAGCTGCCCGGCGCGGACCTCTCGAACGAGGAGCTGGCCGTCCGGGTGCTGCCCAAGCAGCAGGACGAGTTCACTTGCATGAGCTGCTTCCTGGTGCACCACCGCAGCCAGCTGGCCCGGGAGAAGAACGGTCAGCCGATCTGCCGCGACTGCGACTGAGGGCGGGTCGGCCGTGACTGGCTCGACCCCTCCCTGGAAGCGCCGCTTCCCCGGCCGGGGAGCGGACCAAGGGCCGCCCGGCGGCCCCTTCGGCGCGCGTGACGACGGGCGAGGCTCATCCGCTGACGGATCGGCCTCGCTCGAACCGGCGGCCGGCTCCGGCAATCCGCCGGTGCCGGCTCAGCCTCCGGCTCCCGTCGCCCGGCGGCGGGCCGCGGTGATCCGGGAGAAGGCCGCGGAAGGCGTCCGCAAGGGCGGCAGCCGCGCGAAGGCGGGCCTCGCCCACCTCGCCGACCGGATCATCGAGAACGCCCCGCGAGTGCCCGTACGGGACCTCGCGACCCTGCGCAGACAGTTCCCGGGGCTCGGCCCCGAACAGCTCGCCGACAAGCTCGTGGCGGGCGCGATGACCGCGACGTCCACCGTCGGGGCGGGCGTCGGTGCGGCGGCGATGCTGCCCGTGCCGCCGGCCATGCCGGCGGAGCTGGCCGCGGAGGTCACCGGAGTGGCCGCGATCGAGCTGAAGCTGATCGCCGAACTCCACGAGGTCTACGGCGTACGCCCGCCGGGGAACCTCAAACAGCGCTCCACCGCCTACCTGGACTCCTGGTCGGGGGAGCGCGGCATCGACGTGACCAAGCCGACGACCGTCAGCACGGCGCTGAACACCCACATGAAGCACCAGATGCGCCAGCAGATCATGAAGCGCATGGTGCGCAACCTGCCGAACCTGATGCCGTTCATGGTCGGTGCGGCCGTGGGCGCGCTGATGAACCGCCGGGACACCAAGAAGCTGGCCGACCGGATCCGCGCGGACCTGCGCCGGATCCAGGTGCCCTGGGACGCGCTGGCCGATCTCCCGCCGCTGGAGGCACCGGCCGATCCGCTGACGGTGGGGGATGTCGCGAAGGAGATCCGCCCCGGACGTCCCTGGCGCGGGCGGTCAGGGGGATGACCTGCTTCGGGTCCCCTGTTCCGGGGAGCCTTCGACCCTGTGTGCCAGGCGGCCGCTAGGCCGCCTTCGCCGCCGCGATGGCCTCCGCCAGGGCCTCCGGCTGCCGCGTCGACAGGTACAGGTACGGCGTCGGGTCCTCGGGGTCGGTGACCTCCACCCGCAGCGCCGTCGGGATGTAGGCCCGCAGCAGCAGGAAGGCGCGGGTGTCGGCCTTGTACGTGCGCCAGGCCCGGGCCTCCTCGCGGTCCAGGACCTCCGCCTCGCCGAGCGCCGTGACCGGGATCTTCGCGTCGCCCGCGATCAGCGAGCCGCCCACCACCCGGATCCGGACCGCGCCGTAGGAACTGGCCACCACGGCCGCCGCGGCCGTGCCGCCGACCAGTCCGCCGAGCGTCGGCAGGGTGCCGAAGGGCAGCAGGATCAGCGCCAGCGAGAAGCCGGCCAGCAGCGACACCAGCCACCACGAGCGGGGGGTGGTGAGGCGTTCTTCGTACGGGGTGGCGGAGAGCTGCATGGATCCAAGCTTGGCACGGTGTCCGGAAGGCGCCGACGCGCGGGTAAGGTCTGCGGCTGTGAGTGGTACATCCGCAAACCTTCAGCCCCCGGCCGACGCCGTGAAACCGGTCCGGCACCCGGACGCCCCCGCGCCCGGTGAACTGCTCGGCGCGCACTACGGCCAGTGTTTCGGCTGCGGCGGCGAGCAGCCGCACGGGCTGCACCTCCAGGCGCGGGCGGGTGAAGGGGTCACCCTCACCGCCGAGTTCACCGTGCGCCCCGAGCACCAGGGCGCGCCGGGCCTCGCGCACGGCGGCATCCTCGCGACCGCGCTCGACGAGACCCTCGGTTCGCTGAACTGGCTGCTGCGGACCATTGCCGTGACCGGGCGCCTGGAGACCGACTTCCGGCTGCCCGTGCCGGTCGGCACCGTGCTGCATCTGCAGGCCGAGGTGACCGCGGTGGCCGGGCGGAAGATCTACTGCACCGCCACCGGACGCGTCGGCGGCCCCGAAGGGCCCGTCGCCGTCCGCGCCGACGGGCTCTTCATCGAGGTCAAGGTCGACCACTTCATCGACAACGGCCGCCAGGAGGAGATCCAGGCGGCCATGAGCGACCCGGACCAGGTGCGGCGGGCCCGCGCCTTCGAGGTGAACCCGTGAGCCGTGACCCCTTGAACGTGCTGATCCGCCGCGTCGACCCGGACGTACCGCTGCCGTCGTACGCGCATCCCGGCGACGCCGGCGCGGATCTGCGCACCACCGAAGCCCGCGAACTGGCGCCGGGGGAGCGCGCGGTGCTGCCGACGGGGGTGTCTGTGGCGCTCCCTGAGGGGTACGCGGCCTTCGTGCACCCACGATCCGGTCTGGCCGCCCGCTGCGGTGTCGCCCTGGTGAATGCCCCGGGGACGGTTGATGCCGGGTACCGTGGGGAGATCAAGGTGATCGTGGTGAATCTCGACCCGCGCGAGTCCGTGCGGTTCGAGCGCTTCGACCGGATTGCCCAACTGGTCGTCCAGCAGGTCGAGAGGGTCCGCTTCCAGGAGGTCGCGGAGCTTCCCGGCTCGGCGCGGGCCGAGGGGGGCTTCGGGTCCACCGGTGGGCACGCCGCCGTGGACGGCGAGCCCGGCACAAGCGGTCAGGCCGCCGAGGGCGGCACGACGGGTGGGACTAGATACGCTTCGGTCGTATCCGACCGGGAAGGACAGTGACGTGTTCGGACGTCGCAAGAAGAAGGGTGCCGCCGAGGACGCGGCCGGCGAGCCCGAGCAGGTCGTCGACGGCGTCGACACCGAGGCGGACGACGAGGGCACGCGCGAGCGCGTGCGGCTGGAGCCGGAGCCGCGGCCCGACGGACCGTGGGACAGCACCGAGGTGCGCGAGCCCGGCGAGGGCCGGGTCGACCTGGGCGGGCTCTTCGTGCCCGGAGTCGAGGGCATGGAGCTGCGGGTCGAGGTCGCGGGCGACGCGATCGTCGCGGCGACCGTCGTCCTGCGTGACAGCGCCATCCAGCTGCAGGCCTTCGCCGCCCCCAAGCGCGAGGGCATCTGGGGCGAGGTGCGCGAGGAGATCGGCTCCGGCATCACCCAGCAAGGCGGCATCATCGACGAGGTCGAGGGTCCGCTGGGCTGGGAGCTGCGGGCGCAGGTCCCGGTGCAGCTGCCGGACGGCACGGGCGGCTTCCAGGTCGTGCGGTTCGTCGGTGTGGACGGTCCGCGCTGGTTCCTGCGCGGAGTGATCTCCGGCCAGGGCGCGGTGCAGCCGCAGGCGGCCGGGCTGCTGGAGCAGATCTTCCGGGACACGGTCGTGGTCCGCGGCGAGGGCCCGATGGCGCCCCGCGACCCGATCGTCCTGAAGCTGCCGAACGACGCCCAGATGGTCCCCGAGGGGGTCCAGCAGGAGGACGCCGGATCCCGGTTCTCCGGCGGCATGGGGCAGTTGCAGCGCGGACCGGAGATCACCGAGGTCCGCTAGACAGCCATGAGCGAGAGGGCCGTACCCCCGAGGGGTGCGGCCCTTTCCCGTGCGCGTCAGGGTTGCGTCAAGGTCGCCCCGGCCGGCGCACCCGGTGGCAAATGCCGGGTTTGCGGGTCGTAAGGTCGACGCTGTGGGACGCGGCAGGCTCAGGATCTATCTCGGTGCGGCACCGGGCGTCGGCAAGACGTACGCGATGCTCTGCGAGGCGCACCGGCGTGCCGAGCGGGGCACCGACTGCGTGGTGGCGTTCGTGGAGCATCACGGCCGGCCGCGCACCGAGGCGCTGCTGCACGGCCTGGAGCGGATCCCGCGCCGGGAGCCCACCCACCGCGGCGGCACCTTCCCCGAGCTGGACGTCGACGCCGTCCTCGCCCGGCGGCCCCGGGTGGCACTGGTGGACGAGCTCGCCCACACCAATGTCCCCGGCTCCCGCAACGCCAAGCGCTGGCAGGACGTCGAGGAGCTGCTCGCGGCCGGGATCGACGTCATATCGACGGTCAACATCCAGCACCTGGAGTCGCTGGGTGACGTCGTGGAGTCCATCACCGGCGTACGGCAGCGGGAGACCGTGCCGGACGAGGTGGTGCGCCGCGCCGACCAGATCGAGCTCGTCGACATGTCCCCGCAGGCCCTGCGCCGGCGGCTGGCGCACGGCAACGTCTACCGGCCCGACAAGGTCGACGCCGCTCTGTCCCACTACTTCCGGCCCGGCAACCTCACCGCCCTGCGCGAACTGGCGCTGCTGTGGGTGGCCGACCGGGCCGACGAGTACCTGCGCACCTACCGCGGCGAGCACCGGGTGTCGAGGATCTGGGGCTCGCGCGAGCGGATCGTGGTCGGAGTCACCGGCGGCCCCGAGGGCCGCACCCTGATCCGAAGGGCCGCGCGGCTGGCCGAGAAGGGCGCCGGCGGCGAGGTGCTCGCCGTCTACATCGCCCGCAGCGACGGCCTGACCTCCGCCTCGCCCGAGGAACTCGCCGTGCAGCGCACCCTCGCGGAGGAGCTCGGCGGCACCTTCCACCATGTCGTGGGCGACGACGTCCCGGCCGCCCTGCTGGACTTCGCGCGCGGGGTGAACGCCACCCAGATCGTGCTCGGCTCCTCGCGCCGCAAGACCTGGCAGTACGTCTTCGGGCCGGGCGTCGGAGCGACCGTCGCCCGGGAGTCGGGGCCCGACCTCGACGTGCACATCGTCACCCACGAGGAGGCCGCCAAGGGGCGCGGGCTGCCGGTCGCCCGGGGTGCCCGGCTCGGCCGGTCCCGGATCGTGTGGGGCTGGCTGACCGGCGTCGGCGGTCCGGCCCTGCTCACCCTGCTGCTGACCCACGCCGACGCGGACCCGGGCCTCACCAACGACATGCTGCTGTTCCTGACCCTGACGGTGGCGGCGGCCCTGCTCGGCGGACTGCTGCCCGCGCTCGCCTCGGCGCTGACCGGGTCGCTGCTGCTGAACTGGTTCTTCACCGCGCCCGTGCACCGGATCGCCATCGCCGACCCGAAGAACATCCTGGCCCTGGTGATCTTCGTGGCCGTGGCGGTGTCGGTGGCCTCGGTGGTCGACCTCGCCGCCCGCCGCACCCACCAGGCCGCCCGGCTGCGCGCCGAGTCCGAGATCCTCTCCTTCCTCGCCGGTGACGTGCTGCGCGGCGAGACCAGCGTGGAGGCGCTGCTGGAACGGGTCCGCGAGACCTTCGGGATGGAGTCGGCGGCCCTGCTGGAGCGGGCGGGCGACCTCGATCCGTGGACCTGCGCGGGCAGCGTCGGCC
Organism: Streptomyces sp. YS415; assembly: GCF_023544665.1. Classification (GTDB taxonomy): domain Bacteria; phylum Actinomycetota; class Actinomycetes; order Streptomycetales; family Streptomycetaceae; genus Streptomyces. The sequence goes on from NZ_JAMJFL010000003.1 coordinate 52,999, forward strand.
GGGGCGGACCGGTGCGGCGGCCCGAGGACGCGGACGTGGACGTGCCGGTCGGCGATCACCTGGCGCTGGCGCTCACCGGCCGGGTGCTCCCCGCCGAGGACCGCCGGGTGCTGGCCGCGTTCGCCGCGCAGGCCGCCGTCGTCCTGGACCGGCGCCGGCTCCGCGCGGAGGCCGGGCAGGCCCGCGCGCTGGCCGAGGGCAACCGCATCCGTACGGCGCTGCTGGCCGCCGTCAGCCACGATCTGCGCACCCCGCTCGCCGGGATCAAGGCGGCCGTGAGCAGTCTGCGGTCGGACGACGTCGCCTGGTCGCCGGAGGACGAGGCGGAGCTGCTGGCGGGGATCGAGCAGGGCGCCGACCGCCTCGACCACCTGGTCGGCAACCTCCTGGACATGTCCCGCCTGCAGACCGGCACGGTCAGCGCGATCGTCCGCGGGACCGGCCTGGACGAAGTGGTGCCGGTGGCGCTCGGCGGGGTGCCCGAGGACAGCGTCGAACTCGACATCCCGGAGACCCTGCCCATCGTCGCCGTCGATCCCGGGCTGCTGGAGCGGTCGGTCGCCAACGTCGTCGAGAACGCCGTCAAGTACAGCCCGCCCGGCTCCCGGGTCCTCGTCTCCGCCAGCTCTCTCGCCGACCGCGTCGAGCTGCGGGTCGTGGACCGCGGGCCCGGTGTCCCCGACGACGCCAAGGAGCGGATCTTCGCGCCCTTCCAGCGGTACGGTGACGCGCCGCGCGGGGCCGGGGTGGGGCTCGGGCTCGCGGTGGCGCGGGGGTTCGCGGAGGCGATGGGCGGCACGCTGAACGCGGAGGACACCCCGGGCGGCGGCCTGACGATGGTGCTCACGCTCCGCGTCGCCGCCGACGAGCTCGACCGGCCCGCAGTACCGCACGTACCGGAACCCGAAAGGCAGGAGGCCCCATGACCCGGGTGCTCGTGATCGACGACGATCCGCAGATCGTGCGCGCCCTGGTGATCAACCTCAAGGCCCGCAAGTACGAGGTGGACGCCGCGTACGACGGCGCCGGCGCCCTCGAGCTCGCCGCCGCCCGCCACCCGGACGTGGTCGTCCTCGACCTCGGTCTGCCGGACATGGACGGCGTCGACGTCATCCGGGGCCTGCGCGGCTGGACCCGGGTGCCCGTCCTCGTGCTGTCCGCCCGGCACTCCTCCGACGAGAAGGTCGAGGCGCTGGACGCGGGCGCCGACGACTACGTCACCAAGCCGTTCGGCATGGACGAGCTGCTGGCCCGGCTGCGGGCGGCGGTCCGGCGCGCCGAGCCCCTCGGCGGCGGCGAGGGGGAGGTGATCGTCGAGACGGGCACGTTCACCGTCGACCTGGCCGCCAAGAAGGTCAACCGCGCCGGGGCCGACGTCCGGCTGACGCCGACCGAGTGGCACCTGCTGGAGGTCCTGGTCCGCAACGCCGGGCGGCTGGTCGGCCAGAAGCAGCTGCTGCAGGAGGTCTGGGGACCGTCCTACGGGACGGAGACGAACTACCTGCGGGTCTACATGGCCCAGTTGCGACGGAAGCTGGAGGCGGACCCCTCGCACCCGAAGCACTTCATCACGGAACCCGGGATGGGGTACCGCTTCGAGCGCTAGGACCGGGCCTTGAGGACGAGTTCGGCGAAGCGGTCGCCGATCAGGCGGTGGGTGGCCGCGTCCGGGTGGAGGTCGTCGGGGAGGGGGAGCTCGGCCCAGTCCTGTTCGCCGTAGAGGTCGAGGCCGTTGAGGTAGTGGAGGTTGGGGTCCTCGGGGGCGCGTTGCTCGACGATTGTGGACAGTTCCTCGCGGATCACCGTGAGGGTCAGTTTTCCGGCGGCCCGTTCCGCGGGGTCGCCCAGTGCCTGAAACTTCAGGCCTCCGGTGCGCAGGGCCTCCGGGTCGAAGGCGCCCGGGCCCGGGGTGTCCTCGTGGATGGGGCACAGGATCGGGGAGACGACCAGCAGCGGGGTGTCGGGGTGGCCGTCGCGGATGGTGTCCAGGAAGCCGTGGACGGCGGGCGTGAAGGCGCGCAGCCGCATCAGGTCCAGGTTGACCAGGTTGATGCCGATCTTGACGCTGATCAGGTCGGCGGGGGTGTCCCGCATCGCGCGGGCGGTGAAGGGGTCCAGGAGGGCGCTGCCGCCGAAGCCCAGGTTGATCAGCTCCACCCCGGCCAGGGTCGCGGCGCGGGCGGGCCAGATGCCGGTGGGGCTCGCCGCGTCGGAGCCGTGGCTGATGGAGCTGCCGTGGTGCAGCCACACCGTGCGGCCGCGGTCGGGCAGGGGTTTGACGGGGGCGTCGGCTCGCAGGGCCACCAGTTCGGTGGTCTCGTTGTGCGGCAGCCAGATCTCCACGTCCTTGTCCCGGGCGGGCAGCCCGGAGAAGAGCAGGGTGGCGACCGGTCCGGGGCGGTGCTCGGTGGAGCCGCTGGCCATGTCGACGATCAGGGTGTTGCCGCCGGCCGCCACGGCCTGGTGGGTCAGGATGCCGTCGACGAGCAGGTCGTACAGGCCGTCCGGACGGGGCGGGACGCCGACGTAGGACCGCTTGGTGGGGAGCGTGTCCAGTTCGACGGTGGTGGCCCGGGTGCGGAAGGCGAGGCGTACGCCGGAGGGCTGGGACTCCACCATGGCGAGCTGGGGGTCGGCGCACTGGGCGCGGGCCCGGGCGGGGAGCCGGTGCGGGAGCAGGCCGTGCTCGGTGTGCTCCAGCTCGAGGGCGCCGCGCACGAGGGCGGGGGTCAGGGGTGCGGTCTGCATGGAGTGGGCTTTCAGGAGGGGGGCCAGTTGCGCAGGGTGGCGTCGAGGGCGTCCAGGATCCGTGTCCAGGACTCCTCGCTGCCGGGGGAGCTGTGGCTGAAGCCGCCGGCCAGTTCCAGGTCGACGTAGCCATGGAAGACGCTGCCGAGGAGGCGGACGGCGTGGGTCTGGTCCGGCTCGGTCAGGTCGTAGCCGCGCAGGACGGCCCGGGTCATCTGGGCGTGCCGGACCCCCGCGCTGCGGGCCGCCGTCTCGGGGTCGAGGCGGTAGCGGGCGGCGGCGTAGCGGCCGGGGTGGGAGCGGGCGTAGTCGCGGTAGACGTCGGCGAACGCGGTCAGGGCGTCCTTGCCGGCCCGGCCCGCCAGGGCGTCCGCCGCGCGGTCGGCGAGCTCCTCCAGGGCGAGCAGGGCGATCCGGGTCCTGAGCTCCTCGGAGTTCCGCAGATGCGAGTACAGGCTGGCGACCTTCACGTCGAACCGCCGGGCGAGCTCCGAGACGGTCACCCGGTCGAAGCCGACCTCGTCGGCGAGCTCCGCCCCGGCCCGGGTCAGCAGCTCCGGGGTGAGTCCTGCGCGTACCATGACCGCCCTTCCTTTTGCCGAATGCCAGTATGGGATTGCCTAAAGGCTTTAGGCAAGGGGGTATGTGCTCGCCCCGGTCCGGGCCCGCTCCGGGGTTACGAAGGGGTTGGTGCGCCCCGGTACGCTTCAGACATGAGTTCTGTTCCTCGATCCGAGAAACCGGCGGGCCGGTTCCGGCGCATGCTCGACCGGCTCTCCTCGTCGCAGGAGGACCTGGAGTCCGAGGAACTGCGCGAGGACTCCGCGACGGCCGGCTGCACCCGCATCGGTGACTGCCGCGACCGACAGATAGTCACGGTTACTGGTACCTTGCGCACGGTCACCCTGCGGCCGCGTGCCGGGGTCCCGGCCCTGGAGGCCGAGCTGTTCGACGGCTCCGCCGCACTGGACGTGGTGTGGCTCGGCAGACGCTCCATCGTGGGCATAGAGCCGGGGCGCAAGCTGATCGCATCGGGCCGGATCTCGATGAGCCGGGGCCGCCGGGTGCTGTTCAACCCGAAATACGAACTGAGACCGCTCGGACGGGAGTAGCCGGTGACGTCGCTCGACAAGCCGACCGAAGACACCACCGCAGAAGGCGGGCACGACTCCCGGGCAGTGACCCAGGACGCGCTGTTCGAGGCCTTCGGCGGCCTGCGCGGCATGGTCGAGACGGTGCTGCCCGGACTGCTCTTCGTCACCATCTACACCATCAACAAGGACCTGCACCTGTCGGCGATCGCCGCGCTCGGTGTGTCCCTGCTGCTCGTCGCCGTCCGCCTGGTGATGAAGGACACCGTCAAGCACGCCTTCAGCGGTGTCTTCGGCGTCGCCTTCGGTGTCGTCTTCGCGATGATGACCGGCAACGCCAAGGACTTCTACCTGCCCGGCATGCTCTACACCCTGGGTCTGGGCCTGGCGTACATCATCACCACCCTGTGCGGTGTCCCGCTGATCGGCCTGATCCTCGGCCCGGTCTTCAAGGAGAACCTCTCCTGGCGCAAGCGGAACCCGGGGCGCAAGAAGGCGTACGCCAAGGCCAGTTACGCCTGGGGCGCGATCCTGCTCGCCAAGTGCGCGATCCTCTTCCCGCTGTACTGGTGGGCGGACACCGAGCAGTTGGGCTGGGTCCTGGTCGCCCTGAAGATCCCGCCGTTCCTGCTGGCCGTCTGGCTGACCTGGGTCTTCCTCGCCAAGGCCCCCGCCCCGATCGACGTGTTCGCGGAGATGGAAGCGGCGGAGAAGGCCGAGAAGGAACGTCAGGCCGCCGACTGAGTCCACGCGAGGAGCCGCAGGCCCCAGTACGCGAAAGAAGGGCGCCCCGGATGATCCCGGGGCGCCCTTCGTCGTCGTACGGCCTCAGTCGGCCGGCTGCTCGCGGCGCACCGAGAGCAGGTCCTCCAGCTGTTCCTCGCGAGCCTGGGCGGCCACGAACAGCAGCTCGTCGCCCGCCTCCAGGGAGTCGTCGCGGGTCGGGGTGAGCACCCGGGTGCCGCGGATGATGGTGACCAGCGAGGTGTCCTGCGGCCACTCCACGTCGCCGACCTGGGTGCCGGCCAGCGCCGACTCCTCGGGCAGGGTCAGCTCGACGAGGTTGGCGTCGCCGTGGCTGAAGCGCAGCAGCCGGACCAGGTCGCCGACGCTGACCGCCTCCTCGACCAGGGCGGACATCAGGCGGGGGGTGGACACGGCCACGTCGACGCCCCAGGACTCGTTGAAGAGCCACTCGTTCTTGGGGTTGTTGACGCGGGCGACGACGCGCGGGACGCCGTACTCCGTCTTCGCCAGCAGGGAGACGACCAGGTTCACCTTGTCGTCGCCGGTCGCGGCGATCACGACGTTGCAGCGCTGGAGCGCGGCCTCGTCCAGGGACGTGATCTCGCAGGCGTCGGCGAGCAGCCACTCCGCCTGCGGGACGCGCTCGACCGAGATGGCGGTCGGCGCCTTGTCGATCAGCAGGACCTCGTGGCCGTTCTCCAGCAACTCGCCCGCGATCGAGCGGCCGACGGCGCCGGCACCGGCAATGGCGACCCTCATCAGTGACCGCTCTCCTCTTCGGGACCCTTGGCGAACGCCGCCTCGACCTTGTCGACCTCGTCGGTGCGCATCATCACGTGCACCAGGTCGCCCTCCTGCAGCACTGTCTGCGAGCTGGGCAGGATCGCCTCACCGAGGCGGGTCAGGAACGCCACGCGGACGCCCGTCTCCTCCTGGAGCCTGCTGATCTTGTGGCCCACCCAGGACGGGGAGGTGTGCACCTCGGCGAGCTGGACGCCACCGGTGGGGTCGCGCCACAGCGGCTCGGCGCCCGAGGGGAGCAGCCGGCGCAGCATCTGGTCGGCGGTCCAGCGCACGGTCGCCACGGTGGGGATGCCCAGACGCTGGTAGACCTCGGCACGGCGGGGGTCGTAGATACGGGCCGCGACGTTCTCCACGCCGAACATCTCGCGGGCCACGCGCGCGGAGATGATGTTGGAGTTGTCGCCGCTGGAGACGGCGGCGAAGGCGCCGGCCTCCTCGATCCCCGCCTCGCGCAGGGTGTCCTGGTCGAAGCCGATGCCGGTGACCCGGCGGCCACCGAAACCGGGGCCGAGTCGGCGGAAGGCGGTGGGGTCCTGATCGATCACAGCGACCGTGTGCCCCTGTTGCTCCAGGGTCTGGGCGAGAGCGGAACCCACTCTTCCGCAGCCCATGATGACGATGTGCACGACCGTCCTTCCGAAGTCAAGAGTTACTGCTCAGCCAGATCAGGGTCTCAGATCGACGCCCAAGCTACACACGCGCGGTAGGACGTCGGCACCCCTGTGCACGGTTGCCGTTCGGACCGGGACGATCAGCGGCGGCTGATGCTGCGGACGCTGGCAAGTGTCAGGATTCCGAGGCCGACGAGCGCGGCGACGGCGCCGATCAGCTGGGCGGTGGTGTCCATGGGACCTCCGGAGGGCGGCAACGGCCGGAAGAATCGGCGGGTTCAGTCATATAGACATGCCGACGCCCCGGCCTACGGAATCCGCAGCTCCGCCACCCCTGTTTTCACCCGGAGAGCAGGGGCCGCCGATTAGAGGGGTGGCGGGTGGGCGGCAGCTCGTTCGAAGGCCTACGATCCTCTGTTGTGTCCAAACTGACCGACGTGCCCAAACGGATCCTGATCGGGCGCGCACTGCGCAGTGACCGGCTCGGGGAAACGCTCCTGCCGAAGCGCATCGCACTACCCGTCTTCGCCTCCGACCCGCTGTCCTCCGTGGCCTACGCGCCCGGCGAGGTGCTGCTGGTCCTGTCCATCGCGGGCGTGTCGGCGTACCACTTCAGCCCCTGGATCGCGGTCGCGGTCGTCGTCCTGATGTTCACGGTCGTCGCCTCCTACCGGCAGAACGTGCACGCCTACCCGAGCGGCGGCGGCGACTACGAGGTCGCCAACACCAACCTCGGCCCCAGGGCCGGGCTGACCGTGGCCAGCGCGCTGCTCGTGGACTACGTCCTCACCGTGGCCGTGTCCATCTCCTCCGGCGTGGAGAACCTGGGCTCCGCCGTCCCGTTCGTCGTCGAGCACAAGGTGTTCTGCGCGATCGGCATCATCGTGCTGCTGACGCTGATGAACCTGCGAGGGGTGAGGGAGTCCGGCAAGCTCTTCGCGATCCCGACGTACGTCTTCGTCGCCGGCGTCTTCGTCATGATCGCCTGGGGCGCGTTCCAGGGCCTGGTCCTCGACGAGACCATGAAGTCCCCGACCGCCGACTACGAGATCAAGCCCGAGCACGAGGGCCTGGCCGGCTTCGCGCTGGTCTTCCTGCTGCTGCGCGCCTTCTCCTCCGGCTGCGCCGCGCTCACCGGTGTCGAGGCGATCAGCAACGGCGTCCCCGCCTTCCGCAAGCCCAAGTCGAGGAACGCGGCGACCACCCTCGCCCTCATGGGCGGCCTCGCGGTCACCATGTTCTGCGGCATCATCGGGCTCGCCATGGCCACCGACGTGCACATGGCGGAGAACCCGGCCAAGGACCTCATTCACGACGGCGCGGCCGTCGGCGACGACTACGTCCAGGACCCGGTGATCTCGCAGGTCGCGGCCGCCGTCTTCGGCGACGGCACCTTCTTCTTCATCCTGCTGGCCGCCGCGACGGCCCTGGTCCTCTTCCTCGCGGCGAACACGGCGTACAACGGCTTCCCGCTGCTCGGCTCGATCCTCGCCCAGGACCGCTACCTGCCCCGCCAGCTGCACACCCGCGGCGACCGCCTCGCGTTCTCCAACGGCATCGTGCTCCTGGCCGGCGCGGCCATCCTGCTGGTGTGGATCTACGGCGCCGACTCCACGCGGCTGATCCAGCTGTACATCGTCGGCGTGTTCGTCTCCTTCACGCTCAGCCAGACCGGCATGGTCCGGCACTGGAACCGCCATCTGCGCACCGAGAACGACCCGGCGAAACGCCGCCGTATGATCCGCTCCCGCGCGATCAACACCTTCGGCGCCTTCTTCACCGGCCTGGTCCTGGTCGTCGTCCTGGTCACCAAGTTCACCCACGGCGCCTGGGTCGCCCTGCTCGGCATGGTGATCTTCTACGCGGTCATGTCCGCGATCCGGAAGCACTACGACCGGGTCTCCGAGGAGATCGCGGCGCCCGACGGCCCGACCGACGACAGCGTCCGCCCCTCCCGGGTGCACTCCGTGGTCCTCGTCTCCAAGATCCACCGGCCCACGCTGCGCGCCCTCGCCTACGCCAAGCTGATGCGCACCGACACCCTCGAAGCGCTCAGCGTCAACGTCGACCCGGCCGAGACCAAGGCCCTCAAGGCCGAGTGGGAGCGGCGCGGCATCGACGTACCGCTGAAGGTCCTCGACTCGCCCTACCGCGAGATCACCCGGCCGATCATCGATTACGTCAAGAACCTGCGCCGCGAGTCGCCGCGCGACGCCGTGTCCGTGATCATCCCCGAGTACGTCGTGGGCCACTGGTACGAGCATCTGCTGCACAACCAGAGCGCCCTGCGGCTGAAGGGCCGGCTGCTGTTCACGCCGGGTGTCATGGTGACGTCGGTGCCCTACCAGCTCCAGTCCTCCGAGGTCGCGAAGAAGCGGGCCCGCAAGCGGCAGGACTGGAACGCGCCGGGTTCCGTGCGGCGGGGGCCGGCCCAGGAGCGGGCGAAGGACTCCTCGAAACAGTCGTAGACTGGTGGGCTGTTGTCCCGGCGGCTGTTGTCCCGGCTCGAACCTCTATGCATCTGGAGTCACCCCGCCATGCAGGCAGAACCGAAGAAGTCGCTGGTGGGGCTGGAGTACGAGGTCGAGGTCGGCCCCGTCGCCCACGGCGGCCACTGCATCGCCCGCACCGACGAGGGCCAGGTCCTCTTCGTCCGGCACACGCTGCCCGGGGAGCGGGTGGTCGCCCGGGTCACCGAGGGTGAGGAGGGCGCCCGCTTCCTGCGCGCCGACGCCGTCGAGGTGCTCGACGCGTCCAAGGACCGCATCGAGGCGCCCTGTCCGTACGCCGGCCCCGGCCGCTGCGGCGGCTGCGACTGGCAGCACGCCAAGCCGGGGGCGCAGCGGCGGCTCAAGGGCGAGGTCGTCACGGAGCAGCTCGCGCGGCTCGCCGGGCTCACGCCCGAGGAGGCCGGCTGGGACGGCACGGTGATGCCCGCCGAGGGCGACAAGGTGCCGGCCGGGCAGGTGCCGCAGTGGCGCACGCGCGTGCAGTACGCGGTGGACGCCGAGACGGGCCGGGCGGGTCTGCGCCGGCACCGCTCGCACGAGGTCGAGCCGATCGAGCACTGCATGATCGCGGCCGAGGGTGTGAGCGAGCTGGGCATCGAGGACCGTGACTGGTCCGGGATGGCGTCCGTGGAGGCGATCGCGGCGACCGGCTCCCAGGACCGCATGGTGATCCTGGAGCCCAGGCCGGGCGCCCGGCTGCCCCTCGTCGAGCTCGACAAGCCCGTGTCCGTCATGCGGGTCGAGGAGAAGGACGGCGGCGTGCACCGCGTCCACGGCCGCGCCTTCGTCCGGGAGCGGGCCGACGGCCGGACGCACCGCGTGGGCAGCGGCGGCTTCTGGCAGGTCCACCCGAAGGCGGCGGACACCCTGGTCACGGCGGTGATGCAGGGGCTGCTGCCGCGCAAGGGCGACATGGCGCTCGACCTGTACTGCGGCGTCGGCCTCTTCGCGGGCGCCCTCGCCGACCGCCTCGGCGACCAGGGCGCGGTCCTCGGCATCGAGTCCGGCAAGCGTGCGGTGGAGGACGCCCGCCACAACCTCGCGCACTTCGACCGGGTACGGATCGAACAGGGCAAGGTCGAGGCCGTGCTGCCGCGCACGGGCATCACGGAGGTCGACCTCATCGTCCTGGACCCGCCGCGGGCGGGCGCGGGCCGGAAGACGGTGGCTCACCTGTCGTCCCTGGGCGCCCGTCGCATCGCCTACGTGGCCTGCGACCCGGCGGCGCTGGCGCGGGACCTGGGGTACTTCCGGGACGGGGGGTACCGGGTGCGGACGCTGCGGGTGTTCGATCTGTTTCCGATGACTCATCATGTGGAGTGCGTGGCGATCCTTGAGCCGGTGGCCAAGGGCTCCTGAGCTGCCGTCTCCGCCAGGGCCGCCGCGCCCACCAGGCCCGAGTCCGGGCCCAACTCGGCCGGGACCGCGTGCAGGTGGTGCAGGAACGGCATGGCTGCGTAGCGGCGCAGGTGGCCGTTGAGCGGGGAGAAGAGGACCTCGCCCGCTTGGGCGACGCCGCCGCCTATCACCGCGAGGTCGATCTCGACCAGGGCGGCCGTGGCCGCGATGCCGGCTGCCAGGGCGCGGGCCGCCCGGTCGAAGGCGGCGACGGCGGCCGGGTCGCCGGCCCGGGCCGCGGTCGCGACCGCCGAGGCGTCCGGTGCCGCGGGCGGGCGCCAGCCGAGCGAGAGCGCGTGGCGGGTGATGGCCGTACCGCTGGCTATGCCTTCCAGGCAGCCGCGTGCACCGCACGGGCAGGGGTCGCCGTCGAAGTCGACGCTGATGTGCCCGAGGTGACCGGCGTTGCCGGTGAGGCCGTGGCGGACTCGGCCGTCCAGGATCAGGCCGGCGCCCACGCCCGTGGACACCACCAGGCAGAGCGCGTCCCCGTGGCCGCGCGCGGCACCGTGGCGGTGTTCGGCCGCGGCCATCGCCACCGCATCGCCTGCCAGCACGACGGGCCGGTGCGCGAGCGCCGGATGCGCGCCGACCGCTGCGACGAGCGGGAAGCCGCGCCAGGCGGGGATGTTGACGGGGCTGACGGATCCGTGCGCCAGGTCGACCGGGCCGGCGCTGCCGATGCCCAGGGCGCGGACGTCGTCCCACCGGGGGTCGGCGGCCAGGGCGTCCACCACCTGGTGCACCGCGTCGAGGAGGGCGTCCGCGGAACCCTGGGCCGGGGTGGTGCGGCGCGCGCGGTGCACGAGGATCCCGTCCCTGGTGACGAGCGCCCCCGCGATCTTGGTCCCCCCGATGTCGAGGGCGGCTATCAGGACGTCGTCCGGGGCGGCGGCGGCACTTTCCTGACTACTCATGGTGATGGGTCTCCCGGGGAGTCGTGGCTTGCGGGGGTGGGACGCCGCCATATCGGAGCACGTTTCTGACAACGATGTCCACCGTTGCGCGCATCTCCGCCGGGCGGCGCTTCCCGGCCCGGGAGAATTTAGTCATGGTTTAGTAAAATCGCTGATCAGAGGCTCTGTGGTGGGGGAAATCGATCTAGACCGGTCTATGGACATTGCCGCGACGTTACGTCTACGTTGAGCGCTCATCGGACCGGGGTGCCCGCAGTCGATGCGGTGTTCTCCCCGGTCTGGCGTCGACAGTTCGCGATGAGAGGTGGCGGGGATGCGGAGAAGTTGGGTGGCTCTTGTGGCTGCGACCATGGTGGCGGCCACAGCCTGTAGCGGTCAGGAGGACGGCGGGCAGGGCGAGATCGCCGCCCCGCCGAGCGATCCGGCGAAGGTGTCGGGCGAGATCACGGTCCTCACCAATCGGACGGACCAGATAGCCGACGGCACCCTGAAGAAGTACGCCGCGGAGTTCCGCAAGGTGTACCCGGGCGTGAAGGTCAAGTTCGAGGGGCTGACCGACTACGAGGGCGAGACCAAGATCCGGATGAACACCGACAAGTACGGTGACGTCCTGCTGATCCCGAACTCCCTGTCCGTCGAGCAGTACCCCACCTTCTTTGCCCCCCTGGGCAAGGCCGAGGACCTGTCGGCGAAGTTCGACTACACCGACCACGCCACCGTGGACGGCCAGGTCTACGGCCTCGCCAACATCGGTGTGGCCAACGGGTTCGTCTACAACAAGGCGGTCTGGAAGAAGGCCGGCATCACCGAATGGCCCGCCACGCCCGAGGAGTTCATCGCGGACCTCCAGACGATCAAGGCGAAGACCGGCGTCACCCCGTACTACACGAACTACAAGGACGGCTGGCCGCTCACCAACTGGACGAACGCCGTCGGTTCCCCCACCTGCGACCCCGGCGCCTATGACGCGCTGGCGGCGACGGAGAAGCCCTGGAGCCAGGGATCGGACCTGCACACGATCGACAAGCTCCTCTACACGATCGTCGACAAGAAGCTTTCCGAGACCGACCCCACCACGACCAACTGGGAGGACTCCAAGTCCAAGATCGGCACCGGCGAGGTCGCGTCGATGTGGCTCGGCTCCTGGGCGATCTCCCAGATGAGGGCCGCGGCCGAGGCGGCCGGCGAGAACCCCGAGGACATCGGGTTCATGCCGTTCCCCGCGCAGAAGGACGGGAAGTTCTGCTCGGTGCTGCGCCCTGACTACCAGTACGCGGTCAACGTCCACTCCGACCGGAAGGCCGCCGCCCGGGCGTGGATCGACTGGTACATCACCAAGTCCGGCCAGGCCGCCGCCGAGGGATCCATCTCCTCCGTGAAGGGCGCCCCGCTGCCGGACACCCTCAAGGACTTCGCCGACAACGATGTCACCCTGATCCCGCAGCATCAGAAGAAGCGGGCCGAGGTCAACGAGATCGACAAGGCGTCCGAGATCGGCATCACCGCCCAGGACTACCGGCAGAAGCTGGTGGACGTCGCCCGGGGCGCCGCCGACGGCGACATGGACAGCTACTTCGACGAGCTGAACGGGAAGTGGTCCGAGGCGCAGCAGACCCTCGGCGGCTGACCGCACCACGGTACGGCGAGCAGCACCGCGAAGGGCCGTCCCGGCCGCACCGGGACGGCACGCGCCCCCCGCTCGCCGTGCCGCCGCCGCTCAGGCCCGAACGGGAACCCACCACGAGGAACCATGAGATGACCGCTGCCCAGAAGACCCGCGCCGGGGCGCCCGCCACCGGCCGGGGAAGCGCACCGCCTCCCGAGCCCGGCGCCGGCCGGCCAGGCACCGGCAGACGCCGCCGTGCCACGGCCCTGACCCCCTGGCTCTTCCTGGCCGCCCCGCTGACGCTGCTGGTGATGTTCACCTACCTCCCGGTGGCCGACATGATCGGCTACAGCTTCACCGACTGGGACGGTGTCAGCCCCACCCGCTCCTACGTGGGCGGGGAGAACTACACCGACCTGGTCACGCGGCCCGCCCGGTTCGAGGTGTTCCTCGTCAGCGGCTTCTACCTGGTGGCCTCTGTCGTGCAGATCGCCCTCGCCCTGTACTTCGCGACGGTCCTCAGCTTCAACACCCGGTTCCGCAACCTGTTCAAGGGCCTGCTGTTCTTCCCCTACCTGATCAACGGGGTGGCCGTCGGCTTCGTGTTCCTGTACTTCTTCCAGCCCGACGGGACACTCGACACGCTGCTGCGCATGGTCGGCGTCGACGGCGAGCACCTGTGGCTGGGCGACGCGGATCTGGCCAACCCCTCGCTGGCGGGGGTGTCGGTGTGGCGCTTCATGGGGCTGAACATGGTGCTCTTCCTGGGCGCCATCCAGTCGATCCCGCCGCACCTGTACGAGGCGGCGCAGCTGGACGGCGCGAACCGCTGGCAGCAGTTCCGGCACATCATCGCGCCGAGCATCAAGCCCATCATCAGCCTGAGCTTCGTCCTCGCCGTCTCCGGCTCCCTGGCCGTCTTCGAGATCCCCTACATCATGACCGGCGGCGCCAACGGCACGGAGACGTTCGTGATCCAGACGGTCAAACTCGCCTTCCAGTTCGACAAGGTCGGCCTGGCGTCCGCCTCGGCCGTCGTCCTGCTGGTCCTGATCCTGCTGATCACCTGGGTCCAGCGCCGGCTGATCCCCGAGGAGAGGGTGGAGCTCTCGTGACCACCGACACCCGCGGCAGCGCGCTGTCCCGGACCGCCGTCTTCCTGAAGTACCTTTCCCTGGTGCTGGCCTCGGCCGTGGTCGTCGTGCCGCTCGGCGTCGTCGTGCTGACGTCGCTGAAGACCCAGTCGGAGGTGGCGAACGACGGGCCGCTGTCACCACCCGGCAACTGGTTCAACTTCGCCAACTACGTGACCGCCTTCGAACAGGGCGCGATGCTCAGGGCGTTCGGCAACACCGCGCTGATCCTCGTGGTCTCCACCGTCGGGACCGTACTGATCGGCTCGATGACCGCCTACGCCATCGACCGCTTCCAGTTCCGGCTGAAGAAGCTGGTGATGGGCCTGTTCCTGCTGGCCACGCTGGTCCCCGGCGTCACGACCCAGGTCGCCACCTTCCAGGTGATCGACGAACTGGGCGCCTTCAACACCCGCTGGGCCCCGATCCTGCTCTACACCGGTACCGACATCGTCTCGATCTACATCTTCCTGCAGTTCATCCGCTCCATCCCGATGTCCGTCGACGAGGCGGCGCGCATCGACGGGGCGAGCCACTGGACGATCTACCGGAAGATCATCTTTCCGATGCTGCGGCCGGCCGTGGCCACCGTCGTCATCGTCAAGGGCATCGCCGTCTACAACGACTTCTACGTGCCCTTCCTCTACATGCCCGACCCCGAGCTCGGCACCATCTCCACCGCCCTGTTCCGGTTCAAGGGCCCCTTCGGCGCCCATTGGGAGACCATCTCCGCCGGCGCGATCCTGGTGATCGTGCCGACCCTGATCGTCTTCCTGGCGCTCCAGCGCTTCATCTACAGCGGCTTCGCGGCCGGTTCCACCAAATGACCCGCCCGCCCGCCGCGCCCGCACCACGTCTCACGAGGAGTCCCGCATGAAGGTCCGCACCCCGCTGTCCCAGGGTTGGACGCTGCGCCTGAACACCGACCGTCACACCCCCGAACAGGCGCCCCCGGGGCTGGCCGGGACCGCCGTGCCGGCGCGGGTCCCCGGCTGCGTCCACACCGACCTGATGGCGGCGGGATGGCTGGCCGACCCCTACCTCGACCGCAACGAGGACGAGGCCGCGTGGGTGGGCCGCGCCGACTGGACGTATGCGACCGAACTGCCCGCGCGGGACAGGTTGTTCGAGCGCGCCGACCTGGTCTTCGACGGACTGGACACGGTCGCCGCCGTGCGGGTGGGCGGCCGGCTGCTGGGCCGTACCCGCAACATGCACCGGTCCTACCGGTACGACGTCACCGAGCTGCTGGCGGACGGGCCCGCCCCGCTCGACGTCGCGTTCACCTCCGCCTACACCGAGGCCGAGGCGGTGCGGGCCGCGCTGGGGGAGCGCCCCAACTCCTATCCCGAACCCTTCAACTACATACGCAAGATGGCCTGTTCGTTCGGCTGGGACTGGGGCCCCACGCTGGTGACGGCCGGGGTGTGGCGCGAGGCGCGGATCGAGCAGTGGTCCACGGCCCGGCTGGCCTCGGTCCGTCCGCTGGTCACCGTCGCCGAGGACGGCACCGGTGTCGCCGAGATCGTCGTCGGCCTGGACCGCACGGCGACCGGAACCGGGCGTGCCCTTCGGCTGGTGGCGGCGGTCGGGGACGCGTCCGCGGAGATCACCGTCGCCCCGGGGGAGGACACCGCGACGGTGACGGTGCGGGTGCCGGACGCGCGGCTGTGGTGGCCGCGCGGCTACGGCGAGCAGCCGCTGTACGGCTGCACCGTCGTCCTCAGCGATGCCGGCGGCGGCCGGCCACTGGACACCTGGGAGCGCCGGATCGGCTTCCGCACGATCGGGCTCGACACCTCGGCGGACGCCCACGGAAGCGCCTTCACCCTGGTCGTCAACGGCACCCCGGTCTTCGCCCGGGGAGTGAACTGGATCCCCGACGACGTCTTCCCCGCCCGCGTCACCGCCGACCGCTACCGCACCCGCCTCACCCAGGCCGCGGAGGCGGGCGTGGACCTGGTGCGGGTGTGGGGCGGCGGCATCTACGAGGACCGGGCCTTCTACGAGGTGTGCGACGAGCTGGGCCTGATGGTCTGGCAGGACTTCCTGTTCGCGTGCGCCGCCTACCCCGAGGAGCAGCCGCTGCGCTCGGAGATCGAGGCCGAGGCCCGGGAGAACGTGGCCCGGCTGATGCCCCACCCGTCGCTGGTCCTGTGGAACGGCAACAACGAGAACCTGTGGGGCTTCGCCGACTGGGACTGGGAGCCGGCCCTGGGCGGCGACTCCTGGGGCGAGGGCTACTACCTCGGCCTGTTGCCGCGCGTCGTGGCGCAGACGGACCCGACCCGGCCGTACTGGGCGGGCAGCCCCTGGTCGGGGTCGTGGGACCACACGCCCAACGATCCCGACCACGGCACCGCGCACTCCTGGGAGGTGTGGAACCGCCGCGACTACAGCGACTACCTCACCACGGTGCCGCGCTTCGTCGCCGAGTTCGGCTGGCAGGCGCCGCCCGCGCTCGCCACGCTGGAACGCGCCCTGTCGGAACGGCCGTTGGCGGCGGACTCGCCCGGCATGCTGCACCACCAGAAGGCGGAGGACGGCAACGGCAAGCTGAACCGGGGCCTCGCCCCGCACTTCACCGAGCCCGCCGACTTCGCCGGCTGGCACTACCTGACCCAGCTCAACCAGGCGCGGGCCGTGGCCGCGGGCGTCGAGCACTGGCGCTCGCACTGGCCGCGCTGCGCCGGCACGGTGCTGTGGCAGCTCAACGACTGCTGGCCGGTCACCTCCTGGGCGGCGATCGACGGCGACGGCCGCCTCAAGCCCCTCTGGTTCGAGCTGCGCCGCCTGTACGCCGACCGGCTGCTGACGATCCAGGACCGCGACGGCGAGCCGGTGCTCGCGGGCTGCAATCAGGGCGCGGCGGTCTGGGACACCACCGTGACGGTCCGCCGGATCGGTGCGGACGGGGCGGTGCTGGCCCACGCCGAGGTCGCGCTGAAGGCGGCGGGACGGGAGGTGGCCCTGGAGCCGCTGCCGGAAGCGGTCGCGCGCTTCGGCGACGCCCGTCGGGAGTTCCTGGTCGCCGACGCCGACGGGCTGCGCGCGATGCACTTCGCCTGCCCGGACCGCGAGTTCGCCTACCCCGACGCCTCCTACGAGGTGCGGGTGGACGCGGACGGTGCGGACGGGGCGCTGATCACGGTCACGGCCGGCACGCTCGTACGGGATCTGCTGCTCCAGGCCGACCGGCTGGACGCGGACGCCCGCACCGACCACGGGCGGGTGACGCTCCTGCCCGGCGAGAGCACCACGTGGCGGGTGACCGGCGCCCGGCCCGCGGTGGAGGCCGCCCGGGCGGCGCTGTTCTGCGTCAACGCCGGGGGAGCCGTCCGTGAGTGAGGGGGCGGCACGCCGGCCGAGGCGCGTCACGATCTCGGACGTGGCGGCCCGTGCCGGGGTGTCCCGGGGCGCGGTGTCCCTGGCCTTCAACAACCGCCCCGGGGTTTCGGAGGCCACCCGCGAGCGCATCATGGCCGCCGTGGCCGAGCTGGGCTGGGTGCCGAACCAGGCAGCGATCAAGCTGTCCGGTTCGGCGACCGGCGCGGGCGACACCGTCGGCCTGGTCATCGCCCGGCCCGCGCGGCAACTCGGCCTGGAGCCCTTCTACATGGAGTTCATCTCCGGCGCCGAGTCCGTGCTGGAGGAGCAGGGCTGCTCGCTGCTGCTGCACCTCGTGCGGGACACCGCCCAGGAGATCGCCGTCCACCGCCAGTGGTGGCAGTCCCGCCGGATCGCCGGGTCGATCCTGGTCGACATCCAGCAGAACGACCCGCGGATCACCGAACTGGCGACGATCGGACTGCCCGCCGTCGCCGTCGGACACCCGTCCCTGACGGGCGACTTCACCTCGGTGTGGACCGACGACGAGACCGCGGTGCACGAGGCGGTGCGCTACCTCGCCGCCCTCGGGCACCGGCGCATCGCCCGGGTGGGCGGCCACCCGGCGCTCGGCCACACCATGATCCGTACCGCCGCGCTGAACGCGATGGTGGCGGAACTGGGCCTGGAACCGGCCCGCAGCCTCACCACCGACTACTCCGGCGAGCAGGGCGCCCGGGCCACCCGGTCGCTGCTCGCCTCCCGGGAGCGGCCCACGGCGATCATCTACGACAACGACATCATGGCCGTCGCGGGTCTTTCCGTGGTCGCCGAGATGGGCCTGAGCGTGCCGAAGGACGTCAGCCTGATCGCCTGGGACGACTCCCAGCTGTGCCAGCTGACCCATCCCAACCTGTCGGCCATGAGCCACGACGTGTTCGGCTTCGGCGCCGACGTCACCCGCCGGCTGTTCGACGTCGTCCACCGGCGCAACCCCTCGTCCGGCCCGGCCGCGACCCCGGTGCTGCTGCCCCGCGGCAGCAGCGCGCCGCCGCGGGACGCCGACTGACGCGGCACTCCTGGACCGGCGGCCCGGCCGGGGCGCACCTGCCTCGCCCCGGGCCGCCCTCCGCCCCGTTCGTCCCCCGCCTTCTTTCCCCGCCTTCTTCCCGCGCCGTCTTCCCGCGCCGTCTTCCCGCGCCGTCTTCCCTCGCTGTCTCCCCTCGCTGTCTCCTCTTGAGCCGAAAGGCAGGTCAGCCATGCCCCGACACCGCCGAAGAGCGTTCGCCTCCCTCCTCACCGTGAGCGCCGTCCTCGTCGCCGCCGCCGCCTCGTCCAGCGCGAGTGCCGGTCCGGGCGGCCGGAGCGCCGACGCGTTCGTCCAGCGCGACGGAAGCACGCTGACCCTGCACGGCAAGCCGTTCCGCTTCGCCGGCACCAACCTGTACTGGCTCGGCCTGGACGAGAACGTGGGCGGCGTCGACCACCCCACCTACTTCCGGATCGACGACGCGTTGAAGACGGCACGCGCCATGAACGCCACCGTCGTCCGCTCCCACACGCTCGGCACCTCGCTGGGCTGCCCGCAGTGCATCCAGCCGGCCGCCGGCACGTTCAACGAGGACGCGTTCGCGCCCATCGACTACGCCGTCGACCGGGCCCGCGCCCACGGACTGCGGCTGATCGTCCCGCTCACCGACCAGTGGGACTACTACCACGGCGGCTACCCCACGATGGCGAAGTGGCTCGGCCTGAAGGACCCGAAGGACTTCTACACCGACCCCCGGGCCAGGGCCGCCTACAAGGAGTACGTCCGCCACGTGCTCGACCACGTCAACCCGTACACCGGCCTCGCCTACAAGGACGACCCCACGATCATGTCCTGGGAGCTCGGCAACGAGCTGAACGACATGACCCGCGACTGGGTCGACGAGATGGGCGCCTACGTCGGCGGCCTCGCGCCCCGGCACCTCATCTCCGCCGGCCGGCAGCAGGGTGTCGACGCCGCCGCCCTCGCCTCCGACGAGGTCGACATCGTCGACGTGCACTACTACCCGACCTCGGCCGCGGCGATGACCGCGGACGCGGCCCGCGTCACCGCCCGGGGCAAGGTCTACCTCGCCGGTGAACACGGCTCCGACAGCCTCACCGCGGCCGACGCGCTCACCCTCGCCGACGACCCGGACGTCGGCGGAGTGCTCTCCTGGTCCCTGTTCGGCCACGCCGACGACCACGGGTACGTCCAGCACGACGACGGATACACCCTGCACCACCCCGGCGACACGGCCGCGATGCGCGCCGACGTGCTCGCCAGCTCGGCGCTGGGAAAGATCGTCGCGGGGGAGCGGCAGCTGCCCGCCGTCCCCGTCACGCCGCCCCTGATCACCGCCGTCACCAAGCGGTCCGGGATCAACGAGGTCGCCTGGCGCGGCACCGCCGGCGCCCACGCCTACCGCGTCCAGCGGTCCGTGCGGGGCGAGGACGGGCCGTGGACGACGCTCACCGGGACCCCGGTCACCGACAACGACGCCCCCTGGCTCGACCCCAGCACCCCCAAGTCCCGCGCCTGGTACCGGGTCACGGCGCTCGACCGGGCCGGACGTCCCCTCGCCACCTCCGCCGCCCTGAACGCCGGGCCCGAGCAGGACGTGCGGGTGGACCCGCTGCAGAGCTGGGCGGGGACCGCCGCGCACAGCGCCGGCCTGGTCCGCACCCCCGACGGCGACGGCGTCCGGATCGCTCCCCGGGCCCGCCGGGAGGGGCAGATCGCCTGGAAGACGCGACGCCCGCAGGAGATCACCGCGCACTTCGCCACGGACGGGCACCGAGGTCTGCCCACCGCGCAGATCACCCGGGACGGGACGACCTGGACGCCGGTGAAGCCCACCGTGTCCACGGCCCGCGGCACCACCGTGCTGCGCATCGAGCCCCCGCGTGAGGCGGTCGGCGCCCGGCTGGTCTGGGCTGCCTCGTCCCGTCCGGCGCCGCTGACCGGCGTCACCCTCGCCGAGGAGGCGGCGTCCGCCGCGACCACGGCACCGGGCACCTTCCGGCAGAGCCCGGAGGACGGCGCGACCGGGGTGTCCGTCACGGACCCGCTGACCTGGACGGCCGCCGAGGGCGCCGCGCACTACGCGGTGACCCTCTCGACGCACGCGGACCTCTCCGACCCGGTCGTCGACGTCGCCGGGCTGCGCACCACGAGCTACCGTCCGCCCGTCAACCTCCGGCCCAGCACCACCTACTACCTGCGGGTCACCGCGGTGAACGGCGCCGGAACCCGCACCGCCGACGGCGCCCCCACCCGTTTCACCACCGGAGCGCTGACCGTCGACGACTTCGAGGGCTACCAGGACGGCGCGGCGCTGTCCGCCGCCTACGTCCGCAACCCGGGAGGCGGCCCGGTCACCGTCTCCCTCGACGCTGAGCACGCCGACGGACAGGGCAGTGCGCTGCGCGCCGCCTACGACCCCGGCACCCCCGGCTACGCGGGCATCATCCGCTCCCTGCCGGCGCCCCAGGACTGGGGAGGCGCCCGCACCCTGCGCCTGTGGGCCCGCTCGGACGGCAGCGCGGACCAGAGCCTGACGGTCCAGTTCGTGGCGGCCGGCATCTACTGGGAGACGACCGTGCCGCTCACCGACACCGACGGCACCCGCATCGACCTGCCGCTCGCGGAGTTCACCAACCCCCCGTGGGCGACGAAGGGCCCGCTCGACCTCAGCCGCGTCAGCCAGCTGTCCTTCTACTTCAACGGCGCGGCCGGCACGGCCTGGGTCGACTCGATCACCGCCACCGACTGACCCCCTGAGGAGCGACCCATGAACCGGGCCCGCGTGTCCTGTCCGGGCGGCGTCCCGTGAGGCTCGCGGCCCGGGTCTGGGGCGACGGGCCCCGCACGGCCGTCCTGGTGCACGGCATCATGTCGGACTCGCGGGCCTGGACCCGGGTCGCCCCGGCGATCGCCGGGCACGGCTACCGGGTCGTCGCCGTGGACCTGCCCGGCCACGGAGCCAGCGGGCCCGCCCCCGGCTACACGCCCACCGCACTCGCCGCCGCCCTGCTCGACACCCTGCCCGGGGCGCCCGACCTCGCCATCGGTCACTCCCTGGGCTCGGCCGCGCTGCTGCTCGCCGTACCGGCGCTGCGCTGCGCCCGCGCCGTCCACTGCGACCCCGCCTGGCTGCCCCGGCCCCGGGACCTGGAGGCCCTGCGGGCCGGCAAGTACGCCACCTGGCGGGAGCTGCGTGCCGCCCATCCCCGGTGGCACGACGACGACATCACCGCCGAGCTGCGGGCCCTCGCGACCTGGGACCCCGCGTCGGTCACCGCGCTCCAGCACCTGCCCGGCCTGCCGGGCGCCCCCGCCGTCCCCTCGCTCGTGCTGCTCGCCGGTCCCAGCGAGCGGATCCCGCCGGCGCAGGCCGCGGCACTGCGCCGCCGCGGCTGGCACGTCCGCACGGTGGACGGTGCCGGGCACACCGTCCACCGCGACGATCCGGCCGGGTTCCTGCAGGCTCTGCACGGCTGGCTGTGACCGGCACCGTCAGGGCAGCACGACCTCACCCTGGTTCAGCACCCTGGGGTGGAAGTACGCCGCCTGGATCTCGGCGTTGGTGTTGTTCCCGCGCAGCTGCTCGGACCACATCATGAACCACGCCCACTTCGTCTGGCTGTTCAGCAGGGTGGAATTCGGCACCTTGCCCATTTCGGCGAGGGCGATGGGCTTTGTTCCCGCGATGCTCTGCATCTGCTGGTAGTCCGCGGAACTGGGGTGATTCTTGTACCAGACGTCCAGGGAGACGACATCCACGTACTGGCTGCCCGGGTAGTAGGTGCTCCAGCCGCCCGCGGGATTGTCCTGCACGTTCCACACCCAGATCAGATTGTCCAGCCCTTTCGTGCCGGCGAGGTAGTCGCGGGTGATCTGATAGAGGCGTGCGCTGCCGTTCGCCCCGGGCCGGTTTCCCCACCAGTTCCATGATTCGTTCATTTCGTGCAGCGGCCGGAAGAGAACGGGCACACCCGCGTTCTTCAGTTGCTGGAGGTAGGGGACGACTTCGTCGAGGCGCCGTTTCCAGGCATTGTTCAGGGCGCTCCCGGAGGTGATGATCTGGGAGAATTGCGCGTTGGATATGCTCGACTTCACGCCGCCCTCGAACGCGCAGCTGCTCCCTCCGGTCGGCGGGCAGACATGCCAGGTCAGCGTGACCAGGGAACCGTTCGCCCACTCGGTCTTCGCCTGGTCGATCACCCGCTGGCGGTTGGCCACGTCGGTGGCGTTGAACATCAGGTCACCGCCCCACAGCCCGGGGTACTGCCCGGTCACGTCCTTGACCTGCTGCGTGTACTGGCCGGGCGCGGAAGCGGGCTCCTTGTTGTGCTGTCCGGAAACGATGGAGTTCCCCGTGATGCCGCGGAGGTAGTTCAGTACGGTCTGCTTGGGTGTCGCGGGAAATGCCTGCGCGGATTCCTCCGCGGGCCAGACGAGGATTGTCGTCGTGACGGCTGCGGCCGTGAGGACGGAAGTGACGCAGCGCCGCATTCTTCTCATGGGCGTACCAGCTCTCGTGGTCGAACGAATTTCGTTTCGCCACAAAGGTGGCCGCCACGGCGGCAGTCGTCAATGGGCCGAATCGTTTTCCGCAACCGGCCCGCGCAATGTTTTACTGAACGTTTCCTGAACGGCTGTGCCGGGAATTGCCTTACGCCCTGGCTTCCGCATACGCCTTGGCGTGGCCCAGGGTGGCCCGGCTGTTGGTGCCCAGCGCGTTGCGCAGGAACGCCCGGGCCTCGGGGACGCCCGCGTCCGGGCCCAGGATCGCGTGGATGTTCCCGGTGTCGACGATCACCGTGTGCTGGGAGGTGGCGGTCGTGACGCCCCGGTCGTCCTCGGATAGCTGCCAGTACCCGGTGTGCAGGGCCATCAGCGCGGGCAGTGTCGTCTGCTTGTAGACGATGCGGTGGTGCGGGAAGCACACCCGCACGGACTCGGTGGTGTGGGACGAGCCGTCCTTGGCCCGGGTGTCCATCCGCAGCACCTGGAGGCCGGGGGTCTCCTCGCGCAGGTCCACCGCGGCGACGTGCGGCAGCCGCTCGGGCCACCGGTCGGCCTCGTTGAGGAAGTCGTACACGTCCTTGGCCGAGCCGTCGATCTCGACGCTGTCCTCGAAGGACAGCCTGAGGTCGGGCGCGCCGGTGGCCAGCTCCACGCTGGTCTTCAGCGCGGCCAGCTCCGAGCGGCTGTTGCGGTCCACGGCCCGGTCGATCCACTCCAGGCCCTCGGGGTCGTCGGCGACGGCCCGGTAGTCGTGCAGCAACCGCAGCCGGGTGCGCTCCGGCGACAGGGCCTCGGCGATCCAGGTGCCGCCCATCGCGGCGACGGGCGGCGCCGACACCTCCTGACGGAAGCTGATCGTCAGCGCCTCGGGGTCCAGGATCCGGCGGGAGGTCCAGTTCTTCGCGGTGCCGTTGGCGGTGGCCCAGATCCGGATCCGCTCCTCGTTCCCCGTGTGCTCCACCCGCTCGACCAGCACGGAGGGCGGGAAGATCAGCGGCCAGTTCTCCACCTCGGCGATCAGCCGGTACACCTCAGCGGCCGGAGCCTCGACGGTGATCTCGTGCTCGACCTCGCGCACGGTCATGATCGGTGTCACCTCTTTCGACGGGTCCGAGGACGCCGGAGGGGGTCAGAAGTTGCCGAGCCCGCCGCAGACGTTGAGCGCCTGCGCGGTGATGGAGGAGGCGGCGTCGGTGACCAGATAGCCCACGAGCCCGGCGACCTCCTCGGGGGTGGAGTACCGGCCGAGCGGGATCTTCGCCCGGAACTTCTCCAGGACCTGCTCCTCGCTGGTGTCGTACGCGGCCGCGTATCCCGAGCGCACCCGCTGCGCCATGGGCGTCTCCACATAGCCGGGGCAGACCGCGTTGACGGTGATCCCGGTCGGGGCCAGCTCGTTGCCGAGGGCCTTGGTGAAACCGACCACCCCGTGCTTGGAGGCCGAGTAGGGGGCGCCGAGCACCACGCCCTGCTTCCCGGCGGTGGAGGCGATGTTGACGATGCGGCCCCAGTCCTTGTGCCGCAGCCCGCCGGTGTTCAGCACCTCACGGGTCATCAGGAACACGCTGTTGAGGTTGGTGCCGATGACGTCCAGCCACAGCTCGTCGGTGATGTCCGCGGTGACCCCGCCCCCGCTGCGGCCGGCGTTGTTGACCAGGACGTCGACCGTGCCGTACCGGTCGACGGCGGCGCCGACGAACCGCCGGATGTCCTCCGTGGACCGCACGTCGCACGGCGCGCCGTCGACGTCGAGGCCTTCCTCGCGCAGCTCCTTCACCGTACGCAGCACACTGTCCTCGGTACGGGCGCAGATGAAGACCCGGTGTCCCCCCTGTGCCAGCAGCCGGGTGGTGGCGAGGCCGATCCCGCTGGTCGCGCCGGTCACCACGGCGGTGCGTGACTCCTGCTCCGACATACATCCTCCTGTTGATGGGGCCTTCGGGCCGGCCGCCACCGTGACGACTCACGTCGGGGGGAAGGGTCGTCGCACCTGCTGTGCGATGAGTCGAGTTCACCTTGAGAGCGCGCTGGCACCCTCGGCCCGGACGCGGAGGGCCTCCGCGCAGCCGACCACGAGGAGAAGCACTCGATGACCGAAGTCGCGGCCGTGCCCGATCAGGCTCCCGACGGCAGCCTCTTCCAGCAGATCCAGCAGTTCTACGCCCGGCAGATGCGGCTGCTCGACCACGGCGCCGTCGAGGAATGGGCGGACACGTTCACCGAGGACGGCGTCTTCGACCAGAACGTCGCCGGACCGCTGACCGGCCGCGCGACCATCGCCGTGGCCGCGCAGAAGCGGGTGGACCAGATCGTCGCCGAGGGCATCACCCGCCGCCACTGGCTCGGCATGCTCGAAGTGGATCCGCGTGACGAGCAGGGCGTCGTACGCACCCGTTACTACGCCTTCTCCATGGCCACCGAGCGCGGCGGCCGGCCGCAGATCACGGCGAGCACCTACGCCGAGGACTCCCTGGTCCGCCACGAGGGCGGCTGGCTCGTCCGGTACCGGCGCGTCACCCACGACGGCACCACCTGATCCGTACGCCCGAAGGAGGCACACCCATGTCGACGCAGCGGGTCGCCCTGGTGACCGGTTCGACGTCCGGGATCGGCGAGGCGACCGCGAAGACCCTGGCAGCCGCGGGCTACCGGGTCGCGGTCAACTCCCGCAACTCGTCCAAGGAGGGCAAGGAGCTCGCCGACTCGCTGCCCGGTGCCGTCTACGTGCAGGGCGACATCGCGGTGGAGGAGCAGGCGGCGCGGATCGTGGACACGGTGGTGGAGCGGCTCGGCCGGCTCGACCTGCTGGTCAACAACGCGGGCGCCACCCGGCTCATCCCGCACGCCGACCTCGCCGCGGCCTCACCGGCGGTGTGGCGGGAGATCCTGGACGTCAACGTGGTCGGCACCTGGCAGATGAGCGTGGCGGCGATGCCGCACCTGAAGGCCGACGGCGGCGGAGCCATCGTCAACATCTCGTCGATCGCCGGGGTGAAGCCGACCGGCAGTTCGATCCCGTACGCCGTCAGTAAAGCGGCGATCAACCATCTGACGCGGCTGCTGGCCAACGTCGCCGGTCCCGACGTCCGGGTCAACGCGGTGGCCCCCGGCCTGATCGACACCCCCTGGACCGCCGACTTCACCGGCCCTCGCGAGGCCGTCACCGCGGGCGCCCCGCTGCGCCGGATCGGCACCCCCGAGGACGTCGCACAGGCGGTGCTGACGCTGGCCGAGGCCGCGTACTCCACCGGTGTGGTGCTGCTGGTGGACGGCGGCGTCCACAACCTCTGAGCGGCGCGGGAGGACGCGGCGGAGGCACGCCGAGAGGCCCCGGCAGCGCTGCCGGGGTCGCCGCCCCCGGCTCCAGGGGCTTCTCCGCCGCGGGCTTCCTCGGCCGGATGCCCCTGTCGATGACGGGCATCGGCGTGGTGACGATGGTGTCCCAGCTGACTGGGCGCTACGGCCTGGCCGGCGCGCTGTCGGCCACCATCGCGCCGGCCGCGGCGGTGGCCGGGCCGCAGGTCTCCCGGCTGGTGGACCAGTACGGCCAGCGGCGCGTGCTGCGCCCGGCGACGCTGGTCTCGCTCGCCGCGGCGGATTCAGTGCTCCAAGGCGTCGACGCCGAGGTGCCGGTGGCGGATGAACCAGCGGCCGCCCTTCCGGACCAGCACGTCCCGGCAGACCACGTGCGCGAAGATGTCCGGCCGCTGCCCCCGTGGGGCCCGCATCACCAGTGAGTAGTACTGGGCGCGCAGGGTGCCGTCCGGCAGCGGGGTGACCATCAGATTGCTCGTCCAGTGCCGCATGACGACGCCCGCCTCGGCGAGTTCCGCCGCGCGCCGGGTGATGGCGGCCCGGATCGCCTCCCGGCCGCGGATCGCCTCGGTGCGCCCCGGTTCCTCGAACACGGCGTCCTCGGTGTAGGCGTCGGCCCAGGCGTCCGGCTCACGGTCGTCCATCAGTGCCATGTGCCAGGCGTAGAACTGGGTGATCTCCGTGTAGAGGCCGGCGTCGGCGAACGCCGGGGCCGACGTCCCGGTCGGGGGCGGAGCGGTCTCTGAGTGCAACTCGGTCAGCCTTTCTCGGTGGGGGATGGAGCGGCGGAACCCGCGTCACGCGGTTCCCGGCAGCCGGCCGCCGTGGGCGTGGCCCGCGGTGTCGAAGCGCAGGGCGGTATGGGCGGCCACGCAGTGCACATCGCGCCAGACGCGCTGGAGCGGGTCGTCCTGCGCCTGGGCGCCGGAGCCGGCCGAGCGGAAGAGGCGTTCCACCGCGTCGACGAGGTGGTCCGCTGCCAGGGCGCAGTCCCGTGGCGCCCCGGTCCGCTCGCTCTCGCCGGCGGCGCCCTCGTCGGCCGTGCGTGCCACCCGGCGCAGCAGCAGGGCCGCGCCCTCGATGTCGGCCTCGGCGCGGGCCAGTACGCCCGGTACGGCCGGACCGGGCCGGGCCGCCATCCGCGCCGACCAGGCCCGTACGGCCGCGCGCGCCGCACCCAGCGCCGGGGCGGCGAACAGCGGTCCGCTGATGGCCCGCAGCGGGGCGGTGTGGCACCTCGCGACGGAGCCGACGGCCCGGCCCTGCCGGATGTCGTCGCGGGGGACGGACCGGTGCGCGGGGACGAAGACGTCCTCGGCGATCAGCGTGTTGCTGCCCGTCGCCCGCATGCCGACGTTGAACCAGGTGTCCGCGACCCGGTAGTCGCGGCGCGGCACGGCGAGGAACAGGGCGGTCTCCCGCTCGCCGGCCGGTGCCGACGCGCACACCAGCGACCAGTCGGCGAAGTCCACGCCGCTGACCAGCGGCCACTGTCCGGTGAGCCGCCAGCCGCCGATGACGGGACGCGCCCGTCCGGTCGGGTTGAGCGCTCCCACGACGAGGGTGTCGGCGCCCCCGGACCACAGTTCGCCCTGTCCCTCCTCCGGCAGACAGGCGCCCATCCGGGCGGCGCCGGAGGTGACGGTGGCGATCCAGGCGGCCGAGGTGCAGCCCTCGCCCACCGTGGCCACGGCGTCCAGCAGCTCCTCGACACCGCCGGCCCGCCCGCCCCAGCGGACCGGCACGAAGTGGCGCGCGAAACCCGCCGCGACCAGGGCGTCCACCACCTCGCCGGGCAGCCGCCGGGCGAGGTCGGCGTCCGCCGCGTGCCGGCCGGCGAGATCGGCGGCCTTGCGCACGTCGCCGGACGGGCCGGTGGGGGTGGGCAACGAGCCGGACATGGGCGCTACCTCCTCACGGCGGGGACGGACGGGACGACGGGCCCGCGGCGAGGGTGCCCGGTCGTCCTCGCGACGGCCTCGAGAACACGGACCGGGAAGAAGGCGGACCGTCACTTCCTGCACGCCACAACTTGACTGTTATTCAAGGCAATTGAACGGACAATGACCCGTATCCCGAACGCGGTTCGCGGCATCGGGCGAGGTCCGCCGGGGTCCGCGCTGAAGCGCGCCTCGGCAGGTTCTTGAACCTCCCCGGCCCGCCGGTGGAGATCGAAAGGACGCTCAATCGCGGCGAAGTCGCGTATTTGGCCGCTCCGTTCGGATCCGGACGGCTGGACTCCGAGCGATACTTGCCAAGTTCAGCGCGGGTGCGGTCTGGAATCGCGGACAGGATCCGACCGGATCGATTCCTCAACACGTCATGAATTACCCGTACCGCGAGGGCATCTTCCCTCGTTATGATGCGGTCTCAGGCAGCCGACACCCGTCTGGGTGTTGAGGCGAGGTCATGCGTTTCTCGAGCATCGGCCGTTAGCTTCGCGCCATTGAGTCGAACGGGGGCGGTTCGAAATGGGTGGTTTTCTTGGCGCATTACTTCGCCGCCTCGAGGCGGCGGATCCCAGCCGTGAGGCCTTCGGCTTCGTCGGCACCGAGCCGCCCGGCCGACGAGGGCTGGGTTCACCGGCCCGGACTCTGACCTACGGCGAACTCGACCGCCAGGCAAGACAGTTGGCGGCCTGGGTCCAGTCGCGGGGCGGGGTGGGGCAGCGTGTCCTGCTGCCGCACTGCGAGGGCCCGCTCCAGATCGCCGCGCTGCTCGGCTGCTTCTACGCCGGAGCCACCGCAGTGCCCTGTCCGTCCCCGCTGGACGGCGGGCGCAATGTCCGCCGGCTGACCGCCATCGCCAAGGACGCCGACGTGGGCCTGGCCCTCGCCGACTCCGCGGTGGCGGCGGAGCTGTCCCGGCTCTTCGCGGGCAGCGACCTGGTCTGCCTCGCGGCGGACCGGGCGGCCCTGCCGGACCCGGGCGACTGGCGGCCGACGGTGTCGCACGACGACGACACCGCCCTCATCCAGTACACCTCCGGGTCCGTGACCCAGGTGAAGGGCGTCGTGATCAGCCAGCGGAATCTGCTGGCCGGACAGGAGGCCATCGCCCGGGCGCTCGGCACGGACGAGGGCTCGGTGATCGGCGGCTGGCTGCCGCCGTACCACGACATGGGCCTGGTGGGGCAGTTGCTGCACCCGCTCCACCTCGGCGCCCGAGGCGTGCTCATGCCCGCCACGACCTTCGCGGTACGGCCGCTCAGCTGGCTGCGGATGATCCAGACGTACGGCGTGACCGTGTCCGGCGGCCCCGACTACGCGTACGACATGTGCGCGCGGACGGCGACGGACGAGGAGGTCGCCCGGCTCGATCTGTCCTCCTGGCAGGTCGCCGTCAACGGCGCCGAACCCGTGCGGGAGGCCACCATGGCCGCCTTCGCGGAGCGGTTCGCCCCGGCCGGCTTCCGGCCCGAGGCGTTCTACCCGGCGTACGGGCTCGCCGAGGCGACCCTGCTGGTGACGGGCGGCACCCCGGGGCGGCGCCCCGTGCGGCGCGCGGTGGATCCCGCCGCGCTCGCCGCCGGCCGGATGACCGCACCGGGAAACGGCTCCCGCAGCCGGACCCTGATCGGGGTCGGACGGCCGCGCGGAGTGGAGGTACGGATCGTCGACCCGGAGAACCGGCAGGTGCTCGAGCCGGGGCGGGTGGGCGAGATCTGGGTCCGCGGCGAGAGTGTCGCGCCGGGCTACTGGCGGCGCCGTGCCGAGACCGAGGAAAGCTTCGGGGCGATCACGTCGGCTCATGACGGATCGTTTTTGCGTAGCGGCGACCTGGGAGCCGTGGATGAACACGGCGAGCTGTTCGTGATCGGGCGGCTCAAGGAAGGCGTCGTCGTCAACGGGGTGGATGTCGCGCCGGAGGACATCGAGACCTCGGTCCAGGGCCTGAACCCCTTGTTCGGGGTGACCGCGGCCGTCACCACGGGGCCGGAACGCGATCGGCTCATCGTGATCCAGGAAGTGCGCGAGAACGGCGTCCTCGACGGCGAACTGCCGTCGCTCGCCGAGTCCGTACAGACCCACCTCGACGGGGAGTTCGGCATCCCCGACGCCGTGATCCTGCTCGTCCGGCCGGGCGTGGTACGGCGCACCACCAGTGGGAAGCTCCAGCGCTCGGCCATGCGCGGGCTGCTGCGGAGCGGCGGGATCCGGCCGTTGTATCCGCGTGTACCGGCGTTCCAGGCCGACTCGAGTCCGAGTTGAGACCTTGTCCGGGTGCTCACCGGACCATCACGTGACCATCACATCACTGAGCGAATCCATGCTGCGGAACCTCAGCAGCGGAGTGCAGGCAACAGAGAGGATGCCGATGGACATCGAAGTGCTCGGCGCATGCAGACTGATGCAGGCCGGCAAGTCTGTGGTGCCTTCCGCGGTCAAGCCACGCAAGGTTCTCGCGGTTCTGGCCCTCAATCCTGACCGTCCCGTCTCCGTAGGGATGCTGGTGGAGGAGGTCTGGGGCGAGACCCCACCACCCAGCGTCGCAACGACCCTGCAGACGTACATACTTCAACTTCGCAACCTTATCACCTCCGCCATCGGAGGCCCATCGCCGGATATGCCCCTGGGCGCGAAAAGCGTGCTCGTGACCCAGCCCGGCGGCTATCTGCTCGACACCCAGGGCGGTTCCGTCGACGTCCGGGAGTACGAGCGGCTCTCCGGCGGCGGTCACCGGGCCCTGGAGAAGGGGGACTACGAGGCGGCGGCGGACCTGTTCCGCAAGGGCCTGTCGCTGTGGCGCGGGCCGGCCCTCGCCGACGTGGAGTGCGGGCGGGTGCTGGACGTCGAGGTGACCCGCCTGGAGGAGTCCCGGATGGGCATCCTGTGCCGCCGCATCGAGGCGGACCTGCTCCTCGGGCGCCACCACGAGATCATCGGCGAGCTGTTCGGGCTCGCGGCACGGCATCCGCTGCACGAGGGCATCCATCTCCAGTTGATGCTCGCGCTGTACCGGGCCGGGCGGCGCACCACCGCGCTGGAGGTCTACCAGCGGCTGCGGGACGTGCTCGCCGGGGAGCTCGGGCTCGACCCGAGCTACGAACTGCAGTCGCTCCAGGGGGCGTTGCTCGACTCCTCCTCCGAACTACGGCTGGACCAGCCGCTCTCGCTCTTCAGAGTGCGAGCGCCGGGCCGGTACTGACGTACCGGTGTTACCGGTCGCGCTGCTCCTGCCCGGTGCGGGAGCTCAGTACCCCGCCATGGCCTATGGCCTGTACCGGTACGAGCCCGCCTTCACCACGGCCATGGACGCGGTGTTGGAACTGCTGGGTCCGGCCGGGGAACGGTTGTACCGACTGTGGTCCTCCGGTGAGCGATTGCGCACCGTGGCCGAGGTGCATCCGCTGCTGTTCGCGGTCTGCCACGCGCTCAGCGAGACGGTACGGGACCGGGGTCTGCGCCTCGGCGCGGTCCTCGGCCAGAGTGTCGGCGAGCTGGTGGCCGCTGTTCAGACCGGCGTGCTGCCGCTGACGGACGCGGTACGCCTGGTCGCCGTGCAGGCCGACGCGCTCGCCGGGGCACCGGCGGGCGGAGCGCTCGCGGTCGCCGCCGCACCGCCCGCGGTGACGCCCTTCCTGCGGGGCGGCACGGTGGTGGCCGCGTCCAACGGGCCCGGGCAGACCGTGGTCTCCGGCTCGGAGTTCGGGCTCGCGGCCACGCGGCGGGCGCTGGAGGTCGCCGGGCTGACCTGGATGCGGGTGCAGGTGCCGGCGGGGCTGCACGGGCCGCTGGTCGCCCAGGCCTGCCGGGAGACGTTGCCGGCGTTCCAGGCCTCCGTGTTCACGGTGCCGCACACGCCCCTGCTGTCCGGGAGCGCGGGCGGCCGGCCCGAGAACGAGCGGGCGGTCGATCCCGAGTTCTGGGCCCTGCAGCCGTCCCAGCCGGTGCTGCTGGACGCGGCGCTCGCTCAACTCACCGCGGTCGGCGCGCTGTTGTGCGCCGAGGTGGGTCCCGGCCACGGGCTCGCGGTACAGGCCCGGCGGCACGGTCACCGGGCGGTGTCGCTGCTCGACGGGTGTGTCGGGGCGCCGCACGAGGAGCGGGACCGGTTGCGGCAGGCGCTGGACTGTCTGGTGCTCGGGCATCCCGGGGAGCGGACGGGCCCGCCGCCGAACGCGAGGGTGGCATGGTTACGGCCGCCCCCCGAACCGCAACCGGAATCGGGAACCTGAACTGGGCATATGCCGCCCCGTGAGCCTGCGGGGCGGTCCACCAGGGCTTGAGCGGTGCGGCGGAGGCTTGGTCCGTTCTCGTGCGGGTGGTTGCGGTAGCCGGACGTACGGGGACTGACCGGACCCTGCGGACCGCGAGGAGTGACACCCGGTGGAGCATTCTGTGCGTGCGACCACGGCCGAGGCGAGGCTCCGGAGCCGTACGGACGAACTGGAGCGCGCGCTGGCGCCCTCGGGGACGGGTGCGCTCGCGGGCGAGAGCCTCGCCCGGGCCGAACGGATGCTGGACGACTGCGCGTTCGGCGCCGAGTTCGTGCCGGTGGAGTCCGGCGGCCGGCTGGAGCGGATCGACGGGCTCGGCCGGGTGGTGCGGCCCGCGTGCAGGCGTGATCTCTCGCTCGGGTTCGGGTACGGGCTCAACTGCTACTTCGCCGCCACGCCCGTGTGGGCCGCCGGTGACCCGGCGCAGCGCGAGTGGACCGCCGCCCTGCTGCTCGGCGGGGGCCGGATCGCCGTCGCCCGGCCCGCCGTCGCGCACGCCAACGACTTCGTGCGCGACGAGTTCGCGCTCATCAAGAAGGACGGCCGGTGGCGCCTGGACGGCGCCAAGACCGCCGTACTCAACTACTCCCGGGCCCGCGGTCTCACCGTCATCGCCGGCACCGAGGACGGCACGCACGAAGCGCTGCTGATCGACCGCGAGATCCTGCCCGAGGGCGCCCTGCGCACCCTGTACCGGTACCGCACCGTGGGACTGGACGGCTGCGAGTTCGGCGGCCTGGAGTTCACCGACTGCCCCGTGCCGGAGGAGGCCGTGATCGGCGAGCCGGGCCAGGGCATGGCGCTGGCCGTCCGCTGCTCGGTCGTCACCCGCGCCCTGCTGCCCTCGGTGCTCATCGCCGCCGCCGACACCGTGCTGCGCACGGCCATCCGGTTCGCCGTGGAGAACCGCGGCGACGACCCCTACGGCCCGCTCAAGTCGACGTACGGGCGCGAGGTGCTGACCGGCGCCCTGCTGGACCTGCTGATCAGCGACAGCATCGCCCTGGCCGCCGCCCGCGGCATCCATCTGCTGCCCGACCGGGTGAGCGCCTGCGCCGCTGCCGCCGCCTACACCGTGCCCAAGCTGCTCCAGGACTCCGCGCACGACCTGTCCACGGTGCTGGGCGAGGCGTACTTCGACAGCAAGGGCCCCTACGGCGCCTTCGGCCGCATGGCGCGCGACCTGCCGCTGCTGGCACAGGGCCACGCGGGCACCGCCGCCCGCCAAGCGATGCTCGTCGCCCAGCTCCCGCACCTGGCCCGCACCTCCTGGCTGGTGGACGACGAGCCGCCGGCCGCGCTGCTGCGGCCCTGGGAGGACCTGCCGCCCGCCGATCTCGGCGCCCTGGCGCCCGCGGGCATCGCCGACCCCGTCGTGCCGGTCCTGAGCGCCTGCGCCGGCCTCGGCGACGAGCTCGGCGAGCTGGTCACCGCCTTCCTCGGCGAACTCCGCAAGCTGCGCGGGCGGTTCGCCAGGATCACCCCCGGCGACGGACTCTCCACCCCGGACACCCTGGCGCTCACCGACCGGTACGCCCTGGTCTGCGCCGCGGCGGCCAGCCTCGGGGTCTGGCGGGAGCACCGCGACGCCCGCCCCGGAACCTTCCTCGCGGACCCGGCGTGGATCACCGGCGCGCTGTACCGGCTGGGCGCCCTGCTGGGGCTCGACATCCCCAAGGCTCCTCAGGAGGCCGTCGAACGGCGCCTCTTCGAGGCCGTCCTCGAACGCTACGAGCTCAAGCGCTCCTACGACCTGTACGAGACGAACCTCGCAGAGTCCTGACCGGAAGGAAACCGCCCATGCGCGCACACGCCGACGACACACAAGCCGACGACACGTCCGGCGATCTGATCTCCGCGGTGGTCCAGGCGGTGCGGCGGGTCATCGACGATCCGGTGGCCGAGGTGGGCACGGACTCCCTGCTGAGGGAGGACCTGGGCTTCGACTCGGTCCTCATCATGCAGCTGAAGTACCGCGTCGAGCAGGCCGTTCCGGAGCTCGGCGAGCTCTCCCTGCCCGACATGGTCGACAGCATGACGTCGGTGGGCTCCCTGGTCGCCTACCTGCGCGACCGTCTGGTGAAGGCGGCCGTCTGATGGCCCCTCCCAGCGCCGGAGCCCCGGTGCGCGTGACCGGTCCGGAGGGCCCGTGGGACGACGTGCTCGGGCCCCTGGCCGGCCGCGGCACCGTGGTGACCTACGGCCGAGTCGCCGACTGGCTCCCCGCGGACACTGGAGAAAGGGTTCTGCGCCCGTTGCTCGGCCCCCGTGACTGGGACCGCTTCCAGCGGCTGAGCCACCGCCGGGTGCGGGAGGGCTTCCTCGCCTCCCGGCTGCTGCTGAAGCACACCGCGGCCCGGGTGCTGGCCAGCAGCCCCGAGGCGGTGGACCTGGCGTACAAGCCGGGCGGCCGGCCGTACCTGCGCGGCTGCGACCAGATCGACATCAGCCTCAGCCACACCGAGGAGGTCATGGTCGTCGGGGTCACCCGGCGCGGCCTGCTCGGCGTCGACGTGGAGCGCGCCGAGCGCCCGATGGTGGGCACCGGTGTGGAGTTCCAGGCCTGCACCCCGCACGAGCGCGAGCTGCTCGAGTCACTGCCCGAACAGACCCGCAACAGCGCACTGGTCCGGCTCTGGACGCTGAAGGAGGCGTACAGCAAGGCCATCGGCCAGGGGCTGCGCTTCCGGTTCACCGAGTTCGGCTTCACGCTCGACGACGCGCGCATCAGCCTCCAGCGGCCGGACGGCTCCCCGGGCACCGGCCCGGAGTGGAGCTTCGGCACCTACGCCCTGGAGTCCGACTACGTGGTGAGCGCCGCCCTGCGCGACGAGGGCTTCGGCGCCGCGGCCGACACGGCCGTCGACACCACGCTGGACCAGAGCCTGCTCGGCGTGCTGCTCGGCCGGCTCTGAACCGCCGGCCCCGCGCCCCGCCCCCTCTTCGGTCCGCCCTTCCTGTCCCTTCCTCTCCCTGTCCCTTCTTCTCCCGACACCCGTTTCGCCCATTCAAGGAGGCACCCATGGCCATGTCCGAGTCCCCCGACCGCTTCACCCTCGCCGATCTGCTCCGGCTGCTCAGCGAGAGCGCCGGCGTCCCCGAGGGCATCGACCTGGAGGCCGAGGACGTCGTCGACACGCCCTTCTACCGGCTCGGCTACGACTCGCTGGCCCTGCTCCAGGTCACCGGCAGGCTCAAGCGGGAGTACGGCCTGATGCTGCCCGACACGATCGTCGCCGACGCCCCGACCCCCCGGGCCCTGCTCACCGTCATCGCGCACGCGCGTGCCGCCTGACGTCCCGCGCGGCAGTCGCCGAAAACGGTGCCGGCCGCGTACCTTCCCGGATTTCTCCGGGGAAGGTACGCGGCCGGTTTTTGCGTCCAGCTCCTTGCTCCCCCGGCTGGGGGAGGGCCGGTTGGATCAGAAGCTGGGCGCGGCGGTGGGGGACCTCAGCTGGCCCAGGTACGGGTGCCACAGGTGGGTCGGGTCGCTCTCCACCGCTTCGATGATCTCCCACATCGCGGAGAGCGCCTTCGGCTCCTCGTCATCGTAGACGTCGCCCTGGAGCATCTTGAGGATGTCCAGCCGGTAGCGGTCGTCCTGGACGAAGGCGGTGAACAGGATGTTGAGGCGGTAGTAGGCCTCGATGAAGCGGTGCCAGTAGCCGACCGCCTTGCGGAGCTTGCCCTCGTAGGCGGCGAAGCGCTCGTGCTTGAAGTCCCCGGCCTCGTGGGCGGCGATGATGTCCTTCGCCGCGAGGCGCGCGCTGTTGAGCGCGACGGAGACGCCGGAGGAGAAGATCGGGTCGACGAAGCGGGCGGCGTCGCCGATGAGGACGTAGTTGTCGCCGGCGATCTGCTTCATGCCGTAGCTGTAGTCGCCCTCGGTCTTCATGGGCTTGACCTGCTCGCAGTTCTTGAGCACGTCGAGCAGCTCGGGGCGGGAGGCCACCGTCTCCCAGAAGTACTTCTCGCGGTCGCCGCCGTACTCCTGGAACCGCTTCTTCTGGCTGACGACACCGATCGAGGTGATGGTGTCGGTGATCGGGATCTGCCACACCCAGGTGTCGATCACCGGGAGGAAGTGGATGAAGATGTAGTCGGCCTGGTCCTTGTTGACGGCGAGGGCCTTGCGGTCCAGACCGTCGAACCACGTGTGGACGGCGTACTGGTTGAAGACCGGGTCCGGGATCTTGGTCTTGAGCTGGTTGCCCAGACGGGTCTGCCGGCCACTGGCGTCGACGACCATCTTGACCGGGATGTGCGTCGACGAGGAGCCGACCTTCACCTCCACGACCGGTATCTCGCCGTCGAAGTCGACCTTGCCGACCCGGACGCCCTGGAAGACCTTGGCGCCCAGCTCCTCCGCGTGCTTGAGGAGGATGTGGTCGAACTTGCTGCGGTCGACGTGGAAGGTGTGGTCCCGGTCCACGCCGTCCTGGTCACGCTCGCTGAACAGGACCTCGGCGGCGCGGAAGTCGTGGTTCAGGCCGCGGAAACCGTTGTGGTTGATGTCGCGGTCCTCGGCGGAGGTCCAGGCGGCACCGAACTTCTTCGGGAAGCCGGCGGCCTCGACCTTGTCCATGGCCCCGATCTCCAGGAGCACCGGGGTGGTGGCCGGGACCAGGGACTCGCCGACGTGCTCACGAGGAAAGTTCTCCGCCTCGAACACGGCCACGGACAGCCCGGCCTTGGCCAGGTACGAGGCCACGGTCGATCCCGCGGGGCCGCCGCCGATGACTGCGACGTCGAATTGTGCGTCCACGATGCTCTCTCTTCCTTCGGTCGGTTCAGGCAGCGGGCTGCGGGGCCAGGGAGTGGACCATGTCCGTGATGGCCGCCAGGTTCGCGAAGTTCCGGCCGGTGATGTGGGTCGGGGGCACGACGACCCCCAGCTCGGTGCGGATGAACGAGAGCAGCAGGGAGGTGTTCATGGAGGTGAGGACGCTCCACTCCAGCAGCGGGGTCTCGTCCGTCAGCTCCGAAACCTCGCTCTCGCCGAGGAACTGCTGCTCGATGTACTCGCTGATCCTCTGACGGATCTCTTCATGGGACAGCGCCGCCACTGGGGCCTCCTGTTGGTCTCGGGCTTCGGCGTGGGGGGAGAGCCGTACAGCCGGTGATGCTGGGTGCTCGCGGTTGAGGTTCACTCGGCAACCGCTCGGGCGACCGCGCCACGGGCCGCCGGTACCCGGCTCGCGGTGGCCGCGAACCGGGTCAGCCGGGCGCTCAGCGCGGCCCTGAACTCCGGTTCCTGGAGGAAGAAGTGGCCGCCGGAGACGAGCGTCAGATCGAAGACGCCGGTGGTGATCCGCGACCACGCGGCCATCGACGAGGCATCGGTCAGCACGTCCTTGCGCCCGGCGAACGCCGTCACCGGAACCGTCAGCCGGGGGCCCGGGGCATGGGTGTAGGTCTCGACGACCTTCAGATCGGTGCGGATGGCCGGCAGATAGAACTTCAGCAGCTCCGGCTCGGCGAGCAGCGCCTCGGGCAGCCCGCCGATGCGTTGCAGCCCCTGGATGAACCCGTCGTCGGGCAGATGGTGGAAGGGGCGGTGCGACAGCGGTTCGGTGGGCCCGTTGCGGCCGGAGACCAGCAGCAGCTCCGGCGGGGTGCCCTGGGCGGTCAGTGCCCGGGCGGTCTCGTAGCCGACGAGCGAGCCGAAGCTGTGCCCGAACAGGGCGTACGGCTCGTGCCGGCGCTCGCCGATCTGCCGTACCGCCTCCTCGGTCAGCGCGGACAGGCCGTGCAGCAGGGGTTCGCGGACCCGGGTGCCGTGCCCGGGCAGCTCCAGGGGGACCACGGTGACGTGGCCGGGCAGGTCGGCGGCGAGCCGGATGTACGGATGCGCGCTGCCGCCCGCGTGGGCGAGGCAGAACAGGGTGAGTCGGTGGTCGGTGGCCAAGGGAGGTATTCCTTCCGCGCTCGAGGTACCGGCGGGACATGTTCGACGCGGATCGCACCAGGGCACGCTCGAGTCGCCGTCGACACGGCTTCGAGAGGGGTGGAGGCCGCCTGCGCCCGCGACTGGCC
The DNA here is from genome assembly GCF_023544665.1 of Streptomyces sp. YS415. GTDB lineage: Bacteria > Actinomycetota > Actinomycetes > Streptomycetales > Streptomycetaceae > Streptomyces. The sequence continues at coordinate 91,022 of NZ_JAMJFL010000003.1, forward strand.
GGAAGGCATCGCTCCGGCACGGCCGGTGACGGCGGGCCCGGCGGGACGCCCCCGCACGGGCCGGGCGGCCACGACTGCCCGTGCCGCACGGCCCCTATCTCCCCCGCACACCCTGGGCCAAGGGCGAGGACCGGCCACACTCGCGCTCTCTCAAGGGCGTCTTGAGTCCGTCTGCCTACCGTCGCGTTCGGCCGCACTTGAGGATGAGAGGTGCCACGGTGAGCGGACCTGCGAGGGAGATCACCCCCGAAGCGGTGGAGAACTGGCTGGTGGAGCAGATTGCACAAAGGACATTGCTTCCCCCGGCGACGGTGTCGGTCCACCTGTGCTTCGACGAGTTCGACATCGACTCCGCGGACAGCCTGGTGATCACCACGGCCCTGGCGGACTGGCTCGGCGACGAGGTGGACCCGCGTGCGCTGGTCCGTCATCCGACGATCCGGTCGCTAGCCGGGTACCTGGCCGGCCGACGGGGCCAGGTCACAACGGGAGGTACACCGGTCCATGGCTGAGAACCGACGGTACGAGCCGCGCCCCGACGACATCGCCGTCGTCGGGGCCGGCTGCCGCTTCCCCGGCGGCGTACGCGACCTCGACGGGCTGTGGCGGGTGCTGATGGATGGCGTGGACGTCATCACGCCCGTGCCCGCCGACCGCTGGAGCGACGACTTCCACCACCCCGACCGGCACAACCCCGGCACCACCTACTGCCGTGAGGGCGGATTCCTCGACGAGATCGACCGGTTCGACGCCGACTACTTCGGCGTCTCCCCGCGCGAGGCCCGGGGCATGGACCCCCAGCAGCGACTGCTGCTGGAGGTGTGCTCGGAGGCCATGGAGGACGCGGGCCTGCCGCGAGGCAGCTGGGAGGGCACCCGGACCTCGGTCCACATGGGCATCCTCGGCTCCGACTACCTGCTGCTGCACGCCCGGACCTCCGGGATCCAGGCCATCGACCCCTACTTCGCCTCCGGCAAGGAGTTCAGCTTCGCCGCCGGGCGCATCGCCTACACCTTCGGGCTGCACGGTCCCGCGATGACCGTCAACACCGCCTGCTCCTCGTCGCTGGTCGCCGTCCACCTGGCCTGCCAGGCGCTGCGCAACGGCGAGGCCGACACCGCGCTCGCGGGCGGCGTGAACGTGATCGTCGCGCCCGAGCTGTCCGTTTTCATGGGCAAGGTGCAAGCGCTGTCCCCGACCGGACGGTGCCGCCCCTTCGACGCCCGCGCCGACGGCATCGTCCGCGGCGAGGGCTGCGGCGTCGTCGTCCTCAAGCGCTACGCCGACGCCGTACGCGACCACGACCGCGTGCACGGGCTGATCCGCGGCTCGGCCGTCAACCAGGACGGCCGCAGTGCCGGACTGACCGCCCCCAACGCCCTCGCCCAGCAGGCCCTGCTGCGCTCGGCGCTGGCCTCGGCGTCGGTCGCGCCCGAGGAGCCGGTGTTCGTCGAGGCGCACGGCACCGGCACCCCGCTCGGGGACCCGCTGGAGATCTCCGCGCTCACCGAGGTGCTCGGCCGGAGCCGGCCGCCCGAGGAGCCCCTGCTGGTCGGCTCCCACAAGGCGCACTTCGGGCACATGGACTCCGCCGCCGGCATCGCCGGCCTGCTCAAGACGCTGCTGGTGCTCCGGCACCGCACGGTCCCGGGGCAGATCCACCACGTCTACCCGGCCCCGATGATCGACTGGGAGTCCTCCGGGACGCTCGTCCCCGTCGAGCACGTCCGGCTGCCCGGCGAGGACCTGCCGCTGACCGCGGGCGTGAGCGCCTTCGGGCTGTCCGGCACCAACGCGCACGTCGTGCTCGGCAGCGCCCCGCAGCCCGCGGCCACCGACCTCCCGGACGGACCGCACACCCTGCTCATCTCCGCGACCACCGCCGAAGGCCTGCGCCGGCTGGCCGCCGACTACGGGGCCCGGCTCGCCGACCCGGTCGGACCGGTCGCGGCCGCCTCCGCCGTACGGCGCACCCATCTGCGGCACCGGATCGCCGTCGTCGGCAAGGACGCGGCCGACCTCACCGCCGCGCTCGCCGACGCCGAGGGCGGCCGGGCTGCCGAGAACCCGCCGAAGCTGATCCATGTCTTCTCCGGGCAGGGCTCGCAGTGGCCGCACATGGGCCTGGACCTCGCCGAGACCGAGCCCGTGGTCCGCGCGACCCTCGACGACTGCGACGACCTGCTGCTCTCCGAGGCCGGCTGGTCCCTGTACGACGTCCTGCGCGACCCCGACCCGGCCCGGCTCAAGGCCACCGACGTCGCCCAGCCCGCGGTCTTCGCGGTCCAGGTCGCACTCGCCCGGCTCTGGCGGTCCTGGGGCGTGCGCCCCGACGCGGTGATCGGCCACAGCATGGGCGAGGTCGCCGCTGCGCACATGGCCGGCGCGCTCGAACTCGAGGACGCCGTACGGCTCGTGGCGCACCGCGGACGGCTCATGCACCGGGCCGCCGGCACCGGCCGGATGGCCAACGTCGAGCTCGGCGCCGACCAGCTCCGCGAGCGGCTCGCCGCCCGCCACCCCGAGGTGGTCGTCGCCACCGAGAACGGCCCCGCCTCCGTCGTCATCGCCGGGCCCAAGGAGGCCGTGGAGAGCGCGGTCCGCGAACTCGCCGACGACGGCGTGAACGTCGTCGCGCTCCCGGTCGACTACGCCTTCCACTCCCCGCTGATGCAGCCCTACGCCGACGAACTCGCCGAGCTGCTGCAGGGCCTGACGCCCAGCACGCCCACGGTGCCGTTCCTGTCCACCGCCCTGCCGGGCCAGGACGTCCCGCTCGACGCGGCCTACTGGAGCGCCAATCTGCGGGAGCCGGTGCGGCTGTGGCCCGTCGTCGACGCGCTGCTCGCCGCGGGCGAGACGGCGTTCGTCGAGATCGGGGCCCACCCCGTCCTCGCCCGTCCGCTCCAGGCCTCCCTCGCGCACCGCGAGCGGCGCGGACCGGTCGTCTCCTCGCTGGTCCGGGGCCAGGACGGCCCGACCATGCTGGCCCGCTCCCGGGCCAGGCTGCACGAGGCCGGCGTCGAGATCGACTGGGCCGAGGCGCACGGTGCGCCGGTGCGACCGGTGACCCTGCCGCCGCACCGCTGGGCCGACGAGCGGTTCTGGCTGGACGGCGTGGAGCGCGGCGAACAGGGCTCCGGCCCGGCCGCCCTGGACGGACTGCGGGCCGAGGTGCGGCTGGTGGACGCGAAGGGGCGGGTGGTCGCGGAGCTCGGCGCCGAGGCGGGGGCCGCGACGCCGGCGCCTGCTGCTCCGGCACCGGTTGCCGCGCCCGCTCCGGCCGCCGTCGCCGCGCTTTCCGCGGCGGAGCCCGCCGAGGAGGCGCCGCCCGCGCCGGTCGCCCATGGCCGGGAGCACGTGGCGTCCACGGTCCACGCCCAGCTGGTCAAGGTCCTCGGCCACGGGCCGCGCAAGCGGCTGCCGCGGACCCGGGGGTTCTTCGAGCTGGGCATCGACTCGATCTCGGTCGCGGAGTTCGCCCGCCGGGTGGCGGAGGAACTGCGGGTCCCCGTGGACGGCGCGGACGCGCTGTCGCACGGCACGATCGACGGTTTTACGGACTACATCATGACGCTGGTTCCGGAAAGCGCCGAGGAGACTGCCGCTATCGGTAGTGGGGCGGCTGCCGCGCCGGCCGGGCCGGTCGCGCCCCGCGGCGAAGCCGCAGATCGACACAGCCCCGCGCCCTTTGGCGGCGCTGGTGAACCCGGCGACTCCCAGGAGCCGGTCACCGTCACCTCCGCTGCCGAAGCCTCGGGCCCGGGGTCTGCCGAGGTCACACCCGTCGCCGTACCCGAACCCGCCCCTGCCTCCGACGACGACGAGGCCGTCGAGCCCATCGCCATCATCGGCATCGGCTGCCGCCTCCCCGGAGACGTCACCGGTCCGGAGGACTTCTGGCGGCTGCTCGAGCAGCGCGTCGACGCCAGCGGTGACGTACCCGCCCAGCGGTGGGACGCCGCGGCTCTCGACGGAGTGCCGGCCCGCGGCTCCTTCCTCGGTGAGGTCGACGGGTTCGACAACTCCTTCTTCCGGATCTCGCCCCGCGAGGCCCGCACCATGGACCCGCAGCAGCGGCTGTTCCTGGAGGTGGCCTGGGAGGCGCTGGAGGACGCCGGGGTCCGCGCCGACCGGATCGGCGGCTCCCGTACCGGGGTGTTCGTCGGCCTCAACACCACCGACTACCAGCAACTGGTGACCCGCCGCGAGGCCGATGTCGACCTGTACTACGGCACCGGCAACTCGTTCAGCGCCACCGCGGGCCGCATCTCCTACTTCCTGGGACTGCGCGGCCCGAGCCTGGCCGTGGACACCGCCTGCTCCTCCTCCCTCACCGCCGTGCACCTGGCCTGCCAGAGCCTGCGCGCGGGGGAGAGCCGGCTGGCGCTGGCCGGCGGGGTCAACGTCATGGCGACCCCGACGGTCTTCCTCTCCATGGGGGCGGCCGGGGCGCTCGCCCCCGACGGACGGTGCAAGACCTTCGACGACTCCGCCGACGGGTACGGCCGCGGCGAGGGCGCGGGTGTGGTCATCCTCAAGAAACTCTCGACCGCGCTGCGCGACGGTGACCGGGTGTACGCGATCATCCGCGGCAGCGCGGTCAACCAGGACGGGGCCAGCGGCGGGTTCACCGTGCCCAGCGGCACCGCCCAGGAGGAGGTCATCCTCACGGCGCTCGACCAGGCCGGGATCGCACCGCACGAGGTGTCCTACGTCGAGGCGCACGGCACCGGCACCCGGCTCGGCGATGCCGTCGAACTGCGCGCCCTGGCCGGGGCGTTGGGCACCGGCCGGCCCGCCGACCGCCCGCTGGTGGTGGGCTCGGTGAAGACCAACGTCGGCCATCTGGAGGCCGCCGCCGGAGTCACCGGACTGATCAAGACGGTGCTGGCGCTCGGCCGGGAGCGCATCCCCGCCCAGCTCCACCTGTCCCAGCCGACCCGCCAGCTGGACTGGGCGAAGCTGCCGCTGGGCGTGGCCGGGGACCCCGTGCCGTGGCCGCGCGGCGAACGGCCCAGGATCGCGGGCATCAGCGCGTTCGGCTTCACCGGCACCAACGCCCACGTCCTGGTCCAGGAGGCCCCGGCCCGGCCGGAGCCCCGGGTCCCGGCGCGGCCGGTACGGCCCTGTGTGCTGACCGTGTCCGCCGCGACACCGGACGCCCTCACCGCCGCCACGGCCCTGATGCGCGAGCGCGTCGCCGCCGCAGCCGACAGCGAACTCGCCGACCTGTGCTGGACCTCGGGCGCCCGCCGCGCCCATCTCCCGCACCGGATCACGGCCGTCGGACGCAGCCGCGACGAACTCCTCACCGCGCTGGACCGGGCCCGCCCGGTGCAGGCCCGCGACGAGGCGTCGGTGCTGTTCGTCTACGGCCGCACCCCCGCCGACCTGTCGGGTCACGAGGAGGCGCTGGCCGGGGACCCGGAGGCCGCCGAGGTCTACCGCGCCACCCTCGCCGAGGCCCGCGAGGCGCTCCGCGCCGAACTGGGCGAGAGCGAGGGCCCGGCGCACCCGGGCAGCGTGGAGCACGCCGGCGAGGTGTTCGCGGGCCAGCTCGCGACGACCGCCCTGTGGAAGGTGCTCGGCGTCGAGCCCGACGCGGTCGTCGGCTGGGACATCGGCGAGTACGCGGCTGCCGTGGTCGCGGGCGACCTCACGCTCGTCAACGCCGTACGGCTGCTCGCGGCCGGTGTGCCCGTCCCCGGGCAGCCCGACGGGGCGCCGGTGGCCCGCCACTCCGCCGCCGACGGCTGGAACCCGCTGGCCACCGAGGTCATCACGGCCGGCCTCGACGTCCTGCTCGACATCGGCACCGGAAGCCGCGCCATCCGCATGCTGGGCGCCGCCCTGGACGCGGCGGCGGAACCGGGGGAGAGCATCCCGGTGCAGCTCACCGCGCCGCGCCGGCGCCAGCCCAGCGGGGTGGAGAAGGCCTACCTCGGCCCGGTCGAACTGCTGGAACTGGCGGGCTCGCTGCACGCCCACGGAGCGAGCGTCGACTGGGACCGGCTGGTGCCGGGACCGCACCGTCCGGTACCGCTGCCCGCCTACCCCTGGCAGCGCAAGGCCTATTGGGTGGACACTCCCTACGCGGTGGAACCCCGGCCGCAGGCCGAGCCGCAGCCCGCGGCGCCGGCCGCACCGGAGCCCGCCGGAGATCTCGCCGCCGACCTGCTCGCGCTGCCGCCCGACCGGCGGGAGGAGCGACTGGTCGACCTGCTGCTCAAGCTGGTCGCGCAGGTGCTCGGCGAGGAGGCCGATGTCTCGCCCGACCAGGGCTTCTTCGACCTCGGTATGGACTCGGTGCTCTCCCAGGACCTCAAGCAGCGCGCCGAACGCGAGCTGGGTCTCGAACTGCCCGGCACCGTCATGTTCGAGTGCCCCAATGTCACGTCCTTCGCCCGCTTCGTCCTCGACGAGGTGCTCACCGAACCGCAGGACCAGGCCGAACCCGTCGAGGCAGCCGCCCCGCAGGAGCCGGCCGAGGACCTGGATGACCTCGACGACGACTCCCTGCTGAGCCGTCTCGACGACGCGCTGGCGTCGTCCGAAGCCCTGTTGACCGAGGGAGACCGACCATGACGACCCCGGACTACCGGGCCAAACTCGTCGAAGCCGTCCGCACGATCGAAAGGCTCCAGGGCGAACTGACGAAGAACCGCAGCCGCCCGCTGGACGAGCCGATCGCCGTCATCGGGCTCGGCTGCCGGCTGCCGGGCGGCGCCAAGGACCCCGAGGCGCTGTGGCGGATGCTGGTGGCGGGCACCGACACCATCCGGGACTTCCCGGCCGAACGCGGCGACGCGCAGGCGGTGTTCGACGCCGACCCCGACCAGCCCGGCAAGGCGTACGTCACCCAGGGCGGCTTCCTCGACGAGCGCGTGGACCTGTTCGAGCCCGGTGTCTTCGGCATCTCACCGCGCGAGGCCGTCGGCATGGACCCGCAGCAGCGGCTGGTGCTGGAGGTGGCCTGGGAGGCGCTGGAGCGGGCCGGCTACGCGCCGGACCGGCTCACCGGCAGCCCCACCGGCGTCTACTTCGGCGTCTCCACCACCGACTACGCCCGGATGCGCCAGAGCGAGGGCGACATCCGGGACGTCGACGCCTACCAGCTGGTCGGCGAGCCCAGCTTCGTCGCGGGCCGCATCTCCTACACCCTCGGCCTGATGGGACCGAGCAAGGTCGTCGACACGACCTGCTCCTCCTCCCTGGTCGCCCTGCACGAGGCCTGCCAGGACCTGCGCACCGGCGAGTGCGACATGGCGCTCGCCGGCGGCGTCAACCTGATGCTGTCGCCGTACGGCTTCGTCATGATGAGCAAGTTCGGCGGGCTCTCCCCGGACGGCCGCTGCAAGACCTTCGACGCGAGCGCGAACGGCTATGTGCGCGGTGAGGGCGCCGGAGTGGTCGTCCTCAAGCGCTACTCCGACGCGCTGCGCGACGGCGACCCGGTGCTGGCGCTGGTGCGCGGCTCGGCCGTCAACCACGACGGACGCAGCAGCGGGCTCACCGTGCCCAACCCGGCCGCCCAGCAGGGCGTCATCCGCGGCGCCCTGGAGCAGGCGGGCATCGCCCCCGGCGACGTCGACTACATCGAGGCGCACGGCACCGGCACCGCGCTCGGCGACCCGATCGAACTGCGCGCCCTGCAGGCCGTGATCGGCCGCAACCGCCCGGCGGACAACCCGCTGAAGGTCGGCTCGATCAAGACCAACATCGGCCACCTGGAGTCGGCGGCCGGCATCGCCGGTGTGCTGAAGCTGGTCCTCGCCCTCCAGCACGGTCACATCCCGCCGCACCTGCACTTCAACGACCCCAACCCGAACGTCGACTGGGGCAAGCTGAACGTCGAGGTCACCAAGGACGGCGGGCCCTGGGACGCGGCCGGCGACCGGCCCCGCGTCGGCGGCATCAGCAGCTTCGGCGCGAGCGGCACCAACGCGCACGCCGTGTTCAGCGCGGCGCCCGTCAAGGCCGTGCCGCCGGCGGCCGCCCGGCCCCAGGTGCTGACCCTGTCCGCGCACTCCGCCGAGGGCCTCGCCGAACTGGCCGGGCGCTACGCCGGTCACCTCCGCGACAACCCCGAGGCCCCGCTCGCCGACATCAGCTGGACCAGCCAGGTCGGCCGCTCCCGGCAGCGGCACGGACTCGCCGTCACCGGCTCCGCCGCGGGCGAACTCGCGGCCGCGCTCGAGGCGTTCACGCGCGGGGAGCGGGCCTCCGGCACCGTGACCGCCGAACTCCCCGTCCACAAGCACCGCAAGACGGCCTGGCTCTTCACCGGCCAGGGCTCCCAGTACGCCGGAATGGCCCGTGGCCTGGCCGACGAGCCCGCCTTCCGCACCCCCTTCGACGAGGCGGCGGACCTGTTCGACGTCCATCTGGACCGCCCGCTGGCGTCCGTGGTGTGGCCCGAGCCCGGCCAGGAGTCGCCGGTCGACGACACCCGCTACACCCAGCCCGCGCTGTTCGCCGTCGAGTACGCGCTGGCCCGGATGTGGCAGTCCTGGGGCCTGAAGCCCAGCGGGCTGCTCGGGCACAGCATCGGCGGCATCGTCGCCGCCTGCATCGCGGGCGTCTTCGCACTGCCGGACGCCGTCCGGCTGGTCGCGGCCCGCGCCGCCCTGATGGCCGGGCTGCCCGCGGGCGGCGCCATGGCCGCCCTGGACTGTGACGAGGCCACGGCCCGCGCGGCCATCGCCGGACACCGCGACACGGTGTCGCTGGCCGGGGTCAACGGCCCCTCCAGCGTGGTGATCTCGGGCGCCGCCGCCGACGTGGACGCGGTACGCACCGCGCTGGAGCAGCGCGGGATGCGCACCACCCGGCTCACCGTCAGCCATGCCTTCCACTCCCCGCTGCTCGCGCCGATGCTCGCGGAGTTCCGCACGGTCGCCGAGTCGCTGACCTACCGGATGCCGGACCTGCCGCTGATCTCCGACCACACCGGACGCGCCTGGACCGCCGAGGACTGCGGCCCGGAGTACTGGGTGCGGCACGCGGCCGGCACGGTCCGCTTCCACGACGGCCTCACCGCGCTGCACGCGCAAGGGGCCCGCACTTTCCTGGAGATCGGCCCCGCCCCGGTGCTCAGCGGCATCGGGGAGCGCACCGGCCTGGACGGCGACTGCCTGTACGTGCCGTCCCTGTACAAGCCGAGGGCCGGCGCCCCCGAGGACCGCACCGCCGTCCAGCGGGCGCTGGGTCTGCTGCACCTGCGCGGCGAGACCGTGGACTGGACGGCGGTGCACTCGGGTTCGGGACGCCCGCCGCGCCGGGTGGCCCTGCCGGTCACCCCCTGGCACGGCGAGCGCTACTGGTACGAGGAGCGCCGGGAGACGCCCCGGGCCTCCGCAGGCACTCCGGTGCCGCAGGCCGGGATCCGGCTGCACAGCGCCGTACCGACCTATGAACTCCAGCTGGACGAGCCGGAATGGGACCGCTACGCGCGCACCGACTCGGACGGCCTGCGGTTCCTGCCCGTCGGCTCGCTGGGCCGGGCGGCCCGGGCGGCGGCGGCGGACGCGCTCGGCGGGGTGTGGTCCTGCATCGAGAAGCTCGACGTGTTCCAGCCGCCGCCGATGGACCGGGCCGGACGGGTGCTGCAGATCACCGTCCACGGCGACGAGGACGGCTGCGCGATCGTCGAACTGCACAGCCAGACCCCGGCCGAGGCGGCCGCCGGAGCGCCCTGGACGCGGCACGCCCACGCGGTCCTGCGGCGCCGGGCGAGCACCCGCTCGCGGCACTCCGGCAGCTCGGCCCCGACCCTGGCCGGGCAGGAGTACCGCGACGAACTCCACTACGAGACGGCCTCGTTGTCGGACGCCCTGATCGGTGCCGTCGTCTCGGCGCACCGCGGTGACGAGGGTGTGCTGGTGGCCCTCGGCCTGGACAGCAGGGATATCGCCGACCACGCCGTGCAGGTCTTCGACGCGGCCGTCGCGGCCGTGTCCTGGGACGCGGGGCTGAGCGAGGCGGGCTTCGCCGGGCGGATCACCGAGGCGACGCTCGAATCGCTGGACCGCGCCCGCTACGTACGGGCCATCGCCCAGAGCGGCAAGGAGCCCGGCACGGTCTCCGGCAGCGTCGACCTGTTCGCCGACGACGGCGCCTACCTGGGCGGCATCCGCGATCTGACGGTCGTCAGCCGGGCGGCGTCCGCCGCGGCGCCCGCCCCCGCTCCCTGGCGGGACCCCGACGAGCTGCTCACCCGGCTGGAGTGGCAGGAGATCGAACCGGCCGCCGCCGCACCGGACCTGTCCGGCCAGGGCTGGCTGCTGGTGCCCGACCGCACCGGCACCGCCCGCCGGCTGGCCACGGCGCTGCGGGCCCGGGGCGCGCACTGCCGGATCGAGGAGTCCGGTGCCCCCGACCTGGACGGCTGGCTGAGCGACCTGCCCGACGGGGTCGCCCCGCACCGGGTCGTGCTGCTGACCGGCCTGGACGCGCCGCGCCCGGACGCCGCCGACGCGGAGTCGCTCACCGTCTTCCGGGACCGCGCCGAACTGGCCGCCGTCGCCCTGGTCCAGGGCCTGACGGCCCGCTCGGCCTGCACCAGGACCGGGCTCAGCCTGGTCACCCGGGGTGCCGTGCCCGCGCTGGCGGACCAGGGCGTCACCTCGCCCTTCGCCGGGACGCTGTGGGGTCTGGGCCGGGCGATCGCGCTGGAGCACCCCGAGCACTGGGCGGGCGCCATCGACCTCGACCCGCGGACGGGGGAGAGCGACGAGGGCGCGGCGCTGGTCGCGGCGCTCGCCGACACCGCCGCCGAGGACCAGCAGGCGCTGCGCGGCGAGAGCCGCCGGGTGGCGCGGCTGGTGAAGTTCCCGCTGACCGCCGAGGAGCTCAGGCGCCGGCCGCGCATCGACCGGCAGGGCACCTATCTGATCACCGGCGCGTTCGGCGGCATCGGCCAGGCCCTCGCCCGCAACCTCGCCGACAGCGGGGCGGGCAAGCTCGTCCTGCTCGGCCGCACCCCGCTGCCGCCCCGCGCCACGTGGAACGACCCCGAGCTCACCGGCTCCGTCCGGGAACGCGTCGACTTCGTGTCCGCGCTGGAGGAGACCGGGGTGCTGGTCGACGTGGTCGCGGCCGACGTCAACGACATCGAGGACATGCTGCCGGTGATCCAGGGCCTGTCGACCGGCCTGATGCCGCTGCGCGGTGTGGTGCACGCGGCCGGCACCTCGGTCCCGCAGTTCCTGCGGGACATCCCGGTGGCGGACCCGAGCGACTACGACGCCGTGTGGCGGCCCAAGGTGGTCGGCGGCTGGCTGCTGCACCAGCTGACCGAGGGCCTGGAGCTCGACTTCTTCCTGGGCTTCTCCTCGATCGCCGCGACCTGGGGCTCCCAGCACGTCACCAGCTACGCCGCCGCCAACTCCTTCCTGGACGCGCTCGCCGAGTACCGGCACGCCCAGGGCCTGGCCGCGCTCACCGTGAGCTGGGGCCCGTGGGAGCTGACGTCGAACCTGTTCGGCGCCGATGTCGTGGAGTTCCTGACCTCCACCGGTCTGCGCATGCTCTCCGCACCGCAGTGTCTGCGGCTGCTGGACGCGCTGCTGGCCCAGGACGCCCCGCAGGCGGTGGTCTGCTCCGCCGACTGGTCGGTGTACAAGCCGGTCATGGAGGCCCGCGCCGACCGCCCGGTGCTGCGCACGGTCGAGATCGACGAGGGCACCGGCGGGGGCACGTCCACGGCGGTGCTGGAGGCCGTGCAGACGGCCGACGCGGCGGGCCGTACGGCCGTGCTGACCGGCTATCTCCAGCAGGTGCTCGGGGAGGTGCTGGCGGTGCCGCCGGAGTCGGTGCTGCCGGAGGCGGACGTGATGTCGCACGGCCTTGACTCGCTGATGGTCATGGAGGTCGTCAAGCGCTGCAAGGGCGACCTGGGGATCAGCGTGCGCCCGAGCCAGTTCTTCGAGCGGACCGCGCTGGAGGACTGGGTGCGGCTGCTGGACACCGAGCTGGGCGGCGAGGGCGAGGCCGCCCCGGCGCCGAGCGCGGACTGGACGGAGCCGGCGCTGATCGCCGCCGATGTCGTCCTCGACCCGGCGATCGTGCCGGCCGGACCGGTCGGCGAGGGCTACACGAACCCGGCCGACGTCCTGCTCACCGGTGCCACCGGCTTCCTCGGGGCCTATCTCCTCGACGAACTGCTGGCCACCACCGACGCCACCGTCCACTGCCTGGTCCGCTGCGACACACCCGAGTCGGGCCTGGCCCGGATCCGGCAGAACCTGGAGCAGTACCTGCCCTGGCGGGCGGACGCCGCGGACCGCGTCAAGGTCGTCCCCGGCGACCTGGCCAAGCCCCGGCTCGGCCTGGCGGACGCGGAGTTCACCTGGCTCGCCGGCACCCTGGACGCGATCTACCACAACGGCGCCTGGGTCAACTTCTCCTACACGTACGAGCAGTTGCGCCCGGCGAACGTGATCGGCACCCAGGAGATCCTGCGGCTCGCCTGCGCGGGCCCGGAGCAGATCCCGGTCTCGTACGTGTCGACGTACGGCATCTGGGGCATCCCCGCCGACGGCCGGACCGTGATCGGCGAGGGGGACGACATCCTCGGCGCCGGCAAGCTGGTGACCGGGTACGTCCAGACCAAGTGGGCGGCCGAGCTGCTGGTCCGCCAGGCGCAGGAGCGCGGTATCCCGGTCGACATGCACCGGCCCGGCCGGGTGCTCGGCGACTCGCGCACCGGAGCCTGTCTGACCACGCACTTCACCACCCGGGTGATCAAGGGCTGTGTGCAGCTCGGGATGGCGCCCGATCTCGATCTGGAGATCGAGATGACCCCGGTCGACTACGTCACCTCGGCGCTGGTGCGGATCTCCCGCGGGACGCACGCGTGGGGGCTGACGTACCACCTGGTCAACCGGCGCAAGGCGGGCTTCAAGGAGCTGCTGGACGCGATGGAGCGGCACGGCTGGGAGTTCCGCACGGTGCCGGTGGAGCAGTGGTGGCGGGGGCTGCAGGAATCGTTCGGCGTCAACGACAACGAGCTGCACCCCGTCATGGGGGTGGTCGAGGAGTTCGTCGTCGGCGGCGAGGAGGCCATCGACTACGACGCCACGAACACCGTGCAGGCCCTGGTGGGCTCGGGTATCGCTTGTCCCCCGCTCGATCAGGCCCTGCTGTCGCTCTACTTCGAGTGGATGGTCCGAACGGGGTACTTGCCTGCACCGTCGCGCAGGGAGAATAATTCATGGCAGGATGAATCCATCAACGGGTGAATTCATGACGCGGTGAGGCCACGCTCCCGGAGGAGGCCGAAACCCGCCCGGCCGAGCCACGGTCCGTTGCCCTATATTCAGGGTCTGCGGAATATAACGACGGAGAAAGGCATCTCCCCCCATGACCACATCCGAAGACCGGGTCCCCGGCGGTGGCGCCGTCGGAGCGGCCCCGTTAGCGAACCCCAAGCGCTGGACGGCTCTCGTCTTCATCTGCCTGGCCCAGCTGATGGTGGTTCTCGACATCACGATCGTGAACGTCGCGCTGCCGGAGCTGCAGGCCGATCTCGGCTTCTCCAATGAGAACCGGCAGTGGGTCGTCACCTCGTACACCCTGGCCTTCGGCAGCCTCCTGCTGCTCGGTGGCCGTATCGCCGACTACACCGGCCGCAAGCGGGCCTTCCTGGTCGCCCTGGCCGGCTTCGCGATCGCCTCCTGCCTGGGCGGCGCAGCCTCCAACATCGAGCTGCTGCTCACCGCGCGTGCCCTCCAGGGTGTCTTCGGCGCCCTGCTGGCCCCCACCGCGCTCTCCCTGATCTCGGTGAACTTCACCGACCAGAGGGAACGGGCGAAGGCGTTCAGCATCTTCGGCAGCATCGTCGCCAGCGGTGCCGTCATCGGTCTGCTGCTCGGCGGCTTCCTCACCGAGTACATGGACTGGCGCTGGTGCATGTACGTCAACGCGCCGATCGCCGTGATCGCCGCGTTCGGCGTGCTCTACCTCGGCCCGGAGCAGCGTGCCGCCGTGCGCGCCCGCTTCGACATCCCCGGCGTCCTGCTGGTCACCAGCGGTCTGGTCGCGATCGTGTACGCGTGCAGCGAGGCCGAGTCCGAGGGCTGGGGCTCCGGTCTGGTGATCGGTCTGTTCGTGGCCGGTGCGGTGCTGCTGGGCGCGTTCCTCGCGGTCGAGGCCCGCTCCCCGCATCCCCTGCTGCCACTGCGGGTGATCGCCGACCGCACGCGCGGCAGCGCCTATCTCGCCATGGCCGTCGGCATGATCGCCATGCTCGGCGCGCTGTTCTTCCTCACCTTCTACCTCCAGCTGGTCAAGGGGTACTCGCCGGTGGAGACCGGTCTGGCCTTCCTGCCGATGCCGGTCGGCGTCGGTATGTTCGCCGGCGGTCTGTCGCCCAGGATCCTGCCCAAGGTCCCGCCACGGGCCATGGTGGTGCCCGGCATGGTCATCGCGGCCTGTGCGCTGTTCTGGCTGGCCGCGCTGGAAGCCGACTCCTCCTACTGGGGCATGGTCATGCCCGCCCTGTTCGTCCTGGGCGCGGGGATGGGCCTGCTGATCGCGCCGTCCGTCAACTACGCGACCTACCGGGTCGCCGACGAGGACGCCGGCGTCGCCTCCGGCACCGTCAACACCGCCCAGCAGATCGGCGGTTCCATCGGTGTGGCGCTGCTCAGCACGCTGGCCGCGGACGCGGCCTCGGAGCACCTTGCCGGGCATGCCGCCGAGGGGGCGAACCCCGCTCTGCGGCAGGCGGCCATGGTGGAGGGCTTCACGACCGCCTTCACCTGGGCTGGAGCCATCATGGCGTGCGGCGCGGTGGTCCTGGCCGCGCTGATGAACGCGCCCAAGCCGGCGCCGGGGGAGGGCTCTCACGGGTCCCCGATGGCGCACCTCGGCTGACGTTCCGACCGCACATTTCGGCCGGCCTCCCCTTCGGGGGAGGCCGGCCGTCGTGGTGTGCGGGGACCTTCCCGTTCACCTGTTGTTCCGCGGTGTGCTTCATGGGCGACCGCGGGGCTTCGTGTGCCTGTATGTCGGGTTACTCGTGGTTATAGATCAGCCTGAGCGGAACGTGAGCGACATTCGAGGCGCTGTCTCTAGCTTGGCCGAAACGAAAGCCCACGGGGCTAAAAACGGCTAAGGAGAGGCTCATGCCGACTGCCGCCCTTCGCTCGATGCACCCCACGTCACCTCAGTACGACGTGGCCATCCTGGGGTCAGGCCTGGCCGGAACCACGCTGGCCGCGTGTCTTGCACGCAACGGGGCGAAGGTGATCGTGCTCGACGCCGGCACGCATCCCCGTTTCGCCATCGGAGAATCGACGATCCCGTACACCTCGATGCTGATGCGACTCGTCAGCGAGCGGTACGGCGTGCCGGAGATCAAATGGCTGACGACCTTCGAGGCCGTGCAGTCGAAGATCTCCACCAACTGCGGGGTGAAGCGCAACTTCGGCTTCCTCTACCACCGCGAGGGCGCCCGGCAGAACCCGCTGGAGACCAACGAGTTCCCGATCCCGAAGATCACGCACACCGAGAACCACTTCTTCCGCCAGGACACCGACGCCTGGATGCTCGGCGTGGCCATCAACTACGGCGCCGACGTCCGTCAGCAGACGAAGATCGTCGACGTCGACATCGACGACGACGGCGTCACGGTCATCCCCGACAAGGGCGACCCGGTGCGGGTGAAGTTCGTGGTGGACGCGAGCGGCCACCGCTCCCCGCTGGCACAGAAGTTCGGTCTGCGCGAGGAGCCCAGCCGGCTGCGCCACCACTCGCGCTCGCTGTTCACGCACATGGTCGGCGTCAAGCCCTACGAGGACACCGTCCCCAAGGGCAGCCACCAGAACCCCAGCCCGTGGAGCGAGGGCACCCTCCACCACATGTTCAAGGGTGGCTGGATGTGGGTCATCCCCTTCGACAACCACCCGCGGGCCACCAACCCGCTGTGCAGCGTCGGCCTGAACCTGGACCCGCGCATCCACCCCAAGCCGGACTGCTCCCCCGAGGAGGAGTTCCGCTCCTTCATCGCCAAGTACCCGGACATCGCCCCGCAGTTCGAGGGCGCGGTCGCGACCCGCGACTGGGTGAGCACCGGGCGGCTGCAGTACTCGTCCAAGCAGACGATCGGCTACCGCTGGTGCCTGACCTCGCACGCGGCCGGTTTCGTCGACGCCCTCTTCTCGCGCGGCCTGTCCAACAGCATGGAGATCATCCACGCGCTGGGCTGGCGGCTGCTGGACGCCATCAAGGAGGACGACTTCTCCGTCGAGCGGTTCGAGTACGTCCAGGAGCTGGAGCAGGGCCTGCTCGACTTCAACGACGACCTGGTGGCCAACGCGTACACCTCGTTCGGCAGCTGGTTCCTCTGGAACGCCTACTTCCGGGTGTGGTCGCTGGGGCAGATCCTCGCCACCTTCGAGATCAACCGCTCCTACGCGCGCTTCCTGGAGAACCACGACCCCAAGGTCCTCGAGCGGCTGGAGCGGCAGGCACCCGACGGCGCCATCCCCGACTACCCGCCGGCCCGGAAGCTGCTCAAGTCCATGAGCGAGACGGTCCAGGAGGTCCAGAACGGGCAGCGCGACCACCGCGAGGCAGCCGACATCCTCATCGGGCTGCTGCGGGACGCCGACTTCGTGCCGCCGGCCTTCGGCCTCGCCGACCCGGACAACCACTGGACCGACGCGTCGACCGCCAAGATCCTCAAGACGCTGCGCTGGTCGCGGACCGAGGCTCCCAAGGAGATCGGGGACCTGACCTGGGAGGGGCTGACCCTCTTCATCAAGAAGCGGTTCGACAAGGAAGAGTTCAAGATCTCGGAGGAGCTGACCCACATCGCCGCGGGCTGGCCGTTGATCGGACGGGCGCTGCGGGTGCCCGACCCCAAGTGACCGCACCCGAACCGCGCCCGACCTCCCAGCACCTTCCACACTTCTGGAGTTCCTCATGTCCGACACTGAGACCGCGGCCGGTGGCTCGTCCACGGTGCACGACGTGGCGATCCTCGGGTCCGGCATCGCCGGCTCCATGCTCGCGGCCGTGCTCGCCCGCAACGGCGTCAAGGTCCTGCTCCTGGACGCCTCGTCCCACCCGCGCTTCGCGATCGGCGAGTCCACGATCCCGTACACGCTGGTCTGTCTGCGCACCATAGCCGAGCGCTACGACGTCCCCGAGATCAAGACGCTCGCCACCTTCACCAACGCCACCAAGGTGCTCGGCCCCAAGTTCGGGGTGAAGAAGCACTTCAGCTTCCTGCTGCACCACGAGGGCCAGGACCAAGACCCGAAGGAAGTCAACCAGTTCGGCACCCCCGGTCTGCTGCACGAGGCGAGCCATCTCTACCGGCAGGACACCGACGCGTACATGTACCACGTCGCCCTGAAGTACGGCGCCGTGGGCCGGCAGAACTTCCGGGTCGCCGACGTCGACTTCGACGACGCGGGCGTCACCCTGAGCACCGCCGAGGGCGAGCAGTACCGCGCCCGGTACGTCGTCGACGCCAGCGGTCACCGCTCCCCGCTGGCCGAGAAGTTCGACCTGCGCGAGGACCCCTGCCGGTTCAGCCACCACTCCCGGTCGATCTGGAACCACATGACGCGGGTACGGCCGACCGACGAGCTGTTCAGCCACCGCGCCCCCGAGGACACCCCGCCCTCGCCCTGGTACCAGGGCACGGTGCACCACATGTTCGAGCGCGGCTGGTTCTGGGTGATCGGCTTCGACAACCACCCCGCCTCCCGCAACCCGCTGTGCAGCGTCGGCCTCACCCTCGACGAGCGCACGTACCCCAAGTCCGCGGACATGACGCCGGAGGAGGAGTTCTACCACCACGCGGCGCGTTTCCCGGACATCGCCCGCCAGTTCGAGGGCGCGCGACCGGTCCGCTCCTGGACCTCCACGGACCGCCTGCAGTACTCCTCCAAGCAGTGCGCCGGCGACCGCTGGTTCCTGCTCTCCCACGCGGCCGGTTTCATCGACCCGCTGTACTCCCGCGGCCTGTCCAACACCGCCGAGGCCATCAACAGCCTCGCCTGGCGGCTGCTGGATGCCGTGAAGGACGGCGACTTCTCCCGCGAGCGCTTCGACTACGTCGACCGGATGCAGCAGGGGCTGTTCGACTACAACGACTCACTCGTCAACGCCTCCTTCATCTCCTTCAGCGACTACGACCTGTGGACCGCCGTCTACCGGATCTGGAGCTGGGGTGCCAACGCGGGCACCTACCGGCTGTCCGAGGGCCTGTTCAAGTACTTCAAGGACGGCCGCGACCAGCACTTCAAGGACCTGGAGAAGGCCCCGCACCTTGGCCTGTACTGGCCCGACCACGACGGCTTCAAGGGCCTGTACGACAGCCTGATCGAGGAGTGCCTCAAGTACGAGGCCGGCAAGGTCACCGCACGCGAGGCGGCGGACACGGTGTACGCGCAGTTGGAGAGCGCGAACTTCGTGCCCAAGCACTTCGGCTTCGCCGAGCGGGATCTGCGGTTCATGATCCCCAACGCCAAGGTGATGGCGAAGACCGCGCGCTGGATGGCCACCGAGGCCGACCCAGTGGTCAAGCGGATGATGCAAGGAAATGCTCGTGAGGCGGTCAAGGCGAAGTTGAAGGGCAGGCGCATCTTCTGACGCCGGCGGAGCCTCCCGCCCGGCCTCCGGCCGCCTGCCCCGCCCCCGCCGCGTCGGCCACATCCGCGGCAACCCGACAAGAAAGGCCATCGTTGTGGACAAGAAGACCGCCGCGTACGACGTGATCATCGCCGGTGCCGGCCCCACCGGTCTCATGCTGGCCGGGGAACTGGCCATGGCCGGCGTGAGCTGCCGGGTCGTCGAGCGCCGCGAACACCGCACCAGGGAGTCCCGGGCGCTCGGACTGCACGGACGGACCATGGAGGTCCTGAACATGCGCGGGCTGGCCGAAGAGGTGCTGGCCCGCGCCAACCCGGTGCCGCGGGTGCGGGTGTCGCTCGGCGACTCGCTCTTCGACATGAACCGGCTCGCCACCGACTACGGGCAGCTGACCATCATCCCGCAGGGCGAGACCGAGGAGATCCTGGAGAAGCGCGCCACCGGTCTCGGGGTGGTCGTGGACCGCGGGGTCACCCTCGCCGACTGCCGGCAGGACGGCCGGGTCGTCTCCTGCACCCTGGAGCAGGACGGCCGGGAGTGGGAGGAGACCGCCTCCTGGCTGGTCGGCTGCGACGGCTCGCGCAGCCGGGTGCGGGAGGCCATGGGCGCCGAGTTCACCGGCGCGACCTACCCGTACACGATCATCGTCGCCGATGTGAAGCTGGGCACCCCGCTCGACGACCAGCTGCTGATCCGGGTCGGCCGGGCCGGACTCGTGGTGGCGACCGACTTCGGCAACGGCTGGTACCGCATGGGCGTCATCGACCGGGACAAGCCCTGGTCCGACAATCCGGTCACGCTCGCCGAGGTCGACCAGACCCTGCGCAAGCTGTTCGGCCGGGACATGCGGCCCAGCGAGCCGTTGTGGACCTCGCGCTTCCACATCCAGGAGCGCCAGGCCTCGTTCTACCGCAAGGGCCGCATGGTCATCGCCGGTGACGCCGCGCACGTCCACTCCCCGCTCGGCGGCCAGGGCCTCAACCTCGGCATCCAGGACGCCATGAACCTCGGCTGGAAGCTGAGCGCCGTGGTCAAGGGGCGGTCCGCCGACGACCTCATCGACACCTTCGCGGAGGAGCGGCGCCGGGTCTCCCAGGGCGTGATCAAGGTGACGGACATCGCCACCCGCATGATGACGTCCGACAAGCTGCCCGCGCGGATCGCGCGCAAGACCGTGATGACCGTGGCCAGCCGGGTTCCCTTCACCCACCAGACCGCGGTCGGGCATCTGTCGGGCATCTACACGAGCTACCCGTCGATGGCCGCGGCCGCCGGGGCCTCGCCCCTCGTCGGCACCCGGGTCCCCGACCTCAAGATCGCCGGACGCGGCGGCACCCCGCAGCGGCTCCACGAGGCGCTGCGCCAGGGCGGCTTCGTCCTGATCGACTCCGGTACCGGATCCCCGCTGCTGCCGTCGGTGCCGGAGACGGACGGCAACCTCGTCCGGCTCACCGGCCGGGTCGTGGCGGACTCCGGACAGTGGCGCAAGCCCGAGGTCATCCTGGTCCGCCCCGACGGCTACTGCGCCTGGGCGGGTACCCGCGAGCGGGCCCTCGGCGAGCTGGCCAACACCTATCTCCGCTGGATCCAGGCCTGACCGGCCGCCCGGTCCACCCGGCGTGCCGCCGCCCCACGACGGCGGCGGTACGCCGGGGAAGCGGCCGGGCCGGGCGTGGTGGCCCTGAGCGGTGGCCCTGAGCGGTGGCCGAGTCTGCCTCAAGCGGGCGTTCCTACGGTGTGCCGAAATGGATGCCGGGACCACTGAGGAGAGATCTGATGCCCCCTGCCACCACGCCAAAACCGATGGCGGCACCCCAGTACGACGTGGCCATTCTCGGATCCGGCCTTGCTGGTACGACGCTGGCCGCGTGCCTGGCGCGCAACGGTGCGAAGGTGCTCGTCCTCGACGCCGGCACGCACCCCCGTTTCGCCATCGGTGAGTCGACCATTCCGTACACGTCCATGATGATGCGGCTGGTCAGTGAGCGGTACAACGTGCCCGAGATCAAGTGGCTGACGACCTTCGAGGCCGTGCAGTCGAAGATCTCCACCAACTGCGGGGTGAAGCGGAACTTCGGCTTCCTCTACCACCGCGAGGGCGCGCGGCAGAACCCGCTGGAAACCAGCATGTTCCCGATCCCGAAGATCACGCACACCGAGAACCACTTCTTCCGCCAGGACACCGACGCCTGGATGGTGAACGTCGCCATCAAGTACGGCGCCGACATCCGCCAGCAGACGAAGATCGTCGACGTCGACATCGACGACGACGGCGTCACGGTCATCCCCGACAAGGGCGACCCGGTGCGGGTGAAGTTCGTGGTGGACGCGAGCGGCCACCGCTCCCCGCTGGCCCAGAAGTTCGGCGTGCGCGAGGAGCCCAGCCGGCTGCGCCACCAGTCCCGTTCGCTGTTCACGCACATGATCGGCGTGAAGCCCTACGAGGACACGCTGCCCAAGGGCACGCACCAGAACCCCAGCCCGTGGAGCGAGGGCACCCTCCACCACCTCTTCGAGGGCGGCTGGATGTGGGTCATCCCCTTCGACAACCACCCGCTGTCCACCAGCCAGCTGTGCAGTGTCGGCATCAACCTGGACCCGCGCGTCCACCCGGTGCCCGAAGGCCTCTCCCCGGAAGAGGAGTTCCGCGCCTTCATCGCCAAGTTCCCCGACATCGCCCCGCAGTTCGAGGGCGCGGTGGCGACCCGCGACTGGGTGCGTACCGGTCGTCTGCAGTACTCCTCCAAGCAGACCGTCGGCTACCGCTGGTGCCTGACCTCGCACGCGGCCGGTTTCGTCGACGCCCTCTTCTCGCGGGGCCTTTCCAACACCATGGAGATCATCCACGCGCTGGGCTGGCGGCTGCTGGACGCCATCAAGGAGGACGACTTCTCCGTCGAGCGGTTCGAGTACGTCCAGGAGCTGGAGCAGGGCCTGCTCGACTTCAACGACGACCTGGTGGCCAACGCGTACACCTCGTTCGGCAGCTGGTTCCTGTGGAACGCGTGGTTCCGGGTGTGGTCGCTGGGCCAGATCCTCGCCACCTTCGAGATCAACCGGGCCTACGCCACCTACCTGGACCGCCGGGACCCGGCCGGCCTCGAACGGCTGGAGCGCCAGGCACCCGACGGCGCCATCCCCGACTACGCCCCGGTCCGCCAGCTGCTGAAGAACGTCAGCAGCCTGGTGCAGGAGGTCCAGAAGGGGGAGGTCGATCCGCGGGACGCCTCCGAGGAGATCCTCGCGCAGCTGCGCGCGGCCGACTTCGTTCCCCCCGCCTTCGGTCTCGCCGACCCCGACAACCACTGGACGGACGCCACGACCGTCAAGGTCCTGCAGACGCTGCAGTGGGCGAAGAAGGACGCGCCGGACGAGATCGGCGAGCTGGTCTACGACGGTCTGACCCTCTTCCTGCGCAAGCGGTTCGACAAGGAGGAGTTCAAGGTCACCGAGGAGCTCAAGCACATGGCCGCGTACTGGCCGGTGATCGGCAAGATCATCAAGCAGCGGAACGCGAGCGCGAGCTGATGGCCACCGAGACGAGGAGTGAGATGAAGCAGCAGTCGAACGACACCTACGACGTCGTCATCCTCGGCACCGGCCTGGCCGGCTCCGTCCTGGGTGCGATCCTCGCCAAGGCCGGGAACAAGGTCCTGCTCATGGACGCCGGCTCCCACCCGCGGTTCGCCATCGGCGAGTCGACCGTCGGCTACACGCTGGTCCACTTACGGATGCTCGCGCACCGCTACGGCGTCCCGGAGATCGGCCACCTCGGCAGCCTGGAGGAGTGCAACAAGTACATCAGCACGTCCTCCGGCCTGAAGCGGCACTTCGGCTTCATGATCCACCGCGACGGCCAGGAGCCCGACCCGCGGGAGATCAACCAGTTCCGGCTGCCGAAGGTCCTCCACCTGGCCAGCCACTACTTCCGCCAGGACATCGACCAGTACCTCTTCCACGTGGCCCTGAAGTACGGCTGCGAGGCCCTGCAGAACTACCGCGTCGACAAGGTCGACTTCGACGACGACGGCGTCACGGTCATCGGTGAGGACGGTACGACTCACCGGGCCCGCTTCGTCGTCGACGGCAGTGGATTCCGCTCCCCGCTCGCCGAACAGCTGGGCCTGCGTGACGAGCCGTGCAAGCTCAAGCACCACGCCCGCTCGATCTTCACCCACATGATCAACGTCGACCGCGTCGACGACCACACGCGCATGGGCCCGGACGACGTGCCCCCGCGGCCCTGGCACGAGGGCACCATGCACCACATGTTCGACCGCGGCTGGTTCTGGATCATCCCGTTCGACAACCACCCCAAGAGCACCAACCCGCTGTGCAGTGTCGGCCTCCAGCTCGACCCGCGTCGCTACCCCAAGCCCAGCGACATGACGGCCGAGGAGGAGTTCTGGCACCACGTCGACCGGTTCCCGCTGGTCAAGCGGCAGCTGGCCAACGCCCGCAGCGTCCGCCCGTGGGTGAGCACCGGCCGGCTGCAGTACTCGTCCAAGCAGGTCGTCGGCGAGCGCTGGGTCCTGCTGCCGCACGCGGCCGGCTTCGTCGACCCGCTGTTCTCGCGGGGTCTGTCCAACACCTCCGAGATCCTCAACGTGCTCGCCTGGCGGCTGATCCGGGCACTGAAGCGGGACGACTTCGACCCCGCGCAGTTCGAGTACGTCGAGAAGCTGGAGCAGAACCTGCTCCACTTCAACGACCGCCTGGTCAACTCCGCGTTCATCAGCTTCCAGGACTACGACCTCTGGAACGCGGTCTTCCGGATCTGGAGCTACGGCTCCCTGCCCGGCGCCTTCCGCGTCATCCACGAGGACCTCAAGGCCCGGCGGCAGAACGACCCGGAGATCTGGAAGGCGATGGAGGACGTACCGAGCCCCGGCCTGTGGTGGCCGGACAAGCCCGAGTACCGGCAGATCTTCGACGAGATGGCCGACTACTGCGAGGCCGTCGACGCCGGGGAGATGGACTCCCAGGACGCCGCGGCCAGGCTGTTCGCCAAGCTGCGCCAGGCCGACTGGATCCCGCCGTCGCTGCAGATCGCCGACCCGGACGCCCGGTTCATCGACCCGAGTCCGAAGCGGCTGCGCAACATGCTGATCTGGTCCCGCACCAAGGCGCCCGAGGACATGCGGCCGTACATGGTGGGCACCGCGGTCGAGGCGATCAAGCACTTCGTGAAGGGCAAGCGAATCTTCTGAGCGGGCGAAGGGGGCCCGCTCGCGGCCGACGGGACGTGATGTCCCGTCGGCCACAGGGCTGTGACGGCGAACCCGCGCCGTACACGTACGACATGCCAGACATCAGGAGGAGAGCGTGACGAAATCCCAGGCGTCCGCACTGCCCGACCCGGGCAGCGCCCGGGCCCCCGACCCCGCGGAGAAGTACGACGTGGCCATCCTCGGCGGCACGCTCGCCGGAGGCCTGCTCGGCGCCGTGCTGTCCAAGCAGGGGGTGCGGGTCCTGCTCGTACCGGCCGCGCACGACCGGACCGAGGCCTCCGGGGAGACCACGGTCCCCTACACGGCCGAGGTCTTCCTGCTGCTGGCCAAGCGCTTCGGCATCCCGGAGATCGCGGCCTTCGGCCTTTTCCCCGACCTGCCCGAGGACATCCGCCGGGACAGCGGCATCAAGAAGAGCCTCGGCTTCCTCTACCACCGTCGGGGGGAGGAGCAACGACCCGACGAGGCCGTCCAGTTCAATGTCCCCGGCGAGCACGCGGAGTGGCATCTGGAGCGCCGCAGTGTCGACATGTACACGGTGCGCCTGGCCCACCGCTACGGCGCGGCCGTCCTGCCGCACGGCGTGCACGCCACCGACGCGTGGACCGATCCCGACGGGGCCCGGGTGGAGACCAGCGACGGCCATGTGTGGCGCGCCCGCTACATCGTGGACGTCAGCGGCCCCGACTCCCCGCTGGTGGCCCGCAACGGCGGCGACGACGCCGAACCGCGGCTCGCCCTGCGCTCCCGGGTCATCGCCACCCACATGACGGGCGTCGCCCGCTTCGAGGAGATACGCGACGCCGCGGACTATCCGCGCGCCACCGCCTGGTCCCAGGGCACGGTGCACCACATCTTCGACGGCGGCTGGATCCAGCTCGTCCGCTTCGACAACCACCGCGACGGCGACAACCCCGCCACCGGTGTGACGCTCAGCCTCGACCCCGGCCGCTGGGAGCACCTTCCGGAGGACCCCGAGAAGGCCTTCCAGGTCGTGGTCGAGCAGTACCCCGACCTGGCCCGGCAGTTCGCCTCCGCGCAGGCGGTACGGCCCTGGACGAGCGCCCCGCTGTGGCAGCGCACCGCCGCCCGCACCCAGGGCGACCGCTGGTTCGCGCTGGAGCGGACCGCGGCGCGCAACGACATGTTCCTCTCCCGGGACGTCACCATGGCCGCGGAGATGGTGCACGCCCTGGCCACGGCGCTGATCCCGGCGGTGCGCCGCGACGACTTCTCGCCGGCGCCCTTCGCCCGCATCGCCGCCTTCCAGGACGAGCTCGCCGCCTTCAACGACCGGTGGCTGGCCGGCGCCCGCATCGCGAGCCAGGACTTCCGGCTCTGGAACGCCTACTCCCGGGTCTGGCTGCTGTGGCAGATCCTCGCCGACCTCTCGCTCAAGCGGGCCCGTCTCGACGTCGAGGCGAGCCACGGCGGCCGGGACTGGAGGCCGGTGGAGCGCTTCGAACTGGGCGGCATCTGGTTCCACGTACCCGAAGGGCTGCGCGGCATCATCGACCGCTCGCTGCGGACGATCGAGCGGGTGGGCGCCGGTGAACTCGCGGCCGCGCCGGCGGCCGACGGCATCTTCGCCGAGCTGCGCCGGGAGAAGTTCGTGCCCCCGCTGTACGCCTTCGGCGACCCCGAGGCGAAGGTCTACCACTTCACCATCCCCAAGCGCCTGAAGATGCTGTGGTGGGTCAAGACCTCGGCCCCCGCGGACTTCCGCCGCCTGCTGACCCGCGACAACGTGACCTCGGTGACCTCGGCGACATCCCGCTGACCGCACCTCCTCCCCGCACCGCGGCGCCGCCCCCTCACCAGGGGGCGGCGCCGTGGTGTGTGCGGCCCGGGGTCCTGCCCCGACAGCCCGAAGCCCGCCACCGGATTCGGTGGCGGGCCGGAAGGGGAGCCGGGCCGCGGTGCCTAGCCCGCGTTGGGCAGGAGCCGGGCGTAGGCGCCCCGCCAGTAGGTCAGCGGGAAGCGGTCCTCCGCGGTGCCGCCGCCCACCACCCGGCCTATCAGCAGGGTGTGGTCGCCGGCCTCCACCGCGTCGTGCAGCTCGCACTCCGCGTACCCCACGTTGACCGCCAGCAGCGGGGTGCCCGTCTCCGGGCCCGGGGTCCAGCGGACCCGCTCGAACTTGTCCGTCGCGCCCGAGGCGAACAGCTGCGAGGCCATCTGGCCCTGCGAACCGAGGATGTTGACCGAGAACTGGGCCCGGTCCAGCACCGCCCGGAGCGTGCCGCTGCGGTTGCTGACGCTCGCCAGCAGCAGCGGCGGGTCCACGGAGACACTGCACACCGCGGAGCAGGTCAGACCGCGCGGCTCGTCCTCCTTGTCCAGTGTGGTGACGATGGAGACCCCGCTGGCCAGGGACGCCATGACGGTGCGGAACAGCTGGATGTCGACGGACTGGGCCAGGGTGGGCATCGCGGTCTGCATCACAGCTCACCCGCCTCGACGGCCGTGACCAGCGCGGCCCGGTGGAGCTTGCCGTTGGGAGTCCTCGGCAGATCCTCTGCGATGTGCAAACGGTCGATGTTCATATAGGTGGGCAACCTTTCCGCACAGCGGCGTTTGATGGCGAGCAGGGAGGGCCGCTGTCCCGGCGAGGGGACGACGACCGCGTGCAGTTGGGACGTGAGGCCGGTGCCGATCACCAGAACCGTCACCTCGGCGACGGACTCGAGGGTGCCGATGGCCGCCTCGATCTCGCCCAGCTCGATCCGGTTGCCGCGCACCTTCACCATGTGGTCGCGGCGTCCGACGTACTCCAGGTTTCCGTCCGCCCCGAGCCGGGCGATGTCACCGGTGCGGTACGCACCCTCGTGGGGGCCGCGCCCCCAGTAGCCGAGCATCACCGTCGGGCCGGTCACCACGACCTCGCCCTCACCGCCCTCGGGGCCGTCCAGGGTGACGGTGTCGCCGGAGCAGGCCGTGCCGATCGGCAGCGGGGTCTCCCGCTTCAGGTCGGCCTCGGTGACCTCGTAGGAGGTGCAGACGTTGGTCTCGGTCGGCCCGTACCAGTTCAGCAGCCGCACCCCGGGCCATGCCTTGCGCAGCTCCT
Organism: Streptomyces sp. YS415; assembly: GCF_023544665.1. Lineage (GTDB taxonomy): Bacteria > Actinomycetota > Actinomycetes > Streptomycetales > Streptomycetaceae > Streptomyces. The sequence goes on from NZ_JAMJFL010000003.1 coordinate 117,932, forward strand.
GGACGTGGTGGATGGCGAACGGCTCGCCGGCGAACAGGCAGACCCGCAGCGACGACGGGGGAGGCCCGTCCAGCAGACCGCCCTCCCGCATCATCAGGCTGATCGCGGACGGCACCGAGTACCAGACGGTGATCAGCCGCTGCCGCATGAACTCCGCCAGCTGCAGCGGGGCGTACGCCAGTTCCTCGGGGACCAGGTGCACCGAGGCGCCGGAGGCGAAGGCGCCGTACAGGTCGAACACCGAGAGGTCGAAGTTGAACGGCGCGTGGTTCGACAGCCGGTCGGAGACGGTGAGCTGGAGCTCCTCGACCGCCCAGTCCACGAAGGCCAGCGCGTTGCGGTGGCTGATCATCACGCCCTTGGGCTCACCGGTGGAGCCCGAGGTGTAGAGGATGTACGCCGGGTCGTCCGGCTCGTTGCGGTACTGCGCCGGGCGCACCCCGTCCTCGGCCCGGCCGAACAGTTCCTCGAAGCCGGCCAGCGGCGCCGCGTCGAACTCCGCGGCCCGGGCCCGCTCCACCCCGCCCGCGTCGGCCACGACCAGCTTCGGCTCGCAGCCGGCCGCGATCCTGGCCACCCGGGCCGGCGGGTTGGAGCCGGTGACCGGCACGTACAGGGCGCCGATGCGCAGCGCGGCCTGCATGACGGCGATCGCGTCGACGCTCTTGTGACTCCAGATGATCACCCGGTCGCCGACGCCCACCCCGCTCTCCAGCAGAGCCGCGGCATACCGGTCCGCGCGGCGGTCCAGCGTCCGGTAGTCGACGGGGCCGTCCGCCCCGTGCACCGCCACGGCGTACGGATTGCGCCGGGCGGAGTCGTACAGCAGGCGGTGCAGGCTGACGTTGGTGCTCATAGTCCCAGCTCCCTGGAGATGATGTCGCGCTGGATGTCCGATGTGCCGGAGAAGATGACGGAGGGCACCGCGTCCCGCAGGGCGGCCTCGATGCCCTCGGCGCGCTGGTAGCCACGACCGCCGAAGAGCCGGATGGTGTCCAGCGCCGTGGCGACCACCCCCTCGGAGACCGCCAGCTTGGACAGGGCGATCCACAGGGTGGCCGGGCCGCCGCGGTCCATCTCCCAGGCGGCGCGGTACAGCAGCAGCCGGGCGCTCTCGGTGCGCAGCTTCATGTCCGCGATCCGGTGCGACACGGCCTGGAACTGGGAGATCCGGCGCCCCGACTGCCGCCGGGTCCGGGCGTGTTCGACGGCCCGGTCCAGCAGATGGTCCGCGAGCCCGAGGAAGCCGGCGAACAGGCAGCACCGCTCCCAGCCCATCGAGTGCTGGAAGATGAAGCCGCCCTGGCCTTCCTCGCCGAGGACCTGCTCGTCGGGCACGAAGCAGTTCTCGAACGTCAGCCGGCCGGCCGGGACATGGGCCATCCCCATCTTCTCGAAGGGCTCCCCGATCGTCAGACCGGGGGCGCCGCGCTCCACCACGAACCCGGTGACGCCCAGATACCCCGCCTTCGGGTCGGTCGTCGCGTACGTCGTGAAGACGTCCGCCGCCGGACCGTTGGTGACGAAACTCTTCTCACCGTTGAGGATCCAGCCGCCGTCCGTGCGCTCGCCGACCGTGGCGAGACGGGAGACATCGGAACCCGCCTCGTCCTCCGTCATGGCGTTGCCGGCGATCAGCTCGCCCGAGCACATCTCCGGCAGGATCCGGGACTTGAGGGCCGGGCTGCCGAAGTCGACGATCGGCATGGCGCAGGCGAACAGGTGCGCCGAGGCGCCGAAGACCAGCCCGGTGCGGTCGCAGCCGCGGCCGAGGGCCTCCACCTGCCGTGCGGTGTCCAGGGCACCGAGCCCGCCACCGCCGTACTCCGCGGGCACGGAGAGCCCCAGCAGGCCCAGCTTCCCCAGCTGCGTCCAGTCGCCGCGGTCGTAGTACCCGGCCGTGCCGTCACTGGCGGGGAACGCCTCGCGTACGGCGGTCAGGGTGCGGTCGTACGCCTGCCTCTGTTCCTCGGTCCAGGCGAAGTCCATGGTGGATGCCTGCCTTTCAGTCACTTTGGGGAGGTGAGCACGGAGTCCTGCTGGACCGCGGGCCGGGACTTCAGCAGCTCCTCGTGGGCGCGCTCGTTGGGCCGGGCCAGCAGGGCGGACAGCAGCGGCGCGGCCATCGCGGTCGTGACCAGCGCCATGATGACCATCGCGCTGAACAGCTCGATGCTGAGCAGGCCCAGTTGCAGACCGACGTTGAGGATCACCAGCTCGGTCAGACCGCGGGTGTTCATCAGCAGCCCGAGCGTGGTGGCGTCCCGCCAGTTCATCCCGGTCAGCTTGGCCGGGATGGCCACGCCGCCGAGCTTGCCGAGGCAGGCCACCGCGATCACGGCCAGCATCACGAGCAGACCCTGGCCGGTCATCGTGGTGAGGTCGACGGACAGGCCGGTCACGACGAAGAACAGGGGCAGCAGCAGCTTGCTGGCGCTCTCCATCGGGCCGAAGGCCGACTGCATCATCATGCGGTCGCGCGGCATGACCAGACCGAAGAAGAACGCGCCGAAGATGGCGTGGATGCCGATCTCCGAGGTGAGCCAGGCGGAGCCGAAGGCACCGCACGCGGCGAAGACCATGATGTAGGGCCCCGCCGACCGCGGCAGCTTGGCGGACACCTTGGCGAGCAGCGGCTTGACGATCCAGAGCATCCCGGCGACGTACACCAGCGACCACAGCAGCATCGTGATGAACGCGCCCGTGCCGGAGGCCGTCACCAGCGCCACGACCAGGGCGAGCATGCACCAGGCCAGCACGTCGTCGGCCGCCGCCAGCGCCAGGGAGAGCGCGCCGGGCCGGCTGAACTGCAGGCCCTGGTCGGCGACGATGCGGGCCAGCACCGGGAAGGCCGTGATCGACATCGCCACGCCGAGATAGAGGGTGAACTCGAACATCCCGGTCTCTTTGCCGTTCACGGTCCCGTAGGTGCCGTAGATCAGCGCGGCCAGGCCCATGCCCAGGGCGAGCGGGCAGGCGATCGAACTCAGCCAGATGATGCCGGTGGACTTGCGGCGTCCGCTGAAGCTCGTGCCGTCGAACTCCCAGCCGATGACGAACATGAACAGGATGAGGCCGATCTGGGCCGCGGTGCCCAGATGGGCCCGTGCCTCGAGCGGGAAGAACTTCTCCGGCAGATCTCCTGGCAGCAGACCGAGCAGGCTGGGGCCCAGGCAGATGCCCGCGGCGATCTCACCGACGACCGCGGGCTGTCGTATGCGGCGGGCACCGATGGCGAAGGCGACGCCCACCAACAACGTCAGCGCGACGCCACCGATCACTGTTGTGGTCAGCCACTCTGAGTTGGCGGCAGCGAGTGAGCTCACTGGGTCTCCTTATGAACGGGTGGGGCGGGAACGGATCAGCGGCTCCATGTGTCGCTGCCGGCGAGGACGGCCGCGAGGTCGCCCTTGCCGTTCTGTTCGACCGCGGCTTCCAGTTGGTCGGCCAGCTCCCGGTCGTAGACCGGCCGTTCGACGTCCCGGAAGACCCCGATCGGCGTGTGGTGCAAGGTCTGCGGATCCGCGAGCCGGGACAGCGCGAAGGCGGTGGTCGGGGAGGCCGAGCGGGCGTCGTGGACGAGGACGCGGTCCTCGTTCGCGTCGGTCACGTCGACCACCTCCAGATCGCCGGTGGCCGGGTCGCGGACGACCCCCTTGGCACCGCCCGCACCGAAGCGGACGGGCCGGCCGTGCTCCAGCCGGATCACCGACTCCTGTGCCTGCTGCTTGTCCTTCAGGACGTCGAAGGCGCCGTCGTTGAAGATGTTGCAGTTCTGGTAGATCTCCACCAGCGCGGTGCCCGGGTGCTCATGGGCGGCGCGCAGCACCTCGGTGAGGTGCTTGCGGTCGGAGTCGACGGTCCGGGCCACGAAGGTGGCCTCGGCGCCGAGGGCCAGCGACACCGGGTTGAAGGGCGCGTCGAGCGAGCCCATCGGTGTCGACTTGGTGATCTTCCCGACCTCGCTGGTCGGGCTGTACTGGCCCTTGGTCAGGCCGTAGATGCGGTTGTTGAACAGCAGGATCTTGAGGTTCACATTGCGGCGCAGGGCGTGGATCAGGTGGTTGCCGCCGATGGACAGCGCGTCGCCGTCCCCGGTCACCACCCACACGCTCAGATCGGGCCGGGTCACGGACAGACCGGTGGCGATCGCCGGGGCCCGGCCGTGGATGGAGTGCATGCCGTAGGTGTTCATGTAGTACGGGAAGCGCGAGGAGCAGCCGATCCCGGAGATGAAGACGATGTTCTCCCGTGCCACCCCCAGTTCGGGCATGAAGCCCTGCACGGCCGCGAGGATCGCGTAGTCACCGCACCCGGGGCACCAGCGCACCTCCTGGTCGGACTTGAAGTCACGGGCGAGCAGGTCAGCCGGCATGGATCTCCTCCTTCAGGACCGAGGCGAGCTGCTCCGCCTTGAAGGGCATGCCGCTCACCTGGGTGTGGCTGCGTACGTCGACCAGGTACCGGGCACGCAGCAGGCCCGCGAGCTGGCCGAGGTTCATCTCGGGGACCACGACCCGCCGGTAGCTCCCGAGGACCTCGCCGAGATTGCGCGGGAACGGGCTGAGATGACGCAGATGCGCCTGCGCGATCCGCTCCCCGTCGGTGCGCAGCCGGCGCACCGCCGCGGTGACCGGGCCGTAGGTCGAACCCCAGCCCAGGACCAGGGTGTCGGCGCCGTGCGGGTCGTCGACCTCCACGTCCGGCACCCAGATGCCGTCGATCTTCCGCTGCCGGGTGCGCACCATGAAGTCGTGGTTGGCCGGGTCGTAGGAGATGTTGCCCGTGCCGTCCTGCTTCTCGATGCCGCCGACGCGGTGCTCGAGACCCGGGGTGCCCGGGATCGCCCAGGGGCGGGCCAGGGTCAGCGGGTCGCGCTTGTACGGCCAGAAGACCTCGGTGCCGTCCTCCAGCGTGTGGTTGGGCCCGTCGGCGAAGTTCACCCGCAGGTCCGGCAGTTCGTGCAGCTCGGGGATCCGCCACGGCTCGGCGCCGTTGGCCAGGTAGCCGTCGCTGAGCAGATACACCGGAGTGCGGTAGGTCAGGGCGATGCGGACCGCTTCCAGCGCCGCGTCGAAACAGTCGGCGGGTGTCTGCGGCGCCACGATCGGCACCGGCGCCTCGCCGTTGCGCCCGTACATCGTCTGGAGCAGGTCGGCCTGCTCGGTCTTGGTCGGCAGGCCCGTGGAGGGGCCGCCGCGCTGGATGTCGACGATGACCATGGGCAGTTCCAGGGCGACGGCCAGACCGATCGTCTCGCTCTTGAGCGCCATCCCGGGACCCGAGTTGGAGGTCACCGCCAGTGAGCCGCCGAACGCCGCGCCGAGCGCGGCGCCCGCCGCCGCGATCTCGTCCTCCGCCTGGAAGGTCCGGACCCCGAAGTTCTTGTGCCGGCTCAGCTCGTGCAGGATGTCGGACGCCGGGGTGATGGGGTAGGAACCGAGGAAGAGCGGCAGGTCCGCCTGCCGGGCCGCGGTGAGCAGTCCGTAGGACAGGGCGATGTTGCCGGAGATGTTGCGGTAGGTGCCGGACGGGAACGTGTTCGCCGCCGGGGCGATCTCGTAGGAGACCGCGAAGTCCTCCGTCGTCTCGCCGAAGTTCCAGCCGGCCTTGAACGCGGCCACGTTGGCCGCCGCGATCTCCGGCTTCTTGGCGAACTTCGTCCGCAGGAACCGCTCGGTGCCCTCGGTCGGCCGGTGGTACATCCAGGACAGCAGACCGAGCGCGAACATGTTCTTGGCGCGCTGGGCCTCCTTGCGGGACAGCCCGTACTCCTTGAGCGCCTCGACGGTGAGGCTGGTCAGCGGCACCGGGTGCAGCCGGTAGCCCTGGAGCGAGTCGTCCTCCAGCGGGGAGCCGGCGTACCCGGCCTTGGTCAGTGCACGGGGGTCGAACTCGTCGCTGTTGACGAGGAGTTCACCGCCCGGGCGCAGGTCGGCCAGGTTGGTCTTCAGCGCCGCCGGGTTCATCGCCACCAGCACGTCCACGGCGTCGCCGGGCGTGAGGATGTCGTGGTCCGCGAAGTGCAGCTGGAAGGAGGAGACGCCGCCCAGGGTGCCGGCGGGGGCACGGATCTCGGCGGGGAAGTTCGGCAGCGTCGACAGGTCGTTGCCGAACGAGGCGGTCTCCGACGTGAATCGGTCACCCGTCAGCTGCATGCCGTCTCCGGAGTCGCCCGCGAACCGGATGACCACACGGGACAGCCGCTCGGTCCGCGAGGAAGCGTCCGAGGCCGCCGGTGGATGGATGCTGGGGTGAGGAGCTGCAGTCACCGAGCCTCTACCTCTCTCTCGGGGGGTGCCCACGGCGGTTGCAGTGTCGGTAGGTCGCCTAGAGGGGTGGTCAAGAAGCGGTGCACCGGGGAGCGTGCCGACATACGCCCGTCGGCCAGGTCGGGCACCCCTCCACCACCCCTTGAGCCGGCGCGCCGACCATCGCCGCATGACCCGACGCGCAGTGATCACGGGGCTGGGTGTGGTCGCCCCCGGAGGCATCGGCACCAAGGACTACTGGGAGCTGCTCACCGGCGGCCGGGCCGCGACCCGGCACATCACCTTCTTCGACGCCTCCGGTTACCGCTCCCGGGTCGCCGCCGAGGTCGACTTCGACCCCGCGGCCGCGGGACTCGGGGTCCGGGAGATCCACCGCATGGACCGCTCGGCGCAGTTCGCCGTGGTCAGCGCCTGGGAGGCGGTCGCGGACAGCGGCCTGGCGCTCGGTGGCCTGGACCCGCTGCGCACCGGCGTCAGCATCGGCTGCGCGGTCGGCGCGGCCACCAGCCTGGACGCGGCCTACCCGCTGCTCAGCGACGAGGGCCGCGACTGGCGCACCGACACCCGCTATGCCGTGCCGCAGCTGTACGACTACACGGTGCCGAGCGCGCTCGCCCGCGAGGTCGCCTGGACCGTCGCCGCGCAGGGCCCGGTCGCGATGGTCTCCACCGGCTGCACCTCCGGGCTCGACGCCCTCGGCCACGCCGCCGGGATCATCGCCGAGGGATCGGCCGACGTGATGCTCGCCGGGGCCGCCGAGGCGCCCGTGTGCGCCATCACCGCGGCCTCCTTCGACGCCATCAAGGCCACCACGCCGTACGCGGGCGACGACCCCGCCGAGGCGTGCCGGCCCTTCGACCGCGACCGCGACGGGTTCGTGCTCGGCGAGGGCGGCGCCGTCCTCGTCCTGGAGGAGAAGGAGCACGCCCGCCGCCGCGGCGCGCACGTCTACGCCGAGATCGCCGGGTTCGCCACCCGCGGCAACGCCTTCCACATGACCGGACTGCGCCCCGACGGCACCGAACTCGCCGCCGCCGTCCGCGCCGCCCTGGACGAGGCCCGGCTGCCCGCCGACGCCGTCGACTACGTCAACGCCCACGGTTCCGGGACCCGGCAGAACGACGTCCACGAGACCAACGCGCTGAAGATCGGCCTCGGGTCGCACGCCTACGACGTACCGGTCAGCTCCATCAAGTCGATGATCGGCCACTCGCTGGGCGCCATCGGCTCCCTGGAGGCGGCCGCCTGCGCCCTGGCCCTGGAGCACGGCGCCGTCCCGCCGACCGCGAACCTCCACACCCAGGACCCGGAATGCGATCTCGACTACGTGCCCTTGACCGCGCGGACTCAGCCCCTCCGTACGGTCCTCAGCGTGGGCAGCGGCTTCGGGGGCCTGCAGAGCGCCCTCGTCCTGAGGAAGCCCGCATGACCCCCGAACCCGCCCCGGCCCCGCCCGCCCGGGTGCGCGCGGCCGTCACCGGACTCGGTGTCGTCGCCCCCAACGGCGTCGGCACCCAGGCCTGGTGGCAGGCGACCCTGCGCGGGGTCAGCGCCCTGCGCCCGGCCCGCGACGCGCCCGTCGACCGTGTCCCGGTCGCCGGTGAGGTCGCCTCCTTCGTGGCCGAACAGCACGTGCCCAGCCGGCTGCTGCCGCAGACCGCCCGCTTCACCCGGCTCGCGCTCGCCGCAGCCGCCGAGGCCCTGGACGACGCCGGCGTCGACCCCGCCGTGCTGGAGGAGTACGGCGCCGGTGTGTTCACCGCCAGCTCGGCCGGCGGCTACGAGTTCGGGCAGCACGAGATGGGCGCCCTGTGGCGCACCGGCAGCGACAGCGTCAGCGCCTACCAGTCCTTCGCCTGGTTCTACGCCGCCTGCACCGGCCAGGTCTCCATCCGGCACGGCATGCGCGGCCCCAGCGGCACCCTCGTCACCGAGCAGTGCGGGGGGCTGGACGCGGTGGGCCAGGCCCGGCGGCGGCTCGGCGACGGCACCCGGGTGCTGCTGGCCGGCGGCTCCGACGCGGCACTGTGCCCGCTGGGCTGGGCGGGCCACCTCGCCACCGGGCAGGTCAGCCCGCACCGCCACCCGGCCCGCGCCTACCTGCCCTTCCACCCCGAGGCCTCCGGGTACGTCCCCGGCGAGGGCGCCGCCTACGTCGTGCTGGAGGAGCGGTCGGCCGCCGAGCAGCGGGGCGCGCAGGTGCTCGGCGAGGTCGCCGGGTACGCCGCCGCCTTCGATCCGCCGACCGGCCCCGGCAACCTCGGCCTCGCGGCCCGGCTCGCGCTCGCCGACGCCGGGCTGACCCCGGACGACATCGACGCCGTCTTCGCGGACGCCTCCGGGGTGCCCGCGCTGGACGAGGCCGAGGCCGAGGTGATCGAAGCCCTCTTCGGGCCGTACGGCGTCCCGGTCGCCGTGCCCAAGACGATGACCGGACGGATCGGCGCCGGCGGCTCCACGCTCGACCTGGTGGCGGCGCTGCTGGCGCTGCGCGAGGGCGTGCTGCCGGCGGCGGTGCACGTGGACCGGCCCAAGGACGACTGGCACCTCGACCTGGTCACCGGCGCCCCCCGCCCGGTCGACCTGCGCGCCGTGCTGGTGCTGGCGCGCGGCCACGGCGGGTTCAACTCGGCCGCGGTGGTCGTGCGATGACGATGGGCAGGGCCGTGCCCGGCTCCTGGGCGGGCGCACTGGGCGGCGGCGACCCGCGGGGCCGCGACCGGCCGCACCGCACCGCGCTGGTGACCGGCGCGACCGGCCGTATCGGACGGGCCGTCGCCGCACGCCTCGCCGAGGACGACTTCGACCTGTACGTCTGCGCGCGGGACGCCGGTGCGGTCGCCGAGACCGTCGCCGCGCTGCGCGCCAAGGGCGTGAAGGCGGACGGCATGGCCGCCGACGTACGCGACCCCCGGGCCGCCGCCGAACTGGCCGAGGCCGCCGTCGCCTGTCACGGCCGGCTCGACGTCCTCGTCAACAACTCGGGCCGCGACGGCGGGGGAGTCACCGCCGAACTCACCGACGAGCTCTGGCTCGACATCATCGAGACCAACCTCAACAGCGTCTTCCGCGTCACCCGCGAGATGCTCCGCCAGGGCGGCGCGGTCGGCCGCGGCTGGGGGCGGATCGTCACCATCGCCTCCACCGCCGGGAAACAGGGCGTCGTCCGCGGCGCCCCGTGCTCCGCCTCCGAGCACGCCGTGGTCGGCTTCACCAAGGCCCTTGGCCTGGAGCTCGCCGCGACCGGCGTCACCGTCAACGCCGTGTGCCCCGGCTACGTCCACGGCCCACCGGCCGCGGGGGTGCCGCCGGACCGGCGCTTCGACCCCACGATCCCGCTGGGCCGTCGCACCACCACGGAGGAGGTCGCGGGCATGGTCGGCCACCTGGTCGGCGACCACGCCGCGGCCATCACGGCCCAGGCGATCAATGTCTGCGGCGGCCTGGTAAGTCACTGACCGTCACTGACACCGAGGGAACCGGCATGCCGAACACCGTCCACACCACCCGGATCGCGGCGCCCGCGCAGGCCGTCCACGCGCTCGTCGCCGATGTGACCGTCTGGCCGCTGATGTTCGAACCGAACATCCACACCGAGTACGTCGAGGGCTCGCCGCGCACGGAGGGCCGCGAACGCATCCGCATCTGGGCGTTCGCGGGCTCGCAGATCCGCAGCTGGACCTCCGAACGGACCCTCGACCCGCACGCGCTGAGCGTCGACTTCCGCCAGCTGGAGCCGGCCGCGCCGCTGACGTCGATGAGCGGACGCTGGGTGGCCAAGGACATCGGCGGCGGGGAGACGCTGCTCGAGCTGCACCACGAGTTCCAGGCGTTCACCGACGAGCACTTCGTGCTGCACGCCCTGCACCAGAACAGCCCGGCCGAGCTGGCCGGGGTGCGGATCGCCGCCGAGAAGCCGAGGACGCCGTACGTCTTCGAGGACGGCCTGCGCATCGCCGCGCCGCCGGAGGTGGTCTACGGCTTCCTGTACGAGGCCGGCCGCTGGCCGGACCGGCTGCCGCACGTGGCCTCGCTGGAGCTCACCGAGGAGGCGCCGGGCATCCAGCGGGTGGCGATGGAAACCCGGGGCCCCGACGGCACGCTGCACGCCGGTGAGTCGGTGCGGGTGTGCCGGCCCGAGAGCGGCAGCATCGTCTACAAGCAGCTCCGCACGCCCACGGTCCTGGTCGCCCACACCGGGGAGTGGCGCCTCGACCGGCTGCCGGACGGCACGACGCTGGCCACCTCCCGGCACAGCGTGATCCTGGCGGACCCCAAGGTGCGCGAGGCGGTGCGGGGCACGCTGGGCACGAACAGCAGGGTGACCCTGCGCCGAGCCAAGGAGTACGCGGAGACACGCCGCGCCTAGCGTCTCCCGCCGGTGGCCGCACCCCACGCCACGGGGTGCGGCCACCCTGCGCGGACGTCCAGGGCGCTTGGCCGCTGCCCGTGGAGGCGGCGCGGGCCCAGTACCGCAGTGTCGTCCCCTCCCGTCGACCACCGGACCACCGGGAGACACGTCAGCTGCTTCAGAGCCGCCACCTGCCTCCCTGACACGGGTCACCGGCCCCCGCCCATCTGCCTGGCCCCGCCCGTCGGGGACGCGCCAGGTGACACAGGGCCGCCACCCGCTTCCCTGACGCAGTGGTGTCGGGCTGCTCGAGGCTGCCGCTCGGCTCACGGCGTGGCGTACCGGCCCCCGGCCTGCCGCCCGTCGGCCTGGCCCCGCCCGTCGGGGACGCGCCAGGTGACACAGGGCCGCTGGCTGCCTCCCCGGCACGGGGCATCGGCCCCCGGCCTGCCGGCCCGTCGGCCACCGGCCCGCGTCAACCACGCCCGGCCCGCCCGCACGCCCGCGGCAGCGCGGCCAGGCGTAGCTGCCGAGTCCCGACGTCGTCGACGTCGACCCCGCAGAACTCCCGCCGCACCTCGGCGCCCTGGCGCGGTCCCGTGCCGGGCACGCCCGGGAAGTGCACCAGCACATCCAGCCTGCCGTAGCGCCGCACGGCGCCCGCGGACACCGCAACAGCGCGACGGGCGGCCCGGGCGCCGGCACTGGCCCGCCGCCCGGCCGGGCACACGTTCACCACGACCCGCACGCTCGCCCGCGCCCCCAGCCCTCCGCCACCCCAGCCCCCAACACCCCCGCCCGCGGCATCCGCCCCCTCGTCGAGTGCGGCTCGACGGCCGACTGAGCAGGCGCTGCCAGTCTTCGGGCCCAGGTACGCGTGGTGGCATTTAAGCCACACTCCACCGGCTCTCCAGCTCCGCGACGCACTCTGTCGCCCACGCGTTCCGAAAACGGGCTGAACCAGCCTCTTGACGACCTGTGAGGAGCGTCAATGGACCGCTTTCCACCTCCACTCCGGGAACGGACTGCCGAACTCAACGAACTGCGCGAGTCGGTGCGCCGCGGTCCCTCGGAGCGGGCGACCCAGGCACAGCACGCCAAGGGGAAGCTGACCGCACGCGAACGGATCGATCTGCTCTTCGACGAGGGCACGTTCACCGAGACCGAGGGCCTTCGACGGCACCGGGCGACCGGCTTCGGCCTGGAGGCCCGCCGGCCGCACACCGACGGCGTGATCACCGGCTGGGGCCGCATCAACGGCCGTACCGCCTTCGTCTACGCCCATGACTTCCGGATCTTCGGCGGCGCGCTCGGCGAGGCGCACGCCCAGAAGATACACAAGCTGATGGATCTGGCCACGGCGGCCGGCGCCCCGGTGATCGGCCTGTGCGACGGCGCCGGCGCCCGGATCCAGGAGGGCGTCACCGCGCTCGCCGGGTACGGCGGCATCTTCTCCCGCAATGTACGCAACTCCGGGGTGATCCCGCAGATCAGCGTCATCATGGGCCCGTGTGCGGGCGGCGCGGCCTACTCGCCGGCCCTCACCGACTTCGTGTTCATGGTGCGCGGCACCTCGCAGATGTTCATCACCGGCCCCGACGTCGTCCAGGCAGTGACCGGCGAGGAGATCACCATGGACGGGCTCGGCGGCGCCGACCCGCACTCCACCGCCTCCGGCGTGGCCCACGCGGTCTTCGACGACGAGGAGGAGTGCCTGGAGAACGTCCGCTTCCTGCTCTCCCTGCTCCCCGCCAACAACCGCGAACTCGCCCCGTCCGTCGCCGAGTCCGACCCGGTCGACCGGCGCACCGAGGCGCTGCTGGACATGGTCCCGGCCGACCCGCGCGCCTCCTACGACGTCCGGGACGTCATCGAGGAGATCGTCGACGACGGCTTCCTCTTCGAGGTCCACGAGAACTGGGCCCGCAACGTGGTCTGCGCGCTGGTCCGGATGGGCGGCGACGTCACCGGCATCGTCGCCAACCAGCCCATGGTGCAGGCCGGTGCGCTGGACATCGCGGCCTCCGAGAAGGCGGCGCGGTTCGTGCGGTTCTGCGACTCCTTCAACATCCCGCTGGTCACGCTGGTCGACGTGCCCGGGTTCCTGCCCGGCGTCGGCCAGGAGCACGGCGGCATCATCCGGCACGGCGCGAAGCTGCTGTACGCGTACTGCGACGCGACCGTGCCCCGGGTCCAGCTCATCATGCGCAAGGCGTACGGCGGCGCGTACATCGTCATGGACTCCCGGTCCATCGGCTGTGACGTCTCCCTGGCCTGGCCGGTCAACGAGATCGCGGTGATGGGCGCGGAGGGCGCGGCGAACGTCGTCTTCCGGCGTGAGATCGCGGCCTCGGACGATCCGCAGGCGACGCGCGAGCAGCTGGTGAAGGAGTACCGCTCGGAGCTGATGCACCCGTACTACGCGGCCGAACGCGGCCTGGTGGACGACGTCATCGACCCCGCGGACACCCGCGCCCGGCTCATCGACGCGCTGCGCACCCTGCGCCGCAAGCACGCCGAGCGCCCGTCCCGCAAGCACGGGAACCAGCCCCAGTGACCGAGGACCGGGTGATACGAGTGCTACGAGGCGAACCGACACCGGAGGAACTCTCGGCCCTGCTCACCGTGCTGCTGGCGATGTCCGGCCGCCGGGAGGCCTCCGCGGAGGTGGAACCCCTGCCGGTCCAGCCCCCGGCGGTGGCCTGGACGCAGACGGGCGGAGGGGGGACGAGCTGGGCGGCGCCGGGATACCCGTACTGGACGGCGCTGTCATGAGCGGTTCCGCGACACGGCTGAGGACCGAGCTCGTCGAGGTGGCCGACGGGGTGTACGCCCATCTGCAGCCCGACGGGGGCTGGTGCCTCAGCAACGCGGGCGTGGTCGCCGGTCCCGAGGGCCTGCTCCTCGTCGACACGGCGGCCACGGCCGCGCGGGCGGCGGCGCTGCGGGAGGCGGTGGGCGGGCTCGGCCGCGGCCCGGTCCGGGTCCTGGTCAACACCCATCACCACGGCGACCACACCCACGGCAACGGCGCGTTCGAGGGTGCGACGGTGGTGGCGCACGCCCGGACCCGGGCGGAGATGGCGCGCAACGGCCTGGCCCTCACCGGGGTCTGGCCGGACGTGGCGTGGGGGGAGCTGTCGGTACGGCTGCCGGACCTCACCTTCACCGACGAGCTGAGCCTCCACCAGGGCGACCGCGAGATCCGCCTGCTCCATCCGGGCCCGGCCCACACCAACGACGACGTGGTGGCCTGGCTGCCCGGCGAACGGGTCCTGTTCGCCGGGGACATCGCGATGGCGGGCTGCTCCCCGTTCGTCCTCATGGGCTCGGTCTCGGGGTCCCTGGCGGCCCTGGCCCGGCTGCGCGCCCTCAGGCCCCGCACGGTGGTCTGCGGGCACGGCCCGGTGCGGGGGCCGGAGGTGCTGGACGAGACGGAGGAGTACCTGCGCTGGATCCAGCGGGTGGCGGCGGAGGGCCGGGCCCAGCGCCTGACTCCCCTGGTGGCGGCCAGGGAGGCGGGCACGGGCGCCTTCGGCCACCTCACCGAGTTCGAGCGCATCGTGGGCAACCTGCACCGCGCCTACGCGGAACTCGACGAACGCGAGGCGATAGCCTCCGGCCGGACGGTGGACGTGGCGGAGGCGTTCGGCGAGATGATCACCTACAACGGCGGCGCCCTCCCCAGCTGCCACGCCTGACGGCGCACCGGCACGGGGCCGCACCACTCCGGCCCGTGTCGGTGTTGGGCCGAACGGGTGACTTGGCGTAAGAATTGGCTGGTGCAGGCAACGAGTACCAGTCAGTTCGGGGGGAGCCGGTGAACCGCTACGACGTCACCGATGAACAGTGGGAAGGGCTCGCCCAGGTCGTACCCCTGCGCGGCCGGGACGCATGGCCGTCCGCGGTGGACCACCGCTCGCATCCCGAGGCGGCGACCGAGCCGCGCCGCCGCTTCGTGGTCCTGCGGGTCAACGTCTTCGGCGACGCCCGTGAGGTCGCCGAGACCCTGATGGCCGGCATCCCGGTCCTCCTCGACCTCACGGGCGCGGAGGGCGAGGTCGCCAAGCGCGTCCTCGACTTCAGCACGGGCGTCGTCTTCGGCCTGGCGAGCGGGATGCACCGGGTCGACCGCAATGTGTTCCTGCTGACCCCGCACGGCACCGAGGTGAGCGGGCTCATGGAGGAGGCGGCGGTTCCGGACTCCTGACCCGCGCGGTCCCCCGATCGTAGGAAGCCCGCGCCGACGGAACGATTCCCCCGGCCCGGCCCTCCTACGGTCCGCATATGACCGCACCCCCCACACCTCCGAATCCGCCCGCGCCGCCGGAGTCCTCGCCCGCGCCGGCCCCCTCCGACTCCCTCTCCGACTTCGGGGAGGCCCGGCGCCCCCAGCGGCCCCGGATCACCGAGTTACGGCTGTCCGCGTTCGCCGGGCACCGGGGGGTCCGGGTGCCGTTCGGGGCGTGCACGCTGCTCGCCGGGGGCAGCGGCTGCGGGAAGACCACCGCGCTGCGGGCGTACGAGGCGCTGGCCCGGCTCGGCGGGGGAGCCGCACTGCGGGAGGTGTTCCCGGATCCCCTCGCCTGTGTGCCCGACGGCGCCCGCCCCGACGCCCAGCGCCGCCGCGGCTTCCGTATCGGCTGCACCGCCGACGGCCCCGAGGGCCCGGTCCGGCTCGACCTCGCCGTACAGGCCGAGCCCGGCCTGCGGATCGTCGGCGAGCGGCTGACGGCCGACGGCGTCACCCTGCTGGAGACCGCCCTGCGCGACCCCGGCCGGCGCTCCGTCCAGGCCGCCTGGCACACCGCCGGATCCGCGCCCGTGACCCGCGCCCCGCTCCCCGACGACCTCCTCGGCACCGCGCTGCTGCCCCTGCGCGTGGCCGGCAAGACGGACGGACAGCGCCGCGTCCTCGCTGCCGCCGAGCAGATGGTCGTCGCCCTGCGCTCGGTCTTCGCCTGCGATCCGCACCCGGACCGGATGCGCGCCCCTGTCCCCACCGGCTCCGGACGCCTCCTGGGCGGCTGCGACAACCTCGCGGACGTCCTGTGGCGCACCCGCGTCGAGTGCGCCCGCCGCCACCGGCTGCTGATCACCGCGGTGCGCGCCGGATGCCCCGGCCCCGTCCACGACGTCCTGGCCGAACAGCTCGGCGACGGCACCGTCCGGGGCGTGCTGGACCGCGGCGACGGCACCCGCACCGACTTCGCCCGCCTCGGCGACGGCGAGCTGCGCCATCTCGCGCTCGCCCTGGTCCTGCTCACCGGCCCCGGCGTGCTGGACCTGGACGCCCCCGGGGAGGTGCCCCCGGCCATGCGGACCCTGACCGTCCTGACGGACGGCCTCGAACGCGCCCTCGACCCGCGCCAGCGCACCGAACTCCTGCGGCTGGCCGCCCGGATGTGCGCCCGCGGCCACATCCGCCTCGTCGGTACGGTCAGCGACGCGGCCTGGGCCGGCGAGGCGCCCGGCGTCACGGTGGTACACCTGAACCCGTGACCGAACCCCTCGACGTGGCGCAGCTCCAGCGCAGACTGGCCGAGTTCGCGGCCGCCCGCGACTGGCAGCCGTACCACACCCCCAAGAACCTCGTCGCCGCGCTCAGCGTGGAGGCCTCCGAACTGGTCGAGATCTTCCAGTGGCTGACCCCCGAGGAGTCGGCCCGGGTGATGTCCGACCCCGACACCGCGCACCGCGTCACGGACGAGGTCGCCGACGTGCTGGCCTACCTGCTGCAACTGTGCGAGGTGCTCGGCATCGACCCGCTGGCGGCCCTGGCCGCGAAGATCGACCGGAACGAACGGCGGTTCCCGCCCAGGAGTTGATCACTCCGGTTTTACTCTCCGTGACGATTCAACCGTCCGAAACCGATTTGTTGTCCGCAGATTTCCGTCTTCCTCTGGCTTTTCGTCTCACGCCCCCTCACTCTGGGTAGTGAACAAGGGAGTTCAGGAAGACGTGCCGACGGCACGTCGGAGCAGACGGGGGCAGCGCATGGACGCGGTGCGGCTCATCGTGACGAGCAGGCGTGCCCTGGCGGCGAGCGACCGCGCGCCGGACATCATGACCGAGGTGTGGCAGGCGCAGGCGCTGGCCCAGGCGATAGGCAGCCGGCTCGCGGTCTTCGGCCCACCCGAACTGCGCGGCGAGGCACTGGGGTTGACCGAGCTGGCGGGCCGGGGCTGTGGGGTGCTCGACACCCCCGTACTCGACCTGAAGGACCTGCGCGCCGCCCAGCTCGGCGACCTGGGCGACGCCCGCCAGGCGCTGCTGTGCCTGGGCGGGCTGCTCGGCGAGGTCGGCATCGCCCTGGTCGGTCTGGCGAGCGCGGCGGACGACGAGGGCACGTACTGGCAGTGCATGGAGGCCATCGACGCGGCCGACGAGTCCCGCGACCGCGTCCTGGAGATGCTCCGCAGACTGGCGGACCGGGACAGAGAACTGCTGCTGCAGGAGGCGCAGAGGGAAGCGGGCTGACCGAGCCCCCCGACCTCGACCATCGCGACTCGGTGCCTTCGGCCGCCGTGAGCGGGTGCCCTTCAGCCGCCGTGGCCCGGTGCCCTTCAGCCGCCGTGAGCCGGTGATCTCGACCATCGCAAGCCGGTGCCTTCGACCATCGCAAGCCGGTGCCCTCGGCCGCAGTGAGCCGGTGCCCTTCAGTCGCCGTGAGCCGGTGATCTCGGCCATTGCGAGCTGGTGCCTTCGACCATCGCGACTCGGTGCCTTCGGCTGCCGTGAGCCGGTGCCCCTCGACCTCGCGAGCCGGTGCCCTCGGGCGCCGTGAGCCGGTGCCTAGTTAGTCGCCGGACTTCACGACCCCCGTCGCCGCACCCCGCCCCGACCCGCCGGACGACTGGAACTCCGCGTCCAGCGCCGACAGATCCGCGTTCAGCGCCGCCATCAGCTCCTCCATCTGCTGCAGCAGCCCCTTCGGCCGACCGTCGGCGCCCCCGGCGCTCGTGGCCCCGCCCTGCTGCGGCACGGACTCTTCGGACATGACGGCCTCCTCGGCCCCCGGCCCCGGGTTGCGGAGACCGACGCGGGTGTCGCCCCGGCGGCGAACAGGCCGGTGCGGGAGCCGGGCGGTCCGGCTCCGCCCGAGCCAACGATCATCACCGGACCGGGTCACTGGCCCGGCCCCCGCCCCGGGCCCGCCGTCGGCGTTTTTCACCCGACCGTGGCCGAGCGCAGCCGGTGGGACCGCCCGGGTTGACCACCGCCCGACCGTGCAGGATGGAGGCATGGATCTTCGCATCTTCACCGAGCCCCAGCAGGGGGCCACCTACGACACCTTGCTCACCGTGGCGAAGGCCACCGAGGACCTGGGATTTTCCGCCTTCTTCCGGTCCGACCACTACCTGAGCATGGGCTCCGCCGACGGCCTGCCCGGCCCCACCGACGCCTGGATCACCCTCGCCGGACTCGCCCGCGAGACCCAGCGCATCCGCCTCGGCACCCTCATGACCGCGGGCACCTTCCGGCTGCCCGGCGTGCTCGCCATCCAGGTCGCGCAGGTCGACCAGATGTCGGGCGGCCGGGTCGAACTCGGCCTCGGCGCGGGCTGGTTCGAGGAGGAGCACAAGGCGTACGGCATTCCCTTCCCCAAGGAGAAGTTCGGGCGTCTGGAGGAGCAGCTCGCGATCGTCACCGGTCTGTGGGCCACCGACATCGGCAAGACCTTCGACTTCCACGGCACCTACTACGACCTCACCGGCTCGCCCGCGCTGCCCAAGCCCGCCCAGGCGAAGATCCCGGTGCTCATCGGCGGCCACGGCGCCAGCCGCACCCCGCGCCTCGCGGGCCGGTTCGCGGACGAGTTCAACATGCCCTTCGGCAGCATCGAGGACACCGTCCGCCAGTTCGGCCGGGTCCGCGCCGCCGCCGAGGCGGCCGGCCGCGCCGCCGACGCGCTCACCTACTCCAACACCCTGGTGGTCTGCGTCGGCAAGGACGACGCGGAGGTCGCCCGCCGGGCCGCCGCCATCGGCCGTGAGGTGGACGAGCTCAAGGCCAACGGCCTGGCCGGCTCCCCGGCCGAGGTCGTCGACAAGATCGGCCGCTACGCCGAGACGGGCTCCCGCCGGATCTACCTCCAGCTGCTCGATCTCTCCGACCTCGACCACCTGGAACTCATCTCCTCCCAGGTGCAGTCGCAGCTCTCCTAAGACCGTAGGAATAACCAAAGGCGCCGGTCGGGCCCGGTGTGCGAAGGTGTGACCGTCGTCCTGAAGGCCCCCAGGATCACCCTCCTGGGGGCCTTCGTGCGTACGGCGGCGTATCCGTCCACCGAGCCTCAAAGGCCCTGCCCATGTTCCTGACGATCAGTACCACCGGCACCCCACAGCGCCCCGCCACCGACCTCGGCTACCTGCTGCACAAGCATCCCGAGAAGGCGCAGGCGTTCTCCACCTCCTACGGCAAGGCCCATGTCCTCTACCCCGAGGCGGACGCCGAGCGCTGCACGGCGGCGCTGCTGCTGGAGGTCGACGCGGTGGCACTGGTCCGGCGCGGCAAGGGCAAGGGACGCGGCGGCGCCCCCGACGCGGCGCTCGCGCAATACGTCAACGACCGCCCCTACGCGGCCTCCTCGCTGCTCGCGGTGGCCCTGAGCGGGGTCTTCTCCAGCGCGATGAAGGGCACCTGCACGGCCAGGCCGGACCTGCCGGGACAGGCCCGCCCGCTGCGCGTCGAGGTACCCGCGCTGCCCGCCCGCGGCGGCCCCGGCCTGGTACGGCGCCTGTTCGAGCCGCTCGGCTGGACGGTCACCGCCGAACCGGTGCCCCTCGACGAGCGGTTCCCGGAGTGGGGCGATTCGCGCTACGTCGGGCTCGTCCTTCAGTCCGAGACGCTCACCCTCGCCGAGGCGCTGCGCCACCTGTACGTGCTGCTGCCCGTCCTGGACGACGCCAAGCACTACTGGGTCGCCCCCGACGAGGTCGACAAGCTGCTGCGCGCCGGCGAGGGCTGGCTGCCGGACCACCCCGAGCAGAAGCTGATCACCAGCCGCTACCTCTCCCGCCGCTGGTCGCTGACCCGCCAGGCCATGCAGCGGCTGGAACTGGTGCGGCTCGCCGAGGCCGACGACAGCGAGGTCGAGGACATCGACAACGCCGTCGAGGCCGAGGCGGAGGAAGAGGAGCGCCCCACCCCGCTCGCCGTGCAGCGCCGGGACGCGATCCTCGCCGCGCTGCGCGCGTCCGGTGCCGCCCGCGTCCTCGATCTCGGCTGCGGCCAGGGCCAGTTGCTGCAGGCGCTGCTCAAGGACGTCCGCTTCACCGAGATCGTCGGCACCGACGTCTCGATGCGGGCGCTCACCATCGCCTCCCGGCGGCTCAAGCTGGACCGCATGGGCGAGCGGCAGGCGTCCCGCGTGACGCTCCTGCAGAGCTCCCTCGCCTACACCGACAAGCGGCTCAAGGGCTACGACGCCGCCGTGCTCAGCGAGGTCATCGAGCACCTCGACCTGCCGCGGCTGCCCGCCCTGGAGTACGCGGTCTTCGGCGCCGCCCGCCCGCGGACGGTCCTGGTGACCACCCCGAACGTCGAGTACAACGTCCGCTGGGAGTCCCTCCCGGCCGGACACGTCCGGCACGGCGACCACCGCTTCGAGTGGACCCGCGAGGAGTTCCGCGCCTGGGCGGCGGCGGTGGCCGAACGGCACCGCTACGGCGTGGAGTTCGTGCCCGTCGGCCCCGACGACCCCGAAGTGGGACCACCCACCCAGATGGCTGTGTTCACGCGTGACGACAAGGAGGCGAAGGCCGCATGACCGAGAACCAGGGGCGCAACCTGCCCGTCACCGACCTGTCCCTCGTGGTGCTCGTCGGCGCCTCCGGCTCCGGCAAGTCCACCTTCGCGCGCAAGCACTTCAAGCCCACCGAGGTGATCTCCTCCGACTTCTGCCGCGGCCTGGTCTCCGACGACGAGAACGACCAGAGCGCGAGCCGGGACGCCTTCGACCTCCTGCACTACATCGCGGGCAAGCGCCTCGCGGCCGGCCGCCGTACGGTCGTCGACGCCACCAGCGTCCAGCAGGACTCCCGGCGCCGGCTGATCGACCTGGCGAAGCAGTACGACGTCCTGCCGATAGCCATCGTGCTGGACGTGCCGGAAGAGGTGTGCGCCGCGCGCAACGCGGCCCGCACCGACCGCGCCGACATGCCGCGCCGGGTGATCCAGCGGCACATCCGCGAACTGCGCCGGTCGATCCGGCAGCTGGAGCGCGAGGGCTTCCGCAAGGTGCACGTCCTGCGCGGAGTCGAGGACGTCGAGCACGCCACCGTCGTCACCGAGAAGCGCTACAACGACCTGACCCACCTCACCGGCCCCTTCGACATCATCGGCGACATCCACGGCTGCTCCGCCGAACTGGAGTCGCTGCTCGGCAGGCTCGGCTACGTCGACGGCGTCCACCCGGCCGGCCGTACCGCCGTCTTCGTCGGTGACCTCGTCGACCGCGGCCCGGACAGCCCGGGCGTGCTGCGGCGGGTGATGTCGATGGTGAAGTCGGGTCACGCGCTGTGCGTGCCGGGCAACCACGAGAACAAGTTCGGCCGCCACCTCAAGGGCCGCCAGGTCCAGCACACGCACGGACTCGCCGAGACCATCGAGCAGATGGAGGGTCAGAGCGAGGAGTTCGTGCGCGAGGTACGGGAGTTCATCGACGGCCTGGTCAGCCACTACGTCCTCGACGGCGGCAAGCTGGTCGTCTGCCACGCCGGGCTGCCGGAGAAGTACCACGGCCGCACCTCGGGCCGGGTCCGCTCGCACGCCCTGTACGGCGACACCACCGGGGAGACCGACGAGTTCGGGCTGCCGGTGCGCTACCCCTGGGCCGAGGACTACCGGGGCCGGGCGGCCGTGGTGTACGGCCACACTCCCGTCCCGGAGGCCACGTGGCTCAACAACACCATCTGCCTGGACACCGGTGCCGTCTTCGGCGGCAAGCTGACCGCGCTGCGCTGGCCCGAGCGGGAACTGGTCGACGTACCGGCCGAGCGGGTCTGGTACGAGCCGGCCAAGCCGCTGCGGACGGAAGCGCCCGGCGGTCACGACGGGCGGCCGCTGGACCTGGCGGACGTGCACGGGCGCCGGGCCGTGGAGACGCGGCACGCGGGACGGGTCGCCGTCCGCGAGGAGAACGCGGCGGCGGCCCTGGAGGTCATGAGCCGCTTCGCCGTCGACCCGCGGCTGCTGCCGTACCTGCCGCCGACCATGGCGCCGACGGCGACCTCGCGGGTGGACGGCTACCTGGAGCACCCCGAGGAGGCGTTCGCGCAGTACCGGGAGGACGGGGTCGAGCGGGTCGTGTGCGAGGAGAAGCACATGGGCTCGCGTGCCGTGGTCCTGGTGTGCCGGGACGCGGACGCGGCGCGCGGGCGGTTCGGCGTCGACGGGCCGACCGGGTCGCTGTACACGCGGACCGGGCGCCCCTTCTTCGACGACGAGTCGGTGACGGAGACGGTCCTCGGTCACCTGCGCACGGCCGTCGGCGAGGCCGGTCTGTGGGACGAACTCGCCACCGACTGGCTGCTGCTGGACGCCGAGCTGATGCCCTGGTCGCTGAAGGCGTCCGGGCTGCTGCGCTCGCAGTACGCGGCCGTGGGCGCCGCCTCCGGGGCGGTGTTCCCGGGTGCGCTCGCCGCGCTGGAGGGCGCCGCCGCGCGGGGTGTCGACGTGTCCGCGCTGCTGGCACGCCAGCGCGAACGGGCCGCGGACGCCTCGGCGTTCACGGAGGCCTACCGCCGCTACTGCTGGACCACCGAGGGCCTGGACGGCGTCCGCCTGGCACCGTTCCAGATCCTGGCGGTCCAGGGCCGCAGCCTCGCCGCGCTCCCGCACGACGAACAGCTCGCGCTGCTGGACCGGCTGGTGGAGCACGACAGCACCGGCCTGCTGCAGACGACGCGTCGCCTGCACGTCGACACCGCCGACCCGGAGTCGGTGCGGGCGGGCGTCGACTGGTGGCTGGAGATGACCGGGCGCGGCGGCGAGGGCATGGTCGTCAAGCCGGCCGGCGCCCTGGTGCGGGGCCCGCAGGGCCGGCTGGTGCAGCCCGGCATCAAGTGCCGCGGCCGCGAGTACCTGCGGATCATCTACGGCCCCGAGTACACGCGCCCGGACAACCTGACCCGGCTGCGCTCGCGCTTCCTCAACCACAAGCGCTCGCTCGCGATCCGCGAGTACGCGCTCGGTCTGGAGGCCCTGGACCGGCTGGCCGAGGGCGAGCCGCTGTGGCGGGTGCACGAGGCGGTGTTCGGGGTGCTGGCGCTGGAGTCGGAGCCGGTCGACCCGCGGCTGTGAGCGGGGCTCTACCCGGCGAGCCGCAGCCGCTCCCGGCACACGCCGATCCGCACCGACTGGCCCCAGGTCAGTTCCAGGGCGTCGGTCTCCATGCCGTCCCCGAAGGCGACCAGGCGTTCGGACTCGACGGTGAGGGTCAGCCGGGCCGGACCGGCCAGCTCACCGGCCACCAGGGAGGTCCCGGTGGCCGGTGAGGGCCAGGCCTCGCGGACGAACCACAGCAGCCGTTCCTCCGCCGGGGAAGGCAGCCGCAGCCGTCCTCCCCGGTCCTGCCACACCGACCGGAGCCATCCGGTCGCCCCCGTCCCGGTGCCGATCAGCACCCCGGAGGACGCCTGGGCCTCGACGACACCCCCGTCGTCCTCCAGGCCCAGGCGGTACCGGGCCGTCTGGTGTCCGGCGGCGCCCAGATAGATCTCGTTCAGCGCGACCAGGCGCTGGGTGTCGTCGGCGACGGCCTCGACCATGGTGAGCTCGTCGACGGCCGTGGTGCCGGCCGACGCCAGCAGCCTGGCCGCGTCCGCGGGCCGGTGCCGTACCAGGACACCCGGGTTGCGCCCGGGTTCGGCGTCGATGCCGATCACCGGTTGCCCCGAGAGGTACTTGGCGACGTTCGCCACCAGCCCGTCCTGGCCGACCACGACCACCACGTCCTGCGGCGCGAACAGGAAGCGGTCCACGTCGGCCCGCTCCACCCGAGCCTGACGCCAGGTCAGCGGAATCGCCGCGACCACCTCGGCGAGCGCCCGGCGGGTGCGCCGGTGCCGGGCCGCGACCTCCTCGATGTCCCGGCCGCGGGAGCGCAGGAAGTAGGCGGCCTGCCCGTGGGTGCCGTGCCGGGCCACCAACTCCTCGTACTCCGTGGTGCGGTGGACGAGCACGGCCCGGGGGGCGAGGCTCACGTCCGCTCCCCGTCGCCGAGCCGGGCGAGCAGTCCGGTGAGCACGTCCGGCGAGACGGTGACGCTGTCGATGCGGGGCAGGTTCTCGGCGAGCCGGGTGCCGGTGAGGGCGTGCAGGACGGCGACGTCCACCTCGGCGTGCACCCGCAGCCAGGCGGCCTGGGCCGCGGCCTTCGCGTCACCGACCTGCCGGGTGCCCTCGGCCTCG
Source organism: Streptomyces sp. YS415 (assembly GCF_023544665.1). Classification (GTDB taxonomy): domain Bacteria; phylum Actinomycetota; class Actinomycetes; order Streptomycetales; family Streptomycetaceae; genus Streptomyces. Next base: position 141,970 of record NZ_JAMJFL010000003.1, read on the forward strand.
GCGCGGGCGAGCCGCACCGAGCGAGCCGCCTCCGCCTCGGCCCGTACCGCGTCGGCCGCCGCGGCCTCCTCCGCCTCCCGGCGCGTGTTGGTGCCCCGCTGCTCGACCAACTGCTCCTCGCGGCGGGCGAGTTCGATCTGGCTGGCCAGTTCGTTCTCGGCGATCGCGCGCTCCCGCTCGACGGCCACCGCCCGGCGCTCGTAGGTGGCCCGGTCGGCCTCCTGCTGGATCAGCTCGCGCGCCGGGGTGCGCAGCGCCCGCTCCACCTCCGGCTCCGGGCGCAGCGCCACCACGCGCACGGCGACGATCTCGATGCCGGTGGCGGGCAGCCGCGGCTCGGCGGCGAGCCCGGCGGCGACCCGTTCGCGCACCGCGCTCACCCCGTCCACCAAGGCCGCCGCGAGGGGCGTACGGGCGAGGACGTGCAGGGCGTGCTGCTGGGCCGTCTCGGTCAGCAGGGTGCCGAGCTGTTCCAGGGGGGCGCCGCGCCAGGCCCCGGTGTCGGGGTCGACCGAGAAGTCCAGGCGGGCCGAGGCGAGGGCCGGGTCGCTGATGCGGTAGGTGACCGTCGCCTGGACGGCCACGTCCTGGAAGTCGGCCGTACGGGCGTGGAACGTCATCGCCAGCTCCCGGTCGTCGACCGGCACTTCGGAGAGCGCGGCGCTGAGCGCCCGGAACCAGAAGCTGATCCCCGTGCCGTCGTGCGCCAGCCGGCCCGAGCGGTGGTGCCGGATGTGCGCCGTCGGCGCCCCGCGCAGATGGCGCCAGCCGAGGCGCCGGGTGATGTCGGCCATGGAAGGACCCCCCTCACTGATTTTCGTCATGACGACGATAAGCGGAGGGTCCGCTTATCGTCAAGAGGACGACAATCAGAAGTGGTCAAGAAGGGGGTGAATACGCCCCCCGATGGTCAGGATGGAGACATGGGATTCCATGTCGACTCCGAGGCCGGGCGGCTCAGCCGCGTCATCCTGCACCGGCCGGATCTCGAGCTCAAAAGGCTCACCCCCAGCAACAAGGACGCGCTGCTCTTCGACGATGTGCTCTGGGTGCGCCGGGCGCGCGCCGAGCACGACGGCTTCGCCGACGTCCTGCGCGACCGAGGGGTCACCGTCCACCTCTTCGGCGACCTGCTCACCGAGGCCCTGGCGATCCCGGCGGCCCGCACCCTCGTCCTGGACCGCGTCTTCGACGAGAAGGAGTACGGCGTCCTCGCCACCGACCACCTGCGCGCCGCCTTCGACAACCTGCCCGCCCCCGAGCTGGCCGAGGCCCTCGTCGGCGGCATGACCAAGCGCGAGTACCTGGACGCCCACCCGGAGCCGGTCTCCGTGCGCTTCCACGCCATGGAACTCGACGACTTCCTGCTCGCGCCCCTGCCCAACCACCTCTTCACCCGCGACACCTCCGCCTGGATCTACGACGGCGTCTCCGTCAACGCCATGCGCTGGCCGGCCCGCCAGCGCGAGACCGTGCACTTCGAGGCGATCTACCGGCACCACCCGCTCTTCCGGGACGAGACGTTCCACGTCTGGTCCGAGGGGCAGGCCGACTATCCGTCCACCATCGAGGGCGGCGACGTCCTGGTGATCGGCAACGGCGCCGTGCTGATCGGCATGAGCGAGCGCACCACCCCGCAGGCCGTGGAGATGCTGGCGCACAAGCTGTTCGCCGCGGGCTCCGCCCAGTCGATCGTGGCCCTGGACATGCCCAAGCGGCGGGCCTTCATGCACCTCGACACCGTGATGACGATGGTCGACGGCGACACCTTCACCCAGTACGCCGGGCTCGGCATGCTCCGCTCGTACACCATCGAGCCGGGCGTCGATGGCAAGGAGCTGAAGGTCACCGACCACCCGCCCGAGCACATGCACCGCGCCATCGCCGCCGCCCTCGGGCTGAGCGAGATCCGGGTCCTGACCGCGACCCAGGACGTGCACGCGGCCGAGCGGGAGCAGTGGGACGACGGCTGCAACGTCCTCGCGGTCGAGCCGGGCGTCGTCGTGGCCTACGAGCGCAACTCCACCACCAACACGCATCTGCGCAAGCAGGGCATCGAGGTCATCGAGATCCCGGGCAGCGAACTGGGCCGGGGGAGGGGCGGCCCGCGCTGCATGAGCTGCCCGGTGGAGCGAGGGGTCGTCCGCTGACGCGACGCTGTATATAAATGTGGAACATCGTATAGACTTCCAGGGTCATTGTTCACGTATCCCTGGAGCGCCCCCATGGCGACAGTCCCGACCGCCCTCGCCGGCCGCCACTTCCTCAAGGAGCTCGACTTCACCGGGGACGAGTTCCGCGGTCTGGTCGAGCTGGCCGCCGAGCTGAAGGCCGCCAAGAAGGCCGGGACCGAGCCGCAGTACCTGCGCGGCAGGAACATCGCGCTGATCTTCGAGAAGACGTCCACCCGCACCCGCTGCGCCTTCGAGGTCGCCGCCGCCGACCAGGGCGCCTCGACGACCTACCTGGACCCCTCCGGCTCGCAGATCGGGCACAAGGAGTCGGTCAAGGACACCGCGCGGGTGCTCGGGCGGATGTTCGACGCCATCGAGTACCGCGGGGACAGCCAGGAGAACGTCGAGGAGCTGGCCGCGCACGCCGGGGTGCCGGTCTACAACGGCCTCACCGACGACTGGCACCCCACCCAGATGCTCGCCGACGTCCTCACCATGCTGGAGCACACCCCGAAGACCCTGGACGACGGCATCGCCTTCGCCTACCTCGGCGACGCCCGCTTCAACATGGGCAACAGCTATCTGATCACCGGCGCGCTGCTCGGCATGGACGTACGGATCGTCGCGCCCAAGGCGTACTGGCCGCACGAGGACATCGTCGCCGAGGCGCGCCGGCTCGCCGAGGGCAGCGGGGCCACCGTCCTGCTCACCGAGTCCGTGGCGGAGGGTGTCGTGGGCGCCGACTTCGTCGCCACGGACGTCTGGGTGTCGATGGGTGAGCCCAAGGACGTCTGGGACGAGCGGATCAAGTCGCTGGCCCCGTACGCGGTGACGATGGACGTGCTGCGCGCCACCGGGAATCCGGACGTGAAGTTCCTGCACTGCCTCCCCGCCTTCCACGACCTGGGCACGAAGGTCGGCCGGGAGATCTTCGAGACCCGCGGCCTGGACTCCCTGGAGGTCACCGACGAGGTCTTCGAGTCGCCGCACTCGGTGGTCTTCGACGAGGCGGAGAACCGTATGCACACGATCAAGGCGGTCCTGGTCGCCACCCTGGCCTGAGGAGGGCTAGACGGGCCGCCGCTGCGCCGGTATCGCCGGCAGCCTGAACCACACGGCCTTCCCCGACGACGTCGGCCGGTGACCGCAGGACGAGCTCAGCGTGCGGATCAGCAGCAGACCCCGGCCGTGCTCCTGCCAGGGGTCCGGCTCCCCTTCGCAGGGGAGGGTGAGGTTCCCCGGCGGCGCCGGGTCCGGGTCGTGCACCTCGACCTGGCAGCCGCCCGGCGCCAGTTCCACCACCAGCTCTATGGGCCCCTCGCCCGCCGTGTGCTCCACGGCGTTCGCCACCAGCTCCGCGGTCAGCAGCTCCGCGGTGTCGCCGTCGGCGGAGTGCTCCAGCTCGGCGAGGGCGGTACGGATCAGGGCGCGCGCGACCGGCACCGCCGCGGTGGTGTGCGGCAGTGCGATGCGCCAGGAGGCGGCGGAGGGGAGGCGATCGTGCACGGCGGATCCGTTCATCAAGCAGGCTGTCCTGCTCTCGACCAGAGCAATGGTACGGGGCCGCCGGTGGAAGCGTCCGGCGGGCACCGGCCGGGGCCTTCACCCCGGTGACCAGCGGCCTACCCGGATGCACGACGCGGCTCACGCGGCTGCTCCCGTCGTTACCGGGGCGTCGACGACCCGTGACACGTGGATCGCGCCGGTGACGTATCGCGCCATCCTGACGACAGTCACGGATGAGTGATAACTTCGCCGGGTAGACCTCAGTGGAACAGCGCCGCCCGCAGTCCGCCCGAGGAGGCCGCCCGCCATGAGTCCCTTCACCGGCTCCGCCGCCCGTACCGAACGCTGGCGGCATCTGCGCGTGGACCTCACCGACGGCGTCGCCACCGTCACCCTGGAGCGCCCCGAGAAGCTCAACGCCCTCACCTTCGGCGCCTACGCCGACCTGCGCGACCTGCTCGCCGAACTGTCCCGCGAGCGGGCGGTACGGGCCCTGGTGCTGGCCGGGGAGGGGCGCGGCTTCTGCTCCGGCGGGGACGTGGACGAGATCATCGGCGCGACGCTGTCCATGGACACCGCCCAGCTGCTGGACTTCAACCGGATGACCGGCCAGGTGGTCCGGGCGGTCCGCGAGTGCCCGTTCCCGGTGGTCGCGGCGATCCACGGCGTGGCGGCGGGCGCGGGCGCGGTGCTGGCCCTGGCCGCCGACTTCCGGGTGGCCGACCCGACGGCACGGTTCGCCTTCCTCTTCACGCGCGTGGGACTGTCCGGCGGCGACATGGGAGCGGCGTACCTGCTGCCGAGGGTCGTCGGCCTGGGCCATGCCACTCGCCTGCTGATGCTGGGCGACCCGGTACGGGCGCCGGAGGCCGAGCGCATCGGCCTGATCAGCGAACTGGCGGAGGAGGGCCGGGCGGACGAGGCGGCCCGCTCCCTGGCCCGCCGCCTGTCCGAGGGCCCGGCACTGGCGTACGCCCAGACGAAGGCGCTCCTGACGGCGGAACTGGACATGCCGCTGGCGGCAGCGGTGGAACTGGACGCCTCGACGCAGGCCCTGCTGATGACGGGCGAGGACTACGCGGAATTCCACGCGGCCTTCACCGCGCGGCGACCTCCCAAATGGAGGGGACGGTGACTGTTCCGACCCCAGGGGCGCGGGGAACTGCGCGATCGGCCCCCACGAACCCGCAGGCGCCACCCCTCACCAGCCACCCCCTGAAGGTGGCGATCATCGGCGGCGGCCCCGGCGGCCTCTACGCCGCCGCCCTCCTCAAACGCCTCGACCCCGCCCGCGAGATCACCGTCTGGGAGCGCAACGCCCCCGACGACACCTTCGGCTTCGGCGTGGTCCTCTCCGACGAGACCCTGGGTGGCATAGAGCACGCCGATCCCGAGGTCCACGCGGCCCTCCAGCACCACTTCATCCGCTGGGACGACATCGACATCGTCCACCGCGCCACCCGCCACACCTCCGGAGGCCACGGCTTCGCCGCCCTCGGCCGCAGACGCCTCCTGGAGATCCTGCACCACCGCTGCCGCGCCCTCGGCGTGGAACTCCGCTTCGCATCCGAGGCCCCGCACCCGGCCCGGCTGGCCGCCTCCCACGACCTGGTCATCGCCGCCGACGGTGTGCACAGCACCACCCGCGACGCCTACGCCCACGTGTTCCGGCCCCAGGTGGCCACCCACCGCTGCCGCTACATCTGGCTGGCCACCGACTTCGCCTTCGACGCCTTCCGCTTCGACATCGCCGAGACCGAACACGGCGTGATGCAACTGCACGGCTATCCCTACTCCCCAGGCGCCTCCACCGTCATCATCGAGATGCGCGAGGAGGTGTGGCGAGCGGCCGGTTTCGACGACATCGACCCGCAGCAGTCCATCGAGAGCTGCGCCAAGATCTTCGCGGAAGCCCTGCGCGGCCGCCCCCTGCACTCCAACAAGTCCGCCTGGACCACCTTCCGCACGGTCGTCAACGAACGCTGGTCGCACGAGAACGTCGTGCTGCTCGGCGACGCCGCCCACACGGCCCACTTCTCCATCGGCTCCGGCACGAAGCTGGCCGTGGAGGACGCCCTCGCACTCGCCGCCTGCCTCCAGGAGCACCCCGGCATCCCCAGCGCCCTGCGCGCGTACGAGGAGGAACGCAAACCCGTCGTCGCCTCCACCCAGCGCGCCGCCCGCGCCAGCCTGGAGTGGTTCGAGAACATCGCCCGCTACCTCGGCCAGCCCCCGCGCCAGTTCGCCTTCAACCTCCTCACCCGCAGCCGCCGGGTCACCCACGACAACCTGCGCCTGCGCGACGCCGGCTTCACGGAATCGGTGGAACGCGCCTTCGGCTGCCCGCCCGGCACACCGCCGATGTTCACCCCGTTCCGGCTGCGCGGACTGACCCTGCGCAACCGGGTCGTCGTCTCGCCGATGGACATGTACTCGGCCGTCGACGGACTCCCCGGCGACTTCCACCTGGTCCACCTGGGCGCGCGGGCGCTCGGCGGGGCCGGCCTGGTGATGACCGAGATGGTGTGCATCAGCCCCGAGGGCCGGATCACCCCCGGCTGCACCGGCCTCTACAACGGCAAGCAGGCCGAGGCCTGGCGCCGGATCACCGACTTCGTGCACACCCGGGCGCCCGGCACCGCGATCGGCGTGCAGCTCGGCCACAGCGGGCGCAAGGGCTCGACCCGGCTGATGTGGGAGGGCATCGACGAGCCGCTGCCCGACGGCAACTGGCCGCTGGTGGCCGCCTCGGCCATCCCGTACAAGCCCGGGAGCCAGACGCCGCGCGAGCTGTCCCGGGCCCAGCTCACCGATCTGCGCGAGCAGTTCACGGCCGCGGCCTGGCGTGCCGCACGCGCGGGCTTCGACCTCCTCGAACTGCACTGCGCGCACGGCTATCTGCTCTCCGGCTTCCTCTCCCCGCTGACCAACCGGCGCACCGACGCCTACGGCGGCTCCCTCCAGAAGCGGCTGCGCTTCCCGCTGGAGGTGTTCGACGCGGTCCGGGGCGTCTGGCCGCAGGAACGGCCCATGACCGTCCGCATCTCCGCCACGGACTGGGCCGAGGGCGGCACCGGTGCCGAGGACGCCGTCGAGATCGCCCGCGCGTTCGCCGCGCACGGCGCCGACGCGATCGACGTCTCGACCGGGCAGGTCGTGGCCGAGGAACGCCCGGAGTTCGGGCGCTCGTACCAGACGCCGTACGCCGACCGCATCCGCCACAGCACCGGCATCCCGGTGATAGCGGTGGGCGCGATCTCCTCCTGGGACGACGTCAACTCCCTGCTGCTGGCGGGCCGCGCCGACCTGTGCGCCCTGGCCCGCCCCCACCTCTACGACCCGAACTGGACCCTGCACGCGGCGGCGGAACAGTCCTACGAGGGACCGGGCGTGGTCTGGCCGGTCCCGTACCGGGCGGGCAGCCGCCGCCCCCGCACGGGCCGCACGGACGCCCCCAAGCCCCGCCTCACGCTCGGGACATGAGGGCAGCCGGGGCTCCGACGGGGCTCACAGCCCGGCGAAGACGGCCCCCGCGTCCCTCAGTCGCGCGTGCAGCGCGTGGAACACCTCCGCCGACCGCACCCCCGGCCAGTCCTCCGGCAGCAGCCGGGCGGGCAGCCCCGGATCGACGTACGGCAGATGTCGCCAGGAGTCCAGGGCGAGGAGATAGTCGCGGTACGCCTCCTCGGGCGGGGTGTCCGAGCGCTGCTCCCAGGCGTGCAGCACGCGCGCGTGGCGGTCGAGGAACGCCTCGTGCTCCTTGGCGACGGCCGCCAGGTCCCACCAGCGGGTCACGGCCTCGGCGGTGGGCGCGAAGCCGAGGTGCTCACCGCGGAAGAAGTCGACGTACGCCTCCAGGCGCAGGCGTGCCAGGGTGTGGCGGGTCTCCTCGTACAGCCGTGCGGGCGCGATCCACACGCCGGGGGCGGCGCTGCCGAAGCCGAGGCCCGCCAGCCGGGAGCGCAGGACGTGCCGCTTCTGGCGCTCCGACTCCGGCACCGAGAAGACCGCCAGCACCCAGCCCTCCTCGTCGGGCGGCGCGGTGGCGTACACGCGCCGGTCGCCGTCGTCGAGCAACTGGCGCGCGTCCGGGGAGAGTTCGTAGCCCGCCGCGCCCTCGGCGGTACGGGCCGGGACGAGCAGCCCGCGCCGTTTGAGGCGGGACACCGACGAGCGCACCGAGGGAGCGTCCACGCCCACCGCGGCCAGCAGCCGGATCAGTTCGGCGACGGGCACCGGGCCGGGCACGAAGCGGCCGTAGGCGCCGTAGAGCGTGACGATCAAAGACCGTGGTGCATGCTGGTCGGACACGTTGATCATCTTAGGTCGTCGGCGTCACTGCCGGTCACCGGCGGCGTCGGCCGTGAGACGCAGCTTGAACCGCTGGAGCTTGCCGGTCGCCGTACGCGGCAGGGCGTCCAGGAACACGATCTCGCGCGGGCACTTGTACGGCGCGAGTTCCGCCTTGACGAAGGAGCGCAGCGCCGCCGCGTCCCGGGGCGCGTCCGGCCGGAGCACCGCGAACGCCGTCACGACCTGTCCGCGCGCCGCGTCGGGCCGGCCCACCACCGCCGTCTCCAGCACGTCCGGGTGGCGCAGCAGCGCCTCCTCGACCTCCGGACCGGCGATGTTGTACCCGGCCGAGATGATCATGTCGTCCGCGCGGGCGACGTAGCGGAAGTAGCCGTCACTCTCCCGGACGTAGGTGTCGCCGGTGATGTTCCAGCCGTGCCGCACGTACTCGCGCTGGCGGGGGTCGGCGAGATAGCGGCAGCCGACCGGTCCGCGCACCGCGAGCAGTCCCGGCTCCCCGTCGGGCTTCTCCCGGCCGTCCGCGTCGACCACGCGCGCGTGCCAGCCGGGCACCGGCAGCCCGGTGGTGCCGGGCCTGATGTGCTCGTCGGCGGCGGAGACGAAGATGTGCAGCAGTTCGGTGGCGCCGATGCCGTTGATGATGCGCAGCCCGGTCCGCTCGTGCCAGGCCCGCCAGGTGGCGGCGGGCAGGTTCTCGCCGGCCGAGACACAGCGGCGCAGGCTGGAGACGTCGTGCCCGTCCAGTTCGCCGAGCATCACGCGGTAGGCGGTCGGCGCGGTGAACAGCACCGTCACCCGGTGCTCGGCGACGGCGGACAGCAACTGCCGCGGGCCGGCCTGTTCGAGCAGCAGCGCGCTCGCCCCGGCCCGCAGCGGGAAGACCACGAGCCCGCCGAGCCCGAAGGTGAAGCCGAGCGGGGGACTGCCGGTGAACACATCGCCCGTACGGGGCCGGAGCACGTACTTGGAAAAGGTGTCCGCTATGGCCAGCACATCCCGGTGGAAGTGCATACAGCCCTTGGGCCGCCCGGTGGTGCCGGAGGTGAAGGCGATCAGCGCCACGTCGTCGCAGGCGGTGTCCACGGCGGTGTACGGGGTGCGCGGCGCCGGCCGCTTCAGCAGGTCGTCCGGGGCGTCACCGCCGTAGGCGGCGATCCGCAGCCCGGGTATCTCCGCCTTGGCGAGGTCGTCGACGGCCCGGATGTCGCACAGGGCGTGGCTCACCTCGGCCATCCGGCACATCGTGCGCAGCTCGTGCGGGCGCTGCTGGGCCAGGACGGTCACGGCGACCGCGCCCGCCTTGAGCACCGCGAGCCAGCAGGCCGCGAGCCAGGGGCCGGTGGGGCCGCGCAGCAGCACCCGGTTGCCGGGGACGACCCCCAGGTCGCCGGTCAGCAGGTGCGCGAGCCGGTCGACCCGGGCCCGCAGCTCGCCGTAGGTCCAGCCGGGGCCGCCGGCGGTGCGGAACGCCGGACGGTCGTCCGGGGGGCCCTGCAGCAGCTCGGCGGCGCAGTTCAGCCGTTCGGGGTACCGCAGCTCCGGCAGATCGAAGGTGAGTTCGGGCCACTGGTCGGCCGGCGGGAGATGGTCGCGCGCGAAGGTGTCGAGATGCGCCGAGACGTTCATGGCGGTGCGCCCCCTTGCCTGGTGGGCTCCCTGGTGGGCTCGCCCGAGGAGCGTATCGCGTTGGTGACGGCAGTCAACTGCACGCGATACCGTCGGGGGAGTGGCTCCGCGGTCCCGTCGACGGCCGCGGGCGGAGAGGACGGCGATGTCCGCATTCTCACTCGCACCGGAACAGACCGCCTGGTGTGCCGACCTGCGCCTGCTGGCCGCCGAGCGCCTGCGCCCGCTCGCCGAGAAGGGCGAGCCCGGCCGGGTCAACCGCCCGCTCGTCGCCGCACTGGGCGGCCTCGGCCTGCTGCCCCGCCTGTTCACCTCCGGCGCCCTGGACCTGTGCCTGATGCGCGAGTCCCTGGCCTACGCGTGCACCGAGGCGGAGACCGCCCTCGCCCTCCAGGGCCTGGGCGCCCACCCGGTCCACGCCCACGGCACCCCGGCCCAGCGGGAGCGCTGGCTGCCGGGGGTCGGCGAGGGCACGGCGGTGGCCGCGTTCGCGCTGAGCGAGCCGGGGGCGGGCTCGGACGCGGCGGCCCTGTCCCTCACCGCCGACGCCGACGGCCCCTCCGCCTGGCGCCTCACCGGCGAGAAGTGCTGGATCTCCAACGCCCCCGACGCCGACTTCTACACGGTGTTCGCCCGCACCACCCCGGGCGCCGGATCCCGGGGAGTGACCGCGTTCCTGGTACCGGCCGACCGCCCGGGCCTGACCGGCGCCTCCCTCGACATGCTCTCCCCGCACCCCATCGGGACGCTGGACTTCGACGCGGTCCCGGTGACGGCCGACGACCTCCTGGGCGAGCCCGACCGGGGCTTCCGGGTGGCGATGGGCACCCTGAACCTCTTCCGCCCCAGCGTCGGCGCCTTCGCTGTCGGCATGGCGCAGGCAGCCCTGGACGCGACGCTCGCCCACACCGCCCGACGGGACGCCTTCGGCGGCACGCTGAGCGACCTGCAGACGGTCGCCCACCAGGTCGCCGAGCTGGCCCTGCGCACCGAGGCGGCCCGTCTGATGGTGTACGCGGCGGCCACGGCGTACGACGAAGACGCCCCGGACGTGCCCAGGCGCGCCGCGATGGCGAAGCTGCTGGCGACCGAGACGGCGCAGTACGTCGTGGACCGGGCCGTCCAGTTGCACGGCGCCCGGGCCCTGCGCCGGGGTCACCTGCTGGAGCACCTGTACCGCGAGGTCCGCGCCCCGCGGATCTACGAGGGCGCGAGCGAGGTGCAACGCGGCATCATCGCCAAGGAGTTGTACGCCGACCTGGAGGCACGGTCATGACAGCGGAACGCGTCGACCCGCCCGAGCTGTCCCCGCCCACGGGGTTCACCCACGCGGTGGTGGCGACGGGTTCCCGGCTGGTGTTCCTGGCCGGCCAGACAGCCCTGGACGCCGACGGGAAGATCCAGGGCGACACGCTCCCGGAGCAGTTCGAGAAGGCGCTGGGCAACCTGCTGACGGCCCTGCGCGCGGCGGGCGGCACCCCGGCGGACCTGGCGCGGGTCACGGTGTACGCCACGGACCTCGGGACCTACCGCGGGCACGCCCGCGACCTGGGGCTGATCTGGCGGCGGCTGGCGGGCCGGGACTACCCGGCGATGGCCGTGGTGGAGGTCGTGCGCCTGTGGGACCGGCAGGCGCTGGTGGAACTGGACGGCTTCGCGGTGCTGCCGTAGCGCGCCGGTCAGGCGGCCATCGCCAGCCGGTCCACCGGCACCCGGTGCGGCAGCACGACCCGCCCGTCCGGCAGCAGCTCACCGGAGTCGTCGAAGACGATCGTGCCGTCGCACAGCAGGCTCCACCCCTGCTCGGGATGGGCGGCGACGACGAGCGGAGCATGCGTACCGGTCACGGAACACGACGTCGGGTGAGCACTCATGGCGCGCCTCCACATGGGTCGGACACTTCCTATGGGTAGACCATCCTCCCGGCGTGAACGCATCGCCACGGGCCGGCCGCAAGCGTGACACCACGGGGACAACTCCCGGACGGTCCGGGGACGCTCGGGGCGGACTCGCCACCGAAGGAGTGACGATCACGCGCGTGGGCGCGCCCGCCCGGTAGTGGTGGAGGCCCCCGAACTCCGTTCACCGGAAGGCCTTCCCATGCCCGTACGCGCCGCCCTCGGCACAACCGCCGCTGCCGCCCTCCTCCTCGTTGCCGCCCCCGCCGCGCCCGCCGCCCCCTCCGGGACGGTGACCGTCGACGCCACCGGCACCATCACCACCGACGGCACGGTCACCCTCTCCGGCACCTACCGTTGCACCGGCGGCAAGGGCCCGGTCTTCGTCAGCTCCTCCGTGGGCAAGCCCTCCTCCGGTCTGCGTCACGGCATCGGCGGCACCCGCGCGGTCTGCGACGGCCTGGAGCACCGCTGGCAGAACACGGGCAAACCGTCCGCCCGTTCGCTCGAAGCGGGCGCGGCCCGCGTGGAGGCGACCGTCATGGAGCTGGACACCAGCGGCGGCCTGCCGCTGCCCGTCATCCACGCGGCCCACCAGCAGGACGTGACCCTCGTCGCGGGCTGACCCCCTGCGGGTCACCGGATACGACTGCGGCCGGACTCCGCGGCCGGCGACAGGCCGCCGCGGAGTCCGGCCACCGCGCTACGAGAGCCGGTCGACGACGGCCCGGAGCTGCTCGACCTCCGCTGCCTGGCTCTTGACGACGGCTGCCGCCATCTTCCGGGCGCCGGGATGCTCGCCGTTCCTCCGCTCGTCCTCGGCCATGGCGATCGCGCCGTTGTGGTGCTCGATCATCATCTCGGCGAAGGCCTTGTCGAACGCGGTGCCCTTCAGGGCCTTGAGCTCCGCCATGTCCGCGCCGGACATCATGCCGTCACCGCCGTGGCCCGCGCCGTGGTCCATGCCGGACCCCGACGCATCGGCGGCCGGCTGCTTCCAGGACTGAAGCCAGCCCTTCATCGTCGTGATCTCCGGGCCCTGGGCCCGCTCGATCCGCCCCGCGAGCTCCTCGACCTCCGCGTCGGAGGCCCGGCCGTCGGCCAGCTCCGCCATCTCCAGGGCCTGTTCGTGGTGCGGAATCATCATCCGCGCGAACGCGACATCCGCGTCGTTGAAGGTCCCGGCCCCGGCCCCGGCTCCTGCCCGCTCCGACGCCGTCCGCGACGCCGAACCGCCGTGCTCCATGCCGTCCATGCCGTCCGTGCCGTCGCCCCCGCAGGCCGCGAGGAACAGGGCGCCCGCCGCGACGAGACCCGCCGCGGCGAGGCCGCGCTTGATTGCAGTCATGGGTGATCTCACCTTGCTTGTCGTTCCGTTCGTGGGCATGCCGAGTCACGGGCTCACGCCCGTGGCGGGGACCGGCCTATTGCCGCAGAACGGACAACTGGGTGAGATCGGGGCGGCGCGGCGGTGGACGGGGCCGCCCCACGGCGGCGACCTGGGCGAGGAGCCGGGCCGCCACGTCCCGGGCGCGGGCGCTCGCCGCCTTCGACAGGGCGGCGAGCACCAGGGCACCGAAGAGCACCGCGACACACAGCGACATCGGGTCCATCGGCACGGCGGGCTCGTGCGTGGACGAGCCGTCCGGCCCGGACGCCGCCGGGTGGTCCACGGCCGCCGCATGCGCGGACGCGTGCGAACCCGCAGGGGAGGAGTCCTCGGGGTGCCCGAGGGTGTGCATCACGAACACCCCGAGCGCGAGCACGACGACGAGCAGCAGCTGCCCGAGGGCGCCTCCCGCCCGCACGTACCCGCTCGTCCGCATGGTCCGAGCCTACGTGCTCAGATGTCGCGGAACGTCTCGATCTGCGCGCCGATCGAGTTGAGGCGCTCGGCGAGGTCCTCGTAGCCGCGGTTGATGACGTACACGTTGCGGAGCACCGACGTGCCCTCCGCCGCCATCATCGCCAGCAGGACGACCACCGCGGGGCGCAGGGCCGGCGGGCACATCATCTCGGCCGCGCGCCAGCGGGTGGGGCCCTCGACCAGGACGCGGTGCGGGTCCAGCAACTGGAGGCGGCCGCCGAGCCGGTTGAGGTCGGTCAGGTAGATCGCGCGGTTGTCGTAGACCCAGTCGTGGATGAGGGTCTTGCCCGAGGCGACGGCCGCGATGGCCGCGAAGAACGGGACGTTGTCGATGTTCAGGCCCGGGAACGGCATCGGGTGGATCTTGTCGATCGGCGCCTCCAGCTTGGAGGGCCGGACGGTCAGGTCCACCAGGCGGGTACGGCCGTTGTCCGCGCAGTACTCGGGGGTGCGGTCGTGGTCGAGGCCCATCTCCTCCAGGACCGCGAGCTCGATCTCCAGGAACTCGATGGGCACCCGGCGCACCGTCAGCTCCGACTCGGTCACCACCGCGGCGGCCAGCAGGCTCATCGCCTCGACCGGGTCCTCGGAGGGGGAGTAGTCCACGTCGACGTCGATGGTCGGCACGCCGTGCACGGTGAGCGTGGTGGTGCCGATGCCCTCGACCTTGACGCCGAGCGCCTCCAGGAAGAAGCACAGGTCCTGGACCATGTAGTTGGAGGAGGCGTTGCGGATCGTGGTCACGCCGTCGTGCCGGGCGGCGGCCAGCAGGGCGTTCTCGGTGACCGTGTCCCCGCGCTCGGTCAGCACGATCGGGCGGTCGGGCGAGATCGCCCGGTCCACCTGGGCGTGGTACAGGCCCTCGGTGGCCGCGATGTCCAGACCGAACCGGCGCAGCGCGATCATGTGCGGCTCGATGGTGCGCGTACCGAGGTCGCAGCCGCCCGCGTAGGGCAGCTTGAAGGTGTCCATCCGGTGCAGCAGCGGGCCCAGGAACATGATGATGGAGCGGGTGCGGACGGCCGCCTCGGCGTCGATGGCGCCCATGTCGAGCTCGGCCGGGGGCACCAGTTCCAGGTCGACCCCGCCGTTGATCCAGCGCGTCCGCACACCGATGGAGTGCAGCACCTCCAGCAGCCGGTAGACCTCCTCGATGCGGGCCACCCGGCGCAGCACCGTGCGCCCCTTGTTGAGCAGCGAGGCGCACAGCAGTGCCACGCACGCGTTCTTGCTCGTCTTCACATCGATCGCGCCGGACAGCCGCCGGCCGCCCACCACCCGAAGATGCATCGGACCCGCATAGCCCAGAGAGACGATTTCGCTGTCCAGGGCTTCACCGATACGGGCGATCATCTCAAGGCTGATGTTCTGATTGCCGCGCTCGATCCGGTTGACGGCGCTCTGACTGGTGCCGAGCGCCTCGGCCAGCTGCGTCTGTGTCCAGCCACGGTGTTGCCGGGCGTCACGGATGAGCTTGCCGATGCGTACGAGGTAGTCGTCTGCCATGAGGTTGAGGCTATCTCAGATATGAGATGGCGCCTCCTGGGGGACCCGTCCGGGTGACGGAGCGTCAGCGCCGCCTGGCGGTACGGGTACGGCGCCACCCGAAAGGTCCGGGCAAATCCATCGATGTCGTACGACGTCCGGTGCTGCTGTGGGTGTGCCGGGGGCCGTTCGCCCCACCGGTGGTGATGGACCAGGAGCGCCGGTTGATGTTCAGCCGGACTCCGGGCAGGATGCGGAAGCTCTTGCGAAAGGTCAGGGGCATGGAGGCCTCCCGTCGAAGCGGTTCGGACCCCTGTCGGTTACCCCGGCCTGGCGAACTGATGGCAGAACTCCACAGGTTCGTCGAAGGTGACGGCGGCTATGGGGGCGCCGGTGACGACGTAGGAGTGCCGCGACACCCGCCCCTCCTCCGTCCGCAGCTCCAGCAGACCCGGCTCGGGGCACCGCCAGGTGAGCCGGGTGACGCACTCGCCGAGGGCGTTGGACAGATTGCTCCACCCCTGGCCGTTGGCGCGCAGCTCGAACTCCGAGCACTCCATCACGCCGTAGTCGAAGGGGATGCTGCTCCAGTACCCGATGAGCGCCTCGTCCAGGCCGGTGCGCGGGTTCGCGGCGTCCTCCTCCGCGATCCGGCGCTGGACGGCGATCCCGGGTCCGCCGAGGTCCACCACGCGGGTGCCGTGCACGGCGACGCCGAGGTCGCGGAACTCGACACCGACGTAGGGGATGCCGTCCCGGGAGACCGGGTGGATGTGGACGGCGCGCACGTCGAGTCCCTCGGGGAAGCCCTCGTGGTGCGCGCACACGGCGTGCCGGAGCGCTGTGAAGAGGTCGGGCAGATGGGCGGCCGTCCAGGCGGCGCGCGCCAGGTCGTCGTCGGTCAGCAGAGGGCAGCGCAGCGGGGCGCGCCCGGGACGCAGACGCGTCCATGCGGTCGTCGGCAGCGGTACCCATTTTGTCCAGCCGCCCGCATGCCGGTGGAAATCGCCTCGCTTCATGGTGGAAGGAGGACATCACACGGAGGCCGGGCATGACCATCCCGGCCCCATGTACTAGAGTTATCTCGACATCGAGATATCTGCCGAGGCGTACCGCAGCCGCACGCGATCATCGGTCTGGCAGTAAGGGTGACCTAACTTAGCCTTACCTTAGCGGATCGGCCAAGTCGCCGTGGCGGCAGGATGCGGTGGGAACGCGCACATCAAAGAAGGAGACTGTCGTGTCGGCGAACAGCTTCGACGCCCGCAGCACGCTGCAGGTGGGCGACGAGTCGTACGAGATCTTCCGGCTGGACAAGGTGGAAGGCTCGGCCCGCCTTCCGTACAGCCTCAAGGTCCTGCTGGAGAACCTGCTCCGCACGGAGGACGGCGCGAACATCACCGCCGACCACATCCGTGCGCTCGGCACCTGGGACTCGAGCGCCCAGCCGTCGCAGGAGATCCAGTTCACGCCCGCCCGCGTGATCATGCAGGACTTCACCGGCGTGCCCTGTGTCGTGGACCTCGCCACCATGCGCGAGGCCGTCAAGGAGCTCGGCGGCGACCCGGCGAAGGTCAACCCGCTCTCCCCGGCCGAGCTGGTCATCGACCACTCCGTCATCGCCGACAAGTTCGGCACGAACGAGGCGTTCGCGCAGAACGTCGAGCTGGAGTACGGCCGCAACAAGGAGCGCTACCAGTTCCTGCGCTGGGGCCAGACCGCCTTCGACGACTTCAAGGTCGTCCCGCCGGGCACCGGCATCGTCCACCAGGTCAACATCGAGCACCTGGCCCGCACGGTCATGGTCCGCAACGGCCAGGCCTACCCCGACACCCTCGTCGGCACCGACTCGCACACCACCATGGTCAACGGCCTCGGCGTGCTCGGCTGGGGCGTCGGCGGCATCGAGGCCGAGGCCGCGATGCTCGGCCAGCCGGTCTCCATGCTCATCCCGCGCGTCGTCGGCTTCAAGCTGACCGGTGAGCTCCCGGCCGGCACCACCGCCACCGACCTGGTCCTCACGATCACCGAGATGCTGCGCAAGCACGGCGTCGTCGGCAAGTTCGTCGAGTTCTACGGTGAGGGCGTCGCCGCCACCTCCCTCGCGAACCGCGCCACCATCGGCAACATGTCGCCGGAGTTCGGCTCCACCGCCGCGATCTTCCCCATCGACGGCGAGACTCTGAAGTACCTCAAGCTCACCGGCCGCTCCGAGCAGCAGGTCGCGCTCGTCGAGGCGTACGCCAAGGAGCAGGGCCTCTGGCTGGACCCGCAGGCCGAGCCGGACTTCTCCGAGAAGCTGGAGCTGGACCTGTCGACGGTCGTCCCGTCGATCGCCGGCCCGAAGCGCCCGCAGGACCGCATCGTCCTCGCCAACGCCGCCCAGCAGTTCGCCCAGGACGTCCGCAACTACGTGGACGACATCGACGAGGCGGGCAAGGAGTCCTTCCCGGCCTCCGACGCCCCGGCGAACACGCCGAACGGCGCCCCGTCGAAGCCGGTCCCCGTGACCGCCCCCGACGGCTCGACGTACGAGATCGACCACGGTGCCGTGACGGTCGCCGCCATCACCTCCTGCACCAACACCTCCAACCCGTACGTCATGGTCGCCGCGGCCCTCGTCGCGAAGAAGGCCGTGGAGAAGGGCCTGACCCGCAAGCCGTGGGTCAAGACCACCCTCGCCCCGGGCTCGAAGGTCGTCACCGACTACTTCGACAAGGCCGGTCTGACCCCGTACCTGGACAAGGTCGGCTTCAACCTGGTCGGCTACGGCTGCACCACCTGCATCGGCAACTCCGGCCCGCTGCCGGAGGAGGTCTCCAAGGCCGTCAACGACCACGACCTCGCGGTCACCTCGGTCCTCTCCGGCAACCGGAACTTCGAGGGCCGGATCAACCCCGACGTCAAGATGAACTACCTGGCCTCCCCGCCGCTGGTCGTCGCGTACGCCCTCGCGGGCTCCATGAAGGTGGACATCACGCGCGACGCCCTGGGCACCGACCAGGACGGCAACCCGGTCTACCTCAAGGACATCTGGCCCTCCGAGGCCGAGGTCAACGACGTCGTGGCCAACGCCATCGGCGAGGACATGTTCAACAAGTCCTACCAGGACGTCTTCGCGGGCGACGCCCAGTGGCAGGCGCTGCCGATCCCGACCGGCAACACCTTCGAGTGGGACGCGGAGTCGACGTACGTCCGCAAGCCCCCGTACTTCGAGGGCATGACGATGGAGACCACCCCGGTCTCCGACATCACGGGCGCCCGCGTCCTGGCCAAGCTGGGCGACTCGGTCACCACCGACCACATCTCGCCCGCCGGCGCCATCAAGGCCGACACCCCGGCCGGCAAGTACCTCACGGAGCACGGCGTCGAGCGCCGCGACTTCAACAGCTACGGCTCGCGCCGCGGCAACCACGAGGTCATGATCCGCGGCACGTTCGCCAACATCCGCCTGCGCAACCAGATCGCGCCGGGCACCGAGGGCGGCTACACCCGCGACTTCACCCAGCCCGACGGCCCGGTGTCGTTCATCTACGACGCCTCGCGCAACTACATCGAGCAGGGCATCCCGCTGGTCGTCCTGGCCGGCAAGGAGTACGGCTCCGGCTCGTCCCGCGACTGGGCCGCCAAGGGCACCGCGCTGCTCGGCGTCAAGGCCGTCATCGCCGAGAGCTACGAGCGCATCCACCGCTCGAACCTCATCGGCATGGGCGTGCTGCCGCTGCAGTTCCCGGAGGGCGCCTCGGCCCAGTCCCTCGGCCTGACCGGCGAGGAGACCTTCTCCTTCACCGGTGTCGAGGAGCTCAACAACGGCACCACCCCGCGCACGGTGAAGGTCACCACCGACACGGGCGTCGAGTTCGACGCGGTCGTCCGCATCGACACCCCCGGCGAGGCGGACTACTACCGCAACGGCGGCATCATGCAGTACGTGCTGCGCAGCCTGATCCGCAAGTAAGCGGCACGGCACAGCGGTTGAGGGCCGCATCCCCGGCGACGGGGGTGCGGCCCTTCGCGTGTGACGCCTGTGCTCCAGGCGTTTACAAGCGCGCCGCGCAGCGCTACGTTCCGACCCTGTGGGGTGGGAGCGCTCCCATGCTCGGTGGACCGGAACCCGCCTCCGGGAGCCGCCCCCACCCCACACCTCCCTGCCGCGCGGCCGCCCGCTCAGCCGATGGTGACGACACGTGCCCAGGGCGGCGGACGGTCCGGGACGTAGTCCGGGTCCTCCTCGTCCGCGGGGCCGGCCGGACGCGGAAAGAGGCCGACGACGGTACGGCAGGGCGGCTGGGCGGGCCAGGGGGTCTGGCCGTCCGTCAGGGCGACGATCACGTCCGGGCGGGGCCCGGAGCGCAGCGCCAGGGCGAAGCCGGAGCGCAGGTCCGTCCCCCCGCCGCCGATCAGCTCGATGTCCTCGGCGCGGCAGATCGGGCCCGCGATCCCGGCCGCCGCGTCACAGGAGATCACCGAGACCAGGTCGCGCCGCCCGCCCACCGCCCGGGAGATCGCCGCCACCTCCACCAGCGCGCTGCCCAGTTCGGCGTCGCTCACCGAACCGGAGGTGTCGATCACCACGCAGACCCGGGGAGGGATGCGCCGCAGGCTCGGCAGCAGCACCCCGGGCACGGCGGCCGACCGCCGGGACGGCCGCCGGTAGCTGTGGTTCTCGCCCACCCCCGGCGCCCCGGCCGCGGAGCGCACCGCCGCCCCCAGCAACTGCCGCCACGGCTGCGGCGGGTGGAAGGCCTCGTCAGCCCAGCGGCGCCACCCCTCCGGAGCCTCGCCCGGCCGCCCCTTGATCCCCTCGGCGACCCGGAAGCGCACCGCGTCCCGCTGCTGCCTGCTCAGCCCGTGGGAGCCGTCGGCGCCCAGCTCCCACGGCCGCTCCTCGCCGTCGGCACCGCCGCCGCAGTCCAGCCAGGCCAGCTCGGCGACGAGCCCGGTCATCGACGCTCGGCCCAGGTACTCCTCCATCAGCAGCCCGTCCGGCAGCCGCAGCAGCGAGGGCAGCACCGCCCCGGTGGGCCGGGGCAGTCCGTCGCCGTAGATGTCGTCGTTGATCTCGAAGTCGGCGGCGATGTTGCGCCGCAGCCGCTCGCCCGGCCCGTACTCCTCGTGCTCGCGCGCATAGCGCTCGCCGCGCCCGTGGTGGTCGCGGAGCAGATGGGACACCTCGTGCACCCAGACGCCCGCCAGCTCCTCCACCGGGGTGCGGGCCACGAAGCCGGGGGAGACGTAGCAGCGCCAGTGCGCGTCGACCGCCATCGTCGGCACCGACCGGTCCTCCACCACCTGGAGCGCGAAGAGCGCGACGGCCAGATAGGGGCGGACCTTGACGGCGTGCAGCCGAGCCGTGAGCAGCTTCTCCATGTCCAGCGGGAGGGCGCGGTCCGCCGCGTGCCCGCCCGCGGCGGCGGGCGGTGCCGGCACGGTCGCCCGCACCGGCCGCGGCGGCGGAGGCGGAGCCATCGGCCGGGGCAGCACCCGCGGGCGCGGCACGGCCCCCGTCATCGGCGCGCCCCCCGCGCCAGGGCGGCCTCGGCCCGTTCCACCGACCGGTCCGCACCGGCGGCGAGGCCGACGATCGCCGCCAGCCGTTCCACCGCCGCCGGCACCTCCCAGTCGTCGCGCCGCACCGCGGCCAGCGCCTTGGCCGGGGCGACCAGCAGATCCGGGGCGCCGGTCTCCAGGGCCCGGACCAGGACCGCCCAGCCCGCCTCCCAGCGCGTACGTTCCGGCCGGGCCCCGACGGCGGCCACCACCGCCTCCAGCGCGGCCTGCCGGAGATCACCGCGCTCGGGCAGCTCGGCGCGGGCCGGGTCGGCCAGCACCAGCTCCGGGTCCGGCAGGTCCATCCGGTCCAGGTGGGCGAGGAGCTCCAGCCCGGGTCCGTCGCCCACCGCGCCGCGCACCAGCAGCGCCAGCACCTCCCGGGAGACGGAGGCCGCCGTACCGAAGGCGAGCAGGGTCAGCGCGGTCTCCCAGCTCCGGGGCGAGGGCCAGGCTCCGCCGCGCCGCGTCTCGGAGCTCGGCAGCCGGTGGATCAGCGTCGGCCGCGCGGCGAGGAACCCGCACACCGCGCGCCGGGCGAGGGCCACCGCCTCCGGCAGCCGCTCCGGGGCGAGCCGGGGCAGCTCGGCCCGGGGCCAGACCCCGCCGAGGCCGCGCACCACCACGTCCCGGTCGTGCACCCAGTACAGGTGCACGAACCGGTTGGCCAGCGGCGGGCTCAGCTCCCACCCGTCCGCCGCCGAGGCGCGCGGATTGGCGGCGGCCACGATCCGTACGCCCGGCGGCAGTTGCAGGGCGCCGACCCGCCGCTCCAGCACGACCCGCAGCAGCGCGGCCTGGACGGCCGGGGTGGCGGTGGACAGTTCGTCCAGGAAGAGCAGCCCGCGCCCGGCCCGCACCAGCTCCACCGCCCACTGCGGCGGCGCCATCGGCACGCCCTGCACCGCGGGGTCGTCGCCCACGATGGGCAGCCCCGAGAAGTCGGTCGGCTCGTGAACACTGGCGATCACGGTGGTGAGCGGCAGTTCGAGGGAGGCGGCGAGCTGGGTCAGGGCCGCGGTCTTGCCGATGCCCGGCTCGCCCCAGAGCAGCACCGGCAGGTCGGCGGCGACGGCCAGGGTGAGCGCTTCGAGCTGCTCGTCGGGGCGCGGTTCGGTGGTGGTCGTCCGCAGCAGCGTCAACAGGTCGTCGGCAACCGCGAGTTGGGAGTCGGTGGACACAAGGGTGCTGGAAGTCATGGGGATCACCTGGGTGTGAGGAGAGAACGGGACAGCCGCGCGGGCCGAGGCGGAAGGGGACGTCCTGGTCGGTGACGAGGTCGTCGGGTCAGAAGGGCAGGGCGGTACGGGGCCGGCCCGGGCTGTTGCGCTTGAAGCGCCAGACGGAAGGCGTACGCCGGTCGAGACGGGGACGGTGTTCTGCCGGGGCAGCGGCGGCGGGGTGCACGGCGACCAGTCCCGAGCGGAACAGCCCGTGCTCGATGCGGCCGGCCGCGGCGGACTCCAGCTCCTCCCGGAGCGGCCCGTCGCGCAGCAGCGCAGCGGGACCGAGCAGTCCTTCGACCACGGCCAGCGCCCCGGCGACATCACCGTGGGCGAGCCGCTCCCGGACCGCGGGCAGCGACTCCGGAGTGCGGTGCACCGCGTCGATCGCCCGCAGACACGGCAGGGCCGGCCCGCCGAGCGCCACCAGCAGCTCCTCCCGGCGCAGTTCGTCCGGGCCGTGGTCGATCGCCGTCAGTACGCCGTCCCGCAGCGCGATCCGGTGCACCTCGCCCCGGCACTCCACGCGATGCGGATCGCGGGGTTCGCCCGCGGGGCGGGACACCGGTGCCGGGGGCGGTGCCGGGGCCATCGGCGCCAGCGCGGCGGCGACGAGCGGGTGCAGGCGGTCGGCCGTGATCAGCCCGGCCCGCAACAGCTCCAGATCCGGCAGCACCCGGGCCGCGGCCTCCGGCAGCACCGGAAGCGCCGCGATCTCCTGCGGCGGGAGCTCCTGACGCACAGGCCGGATCGTCGGGACATGGCTGTCGTCGGGCGCGACGAGCTCGAACACGGCCCACCTGCGCGCACCGAGCCGCACGGTGAACGCCCCGCGACTACGCCCCTCGGCCCGCAGCAACAGCTCAGCCTCAGCAGCCCAACCGGCCGTGGCCCAGGAGGAGCCGGGGGTGGCGTCGGTGGTCCAACTGGTCGGGATGTCGGGGGAGTCGTGCGCGGTCCCGGTTGCGGACCTGGTCATGCCCCAGGAGGAGTCGGGGGCAGCGTCGGTGGTCCAACTGGTCGGGATGCCGGGGAAGTCGTGCGCGGTCCCGGTTGCGGACCTCGCCGTGGCCCAGGAGGAGTCAGCCCTCACCCCGGCGGCCCTACCCGCAGGGACCGGCGAGGGGTCGATGGCAGCCCCGGTGGCACAACCGTGCCCGGCCCAGGCGTAGTCGGAACCCGCCCCCACAGCCCGCTCCGCCGCGACCGACGAGGCCTCCGAGGTGGTACCCGCAGGACAACTCTCGCCGCCGCCCGCGGCATCCGGGATGCCCTCGGCGGTGCAACTCCCACGTGACCACGCGAGACCGGGCGCGTCCTTGGCAGCCCAACTCCCTCCCCCGCCCGCGGAATCCGGCATGCCCTCGGCAGCCCCACTCCCACCGGGCCACGCGGAACCAGGCGCGCCCCCGGCGGCCCGACTCCCACCGGACGGCGCAAGACCAGGCGCACCCCCGGCCGCCCACCTCTCACCGTCCCCGGCGAAACCGGGGAGCCGCGAGGCGCCCGCCCCCGCCCCGGCGGCGCCCCGGCGCGTCAGTTCGCCGCTGCGGTCGGCGTCCCAGAGGTGCCGGTGCAGGTCGAGCCGGAAGCGCCGGTCGGGATGTGGATGCGGATGGTGCCCGGGATCGCTGCTCCCGGACTCCTCCCACAGGGCCAGCGACATCCGCTGCCCGGCGTCCGCCCAGGCCGGCGGCGTCCGCACCACCAGCTGTACCGGACCGCCGCCGGCATCCGGATAGCGGGCCAGCGACAGGGTGAGGCCGGGCCGGAGCCGCCCGTCGGGGGCGATCCGGGGCATGTGCCAGCGGAGCAGATCCGGCGCCAGCCGGCGCAGGTCCGCCCGCAGACGGGTGACGAATTCGGTGCCGTGGCGGTCGCGCACGGCGCGCAGATCGAGATCGACGTCGACCCGGGCGGCGGCGCAGGCCCCGGCCCAGTCACCGGCGGCACGCCGAGCGGTGGCGGTCTCGATCATGGACGGTGGCACGGCGTACTGGCGTACGCGCTGCCACATCGGCAGGCGGGTCGGAATCGTGTGCGTGAAGTGAGATGCCATCAGCACTCACCGGACGCGGACGATTCCCCCAATCCACAAGAGGAGAAGTTCTTCATCGGCGGCATCATAAGCACCGCGATCACGATCTGTCAGCAGGTATCGAGGCCCGGGGGCGGCGCCGCACTCGGCGCCGCCCCCGGTCTCGGACCTCAACTACCCTTGTGAGGCCAGGAGTTCGACCTCCGCCACGGACGCCTCGCCGTCCAGCACGAGGCGGTACGTGTCGTAGGTACCGGGCGACCCCACCGAGAACGCCCGGGTCTGCCGGTCCCAGGCGAAGGACTCCCCGGTGCGCCGGTCCAGGGTCGTCCACCCGGTCCCGTCCGAGGAGCCCTGGAGGGTCCAGCCGGTCGGCGCCTTGGTCCGGTCCGAGGAGGTCAGCGTGTACTGGACGGCCTCGGCAGCCTCCGGTGTCGGCAGGTCCACGGAGGTCACCGTCGCCTGGGTGGCCGAGGTGTTGTCGAACAGGGCCCCGTCACCCTTGAGCACGTCCGCCCGGGGCGTCGGCACCTTGTCGTCCTGGGTGATCGACACGGGCGCCGCGCCCTCGCCCGTACCCCAGGACGACGGCCGCGGACCCATGTCGAACTCCAGGACCCCGCCCTTGGCGAGCAGCTTGTGCGGCAGCGAAGTCGAGTGCCACGCCTTGCCGTTGACCTTCAGGCCCTGCACGTAGACATTGCGGGCGCTGTTCCTCGGCGCCTTGACGACGAGGTCCGCACCGTTCTCCAGATGCACGGTCGCCTTGGTGAACAGCGGGGAGCCGACGGCGTATTCGCCGCTGCCCATCACCAGCGGGTAGAAGCCGAGCGCGGAGAAGAGGTACCAGGCCGACTGCTCGCCGTTGTCCTCGTCGCCGTGGTAGCCCTGGCCGATCTCGCTGCCGGTGTAGAGGCGGGAGAGCACCTCACGGACGTTCTTCTGCGCCTTCCACGGCTGCCCGGCCGCGTCGTACATGTAGATGGCGTGGTGGGCGACCTGGTTGGAGTGCCCGTACATGCCCATCCGTACGTCCCGCGCCTCCGTCATCTCGTGGATGACACCGCCGTAGGAGCCGACGAAGTCGGGGGAGGCGGTCTCCGGGGTGGAGAAGTACTCGTCGAGCTTGTCGGCGAGCTTGTTCCGGCCGCCGTAGAGGTTGGCGAGTCCGCGAGAGTCCTGGGGGGCGGTGAAGGCGTAGCCCCAGCCGTTGGTCTCGGTGTAGTCGTGCCCCCATACGCGCGGGTCGTACTTCGAGGACTCGACGCGCCAGTCGCCCTTCGCGTCCCGCCCCTGGAAGAACCCGGCTTCGGCATCGAAGAGGTTCACGTAGTCCTGAGCGCGGTCGAGGAAGTACTCCGACTCCTCCCGGTAGCGCTTCTCGCCGGTCTTCCTGAACAGCTCCTGGCCCATCCGCGCGATGCCGTAGTCGTTCAGATAGCCCTCCAGCGCCCAGGACAGGCCCTCGTGGGTGTCGGTGCCGGTGTAGCCGAGGAACGGCGAGGTCGCCATGCCCTTGCGGCCCACGCCCGAGGACGGCGGGACGACGGTGGCGTTCTTCACGGCCGCGTCGTACGCCGCCTTCGCGTCGAAGCCGACGCCCTTGACGTAGGCGTCCGCGAACGCCACGTCGGAGGAGGTGCCGGTCATCAGGTCCGCGTACCCCGGCGAGGACCAGCGCGAGGTCCAGCCGCCGTCCTTGTACTGCTGGACGAACCCGTCGACCATCTCGCCGGCCTGGGTGGGCGTCAGCAGGGAGTACGCGGGCCAGGTGGTCCGATAGGTGTCCCAGAAGCCGTTGTTGACGTACACCTTGCCGTCCACGATCTTCGCGCCGGTGTGCGTCGGGGTGTCCGGATTCGGCATCGGCGAGAAGGGCGAGGCGTACTGGTACTTCGAACCGACCTTCTCGAAGCCAGAGTTGGGATACAGATACAGCCGGTACAGGCTGGAGTACAGCGTGGTCAGCTGGTCCGGGGTCGCGCCCTCGACCTCGACCTTGCCGAGGATGCGGTCCCACTGCCGCTGGGCGCGGTGCTTGACGGCCTCGAAGGAGGTGCCGTCCGGGACCTCCTGGCGCAGATTGGCCTTGGCCTGGTCGACGCTGATGAGGGACGTGGCCAGGCGCAGGGTGACGGTCCGGTCCTCGCCCGCGTCGAACCGCAGGTAGCCCTTGACGCCGCTGGCGTCGCCCTCGGTCACCGGCCGGTCGAACTCGCCGTAGACGAAGAGCCGCGTGGCACCGGTCGACAGGCCCGACTTCACGTCGGAGTACCCGGTGAAGGTCCCGCTGTCCTTGTCGAGGGTCAGGCCCGCCTGGTCGGTGACGTTGTCGAACAGGACGCTCGTGTCGTCGCCGGGGTAGGTGAAGCGCAGCACGGCCGCGTGGTCGGTCGGCGTCATCTCCGCCTTCAGGCCGTTCTCGAACCGCACGCCGTAGTAGTACGGCCGCGCCGTCTCGTTCTCGTGCCGGAAGGCCAACTCCCGGGCCTCCCGCCCGGTCTCCGGGGTGCCGGAGGCGGCGGACGGCATCACCTGGAAGGTCTGCCGGTCGCCCATCCAGGGGCTCGGCTCATGGCTCGCGCTGAACGCCTGGATCGTGGGCAGGTTGTCCGCGTTGTTCCCTCGCGCGTAGTCGTACAGCCAGCTCAGCGAGCCCGCGTTGGTCACCGGCGTCCAGAAGTTGAAGCCGTGCGGCACGGCCGTCGCCGGGAAGTTGTTGCCGCGCGAGAACCCGCCGCTGGAGTTGGTGCCCCGGGTCGTCACCGCGTAGTCCGACAGATGCGCCTTGGGCCGCTCCCGCGGCACGTTCTTCAGTGCCACGTCGTCCAGCCAGCCGCGGAACTTCGCGGGGCCCTTGGGGGAGTCGTAGGCGACCAGGATCCGGTCCACCGTCCTGCCGGCCGCGACGGACCCGATCCGCGAGGCGACGTTGTTCCACTGGTTGACGTAGAGGATCTTGGCGGCGCCCTGCCCCCGCGGGGTGAGCGCGAACCCGTGCTGGTCGGTGGCGTTCAGGTCGCTGAGGTAGGTGCCGTCGGTGAAGGCGAGGTCGACGGAGACGTTCGTGGCGTCGTAGTCGAGGTCGCCGTCGGCCATCGAGGGGAAGATCCGGTACGACAGCCGGGTGTCCCGGCCGACCTTCACGTCCACGTCGAAGATCTTGTTGTACGAGTACGCCCGCCCGTCCGCCGTGTGCCGCCCCGCGTAGCGCAGCGCCCGCTTGCCGGTGAAGCCCGCGCCCGCCTTGGCCGTCGGCGAGCCGCTCGGGCCCCGGTCGACCAGCGAGAGCATGTCCTGGGGCACCGGCCCGTCGCTGCCGCCCGTGGAGAACTGGACGTCGGCGAGCTGGAGTATGCCGGAGGCGCCGTTGTTCCGGGTGACCTCCAGCCGGAAGTGCCGGTACTCGGCCGGCTCGGCGATGTCGTACGTCCTGGTCTGGAACCGCTCGGCGAAGCTCTCCCCGGAGCGGGTGTCGAGGGTCGTCCAGTCCGTGCCGTTCGCGGAGCCCTTGAGGACCCAGTCCCGCGGGTCGCGCTCGGCGAAGTCGTTGGCCGAAGTGAGTGCGTATCTGGCCAATTTGACCGGCTTGTCCAGATCGAACTCGACCCATCCGGTGGGCTGGAAGACCAGCCACTTGGTGCTGGGTTCGCCGTCGACGAGGTTCTCCTTCACCTCCCCGCCGCCGGTGTTCTCGGCACTGGCCCGTACGTCCGTGACGTGGTCGGTCACATTGCCCGGAATGCCCGAGCTGTATCCGCCGTCCACGCCTGCGGCCCGCTTCGTTCCGTCCGGTGCCTCGTCGACCGTGTTCAGCCAGTCCGGAGCGGGGTCGCCGCTCTCGAACGAGGAGCTGAACTCCCGGTCGGTGCTGGGGGCCTCGGGCAGGGCGACCGCCACGCCCTGGGAGCCCACCGCCAAAGCGAAGGCGGTCGTCCACACGACCGCCGTGCCACGTCTGTGCCTCATCGGCAAGCACTCTCCCTGCACTCTGGACAACGTTGTCAGCATGGGTGCGCAAGGATTAGTAGTGGCTCAAGTGGCCTGTCGTGTCAAGGGTGTTGCCTGTGGCATTCGGGGGGAATGGCGGGGATTTTTCCGTCGGACGGGCCGCGGCCCGCTCATATTTCCGAGAGGTCTCAACTCGGAAAAGACCGAAGGCCAACCTTGCATTCGATCTTGCTCCGCTGGCGGGAAGTGGACTATACCTGTCGGCAATTCACGGTACTTCCGGCACGACCCTGCTTGACCTGACCGCGGTGCCCGGAGGATCCGGTACACCGCCTGAGTCCTGGAGAAGGCGAGGACTTGAGCATGGGATCCACTTCCGACCCGAACAGCACCACCGGGGGCACAAACCGCCGCGATCTGATCAAGCGGTCCGCCGCACTCGGTCTGATCTCGGTCCCCACGATGAGCTTCCTCTCCGCCTGCGCGAGCGGCGGCGGCGAGGACGACTCCGGCAACGACACCGAGGGCAAGACCTCCAAGTCGAACCCCTTCGGCGTGAAGAAGGGCAGCAAGCTCGACGTCGTCGTCTTCAAGGGCGGTTACGGCGACGACTACGCCAAGGCGTGGGAGGCGTCCTTCGAGAAGAAGTGGGGGGTCACCTCCACCCACACCGGTACCCAGGAGATCACCGGCAAGCTCCAGCCGCGGTTCAACGCGGGCAACCCGCCGGACATCGTCGACGACTCGGGCGCCCAGCAGATCCCGATCGACGTCCTGCACAAGAACGGCCAGCTCCTCGACCTCGCCGCGGTCCTGAACGCCCCGTCGGTCGACGACCCGAGCAAGAAGGTCCGCGACACCCTGATCCCGGGCACGCTGGACGCCGGCATGCAGAGCGGCAAGGTCGTCGCGCTCAACTACATCTACACGGTGTGGGGCCTGTGGTACTCCGGCAAGCTCTTCCAGGAGAAGGGCTGGGAGGTGCCGAAGACCTGGGACGACTTCACCGCCATCTGCAAGGACGCCAAGTCGCAGGGCATCGGCGGCCTCGCCCACCAGGGCAAGTACCCGTACTACATCAACGTCGCCATCATGGACCTGATCGCCAAGACCGGCGGTCTGGACGCCATGAAGGCGATCGACAACCTGGAGCCCAACGCCTTCGTGGGCTCGGACGCCGCGACGGCCGCCATCGAGGCGGTCTACGACCTCGTCGAAAAGGGCTACTTGATGCCCGGTACGAACGGTCTGACGCACACCGAGTCGCAGACCCGGTGGAACCAGTACAAGGCGGTCTTCATCACCAGCGGCTCCTGGCTGGAGAACGAGCAGCTGAAGCAGACCCCGGAGGACTTCGACATGAAGTTCCTGCCGATGCCGCTGCTCCCGGACAGCAAGCTGCCGTTCGAGGCGATCCGGGCCGGTTCCGGCGAGCCGTTCATCATCCCGGCCAAGGCGAAGAACCTGCCCGCGGCCCAGGAGTTCATGCGGATGATGCTGTCCAAGGAGTGGTCGACGCTGTTCGCGAAGGAGGCGAACTCGCTGACGATCCTGAAGGACGGCGTGGACTCCAGCGTCCAGCTGCGCCCCGGTACGCAGTCGACGGTGGAGGCGTCCAAGGCCGCCGGTGACAACACCTTCCGGTTCCTGTACACGGAGTGGTACAGCGAGATGAACACGGAGATCGAGAACGCCTCCAACGAGCTGATGGCGAAGCGGATCCAGCCCAAGGAGTGGCTGAAGCGGGCGCAGGCCGCGATCGACAAGCAGGCCAAGGACCCGGCTTCCAAGAACAACCGTCGGGACTGATCCCGCTCGACCGACCACGTTCCGGGCCGGACGTCACCGGCCCGGAACGGGACTTCAGGGGCAGGAAAACGCCTATGCGTAAAGGGCAGCACCGGTTCGTCGCGGGGTTTTTGTTCGTCCCCGTGGCGCTCTATCTGATCTTCGTGATCTGGCCGTACATCCAGACGTTCGGCTATTCGCTGACCGACTGGAAAGGGCAGTCGCAGACGTTCAACTTCGTCGGCCTGGACAACTACACCGCGTTGTTCAAGGACGACATCTTCATGGGGGCGATCTGGCACAACATCCTGTTCCTGATCTTCATCCCGGCGATCACGATCCTGCTGGCGCTGTTCTTCGCGTTCATGCTGAACGCGGGCGGGCGCGGGCGGGCCGGCGGTGTCTCGGGAGTGACCGGCTCCTGGTTCTACAAGGTCGTCTACTTCTTCCCGCAGGTCCTGTCGCTGGCGATCCTCGCCGTGCTGTTCGGCGCGGTCTACCGCAGCGACGGCGGCGGCATGCTCAACGGCGCCCTGATCAAGCTCGGCCTGGTCGACGAGAACAGCCCCATCGAGTGGCTCAACGAGCCGAACATGGTGCTGTGGGCGCTGATGGCGGTCGTCGTCTGGCACGGCGTCGGTTTCTACCTGGTGCTCTTCTCCGCCGCCATGCAGTCCATCCCCCGGGACATCTACGAGGCCGCCCTGATCGACGGAGCGGGACGGGCCCACACCTTCTTCCGCATCACCCTGCCGCTGCTGTGGGACTCCGTGCAGACCGCCTGGGTCTACCTCGGCATCGCCGCGATGGAGATGTTCATCCTGGTCTCCACCATGACCTCCGGTGACTACGGCGGCGGCCCCGACCACCACAGCGAGGTCATGGCGACGGTGATGATGCGGAACTTCCTGCTGTACGGCAAGAGCGGCTACGCCTGCGCCATGGGCGTGATCATGCTGCTGCTCACCCTGATCGTGTCCGTGGTCACGCTGCGCGCCACCCGCCGCGAGCGCATCGAGTTCTGAGCGGGAGAGACGACGACCCATGAGCGCACCCATCAAGGAATCCGCGCCCCCCGCCCGGCGGCCCGTGGACAGGACCCCGGCACGCCCCCGCGACGAACGCGGCGAAGGCGTCGTACTGAACGTCTTCTCGCACGGCTTCCTCGCCCTGTGGGCGCTGCTGATCGTGCTGCCGCTGCTGTGGCTGGTGCTCAGTTCCTTCAAGTCCGACGTGCAGATCGGCTCCTCGGCCTTCGGCTGGCCCGAGAACTGGTCCCTGGACGTCTTCTCCCGGGCCTGGGACAAGGGCATCGGGGACTACTTCATCAACACGGTCATCGTGCTCGTCTTCTCGGTGCCGCTGACCATGCTGTTCGGCTCCATGGCCGCGTACGTCCTGGCCCGGTACCCGTTCCGGGGCAACCGGCTCATGTACTACTTCTTCGTCGCGGGCGCCATGTTCCCGGTGTTCCTGGCGCTGGTCCCGCTGTTCTTCATGGTCAAACGGCTGGACATGCTGAACACCTACCAGGGCCTGATCCTGGTGTACATCGCCTACTCCCTGCCGTTCACGGTGTTCTTCATGCACGCCTTCTTCCGGACCCTGCCCAGCGCGGTGTTCGAGGCGGCGATCCTGGACGGCGCCTCGCACACCCGGGCCTTCTTCCAGGTCATGCTGCCGATGGCGAAGCCGGGACTGCTCAGCGTCGGCATCTTCAACACCCTCGGCCAGTGGAACCAGTTCATCCTGCCGACGGTGCTGATGCAGCCGCAGAGCGGTGACGACCCCGAGCGCTACGTGCTCACCCAGGGGCTCATCCAGCTCCAGCAGCAGCAGGGGTACGCCTCCGACCTTCCGGTGCTCTTCGCGGGCGTGACCATCGCGATGATCCCCATGCTGGTCGTGTACCTGTCCTTCCAGCGTCAGGTGCAGGCGGGTCTGACCTCCGCGACCTTGAAGTAACCCTCGGCAACCACCCGTGCGCACGCCGCTCCCTCCCCAGGGAGCGGCGTGTGTCGGCGTGTCCCGGACCCCGGATGTTGTTCAACCTCTTGACGGGAGGCAACCCGAACGGCTCAGCTTAGAGTTCACTAGTTGGACATAGACGGGGCCTCACTGAAGCGGTCCCGCGCGCAGGAGGTCGTCGTGGAGACTCCGGGGTCGCAGTCGTCGCTGCACCGAGCCAACCTGGAGCGGGTCGTCCGGGCCGTGCGGCTGGCGGGTTCGCTCACCCAGGCGGAGATCGCCAGGACGACGGGCCTGTCGGCGGCGACGGTATCCAATATCGTCCGGGAGCTGAAGGACGGCGGGACCGTCGAGGTCACGCCCACATCGGCGGGTGGCCGCCGGGCCCGCAGCGTTTCCCTGAGCGGGGACGCAGGCATCGTCATCGGGGTGGATTTCGGGCACACCCATCTGCGCGTCGCGGTCGGCAACCTGGCCCACCAGGTACTCGCCGAGGAGTCCGAGCCGCTGGATGTGGACGCCTCCTCGACCCAGGGCTTCGACCGGGCGGAAGAGCTGGTCAACCGCCTGATCGCGGCGACCGGGGTGGACCGCTCGAAGGTCGCGGGGGTGGGCCTCGGCGTGCCCGGACCGATCGACGTGGAGTCGGGGACCCTCGGGTCGACCGCCATCCTGCCGGGCTGGACCGGCACCAAACCCGCCGAGGAGCTGCGCGGCCGCCTCGGCGTGCCGGTGCACGTGGACAACGACGCCAACCTCGGCGCCCTCGGCGAGCTGGTCTGGGGCAGTGGCCGGGGGGTCCGGGACCTGGCCTACATCAAGGTCGCGAGCGGTGTCGGCGCGGGCCTGGTGATCAGCGGCAAGATCTACCGCGGCCCGGGTGGCACGGCGGGAGAAATCGGGCATATTACACTTGACGAGTCCGGCCCGGTCTGCCGCTGTGGAAACCGCGGCTGCCTGGAGACCTTCGCGGCCGCCCGCTATGTGCTGCCGCTCCTCCAGTCCAGCCACGGCACGGATCTCACCATGGAGGGCGTCGTACGGCTGGCCAGGGACGGAGATCCGGGCTGCCGTCGGGTGATCGCCGACGTCGGCCGACACATCGGCAGTGGAGTGGCCAATCTCTGCAATCTCCTGAACCCGAGCCGGGTGGTCCTGGGCGGTGATCTCGCCGAGGCCGGCGAGCTGGTTCTCGGGCCCATCAGGGAGTCCGTGAGCCGGTACGCGATCCCCAGCGCGGCACGTCAACTCTCCGTTCTTCCAGGGGCCCTTGGGGGCCGCGCGGAGGTGCTCGGGGCACTCGCCCTGGCCCTCAGCGAGATGGGTGATTCGACCCTTTTGGACGGCACCCTGCACGCAGCGGCACCCGCCTTCACTTAGAGAACGGATGGCACCGTTGCCAACCCGTTAAGGATTTACTTCTTGACGTCGCACGCGTGGCCGAGTTGACTTCCAGCCACCTCGGCCGCAACGACGCGGCCTCGTCAGGGAGGTTTCAAGAGTGAACACGCATATGCGTCGTGCCGCCGTTGCCGTTGCCGCAGGTGCAATGGCCGTCTCGCTGGCCGCTTGTGGCAGCGCCGACGAAGCGGGCGACAACGACTCCACCAAGGCGTCCGCCGCCAAGGGCGACGACATCAAGGTCGGTCTCCTCCTTCCGGAGAACCAGACCGCCCGGTACGAGAAGTTCGACCGCCCGCTGATCGAGGAGAAGATCGGCGAGCTGACGAACGGCAAGGGCGAGGTCGTCTACGCCAACGCCAAGCAGGACGCGAGCCAGCAGGCTCAGCAGGTCGAGTCGATGATCACCAACAAGGTGGACGTGATCATCCTGGACGCGGTCGACGCCGCGGCCATCAAGAGCTCGGTGCAGAAGGCCAAGGACGCGGACATCCCGGTCGTCGCCTATGACCGCCTGGCGCAGGGCCCGATCGACGCCTACACGTCCTTCGACAACGTGACGGTCGGCAAGACCCAGGGCGAGGCGCTCCTGGAGGCCCTTGGCGACAAGGCCAAGGACGGCCAGATCGTCATGATGAACGGTTCCTCCACCGACCCGAACGCCGCCCAGTTCAAGGAGGGCGCGCACTCCGTCCTCGACGGCAAGGTGAACGTCGGCAAGGAGTACGACACCAAGGAGTGGAAGCCGGAGAACGCCAACGCCAACATGGAGGGCGCGATCTCGGCGATCGGCAAGGACAAGATCATTGGCGTCTACTCCGCCAATGACGGCATGGCCGGCGGCATCATCACCGCCCTCAAGGCCGCTGGCATCAAGGTCCCGGTGACCGGTCAGGACGCCGAGCTCGCCGGTGTGCAGCGCATCGTCTCGGGTGAGCAGTACATGAGCGTCTACAAGCCGTACGCCCCCGAGGCCGACGCCGCCGCCGAGATGGCCGTCGCGCTCGCCCAGGGCAAGTCGCTCGACTCGATCGCCAAGGACAAGGTCGACAGCCCCACCAACAAGGGCATCCCGTCCGTCCTGGTCGACGTCACCTCGCTGACCCAGGACAACATCAAGGACACCGTCGTCAAGGACGGCGTCTACACCGTCGCCGAGATCTGCACCGCCAAGTACAAGGCGGCCTGCGAGAAGATCGGCCTCGAGTAAGCAGCCCCAGGTCCCTCACACGTACGGGAATTCACCCTTGAGTTCCCGTACGGGACTTGATGCTCCAAGGCTCCTCCGGCGCCCCGCGCACTCGACAGCCCCGCAAGCTCGGCGCGGGGTGCCGGACGGAATTCCCCCTCATTCTTTGCACAACCTCCCGCCGGGTCAGGCGGCGAAGGAGATGGTTCACGTGTCCGCTACGCCCGTGCTGGCGTTGCGCGGGGTCTCCAAGCGATTCGGTGCCGTTCAGGCGCTCACCGACGTAGAGCTTGAGGTCCACGCCGGTGAGGTGGTCGCCCTGGTCGGCGACAACGGCGCCGGAAAGTCCACGCTGGTCAAGACGATCGCCGGCGTGCACCCCATCGATGACGGCGTCATCGAGTGGGACGGCAAGCCCGTAACGATCAACAAGCCGCACGACGCCCAGAACCTGGGCATCGCGACGGTCTACCAGGACCTCGCGCTGTGCGACAACATCGATGTCGTCGGCAACCTCTACCTGGGCCGGGAAGTCCGCAAGCGCGGCATCCTGGACGAGGTCGAGATGGAGCGCCGCTCCCGCGAGCTGCTGGACACGCTGTCGATCCGCATCCCCAGCGTCCGCATCCCGATCGCCTCGCTCTCCGGCGGTCAGCGCCAGACGGTCGCCATCGCCCGCTCCATGCTGGGCGAGCCCAAGCTGGTCATCCTCGACGAGCCCACCGCCGCCCTCGGCGTCGAGCAGACCGCCCAGGTCCTCGACCTCGTGGAGCGGCTGCGCGAGCGCGGGCACGCCGTCATCCTCATCAGCCACAACATGGCGGATGTCAAGGCGGTGGCCGACAAGGTCGCCGTCCTGCGCCTCGGGCGCAACAACGGCGTCTTCGAGGTCAAGTCGACCTCGCAAGAAGAGATCATCTCCGCCATCACCGGCGCCACGGACAACGCCGTGACCCGTCGTGCGGCGCGCTCCAATGGGGAGATCAAGAAGTGAGCATCGACAAGACCTCCACGCCGCCCGAGGACCACACGGTGGAGAACCCCGAGGCGGCGGCCGCGGCCGTGACCGTCGTCGACCCCCGTCTGCTGGTGCGCGAGCAGGGCCTCGCGGGCTACGTCTCCGAGTTCAAGCGCAAGATGAAGGCCGGCGACCTGGGTTCCATCCCGGTCGTCATCGGCCTGGCGGTCATCTGGATCATCTTCCAGAGCCTGAACTCCAACTTCCTCACCGCGGGCAACCTCTCCGACATCTCCGTCGCCATGGTCGGCACGGGCATGATCGCCGTCGGCATCGTGTTCGTCCTGCTGCTCGGCGAGATCGACCTGTCGGTCGGTTCGCTCTCCGGTGTCGCGGGCGCCTCCTTCGCGGTGCTGAGCGTCACCCACGGCATGAACGAGTGGCTCGCCTTCGTGCTGGCCATCCTCACCGGCACCGCCGCCGGCGCCATCCAGGGCTTCTTCTTCGCGAGGATCGGCGTCCCCGCCTTCGCGGTGACCCTCGCCGGTCTGCTGTTCTGGAACGGCTTCATGCTCAAGATCCTGGGCGACAACGGCACCATCAACCTGGACAGCGACGGCCTGGTGGCCAAGCTGACCAGCTACTACTTCTCCGATGTCGCCGCCGCCTACGGTCTCGCCATCGTCGCGACCGGGCTGTTCTTCCTCAGCTCCTTCTACGACAACCGCCGCCGCGAGGCCGCGGGCGTGCCGTCGAGGCCGCTGAGCGACACCATCCTGCGCACGGTGCTGCTGGCGATCGTCTCCTTGGCCGTCGCCGCGGTCTACAACTCCTACAAGGGCCTGCCGCTGGCCGTGGTGCTCTTCATCGCGGTCCTGCTGCTCACGGACTTCGTCCTGCGCCGCACCGCCTACGGGCGCAAGGTGTTCGCGCTCGGCGGCAGCGTCGAAGCGTCCCGCCGTGCCGGTATCAACGTGGAGATGGTCCGGATCTCGGTCTTCGCGATCTCCGGCACCTTCGCGGCCATCGGCGGTCTGTTCATCGCCTCCAAGATCGCCTCCGCGAACCAGGGCGCCGGCGCCGGTGACCTGCTGATGAACGCCATCGCGGCGGCCGTTATCGGTGGCACCTCGCTGTTCGGCGGCCGGGGCCGCACCTGGAACGCCCTGCTCGGTGTCCTCGTGATCGTCTCGATCCAGTACGGCCTGGCCCTGGAGGGCATCGCCTCCCCGGTCCAGTACATGATCACCGGTGGTGTGCTGCTGGCGACCGTCGTCATCGACGCGGTCACCCGCAAGACCCAGAAGACCGCCGGTCGCGCCTAGCCTCCGACGGACCTGTTGCCCGGCGCCCCTGGGGTGCCGGGCAACAGCCATGTCGTAGAAACGCCGCAATATGGGTACAGCCGACGCGTGACCCACGAAGCACCGCCCGGGCGTCGGCCGCGGGGGCGGAACATTAGACTCGACAAGCCCGGCAACAGCTCGAACAGCTCTATCGCAAGGAGGCACGGGTGCCGCTGCTGACCCGCATCAGGGGACCGCGCGATCTGGACCGGCTCAGCCTGGAGCAGCTGGACCAGCTGGCAGAGGAGATCCGGACCTTCCTCGTCGACGCCGTCTCCAAGACCGGCGGCCACCTCGGCCCCAACCTCGGTGTGGTCGAGCTGACCATCGCCCTGCACCGGGTCTTCGAGTCGCCCAAGGACAAGGTGCTCTGGGACACCGGCCACCAGTCCTACGTCCACAAGCTGCTCACCGGCCGCCAGGACTTCTCCCGGCTGAAGATGAAGGGCGGCCTGTCCGGCTACCCCTCGCAGGCCGAGTCCGAGCACGACGTCATCGAGAACAGCCACGCCTCGACGGTCCTCGGCTGGGCCGACGGCCTGGCGAAGGCCAACCAGATCCGCAAGCGCGCCGACCACGTGGTCGCCGTGATCGGTGACGGCGCCCTCACCGGTGGCATGGCCTGGGAGGCGCTGAACAACATCGCCGACGGCGACCGCCCGCTGGTCATCGTCGTCAACGACAACGAGCGCTCCTACGCGCCGACCATCGGCGGCCTCGCCAACCACCTGGCGACCCTGCGCACCACCGACGGCTACGAGCGCTTCCTGGCCCGCACCAAGGAGGTCCTGGAGCGCACCCCGGTCGTCGGCCGGCCGCTCTACGAGACCCTGCACGGCGCCAAGAAGGGCCTGAAGGACTTCATCGCCCCGCAGGGCATGTTCGAGGACCTCGGCCTGAAGTACGTCGGCCCCATCGACGGCCACGACATCGAGGCCCTGGAGTCGGCCCTGGCCCGCGCCAAGCGCTTCGGCGGCCCCGTCATCGTGCACTGCCTCACCGAGAAGGGCCGCGGCTACCAGCCCGCCCTCCAGGACGAGGCGGACCGCTTCCACGCCGTCGGCAAGATTCACCCCGACACGGGCCTGCCGATCGCCACCTCCGGCGCCGACTGGACCTCCGTCTTCGGCGAGGAGATGGTCGCGCTCGGCAAGGAGCGCGAGGACATCGTCGCCATCACCGCCGCCATGCTCCAGCCGGTCGGCCTCGACAAGTTCGCCAAGGCGTTCCCCGACCGGGTCTACGACGTCGGCATCGCCGAGCAGCACGGCGCCGTCTCCGCGGCGGGCCTGGCCACCGGCGGGGTGCATCCGGTCTTCGCGGTGTACGCCACCTTCCTCAACCGCGCCTTCGACCAGGTCCTGATGGACGTGGCCCTGCACAAGTGCGGGGTGACCTTCGTCCTAGACCGGGCCGGTGTCACCGGCACCGACGGCGCCTCCCACAACGGCATGTGGGACATGTCGATCCTCCAGGTCGTGCCCGGCCTCAGGCTCGCCGCCCCGCGCGACGCCGACCAGGTCCGCGCCCAGCTCCGCGAGGCCGTCGAGGTCAAGGACGCGCCGACCGTCGTCCGCTTCTCCAAGGGCGCCGTCGGCCCCGCCGTACCCGCCGTGGGCCGGGTCGGCGGCATGGACGTGCTGCGCGAGCCGGGCACCGACCGGCCCGACGTGCTGCTCGTCTCGGTGGGCGCCCTCGCCCCGATGTGCCTGGAGATCGCCGGCCTGCTCGACCAGCAGGGCATCACCACCACCGTCGTCGACCCGCGCTGGGTCAAGCCCGTCGACGAGTCGATGGCCCCGCTCGCCGAGCGGCACCGCGTGGTCGTCACCGTCGAGGACAACTCCCGCGTCGGCGGCGTCGGCTCGGCCGTCGCCCAGGCGCTGCGCGACGCCGGGGTCGACGTCCCGCTGCGGGACTTCGGCATCCCGCCGCGCTTCCTCGACCACGCCTCGCGCGCCGAGGTGATGGCCGAGATCGGCCTGACCGCCCCGGACATCGCCCGCCAGGTCACCGGACTCGTCTCCAAGCTGGACGGCCGGTTCGACCGTACGGCGGCCGAGGCCGGCTCGGTGGAGGCCGCGCGCGACTGAGTACCGCCGAATGGGCCGGTCCCACCCCCCGTGGAGGTGGTGGGACCGGCCCATCCGTGTGACCTCGCTGGTGTCAGGGCATACGCACCACGCCCCCTCTCGATCATGTCGAGGACGACAAGCGTCGGAGGTACGCCCATGAGCAGCACCCTCTTCCGGACGAAGAAGGTCGAGCAGTCCATCCTCGATACCGAGGAACCCGAGCACGCACTGAAGAAATCCCTGTCCGCGCTCGATCTGACGGTCTTCGGCGTCGGTGTCATCATCGGCACCGGAATCTTCGTCCTGACCGGCACCGTCGCCAAGAACAACGCCGGCCCCGCCGTCGCGCTGGCCTTCATCGCGGCCGGCGTCGCCTGCGCGCTCGCCGCGCTGTGCTACGCCGAGTTCGCCTCCACCCTGCCGGTGGCGGGATCGGCGTACACCTTCTCGTACGCCTCCCTCGGGGAACTGCCCGCCTGGATCATCGGCTGGGACCTCGTCCTGGAGTTCGCGCTCGGTACGGCGGTGGTGGCCGTCGGCTGGTCCGGCTATGTCGCCTCGCTGATGGACAACGCGGGGTGGCACCTGCCCGACGCGCTCGGATCGAGGGACGGGGCCGACGGATTCGGCTTCGACATCCTCGCCGCCGCGCTCGTGCTGGTGCTCACGGCGATCCTGGTGCTCGGCACCAAGCTCTCCGCGCGGGTCACCTCCGTGGTCGTGGCGATCAAGGTGACGGTCGTCCTGACCGTGATCATCGCGGGCGCCTTCTTCATCAAGGGCGACAACTACGACCCGTTCGTCCCCAAGGCGCAGCCGGTGGACGCGGGCGACAGCCTGGACGCTCCGCTGATCCAGCTGATCTTCGGCTGGGCGCCCTCCAACTTCGGTGTGATGGGCATCTTCACCGCGGCCTCCGTCGTCTTCTTCGCCTTCATCGGCTTCGACGTCGTCGCCACGGCCGCGGAGGAGACCAAGAACCCGCAGCGCGACATGCCCCGCGGCATCATCGGATCGCTCATCATCTGCACCGTCCTGTACGTCGCGGTGTCCATCGTGGTGACCGGCATGCAGCACTACACCGACCTGTCGATCACCGCCCCGCTCGCCGACGCCTTCAAGGCCACCGGGCATCCCTGGTTCGCGGGCTTCATCAGCTTCGGCGCCGCGGTCGGCCTGACGACGGTCTGCATGATCCTGCTCCTCGGCCAGACCCGGGTGTTCTTCGCGATGAGCCGCGACGGACTGCTGCCGCGCTTCTTCTCCCAGGTCCACCCGCGGTTCAAGACCCCGCACCGGCCCACCATCCTGCTCGGTGTGCTCATCGCGATCCTCGCGGGCTTCACCCCGCTGAGCGAACTGGCCGAACTCGTCAACATCGGCACCCTGTTCGCCTTCGTGGTCGTCGCCATCGGCGTGATCATCCTCCGCCGCACCCGCCCCGACCTGCACCGGGCCTTCCGCACCCCCTGGGTGCCGGTCATCCCGATCCTGTCGGTGTGCGCCTCGCTGTGGCTGATGCTGAACCTGCCCGCCGAGACCTGGCTCCGGTTCGCCCTCTGGATGGCGGCGGGCTTCGTCGTCTACTTCCTGTACGGCAGGGGCCACAGCCGTCTGGGCCGCGCCCAGGAGACCTCGGTCGGCCAGGTCGTGCAGCCGCCGCGGGGTGACGCGGAGTAGCGTCGCCGTTTCCGCTCCGGCCCCGTATGTCCCGCTCAGGCAGGGACTGCGGGGCCGGATAGCGTGCACTTCCATGTACGCCGAGCCCCTCGCCCAGCAACGCTCCGTGACTCCGCCGCGAGCCGGCCGGGGCTACTGGCGCCGGCTGCTGCCGCTGCTGGCGGCGCTCGCCTGCCTCACCCGCGTCCCGTCCTTCGCCCACCCCCTGTGGAACCCCGACGAGGGGTATCTCGCCGTCCAGGCGCGCATGCTGGCCCACGGCGGAGAGCTGTACGAGACGGTCGTGGACCGCAAGCCACCGCTCGTACCGTGGCTCTACCAGGGGGCGTTCGCGCTGGCGGGCTCCGACTCGCTGGTGTCGGTGCGGCTGCTGGCGGTCCTGGCCCACCTGCTGACCGCGGCCCTCCTCGCCGCACTGGCCCGCCGCCGCTGGGGCGACACCGCGGGCCGCACGGCGGGCGTGCTGTATCTGCTGATCTCCGTCGGCCTGAACCCCGAGGACGCGCAGGCGGCGGGCTTCGAGGTGTTCATGCTGCCGTGCACGGCGGCCGCCGTGTGGTGCGCGGACCGGGGGCGCTGGGCCGCGGCGGGGGCGGCCGTCGGCTGCGCGTTCCTCGCCAAGCAGACCGGCGCGGCGGTGCTGCTGCCGGTGCTGTGGCTGTGCGGGGCGTCCTGGGGCGGGCTGCTGCGGCTCGGCGCGGGGGCGCTGGTGCCGGTGCTGTCGGCGGCGGTACTGACCGACCCGGCGGGCTTCCTGTTCTGGACGGTCACCGGATCGGGCGCGTACGCGTCCTTCACCGGCTCCGAACTCCACGTCCTGGCCCGGGCGGTGGCCAACACGGCGCTCCTGGCGGCGGCCTGCGCGGGGGTGCTCCCGCTGGTGGCGCGGGCCCGTACCGGAGCGGCGGACCTGTGGCTGTGGCTGGCGTCGGCGGCCGGGGCGGTCGCCCTGGGCTTCCACTTCTTCGGCCACTACTACCTGCAACTGACCCCGCCGCTCGCCCTGCTGGCGACAGCGGCGCTGCGGACCGTGCCCCGGGCCCGCCGGACCCGCGCCCTCGTGACCTCGGCCTGCTGCTGCGCCCTGTTCCTGACCTGGGGCCTGCTCGCCCCCCGCCCGGAGCTGACCCACGCCCAGCGCCTGGCGGACGCGATCGGCCGCCGCACCACGCCGGACGACCGGATCCTGTTGTGGGGGATACACCCGGAGACGTACTGGCTGGCCCACCGCGCCCCCGCCACCCGCTATCTGACGGCGGGTCTGCTGACGAACTACAGCGGCGGCCGGGACGGGCCGGGCGTGGGCGAGAAGTACGCCATGGAGGGCGCCTGGGCCACGCTCCACCGGGAACTGGCCACCCACCCGCCCCGGTTGATCGTGGACGACTCCCGGGGCAAGCCGTACGCCCCGGACCGCATCAGGTCCCTGCGCCGGCTGCTGGCGGGGTACGAGGAAGTGGCGGTGGTGGACGGCGCCGTACTGCACGCCCGGGCGCGGTAGTCACGGCCGTACCGTCCGCGGCCCCGCCACCTCCGCCCCCAGCTCCGCCACCCGCCGCCGCAGCTCCCGGTCCGCCGTCACCACCAGGCACGGGCGCCCGTCCGCCCGCCCGGCGACCAGATCCACCATGTGGTCGTCCCCGCTGCCCTGGGCGGACTCCACCCGCACCCCCGCCACCGACGGGACCCCGCGGGCCGCGCCCTCCACCACCAGCACGATCTCGGCCGGTCCCGGCAGCCCCGGCACCCCGTCCGCCGCCAGCCGGTCCCGCAGCCGCTCGGCGGCCCCCTTCCGGTCCCGCCACCAGCCGTCCGGCACCGACCCGACGACGTTCGCCGCGTCGACGATCACCAACAAGGCAGACTCCATGGCCCCAGGGTCGCACGCGGTGCCCGGGGCGCCCCCGTCTACAGTGATCCGGTGAACGGCGACTGGCTCATACGCGGTCGGGATGGCCGCCTCAGCGTCTACTGGCACACCAAGGACGCCGTCCTGTGCCGGGCGGAGCACGTCCCCGGGGGTCCCTGGGACGCCCCGCGCCGGGTGGGCGGCGAGCAGAAGGTGCAGCCCGGATTCGCCCTGGGCCAGGGCGCGGACGGGTACACCCATCTGGTCGCCTGGCGGCCCACTCGTCCGGGTGAATCG
The DNA here is from genome assembly GCF_023544665.1 of Streptomyces sp. YS415. Lineage (GTDB taxonomy): Bacteria > Actinomycetota > Actinomycetes > Streptomycetales > Streptomycetaceae > Streptomyces. The sequence goes on from NZ_JAMJFL010000003.1 coordinate 184,153, forward strand.
GGCCTGGTGCATTCCACGCACTTCCGCCCGCTGCTGGCCGCCCTGGACTGGCTGCCCGTAGGCCACCCCGACAAGCAGGGCGAGCGCACCGGCACCCCGGCCGTCGCCGTCGACACCGAGGGCCGCGCCTACCTCTTCGTACGCAATCGCGGTCAGGGCGTCCACACCGTCAACCAGAAGGAACGCGGCGGCTGGAACGGCTGGCACGACCTGAAGGGCTCCGAGGTGGCGGACCAACTCGTCGCCGTCACCGCGGAGTCGGGCCTGGTCCAGGTGTACGCGACCGCTCCCACCGGGGTGCTGCGCTGGCTCCAGGAGGAGCCGGGCGGCCGCCCGGTCGCGGCCGACCCTCTGGCCGTACGGATCGCTCCGGGCACCCTGAGCGCCCTGCCGACCTCGAAGGAGCACACGACGCTCTTCTTCGCCGACCCCGAGGGCATGCTGCACGCCTGGCGGTCGGACGGCGACCCGCTGCCCCTGCTCGCCGCCGCGGGCCCCGGCCGGGTGTCCGCCGTCCGCTGGGTGCTGGACGGCCACGACTGCACCCTGCTCGCCCAGCGCTCCTCCTCCGGCCGGGTCGCGTTCGCCGCGTATCCGACGCAGCGGGAGTCGGCGGGCCTGTGGTGGACGGAGTCGGGGCCGGCCCTGCCGGCGGGCACGCGGGTCGCCGTGGCGGAGGACGCGGCGGGCCGGGTGGTGGCCGCCAGCCTGACCCCGGACGGCGTGCTGCGCCTGGCCCGGCAGAAGGAGGAACCGGGTCTCGCGCTGGCCGCCTGGCAGGAGGTCTGAGGAACGCGAGGAGGGCCCCCGCCGGTCGGCGGGGGCCCTCCTCGCTCTGTGCTGTTACGCGGGGACCGAGGCCACGCCCGGCGCCAGGAACTTCTTGCCGTTCACGCGCTCCGAGACACCCTCGCGGTCCAGGTACGGCGTGATGCCGCCCAGGTGGAAGGGCCAGCCGGCGCCCGTGATCAGGCACAGGTCGATGTCCTGGGCCTCGGCGACGACACCCTCGTCGAGCATGAGCCCGATCTCCTGGGCGACGGCGTCGAGGACCCGCGCGCGGACCTGCTCCTCGGTCAGGACGACATCGCCCTGCTTCAGCAGCGCGGCGACCTCCGGGTCCAGCTCCGGCTTGCCGGAGTCGTAGACGTAGAACCCGCGCTTGCCCGCCTTGACGACGGCGGCGAGGTTCGGGGAGACCGTGAAGCGGTCCGGGAAGGCCCGGTTGAGGGTCTCCGAGACGTGCAGACCGATCGCGGGACCGACCAGCTCCAGCAGCACCAGCGGGGACATCGGCAGACCGAGCGGCTCGATGGCCTTCTCGGCGGTCTCGACCGGGGTGCCCTCGTCGATGACGTTCTGGATCTCGCCCATGAAGCGGGTGAGGATGCGGTTCACGACGAACGCCGGGGCGTCCTTCGTCAGGACCGCGGTCTTCTTCAGCTTCTTGGCGACGGCGAACGCCGTGGCCAGCGAGGCGTCGTCGGTCTTCTCACCGCGGACGATCTCCAGCAGCGGCAGGATCGCGACCGGGTTGAAGAAGTGGAAGCCCACGACCCGCTCGGGGTTCTTCAGCTTCGACGCCATCTCGGAGACTGAGAGCGAGGAGGTGTTGGTGGCGAGGATCGCGTGCGCCGGGGCGACCGCCTCGACCTCCGCGAACACCTGCTGCTTGACGCCGATCTCCTCGAACACGGCCTCGATGATGAAGTCCGCGTCGGAGAAGCCCTCGGCCTTGTCCAGCACACCGGTGACCAGGGCCTTGAGGCGGTTGGCCTTGTCCTGGTTGATCCGGCCCTTGCCGAGCAGCTTCTCGATCTCGGCGTGGACGTAGCCCACGCCCTTGTCGACGCGCTCCTGGTCGATGTCGGTCAGCACGACCGGCACCTCCAGACGGCGCAGGAAGAGCAGCGCGAGCTGGGAGGCCATCAGACCGGCGCCGACGACACCGACCTTGGTGACCGGACGGGCCAGGTTCTTGTCCGGGGCACCGGCCGGGCGCTTGGCGCGCTTCTGCACCAGGTTGAAGGCGTAGATGCCGGCGCGCAGTTCGCCGCCCATGATCAGGTCGGCGAGCGCCTGGTCCTCGGCGTCGAAGCCCTGCTGCAGGTCGCCGTTCTTGGCGGCCGCGATGATGTCCAGGGCGCGGTAGGCGGCCGGGGCGGCGCCGTGCACCTTGGAATCCGCGATGAAGCGGCCCTTGGCGACGGCCTGGTCCCAGGCCTCGCCGCGGTCGATCGACGGGCGGTCGACGACGATCTCGCCCTTGAGGACGGCGGCCGTCCACAGCAGCGACTGCTCCAGGAAGTCCGCGCCCTCGAAGATCGCGTCGGCGATCCCGAGCTCGTAGACCTGCTCGCCCTTGAGCTGCTTGTTCTGGTTGAGGCTGTTCTCGATGATCACCGAGACGGCCTTCTCGGGGCCGATCAGGTTCGGCAGGATCGTGCAGCCGCCCCAGCCGGGCACCAGACCGAGGAAGACCTCGGGCAGCGAGAACGCCGGGAGCGCCTTGGAGACGGTCCGGTACCGGCAGTGCAGGCCGACCTCGACGCCACCGCCCATCGCGGCACCGTTGTAGTACGCGAAGGTCGGCACCGCGAGACCCGCGAGGCGCTTGAAGACCTCGTGGCCGCCCTTGCCGATGGCCAGCGCGTCCTGGTGCTCCTTCAGCAGCTCGACGCCCTTGAGGTCGGCGCCGACCGCGAAGATGAACGGCTTGCCGGTGATGCCGACGCCGACGATGTCACCGGCCGCGGCCTCCGCCTCGACCTGGTCGATGGCGGTGTCCAGGTTCGCCAGCGACTGCGGGCCGAAGGTGGTCGGCTTGGTGTGGTCGAAGCCGTTGTCCAGCGTGATCAGGGCGAAGCGCCCGGCGCCGAACGGCAGGTCGAGGTGGCGTACGTGCGCGGACGTGACGACCTCGTCGGGGAACAGCTCGGCCGCGCCCTTCAGGAGCTCAGCGGTGGTGCTCACTTGTTGCCTCCGTCGAAGTGCGGGTTCTCCCAGATGACCGTCGCGCCCATGCCGAAGCCGACGCACATGGTGACCAGGCCGTAGCGGACGTGCGGCTGCTCCTCGAACTGGCGGGCCAGCTGCGTCATCAGACGCACACCGGAGGAGGCCAGCGGGTGCCCGAAGGCGATGGCGCCGCCGTACTGGTTGACGCGCGCGTCGTCGTCGGCGATGCCGTAGTGGTCGAGGAAGGCCAGGACCTGGACGGCGAAGGCCTCGTTGATCTCGAAGAGGTTGATGTCCTCGATCGACAGGCCGGCCTTGGCGAGGGCCTTCTCGGTGGCCGGGATCGGGCCGTAGCCCATGACCTCCGGCTCGACGCCCGCGAAGGCGTAGGAGACGAGGCGCATCTTCACCGGGAGGCCGTGCTCCCGGGCGAAGTCCTCGGAGGCGATGATCGAGGCGGTGGCGCCGTCGTTCAGACCGGCCGCGTTACCGGCGGTGACCCGGCCGTGGACGCGGAACGGGGTCTTGAGACCGGCCAGGTTCTCCAGCGTGGTGCCCGGGCGCATCGGCTCGTCGGCGGTGACCAGGCCCCAGCCCGTCTCCCCGGCCTCCGGGTTGGTGCGGCGCACCGAGACCGGCACCAGGTCGGCCTGGATCTTGCCGTTGGCGTACGCCTTGGCGGCCTTCTCCTGCGAGCGCACGGCGTACTCGTCGGCGCGCTGCTTGGTGATGTGCGGGTAGCGGTCGTGCAGGTTCTCGGCGGTCATGCCCATGAACAGCGCCGACTCGTCGACCAGCTTCTCGCTGACGAACCGCGGGTTCGGGTCCACGCCCTCGCCCATCGGGTGGCGGCCCATGTGCTCGACACCACCGGCGATGACGGCGTCGTAGGCGCCGAAGGCGATGGAACCGGCGACGGACGTCACGGCGGTCAGGGCGCCCGCGCACATCCGGTCGATGGAGTAGCCGGGCACCGACTGCGGCAGACCGGCGAGGATGCCGGCCGTGCGGCCGAGGGTCAGGCCCTGGTCACCGATCTGCGTGGTCGCGGCGATGGCGACCTCGTCGATCTTCTTGGGGTCGAGACCGGGGTTGCGGCGCAGCAGCTCCCGGATCGCCTTCACGACGAGGTCGTCGGCGCGGGTCTCGTGGTAGATGCCCTTCGGGCCCGCCTTGCCGAACGGGGTGCGGACGCCGTCGACGAAGACGACGTCCCTGACGGTACGAGGCACGATGGCTCTCCTCCAGGGTGCGGGACTGCACTGCTGCGGCACGCATGCACTGAGCGCGCGCTTACAACCATGCTACTTATGAGTAACGTAGCTGCCCAGCCCCGGGGAACCAAGCGGCGAAGGTCACACCGCGGGGGTGACGTCGCAGGACCTTGGCGCGATCTCGACGTCGCCGGCGCTCCCGCGAGGTGCCCCCGGCGCTACGCCTGGGCCGACAGCGCGGCCACCAGCACCGGCGTGACCTGCTCCACCTGCCACGGCCGGGCCCCGTACCCGGCGAGGGCGGCCCCCACCGTCTCGGTGTCCACGTCCTTCGGCGGCTCCCAGCACACCCGGCGCACGGTGTCCGGGGTGATCAGGTTCTCCTGGGGCATGTTGAGCCGCTCGGCCAGCGCGGAGACCCCCGCGCGGGCCGCCGACAGCCGGGCGGCGGCCGCGGGGTCCTTGTCGGCCCACGCGCGCGGCGGCGGCGGACCGGTCAGCGGCATCCCGGGCTGCGGCAACTGCGACTCGCTGAGCAGCCTGGCCCGGTCGACGGCCGCCTGCCACTGCTCGAGCTGCCGCCGGCCCGTCCGGTGCCCGAAGCCGTTGAGCGCGGCCAGCGCATGCACGTTCGCGGGCAGCGCCAGCGCGGCCTCCACGATCGCGGCGTCCGACAGCACCTTGCCCGGCGACACGTCCCGGCGCTGCGCGATCCGGTCCCGGGTCTCCCACAGTTCGCGCACCACGCCGAGCTGCCGGCGCCGGCGCACCTTGTGCATGCCGGAGGTGCGGCGCCAGGGGTCCTTGCGCGGCTCGGCGGGCGGCGCGGCGGCGATGGCGTCGAACTCCTGGCGGGCCCACTCCAGCTTGCCCTGCCGGTCCAGGTCCTTCTCCAGCGCGTCGCGCAGGTCGACGAGGAGCTCCACGTCCAGCGCGGCGTACCGCAGCCACGGCTCGGGCAGCGGGCGGGTGGACCAGTCGACGGCGGAGTGCCCCTTCTCCAGGACGAAGCCGAGCACGCTCTCGACCATGGCGCCGAGCCCGACCCGCGGGAACCCGGCGAGCCGGCCCGCCAGCTCGGTGTCGAACAGCCGGGTGGGGACCATGCCTATTTCCCTGAGGCAGGGCAGGTCCTGGGTCGCGGCGTGCAGCACCCACTCGGTGCCGGAGAGCGCCTCGCCGAGACCGGACAGGTCGGGGCAGGCCACCGGGTCGATCAGCGCGGTGCCCGCGCCCTCGCGGCGCAGCTGCACCAGATAGGCGCGCTGTCCGTAGCGGTAGCCGGAGGCGCGCTCGGCGTCCACGGCGACGGGGCCCGAGCCCCCGGCGAACGCGGCGATGACGCGGGCGAGGGACTCCTCGTCGGCGATCACGGGCGGAACGCCTTCGCGTGGCGCCAGCAACGGAGTGGGCTCGGGGTGGGTCGTCCCGTCCGGCGCCCCCGTAACAGAAGATCCGCCGTCGTCCGGAGGGGCGCCTCCGGTGGTTCGCAGTGAACTGTCTGCTGCGGTGTCTTGGGCGTCGGTCACCTGTCAAGGGTATCCGTGTATGGACAGCGCCCGTCGACGGAACCGTCCGGCGCAGGGCGCTTGGGGGTCGTAAACCAGTCAGGCCGGTGAATCGTCCGGTTCACGACGGGTGGAGCACGGGCGGGGCGGGCCGGGGGGCGGTCCGTTCACGTCCGTGAAGGGCGGTCGGGGGGTCAGTGGATGATGCCGGTGCGCAGGGCGACGGCGACCATGCCGGCACGGTCGCCCGTGCCGAGCTTGCGGGCGATTCGGGCGAGGTGGCTCTTGACGGTCAGTGCGGACAGGCCCATCGAGACGCCGATGGCCTTGTTCGACTGGCCCTCCGCCACCAGCCGCAGCACCTCGACCTCACGGCCGGACAGTTCGCGGTAGCCGCCCGGGTGGCTCGGGGCACCCGGGGGGCGGCGGTGCATACGGGCGGCGGCGGCGCCGATGGGGGCGGCACCGGGCCGGGTGGGGAGCCCGACGTTGGTGCGGGTGCCGGTGACGACGTAACCCTTCACGCCTCCGGCCAGTGCGTTGCGGACGGCGCCGATGTCGTCGGCCGCGGAGAGGGCGAGGCCGTTGGGCCAGCCCGCGGCGCGGGTCTCGGACAGCAGGGTCAGGCCGGAGCCGTCGGGCAGGTGGACGTCGGCGACACAGATGTCGCGGGGGTTGCCGATGCGGGGACGAGCCTCCGCGACGGACGAGGCCTCGATGACGTCTCTCACACCGAGCGCCCACAGGTGGCGGGTGACGGTGGAGCGGACGCGGGGGTCGGCCACGACCACCATGGCGGTCGGCTTGTTCGGGCGGTAGGCGACCAGGCTTGCGGGCTGCTCGAGGAGAACGGACACCAGGCCTCCTGGGGTGCGGACGGCTTTGAAGGTCAAAGACGTCTTCGGCACCGAACCCGGAGTCCTTTAGAGAATGATCACGATCTAGTGAGTAACAATTAGTGCAATTCGGACGTACGGTCGATCGTTCGGTGAACGAATCGGTTCGTTCGAGTGTCTGCTGATGACTGAAAGTGGCCGTATCGACAAAGTGATGCCCACGTCGCCACGTCTCATGCACCCGTCCGTGTACCGCTACCGCGACTGCGGTCCCCGCCGCTGCGGCAGCGTCACGACCGCCGCGTCGCCGGGGCCGGCCGGCGGCAGCCCCGCGACCTGTGCGAGCAGGTCCGCCCAGGCCGCCAGATGCGCCGCGGTGTCCGGCACCCCGCCCAGCCCCTCGCGCGGGGTCCAGGAGGCGCGGATCTCGATCTGCGAGGTCGGCGGGCGTTCGGACAGACCGCCGAAGTAGTGCGAACCGGCCCGCGTGACGGTGCCGCTGGGTTCGCCGTACGTCAGTCCGCGCGCCTGCAGCGCGCCGGTCAGCCACGACCAGCACACCTCCGGCAGCAGCGGGTCCGCCGCCATCTCCGGCTCCAGCTCCGCCCGCACCAGCGTCACCAGCCGGAACGTGCCCCGCCAGGCGTCGTGCCCGTCCGGGTCGTGCAGCAGTACCAGACGGCCGTCGGCGAGATCCTGGTCGCCGTCGAGGACGGTCGCCTCCAGCGCGTACGCGTACGGGGCGAGCCGCTGCGGGGCGCGCGTCGGCTCCACCTCGATCTGCGGCCTCAGCCGGCAGCCGCGCAGGGCCTGGACCGCTGCCTGGAACGCCGACGGAGCCGCCGCCCCGCTCCCCTCCCGGTTACCGTCCTTCGCCTCGTCCATCCCACCAGTGCCGTCCGACAGTCGTTCCTGAGCCGCAGCCATGCCGGAAGATTAAGGGGAACAGGGCGTCGGCGCTGGCCTAGACACCCGTGATGTTCCGGGGCGGCGGCGGGCGAGGGGCCCCGGAGCGGGGGACGGCGCACCCCTGCCCCCGTGCGAGACTTTCCGACGTGAGTGCACACGAGACGACGCCGACCGCCACGCACGACTCCGCCTTCCTCCGGGCCTGCCGCCGCGAACCCGTGCCGCACACGCCCGTGTGGTTCATGCGCCAGGCCGGGCGCTCCCTGCCGGAGTACCGCAAGGTCCGCGAGGGCATCCCGATGCTCGAGTCGTGCATGCGCCCGGAGCTGGTCACCGAGATCACCCTCCAGCCGGTGCGCCGGCACAACGTGGACGCGGCGATCTACTTCAGCGACATCGTCGTCCCGCTCAAGGCCATCGGCATCGACCTCGACATCAAGCCCGGCGTCGGCCCGGTCGTCGAGAACCCGATCCGCACCCGCGCCGACCTCGCCCGGCTGCGCGAGCTCACCCCCGAGGACGTCTCCTACGTCACCGAGGCCATCGGCCTGCTCACCCGCGAGCTCGGCTCCACCCCGCTGATCGGTTTCGCGGGCGCGCCTTTCACCCTCGCGAGCTACCTGGTCGAGGGCGGCCCGTCCCGTACGTACGAGAACGCCAAGGCGATGATGTACGGCGACCCCGAGCTCTGGGCCGAGCTGCTCGACCGCCTCGCCGGCATCACGGCGGGCTTCCTGAAGGTCCAGATCGAGGCCGGCGCCTCCGCGGTCCAGCTCTTCGACTCCTGGGTCGGCGCGCTCGCTCCCGCCGACTACCGCCGCTCGGTGATGCCCGCCTCGGCCAAGGTCTTCGAGGCCGTCGCCGGATACGGCGTCCCGCGCATCCACTTCGGTGTCGGCACCGGCGAACTGCTCGGCCTGATGGGCGAGGCCGGCGCGGACGTGGTCGGCGTCGACTGGCGCGTCCCGCTGGACGAGGCCGCCCGCCGGGTCGGCCCCGGCAAGGCGCTCCAGGGCAACCTCGACCCGACCGTGCTGTTCTCCACCACCGAGGCCGTCGAGGCGAAGACGCAGGACGTCCTGGACGCCGCGGCGGGCCTGGAGGGCCATGTCTTCAACCTCGGCCACGGCGTCATGCCGAACACCGACCCGGACGCCCTGACCCGGCTCGTGGACTACGTCCACACCCGCACCGCGCGCTGACTCACCACGTCTCCCGGGGCCGGGCGCGTCTGCCGAACAGCAGGCCGCGCGGCTCCGGCGGCGGGGGAGTGCCGGCCTTGAGCGGCCAGGCGAGCAGCATGCCCGCGAGGAAGCCGACGACATGCGCGGTGTAGGCGATCGTCCCGGCGTCCGAGATGCCCTCGCCGGACGAGTACACCGCCTGCAGCCCGAACCAGAAGCCGAGCACCATCCAGGCCGGCAGTCTGAGCGGCAGGAAGACCAGGAACGGCACCAGCACCCACACCCTGGCCTTCGGATACAGCACCAGATAGGCGCCCAGCACCCCCGCGATCGCTCCCGAGGCGCCGATCAGCGGGTCGCCGGAGCCGTCGTTGAGGAGCGCGAAGCCGTAACCGGCCGCGTAGCCGCACACGACGTAGAAGAGGAAGTACCGCACATGGCCCATGCGGTCCTCGATGTTGTTGCCGAAGATCAGCAGGAAGAGCATGTTGCCGAGCAGGTGCAGCCAGCCGCCGTGCAGGAACATCGACGTGAAGACCGACAGCACCGGCGACTTGTCGTAGCCCGGCTCGCCGACCACGCAGCCGGGGCCCCGCGGGCCGGCAGAGACGTCGCCGGTGGGGACCAGGCGGGGCAGCTGATCGTGGATCAACTCCCGGGGTACCGCGGCGTAGTGGTCCAGGAACGCGTGCAGCTCGCAGGTCTGGGCCAGACGGCTCTCCCACGGCAGGCCGATCGTGCCGGGCATGGCCAGAAAGACGAGGATGTTCGCGGCGATCAGGCCGTACGTCACCCACGGAGTGCCGCGTGCGGGGTTCACGTCATGGACGGGTATGACCACAAGGGACTTCTTCCCGCGATGCGGTCCCGGAATCGGTGAACGCCGTTGTCCTTGCGCCCGTATGGCTTGTCGACCGGGACTACGGGAGGACAGGCGATGAACGAACGAGTTGCTCCGTCGATGCACGCGCTGCCGGACGGCGAGGCGGAGCTCTCCGTGGTGGTGCGGATCCCCTGGGAGGACGTGGCCCGGCTGGGCCAGGAGGCCTCGCGGCTCGCCGCGCAGACGGGGCGGCCGGTGACGCTCGACGAGGCGGTGAGCCATCGGCTGCGGTCCGTGCGGGCGTCGGCCGCGCACGCCAGGCCGGGGACGGGGGAGCAGCCGGCGGCCGCTCCCGCCGGTGCCTCCGTGGCGTCGCTGCCGAGGCTCAGCGGCTCGGCCTAGGCGCTCGCCGACACGGCCTTGGCCGCCTTGCGGGCCGCCACCAGGACGGGGTCCCACACCGGGCTGAACGGCGGGGCGTAGCCGAGGTCCAGGGCCGTCATCCGCTCCACCGTCATCCCCGCGGTCAGGGCCACCGCCGCGATGTCCACGCGCTTGGCGGCGCCCTCCCGGCCGACGATCTGCACGCCCAGCAGGCGGCCGGTGCGGCGCTCGGCGAGGATCTTGACCGTCATCGGGGAGGAGCCGGGGTAGTAGCCGGCCCGGCTGGTCGACTCGACGGTGGCGGTGACGTACTGCAGGCCCGCCCGGCGCGCGTCCTTCTCGCGCAGGCCCGTGCGGGCGATCTCCAGGTCGCAGACCTTGCTGACCGCGGTGCCGACCACGCCGGGGAAGGTGGCGTAGCCGCCGCCCACGTTGGTGCCGATGACCTGCCCGTGCTTGTTGGCGTGGGTGCCCAGCGCGATGTGGCGCTCCTGGCCGGAGACCAGGTCGAGGACCTCCACGCAGTCGCCGCCCGCCCAGATGTTCCCGTGTCCGCGCACCCGCATCGCGAGGTCCGTCAGCAGCCCCTGGTGCCCTCCCAGGGGCAGCCCCGCCTCGCGCGCCAGCGTCGTCTCCGGGCGGACCCCGATGCCGAGGACGACGACGTCCGCCGGGTACTCGGCGTCCTCGGTGACCACCGCGCGGACCCGGCCGTCGTCGCCGGTGCGGATCTCGGTGACCTCGGCGCCGTCGACCATGGTGATGCCGAGGCCCGCCATGGCCTCGTGCACCAGGCGGCCCATGTCCGGGTCGAGCGTGGACATCGGCTCCTCGCCGCGGTTGACGACCGTCACCTCGTAACCGCGCTTGATCAGCGCCTCGGCCATCTCCACGCCGATGTAACCGGCGCCGACCACGACCGCGCGCCGCCCGCGCGTGCGCGCCAGCGTGTCCAGGAGCGCCTGCCCGTCGCCCAGGCTCTGCACCCCGTGCACGCCCGGCGCGTCGGCGCCCGGCAGGTCGGGGCGGACCGGTCGCGCACCGGTCGCGATCACGAGGTCGTCGTACGGCGTCCAGGACTCGGCCCCCGAATCGACGTCACGCGCGCGTACCCGCTGCCCGGCCGGGTCGATCTCCACGACCTCGGTGCGCATGCGCAGATCGATGTCCCGCGCGCGGTGCTCCTCGGGCGTACGGGCGATCAACTCGTCGCGCCCGGCGACGTCGCCGCCCACCCAGTACGGGATGCCGCACGCCGAGTACGAGGAGAAGTCGCCGCGTTCGAAGGCCACGATCTCCAGATCGGCGGCGCCCTTCATGCGCCGCGCCTGCGACGCCGCGGACATCCCCGCGGCGTCGCCGCCGATCACGACCAGCCGTTGCCTCGTACCCCGCCCACGGTTCATGTTCATGCGAACACGCTACGGGCGCAGATCATTTCGGGCTCGCGGTCAGTCCTCCTCGCGCGCGGGCGCCGGGCGCGGGGTCAGCCGCGGCTGCACCAGCCGCAGCCACAGCACGATCAGCAGGGCCGCACCCACGGCGAACGGCAGCACCGCCGCCACGGCCATGACGATCCAGCGCAGCATCGTCACGAAGGCGTCCCAGCCGCCCGTGAGCGCGTCCATGACCCCGGGGTCGTCGTCCTCGGCCACCGCCTTCTTGACCGGCGTCTCGGACAGCGACAGGGTGATGGTGGCCAGGCTCGTGCGGTCCTTCAGGGAGGCCTGCTGGGCCAGCAGCGACTCCAGGTCCGCCTGGCGGGTGCTCAGTTCGCCCTCCAGCGTCACCACGTCGCTCAGCTTGGTGGCCTGGTCCATCAGCGCCCGGATCCGGGTCACGCTGGCCCGCTGCGACTTGATGCGGCTCTCCACGTCGACGACCTGCTCGGTGACGTCCTGCGCCTTGGCGGTGCGGTCGAGCAGCTTGCCGGTGCCCTCCAGATCGGCGAGGACGTCCGCGTAGGAGCCGACGGGGACGCGCAGCACGACCCGGGTGCGCTCCCGGCCGTCCCCGTCGCGGGTGGTGGTCTCGTTGCCGACGTAGCCGCCCGCGGTCTCGGCGGTGGTGCGGGCCTCGTCGAGGGCCGTCGGTACGTCCTTCACCTGCACGGTCAGCGACGCCGTACGGATGATGTGGCTCGCGGTGATCCTGGGCGGGGCGTCCGCCTTCCCGGCCCCCGAGTCGCCGGCGGCCGGGCCCGCGGCGCTGTCCGCCTGGGACTTGGCGGCCTCGTTGCTGCCGCCGGAGTCGCTGGAGTCGGCGCCGCCGGTGCATCCGGTCAGTGCCAGGGCCGCCGCCAGCAGAACTCCGGCGAGCGCCCGGACGGGTCGTACGGAACGTCGTGCGCGCATGGTGGTGTTCCCCCCGAGGGTCGTGACGACTGATGGTTCTTCGACGCCGGAAGGGGCCCGGACGTTGGCGTCCGGTGGTTCCGATGCGGTCACGGTCCGGACTCGGGCCGGGCACGCGGGGGCCGGACGGGCGTGGGCGGGAGTGTCAGTGGCGTTTGAGAGAGTGGGATCATGCACGCAGCGGACACTCCAGCGGAACACGGACAGGTCGTCGTCATCGGCGCCGGGATCGCCGGCCTCGCGGCGGCCCACCGGCTGCTGGCCGGGGGCAGCCGGGTGACCCTGCTGGAGGCGGCGGACCGGATCGGCGGCAAGCTGCTGCCCGGCGAGATCGCGGGCGTCCGGGTGGACCTCGGCGCCGAGTCGATGCTGGCCCGCCGCCCCGAGGCCGTGGGACTCGCCCGCGAGGCCGGTCTCGCCGAGCACCTCCAGCCGCCGGCCACCGCCACCGCCTCCCTGTGGACCCGCGGTGCCCTGCGCCCCATGCCCAAGGGGCATGTCATGGGCGTGCCCGGCACCGCCGCCGCCCTGGCCGGCGTCCTGTCCGACGAGGGCCTGGCCCGTATCGAGCGCGAGGCCGAACTGCCGCGCACCGAGGTCGGTGACGATGTGGCGGTCGGCGCGTACGTGGCGGAGCGGCTGGGCCGCGAGGTGGTCGACCGGCTGGTCGAGCCCCTGCTGGGCGGGGTGTACGCGGGCGACGCCTACCGCATCTCGATGCGCTCGGCCGTCCCGCAGCTCTTCCGGGCCGCGCAGGCCCACGACTCCCTGACCGAGGCGGTCCGCGCCGTCCAGGCCAAGGCTGCGGCGGCTCAGCAGAGCGGCCCGGTCTTCATGGGCATCGACGGCGGCATCGGCACGCTTGCGCTCGCCGTCGCTCAGGCGGTGCGGGCCAGGGGCGGCGAGATCCGCACCGGCGCGCCGGTGACCGGGCTGCGCCGCGAGCCGGACGGCTGGCGGGTCGTCACCGGCGACCGGACGCTGCACGCGGACGCCGTCGTCGTCGCCGTACCCGCGCGGGCCGCCGCCGGCCTGCTGCGCGCCGAGGCCCCGGCCGCCGCGACCGAGCTGGCCGCCGTCGAGTACGCCTCCATGGCCCTGGTCACCCTCGCCTACCGGCGCGCCGACACCGCGCTGCCCGACGGCAGCGGCTTCCTGGTGCCGCCCGTCGACGGCCGCACCATCAAGGCGTCGACCTTCGCCTCCCACAAGTGGGGCTGGATCGCCGACCAGGACCCGGACGTGCTGGTCCTGCGCACCTCCCTCGGGCGGTACGGCGAGACGGAGATCCTCCAGCGGGAGGACACCGACCTCGTCGAGGTCTCCCGGCAGGACCTGAAGGCGGCCACCGGACTGGACGCCACCCCGCTCGCCACCCGCGTCACCCGCTGGACCGACGGCCTGCCCCAGTACCCGGTCGGCCACCACGCGCGCGTCGCCCGCATCCGCGAGCACCTGGCCAAGGTGCCGGGCCTGGCGGTGTGCGGCGCCGCCTACGACGGCGTGGGCATCCCGGCGTGCATCGCGAGCGCGTACGCGGCCGTCGACCAGATCCACGGCGATCTGCGCGCCGTGCAGCGGCTCACCGCCCACCCGGTGCAGAGTCTGCACGGAGGGGCGGGAGAATAAGGGCCATGAGTGACGACGCCCCCACCACCGAGTCCGGCAGGATCCCGAACAAGGGCAAGCTGGCCAAGGACCTCAACGATGTCATCCGCTACACCCTCTGGTCCGTCTTCCGGCTGAAGGACGTGCTCCCCGAGGACCGCGCGGGCTACGCCGACGAGGTCCAGGAGCTGTTCGACCAGCTCGCCGCCAAGGACGTGACCGTCCGCGGCACCTACGACGTGTCCGGGCTGCGCGCCGACGCCGACGTCATGATCTGGTGGCACGCCGAGACCAGCGACCAGCTCCAGGAGGCGTACAACCTCTTCCGCCGCACCCGGCTCGGCCGGGCGCTGGAGCCGGTCTGGTCGAACATGGCACTGCACCGCCCCGCCGAGTTCAACCGCTCGCACATCCCGGCGTTCCTCGCCGACGAGACGCCCCGCGACTACGTCAGCGTCTACCCCTTCGTGCGCAGCTACGACTGGTACCTGCTGCCCGACGAGGACCGCCGCCGCATGCTCGCCGACCACGGCAAGATGGCCCGCGGCTACCCGGACGTCCGCGCCAACACGGTCGCGTCCTTCTCGCTGGGCGACTACGAGTGGATCCTCGCCTTCGAGGCGGACGAGCTGTACCGCATCGTCGACCTGATGCGCCACCTGCGCGCGTCGGAGGCCCGTATGCACGTACGCGAGGAGGTCCCGTTCTACACGGGCCGCCGCAAGTCGGTCGCCGATCTGATCGCCGGGCTCGCCTGAGCCCCTCAGGGGCGCCTCACGTGGCAGGACGCGGCTCCAGGCGCGGCGCACACGCGGTGCGCCGCACCGGAAGCCGCCCCTCCAGCAAGTACGCCTCCACATGCGCGTTGACGCACGCGTTCGGCCCGCCCGCGATCCCGTGCGTCCCCGCGTCCCGCTCGGTCACCAGCACCGAGTCCCCGAGCCGCCGGTGCAGCTCCAGCGCCCCCTGATAGGGCGCCGCGGCATCCCGCTCGGCGGCGAGGATCAGCGTCGGCGGCAGCTCACCGGGCGCCGTCCGCACATCGAGCGGCCGCTGACGCGGCGCGGGCCAGAAGGCGCAGGGCAGGTTCGCCCACACGTTGTCCCACGTCTCGAACGGCGCCACCCGGGCGAGCCGGGTGTTGTCCCGGTCCCACACCCGCCACTCCGTGGGCCAGGGCGCGTCGTTGCACTCGACGGCCGTGTACACCGCCTTGCTGTTCTCCGCCTCGGCGGCGGCCTCCGTCACCGGCGCGGCGATCCCGATCAGCGGCTTGGGGTCGCCCTGGAGATACGCCGACAGCGCCTGCGCCCGGTACGGCCAGTAGTCGTCGTAGTACCCGGCCTGCAGAAACGCCCCCTGCAGCTGTCCCGGCCCCACCTTCCCGCCCGCCGGTTCCGCGGCGAGCTGCGCGCGCGCCCGCTCGTAGCTGCGCAGCACCTTCGCGGGGGTGTCGCCCAGCCGGTACACCTTGTGGTGCTTGGCGACCCACTCCCGGAAGTCCGCCCAGCGGCCCTCGAACGCGGCCGACTGGTCGAGGTTGTTGCGGTACCAGATCTGCTCCGGGTCCGGGTTCACGGCCGCGTCGAACACCATCCGGCGCACCCGCGAGGGGAAGAGCGCCGCGTACAGGGCGCCGTAGTACGTGCCGTAGGACGCGCCCATGAACGTCAGCCGCTCCTCGCCCAGCGCGGCCCGCAGGACGTCGAGGTCGCGGGCGTTGTTCAGGGAGTGGTAGTGCCGCAGCGCGCCACCGGACCGCTGGGCGCAGCCGCGCGCGTACGCCTTGGCCCGCGCGATGCGTTCCTGCTTGTACGACTCCGAGGGGTGGGTGGGCGCCTGTGACGGCCCCTTGAAGAAGTGCTTGGGGTCCTGGCAGGACAGCGGAGCGCTGCGGCCCACCCCGCGGGGGGCGTAGCCGACGAGGTCGTAGGCGGCCGCGAGGCGCTTCCACTCGGGCATCAGGCCGATCAGCGGGAAGTACATGCCCGAGGCGCCGGGGCCGCCCGGGTTGAAGACCAGGGCGCCCTGCCGCGGCACCCGGCGCTTGCTGTTGTGCGGGTCCGTGTGGGTGGCCCGCACCCGGCTGACCGTCAGCTCGATCTGCCGGCCGTCCGGACGTGCGTAGTCCAGCGGGACCTTGACCGTGCCGCACTGCAGGGAGCCCGGCATGTCCTGCTCCTGGGAGCAGGAGCCGAAGTCGATGCCGGTCACCCTCGCGCGCGCGGCGGCCACCACGGTGCCGCGCAGCTCGGCCGTACCCGGGGCGGCCTCCGCGCCGCCGGCCGGGGTGGCGGCGAGGGTGGTCAGGAGCAGCGACCCGGCGGCCGTGTAGAGGGTGAGGGCTCTCATCGCGTATCCCTTCGGTGCACGGACGCAACAAAAGGGATGCTTCGTTCGGTTGTGGGCGAAGGCAAGCACCGTCCGCCCGGTGTCGGCGCCAATGCCCCCTGTGCGCCCCCTGGGTGCGGGGTGTCAGTCGCGCCAGAGGGACGCGCGCTGCTCGAAGGCCGCCCGCAGGTCCGGCTCGCCGACCGCGCGGACGCCGCGCACGGCGACGGTGGTGAGGTACGTACGGTCGTCCCCGCCGCCCGTGTGCCGGGACAACGCGCCCAGCAGCCGCTGTCCGGCCGGCGACGCCCAGCGCGAGTACGGGTGGACCTCGACGCGCGCGATGGCCAGGCAGCTCAGGGTGAGCGCGAGCGGCAGCCCGAACCAGAGGGCGACCAGATGGCGGGGCAACTCGGCCCCGCCGGGCAGGAGCAGGGCGATCCCGCCCAGCGCCAGGACGGCCACCGCGGCGAGCCGCACCCGCTGGACCTCGGCCGCTATACCGGTGCGGGCTCCGTCGGGAACGGCGAGACCGGCCCGGACGAGCCGTTCGGCGAGGGTGCCCACCGCCTCGGCGTCGGCCGCGGCGTCCCGCACCGGCGCGATGGGGGACTGCCCGCCGGGCCCGATGGCCCCTATGACGGACCGTTCGATGTCGTCCCGGCCGCGCGGGTCGACGACCGTCGCCCAGCCGGTGCGGGCGAGCAGCAGCCGGCGCTGACGGGCCATGGAGACGAGCGTGAGATCGGCCACCCGGCGCGGGCCGCCCGACAGGAACGCGGCCTCGTACAGCGTCAGGTCGTGCTCCCGGCCCGCGTGCACGTCGACGGCCGCCGCGTGGACGGCGGCCAGGCACAGCCGGGTGCACGCGAGGCCGGCGACGGCCCAGGCCAGCAGCAGGAGAAGGACCCAGAACATGCCGCGTTTCTATGCCAAGGGCGCGTGCGGACGCCATGCCTTATTCACCATCCGGACGGAGCGTTGCCGATATGCAACGTTCCGTAGGAAACGTCAGGGCTTCGCGGGCCTCTTGTCCACCGGAGGGGCCATGGGAGGGGGCACGGGCGGGGTTCCCCGGCGGGTCAACGTGCGCCGTATCCGCGCCAGCCGCGCGGGCGGGCGCGGGGCCGGGCCCGAGCGCTCCCGCCGCCACCGGCCCAGCTCCCTGCGGGCGCGGCTGTCCAGCGCCCCCTCGGCGGCGAGCAGGTGACCGGCGAAGTCGAGCGCGTCGCGTCGGTAGCCGTCCGTCATGGGGTTGCGCTGGGCGTAGGCGAGGAAGGCGGGACGGTAGCGCGGGCCGAGGATGACGGGCAGTTCGGGCGCGACCTTCGCCACGACGTCCGCCCGCTTCCCGGCCAGCGCCCGCGCCTGGACGCCCAGCCGCGTCCGGTCGAATCCCTCGGGCACCGGTGTCCCCGCGACGAGCGCGGACAGCAGCGCGGCCTGGGCGAGGGCCAGGCGCTCGCGGGCGGCCGGGGAGATCGGTTCCGCGGTGCGGCGGCCAGCCGGGGCGGCCGGGGTCCCCGGCTCCTGGCCGCCCTTCTCGACGGCCGCCCGGATCTGCGCCAACTCCCGCTCCAGCTCGGCCGGTTCGGGGAAGTTCTCGTCGCGCTCCAGCAGGACGCCGGGCGGGGCGATGCGCGAGGCCAGGTCGGTGAGGATGTCGAGCACCGGCCGCGGGACCGGGTGGGCGTGGCTGTCGTGCCAGACGCCGTCCCGCTCGAAGCCGCCCGCGACATGGACGTACGCGATGGCCTCCAGGGGGAGGTGGGCGAGCGCCTCGGCCGGGTCCTCGCCCCGGTTGACGTGGTTGGTGTGCAGGTTGGCCACGTCGATGAGCAGCCGGACGCCGGTGCGGTCGGCCAGTTCGTAGAGGAACTGTCCCTCGGTCAGTTCCTCGCCGGGCCAGGCGATCAGTGCGGCGATGTTCTCGACGGCGAGCGGGACGGGCAGCGCGTCCTGGGCGATCCGGATGTTCTCGCACAGCACGTCCAGGGCGTCCCGGGTGCGCGGCACGGGCAGCAGATGGCCCGCCTCCAGCGGCGGTGACGCGGTGAGCGGGCCGCCCGCCCGGACGAACGCGATGTGCTCGGTGACCAGCGGCGAGCCCAGCGCCTCGGCCCGCTCGGCGAGTGCGGTGAGCCGGGCGGCGTCGGGCCGGTCGGCGCCGCCGAGGCCGAGCGAGACACCGTGCGGGACCACGGTGACCCCGCGCTCGCGCAGCCGCAGCAACGCCGCCGGGAGATGGCCGGGGCACACGTTCTCGGCGACCACCTCGACCCAGTCGATGCCCGGCATGCGTTCCACGGCGTCCGCGATCTCCGGCCGCCACCCGATCCCCGTACCCAGTCGCTCCATGGTCGTCCCCCTCCGACACGCCCAGCACGTGCGTGCAGGGGGTATGGCCCCGGCGGGCGGCGGCGAACCCCTTCGGCCGGGGCTTCAGAGCAACATTTGAGGTTGGCTAGCGCAGGGCGGGGTGATCGGCGACCACCGTGCAGGAGCCGGGGGCGATCTCCGTGAAGCCGGCGTCCCGTACGACCGGCAGGCCGCTCGTGGTGAGGGCGGGCCAGCGGTCGCGGGGCGCCGTCCGTACGGCGAGCGGGAAGCCGGCGTCGCGCCAGGCCCTGCGCTCCTCCTCCGCGAGGTCCCACCAGGCGAGCTGGGCGCCGTGACCGGCCTGGGCCATCGCCTTGCCGGCCGACATGCCGAGGTCGGGGTTGAGCCACAGCACCGGGGCCGCCGGGTCCGCGGCGACCGGGTCCTGCGGGTCGTCGAGGTCGGTGCCGGAGACCTGGAGCCGGGCGAGCTCCTTGGGCCAGCCGTCGAGGGGGACGGGCGGGAACACCCGTACCTCGGCCGTCCCGCCGGTCACCGTGATCCCCGGCAGGGCCTCCGCCCGCCGCCACTCGGCGCCCCGGGCCCGCCGTACGACCTTGCGGATCCGGGCGTCCTGCCAGTCCCGCACGGCCTCGGCCCACTCGCCGTCCCCGGCGGCCCGCTCGTCCGCGAGCATCACCAGCACGGCACGGGCGGCGGTCTCCAGGGCGTCGGTGCGGGCCGGGGGAGCGGCCCGCTCGATGCGCACGACGAGCGGCAGCACGTACTGCGGGGCGAGGTCGCGGGGGGTGGGCTCGGCACGGAAGGGGCTGTCGGCGGCGGACGCGGTTTCTTGGCTCACCCCGCCCAGTCTGCCAGCCGGAAGGCCGGCGCCCGGCTGCCGCGGATCACCCCGAGCAGGCGGTCCGCTCGGCCTCGCGCCACTCGCACACCGGGCACAGGGTGAGGCCCTTGTACGACTCCGGGTACTCCGTCGGCTCCCGGCACAGCACACACTCCGCGTACGGCGGCCCGTCGGCCTTCGGCGGCTTGGTCGCGTCGGCGATCGTGCAGTAGTCGGCGTCGCTCATGCCTCCAGCGTAGAACGGTCACCGCCGGTCGTGGGCGGCCCCGATCAGCTCGGACACCCGGACGAAGCGGAACCCCTGGCGCCGCAGCTCGGGCACGAGGGTGCGGACGGCGCGCTCGGTGGTGGGGGCGGCGCTGCGGGTGCAGTGCATGACGACGACCGAGCCCGGCCGCACCCCCTCCAGCACCTGCCGGGCCACGGCGTCGGCGTCGGTGGCGAAGGCGTCCCCGCTCACCACGTCCCACTGCACGGCGGTCACCCCGGCCGGGGTCAGCGCCCTGAGCGCCCGCCGGTCGTAGCACCCCCCGGGGAACCGGAAGTACGGCCTCGCGTCCGGCACTCCGGCCCTGCGGAAGGCGGCGTACGCCCGCTCCACGTCCGCCCGCATCCGGGCCTCGGGCACGGTCGGCAGGCCGTAGCAGTCGCCGGTGAAGGCGTAGTGGCTGTAGGAGTGGTTGGCGACCTCGAAGAGCGGGTCCCGGCCGATGCCCCGCGCCTGCCGGGGGTACTCCTCGGCCCACCGCCCGGTCATGAACACGGTCGCGGGCACCTTCAGCTCCCGCAGCGCCTCGATGAGCCCCGGATTGTCGAACCGCTCCCCGGCCGCGGCCCGCGGTCCCTGGTCGGCGGTCATGTCGGCGTCGAAGGTGAGCGCGACGGTCCTGTCCGGGGTCCGGGGCCCGTTCGTGAACACGGGGGTGAGTCCGGCGGGGCCCGGCGCGAGCGTCGGCGGCTGCGACGGCGCGGCGGAGGCCGCGGAGGGCGCCGGGCGAGCGGCTCGGGGGGCCTGGGGGGCGCCGCAGGCGGCGAGTGCGGCGCCCAGGACACAGACGGCGGTGATGCTGCGTACGCGAGTGATCACCGTATGAGAATCACGGCGACATGCGTCTTATCCGATTTCGGGCGCCGCCGACACGGGGCCGTGTCACCCGGTCAGCGGCCGGTCACCTGCGCCAGGGGCCCGTCACCGCGAACGTCGTGCCCGGGGTGTAGCAGTTGACGTACATCGTCCCGCCGTCCGGGGAGAAGGCGACGCCGGCGAACTCGCCCCATTCCGGTTCCTCGGGTGTGCCGATGTTCTGGGCGTTGCGGGCCATCGCGTAGACCTCGCCGCGGCGGGTGACGCCGTAGACGTGCTGGGCGCCGTTGCCGTCCTCGCAGACCATGAGGCCGCCGGAGGGGGCCAGGCAGATGTTGTCGGGGGACTCGCCGGGGAGCTGGATGTCCGTGTCGGGGCCGAAGACGATCACCAGGGTGAGCCGGCGGCGCTCGGGGTCGTAGCGCCAGATCTGGCCGTAGTGGTCCGCCGCCGAGCCCTCGGCACTGCGGGCGAAGGACGACACGAAGTAGACCGAGCGGCCGCCCCAGTAGCAGCCCTCCAGCTTCTGGGCGTGGGTGATGCCCCGGGGGCCGAAGTCCTGGAGGCGGATGGGGGTCTCGGCGGCCAGGGGGTCCGGTACGTCCACCCACTCGACGCGGTCGAAGGAGGCTCCCGGTTCCTGGATCGACGACAGGTCCGGTACGTCCGGCACCCGCATCGCCTGGAGGCGGCCGCCCGCCCGCAGGGAGCCTCCGCCGCCGAGGGGCCGGTGCGGGAGGAAGCGGTAGAACAGGCCGAAGGGCTTCTGGAAGGCGTCCTCGGTCTCGTAGACGATGCCGCGTCTCGGGTCCACCGACACCGCCTCGTGCTGGAAGCGGCCCATCGCGGTCAGCGGTACCGCGCCGCTGCGGTGCGGGTCCGCCGGGTCCACCTCGAAGATGAAGCCGTGGTCCTTGGTGTAGCCGTTGGTGCCCGCCTTGTCCTCGGTCTCCTCGCAGGTCAGCCAGGTACCCCAGGGAGTGGGCCCGCCCGCGCAGTTGACCGCCGTACCGGCGATGCCGACGCGCTCGGCGAGGACCTTGCCGCGCGCGTCCAGGGTCAGCGTCGTGCAGCCGCCCTTGCCCTGCGGGTCGTACGTCAGTCCCTCGACCGCCGGGACGGCGAGCCGTGCGGTGGCGCGGTTCTCGTGGTTGCGGACCAGGTGGACCCTGCCGTGCCGGCCGGGCAGGGCGGCCATGCCGTCGTGGTTCGAGGGGACCGGTCCCTCTCCCGAGCGCAGGGGGTCGCCCTCACGGGACAGGACCCGGTAGCGGAAACCTTTCGGCAGGTCGAGGAGGCCGTTCGGGTCGGGGACGAGGGGGCCGTAACCGGTGTGGCCCAGGTCCTGCGCGGCGGCTGTGCCCGCGAAGAGTTCGCTGAGGTTTCCGGCGAAGGCGATCGAGACGCCCAGGGCGCCGGTGCGGGCGAGCATCTGACGGCGGTTCTGCAAGCCGTGGTCGGACATGGTGGAACCTTCCTGCTGGCGGACAGGACTGTGTCGACGCCGTGTCTACCATTTGGTTCCGGCCAGGTGAACCACGCGCGTAGAGCGAGTTCACCGACGAGGCGGCCAATAACGGACGATATGCGCAAGGGTGTCGCGGGCCGTGTGCCCTCGGGGCGGGGACGGCCCCGCCCCGAGGGCACCCGTCAGGGTGAGGTGACCCGCACCGGGTCGGTGCCCGCCGCGCTGTGCCGCCCGGCCCACGTCTCCAGTGCCGTACGGCAGGCGTGGTCCAGGTGGTGCAGCCCGGACAGGTCCAGTTCCACCGGCCGGTCCTGGGGCAGCGCCTCCAGGCTGTCGAGTATCTTCGGCAGCCGCAGGAAGGTGGCGTTGCCCGACAGGTACGCCTGGACCGGCCCGGCGCCCTTGTCCACCACCTCCAGCTTCAGGTGCGAGGCCTGCCAGGCCGTCTTGGCGACGGCCAGCGCGAGACCGATGAGCACCCCCTCGAACATGCTGACCGCGACGATCGACCCGGCCGTGACCACGAGGATCAGCACCTCACCGCGGTGCTCGGGCCACAGCGAGCGGATCGCGCGCACGGGGATCAGCTTGGCTCCGGCGTGCACCAGTACGCCCGCCAGGGCCGGGAGCGGAATCCAGGCCAGCACGGACGGCAGCAGCGCCGCGAACAGCAGCAGCCAGACGCCGTGCATCACCCGGGAGGCCTTGGTCCGGGCCCCGGCCTGGACGTTGGCCGAGCTGCGCACGATCACCGCGGTCATCGGCAGCGCGCCGAGCGCTCCGCACACGGTGTTGCCCGCGCCCTGGGCGATCAGCTCCTTGTCGTACTCGGTGCGCGGACCGTCGTGCATCCGGTCCACCGCCGCCGCGCTGAACAGCGACTCCGCGGACGCGATCAGCGTGAAGGCGACGATCGTGACGAGCAGCCCCACATCCGCGAGCTGCCCGAAGGAGCTCGGCGACGGCGGCTGGACCGAGCCCAGCAGCCCCTTCACCTCGACGGTGGCCACCGGCAGCGCGAACACCGTCGCGCCCAGCGTCGCCAGCCCCACAGCCGCGAGCGGACCGGGCACCGTGCGCAGCGCGCCCGGCATCCGCTTCCACAGCACCAGGACGGCGATCGTGCCCGCGCCGAGTCCCAGCGAGGCCAGTGCCCCGGTGTCGCCGAGGGCGTCGGCGAGCGCACCGGGCAGCCCGGCTATTTTCGCCGCACCGGAGGCCGGCGCCGCCGCGCCGGCCATGGCGTAGAGCTGGCCGGCGATGAGCACGAGACCGATGCCGGCCAGCATGCCCTCGACGACCGCGACCGAGATGGCCCGGAACCAGCGCCCGAGCCGGAGGGCGCCCATCAGGAGCTGGAGCAGGCCCGTGGCCGGCACGATCACACCGAGCGCGGGCAGCCCGAACTCCTGGACGGCCTCGAAGACCAGCACGGTCAGGCCCGCCGCGGGGCCCGACACCTGGAGGCTGCTGCCCCGCATCATGCCCGTGACGATGCCGCCCACGATGCCGGTGACCAGGCCCAGTTCGGCCGGGACACCGGAGGCGACGGCCACGCCCACGCACAGCGGCAGCGCGACCAGGAACACGACCAGGGAAGCGGCGAAGTCCCGCCGCAGATGCGGGAAGGCGGTCGCCGCCGCCCTCACAGCGCCTCGAAGGTGTCGGTGTCGGCGCGGTGTTCCCGCACGGCGCCGGTGTGCACCTCGTAGTACCAGCCGTGCAGGGTCAGTCGGCGTTCCTTCAGTTTCGCCTCGATGAAGGGGTAGGAGCGCAGCCGTAGCAGCTGGGTGAGGACGTGGCTCTGGACGCCCGCGGCGACGGCCGGGTCCTCGGCCGCTCCGGTCGGGCGCGGGGTCGCGTGCGTCAGCCAGTCGCGCACGGCAGGTACGGCGTCCAGGTCGTCGCCGCGCACCAGCGCGCCGACGGCACCGCAGTGGGAGTGGCCGCAGACCACGATGTCGCCGACGCCGAGGACTTCCACGGCGTACTCGATGGTGGCCGCCTCGCTGGTGGGGTGCTCGGAGGCGTACGGCGGGACGATGTTGCCCGCGGTGCGCAGCTCGAAGAGCTCGCCGGGGCGGGCGCCCGTGATCAGGGCCGGCACGACCCGGGAGTCCGAGCAGGTGATGAAGAGCACCTGCGGGGACTGGCCTTCGGCGAGCTCGGCGAACTCCTCAGGGCGCTGTCCGAACGTACGGGCGTTGTCGATGAGGGGCTGCATAGGTCGTGATTCCTCCTGGCGCGCCGCACAGGGGCGCGTCGGACGGGCAGGACAAAGCAGAGTGGGGGAAGCTGCTCCGCTGATCAGCGGCGGACCACCCGGCGCGCCCGGGCTCTGGCCTTTGCGTGACGGACCGTGTGCGCGGGTGCGAAGGATGCGGCGGGAGCGAAGAGTTCGAGGGCCGGCATGGCGGTGGTGGGGGCCTGCTCTGGGGCCATATCCGTCGTACCTCGGAACACGCGCCCTCCTCCGGTCGTCCCGCACTTCTAGTACGCCCCAACAGTTGGTCAACCGCTGGTCAAGAAACACGTTAACCCTGCAAAGTTGTTTGCAGGGTCAACTCGGCGCTTCGCGCGGAAGAGGGCCTGAAATGTGGGGGCGGCCTGGCCTGAACTAGGCGGTTCGGACGAGGTCCTTCGCGTCCCGGGCGAGCGCGGTGAGGCGGGAGATCGCGCGGAAGTACTTCTTGCGGTACCCGCCCTTCAGCATCTCCTCGCTGAACAGCTGATCGAACGGCAGGCCCGAGGCCAGCACGGGCACTTCACGGTCGTAGAGCCGGTCCGCGAGCACCACCAGCCGCAGCGCGGTGGACTGGTCCGGAACCGGCCGCACATCGGTCAGGCACACCGCCGTCACGCCGTCGGTCAGCGCGCCGTACCGGCTGGGGTGCACCCTCGCCAGGTGTTCCAGCAGCCGCGGGAAGTCGTCGAGCGAGGCGCCCGCGGTCTCCTGGGCCGCCCGTGTCACCTGCTCGTCGTCGAACGGCGCCGGAGCCTCGGGCAGGCCGCGGTGGCGGTAGTCCTCGCCGTCGATGCGCAGCGGGCGGAAGTGCGCCGACAGGCCCTGGATCTCCCGCAGGAAGTCGGCCGCGGCGAAGCGGCCCTCGCCGAGCTTGCCGGGCAGCGTGTTGGACGTGGCGGCGAGGGCGACCCCCGCGTCGACCAGCTTGCCGAGCAGGGTGGAGACGAGGACCGTGTCGCCGGGGTCGTCCAGCTCGAACTCGTCGATGCACAGCAGGCGGTGCCCGGACAGGGTCTGCACCGTCTGCTGGAAGCCCAGGGCGCCGACGAGGTTGGTCAGCTCCACGAAGGTGCCGAACGCCTTGAGGGACGGTTCGGCCGGGGTGGCGTGCCAGAGCGAGGCGAGCAGGTGGGTCTTGCCCACGCCGTAGCCGCCGTCCAGGTAGACGCCCCGGGGACCTGCGGGGGTCTTGGGCGCCTTGGGCCTGCCGAGGCCGAAGAAGCCGCGCCTGCCGGAGCCGGCCGCCTGCGCGCCGCCGAGTCCCGCCGCGAAGGACTCCAGGACGTGGACCGCCTCCGTCTGGCTGGGCTGGTTCGGGTCCGGGATGTACGTGCCGAAGCGGACCGAGTCGAAGCGGGGCGGGGGGACCATCTCCGCCACCAGCCGGTCCGCGGGGACGCGCGGCTCGCGGGAGCAGAGGGAGAGCGGGGTCGCTTCGGCTATCGGGGACTCGCCGGCGGAGCTGGAGGAGGACACGTTCACCGATTTTAGGGGGTGGCGCGCGGGCGGCCTCCCCGGTGCGGGCCGGCCGGGGGAGTGCGCGCCGGTGTGTCCTCGCCCGTGCGTGGAACACTGCCCGCATGCGACGCCTGTTCCCAGTGACCGATCAGACGGACGACCGTGAGTGGACGCTCGACGAGCTGGCCGAGGTCTACGCCTACCCCGACCCCGCCGAGCCCCGGCTGCGCGCCAACATGGTCTCCACGCTCGACGGGGCCGCCCAGTACGACGGCAGGTCGCAGCCGATCTCCAGCGCGACCGACATGCGGATCTTCGGCACCCTGCGGGCGCTGGCGGATGCCGTGGTCGTCGGTGCGGAAACGGTACGCCAGGAGGGGTACCGGCCCGCACGCGCGCGTGCCGAGTTCGCGGCGCGGCGCGAGGCGGCCGGCCAGGCGCCCGCGCCGGCCATCGCCGTCGTCACCGCCGGTCTCGACCTGGATTTCTCCCTTCCGCTCTTCGCCTCCCCGCTGGTGCCGACGATCGTGCTGACCGGTGCCGGGGCGGCCCCGGAGCGGATCGCCGCCGCCGGGAAGGCGGGGGTGCGGGTGCTCTTCGCCGGTGACGGCGCCGGGGTGGACCCGGGCCGGCTCGTCCAGGCGCTCGCCGGGCTCGGCCACCGGCGGCTGCTGACCGAGGGCGGGCCGCGGCTGCTCGGCCAGCTGATCGCGGCCGGGGTGCTCGACGAGCTCTGTCTGACCGTGTCCCCGATGCTCACCGCGGGCAACGCGCAGCGGATCGCGGACGGGCCCCCGGTGGAGCTGCCCCGGAAGTTCGCACTGATGTCCATGCTGGAGGAGGAGGGCTTCCTCTTCACCCGGTACGGCCGGGTCTGACGGGGGCGGCGGGGCGC
The DNA here is from genome assembly GCF_023544665.1 of Streptomyces sp. YS415. Classification (GTDB taxonomy): domain Bacteria; phylum Actinomycetota; class Actinomycetes; order Streptomycetales; family Streptomycetaceae; genus Streptomyces. The sequence continues at coordinate 210,596 of NZ_JAMJFL010000003.1, forward strand.
CGGCCCGGGCGCCGGGGTCCGGTAAAGGGCGGAATAAGCCGTTCCGTTTAGCCCCCGGCGGGCACACTGAATGTCGCAGTCCTCGTGCGATCACGGGGCAGGATGGTTTCCGCAGGGCCTTGTCGGGCCCTGTCGCAGAAGGGGCGTCTGGTGTTCAGAAGCGTATTGATGATCGAGAAGGCCCTGACCTCCGCGGACGTGGAGTTCGTCACCACGCTGCACGGGGACGAGCCGGTCTTCTTCCATGTGCTGCTCCAGCCGCGCGGCGACCAGGCGGACCGCCTGCTGCGGGCCATCGACGACGTGGCGCTGGGGGAGCTGGACGAGGCGGCCCGCGAGGGGGAGACGCCGGAGGGCGAGGAGGCCAGGGGGTTCGGGGAGCGGGCGCTCGCCGTCTCCCTCCAGGCGCTGCGGGCGTCCGGGAGCGAGGCGGACGGGCGGTTGATCGAGGACCATCCGCTGGACGCGCTGAAGTCCCTGGTGGACGAGGTGAGGGCGGACGAGGTGATCGTCCTCACCGATCCGCACTACGTGGAGGAGTTCTTCCACCGCGACTGGGCCTCGCGGGCCCGCCACAAGGTGGGAGTGCCGGTGCTGAAGCTCTTCTCGCACAGCAAGGCGTAGGTCCTGGCCGGCCGCCGCACCCCATAGGCTGGGGGCACCTTCACGTCGTACCGGATCTTGGGAGATATGTACATGGCACCCGGCCTTCCCTCCGCCATGGACCGACCGCACTTCATCGGCATCGGCGGTGCCGGGATGTCCGGCATCGCGAAGATCCTGGCGCAGCGCGGGGCCGTGGTGGCCGGGAGCGACGCCAAGGAGTCCGCCACCGCCGAGGCGCTGCGCGCGCTGGGCGTGACCGTGCACATCGGGCACGCCGCCGGGCATCTCGCCGACGACGCGAGCTGTGTCGTCGTGTCGTCGGCGATCCGGCAGGACAACCCCGAGCTGGCGCGCGCGGCCGAGCTGGGCATCCCGGTGGTGCACCGGTCCGACGCGCTGGCCGCGCTGATGGACGGACTGCGGCCGATCGCCGTCGCCGGTACGCACGGCAAGACGACCACCACCTCGATGCTGGCCGTGTCGCTGAGCGCGCTCGGCCTCGACCCCTCGTACGCGATCGGCGGGGACCTGGACGCGCCGGGATCCAACGCGCTGCACGGCGACGGGGAGATCTTCGTCGCCGAGGCCGACGAGTCGGACCGCAGCTTCCACAAGTACGCGCCCGAGGTGGCGATCGTGCTCAACGTGGAGCTGGACCACCACGCGAACTACGCGTCGATGGACGAGATCTACGAGTCCTTCGAGACCTTCGCGGGCCGGATCGTGCCCGGCGGCACGCTGGTGATCTCCGCCGATCACGAGGGCGCGCGCGAACTCACCCGGCGCCTCGACGGCGTCCGCGTGGTGACGTACGGCGAGTCCGAGGACGCCGACGTGCGGGTGCTGTCCGTGGTCGCGCAGGGCCTGAAGAGCGAGGTGACCGTGGACCTGGACGGTCAGCGGCTCACCTTCACCGTCTCCGTCCCGGGCCGGCACTACGCCCACAACGCCGTGGCCGCGCTGGCGGCGGGCGTGGCGCTCGGGGTCCCGGCCGCCGGACTCGCCGGGGCGATCGCCGCCTACACCGGCGTCAAGCGGCGCCTCCAGCTCAAGGGCGAGGCCGCCGGGGTGCAGGTCATCGACTCCTACGCGCACCACCCGACCGAGATGACGGCGGACCTGGAGGCCATGCGCGCCGCCGCGGGGGACGCCCGCATCCTCGTCGTCTTCCAGCCGCACCTGTTCTCCCGGACCCAGGAGCTGGGCAAGGAGATGGGGCAGGCGCTGGCCCTCGCGGACGCCTCGCTGGTGCTGGAGATCTACCCGGCCCGCGAGGACCCGATCCCCGGTGTCACCAGCGAGCTGATCATCGAGGCGGCCCGGGTCGCGGGCGCCGACGTGACGCCCGTGCGCGACAAGGGCGAGGTCGCCTCCGTGGTGGCGGGAATGGCCAAGCCCGGTGATCTCGTTCTCACCATGGGCGCGGGCGACGTGACGGACCTCGGCCCGCAGATCCTGGACCGCCTGTCGAAGTGAGGGGCTGAGACTCATGTCGTACGACGTCGAGAAGCCGGACGAGCAGTGGCGCGCGGAATTGACCCCGGCCGAGTACGCCGTGCTGCGGCAGGCCGGTACCGAGCCCGCCTTCACCGGTGAGTACACCGACACCAAGACCCAGGGCGTGTACTCCTGTCGCGCCTGCGGTGCCGAACTGTTCACCTCGGACACCAAGTTCGAGTCCCACTGCGGCTGGCCGTCCTTCTTCGACCCGAAGGACTCCGACGCGGTGGAACTGCTGTCGGACACCTCGCACGGCATGGTGCGCACGGAGGTGCGGTGCGCGCGGTGCGGCTCCCACCTCGGGCATGTCTTCGAGGGCGAGGGCTACCCCACGCCGACCGACCAGCGGTACTGCATCAACAGCATCTCCCTGCGGCTGACGCCCGACGCGGGCTGACCGCGGCGGCGGAAGGACGAAAGGCCGAAAGGCCGAAAGTCGGTCAACCCCCCTGGTGGCACGGGATACTTGGGTCTTCGCGTGACGTGACGACCAGGGGGAGCGATCGTTGAACTCGGCCGGAGACAAGGGCCGCCCGGGCGGGCGGCATGCGGTGGTCGTGGGCGGCAGCCTCGCGGGGCTCCTCGCGGCGCACGTACTGGCCCGGCACGCCGACCGGGTGACCGTCGTGGAGCGCGACCGCTTCCCGGCCGGCAGTGACTCCCGGCCCGGTGTGCCGCAGGGCCGGCATCCGCACGTCCTTCTCCAGGGCGGGCAGACGGCCCTGGAGTCGCTGCTGCCGGGCTTTCTCGCGCAGTTGCGGGAGGCGGGGGCGCCGCGGGTGGGCATGCCGGCGGACCTGGTGCTCTGGCAGAGCGGCCGCTGGCTGCGCCGGGTGCCTGCGTCCACGCACATCTACACCGGCTCCCGCGCCCAGTTGGAGGCGCTGGTGCGGCAGCGGGTCCTCGCCGACCCGGTGATCGGCGCGGTGGAGGGGGCCGACGTCGTCGGGCTGCTCGGGGACGCCGCCCGCGTGCGGGGCGTCCTGCTGCGGGACCGCTCCGGCGACGCCCGCGGGGAGCAACGGCCCCTGGAGGCCGACCTGGTCGTCGACGCCACCGGCAGCGGCACGAAGGCCCCGCAGTGGCTGGAGGCGATCGGCGCCGAGCGCCCGCCGGAGGAGACCATCGACACCGGGCTCGCCTACGCCTCCCGCGTCTACCGGGGCGGCAACGGCGCCCTCGGCGGCGAGACGCTCGGCTACTACGTCTACCCCGGCCCCCAGCAGCCCCACGGCGGCGGCGTGCTGCCGCTGGAGGACGGCAGCCATCTGGTCATCGTCTCCGGGCTGCGCGGCGACGAACCGCCCACGGACGACGAGGAGTTCGTCGCCTACACCAAGCGGCTGGCGCATCCGCTGCTGGACCGCTGGATCGAGGGCGCCGAACCGCTGTCCCCGGCGTTCGGCTACCGGCGGACCGCGAACATCCGCCGCCGCTACGACCTCCCCGGCCGCCGCCCGGCCGGATTCCTCGCCACCGGCGACGCGCTGTGCACCTTCAACCCGATCTACGGGCAGGGCATGGCCATCGCCGCGATGAGCGCGGTCGCCCTGGGGGACGCGCTGGCCGACCGGCGCCGGACGCCCACGACGCGGCGCGTGCAGCGGGCGCTGCTCGCGGCGTCCCGGCAGGCGTGGGACATCTCCGCCGGTGCGGACCGCTCGATGCCCGGAGCGGTCGGTACCGCGACCGAGGGCGGGCGCGCCGACCGGGTCGCCGGCTGGTATCTGCGCCGGGTCCAGGAGCGGTCCCCCGGCGACCCCGTGGTGGGGCGCGCCTTCCGCCAGGTCCTCAGCCTCGCCGAGCCCGTCACCGCCCTGCTCGCCCCGCCCGTGGCCCGGGCCGTCCTCTTCGGCCCGCCCGGACCGACGCCCGTCGATCCGCCGGCGGCACCGGAGCGGGCGCTCTAGATCCCGAGCGGTCCGGGCCCCGCGGAGCAGCGGCACCGGAGGACGTCCGCCCCCCCGCCGACGTACAGGCGTTCGAGATGACGCAACCTCGGCGTCACCTGTTCCGGTTCGGCGTGCTCTTAGAGTGGGAGCTGTGGCGCGATCGTGCGAGTCGTTTCATAGCCCGGCGACGGCTGAGCCGGCCGATGCCGCCGGCTCGCCCGCGTACGGCGCCGGAGGCTCCCGGCTCAGCGCGCTGCGCTCGGCGGCCGCCCGCGTCGGCACCACCCTGGACGAGGACACCACCCGCGCCGAGCTGACCCGGGAAGTCGCGGGACAGGTGGGGGCCGCGGTGGCGGTCCTGCGCGAGCGGGGCGAGACCGGCGCGGAGTACGAGGCCGTCGTCGGGAACCCGGCGGTACTGCCCGACGCCCACTGGACCGCCCAGGTGGCCCGCGGGACGGGCGGCACCGGCGTCGTGAACCTCGCCTCCGGCGGCTCCCGGCCCGCCCTCTGCGTCCCCCTCACCGCCCAGGGCCACCGCTACGGCGTGCTCGTCTGCGCCCGGGAAGGGGCGCCCTTCGGCCAGGCGGAGGAGGACGTGGTCGCGTTCCTGGCCGAGCGCGCCGCCTCGACCATCCGGCATGCCCGCGAGCACGACGCGGTGAGCGGCATCGTCGGCAGGCTCCAGCGGGCCCTGCTCGCCGAACCCGGCCGCCCGCATCCCAACCTCGACGTCGCCATCCGCTACCTGCCCGTCGGGCAGCGCGCGCTGGTCGGCGGCGACTGGTGCGAGACGGTACGGCTGCACTTCGGCCGTACGCTGCTGGTCGTCGGCGACGTGATGGGGCACGGCCTGGACGCCGCCGTCGACATGACGGCCTACCGCTCGGCCCTGCGGTACATAGCCTCCGCCGATCTGCCGCCGCACCGGGTGCTGCGCCAGCTCGACGACCTCGCCGCCGCGGAGCCGGAACGCCGCCCCGCCACCTGCCTCGTCGCGCGCGTGGACCCCGCGCGCGGACTGGTCACCCTGGCCAGTGCCGGGCATCTCCCGCCCGCCGTGATCGACGGATCCGGCCGGGTCTCCCTGCTCCCCGTGCCGGTCGGCCCGCCCCTGGGCACCGGGCTCGGCGGCTACGAACCGGCCACCTGCCGCCTCGACCCGTCCCAGACGCTCATGCTCTTCACCGACGGCCTCGTCGAGCGCCGAGGCGAGGACATCGACCAGTCCCTGGATCGCCTGGCCGGGCTCGGCTTCCCGTCCGGCGCCGGTGTCCAGGAGGTCCTCGACACCGTGCTCGCCCGCCTCGACGCCCGGCACGCCGAGGACGACGTGGCGGTGCTCGCCGCCCGGCTCCACCACCGCTCCTGACGGGTCGCGGGGGACCCGGGTCGCCGCGCGTCGCTCAGAGCAGCTTGCGGTGGACGAGGGCGGAGAGGGTGAGCATGCCGGGTACGAGCGGCAGCCACACCGTCAGCACGCGGTAGCCGATCACGGTCGCCGTGGCCGGGGCCGGGGCGGCGCCGAGGGCGACCATCGTGAACACCAGCGCCGCGTCGACCGGACCGATCCCGCCCGGCGCGGGCACCGCCCCGGCAGCGGTACTGGCGGCCAGGAACGCGAACACGAGCTGCGCCCACGACAGCGGCAGCCCCAGCGAGGCCCCCACGGAGGCGACCACACCGGCCTGGAGCAGCGGGAGCGCGGCCGCCCCGCCCCACAGCGCGAGCACCCGGCCGGGCATGGTGTGCAGCAGCCGCGCGTCGGTCAGCGCGGTGCGCAGGAACCCGAGAACCGCGCGCCGCAGCGGCCGTACGGTCGTCAGGAACAGGGCCAGTGCGGCGAGTACGGCCGCCGCGCCCACGCCGGTCATGAGCAGGGTCCCGTGGTCCGGGACCAGCGCGTCGAGCCGGATCAGTTCCGGGGCCGCCAGCAGCAGGGCGAGCAGCACGAACCGCTTCGCGACCGGCTTGACCAGGGCGTACAGGGCGAGCGAGGCCGCGGCCCGAGGCAGGGGTATGCCCTGGCGCTGGAGGAAGCGCAGGGTCACGGCGTGCGCGCCGATGCTCGCGGGGAGCGCGTGGTTCGCGGCGCCCGCGGCGACCTGCGAGGCGAGCAGCGGCAGGGGCGGCAGCCGCTCGGGAATCGCGCCCTGCCGGACGCAGGCGGCGGCCACGAAGGTCAGACAGGTGAAGCCGACTCCGGCCGGCAGCCAGCGCGGGTCGGCGGCGGCCAGATGGGACGCCCCGTCGGACAGGCCGCGCCAGTCGGCGGCCAGCCAGACGCCGATCAGCACGAGCGGAAGGGCGGTCAGCACATGGCGGGCGAGGCGGGCGAGGCGGGCAGGGGAGGGGGAGGGGGAGCCCGGGCGGGCGGGGGTGGCCGCCGGGGCAGGGAGGGGGAGAAGGGACATGGCGCACGTCGTCCTTCCGCGTCACGCCCACGCGGCGCAGGGCGGACGGATCACAAGGCGAAGCAGGGGGGACGAGCGAAAGGTGCCCGCTGGATGTGACGCCATGGAGTCCGGAAACCGACGGCCCATCGAAGAAACGGGTCAGGGCGTGCGCATCGGAAGGAACGGGCGGGGCCGTTCCGCGCCTGTGGAACGGCCCCCTCGGCAGTGAGCCGTCCCTACGCCTTGCGGCCGACCCCGCAGTAGGCGTCCACGGCGGTGACCGGAGCCTGCGGGCCGGTCTCGTCGCGGCGCCAGTCGGTGACCGGGACGACGCCCGGCTCCACCAGGTCCAGGCCGTCGAAGAAGGCGGCGATGTCCCCGACGCTGCGCACGTAGTACGGCACCGCGCCGCTCGCGTTGTAGGCCGCGGACGCGGCGATCATGCCCTCGCTGGTGGCCGTGCTGTCGCTGACCACCAGGTAGCTGCCCGACGGCAGGCCCGCCATCAGCCGCTGCACCAGGTCCACGGCCTGCGCGTGGTCGGCGACATGGCCCAGGGTGTTGAGGATCATCAGGGCGACCGGCTGGGACAGGTCGAGGGTCTCGGCGGCGGCTTCGAGCACTGACTTCGGCTCGTAGAGGTTGGCGTCCAGATAGGCCGTCCTGCCCTCGGGGGTGCTGGTGAGCAGGGCGTTGGCGTGGGCCAGGACGATGGGGTCGTTGTCGACGTAGACGATCCGGGCGTCCGGGGCGACGCGCTGGGCGACCTCATGGGTGTTGTCGGCGGTGGGCAGGCCGGTACCGATGTCCAGGAACTGGCGGATGCCCTGCTCCCCGGCCAGGTGGCGGACCGCACGGCCCAGGAAGTGCCGGCTGGACACCGCGACGTCGACCAGACCGGGGAAGATCTCCTTGATCTGGTCGCCGATCTCCCGGTCGACCTCGTAGTTGTCCTTGCCGCCGACGAAGTAGTTCCAGAAGCGCGCCGAGTGCGGCTTCGTCGTGTCGATGCGGGCGCGTATCTCCATCGACGCGCGGATCTGGGGATCGACGTCCGACACGGTGCGGCCTCCTGCGGTGGCTTCGTTGATCAGGTGATGCCCAACTTAGGCGAACTGACATTCGCCGGATGCGACTTGGGTGGGCGGAGCCCGGGGAACAGTCGATTTTCGGCCACGCTGGTTGAACGGTTGATGAAGGCGGCACGTGTACGGCCGGGCGCGGTACCCGCCGCGCGGGCGCACACTGGGAGTGTGCTGTCGGTGCTCTCCAGGGGGTGTCGGCCGATGGCTGAGCCACGGTGCGAACGCATACGGATGTGGCGGTGGCGGCGCAGCCCGTTGCGGCGGCGCTGCGACCTCGTCGAGGCCTGGGTGGTGCTCGGCGGCTGGCTGCTGGCCCTGGTGGGCGGGGCGCTGGCGGGCCTGCTGGCGGTCGGCGCGGTGGAGCGGGCCGCCGAGGACCGGCGGGCGCAGAGCCGGCAGGTGTCGGCGGTGCTCATGGAGGACGCGGACGACAAGGTGCCCGCCCGGGTGCCGGCCGACTACCGGGTGTGGGCCCGGGTGAGCTGGACCGATCCCGACGGCACCGCCCGCTCCGACGACGCGCGCGTGGCGCCCAGGACCAGGGCCGGGGCGAAGGTCCCTGTCTGGACCGACGGCCACGGCCGGGTCACCGCCCCGCCGTTGAGCAGCGGCGAGATCGGACTGCACGCCGTCTCCGGCGGCACGCTGGCCGCGCTGTGCACGTCCGGCGTGGTCCTCGGCACGGTGTGGGTCGTCCGGCAGCTGATGGAGCGCCGGCGCCTCGAACAGTGGGCCGTCGAGTGGGAGCGCATCGACACCCGCAACGGCTGGAAGACGGGCTGAATCCGGGCGGCCCGGGGAGCGTCCGTGCTGTTCCGTGCGGCTCCGCACGCTGGAAAGTCGTGGGAAAACGACGTAGAAAGCGATGTCGGAACGACACACGACACGCCACACACGACACACGACGCGCGGCACAGCGACGCACGACGGACCGGAGAACGGGGGAGCGCCGATGGCGGGGCCGGACGCGTATGCGGAGTATCTGACCGGCTACCGCGACATCCTCGCCGACGCCTCCGCCACCGGCCGCCGACTCACCCGCGCGGAGCTCGAATCCCGCCGTGACCTGGGAGAACGTGCGGCGGAGGCGGGGCTCGGCCTGCGTGCCATGGTCGCCGCCCACATGGCGGAGACCCGCGCCGGCCGGCCGGCCGCCGGCTCCGTGGACGCCGTGCTGGCCGCGGCCGCCCAGGCCCTGGACGCCTTCGCCGAGGGCTACGAACGCGCGCAGCGGGACGCCGTACGGCAGGAGGAGGCCGCGCGCCGGGAGTTCGTGGACGATCTGCTCTACGGCCGCAGCGACCTCGGCCTGCTGGCGCAGCGGGCGGAGCGGTACGGGCTGCGGCTGTCGCACGCGCCCGCCGTCGCCGTGGCCTGCGGCGGGACCGCCTACGACGACGGCGACCCCGTGCCCCGGGAGGTGGAGCGCGCGCTCATCGGCCGGTTCGGGGACCGCAGCATCCTGCTCACCACCAAGGACGGCCGGATGGTCTGCATCGCCCCCGGCAACCACGACGACGTCCTCGCCCACTTCGCCCAGCACGCCCACGCCGTCACCGACGGCGGCCAGGTGGCGATCGGCCGCGCGCACCCGGGGCCGGCCGGTGTCGTCCAGTCCTACGAGGAGGCCCTGAACGCCCTCGATCTCGCCGAGCGCCTGGAGCTCGGCGAGCCGGTGCTGCACGCCGCCGACCTGCTCGTCTACCCGGTCCTCACCCGGGACCGGCAGGCCATGGCCGACCTCGTGATCAGTGCCCTCGGCCCGCTGCGGCAGGCCCGCGGCGGCGCGCGGCCCCTGCTGGACACGCTCACCGCCTACTTCGACTGCGGCTGCGTGGCCGCCGAGGCGGCCCGCCGGCTGTCGCTCAGCGTGCGCGCGCTGACCTACCGCCTGGACCGCGTCCGCCAGCTGACCGGCGCGGACCCGGCCGACCCGGTCCAGCGGTACACCCTGCAGACCGCGGTGATCGGAGCCCGCCTGCTGGACTGGCCGGCGAAGCCGCTGTGACCCTGCCCGGCGGAGGCCCGGGGTGCTCGCCGGTCAGCCGATCGTCCCGCTGGGGCTCGGGTTCGGGTTGGGGGTCGGAGAGGCCGTGTTGACGTTGAGGTCCGGGCGGGGCTTGAGGACCAGGACCGGGGAGCCGGGCTGGGGCGGGGGCGGGGTGAGCTGTTCGTCGGGGAGCTTCGGCGGGGAGGTCTGCTGGAAGTTGACCTGCTCGTAGTTGACCAGGCCGGTCTTCTCCAGCACCGTGATGTGGTCCAGGACCGTGTCGTTGGTCAGGTCCGCGAGCTGCCGCACCAGCGTGTTCTGCGTGCTGGCCCGGATGCTGGCGACGGCCGGGAAGATCCGGCCGTGGGCCACCCGCATGATGGTCACCGCGGTGGAGTCGAACTCCTTGCCCGTCTTGGAGTCCGCGGTCGCCACGAACTGCTGCTGCTGCGGGCTCGGCTGGTTCGGCAGTGTGATGCCGAGCTCGGGCGCGATCTTGCGGCACATCGCGTCGAGGCCCGAGTGGCCGACGAGCAGATGCTTGCCGACCTCCTTCATCGCCTCGTTGGTGCCGCGCTCCAGCGCCATCTCGCCGAGCGGGTACTCCCACAGTCCGGCCGCCCGCACCTTGACCACGAAGTCCCGGTCCGCCTCGGTGAGCGGCCCCCATTGCGTGTTGGCGATGATGCGCGACGTGTCGGACGACGTGTTCTCCACCCCCAGCATCGCGGGGTAGGCGAGAGCGGAGAGGGTGAGCACCAGGGCGCCGCCGACGAAGACGGTTCCCGCCGTGCTGCGCGAGATGCGCATCGGACCTCCTGAGGCGAACGGCTCGGACACCCGGAGATACGGGCGGGCAACCCGAAACAATCAGCGCTGCGGGTAAAAAGTCCCGCCACCGCGGGGTGTCCTCCGTCACACCCCCGCCGCTCCGGGGCCGTCGCGCTCCCCCGTGCGCCCCTTTCACCCCTTTCACGCATTGTTGTGAGGTGGGTCACATAGGGTCTAGGGTGAAATCGCCTGAGGGAAGTGAGCCATTTGTCCGTCGCCTGGGACGACATCGGCGGACTCGTCGATGCCCATGAACGCTTCCTCGCCGGAGCCCGTGTCGACGCGGAGGTCCGGGACTCCGTGCTGGCGTCCTGGAAGCGGTGCAGGTCGGCGGGGCTCGAACCGGACCGGCTGGACATCCCCTACGACCCCGGCGTGGTCCTCGGCGAGCGGTTCCTGCGCGCCGCCGAACCCGTCCTCGGGCAGCTCGCCGCATCCCTCGGCGGACTCGGCACGACCATCGCCCTGTGCGACGGGCAAGGGCGGATCGTCCAGCGGCTCGGCGGCGGGCGGGCGCTGCTCGACCGGCTCGACGCGGTGAGCTTCGCCCCCGGCTTCGACGCCTCCGAACAGGCCGCGGGCACCAACGGCGTCGGCACCGCGCTGGTCGAGCGCGGGCCCGTCCAGGTCGTCGGCCGGGAGCACTTCGCCGACTGCCTGCAGCCCTTCGCCTGCGTCGGCGCCCCGGTCCGCGACCCGCTGAGCGGGCGGATCGAGGCCGTACTGGACCTGACCTGCCTGCGCGACGACAGCGACCCGATCATGCTCCGGCTGGTGCGCGAGGCCGCCCAGGCCATCGAGGGACGGCTGCTGGAGCAGTCCACCCAGCGGGAGCGGGCGCTGCTCGCCGCCTACCGGCAGGCCGGCCCCGAGACGGGCCCGGAGTCCGACGGCACCGGGCTCGGCCGGATCGACCTGGCCGTTCTGCGGGAGAAGGCCGAGGCGCTGCTGGCCTCGCCGCACCGCATCCTCGACGAGGTGAACCTGACCGGCGGCCGGACCGCCACCCTGATGCGCCGCAAGGTCGTGGGCGCGGCCGGGGAGACCGGCGTGGTCGTCGAGGCCCGCGTCCTGGGGCATCCGCGCCCGGTCGCCCTCACCCCGCCGACGCCCCCGCCGACGGCGGCCACGGCCCGCCTCACCGTCCCGGCCGACACCGGCGACGCGACCGGCGGACGGCTGGTGCTGGTCGGGGAGCCCGGGGTCGGGCGGCTGGCGCTCCTCGCGCGCCGACGGCTGGAGCTGCTGCACGAGGCCGGGGCGCGGATCGGCGCCACCCTCGACGTCACCCGCACCGCGGAGGAGCTGGCCGAGGTGGCCGTGCCCCGGTTCGCCGACTTCGCCGCCGTCGACCTGCCCGACGCCGTGCTGAACGGGGAGGAGCCCGCGCCGGTCGGCGCGGACGTCCCGCTGCGCCGGGTCGCCCTGCACAGCCGCAACGACGAGCCGCGGCTCTACCACGTCGGCGACGGCTTCGCGTACGTCGCCTCCACCCCGCAGGCCCGCAGCCTGGAGAGCGGGCGGGCGGTGCTGGAACCGGTGCTGTCCCGGGCGGGCGGCTGGTACGCACAGGACCCGGTACGGCTGGACCGGGTGCTCGCGGCCGGGACGCACTCCCTGATCACCGTCCCGCTGCGGGCCCGCGGCGCCACCCTCGGCGTGGTCAGCTTCTACCGCTGCGCCAACCCCGCCCCCTTCGAGGACGACGACCTCTCCCTCGCCCAGGAGCTGGGCGGACGGGCCGCCATGTGCATAGACAACGCCCGCCGCTTCACCCGCGAGCACAACACCGCGCTCGCGCTCCAGCGCAGCCTGCTGCCCAAGGGGCGGCCCGAGCAGAGCGCCGTCGAGGTCGCCTACCGGTACCTGCCCGCGCACGCCGACGTGGGCGGCGACTGGTTCGACGTCATCCCGCTCTCCGGCGCGCGGGTGGCACTGGTCGTCGGCGACGTCGTGGGGCACGGGCTGCACGCCGCCGCCACGATGGGCCGGCTGCGCACCGCCGTGCACAACTTCTGCTCCCTCGACCTGCCCCCCGACGATCTCCTCACCCACCTCGACGACCTGGTCGGACGGCTCGACCGGGGCGAGGGCTGGGCGGTGGAGAGCGCCCCTCCGGAGACCTGCGGCATCGGCGCCACCTGCCTGGTCGCGGTCTACGATCCGGTGTCCCGGCGCTGCACCCTCACCCGCGCCGGGCACCCCCTGCCCGCGGTCGTCCGTCCCGACGGCTCGGTGGACTTCGTCGACCTGCCGTCCGGACCGCCGCTCGGACTGGGCGGGATGCCCTTCGAGACCGCCGAGCTGGAACTCGCCGAGGGCAGCCAGCTGGTGCTCTACACCGACGGTCTGGTCGAGGACCGCCACCGGGACATCGACGCCGGCCTGGACCGGCTCCGTGCCGTCCTCAGGTGCGCCGGACGTTCTCCCGAGGACACCTGCGAGGCGGTCCTGGACGCGATGCTCCCGGCCCGGCCGAGCGACGACGTGGCCCTGCTGGTCGCCCGCACCCATGTCCTCGGGCCCGACCGGGTCGCCCAGTGGGAGCTGCCGAGCGACCCCGCGGTCGTCTCCCGGTCCCGCGCCGCGGTCACCGAACAGCTCGCCGCCTGGGGCCTGGACGAGCTCGCCTTCACCACCGAACTCGTCGCCAGCGAACTGGTCACCAACGCCATCCGCCACGCCACCGGCCCCGTCCAGCTCCGCCTCCTCCGCGACCGCGCCCTGATCTGCGAGGTCTCCGACGGCAGCGGTACCTCGCCGCGGCTGCGCCGGGCGCGCAGCGAGGACGAGGGCGGTCGCGGGCTCTTCCTGGTGGCCCAGCTCACCGAGCGCTGGGGCACGCGCTACACCCCGCACGGGAAGGTCATCTGGACCGAGCAGCTCCTGCCCTGACCGGGAGCGGTTCCGTCACCAGCCCGTCCACAGCAGGTGGTTGACGAGCAGGGCGAGGGCGGCCTGGGCGGTGAGCCAGGCACGGGGAGCGGTGAGGTACGCGCACGACGGCAGCAGCCACAGGGCGAACGGCAGCCAGATGCGTTCCGTCTCCGCCTTGCTCATCCCCGACAGGTCGGCGACGAGCATCGCGAGCAGCGCGGCGCCCACCAGCACCGCGAGCCGGACCTCCGCCGCGCCCGGCCGCCGCAGCAGCACCACACCGGTCCGCGGCAGCCCCGCCGCCGTCGCGAGGCCCACCACCAGGACCTGGCAGGCGAGGTTGGCCCACACCCAGTAGGCCCCCGGCCGGGTGCCGCCGGCGCCCTGGTGGTAGCGGGTGACCAGCAGGTCGTACGCCTCCCACCAGTGGAAGCCCAGCGCGGTGAACACCGCCGGGACCACCAGGAAACCGGCCCCCGCGAACAGCAGCGGCCGTACGCGTGCCGAGCCCAGGAACAGCACGGCCGCCGCGATCACGACGTACAGGGTCAGGCCGTACGACAGGTACACCGTCAGGCCGAACAGGAGGCCGGAGGCGAGGCCCGTCCAGAGCGGGCGGCGGCCCGTCACCGCCAGCGCCAGCAGCGCCACCGCCCAGGCGGCCACGGCCGCGAAGTACCCGTCGGCGGACGTGCCGAGCCACACCGCGCCCGGCGCCAGGACGAGGAACGGCGCGGCACGGCGGGCGAGTCGCTCGGCGGCCAGGGCGCGCACGGTGACGAGGATCGCGAGCGCGGCCGTGGCGCCGACGACGATGCACCACACGCCCGCCCAGGCGCCGCCGCCGAGCCCGATCCGGTCCAGGTACACGAAGGTGAGCGGGGCCGCCGGGGGGTGGCCCGCGACGTGCGCGGGCCAGTGGTCGGGCGAGCCGAGCAGGATGTGGTCGGTGAACCCCCGCAGGGCGGCCGGGATGTCGTCGAAGCGGTCGATGACCTGGAGGTACTCGTACCGGGTCGTCAGGCGGCGGGCGATGCCGCGGTGCCAGCCGTCGACCAGCGCCAGCGAGAACGTCCAGGCCGTGCCCGCGCCCCACACGGCGAGCAGCAGCCCGCGCCAGGGCAGCCGGGCGGCCAGCGGCGGGCCGTACGCCACCACCGCGACCGCGACGACGAGCGCCGCCGCGGTGCCGGGCCCCGCGTGCGGGCCCCAGTCGGCCAGCAGCGGCGGCCAGTTGACGAAGAGAGTGCCGTCACGGTGCTCGACGGCGGTGCCGACGAGGGCGGCGGCCGCGAAGAGCAGCGCGGCGGCCGCGGCGGCGTACAGGTCGCGGCGAAGGTCGCGGGAGGGAAGGCGGGTCACGTCCGCACGCTAGGGCGGCGGGGCCTGGACCGGACGGCTGACAGGCGCGGACGTCAGAGATTCGTCATGGTTCGTGAACGCTTCGCGGCACTGCTCCCGGCCTACGGTCGGGACATGAAACGGTCTCCTTTCGCACCGGGCTTCTGGCGCAGTCCGCTGCGCGGCCCCTGGCTCACCTCGGTGCTGGGCGTGGTGCTGCTCGGCGGCATCACGGTGCTGTTCGTGACGGGACTGGTGTCGTACGCGGCCTACAACCCCGATCTGTCGCCGGTGAACGACAAGACCCCGGACAAGGGGATCCTCGGCTTCTACCTCTTCGCCTGGCCGACCGACCCGCACTGGCTGTACCGGCTCGACCAGGGCGTCCACGTCACCCTCGGCATCACCCTGATCCCGGTGCTGCTGGCCAAGCTGTGGTCGGTCGTACCGCGGCTGTTCACCCTGCCGCCCGTCCGCTCCCTGGCCCACGCCCTGGAGCGGATCTCGCTGCTGCTCCTGGTCGGCGGCGCGCTGTTCGAGTTCGTGACCGGAGTGCTCAACGTCCAGCTGGACTACCTCTTCCCGGGCTCCTTCTACCCGCTGCACTTCTACGGGGCGTGGGTGTTCTTCGCAGCGTTCCTCGCGCACCTCGCCCTCAAGCTGCCGCTCGCGCTGCGCAACCTGCGGCAGCTGCGCGAGGAGCGCGACGACCTCGTCCCGAGCGATCCGGCCGAGCCGACCGTCTCCCGGCGCGGTGCGCTGTGGTTCGTCGGAGGCGGATCGCTGCTGCTGTTCGCCACCACCGCCGGGCAGAACTCCGACGCACTGCGCTGGACGGCCCTGCTCGCCCCGCACGGGCCCGGCGACCCGGGCGAGGGCCCCAACGGCTTCCAGATCAACAAGACGGCGGCATACGCCGGGATCCGCCCCGCGGACACGGCCGACGACGCCTGGCGCCTGGTCGTCACCGGCCGCACCGGAACCGTCCGGCTCAGCCGCGCCGATCTGCTGCGGCTCCCCGCGCACAGCGCCGCGCTGCCCATCGCCTGCGTCGAGGGCTGGTCGACCTCCGACCAGTCGTGGCGCGGCGTACGGCTGCGGGATCTGGCCGCGCTCGTCGGTTACGACGATCCGCCGGACGTCCTCGTGGAGTCGCTGCAGCAACGCGGCGCGTTCCGCCGGGCCGCCCTGCGCGCCAACCAGGTCGCCGACCCGCGTTCCCTGCTCGCCCTGTTCGTCAACGGCGAGGAACTGTCCCCCGACCACGGCCGGCCGGCCCGGGTCATCGTGCCCGCGGCGCCCGGGGTGCTCAACACCAAGTGGGTGGCCCGGATGACGTTCGGAGACCTGTGATGCGACCGCGGCTTCCCCTCGGCAGCCCGCTGCAGATCCTGCTGCTCGTCTGCTCGTTCGCGCTCGCCGGATACGCGGGCGTGCGGCTGCTGGAGGGTGATTGGTTCCGGATCGCGTTGTGGTTCGCGGGCGCGGCCGTGCTGCACGACCTGGTCCTGCTGCCGCTGTACGCGGTGGCGGACCGGGCGCTCGGGGCGGCGGCCGGACGGTACGTGATGTACGTCCGGGTGCCCGCCGCGTTCTCCGCGCTGCTGCTGCTCGTGTGGTTCCCGCTGATCACCGGCCGGGTGGAGGAGCGCTACCGCTCGGCCACCGGACTCTCCCCGGACGGTTTCCTGGCGCGCTGGCTGCTCATCACGGCCGTGCTGTTCGGCGCCTCGGCGGCGCTGTGCGCGCTGCGGGTGCGCAGGGCGGCGAAGGAGCGGCCGCCGGCGGTCCACTGAGCGACGGCACGCCATCCGGCGCGGGTGGCGTGCCGCAGCAGGGCGGCGGTGCCGATGCGGGCCCAGGGGAAGGGGGTGCCCTCGGTGCCGTGGGCGTCGGTGACGTGGACCAGGACGCGCTCGTCGAGGTCGGGTACGGGAACGGTCTCCGCGATCAACAGGCCTCCTGCGCGCAGGAGTCGGGCCGTCCGGGCGAGGAGCGTGCGGGGGTCGCCGCCGATGCCGACGTTGCCGTCGATGAGCAGGGCGGTGCCCCAGCGGCCCTCACCGGGAAGCGGGTCGAAGACCGAGCGGTGCAGGGCGGGAGCGCCCAGCTGACGGGTGCGGGCGACGGCGGCTGCACTGACGTCGATGCCGAGGGCGGGGCGGCCCTGCTCGCCCAGGGCGGCCACCAGCCTGCCCGGGCCGCAGCCGACGTCCAGGACCGGGCCTTCGCAGCGCCGGAGCACGTCCAGGTCGGCGGCGTCGGCCCGCGCGCACCAGCGTTCTATGTCCAGCGGGAGCAGCCGGCCGTCGGACCGGCGCAGGAAGAGCGGGCCCCGGCCGGTGCGCAGGGCGCGGGTGTAGGGGTCGGCCGACCAGGTACGGGCGGGTGCGGTGCGGGCGAAGGAGGTCATGGGCGGCCCACCGCCGTGAACTCCTCCAGCAGGGCCGCGAACCGTCCCCCGGGCGCGGCCCGCGCGACCAGCCGCGCGTCGGCCGCCGTGTCCACGTCCCGCAGCACCGGCAGCTCCCGCACGCGCAGCCCCGCCAGCCGGGCCCGCTGTTCCGCGCCCGTGTGCGGCACAGACATCGGGACGCCCCGGAGCAGGGCCGGGTCCGGGTCCGCGAGACCCAGGGCCCAGAAGCCACCGTCCTCCGCGGGACCGAAGAAGGCGTCGCAGGCGGTGAAGTCCACCGTCAGGAGGTCCGGTGTCACCTGGGGGGTGTCCATGCCGATCAGGAGCGCCGGGCCCGTGCAGGCACCGAAAGCCGCGGCCAGCCGCTCGTCCAGGCCGCCGCCGACCTGCGGGACGACCTCGATGCCGGGCGGCAGCCAGCGGCCCGGCGCTCCGTCCAGGACCAGCACGCGGCGCCGGGCGGGCGTGGCGGCCACCACCTCCAGCGTGTCCGCCAGCGCCGCCTCCGCCAGGGCCGCCGCCTCCTCGGCGGTGAAGGGAGGCGTCAGCCGGGTCTTCACCCGGCCCGGCCTGGGCTCCTTGGCGATGACGAGCAGCGTGGTCATGCGTGGGCCTCCCGCTCCGCCGGGATCCGGCTCATGTCCGGCAGGGCCTGCCGGGTGCCGTCGGATGCCTGCTCGCCGGTGACAGAGGGCGCCGGGTTCGTGGTCCGCGGCGCCGACGCCCCGCTCCCGTCCCGCGGCGCCGTCACCCCGCTCATGCTCCGCTCCGTCGGCGCTCGGCGCATGTCCCGCACCGCCTGCCACGTCCCGTCGGCGGCCTCCTTCTCCGGGGTGCGACGGGGTGTCCCGGTGATGGCCGGCGGCGTGGTCATGCGGGGGCCTCCCGGTCCGACAGGACCCGGCTCATGTCCCGCACCGCCTGCCACGTGCCGCGCCAGGTGCCCGTCACCTTGGAGGCGCCGGTGCGCGGACGGTACGGGACGTCGTACTCGGCGATCCGCCAGCCCGCGTCACAGGCACGGACCACCATCTGCAGCGGATAGCCGCTGCGCCGGTCGGTCAGGCCGAGGGCGAGCAACTCCTCGCGGCGGGCCGCCCGCAGCGGGCCGAGGTCGTGCAGCCGCAGGCCGGTGCGGCGGCGCAGCAGACGGGAGAGCGCGAGATTCCCGGCGCGGGCGTGCGCGGGCCAGGCACCCCGGCCCTGCGGCCGGCGCCTGCCGAGCACCAGGTCGGCCGCCCCGGACCGGATCCGGTCCACGAACGGCACCAGGTCGGACGGGTCGAGGGAGGCGTCGCAGTCGCAGAAGCACACCACCTCGGCGGTGGCGGCGGTCAGGCCCGCGTGGCAGGCGGCGCCGAATCCACGCCGCTCCTCCCGCACGACCGTCGCGCCGAGCGCGCGGGCGACGGCGGCCGAGCCGTCCGTGGAGCCGTTGTCGACGACCAGCGCGCGCCAGCCCGGCGGGATGCGCTCCAGCACCCAGGGCAGCGCCTCGGCCTCGTCGAGGCAGGGCAGGACGACATCGACCGGCGCCGGGTCCGGTGGTGCGGCGGGAGAGGTGGTCACACCGTTCACCCTACGAGCGCAAAAAGGGCGGATCGGGCACCGGCTCCTTACGGAACAAGGACGTCGGCGGCCGGGCGCCGCATCCGGCCAGACGTGGTGCGAGGCTGGCGGCATGGAACAGCAGCAGCCCCGGGTCCTCGTCGTCGACGACGACCCGACCGTCGCCGAGGTGGTCTCCGGCTACCTCGACCGCGCCGGCTACCTCGTCGACCGCGCCGGCGACGGCCCGGACGCCCTCGCCCGGGCCGCCGAGCACTGGCCGGACCTCGTCGTCCTGGACCTGATGCTGCCCGGCATGGACGGCCTGGAGGTGTGCCGCCGGATGCGCGGACAGGGCCCGGTCCCGGTCATCATGCTCACCGCGCGCGGCGACGAGGACGACCGGATCCTCGGCCTGGAGGTCGGCGCCGACGACTACGTCACCAAGCCGTTCAGCCCCCGCGAACTCGTCCTGCGCGTCGAGTCCGTGCTGCGCCGGGTCCGCCCCGCCCAGCCCGCGGGGCTGCTGCGCGGGGCCGGACTCACGGTCGACCCGGCGGCTCGCCGCGCGGTCAAGGAGGGCGCCGAACTCTCCCTCACCATCCGCGAGTTCGACCTGCTCACCTACTTCCTGCGGCACCCGGGGCGGGTGTTCAGCCGCGAGGACCTGATGCGGGAGGTGTGGGGCTGGGACTTCGGCGACCTGTCGACCGTCACCGTCCATGTGCGACGGCTGCGCGGCAAGGTCGAGGACGACCCGGCCCGCCCCCGGCTGATCCAGACCGTGTGGGGCGTCGGCTACCGGTTCGAGGGGGTCTGACCGTGCGGGACACCCTCCTCATCGCCCTGTTCGCCTTCCTCGGCGCCGCCGCGGCCGGAATACTCGGCGCGGGCGTCCTGCGGCTGATCCGCCGCCGTTCGCTCGCCGTGCACCTCGCGGTGGTGGCCGCCGTCGCCGTCACCGCGATGCTCGCGGGCACCCTCGCCGTCGCCCAGGCGATGTTCCTGTCCGAGCACGACCTGAAGGTCGTCACCCTGGTCGTCGCCATGGCCGCCGTGGTCTCCCTGGCCACCGCCCTGCTGCTGGGCCGCTGGGTCGTCGCCGGCAGCCGCGCCCTCGCCCTCGCCGCCCGCTCCTTCGGCGACGGCGGCGCCTTCACCTCCCCCGACGGCCCCGCCTCCGCCGAACTCGCCGCCCTGAGCCGGGAGCTGGAGACCACCAGCGCCCGCCTCGCCGAGTCCCGGGAACGGGAACGCGCCCTGGAGTCCTCCCGCCGGGAACTCGTCGCCTGGATCTCCCACGACCTGCGCACCCCGCTGGCCGGACTGCGCGCGATGTCCGAGGCCCTGGAGGACGGCGTCGCCGCCGACCCCGACCGCTACCTCCGGCAGATCCGCACCGAGGTCGAACGCCTCAACGCCATGGTCGGCGACCTCTTCGAGCTCTCCCGCATCCACGCCGGCGCCCTCGCCCTCAGCCCCACCCGGGTCTCCCTGTACGACCTCGTCGGCGACGCCCTCGCGGGAGCGGACCCCCTCGCCCGCGAGCACGGCGTCCGGCTCGTCGGCGACGGGGTGGAACCGCTGCCGGTCGAGGTCGACGGCAAGGAGATGAGCCGGGTCCTCGGCAACCTCCTGATCAACGCGATCCGCCGCACCCCGTCCGACGGCACGGTCGCGATCGCCGCCGAACGCGTCCCCGAGGGGGTGCTGCTGTCGGTGACCGACGGCTGCGGCGGCATCCCCGAGGAGGACCTGCCGCGCGTCTTCGACACCGGCTGGCGCGGCACCGACGCCCGTACCCCGCCGGCCGGCGCGGGCCTCGGCCTGGCGATCGTGCGCGGCATCGTCGAGGCCCACCGGGGCCGGGCCACCGTACGGAACATCCCCGGCGGCTGCCGCTTCGAGGTGACGCTGCCGGCCGCCCAGGGCTGACCGCGTCAGGCGTCCTGCGCGAACTCCCGCATCCCCGCCTCGAATCCGACCTTCGGCCGCCAGCCGAACTCGGCCCGCAGGCGCGCGGAGTCGGCGGTGATGTGCCGTACGTCCCCCAGCCGGTACTCCCCGGTCACCACCGGCTCGGGCCCGCCGTACGCCGCCGCCAGCGCGTGCGCCATCTCGCCGACCGTGTGCGGGTCGCCGCTGCCGGCGTTGCGGGCCACCAGCACCCCCGGCGGCGAACCGGCCTCCAGCACCGCCAGGTTGGCCGCCGCCACATCCCGTACGTGCACGAAGTCCCGCCGCTGGCAGCCGTCCTCGAAGACCCGCGGGGCCTCGCCCCGGGCGAGCGCCGAGCGGAAGAAGGAGGCGACACCGGCGTACGGGGTGTCGCGCGGCATGCCCGGCCCGTACACGTTGTGATAGCGCAGCGACACCGCCTGGGCGCCCGTCACCCGGGCCCAGGCGGCCGCCAGGTGCTCCTGGGCGAGCTTGGTCGTGGCGTACACGTTCCGCGGGTCCGCCGGCGCCTCCTCCGCGACCAGCTCCGGCGACAGCCCGGCCCCGCACTCCGGGCAGCGCGGCTCGAAGCGTCCGGCGTCCAGGTCGGCCACGGCACGCGGTCCGGGACGGACGACACCGTGCCGGGCGCAGGTGTAGCGGCCCTCGCCGTACACCACCATCGACCCGGCGAGCAGCAGCCGCCGTACTCCTGCGTCCGCCATGGCGGTGAGCAGCACGGCGGTGCCTAGGTCGTTGCGGGAGACGTACTCCGCCGCGTCCGCGAAACCGGTGCCGAGCCCGACCATCGCGGCCTGGTGGCAGACGGCGTCCACGCCGGCCAGGGCGCGGCGCACCGCCTCCGGGTCGCGCACGTCGGACACCGGGTCGGCGCGGACGTCGTACACGACGGGTTCGTGACCGTGCTCCGCGAGCGCCTGCACGATGTGGGACCCGATGAACCCGGCGCCGCCGGTGACCAGTACACGCATGGCGCCCACGCTAGGCCGGGGCACCTGCGGACTACCGGACCGCGCCCGGCACGTCACGGCTTCGTAAGACTCGGGGGCCGGGCTCAGGGGACCTGACCGGACCTCAGGGGACCGGACCTAGGGGACCAGGCTCAGGGTGACCGTGAAGACCGTCTCGCCGGGCTCGCTGCTCAGCTCGATCGTGCCGCCGTGCGCCCGGATCAGGGAACCGGCCACGGCCAGACCCAGACCGCTGCCGCCGCGGTCGCGGCTGCGCGCCTTGTCGACCCGGTAGAAGCGGTCGAAGACCCGGTCGCGGTCGGCGGGCGGGATGCCGGGGCCCGCGTCGGCGACCCGGATCCGGGCCGTGCCGCCGGAGACCGACAGGCCCACCCGCACCCGCGTGCCGGGCGGGGTGTGCATCGCCGCGTTGGTGAGGAGGTTGTCCAGAACCTGCCGGATCCGCTGCGCGTCCACCCGGGCCGACAGGGCCGCGGGGCCGGGCGCGACCGTCAGGGGACGGCCCGGGTGGCTCGCGCGGAAGGCGTCCGCGGCCTCCTGGACCAGCTCCACCAGATCCGTCTCCCGGGGGCGCAGCGGGGTCTCCGCCTCCGCCGCGTCCAGCCGGGCGAGCAGCAGCAGGTCGTCCAGCAGGAAACCCATCCGGGCCGCCTCCGCGCGCAGCCGCGCCAGGTGCTTGTCCCGCTCCTCGGGGGCGTTGGCCGCCGCGTACTGGAAGAGGTCCGCGTACCCCCGTACCGACATCAGCGGCGTACGCAGCTCGTGCGAGGCGTCCGCGACGAAGCGGCGCAGCCGCTGCTCGGCCTCCGCGCGCACCGCGAGGGCCTCGTCGATGTGCTCCAGCATCGTGTTGAACGCCGTCCGCAGCTCCTCCACCTCGGGTCCGCCGCTGCGCCCGTCGTGCCGCACCGGCAGCCGGGCCGAGTCCGTCAGATCGTGCGAGGTGATGCCCCGGGCGGTGTGCGCCATGTCGCTCAGCGGCCGCAGACCGCGCCGCAGCAGCGACCGCCCGGCCACCACCAGGGCCAGCAGGGCGAGGCCGAAGGTGACCGCCTGGATGGTGATCAACTGGCCCACGGTGTCGTCGATCTCGTCCATGGGCGCCGCGCTGACCAGCACCACGCCCGGCTCCACCTCGCAGGCGCGCAGCCGGTACTGCCCCTCGCCCTCGAGGTGCCCGGTGCGCAGCACCTCCGTGTCCGAGGCGGACCGCGCCCGGGCCACCGCCGTGAACTCCTCGACGTCCGCGGGCAGATCACCGGCCGTCTCGGGCGTGCGCAGCCGCGGGCTGCCGTCCCGCACGTCGTACACGGCGTAGTACCAGCGCCAGTACTTCTTGCCCGACAGCGTGCCGTAGTGCGCGATGCTCTTGGACTGGGCGACCTGCGCCTGCGCGAGCTGGGTGTCGAGCTGCGCGGACAGGTAGTCGCGCATGTACGTCGTCAGCGCGGTGCCGACGACCGCGAACACCACCAGGGCCAGCGTCCCGACCCCCAGCGCCAGCCGGGTGCCGAGGCGCGTCCTGCCGTACGCCCGCCGCAGCCGCCCGATCACCGGGCGGCCTGCCGGATGACGTAGCCGAAGCCCCGCACGGTGTGGATCATCGGCTCGCCGGTGTCGTCGAGCTTGCGGCGCAGCCTGCTGACGACCAGCTCGACCACGTTGGACCGGCCGCCGAAGCCGTACTCCCACACATGGTCCAGGATCTGCGCCTTGGTCTGCACGGTCGGCGACTTGCGCATCAGATAGCGCAGCACCTCGTACTCGGTCGGCGTCAGGGTCAGCAGCCGCTCGCCGCGGCGCACCTCGCGGGTGTCCTCGTCCATCGTCAGGTCGCCCACCCGCAGCACCGAGCGCTGGAAGCCGGGCCCGGCGCTGCGCCGCAGCACGGTCCGCAGCCGGGCCATCAGCTCCTCCACCGCGAACGGCTTGACCAGGTAGTCGTCACCGCCCCGGGTCAGCCCCGCCACCCGGTCGGCGACGCCGTCGCGGGCGGTGAGAAACACCACCGGCACCATCGTCCCCGAGCGGCGCAGCCGGTCCAGCACCCCGAAGCCGTCCACGTCCGGCAGCATCAGATCGAGCACGACGATGTCGGGACGGAACTCGGCGGCGCGCCGCAGCGCCTCCTCGCCGGAGTTCGCGGTGACCGCCTCCCAGCCCTCGTAGCGGGCGACCGTCGCCACGAGGTCGGCGATCGGCGGGTCGTCGTCCACGACGAGGAGTCGTACTTTTTCCACCCGCTCATACTGCGCCACCCGGCGCCCCGTGCCACAGCCCGGTCGGCCGCCCCCGGTACATCGATAACCACTTGAAAGATCTACGACAGCTGATCGACAGCTTCGTGCGGCCAAGCTCAGTACCCAGGCCCCGGACCCCCATGAGGAGCTGCCGCCCGTGACGACCGTCCAATCGCCCCCCGCACCCCCCACGGCGCTACGCCCCAGGGTGGTGGCCCGCACCGGCCTGTACGCCGTGCTGGCCGCGAACGTGGCCGTGGTGACCTGCTTCTTCGTCGACGCGGGCTTCGGCGCCGCCAACGCGCTGCTCGTCCTCGGCCGCCTCGCCGGGCTCTACGGCGCCCTGTTCATGGCGTTCCAGCTGCTGCTGGTGGCCCGGCTGCCGTGGCTGGACCGCCGGATCGGCATGGACCGGCTGACGTCCTGGCACCGCTGGACCGGCTTCGGCATCCTGTGGACGCTGCTGGCGCACGCCGTATTCATCACCTTCGGCTACGCCGACTCCTCCGGCCTCGACCCGGTCAACCAGCTGGTCGACCTCGCCGAGACCGTCGAGGGCGTGCTGCGGGCCGTCGCCGCGCTGGTGATCGTCCTGGTGGTCGGGGCGGTCTCCGGACGCTTCGCCCGCCGCCGGCTCGCCTACGAGACCTGGCACTTCATCCACCTGTACACCTACCTCGCCGTGGTGCTGGCCTTCACCCACCAGGTCGCGGTCGGTACGACCTTCACCGCCTCGCCGGCCGCCACGGCCTACTGGTACGGCCTGTGGGGCGTCGCGCTCGGCGCGGTGTTCACGGGCCGCCTGGTCCTGCCGCTGTGGCGGAACTGGCGCCACCGGCTGCGCGTCTCGGCGGTCGTCCCGGAGTCCGACACCGTGGTCTCCGTCCACATCACCGGCCGCGACCTCGACCGGCTGCCCGCCCGCGCGGGGCAGTTCTTCCTGTGGCGGTTCCTGACGAAGGACCGCTGGTGGCAGGCGAACCCCTTCTCCCTGTCCGCCGCCCCCGACGGCCGCGGGCTCCGGCTCACCGTCAAGGCGGCCGGCGACGGCAGCGCGGGGCTGCGCGATCTGCGGCCCGGTACCCGCGTCTTCGCCGAGGGACCCTACGGCGCGTTCACCGCCCTGCACCGCACCCGCCCCGGGGCCGTGCTGATCGCCGGCGGCGTCGGTGTCACGCCCATCCGGGCGCTGCTGGAGGAGCTGCAGGGGCACGCCGTGGTTGTCTACCGCGTCGCCAGGGACCGGGACGCGGTCCTGTACGACGAGCTGCGCGAGCTGGCTCTCGCCAAGGGCGCCGACCTGCACCTGGTGACCGGCCCGGTCAGCCCCGACCGGCTGGCGCCCGCCGAGCTGACCCGGATGGTCCCGGACATCGCCGACCGGGACGTCTTCCTGTGCGGGCCGCCCCCGATGATGACCGCGGTCCTGGGCAGCCTGCGCGAGCTGGGCGTGCCCAAGCCGCAGATCCACTTCGAGCGTTTCAGCCTGGCGGGATGAGAGGGACACCGTGAAGCGAGCCATACCCGTCCTGGTCCTGACCGCCGTCGGTCTGGTCCCGCTGTGGCGCTACGAGCCGTCGACGGACCCGGCGCCCACGACCCAGGCGGTCGCACCGGCGCCGTCCGCCTCGTCGGGCAGCTCCGCCCTGGTGATCGAGGGCTCGGTGGTGACCACCGAGAAGGGTCCCGTGCAGGTGGAGGTGACCTTCGAGGGGGACAGGATCGCCTCCGTGCGGATGCTGCGGCAGCCGGATCATCCGCAGACGGCGGCCGCGGTGCCGAAGCTGATCGAGGGGACGCTTCAGGCGCAGAGCGCGGACGTCGACACGGTGTCCGGGGCGACGATCACCAGCGAGGGATACCGGGAGTCGCTGCAGGCCGCCCTGGACGCGAAGGGGGCCTGAGGTGCGGCGCGTCGAGCACGTGATGGGGTTCCCGGTCTCGCTCCGGGTGGACGACGAGCACGTGCCCGGCGAGGCCGTGGACGCCGTCTTCGCCTGGCTGCGGGAGGTCGACGAGCGGTTCAGCCCGTTCCGGGAGGACAGCGAGGTGTCCCGGCTCGACCGGGGCGAGATCGGCCCCGGCGGGATCAGCGCCGACCTCGCCGAGGTCCTCGGCCTGTGCGAGGAGTACCGGACCGCCACCGGCGGCGCCTTCGACGCCCGGCTGCCCGGTCGCGGCCTCGACCCCTGCGCGGTGGTCAAGGGGTGGTCGGTGCAGCGGGGCGCCGAGCTGCTGCAGGCGGCCGGCGTGCGGCGGTTCTGCCTGAACGCCGGGGGTGACGTGGTCGCCGCGGGCGGGCCCTGGCGGGTGGGCGTACGGCATCCGGAACGCGCCGACCGGCTCTGCGCGGTGCTGGAGATCACCGACGGGGCGGTCGCGACCTCCGCGCTGTACGAGCGGGGCGCGCACATCCTCGACGGCCGCACCGGCCGTCCGGCGACGGGTCTGCTCAGCGTCACGGTCGTCGCGGACACCCTGACGGAAGCGGACAGCACCGCCACGGCGGCCTTCGCGATGGGCCCGGAGGGCGTGGCGTGGGCGTCCGCCCGCCCCGGCTGCGAGGTGTTCGCGGTGGACGCGGAGCGCCGGGTGGTGCGGACGGAGGGGGTGCCTGTGGTGGCGGGGGCGAGGGCCTGATCCCTCGGCTACGGGCGGACGCGGTTCACCGGCTGGGCGGGTCCCACGGCCCACGGCCGGTGCGGTCGCCGTCTGATGCCGTGCGCCGGGTCTGTCTGCGGCCGGTGCCGGTGCCGGTGCCGCTTGCGGCTGTGCTCCGGGGCTGCCCGCGTCCTGCGCTGTCGCCGCTTATGCCGTGCGCCGGGTTGCCTGCGGTCCGGTGCCGTCGCCGGTGCCGGTGTCGTCGCCGCTTGCGGCTGCGTGCCGGGCTGCCCGCCCCCGGTGCCCTCGCCCCCGTGCCCTCGCCGCTTGCGGCCGTGCTTCGGGGCTGCCCACCCCCGCGTGCTCACCGCTTGATGCCGCTCACCGACCAGGCCCGGGCCGTCAGTTCGATGGAGCCGTCCGGGTCGCGGGGGAGGGTTTCGGCGAGGGTGTCGCGGAGGCGGTCCCGGTCGTCCGGGGGGAGGTCGGCCACGTAGGACCCGGCCGGTCCCTGGCCCGCGAGGAACGGGGACCACAGATCGGCGAGGTCGGTGAAGACGGTCCGGATGACGATGGGGGTGACCCACACGTCCGCCAGACCGGCCCCCGTCCACAGCGCGTGCAGGGGATCGGGGCCGCACACCGGGAACCGGCGCCCCTCGTCCAGTTCGGCCGCCGCCGGATCCAGCGCCGTGGCCGCGTCCCAGAACCGGCGCAGCAGGACCATGCCCTCCGCGTAGTCCCAGACGTACGCGGCGACCCGGCCACCGGCCCGGACCGCCCGCGTCATCTCGGCGACGCCCGCCGCGGGCTCGGGCAGGAAGTTCAGCGCGAGCCCGCTGACCGCGGCATCGCAGGCCCCGTCCCGCACGGGCAGTGCCCCGGCGTCGGCCACCACGAACCGCACCGGACCGTACGCCGCGTCCCGGGCCGTGGCCACCAGCTCCGCGGACCGGTCGCAGCCCAGCACCAGCGCCGGCCGGCACCGCGCGGCCAGCACCGCCGACAACGCCCCGGTCCCGCACCCGACGTCCAGCCAGCGCAGCCCGTCCGGGTGGCCGGCCAGGGCGGTGAACCGCTCGGCGACCTTCCGGCTCCACCGGCCCATGAACCGCTCGTAGGCGGGTCCGGCCTGCCACACGTCGAACCGCTGCTGCTCGCTCATGACTCCACCTTGAGGGACGCGGACGGCTTCGGCCGTCATCCGGGGCGCCCCGCCGAAAACGGGTCGTTGCGGCGGCGCCCGCCATGGTGAACTGCGGCCATGAGTCTGACGGTGGAGATCTTCCTGGTGCGGGCGGACGGGGAGGTCGAGTTCCAGGCAACGCCCGAGGGGGTGCCGGACTCCGCGGGCCCCGAGAGCTGGCGCACCCTGGTGTGGGGCTCCCGGGCGATCCGATCCCTCGGTGCCCGGTTCTTCCCGGACCTGGTCCGGGGCGGCCTCGTCGCGCCGGACGAGACACCCGCGTTCCTGGCCGAATGCGCCCTCGTGCGCGGGCACCTGGAGCGGCTGGCGGAGCTCACCTGCCGACCGGACCGGACGGTCGAACAGCACGCCGGCCACATCGGCTCGCGGCTGGCCACCATCGAGGAGACCGCCCTGCGTGCACGGGAGATGGGAGGCGGCGTCCTCATCTGGTGAGCCGTCTAGACTCTCCCCGCAACGGCTTGCTCAACCCCGGCCGGAAGCGGGCGACTTCTGCCAGACCCGAAGGGTATTCGGCGTTTTGATACGGATAGATTCTGTCACCAAGCGGTACCCGGACGGCACGGTGGCGGTCGACCGGCTGTCGCTGGAGATACCCGACCGCTCGATCACCGTCCTCGTGGGTCCCTCGGGCTGCGGGAAGACGACGACCCTGCGCATGATCAACCGGATGGTCGAGCCCACCGAGGGCACCATCCTCCTCGACGGCAAGGACATCCAGCAGCAGCCGGTCAACACCCTGCGCCGCTCGATGGGTTACGTCATCCAGAACGCCGGTCTCTTCCAGCACCGCACGATCCTGGACAACATCGCCACCGTGCCCCGCATGATCGGCTGGGGCAAGGAGAAGTCCCGGGCCAGGGCGCGCGAGCTGATGGAGCGGGTCGGCCTCGACACCGCCCTCGCCAAGCGCTACCCCTACCAGCTCTCCGGCGGACAGCAGCAGCGCGTCGGCGTGGCCCGGGCACTCGCCGCCGACCCGCCGGTGCTGCTCATGGACGAGCCGTTCTCCGCGGTCGACCCGGTCGTCCGCAAGGGACTGCAGGACGAACTGCTGCGCATCCAGGCCGAGCTGGGCAAGACCATCGTCTTCGTCACCCACGACATCGACGAGGCCGTCAAGCTCGGCACGATGGTCGCCGTGATGCGCACCGGCGGCCGGCTCGCCCAGTTCGCCCCGCCCGCCGACCTGCTGACGAGCCCCGCGGACTCCTTCGTCGAGGACTTCCTCGGCACCGACCGGGGCATCAGGCGGCTGTCCTTCTTCCCCTCCGCGGGCCTGGAACTGCGCACGTCCCCGATCGTCGCGATCGACGCCACCGCCGAGCAGATCGCCGCCCGCGACACCGCCGACGCCCCCTATCTCCTCGTCACGGACCTGGACGGCAAGCCGCTCGGCTGGGCCGAACCGCAGGACGTGACCGCCGGACGCATCGACAAGGACCAACTCCTGCCGTACGGGCGCCCGTTCGTGCCGCGCACCGACTCCCTGCGGGCCGCCCTCGACTGCGCGGTGCTCTCGCCGACCGGCTGGGCCGTCGCCGTGAACGCGGAGGGCCGCGCGACCGGGGTGGTCTCGCAGCAGACCATCGGCGAGGCGATCCGGGGCGCCCACGCCAGAAGCGCGACGGTGACGGAGAAGGTCGCGCGATGAGCGAGTTCTTCGACATGCCGAGCGACCTCCAGAACACCTACGTGGGCCTGGTCCTCCTCCATCTGCGCGAGGCCCTGCTGCCGGTGCTGGCCGGACTGCTGGTGGCCCTTCCGGTGGCCCAGCTCTGCATACGGCTGCGCTGGTTGTACGCCCCGGTGCTGTGGGTGACGACGGTGCTCTACGCGATCCCGTCGCTGGCCTTCTTCGTGATCCTGATCGACTACACGGGCCTGTCCGAACTCACCGTGATGATCCCGCTGTCCGTGTACAGCCTGGTGGTGCTGGTCCCGGCGATCGTCGACGGCGTCCGGTCGGTCCCGCGGGAAACGCTGGCGGCCGCCACCGCGATGGGCTTCGGCCCCGTACGCCGCTATCTCCAGGTCCAGTTGCCGATCGCCACCCCCGCGATCATCGCCGGGCTGCGGGTGGCGGCGGTGTCGAGCATCTCCCTGGTCAGCGTCGGCATGCTGATCGGCAACCAGGGCGCGCTCGGCAACCTCCTGAACAGCGGCATGATCTACAACCAGCCCCGCCTGGTGTGGCTCTCGGTGCTGGGCACGGCCGTCCTCGCGATGCTGGTGGACGCGGCCCTGATCGTCGTACGGATGCTGCTGACCCCCTGGATGCCCCGCGAGGCCACGCGATGAACCTCCTCAACCACATCGACGCCTTCTTCAGCGACGGCGCGCACTGGACGGGTTACGACGGCATCCCCACCCGGCTGGCCGAACACCTCGGCTACACCCTGATGGCGCTCGCCATCGCCGCCGGCATCGGCCTCCCGGCCGGCCTGCTCACCGGACACACCGGCCGCGGCGGCAACACCGTGGCGCTGATCGCCACGGCGGGCCGGGCCCTGCCCAGCTTCGGGCTGATGGTGCTGATGTTCGTGCTGCTGGGCCTCGGCATGGCACCGGTGATGATCCCGCTGGTGGTCCTCGCCATCCCGCCGATCCTGGTCACCACCTACGAGGCGATGCGCTCGGTCGACCCGGCCCCGGTGGACGCCGCGCGCGGCATGGGCATGGCGGAGACAGGCGTCCTGTTCCGGGTCGAACTCCCCGTCGCCCTCCCGCTGATCCTCAGCGGCCTGCGCTCGGCGGCGATCCAGATCGTGTCCACGGCGACGATCGCGGCGTACGTCAGCTTCGGCGGCCTGGGTCGCTACATCGTGGACGGCCTGTACCAGCGGGACTACGAGAAGGTGGTCGGCGGCGCGACGCTGGTGGCGGCGATGGCGCTGGCGACCCTGGGGTTGTTCTGGGCGGCGGGTCGCTTCGCGGTGTCGCCGGGAGTGCGGCGCGGAAGCACCGGGTAAGGGCGGGCGCGGGGACTGCGCGCCGGGCCCGCACCGGCCCGCGGTCCCCGGGTCATCCCCCGCTGCGGGCGAGCGCCAGCTCCAGCACCACCAGCAGCGAGTCCCGCACCGATCCCCGCTCCCGCGCGTCGAACACCACCACGGGCACCCCGTCGCTCACGTCGAGCGCCCAGCGCACCTCGTCCAGCGCGTGCTCGACGCGGCCGTCGAACGCGTTCACCGCCACGGCGAACGGGATCTTCCGGTGTTCGAAGTAGTCGACGGCCGCGTAGCAGTCGTCGAGCCGCCGCGTGTCCACGATGACCAGGCCGCCCACCGCGCCCTCGACGATGTCGTCCCACATGAACCCGAACCGCTCCTGCCCGGGCGTGCCGAACAGATAGAGCTTCAGCGTCGGGTCGATGGTGATGCACCCGAAGTCCATGGCGACCGTGGTCGTCGTCTTGAGCGGTGTGTGCGTGAGGTCGTCGACGCCGGCGGCGACCTCGGTGATCGCGGCCTCGGTCGTCAGCGGCTCGATCTCGGAGATGGAGCCGACGGCCGTCGTCTTGCCCACGCCGAAGCCGCCCGCGATCACCATCTTGACCGGCAGCGGCGGTCGTACGGCGGCGGCCGGTTCAGTCGGTGTCACGGAGTACCCCCCGGGAGTCGGGGATGGCGCGCAGGCCATCGATCACTCTTCGCAGGACGGATGAATCGTGGACGGCGTCGGAGTTCGGCACGTGCACCGTCAGCCGTCCCTCGGCCCGCAGGTCCTCGGCGAGGACCCGCACCACGTTGAGGTGCAGCCGCAGCCGGGCCGCGATCTCCGCGATGGACTGCGGCTGCCGGCACGCGGCCACGATGTCGTGATGCTCGAAGGAGAGCAGCGACAGCGCGGCGAGCCCCGAGGCGGTGGCCACCACCTGGGTCTCGACGGGCATCGTCCGGCCGGCGACGCTGGGCGCCACCCGGCCGGCGGTGACCAGGAACGGCCGTACGGCGGAAGCGGGGCCGACCGGGTCGTCGCCCGGGAGTGCAGTGCCGTCCGCCATGGGGTCCGTACCGTCCTTCTCGACCCGGTCAGCGGGCCGACGCGGCGCCGACGGTGTTCTTCAGTTCGAGCACGAGCTGTGGGCTGAGCGCGGCACCGGCACGGTTGGCGAACAGCGTCATCTCGTAGGCGATGTTGCCCAGCTTGGCCTCCTTGTCGGTGACCACGCCGAGCACGGCGCCGCTGCCGATCGCGGAGACCAGGACATGGCCGCCCTCCAGATCGATGATGACCTTGTTGAGGCCGCCCAGGCCGTAGTTGCCGGAGGCCCCGGCGGCCAGGCTCGTGATGCCCGAGACGATCGCGGCGAGCCGCTCGGAGTCGGCGTGCTCCCGCAGTTCGGAGACCGCGATCAGCAGGCCGTCGGAGGAGACGGCGATGGCGTCGACGACACCCGCGGTCTCCGTCGCGAAGCGATTGAGCAGCCAGGTGAAATCGGCTGCGGCGGCCTGGAGTTCGGCCGGCGTGGTGCCTCCTGTGGATGTGCTCACTGCTCCGCTCCTTCCGGGAGGTGGGTCGGGTGCTGGTCGGGGATCGGTTGCTCGGTGGTGTCGCTGTCGCGGTGCGCCTGCTCCACGGCCGCCTCGAACTCCTCCAGGGCGGACCGTACGGCGTCCGCGTCGGCGGGCTGGGCGGGCCGGCGCAGGATCTGGTGGGCGCCGGTGTCCTCGGCGCCGCTGCGCAGGGTGGCCCCGCGGACGCGGCGGCGCAGCGGGCGGGGACCGGGGCCCTCGGCATGGGCCCGGGGGGAGGCCTCCGGGCGGTCGGCCCGGGCGTGATCGACGGGGGGTACGTCCGCGGCGGCGCCCTCGCGCCGGGGGACCCGGCGGGGGAGGGGACCGGAGTCGTCGTCCGCGGCGGCCGAGGGCAGTGGCCCGGCCGCCGGAGCCGCCGCGGGCACCTCGGCGGGGACGGGCACCGGCTCCGGTTCCGCGGGCACCGGGAGCAGCAGCGACGCCGGCACGCTGACCTCGGCGGTGACACCGCCGCCCGGTGTCCGGGTCAGGGTCACGCCGATCTCCCAGCGGCGGGCCAGGGTGCCGACCACGAACAGGCCCAGCACCTTCGTCGGCACCAGGTCCAGGCGCTCGCGGCGGATCAGCCGGGCGTTCTCCTCGGCGAGGCGCTCGGCGCTCATGCCGAGACCGTGGTCGGCGATCACGATCGACGCGGTGTCGTCCTCGGCGGTCGCCACCGTCACCTCGACGGGGCTGCCCGCGGGCGAGAACGACACGGCGTTCTCCAGGAGTTCGGCCACCATCAGGGTCAGGTCGCCGATGACGTCCGGTTCCACCGCGGCCTCGGAGCGCGCGGTCAGCCGTACCCGCTGGAAGCCCTCGATCTGGCCGAGCGCGGCACGGACGACGGTGGTGAGCGCGAGCGGACCGGAGCCGAGCCCCGCCTCACGGATGCCGGCGAGCAGCATCAGGCTGTCGGCGTTGCGGCGCAGCCGGACCGCGATGTGGTCGATGCTGTACAGCCGTTCCAGCAGCTCGGGGTCGGTCTCGCCGCGTTCCACCGCGTCGATGAGGGCGAGCTGGCGGGTGGTGAGGTTGCTGACGCGGCGGCCGACGTTGCCGAACATCTCGGCGACGTTGCGGCGGCTGAGCACCTGGCGTTCCAGCAGGGCGGCGGCGGTGGACTGGACGCGGTTGAACGCGTCGGCGAGGTCGCCGATCTCGTCGCGTGCGGTGACCGGCATCGGGCGCAGCCGGGGCGGGCCGTCGTCCTCGGCGTCGTCGTCGGCGACCCGGGCCAGCTCGCGGTCCGCGACCTCGGCGACCTCCCGGGCGGCGCCGGTAAGGGCCTGCACCGGCCGGACCACCGAGCGGCGGACCACGACCGACAGGCCGAGCCACAGGGCGAAGCCGGACAGGGCGAGCGCGAGGAGCAGCCCGGCGCGCCAGGCGGCGTCGCTGGAGGCGTCGTCGGCCCGGTCGGCGATCTGGTCGATGAGGGAGGCGGTGATCCCGAGCCGGATCTCGGCCTGCTCGCGGTAGGCCGGGTAGGAGTCGAGCGCCGCCCGGAACGCCTCCCGGATCTCGGCGGGCGAGTCCGCCTGGAGGGAACTGGGGTCGATCTGCAGCTCGGCGTACTGGCGGCCGATGGTGGCCTGCGGGGAGCTGTGCTCGATGCCGCTGAACTCCTCGGCCTGCTCGGCGGTGGCGAACCGGGCGAACCGGTCGGCCTGGTAGGTGTACACCTCGTAGGAGCCGACCGCGCCGATGAACTCGATGAGCGCGTTGGAGTCGCCGGTCGCCGCGGAGAACACGCCGGTCTCGAAGGCGCTGTGGGCGGCGTCGGCGCGCAGCAGGGAGTCGAGGAGGTTGCCGGTGAAGGTGCCCGCGAGGTCGGAGTTGCGGTCCAGGCCGAGGCCGTCGATGACGCCCTTGGCGGCGCCCGCGTACGCCGGGTCGATGTTGTCGGCGGGCAGATAGCCCTGCTCGATGGTGTCGCGGAGGCTGCCCAGGGCGCCGATCTCGCGCAGCGCCCGCGCCTCGGTGGCCGGGAGCCGGTCACCGAAGGTCTCGCGGACCTTGACGACCTGGGCGTCCACCGCGGCCTGCGCCTGGTCGTAGGCGGCCGTGGAGGGGCGGGAATCGCTGCCGGCGGTGGCCTCGTGCCGTACGGAGAGCAGGATCGCCTGCTGGTGCTCGGCCTCCACCCGGTCCACCAGGGTGGCGACCTCGGCGCTGTCCCGGACCAGCCGGGCCGCGTCGGAGGCGGAGGAGGACTGGCCGAGCTGATCGGTGATCAGGTAGGCGAGCAGCGCGGCGACGACGGCGAGCGGCACGCCGACCAGCACATTGAGCTTGCGCCGGAAGGGCCAGCGGTCGGTGAGTCGCCGTAGGCCGGGAGGGGAGCCGTGTGTCGCGGTGGACGCGTCCACCTCTGTCGCGGACACCATTCCTCCTCGAGTGATCGCACACCGGGTGTCAACTGCGGGGAGACTATCGCCTCTTGAGGTGAATCTCTTCACATGCGATCACAACCGAGCACTCATTGAGGCCAATCGGTAACCAGGATTCCCTTGACTGACCAAGAAGCCGCTGGATTGGATCAGTTCAAGAACTGGAGAACTACCGCCCCCAATCTCTGAGTCCGGAACGGGAATCGTGACTTCTACCGCCTCACGCAGTAGGTCCATCGTCGTGCTCGCCGCCACCGCGGCCCTGCTCGCGGGATGTGGCTCCTCCGACGACGAGTCCGACAACCCCCTGGCGGAGGACAAGGCGAGCGGCGACACCGTCGTCGTCGGCTCCAACAACTTCGCCGAGTCCATCCTGCTCGCCGACATCTACGGCGAGGCCCTGAAGGCCAAGGGCATCAAGGTCACCTACAAGCCCAACATCGGCAGCCGCGAGACCACTTACGGCCTGCTGAAGAACGGCTCCATCACCGTGCTGCCGGAGTACAACGGCTCGCTGCTGGCGTACCTGGACCCGAAGGCGGAGCAGAAGAGCGCCGACGCCGTGAACGCGGCGGTGAAGACCAAGCTGGACAAGAAGCTGACGCTGCTGGAGTCCTCGCCCGCCGAGGACAAGGACTCCGTCAGCATCAACGCGGAGACCGCCGAGAAGTACGACCTCACCGGCGAGTCCACCCTGGCGGACCTCAAGGACATCGCCCCCGAGCTGGTCATCGGCGGCTCCCCGGAGTTCCAGACCCGGCAGCAGGGCCTGGTGGGCCTCAAGGACGTCTACGGCCTGGAGTTCAAGTCCTTCAAGGCGCTCGACGCCGGCGGTCCGCTCACCCAGGCGGCGCTGACGAAGAACACCGTGCAGGCCGCGGACATCTTCACCACGGACCCGACGATCACCAAGGAGAAGTTCGTCGTCCTGAAGGACCCGGAGAACCTCTTCGGCTTCGCCAACGTGACCCCGCTGGTCTACAAGTCGGGCCTGCCGCAGGAGGGCGTCGACGCCCTCAACGAGGTCTCCGCCAAGCTCGACACCAAGACCCTGCTGGACCTGGACTCCCAGGTCCAGCTGGAGAACAAGGACCCGCTCGACGTCGCCAAGGACTGGCTGAAGTCGGTCGGCCTGGACGGCTGACGCCCCGTCCGGCGGGGCCGTGCCCCCACGACCCCGCCGGGCCGTTAGTAGCCCACCCTGAACGTCGCGTCCTGCCGCTCGGTCGCCGTGGCGACCGGGTCGACGCGCAGGGCGTAGCCGTAGTGCCGCAGATACCGCGTCGGGTTGTTGTACGACCGGAACGACGACCAGGACGCGTCGGCCAGCCCCGTCGTACGGTGGAAGGTCGCGTCCCCCGCGAAGGCCGGTGTGCCGTCGTTCACGTCCAGCCGGACCGCGTAGTCGGCGTGCCGCAGGTAGCGGGTCGGGTGGTTGACCGACTGGAAGGACACCGCCGAGGCATCCGCGAGTCCCGGCACCAGCTTCCACAGCGAGTCCTTGTACGGCTCGACGGGATAGGTGTCGATCCGCCCGGCGAAGCCGGAGTGCCGGACGTAACGTGCCGGGAAGTTGTAGGACTTCAGCCGGTTCCAGGCGGGCGCGCCCCAGTGGGCGAGCAGGCCGGTGTACTGCGCCGCGGTGATCGGCGTGATGCCGCAGTGCTTGGAGTTGACCGGCTGGGTGTAGGTGCGCTGGTCGACGGCCGTCCAGGTGCCCGCCGCCAGGTCGGTGGTGGCCCAGGCGTAGAAGACGCCGTTGGGTGTGTAGGTGTCCCCCCAGAGCCACCAGGTGCCGGACGTCAGCGACTTGACCAGGGTCGGCGCCTCCGTGCCGCCCTGCGCCACGCCTGACGTGAAGGGGGTGAAGCTGCCCGGGTTCAGTGAGGTGGAACGGGCGCCCACGAGCGTCCCGTTGCGCTTGAAGTAGAGGTAGTTGACCCCGTTCACGCCCACCGCCATGTCACCGTCGATGACGTCGTAGCCGGGGTCGAAGAAGACCTGGGGCGCCGAGGCGGTGACGAAGTCGGTGGTGTAGTTGACCATGATCACGTTGTGGCCGCTGGAGTCGACCGCCGAGTAGATGACCGCGTACCGGCCCCGGCCCGCGTCCCAGAAGGCCTCGGGGGCCCAGCTGTGGGTCACCATGTCGTGCAGCTTCAGCCGGTGGTAACCCGTGAAGGTGCGCAGGTCGGCCGAGTTCCAGACATGGATGTACTGGCTGTTGTAACTCCAGTCGGTGCCTTTGAGGTCGGTGGCCAGCACGACGAACGTGCCGTCCTGCTTGCGCAGGACGAACGGGTCGCGCAGTCCGCCGGCCCCCTGGGTGGGGGTGACCACGGGGTTGTTCTGGTTCAGCGGGGTCCAGTTCAGCCCGTCCGTGCTGACGGCGAGATGCAGGCCGTAGTCGGTGCCGTCGCCGAGGTTGGTCGATTCCGTGAAGTACGCCATGACGTACGCCGCGTCGGCGGCGTGGGCGGTCCCGGCGCCGAGGGCCAGCACGCCCGTCGCGGCGAGGGGAGTGGCCGCCGCGAGGCCGAGGAGCGTTCTGCGGGACGGGTGGGGGAGGGGGGTCATCCGGACTCCTGGGGGAGGGCCGATGCGGGTCGACGATGGCCGATATGCCGAACATGGTTCGGCAAGCCGGTCAGAACGTAAGGGGGTGACGCGTGCGCGTCAACGAGACCGACGCTCGTGGCCGAATTCCGACTAATCCGGCCGCTGTGTGCGTCTCGTCACCGCCGTCGAAGTCGCGCGGCCACGGCGGCACCCCCGATGAGCAGCAGCACCGAGGCGGCGCCGCCCGCGAGCAGCGGGGCCGACGGGCCCGCGTCCGGGGCGGGGGCCGCGGCGGTACGGCGCTCCTGGGGCGCCGGAGGTGCGGGCGGCGCCGCCTCGGCGGTGTCCTTAGCCGTTTCCTTCACGGGGAGGTCCGTCTCCTTCGCGGGGAGGTCCTGCTGTTCCGCCGGTGACTCCTTCCGCTCCGCCGGTGAGTCCTCCGCCTGGACCGGTGACTCCTTCCGCTCCGCCGGGAACTCCACGTCCGAGCACGAGTAGTACGTGTCCGGCGTGCTGCTGTTCTGCCACACCGTGTACAGCACGTGCCGCCCCGTCCGGTCGGCCGGCAGGGTCGCCCGGATCCGGTAGGCGCCGTCCGTCAGCGCGGGGTCCCGCACCTCGGCGAAGGGCCGCTCCGGCAGGTCGGACCAGGTGAGCGGCCGGGCGGGGTCGTAGCCCTGCCGGGTGAGGTAGAGCCGGAAGGTGCCGGTGTGCGGGATCGTCGAGGCGTACCGCAGGGTCAGCGCGGCACCCGGCCGCAGCCGGGTCGACGGCCAGTCGGAGCGGGGCAGGTCCAGACCCCGGTAGGCGGGCAGGCCGCCGCTGCACAGCTGTCCGTCGGGGACGATCCGCCGGTCCTGGCCGTTCACGTTCGCGATGCGCAGGTTGTCCCAGGCGGTGAACGGGGCGCCGTTCGCGGCGACGGCGGCCCGGCACGCGGCCGACCGCGCGGCATCGCCGCCCTCGGGCGAGCAGGCCCGCACCCGGCTGACCGGATCGGTGGGCGCGCCGTGGGCGGCGGCCGGGGTCGCGGCCCCCAGGGCGAGCAGCAGCGGGGCCGCCGCCACGAGGGCGCGCCGGGCGCGGGTCCGGGTCATGTGAAGGGTCTCCTCGGCCGGGGCGGGACGGACTGCCGCTGACCAGTACGGGGCGCGGACCCGGGGCGTTCAGCGGGCACGGGCCCGTGCAAAAGGGGACACAGGCGGTCAACTCCCGGACGGCGAGGGTTCGTTTCCGGCCGGATCGAGGGTTTCCCCTGTATCCCTATGACCTTCTGTTTGCCTATCGTTCCTGCACAGCCGACCCACAGGTAACCCCGGACGGATCGGCCCCCCACCGCGCCTGGCCGGCCACTGCGCACGCTTTCGGTTTTCGGTTCACCCCCCTCCGCTTCGAGGACGAAGCGCATCGACCGCCGCTCCGCGCTGCCCGGAGCACGGCCACGAAAGGCCAAGCCCTTGCGTACCTCCCCCTCCGTGCGACGGAAGCTGATATCCGTCGCCGCGGTCTCCGCCGCGCTGTTCACGGCCGCTACCGCCTCGGCCGCCGTCGCCCAGGAGTCCGCCGCTCCCCAGGATGCCCCCGCCGCGAGCACCGAGGCCGCCCCCGGCGCCCCGGCCGAGCGGCTCATCGTCGGCTACACGTCCGGCGCCGCCGAGGCCAAGTCGAACAAGGCCGCCGACGCGGACGCCGTCGCCAAGGGCAAGGAGGCCGGCGAGAAGCTGGACTTCCAGCGCCGGCTCGGCACCGGTGCCGCCCTCGTCGACCTCGGTGAGGACCTCACCAAGGCGGACGTCTCCGACGTCATCGCCGAGTACGAGGCCGACCCGCAGGTCGCCTACGTCGTACCGGACCGCCTGAACAAGCCGCTGGCCACGCCCAACGACACCGAGTACGCCAAGCAGTGGGACCTGTTCGAGACCACCGCGGGCATGAACGTGCCGGGCGCCTGGGACGTCACCACCGGCACCGGGGTGATCGTCGCCGTGATCGACACCGGCTATGTCGCCCACTCCGACCTCGCGGCGAACATGGTCGGCGGCTACGACTTCATCTCGGACGCGACCGTCGCCAACGACGGCGGCGGCCGGGACAGCAACCCGGCCGACCCGGGCGACTGGACCGCCGCCAACGAGTGCCAGTCCGGCGACCCGGCCTACGACTCCTCCTGGCACGGCACCCACGTGGCCGGCACCATCGCCGCGGCGACCAACAACGGCAAGGGCGTCGCCGGTATCGCCTACGGCGCCAAGGTCTCCCCGCTGCGGGTCCTCGGCAAGTGCGGCGGCTACGACTCCGACATCATCGACGCCATCACCTGGGCGTCCGGCGGCACGGTCTCCGGTGTCCCGGCCAACACCAATGTCGCCAAGGTCATCAACATGAGCCTCGGCGGCGGCGGCGCCTGCACCACCGCCACCCAGAACGCGATCAACGCCGCCGTGAACCGCGGCACCGCGGTCGTCGTCGCGGCGGGCAACAGCAACGCCAACGCGGCCAACTACTCGCCGGCCAGCTGCTCCAACGTCATCAGCGTCGCCGCCGCCGACCGCCAGGGCAACCGCTCCTACTACTCCAACTACGGCACGGTCGTCGACATCGCCGCCCCCGGTGGCGAGACCAACTCCGTGACCACCAACGGCATCCTGTCCACGCTGAACGCCGGCGCGCAGGGCCCGGGCGCCGAGAGCTACGAGTACTACCAGGGCACCAGCATGGCCGCCCCGCACATCGCGGGTCTCGCCGCACTGATGAAGTCGAAGAACTCCGCGCTGACCCCGGCCCAGATCGAGTCCGCGATCAAGACCAACGCGCGTGCTCTGCCCGGCACCTGCTCCGGCGGCTGCGGCGCCGGTCTCGCGGACGCGGCCAGGACGGTGCAGGCGGTGAGCGGTTCCGGCGGCTCCACGGGGGGCACCACCTTCACCAGCACCTCGGCCGTCGCGGTCCCGGACAACGGCACGATCGAGTCCCCGATCACCGTCTCCGGTCGTACCGGCAATGCGCCCTCGGCGCTCCAGGTCGGCGTGAACATCACCCACACCTACCGCGGTGACCTGGTGCTGGATCTTGTTGCGCCGGACGGCACGGCCTACCGCCTGAAGTCCGCCAGCTCCTCGGACTCCGCGGACAACGTCGTGGCCACCTACACGGTGAACGCCTCCACCGAGGTCGCCAACGGCACCTGGAAGCTGCGGGTGCAGGACACGGCGGCGCAGGACACGGGCACGCTCAACAGCTGGAAGCTGACCTTCTGAGCGAGCCGTTCCACTGAAGCGGACGGGTCGGCCGGTGCGGATGGGGCACCGGCCGGCCCGTCGTCACGTCCCGTCCCTGAAGGCGCCCAGATGATCCCGCGCCCACTCCCGGTAGCTCCCCGCGGGCCGCCCCAGCAGCTTCGCGACCGTCGGGTCCACCTGCGTCTTCGCCCCGGCCCTTCCGCGTGCCGCGCTCTCGGCGAGTGCCTCGGCGATCGGCGCCGGATAGCGGACGCGCAACCGGCTCAGCGCCTCGGCCACGGTCAACTCCTCGAAGCGCACCGGACGTTCCAGCAGCTCACCGAGGATGCGGGTCTGATCCGCGGCGCTGATCGCCTCGGGTCCGGTGAGCGCGTACGTCCGACCGGCGTGCGCGTCGGGCTCCAGCAGGGTCAGCGCGGCCACGTCGGCGATGTCCCGCGGGTCGACGGTGGCGTTGACCGCGCTCCCGCCCGCCGCCCGTACGACACCCTCGGCGCGGACGGAGTGGGCCCAACCCAGGGTGTTGGACATGAACGCGCGCGGCCGGAGGAGGGTCCACGGCAGGCCCGAGGCCGTGAGGAGCTGCTCGTTGCGGCGCTGCCAGGCCGTGATCAGGTCGGTAGCGTCGGGGTCGGTGACCGCCAGCGCGGACAGCTTCACCACCTGTCGTACCCCGCACGCGCGCGCCGCCGTCAGGAAGTGCTCGTCATGGGTGTGGGTCAGCGGGTTCGCGGAGACCAGCAGGGCGGAGGTCACACCGGTCAGGGCGCTCCGCAGACTCCCCAGGTCGTCGAAGTCTCCGCCGCACACCTCCACTCGGGGACCGGAGAGGTCCGCGGCCCGGTCCGGCCGGCGGGTCAGCAGACGCAGCGCGGTGGTGCCGCGCAGCCTGCGCGCGACCAGGCCGCCGACGGTTCCGGTCGCCCCGGTCAGCAGGATCACGGTTCGGCCCCCTGCATCAGCTGGGCCTCC
The DNA here is from genome assembly GCF_023544665.1 of Streptomyces sp. YS415. Taxonomy (GTDB): domain Bacteria; phylum Actinomycetota; class Actinomycetes; order Streptomycetales; family Streptomycetaceae; genus Streptomyces. Next base: position 251,742 of record NZ_JAMJFL010000003.1, read on the forward strand.
TCGTCGAGCGAGGCGAGGATCCGCACGCCCCGGTCCGGGGCGGTGTCGATCCGGACCAGCAGCGCCGGTACCGCGATGCTCGGCAGGACGTGCGCCCACAGCACCGAGAGGCGGTGCGCGAGATCCTCCCGCCCGGTCAGCGCCCGGGACATCAGCTGGATACCGGCGAACGAGCCGACCAGCAGTTCCACCGTGTCCCTCGGCACGACCGTGGGCAGCAACTCGCCCTGCTTGTCCGCCTCTTCCAGCAGGTCGATCAGCCGGTCCGCCCATTGCCGGAACGGACCGCTGTGATCGACGCCGGGGGGTGTGCACTGGTCCACGGTCAGGCGCACACTGCCCTGCAGCAACGGGTTGTGCATGAGCCTCCGGCCGAGGACGTAGCCCATGTCCACCATTTCCTGGAGCTTGCACGGCTGCGGCGGCACCGCACCGAACGGCACCTGCTCGTCCAGGACGGCCTGGGCGAGCGACTCCTTGGAAGGGAAGTGGAAGTACAGGGCGCCCTTGGTGACTTCGGCGCGCTCCAGCACCATGGAGATGGTCGTCGAGGCGTAGCCGTGCTCGTCGAACACCGCGCCAGCGGCCTCCAGGATGGCTCTGCGCGTCCTGATGGCGCGCTCCTGCTTCGCCATAAGCGCCCCTTCGATGCGCCGAGTTGACCGGATGGCCCACAGTACGACGGCCCGGACGCGGACCGGTCCCGGTCACCCTGGTCTCATTGAAAACAAACCGGTCGGCTCGTACTGTAGCGCTCACGGCACGGGCACCTCGCCGTCTGTCAGCACTGCCGAGGGAGCCAGGGAGAGACATGCCTGAATTGCCGCAACTCGCTGGTGTCCCGACGGTGCCCGGGCCCCTCACGGCCACCGTGCCGCGTCAGCTGGTGCATCGCGCGGCCGTGGCCGAGACCCTGATCACCGGCTGGCGCCGGACCGGAACCGACCAGTTCAGGGTAGCCGCGCAGTGGCCGCGGGCCCACCCGGTGCACGTGTCGAGCGACCGTACCGCATACGAGCCGCTGCTCGTCACCGAAACCGTCCGGCAGAGCGGGACGCTCCTCGCCCACACCGAGTACGCGGTGCCGATGGGCTACCGGTTCGTGCTTCAGGAGCTGCATGTCACCACCCGCCCCGACCGCCTCGGCGTAGGTCCCGTGCCCGCCGAACCGGACGTCGCCGTACAGATCTTCGACGTCCGCCACCGGTCCGGACGCGTGGCCGCGTTCCGCCTCTCCGCGGCCGTGACCGTCGACCGCACGCAGGTCGCGACCGCGTACTTCGCCGCGTCCTGGACCAGCGAGCCCGTCTACCGCAGGCTGCGCGGCGGCCGTACCGCAGCCGATGTCACCGCCCTGACCCCGCCGCCCGGGCTGTCGCCCGCCGAAGTGGACCGCACCGTGGCCGCCGATGTCGTACTCGCGCAGCCGGACCGGGCGGGGCGCTGGCAGTTGCGAGCAGATACCGCGCATCCCGTTTTCTTCGATCACCCCCTCGACCATGTCCCCGGCATGCTGCTGCTGGAGGCAGCCCGCCAGGCCGTGCAGGTGATGGGAGGCGGGAAGCGTGTGCCGGCGTCCTACCAGGCGACGTTCAACCGGTACGCCGAACTGGACCGGCCCACGTGGATCGAGGCGGAGTGGGGTGCCGACGGTGAGCTCCAAGTCGTCGGCATCCAGGGGGATTCGGCAGTCTTCGCATGCCGGGTAGGCACGGTGGCGTATTGAGCTATTGTGTACGGGGAGTAAAAAACAAACGGCATGACCCGTTCTTTTCCGCCCCAGGAGTGTCCAGCCGATGGCGAGGCAGTTACGCGCTGAACAGACCCGCGCGACGATCATCACCGCTGCCGCCGACCTGTTCGACCGGCGCGGGTACGAGTCGACCAGTCTGAGCGACATCGTCGAGCACGCCCAAGTCACCAAGGGCGCGCTGTACTTCCACTTCGCGGCCAAGGAGGACCTGGCCCACGCCATCATGGAGCTGCAGTCCCAGGCCTCCCGCCAGATCGCCGACGAGATGGACGCGCGCGGCTACTCCTGCCTGGAGGCGCTGATGCGCACCACCTTCGGCATCACCCGGCTGTCGGTCGAGGGCCCGATCCCCCGGGCCGGACTCCGGCTCGCCACCGGGGGCGTGGCCGTGAAGGCTCCGCTACGGCACCCCTTCACGGAGTGGCTGGACATCTCGACCCGCAAACTCCTGGGCGCCGTCAAGGAGTCGGACGTCCATCAGGACGTCGACGTCGACGCCGCGGCCCATTCCCTCGCCTGCTCCTTCGTCGGCACCCGAGTCGTCGGCCGCGCCCTCGAACCCGTCGCCCGCCAGCCCCGCCGGGTCGCCGAGATGTGGCACCTGCTGATCCGCGGCATGGTCCCGGTACCCCGCCGCCCCCGCTACCTCGCCCTCACGGCCCAACTGGAACGCGAGACGAGAGCCTGCTGACCGCGTCCCTACCGGTGTCCCGCCGTCTTCCCTACCTGGCCCACACCGGCTGGCCGGAGCGTGAGCGCGGAGGCTGCCGAGCGCGTCCTGCGCGCGATACGGCCGCCAGCCCCGCCGGGGGCCGCGTCGTGGCGCCTGCTGGTCTGCGGCATGGAGCCGGTGTCTCGCCGCTCCCGTTGCCTCGCCCGCACCGGCCTGGGGGAGCGCGTGAAGCGGGGCTGCTGAGTGCGGGCCCGTTCGACCCCGGGGCGCCAGTCCGTCAGCCGCCCGGTCATCACCCGCAGGCCCCGTGGGTGGCCGGGTCGTGGCGCCTATTGGTCTGCGGCATGGAGCCGGTGTCTCGCCGCTCCCGCTGCCTCGCCCGCACCGGTCAGTCGGAGCCCGTGACGCATGACCGCTGAGCACGGTCCCGCTCGCCCCCAGGGGTGCCAGTCTGTCGGTCGCCGGGCAGCCAGCCCCGCTGGGTCACTGAGCCGTCAGCCCTCCCGCCCCGCTGGGTCGCCGGGCCGCCCGCCCTCCCGCCCCGCCAGTCCCGCCGCCCCCTGCCCGGTAGGGCTGGGCGCGGTACCGTCGGCCGTATGCGCGTCTCCCCGCCCGTGATCACCGGCGACGAACCCGGCTCCTTTCCGCACCGCGTCCTCACCGAGCGGCACCCGGCGATCATCCGCCAGGTCCGCGAGGCCGTCCCGTACGGGCCCGAGCGGCAGGTGGCGCTCGACGCGCTCCTCGACCAGTGCACCAAGGGCGTGGTCGAACCCCTCCCCGCCGACGCGCACGACCGGGACCGGTGGCGGGAGTGGGGCACCACCGCCTACGCCGGCCGGCCGTGGACCGACGTGCCGTGGCTGTGGGCGGAGAGCTACTTCTACCGCCGGCTCCTCGGCGCGACCGGCTACTTCACCCCCGGTCCCTGGCAGGGCATCGACCCCTTCCGGCCCGCCAAGCTCGCCGAACTGCACTCCACGGAGACGGACGAGGAACTGGCCGCGCTGGACGACCTCGCCCCGCTGTCACCGGACGAGCGAGACCGCGCCCTGCTGCACGGCTCCCTGTGGGGAAACCGCGCCGACCTCGGCTTCCGGCTCTCCGCCGCCGACGGCGCGGCGGCGGACGGCACCCCGCCCCTGGTCGCCGACGACAGTGAAGCCCTGTGGTCACTGCTCCCGCCCGGCTCGGCGGCCCCGCTGCTCTGCCTGATCGCCGACAACGCCGGCCGCGAGCTCATCCCCGACCTGCTCCTGATCGCCCACCTCCTGGCCGGCGGGCGCGTCCGGCGGGCCGTCCTGCACGTCAAGCCGTACCCGTACTTCGTCTCCGACGCCACACCCGCCGACGTCCTCGACGCCCTGCACCGGCTCAGGTCGGCTGAGGGCGCGGCACGGACGTACGGCGAGACGCTGTGGGCCGCGCTGACCGACGGCCGGCTCGCCATCCGCGCCCACCCGTTCAACTGCGCGCCCCTGCCCTACGAGCGGATGCCCGCCGACTTCCGCGCGGAACTCGCCGAGGCCACGCTGACCGTGCTCAAGGGAGACCTCAACTACCGGCGCCTGGTGGGCGACCGCAGATGGCCGCCGACCACCCCCTTCGCCGACGTCACCACCGGCTTCCCGGGCCCGGTCGCCGCCCTGCGCACCCTGAAGTCCGAGGTGATCACCGGCCTGGACGCCGCCACCGAGGCCGCCTTGACCGCCGCCGAGGACCAGCGCTGGCGCACCAGCGGCACCCACGCCCTGATCCAGGTGCGTCCCTGACTCAGGTCACCCGCACCGGCAGTGACTTGATCCCGTTGATGAAGTTCGACACCAGCCGCCCGGCCGGACCCGCCGTGCGCAGCACGGGCAGCGCCCGCACCGCCTCCCGGTACAGCACCCGCAGTTGCAGCCGCGCGAAGTGCGCGCCGAGACAGACGTGCGGGCCGTCCCCGAAGGAGACATGCGGGTTCGGCGCCCGGGTCAGATCCAGCCGGTCCGGCTCCGCGAAGACCCGCTCGTCCCGGTTGGCGGAGGCATGGAAGACGACGACCTTGTCCCCGGCACGGATCCGCCGCCCGGCGAGTTCGGTGTCGTGGTCGGCCGTGCGGCGGAAGGTCAGGACGGGCGGGTGCCAGCGCAGTAACTCATCTACCGCAGAGGGGAGTTCGGTATCGCCGGCGCGGAGCCTCTCGTACGACTCCGGGTGCTCGGCGAGTGCCAGCAGGCCGCCCGGGGCCGCGCCGCGCACGGTGTCGTTCCCGGCGACGGTGAGCAGGAAGAAGAACATCTCCAGCTCCTCGGCGGTGAGTTCGGCGTCGTGCGCGAGGATGGTGAGCACGTCGTCGGCCGGGTACCGCCGCTTGTACGCGGCCAGTTGGCGGGCGTACGCGAACATGTCCCGCAGCATCGCCGGGGAGCGCGGGTTGACCGGCTTGCCCGCCTCGTCCAGCACCGGCGGGCCCGCCTCGTCGGGGTCCTGGTAGCCGATGACCCGCTGCGTCCAGTGCAGCAGCAGCCCCCGGTCCGGCTCCGGGACGCCGAGCAGGTCGGCCAGGTTGAGCAGAGCGTAGTCGTCGGTGACGGAGGCGACGAGATCGACCGTGCCGTCCCCCTCGCGGGCCGTCTCCAGGGCCCGCGCGAACAGGTCCTGCGCGCGCTTCTCGGCGACCGCGGTGAAGCGGTCGACGCGGCCCGGGGTGAACGCCCGGCTCACCAGCCGCCGCAGCCTGCCGTGTCCCGGCGGATCCTGGTTGAGCATCATCCGCCGGATGAACGGCAGGTCCTCCGGGTCCGGGTCCCGGATCTGCGTGGCGCCCAGCCGGGACGAGTACGTCAGCGGGTCCTTGAGCACCCGGACCACGTCTGCGTGCCGGGTCACCGCCCAGAACCCGGGGCCGGCCGGCCAGCCCAGCACCTCGGGCTCGTCCTGCCAGGCCACCGGGTGATGGTCACGCAGCACACGGTAGGCGGCGTGGGGCACGCCGGTGGCGTACTGGCGCGGGTCGAAGACGTCGGGGACGGGCGGGGAGGGGCGGAAGGTCACGCCTCCTCGCCCTCGGCCGCCGCGCCGGGCTGGTCCGCCCCGCCCTCGGGGCCGGTGCCGTCCTCGTCGTCCGCGTCGAGGAAGGCCTCCACCACCTGGATCAGCTCCAGCGGGGTCTCGTCCATGGCGTAGTGCCCGGCACCGGACAGCTCCCGCACCTCGCCGTACGGATACCAGCGCTGCCACGTGTCGCGCAGCAGCGACGCCGACAGCGCCGGGTCGAGACGGCCCGCGACGGCCAGCGCGGGCACCCGGGCGCCCGCCACCTCGGCGTGGAAGTCCTCCCGGGCCCAGGAGTCCAGCCAGGCCCGGTATGCCTTCGCGTCGCTCACCGCGAGCGACCGGTTGACCATCCGGTCCAGCCAGGCCGTGGGCCGGACGCCCCCGGTGGTGAAGTCGATGATCGTACGGCGGTTCTCCGGCAGGTGCGCCGAGTCCGCGAAGAGCCGCCACTGCTCGGCCGGGAGCGGCAGCCCCGACGCGGGCACCGGGGAGACGCCCACGATCCGGCGCAGCCGCCCGGGCGCCGACGCCAGCAGCCGCTGGGCCACCGACCCGCCCATCGAGTGCCCCACCACCGAGAACCGCTCCCAGCCCAGCCGGTCGGCCAGGTCCAGCAGGTCCTGTGCCGCCTCGGCCGTCGAGTAGCTGCCGACGGCGTCCTTCGCCTCGCCGTAGCCCCGCAGATCGACCAGCGCGTAGGTGAAGGACGTGCCGTCGAGGTCGGGCCGGACGCTCGCGTACGCGGACCGGTCGGCGAACCAGCCGTGCACCGCGAACACCTTGTGCGGGCCGTCGCCGTGCAGCTCATGAGGGAGCGTGAAGGAGGTCATGCGCTTACGGTGGCGCCCCGGCCCGGCCTCGGCAAGAGCGCGCGTTTCAGCGGACGTACACGTCCTGCCACACCAGCCGGTGGTCCGATGTGGGCACGTTCGCGCCGCCACCGACCAGCCGGTGCAGCGGATCGTCGGACGTCGGCCAGAACACGCCGTTCGCGCCGGGGGTCAGACCGCGGGAGGGCAGGACGTAGTCGACGCGCAGATTGCCCGGGGCGGTGTCGTTGAAGTCCGCGGTGTCGTAGGCCGGGTCGCCGGTGTGCGAGGCGTTGGCGCCGCCCTGCAGCCGCGCCGCCTCGACGGCTCCGGCGCTGGACGGCGGACCGGCGGGCGGGCGGATCGCCGGGTGGTCCAGCAGCAGCCGGATGGCGCCGCCGTAGCTGTCGCCGTCGTGCGGGTCGGCGTTCTGGTCGCCGGCCAGCACGAACCGCGACCCCGGCCGCAGCCCGCCGCGCATCCCCCGGTCGTCGTACAGGTACGCGCCGCGCCGGCGCCCGCCGACGTAGTCGGCCCACAGCCGGATCTCGTCGTGGTTGCGGCGGCCGTTGCGGTCCTCGGGGCCGTCGAAGGTGGGCGGCGTGGGGTGCGACACCAGGAAGTGCACGGTGTCCCGGCCGATGCGCACCGGCACGTCCCAGTGGCTCTTGGAGGACAGCTGGAAGACCGCCGTCGCCTCGGCGCTGTAGTAGCCCGGGGGCATCAGATGGCCCGGCATGTCCTTCCACAGGAAGCGCTGGAAGCTGCGCACGGCATGCGTGGCGATCGGGTACTTGGACAGCACCACCATGCCGTACTGCCCGGGGAACCAGCCGTATCCGAAGGCGTCCTGCCCGTACGCGTCCGAACCGGGCGTCGTCACCGCGCCGCCCCGGCCGTCGAGGTCGAGCCCGGAGGCGACACCGGTGTTGACCGGCGCGGTGAAGGCGTACGGGTAGCGGACCGGCTCGGCGCCGCGCTGCCCGACGGCGAGGTAGTTGTCCCGGAAGAGGCGGACCGCGGCGCCGCCCGCGACGTGGTCGAACTCGTTGATCAACAGCACATCGGGGTCGACCCGTTGGATCGTCTCCGCGACATTGCGCGCCTGGACGTTGTCCGGCGTGGACAGGTCCGCGACGAGCGCGCCCTCGGCGGAGCGGTTGAGGGAGGCGTTGAAGGTGGCGAACCGGACCGCGCGGCCGTGGCGTTCGGCCGCCGAGGCGGGCCACGCGGCGGTGCCGGCCAGCGCCGCCCCGGCGAGCGAGGCGAGGGCGGTACGGCGGGACAGGGCTCCGGGCAGGTTCATCGGGACTCCGGCGGGGAGGAGGGACGCGAGAACCTCCGTAGTCTGCGCGCGTAGAGGTGAACGCCACAAGGGCCCTTGGGAATGCGGAGGTTCATCCCGGATTCACGCGATGGTGTGATCATGTCCCGGCCCGAGGATGGCCGCCGGTGGCGCCGGGTAGTGCCCGGCCATGACGCAGCCCTTCGAACTCCCGCACTTCTACATGCCGTATCCCGCTCGGCTCAATCCCCATGTCGACGAGGCCCGCGCCCACTCGACCGTCTGGGCCCGCGAGATGGGCATGCTGGAGGGTTCCGGGATCTGGGAGCAGTCCGACCTCGAAGCGCACGACTACGGCCTGCTCTGCGCCTACACCCACCCCGAGTGCGACGGCCCCGCCCTCTCCCTGATCACCGACTGGTACGTGTGGGTCTTCTTCTTCGACGACCACTTCCTCGACATGTACAAGCGCACCCAGGACCGCGCCGCCGGCAAGGCCCACCTCGACCGGCTCGCCCTGTTCATGCCGATGGACCTCGGCACGCCGGTGCCCGAGCCCGAGAACCCGGTGGAGGCCGGGCTCGCCGACCTCTGGAAGCGCACGGTCCCCGCGATGTCCGCCGACTGGCGCCGCCGCTTCGCCGTCGCCACCGAGCACCTGCTGAACGAGTCGATGTGGGAGCTGTCCAACATCAACGAGGGGCGGATCTCCAACCCCGTCGAGTACATCGAGATGCGCCGCAAGGTGGGCGGCGCCCCCTGGTCCGCGGGTCTGGTGGAGTACGCGCAGGCCGAGGTGCCCGCCGCGGTCGCCGGGACCAGGCCCATGCGGGTGCTGATGGAGACCTTCTCCGACGCCGTGCACCTGCGCAACGACCTGTTCTCCTACCAGCGCGAGGTCGAGGACGAGGGCGAGCTGAGCAACGGCGTCCTGGTGCTGGAGACCTTCTTCGGCTGCACGACCCAGGAGGCCGCCGACACCGTCAACGACGTCCTCACCTCCCGGCTCCACCAGTTCGAGCACACCGCCCTCACCGAGGTCCCCGCGCTGGCCGTGGAGCGGGGCCTGACCCCGGACGAGGTCGCCGCCGTCGCCGCCTACACCCAGGGACTGCAGGACTGGCAGTCCGGCGGCCACGAATGGCACATGCGCTCCAGCCGGTACATGAACGAGCGCGCCCGCTCCACCAGCCCCTGGCACGGCCTCACCGGACCCGGCACCTCCGCCGCCGACGTCGGCGCCCTCCTCGCCGCGGCCGGCGCCGAACGCCTGCGCGCCTACACGCACGTGCCGTACCAGAAGGTCGGGCCGTCCCTGATCCCCGACATCTACATGCCGTTCCAGGTGGAGCTCAGCCCCCATCTGCCCGGCGCCCGGCGGCGGCTCGTCGACTGGACGCACCGCATGGGCATGCTGGAGGAGGGCGTCTGGGACGAGGACAAGCTCGCCGCCGCCGACCTGGCCCTGTGTTCGGCGGGCCTGGACCCGGACGCGACCGAGGAGGCCCTCGACCTCAGCGCCGACTGGCTCGCCTGGGGCACCTACGGCGACGACTACTACCCCCTCGTCTTCGGCCACCGCCGCGACCTGGCCGCCGCCCACCTCACCACCCAGCGCCTGGCGGCCTGCATGCCCGTCGACGGCGAGGAGCCCCTGGCCCCCGCCAACGCCATGGAACGCGCCCTCGGCGACCTGTGGGCCCGCACCACCGCCGGGATGTCGCCCGGGCAGCGGCGCACCCTCAAGGACGCGGTGAACGTCATGACCGAGAGCTGGGTGTGGGAGCTGTCCAACCAGCTCCAGAACCGCATCCCCGACCCGGTCGACTACCTGGAGATGCGCCGCGCCACCTTCGGCTCCGACCTCACGATGGCCCTGTGCCGCATGGGCCACGGCCCCTCCGTGCCGCCGGAGGTCTACCGCAGCGGCCCGGTGCGCTCGCTGGAGAACGCCGCTGTCGACTATGCCTGCCTCCTCAATGACGTCTTCTCGTACCAGAAGGAGGTCGAGTACGAGGGCGAGATCCACAACTCGATCCTGGTGGTGCAGAACTTCTTCGGCTGCGACTACCCGACCGGGCTCGGCGTGGTGCATGACCTGATGACCCAGCGCATGCAGCAGTTCGAGCACGTCGTCGCGCACGAACTACCGGTCGTGTACGACGACTTCGACCTGACCGAGGAGGCGCGCGAGGCCATGCGGACCTATGTGGCCGACCTGCGGAACTGGATGGCGGGCATCCTGAACTGGCACCGCGAGGTCGACCGCTACAAGCCCGCCTACCTGGCCCGCCGCGCCCACGGCTTCCTGCCGGACCGGCCGCCCGCCCTGCCCGTCAGCTGAGGCCCGTCAGGTCCCCCACCCGCTCGGAGGTCTCCTCGGCGAGCTTCCGGGCGCCCGTGGCGGCGTTCCCCGAGAGCTCGCCGAGTATCGCGTCGGCCAAGGCGAGGAGGGCGCGGGCCTCCTCCGGGAGGCCGGCGTCGGCGAGGGCCCCGGTGAGGGCGTAGTGCTCCTCGGCGATGAAGCGGCCGAAGTTGGTCCGGCTCCAGTGGCGCAGCGAGTCGTCGCCGGGGTCGGCCAGGAGCGCACGTGTCGACGCCAAGGTGCGCACCGCCTGCGGCAGATGTCCGCAGGTGCGCTCCAGCCGGGCCTGGTCCCGCAGCTCCGAGATCCGGTCCCACGCCGTGTCCTGGAGCGCGGCGTACAGGCGCTGGGCGCGCAGGGACTGGGGGAGGTCACCGGCCCGTTCCAGAGCACATGCGAGCCGGCCGAGCCGTGACGTGTCCAGCCGGGCCGGATCGCCGGGCCGTCGCAGGATGCTCCGGTCCAGGAAGATCTCGTCGAGTTCGCGGATCAGCGCCACCCGGGCGAGTTCGGTCAGCCCCTGGTCCAGGGCGAGGTCGGTCCAGGTGGCGAGTCCTTCGTCGGCGGGATCGGTGCCGAACATCATGTCGTCCAGCTCCTCGGCCCAGCGTGTCAACTCGGCGGCGTCCGAACCCGGTTCCGGGATCTCGCTGAGCCCGCAGTGCGTGTCGAAGTCCGTCTCGCGGACCTCGTGCAGCAGCGGCAGATCGGTCACGTCCCCGTGCCGCCCCACGAGGACCGCGGCGAGCCGCAGTTCGTCCGTCATCGACGACTCCGTCTCCCGCCGCAGCAGATGCCGGAGCAGGTCCAGGTCGCCGTCCGCGCGGTCGAACTGCGCCGCGCGCAGGGCGAGTCGGCGCCGTACGGCATCCCCCACTACCGCGTCCCACGCGGTGCGGTCGCCCGCCCGCAGCAGGGCCAGATCCGCCCGGCCCCGGGCGAGCACCGGCTCCCACAGCGGGGGACGGGGGTGCTGGTCGAGCAACCGGTAGGCGCCGCCCTCCTCCTCGTTGAGCAGCAGGAAGTCGGGTTCCGTGCGCAGGAGCGCGGTGTGCAGCAGGGTGACCAGATCGAACGGGGAACGCGCGGGGAGGCCCAGGGCCGTGCGGAGTTCCTCCCGCGCCGCGTAGAAGCCGTCGTCGTCCTCGCGGAGTTCCGCCTCCAGCTCCGCGACGCGCGCGAGGACGGCCTGCTCGCCGTCGTGCGGGGAGAGGTTCACGCAGTCGAACCAGCAGGGCAGGCCGATCACCACCTCGAGCGCCTCGTCGGCGGAGGAGCCGATGATCCCGGCCCCACCCTCCGAATCGGCGTAGAGCACCGAACCGTCCGCGCACCCGAAGTACGTACCGCCCGAGCCGCTGCCCGCGACGACCTCGATCGGGCCGCCCGAGGCGAGGCGGACCGGCTCGACATGGCCGTGGGCGGCACGGCTCAGGTCGAAGTCGAAGGGGAAGGCGGCCAGTTCCGCGAGCCGCGGATCCTGCCGCAGCTTGCGCAGCGCGTGATCGGTCATGTCACAGAACGTAACAGCCCCTGCTGACAACGGGCCCCGGCCGGCCGCCTCAGACCGGTTGACCTGCGTGTTCGACGGCCGCCCTGGCCCAGGCCGTGACCACCGGGTGTGGTCGGGAGCCGTCGCCGGACAGCTCCGGCTGGAAGAGCGAGGCCAGGAAGAAGGGGTGGCCCGGCAGTTCGGCGATCCGGACCTGGCCGTCCTCGTCGCGCCCGGAGAAGCGCAGTCCGTGAGCGGTCAGCGTGTCGAGGTGGCGCGAGGGGCCGTAGGCGCAGAAGTAGCGCTCGACGGTCCGCTCCGAGCCGATCACGGAGTGCGCGAGCGAGTCCGGCTCGATGGTGACCACGGCCTCGTGGCCCACCAGTGAGCAGGCCAGCGGCTCGATGATCGGGTCCTCGGCGGACGGGTCGTTCTCGGCGTGCGCCACGCCGGTGAGCCCGCAGACATGGCGGGCGTACTCCAGCACCGCGTGCTGGAACCCGGCGCACGTCCCCAGGAACGGAATGCGCTGCTCGCGCGCCGTGCGGATCGCCGCGATCACACCGGCCTCGCTGCGGTACGGGCTGCCCGGAACCACCCACAGCGCGTCGAACCCGTCCACGGCGCCCGGGGCGCCGGCCTCCTCGGTCGGGATCCAGTACGCGTCGAGGACCAGCCGCTCACGGGCGGCGAGGGCATCGAGCAGCAGGGGAATGCGGGTGTGCGACACGACATTGGGGGAGCGGTCGCCGACCAGGGCGATCCGCGCGAAGGTCTCGGTCATGCCCGCCATCCTCGGCGCGCCCCCGAGTTCACGTCCAACGATGATCCCTGCACGCTCGATAAGCGGAACTGATGTCATTCTCAGGGGCATGGACCCGCATCTGCTGCGCACCTACGTCACGGTCGCCCGCCTCTCCTCCTTCTCCGAGGCGGCCCGCGACCTCGGCTACACCCAGTCGGCCGTGTCCCAGCACATCGCGGCCCTCGAACAGGACCTCGGCACCCCGCTGCTCACCCGCCGGCCCGTCGCCCCCACGGCGGCCGGCGCCCGGCTGCTGGAACACGCGGCCCCGCTGCTGCTGCGCCTGGACGCGGCCCGTGCCGACGTCGTCCGGATGGCCGCCGCGCCCGCCCACGGCCTGACCCTCGCCGCCGCGCCCACCGCCCTCGGACCCCGCGTCCTCGCCGTGCTCCCGGCCGCCGGGGTGACCCTCAAGGTGCTGCCCCGGGACGGGATCCCGGCGGCCGTCGCCACCGGCTCCGCCGATCTGGGCCTCGTCGACGGTCTGGCCGCCCCCAGCGATCCGCTGCGACTGCCCGACGTGGCACCGCTGACCACGCGCGGCGCGGGCGAGGAACCGGTGTGCGTGCTGCTGCCGCGGACGCACCCCCTGGCCGGACGGCCCGGACTGCGCCTCGGCGACCTCGCCGACGCCCGCTGGCTCGACGCCCCCGACGCGGGACTCCCGCTCGCCCAGCTCCGCGCGGCGGGCGGCGGTCACGGCTTCCGCCCCTCCCTGCGCTACGAGGGCACCGACGTCCGGGCCCTCACCGCGCTGGCCGTCGCCGGGCACGGCCTGACCCTGCTCCCGCGCTCACTGGCCACGGGCGTGCCGGGCGGCGTCGCCGTGCCGGTCACCGCGCCCCGGCTCGTGCACCGCACGGAACTGGTGCACGCCGGCCCGCTCCAGGGGGCGGCACATCGCTCGGCAGCGGCACTCGCCTCCCCTGACCGGGGAGGCTTCCGCTCCTGACCGGCGGTCAGTCTCACTCGTTCGTGGCACGTCGTGCGCCGGCGCCCCGGGTAGTCCTCCAGCCGGAGGCGATCCGTAGCCTCCGGCCGGAGGCGAGCCATGGAACAGACCGCGTTGCGTCCCAAGCCGATGCCCGGCCAGGAGCCCGGCGGCGGCACGAGGCAGCCGGCCGCCCGGCGCCCGCACGCCGCCCGCCGGCGCGGACGCCGGCTCAGGACGCTGCTGCTCGCCCTGTTCGCCGGCACGGTCCTGGTCCTGTCCGGCGTCGGCCTGGGCACGGTCGCCGCCACGGTGATCGGCATGAGCAAGCTGGCCGAGCTGAAGCAGGCGGGCCCCGGTCCGCGCAGCGCACCGGCGGCCCCGGCGGACCCGCGCCCCACTCCGTCCGCCGCACCGAGCCCGGCTCCCGCGCCGGCCAGGGCCACCCTCGGGGTGGAGGCCGTGGACGCCGACAAGGCGGGCGCCGAGGTGATCGGCGTGCACGTGCCGGGCCCCGGCTACGCGGCGGGCCTGGTCCGCGGCGATGTCCTCCTGGTCTTCGGCACGACCCGCATCGACGACGCCGCCGACCTCGCCCACGCGGTGGCCCGGGCCAGGCCCGGCACCGAGGTCGCCCTGACGGTGCGTCACCGAAGCGGCGGCTACCAGCAGCTGACCGTGACCCCCGGCGTCGTCACCTGAGCCCTGTCGGAAAACCCCTGTCCCCACAGCCGGCGCTCCGGCCACGATGACCCCATGCTGACCACACTCCTCGCCTTCCTCGGCGCCTGCGCCCTGGTGGCCGCCTCGCCGGGACCCAGCACGGTGCTGATCATCCGGCAGTCGCTGCACAGCCGCCGCTCCGGCTTCCTGACCGTGCTCGGCAACGAGACCGGCGTCTTCGTCTGGGGCGTCGTCGCCGCCTTCGGCCTCACCGCCCTGCTGACCGCCTCGGAGGTGGCGTACGACGTGCTGCGCGTCGTCGGCGCGGTCGTCCTGGTCGGCTTCGGCATCCAGACGCTGCGGACGGCCCGCCGCACCCGCGACGAACCGGAGGGCGAGGCCGGGGAGGGCGGCGGCCGCAGCGGCTGGGCGTCCTACCGCGCGGGCCTGCTGCTCAACCTCGCCAACCCCAAGGCGGCCGTCTTCGCCCTCTCCTTCCTGCCGCAGTTCGTGCCCGACGGCGCCCCGCACCTGCCCGCCATGGTGGGCCTCGCCGCGCTCTGGGCGGTCTACGAGATCGGCCACTACGGCCTTTACGTGTGGTTCGTCGGCCGCCTGAAGAGCCTGCTGTCCCGCGCGGGAGTGCGCCGACGGCTCGAGCAGGTCTCCGGAGGCGTGCTGCTGCTCCTCGGCGCCCGGATGGCCCTGGAGGGGTGAGCCCGGGTCCGTCGACCGGCTCGCGCCGCCCCCGCCGTCCGGGCAGGATGCTGCCCGTAGTCACCTTCACCCGCCCAGGGAGGCCCGGATGACCGCCCCTACGCCCGCTCCCTTCACCGCCGACGACTACCGCGCCCGCATGGAGCGCGCCGCGCGGGCGGCCGCCGACGCCGGACTCGCCGGGCTGCTGGTGGCGCCCGGACCCGACCTGGTGTGGCTCACCGGCTACGCACCCACCGCCGTCACCGAACGGCTCACCCTGCTCGTCCTCGTCCCCGGCCGGGACCCCGGCCTGATCGTCCCCGCCCTGGAGGCCCCCGACGCCGCGAAGGCGACCGGCGCGCCCGCGCTGACCCTGCTCGACTGGACCGACGGCAAGGACCCCTACGCCGTCACCGCGGCCCTGCTGCAGCGGGACGGCCGGTTCGGCATCAGCGACAACACCTGGGCCATGCATCTGCTGGGCCTGGCCAAGACCCTGCCCGACTCCTCCTACGCCTCCCTCACCGAGGCGCTGCCGATGCTCCGGGCCGTCAAGGACGAGGCGGAACTGGACCGGCTGGCAGCCGCGGGCGCGGCCGCGGACGCGACGTACGAGGAGATCCGGACGGTTCCCTTCGCGGGCCGCAAGGAGTCCGAGGTCGCCGCGGACCTGGCCCGGCTGCTGCGGGAGCACGGACACGAGACGGTCGACTTCACGATCGTCGCCTCGGGACCCAACGGCGCCAATCCCCACCACGAACCCGGGGACCGCGTCATCGAGCGCGGTGACATGGTCGTCCTCGACTTCGGCGGCCTCCGCGGCGGCTACGGCTCCGACACCTCCCGCACGGTCCACGTCGGCGAGCCCACCGACGAGGAGCGCCGGGTCCACGACCTGGTGCGCGCGGCCCAGGAGGCCGGTTTCCGGGCGGTGCGGCCCGGCGTCGCCTGCCAGGAGGTGGACCGGGCCGCCCGCGCGGTCATCACGGACGCCGGGTACGGCGCGTACTTCATCCACCGCACCGGGCACGGCATCGGCGTCACCACGCACGAGCCGCCGTACATGATCGAGGGCGAGGACCAGCCCCTCGTGCCCGGGATGTGCTTCTCCGTGGAGCCCGGCATCTATCTGCCGGGCCGGTTCGGGGTACGCATCGAGGACATCGTCACGGTCACCGAGGACGGCGGCCGCCGCCTCAACGACACCACCCGCGAGATGGTCATAGTGGACTGAAACGGCCCCAGGAGTCCCGGCACCCTCCCACCGACCCACGGCGCGACCCATGACCCAGGCACCGACACCCACCGCGGACACCGTCCGCCGACTGGTCCGCTCCCTGCTCAAGGACGGTGCGGACGACACCGCGGGACCCGAGGTCCGGCCCGTCGCCGAGGGCGGCGCGTCCGCCACCTGGTGGGTCGGCGCCCGCCATGTGCTGCGCCTCGCACCCGACCGCGAGACCGCCGTCCGGCAACGCCGCGAGCTGCGGCTGCGCGATCTCGTCCGGCCGTACGTCCCGGTCGCCGTGCCGACCAGCGTCGCGCACGGCGAGTGGGCGCCCGGGCTGACCTACACGCTGGACACCAAGGTGCCCGGCGGCTCGGCCGACGCGCACGACGTGTCCGCCCTCGGCGAGGCCGACCTTGCCGGACTGCTCACCGGGCTGCGCGAGGTCCCCCTGCGGCAGGCCGAGACGCTCGGGGTGCCGCGCACCGGACCGCGCTCCCTGGAGGGGCTGCGCCGGGCCGCCGAACGCGCCGCCCGGCGCCTGGACCCGGCCGACGACTTCGATCCCGGCCGGCTGCACCAGCTCACCCAGCCGGCCGCGGTGCAGCTCGCCGCCCAGCCCGGCAGCTCCGTCCTCGTCCACCACGGTCTGACCGGCGAGCACCTGGTGGTCAGCGCGGACGGCCGGGTGCTCGGCGTCCTCGGCTGGACCGACACGGTGGTCGGGGACCCCGCCGAGGACATCGCCGGACTCGCCCGCGCCGTCGGCTCCCCGGCCGCCGTCCGCGCCGCCACCCTGGCCGGCTACGGCGCCCGCCCCTGTCTGCGCGGCCTGTGGCTGGCCCGCTGCGACACCGTCCTGCACCTCGCCGAGGCCCTCGACGGCACCCGCCGCGCCCCCCTGCCGCCGCTGCGGCGGCAACTGGAACTGGCCTGGGAGGCGATCCTGCTGGAGCGGGTCACCGAACTGAGGGACGACGAAGGGTCGTAGGCCCTGTCCGAGCGGAAGCGCCTGGCGCTCACTCCTGGAGCAGCACCACGCACGACTCCCCGGGCAGGTGCAGCACCCCGTCCGCGCCGGGTGCCTCCACGGGCTCCCAGGCGGCCAGTACGCGCGCCTGGCGGGGGCCCAGCGGGATCCGCGCCGGTTCCCCGGCGAGGTTGACGGCCACCCGCACGTCCCCGCGCCGGAAGGCGAGCCAGCGCTGCCGCTCGTCGTAGGCCACCTTGGTGTCGGCGAGGTCCGGGTCGGTCAGGTCCGGCTGTTCGTGCCGCAGGGCGATGAGCCGGCGGTACCAGGCCAGCACGCGCGCGTGGGGCTCGCGCTCGGGCTCGGACCAGTCCAGGCAGGAGCGGTCGCGGGTCGCCGGGTCCTGCGGGTCGGGCACGTCCTCCTCGGCCCAGCCGTGCGCGGCGAACTCCCGGCGCCTGCCCCGCCGTACCGCCTCGGCGAGCTCGGGGTCGGTGTGGTCGGTGAAGAACTGCCACGGGGTGCCGGCCGCCCACTCCTCGCCCATGAACAGCATCGGCGTGAACGGCGCGGTCAGGGTGAGCGTGGCCGCGCAGGCCAGCAGGCCGGGGGAGAGGGAGGCGGCCAGCCGGTCGCCCTGGGCGCGGTTGCCGACCTGGTCGTGGGTCTGGGTGTAGCCCAGCAGGCGGTGTCCGGCCGTCCGCGAGCGGTCCAGCGGCCGTCCGTGCCGGCGGCCGCGGAAGCTGGAGTAGGTGCCGTCGTGGAAGTACCCGCCGGTCAGCGTCTTGGCGACGGACGCCAGGGGGGAGCGCCCGAAGTCGGCGTAGTAGCCCTGGGCCTCGCCGGTCAGCGCGGTGTGCAGGGCGTGGTGGAAGTCGTCGTTCCACTGGGCCTGGAGCCCCAGTCCGCCGTCCTCGCGCGGGGTGATGATCCGCGGGTCGTTCAGATCGGACTCGGCGATCAGGAACAGCGGCCGTCCCACCTCGGCCGAGAGCGCGTCCACCGCGGTCGACAGGTCCTCCAGGAAGTGGCACGCGCGGGTGTCCCGCAGCGCGTGCACCGCGTCCAGCCGGAGTCCGTCGATCCGGTAGTCGCGCAGCCAGGCCAGGGCGCTGCCCAGGAAGTAGTCGCGCACCTCGTCGGAGCCGGGCGCGTCCAGGTTGACGGCGGCGCCCCAGGGCGTGTGGTGCGTCTCGGTGAAGTACGGCCCGAAGAGGGGCAGGTAGTTGCCGGACGGGCCGAGGTGGTTGTGCACCACGTCGAGCACCACCCCGAGACCGAGGTGGTGCGCCCGGTCGACAAACCGTTTCAGCGCCTCGGGCCCGCCGTACGGCTCGTGCACCGCCCACAGCGAGACGCCTTCGTACCCCCAGCCGTGCCGGCCGGGGAAGGGGCACAGGGGCATCAACTCGACGTGGGTGATCCCCAGTTCCACGAGGTGCCCGAGCCGCTCGGCGGCGGCGTCCAGGGTGCCCTCCGGGGTGTACGTGCCCACGTGCAGCTCGTAGAGGACCGCGCCCGGCAGCGCGCGTCCGGCCCATGCGGCGCTCCAGGTGTGGCGCCCGTGGTCCACGACGGCGCTCCGCCCGTCCGGACCCTCGGGCTGGCGGCGCGAGCGCGGGTCGGGCAGCACCGGCCCGTCGTCCAGCGCATAGCCGTACCGGGTGCCGTCCTCGGCGTCCGCCTCCCCCTGCCACCAGCCCTCCCGCTCCGGATCGCGCTCCAGCGCGCGTGTGGCGTCCCCGTAATGGAGCGTCACCCGGTCGGCCTGCGGTGCCCACACCTCGAACTGCACGGACGGTTCCCCTTCGTCTGCTCACCGTGATGTAGCCCGTCCATGGTGCTTCAAACGAGATCGATCCGCTTTTGAATCTTCCCTTTTGGGGCCGGTGTCGTCGCACTACGCGCGCGTGGCGGGTGTTTTCGCGGCTTCTGGACACCCCGGGCCCGGCTGACCGACAATCACGAGGTGACGTCGTCCTTCGAGTTCCCCACGTACCCCGCGCGGCTCTCCGACGCGGAGCGCGACAAGGCGCTGAAGGTGCTCCGTGACGGTGTCGCCCTGGGACGGCTCTCGCACGACACGTTCATCCGGCGCATGGAGCTGGCCCTCGCCGCCCGCCGCGCCGACGAACTGCTCGCCCTCACCGCCGACCTGCCCCAGGAGAACCGGTTCTCCCGGATGGTCCTCGGCGGCGTCGAGGCGGTCTCCGGGTTCGGGGTACGGCTGCGCAGGGCCTGGCAGGCCGAGCGGCTGCCCAAGCTGCTGCTGCCCCACCCCGGCGGCGGTCACCCGCTGCGCATCGGGCGCGACCCCGCCAGCGGGCTGCGGCTGACCCACGAGACGGTCTCCCGGGGGCACGCCGAGCTGACCCGGCAGGGCGGCATGTGGCTGCTGCGGGACCTCGGTTCGACCAACGGCACCACGGTGAACGGACGGCGTGTCATCGGGACGGCCGTGGTCCGCGCGGGCGACCAGGTCGGCTTCGGGCAGCTGGCCTTCCGGCTCACCGTGAACTAAGCCGTGCCTTAGCTCTGGCCTGGGCTTTACGGGGCGCGGTGGGGGAAATCCCTTTGCTCGCGGGGGCGTTGACGTACCAGCGCAGCCGTGACTGACTGTACGTACCTCAGCCACATCAAGTGAACCGACGGCACCGGCTCGCGGAGGTGCGCCCTGCTGCCCCTCCTCCGCTACCCGACCGCCGACGAACTCGGCGCCCGGGCGGCCGCGTTCGTCACCCGCCATCCCTCGGACGCCCGGCTGCGCCGCGTCGGGACCTCCCGCGGAGGCAGCCCGCTGTGGCTGCTCTCCGTCGGCCACGGCAGCCGCCAGGCCCTCGTCGTCGCCGGACCGCACGCCAACGAACCCGTGGGCGGCGCCACCGCCCTCCGGCTCGCCGAACGGGTCCTCGCCGACCCCCGCCGCGACGAGGACGCCGACGCCACCTGGAACCTGCTGCTCTGCCTCGACCCCGACGGACTGCGCCGCAACGAGGGCTGGCTCCAGGGCCCGTACACCCTCGGCCGCTACTTTCGGAACTTCTTCCGCCCCGGCTTCCTGGAACAGCCCGAGTGGCTGCCCGACGGGGCGGACCGCGCCACGCTGCCCGAGACCCGCGCCCTGCTCGACCTCCAGGACGAGCTGCGCCCCTTCCTGCAGTGCTCGCTGCACGGCGTCGACGTCGGCGGCGGCTTCGCCGAGCTCACCCACGACCTGCCCGGCTTCCCGCGCCGCCTCGCGCACACCGCCGCCCGCCTGGGCATCCCCCGCGAACTCGGGCCGTACGACACCCTGTACTGGCCGCGCCTCGGGCCCGCCGTCTACCTGATCCCGCCGCCGCGCCGGGGCGACCTCGCCGCCGCCATCACCGAGGCCGCCGTGGAGTCCACCTGGTTCCACCCCTACCGGTACGGCACGGTCACGGCGGTGGTCGAGGCACCCATGTGGGGGGTGGCCGCGGTGGAGGACGACACCATCCCCGCCGACGCGGCCGCCGTCCTGCGCACGGTCAGCCGCGCCCTGCGGCACGACTCCCGGCTGCTGGCCCGCCTCCTCACCCGCCTGCGCCACCACCTGCCCGCCACCCAGGAGACCGCCCGCCTGCTCGCCCCGGTCGACGACTACGTGCTGGTCTGCCCGGGGCTCGCCGACACCTGGGACCCCGACATCGTCACCGCCGACGCCCACCCCCTGCCCCCGCTCAGCACCGCCCACCTGGCCACCCTGCGCATCGCCGGGCGACGGCTGGCGCTGCGCACGGCGGGGCTGCTGCACCGGCTGGTGGCCGGCTCGGGCCGGGACCCGGCGGGGGTGCTGCCCGAGCTGGACCGGCTCATCGACCTGTGGTGCGCCGACTACCGCGACGGCTGCGGGGCGCGGTGGATACCGGTCGCACGCCAGGTCGAGTACCAGTCCCGGGTGGTGCTCGCCGCGTTCGACCTGGCCTCGCGCCACCCGCGCGCGGGTTCCCGTTCGGGTGAGCAGGGGTGGGGTTCCGAGGCCGCCGTGCCGATGCATCGGGAATGACACACTCCACCACAGTGAAGGCGGGACGGGCCGGTGTCCGGGGCGTCCTGCTCGCGGCGGTCTCCGTCCTCGTCCTCGCGACGGTTCCGGCGCAGGCGGTCGAGCGGGAGACCCTCCCCGACAACTGGCTCTACCTCACGCTCACCACGGGCGACGCGCACTCCGGCCGCACCCGCGGCGCACTGCTGATGTGCGACATGCCCCAGGGCCACGCGCGCGCCGCCGAGGCCTGCGCGGCCCTGGCGGCGGTCGACGGCGCCATCGACCGCATCGCCCAGCGGGACGCGATCTGCCCGATGGTCTACGCCCCGGTCACCGCCCGGGCGAGCGGCCGGTGGAACGGCCGTCCGGTCGAGTTCCACCGGCTGTTCGGCAACGCGTGCGAGCTGACGGCGCGGACGGGGGCGGTGTTCGCCCTGGACGACTGACCGGTGCGCGCGCCCCCGGCACGCGCGTGGCGGCTCTCACGCCGCCCGGTCGCGCGCGTGCCGGGCCGCCGCGACGACCGTGCGGGACTGGTGCTCGACCTGGTGCTCCAACGGCACCCAGCGGGCCCGGAACCGCCGCTCGAAGGAACCGCTCCAGGACGCCACGAGCCGTTCCAGACCCGGCGCCGCACGGTCGTCCGTCTCCTGCAGCACTCGCAGCAGCATGGCCGCCGCCCGCAGCGGCAGCCGGCGCGCGAAGGCGTCCACACTGCCGATGTACGCGCGCGTGTCGTCCACCGGCGCCGTGCGCGTCCAGTCCGCGGCCAGCCCCGGCACCAGCTCCAGCGCCCAGCGCGTGGCCCGCAGCAGCGGTCCGTCGGCGCCGTCGAGCCGGGGCAGCACCTCGGTGAGCACCCGCTCCACCTCCCGCGTGTCCCGCAGCAGCCGGCCCGCGAGCCGCCGCATCGCCGCCACCGGCGCCGGATGCGGTACCGGGTCGTCGACCAGGTCGCTCGCCCACATCGGCACCTCCACGACCGCCGTCATCCCGCCGTACCGGTGCACGTGGTGCCAGGTGCTGTGCCGGGCGTCGTCCGGCATGCTCGGGTACGCCATCGCCGCCCCCGCCGCCGGCATCACATGGACGCCGGGCCCGGACGCAGGCCAGCCCGCGGCGTCCGCGGCGCCGGTCTCCACCGGGATGTTCAGCTCCGCCGCCGACTTGGCGAACGGCTCGGCGAGCCCGGGCAGGTCCTTCGTCAGCTGCACCCAGCTGCCGCCCAGTTCGGTGCCGTGCAGGGTGGCCTGGAGGTAGGGGCGCAGTTCGTCGATGACCCCGGTCAGGGCGCGGGTCTCCGGCGGCAGCCGGTCGGGCGGCAGGACCGCGGGCGACCACTCCGGCTGCTCGGGGCCCGCCGGCCGGAAGAAGCCGAGGTGGTAGTCGAACAGGCTGCGCGGCGCGGGAGTGACATGCAGGCTCGCCCCGTCGGGATCGGCGCACAGCAGGAAGTGCCAGGAGGTGTCGGTCCGCAGCGCCCGCTCGTGCAGGACCCGTTCGGCCAGCGCGAGCAGGGCCGGGCCGCCGGTCGGCTCGTTGGCGTGGGCGCCCGCGACGACCAGCACCGCGCGCCGCGCACGGCCCACGGACAGCAGATGCAGAGGGCGGCCCGCTCGCGACAGGCCCACCTCCCGCAGTGTGCACGGGCCCGGTCGTTGTGCCGCCAACGCCCGGGCCGCCGAGACGACTTCGGTCACCGTGGGGTAGCGCAGCTCCGGCAGGAGACTCACCCCCGTCACGTCCGCCCGGCCTCGCAATCCGCAGTACCCCACGGCCGCCGTGCACTGTCAAGGACAGCCAGGGGGAGGCTCCAGGGGGCGCCCAGGGGCACGGCACGCCGACCGGCGGGGCGGCCGGTGCCGACGGGAGCCGTGGGGGAGGAGGCGGACACCGGCGGCCCCCGGAAGCGGGGAAACGCGGGGAGCGGCGCCGTACACCACGACGCGCCGCCCGCGCGGGGCGGACGCGGGGAGCGCGCGCGGCGGCGAGCCGGTCGTACAGCCCGCCCCGCGGCGCGTGCCATCGCGGCGCGCGCCCGCCCGCGGCCTCCTCAGACCCGTTCCAGCAGCACCACCGGAAGCGGCTCGAACAGCTCCGCCACGCGCACGTGCCCGGTGAACTCCCGTCCCGGTGTCAGCACGTCGGCCCACCGCCCCGGCGGCAGCTCCAGCCCTGTCTCCCGCCAGCCGCCCGCCTCCGCCAGCCGCAGCGACAGCCGGGTCACCGCGGTGACCACCTCCTGCGAGCGCGCGAACGCCACGCAGTGCGCCGCCGCCGGACCCTGCGCGGACAGCGGTGCGTACGTCGCCGCCTCACCGAAGGCGGCCGGCCTCCGTGCGCGCAGCCGCAGCGCCGCCGCGGTCAGCGTGTTCTTCTCGCCGGTCTCCAGGGGCGGGTAGTGCACCGGCCGCCGGTTGTCCGGGTCCACCAGGGCCCGGTACTCGCCCTCCGTGCCCTGGTACACGTCGGGCACACCCGGCATCGTCAGCTGGACCAGGGCGGTGCCCAGCACGTTCGCGCGGATGTGCGGCGCGAGCCGGTCGCGCAGGGCGGCCACGTGGGCGCCGGGCGGACCGCAGGGCCCCGCGGTGACGAAGGCCGCCACCGCCTCCTCGTACGGCGGTTCCTGCTCCGTCCAGCTCGTGTAGAGGCCTGCCTCCCGCACGTGCTTCAGCAGCGCCTCCCGCACCCGCTGCGGGTCCGCGGGGCCGAGCCCGAACACCGTCTGCCAGGCGGCCCACGCCAGCTGCGCGTCGGGCACGCCCTCGCCGGAGCGGGTCACCTCGGACAGCAGGTCCGCCCACCGCTGCGGGCATTCGGTGAGCACCGCGAGCGCGGCCCGGACGTCGGCGCTGCGCTTGGTGTCGTGCGTCGACACGACGGTCCCCGTCGTCGGCCAGTCGCGCTGCACGCGCGCGCAGTAGGCGTGGAAGTCCTCCGGGGACATCGCGGGACTGCCCGGGTTCCCGCCCACCTCGGTCGCCGACAGCAGCGGCACGTAGCGGTAGAACGCGGTGTCCTCCACCGACTTGGCCCGCAGCGCCGACGCCGTCTGCGCGAACCGGGTGCGGAACTCCGTCCGGTCGGGGCCGTCCCCGTCCCGCCCGAGCACCAGGTCCCGTACGACGTCGACCGCGCCGGCCTCCTCCGGGACGGCGAAGGCGTGCCGGGCCTCGGCCGCCGCCTCCTCGGTGACGACGGCGGCCGGGTCGCCGGAGGCGTAGGGCCGGTAGACCTCGAGCCGGACGAGGAGTTCCTGGAGCGCGGTGCGCAGCGCCCAGGGCGCGCGGTCGCGCAGCGCGGGGTCCGGCGAGGTGGTGCAGACCCGGTCGGCGACCCGGGTCAGCCGCTCGGTCTCCGCGGCCAGCTCGTGCCTGAGGACCTTGTACGCGGCCCGCCGCACGGTCGTCTCCCACTGCCCGCCCCGGTCCGTCTGCGGCGCCGCGAAGCGCCGGTACTGGCCGAGGAGTTCCCCGTGCCCGGCCGGGTCCGTGAAGAGGCCGTCGATGTGCCGCAGGGCGTCGTAGCCGGTGGTCCCGGCGACGGGCCAGGAGGCGGGCAGGTGCTCCCCGTCCGAGAGGATCTTCTCCACGACCGTCCAGCGGCCCCCGGTCGCCTCGTGCAGCCGCCGCAGATAGCCGTCGGGGTCGGCGAGCCCGTCGGGATGGTCGATGCGCAGCCCGTCGATCACGCCCTCGTGGAGCAGCGCGAGGATCTTGTCGTGGGTGGCCTCGAAGACCTCCGGGTCCTCCACCCGCACCCCGATGAGCTCCGAGATGCTGAAGAACCGGCGGTAGTTCAGCTCGGTCCGGGCCAGCCGCCACCAGGCGAGGCGGTACCACTGGGCGTCCAGGAGCTGGGGCAGCGGCAGGTCCTCGGTGCCCTGGCGCAGCGGGAACGCCTGGTCGTAGTAGCGCAGCACGTCGCCGTCGACCTCCAGGCGGCCGAGCTCCTGGCCGAGCGGACCGCCGAGCACCGGGAGCAGCACCTGCCCGGCCTGTGCCTCCCAGTCGATGTCGAACCAGCGCGCGTACGGCGACTTGGGGCCCTCGCGCAGCACCTCCCACAGGGCCCGGTTGTGGCGCGGTGCCATCGCCATGTGGTTCGGCACGATGTCCACGATCAGGCCGAGCCCGTGCTCCCGGGCGGTACCGGCCAGCGCGCGCAGCCCCGCCTCGCCGCCCAGTTCCTCCCGCACGCGCGCGTGGTCGACGACGTCGTAGCCGTGCGCCGAGCCGGGCACCGCCTCCAGCACCGGGGACAGATGCAGGTGCGAGACGCCGAGCGAGGCCAGGTACGGCACCGCCTCGGCCGCGGCGGCGAAGGGGAACTCGGGCTGCAGCTGCAGCCGGTACGTGGCCGTGGGCGCCACCGTGTCAGGTCGCTCAGGTGTCATGGAAACGTACGTACCCGCCCTGCCGCCCTTCGTGTCATCCTCCCCTCCACGTGGCCCCCGCGCGTGGCTGGCGTCGAGCGATGGGATCTTCGGGGCGGGGCCGGGCGCTGGACACATACCGTGAGGTGATCGGCCTGACCGGGCCGCTGCTGCCGGGGGTGTCGTTCCTCGGCAGACTGCCCACGGCCACCATCCAGTTCGGCAGTGTTCTCCTGGTCGCCCGCACGAGCGGCTCCCTGGCCGCCGCCGGTCTGACCGGCGGGGCGCCGGCCGTCGGGCAGGTGCTGTGCGGACCGCTCGTGGGCCGGCTCGCGGACCGGCACGGGCAGCGCACGGTCGTGCTCGCCTTCTCGGTCGCCAACGCCCTCGCGATCACCGCCCTGGTGGGCGGGGCGCTCGCCGGGCTCGCCACGCCCTGGCTCGCGCTGCTCGGCGCCTGCGCGGGCGCGAGCGTGCCGCTGGTCGGCCCCCTGGCCTGCGCCCGCCTGGTCGCCCTGGCCCGGCGGCACAAGGCCCCCGAGCCGGTGGTCGGCGCCGCGTTCTCCTTCGAGAGCACCCTGGACGAGGTCTCCTTCGTGCTGGGCCCCGCCCTGGTGGGCCTGGCCGCGGTCCTGGCCCACCCCGCCCACGCCCTGCTCGCCGCGGCGCTCCTGGTGGCCCTGTGCGGCGGCGCCTTCGCCCTCCATCCGACGGCCGCGGTGACCCGTTCGGCCGCCGTGCGCCGCACCGGGGCACCCGGGCGCATGCCCCGCACCGTCCACTCGCTGCGCGCCGCGCTCGCCCTCCAGGGGGCCATGTTCGGCGCCTGCCAGGCGGGCGTCACCGCGCTCACCGAGCGGCTCGGGCGGCCGGAACAGGCCGGACTGGTGTACGCCGCCATGGGGGTCATGAGCGCCGTCGCGGGGCTCGCCATGGCCGCCGTACCCGCGCGCGTGGGGCTTCCGGCGCGGCGGCGGGCGGCGACCGCGGCGGCGTTCGCGCTGTCGCTGCCGCTGCTGTGGACGGACAGCCTGGCGGGCCTGTACGCCGTGGTCACCGTGCTCGGTGTGGCCTACGCGCCGCATCTGATCACGGTGTTCGGGCTCACCGAGCGGGTGGTGCCGCCGGCCCGGCCGGCCGAGGCGATGGCCGTCGCGACCAGCGCCCTGGTGGCCGGCCAGGCCCTGGCGGTCGCCGTGACCGGCCGCCTCGCCGAGACGTACGGCCCCGCCGCGGCCTTCGGGGCGGCGAGCCTGGCCGCCGCCCTCGCCTGCGCCCTCGCGCTGACCGCGCGGACGGGGTCGTACGCCGCACGGGAAACGCCCGGCCACGCGGGCGTGGCCGGGCGTCCGCGGACCCGTTCCTAGACGGGCCGCTGGAGCACCACCAGGCTGCGGTCCACCAGGGTCAGCCGGTCCCCGTCGTGCACCTTGGGCCCGGTGCCGGGCGGAACGCCGTCCACGCGCGCGGTGTCCACGACCACCTGCCACTGGCGGCCGTGGTCGACCGGTACGACGAAGTCGAGGGTCTTCGGCGACGCGTTGAACATCAGCAGGAACGAGTCGTCGCTGATGCGCTCCCCGCGCGGCCCCGGCTCGGAGATCGCGTTGCCGTTGAGGAAGACCGTCAGCGCCGACGCCTGCGTCGAGTTCCAGTCCCGCTGGGTCATCTCCTTGCCCTGCGGGGTGAACCAGGCGATGTCGGACAGGTCGTCGTGCGTGCCCTCCACCGGCCGCCCGTGGAAGAAGCGGCGCCGGCGCAGGACCGGATGGTCCCGGCGCAGCCACACCATCGCGCGGGTGAAGTCCAGCAGCTTGTTGCCGACCTCGTCGTCGGGGTCCGGCCACTGCAGCCAGGCCAGCTCGCTGTCCTGGCAGTAGGCGTTGTTGTTGCCCCGCTGGGTGCGCGCGAACTCGTCACCGTGACTGATCATCGGCACGCCCTGGGAGAGCATCAGCGTGGCGAGGAAGTTGCGGATCTGGCGGGCCCGCAGCTCCAGCACGGCCGGATCGTCGGTCTCGCCCTCCGCGCCGCAGTTCCACGACCGGTTGTGGCTCTCCCCGTCGCGGTTGTCCTCGCCGTTGGCCTCGTTGTGCTTCTCGTTGTACGAGACGAGGTCGTGCAGGGTGAAGCCGTCGTGGCAGGTGACGAAGTTGATGGAGGCCAGCGGCCGCCGCCCGTCGTCCTGGTAGAGGTCGGAGGAGCCGGTCAGCCGGGAGGCGAACTCCGCGAGCGTGCGCGGCTCGCCCCGCCACAGGTCCCGTACGGTGTCGCGGTACTTGCCGTTCCACTCCGTCCACAGAGGCGGGAAGTTGCCCACCTGGTAGCCGCCCTCGCCGACGTCCCAGGGCTCGGCGATCAGCTTCACCTGGGAGACCACCGGGTCCTGCTGCACCAGGTCGAAGAACGACGACAGCCGGTCCACCTCGTGGAACTGCCGGGCCAGGGTGGCGGCCAGGTCGAAGCGGAAGCCGTCGACGTGCATCTCGGTGACCCAGTACCGCAGCGAGTCCATGATCATCTGAAGGACGTGCGGAGACCGCATGAGCAGGGAGTTCCCGGTGCCCGTGGTGTCCATGTAGTACCGGGGGTCGTCGGTGAGCCGGTAGTAGGAGGGGTTGTCCAGGCCCCGGAAGGACAGGGTCGGGCCGAGGTGGTTGCCCTCGGCGGTGTGGTTGTAGACGACGTCCAGGATGACCTCGATGCCGGCCTCGTGCAGCGCCTTCACCGCCGACTTGAACTCCAGGACCTGCTGGCCGCGGTCGCCCCAGGACGCGTAGGCGTTGTGCGGGGCGAAGAAGCCGATGGTGTTGTAGCCCCAGTAGTTGTTCAGGCCCATGTCGACCAGCCGGTGGTCGTTCACGAACTGGTGTACGGGCATCAGTTCCAGCGCGGTGACGCCCAGTTCGGTGAGGTGTTCGATCAGTGCGGGGTGCGCCAGGCCCGCGTAGGTGCCGCGCAGCTCCTCCGGGAGCCCGGGGTGCCGCATGGTGAGGCCCTTGACATGGGCCTCGTAGATCACGGTGTGGTGGTACTCGGTGCGCGGGCGGCGGTCGTCGCCCCAGTCGAAGTAGGGGTTGACCACGACCGACGACATGGTGTGCGGCGCCGAGTCGAGGTCGTTGCGCTCGTCGGGCGCGTCGAAGTGGTAGCCGTACACCTCCTCGCCCCAGCGGATCGAGCCGCTCACCGCCTTCGCGTACGGGTCGAGGAGCAGCTTCGCCGAGTTGCAGCGCATGCCGTGCTCGGGGGCGTACGGCCCGTGCACCCGGAAGCCGTACCGCTGTCCCGGCATGATGCCCGGCACGTACGCGTGCCGGACGAACGCGTCGCTCTCCCGCAGTTCCACCGCCGTCTCCGAGCCGTCGTCATGCAGCAGACACAGCTCTACTCTGTCCGCGGCCTCCGTGAAGACCGCGAAGTTGGTGCCGGCGCCGTCATACGTGGCACCGAGTGGATATGCCTCTCCAGGCCAGACCTGCATGTACACGACTCTTTCAGGTGAAGTGCCCCGTCGGGGCGCCTTGGCTTCGAGTCTCCCCGAAAGTGAGGGAACCACCCCCGACTTATGTCCCTCTTACCGATCGACCAGGCATACCCGGTATGCCGAACCAGTGGGGCAGATCACATACTCCCGGGGATTCAGGGGGAGTAGGGGGAAAGACGTGCGCAAGACAGTGCACCGCCATCTGGGCAAGGTGGTGGCCGGCGCGGGGATAGCGCTGGCCGGGACCGCGGCCATGATCGCGGTCACCCTGCCGGGCACGGCGGGAGCCGACGACACCGGCGACCGGAACACGGGGACCGGGCAGAGCGCCCCGGGACAGGCGCAGGGAGCGGGCCAGGACCAGGCCGTCGAGCCCGGCGTCGTCCAGGAGGCGCCGGCCGAGGGCGAGCGCGGGACCGGACGCGACCCGCTCACCGAGGACGAGCTGGCCCGGGTCGAGCGGATCGCCCTGAACCGGCAGCTGCTGCGGTCCAGTGAGGACGTCGACGGGGACCGCGGCCCGCAGACCCTCGGCATCGACCTCGCCGAGCCGGAGACCGACGAGCTCGACGACCCGTCCGCGCCCCGGCGCGCCGACGTGACGTTCTACGACTACAAGGACGACACGCTGGTCATCAAGACGGTCAACCTCGACACCGGCGAGGTCGAGCACACCGGCACCGAGCAGGGCGTCCAGCCGCCGCTCGGCCGCTCGGAGAACACCGAGGCCATGAAGATCCTGCTGGCCAGCCCGCTGAGCGCGGGTCTGAAGGCGGACTACAAGGACGCCACCGGCAAGGAACTGACCTCCCCGGACCAGCTGGAGGTCGACAGCATGGTCTTCCGGGCCGCTCCGGGCGCCCAGCCCGCCGCACTCGACCGGTGCGGCGAACACCGCTGCGCCCGGCTCTTCCCGAAGGCCCTCAACGGCCCGTGGATCGACATGCGGCACCTGGTGATCGACCTGAGCGCCCGCACGGTCGCCGAACTCGACCGCTGACCACTTCACCCTTCCGCTTTCGCTCCTTATGCAAGGGAGTCCATTCTTCATGCGCGTCAACAGAGTGAGCCGTGCCCGCACGCGAACGGCCCTGGCCGCCTTCGCCGTGGCCGGACTGACGGCGGGCGCGGCCGCGGGCGCCGGACCGGCCACCGCCCAGCCCGCGGCGGCGCCCGCCGCCGCCCCCGACTGCAGCGCGGCCTACCGCATCGAGCAGAAGCTCTCCAACGGCACGACCTGGCGCATGTGCTGGCGCCACGAGGCCATGGCCGGGATGATCCTGGAGGACATCACCTACCAGCCGCCCGGCGAGAGCAAGCCGATCAAGGTCCTCAACAGCTCCAAGCTCGCCCAGATCCACGTGCCCTACGACGACGGGTCGGAGGAGTACGACGACATCACGAGCTACTACTTCGGCGACGGCCTGGAGAACCTGGCCGCGGGCGAGTGCCCGGGCGGCACCATCCGCACCGTCAAGGTCCGGGCGCCCGAGTCCACCGAGACCCGCAACGTCAAGGGCCTGTGCACCACGACACGCGCCCGCGGGCACGCGTACCGGATGCTGAACCAGCCGATCAGCGGCGGCCAGAAGCTCTACCAGAAGCAGGGCAAGGACCTGCTCGTCTACGCCGTCAACAAGGTCAGCTGGTACGAGTACATCACCGAGTGGCGCTTCTCGGACGACGGCACCATCCACCTGAACGTCGGCGCCACCGGCAGCCTCGCGCCGCAGGACTACGACGCCGGGGACGGCCAGGGCTGGCCGATAGGCAAGGGCCCGAAGGCCCGGCCCCTCAGCCACAGCCACAACGTCTTCTGGCGGCTCAACTTCGGCCTGGACGGCTCCTCCAAGGGCCGGGTCGAGCAGTACGACTCGAAGGTCACCCCGCAGGCGCCGGGCGACCGCGCGCCCACCAACAAGACCACCCGCACGAAGATCACCAAGGAGACCGCGGGCGACGCCAAGAACATGCGCTGGTGGCGCGTGGTCAGCGCGACCGGCAAGAACAAGGACGGCCACCCGCGTTCCTACGAGCTCGTCGCCGGCCCCAACGCCAAGTACAGCGGCCGCGGGTTCACCAAGCACGACGTGTACTTCACGCAGTACGACAAGTGCGAGCAGTACGCCAGCAACAACAAGGGCAACTGCCCCACCGGGCACCCCAAGTCGGTGGACAAGTGGGTCGACGGACAGACCCTGACCAACCCCATCATGTGGGTGAACGTCGGCTTCCACCACATAGCCCGGGACGAGGACCAGCAGCCCATGCCGGTCCACTGGCAGGGCTTCTCGCTCGCGCCGCGTGACGTCACCGCTATGAATCCGCTCACTCCGGCCGAGCTCGCCGGGGCGAACGGGCGCCTCGACTGAGGCAGTTGGGAAACGACCCTGTCCATCCGGCTGCACCGCCGACCGGTCCCGGAGTACCCTTCCTTGATCGTTGACACGGGGAGTGCTCGGGGGAGCGGAAGGCGGTGCGCGGGTGGGCTCGGGAGGGCGGGAGCTGCCCCCTGGTGACGAGGGTCACGAGGGGACCTCCACAGACGTCCCGCCCGGCACGGTGTCCCTGGCGCGCCCCATGGACGCCGGCGCCATCGGACCGGAGCTGGACTGGGACGCCGACGCCTGGCACGAGGTACGCACCCGCGCGCAGCGGGCCGGCCGGGCCTACATCTGGCTCAACCTCGTCGAACAGCGGCTGCGCGCGGTGGTGGCCGCCGTCCTGCGCCCCATCTACGAACCCGTCCACGGCGACGACTGGGTGGTGGCCGCGGCCGGCCCCGCCGGGCAGGAGTGGGTGCAGCGCGCGGTCGCCGTACGCGAAGTCAGCCGCCGCAAGGGCTACTTGCTCGACCCGGCCGACGACAACGTCCTCAGCTTCCTGACGCTGCCGCAGCTGCGCGAGCTGATGGTGCAGCACTGGCCGTGCTTCGCGCCCTACGTCGACGAGCGCCGGGACGTCGAACTCGCCCTGGACGAGCTGGAGGTGACCCGGAACGTCGTCTCCCGCAACCGGGCGCTGTCCGAGGCGGTGCTGGGCCAGGCCGAGCGTGCCTCGGCGCGGCTGCTGGAGGTGCTCGGCGCGGGCGGCGACGTACCGTCCGCGCGCCGGCTGCCGGTCGACGCGGTCGAGGAGCTGGTCGGCGACCGGTACGGCGATGTGGTGGCCGTGCACTCCGACCGGGTGCGGCTGCTGCGGCAGTTCCCGGCCGAGGACATCTTCGGCGAGGCCCGCCGGCTCGACGCCATCGGCATCGGCCTGAACCTGCTGGTGCAGAACTTCTCCGGCCGCCGCCTGGTGCGGCTGGCCGAGTCGGGCTGCCGGGTGCGGCTGCTGTTCCTGAACCCGGCCTCCAGCGCGGTCAAGCGACGCGAGCGGGAACTGGGCCTCAAGCGCGGGGAACTGAGCCGCTCGGTCGAGATGAACATCCTGCACATGCGCCGGGTCCGCGCCCGGCTGCGCGACCCCGGGGCCTTCGAGATCCAGGTCTACGACGAGACACCGCGCTTCACGGCGTACCTGGTCGACGGCGACGGCTCGGACGGCATCGCGGTCCTGCAGTCCTACCTGCGCCGGGCGCGGGGCATGGAGGCGCCGGTGCTGGTGCTGCGCGGCGGGAACCGGTTGGTCAAACCGGGCGCCCGGGACGACAGCGGGCTCTTTCCGACGTACCGCGAGGAGTTCGAGGTGGCCTGGGCGGATTCGCGGCCGGTGTCCTGAGTCGCGTGGGCGTTTCGGGCTGTCTGTCCGAAGTGCCCGAAGGGGTAAGCGGAACGCGCTCCTCTGATTGTCAGTGGCTCATGGGAGGGTGGAGACCACTGGGGGAGAGCACCACCGAGGAGGGGGACCGCCCATGGGCTGGCACCGTGAGCTGCTGATCGGATTCGACCTGGAGACGACCGGGACGGACCCGGGACAGGCGCGTATCGTCACCGGCGCCGTGATCGAGCTCAGGGGCGGACAGCAGCTCGGGCGCCGGGAGTGGCTGGCGGACCCGGGCGTGGTGATCCCGGCGGACGCGGTGGCGGTGCACGGCATCAGCAACGAACGCGCGGCCGGCGAGGGCCGGCCCGCCGACCAAGTGGCCGACGCCATCGCGGACGTGCTGACGGGCTACTGGAAGACGGGCGTGCCGGTCGTGGCGTACAACGCCGCGTTCGACCTGAGCCTGCTCTCCGCCGAACTGCGGCGGTACGGCCTGCCGTCGCTGCGGGAGCGCCTCGGCGGGACGGACCCCGCACCCGTCGTCGACCCGTACACCATCGACCGCTGGGTCGACCGCTACCGCCGCGGCAAGCGCAATCTGGAGGCGGTCTGCGCGGAGTACGGCGTCCGGCTGGAGTCCGCCCACGACGCCTTCGCGGACGCCCTGGCCGCGGCCCGGCTCGCCTGCGCGATAGCCGACCGCCACCCCAAGATCGCGTCCCTCGCTCCGGCGGAGCTGCATCGCCGCCAGATCGCCTGGTACGCCGAGTGGGCGGCGGACTTCCAGAGCTTCCTGCGCCGCAAGGGCGACGAGCAGGCGGTGGTGGACGGCACCTGGCCGCTGCGGGAGCCGGCGGACGAGACCGTGTGAGCCCCGCCGGTCACTCGGGGGCGGGTCCCGCGATCCGCTCGATCCGCGGCTCGGCCAGCCGGGCGTAGTCGGCGCCCGACATCAGCAGCGACCGGTCCAGCCGGGCCGCGTTGAAGTACAGCTTCGGCTGCGCCACCAGCTCCGGGTCGGCGACGACCTCGAGCCCGGGGTCGAAGCTGAAGGGAAGGACCGTGCCCGGCACCGAGCGTGCCAGCCGCTCGGCCGTCTCCGGATCGCTGAAGCCGACGTAGCGCGCCGCGTACAGCGCGCGGACGGCGTCCAGGTCGACGCGGCGGTCCCCGGGGACCACCGCGAGGACGTGCCGGGTGGTGCGGCGGTCGACCTTGACCCGCAGCACGAGGCACTTCGCCGCCTGGGACGCCGGGTGGCCGCGCAGCGCGCAGACGGCCTCGGTGGCGCCCTCGGGCGCGTGGTCGAGGAGCTGGTAGCCGACGCCGGAGGCGTCCAGCAGGGAGATCAGGCGGTGGTAAGTGGTGTCTTCGGACATGCGGGGTCCTGTTCGGTGGGAGGAGCGGGGCCATCGGGCGGGAGGGGCGGGGTGCGGTGGGCGCGTTCCACAGCCTGGCCCCAGTAGGTGCCGGTGAGCATCAGGGCGGCGCCCAGACCGGTCAGCGCGGTCAGGTGCTCGCCGCCCAGGGCGATGCCCACCGCCACCGCCCACAGCGGCTCGGTGCCCAGCAGCAGGCTGGCCCGGCTCGCGGACGTCCGCTGCACGGCCCAGGTCTGCGCCAGGAACGCGAACACGCTGCAGAACAGGGCCAGATAGACCAGCTGGGTCCAGGTCGCCGCGTCGGCGCGGGCCAGCGTCGGCAGCCCCGACCCGGCGAGCGTCGGCACGAACAGCACCGTGCCGACCAGGGTCTGCACCGTCGTCAGATGCAGCGGACGGATCGCCCGCCCGACGGTCAGCCGTCCGACCAGCACGACATGGCCGGCCCGGATCACCGCGGCGCCGAGCATCAGCAGGTCGCCGAGGCGGGGCGCGTGGAAGCCGTTGCCGGACATCAGCAGGGCCACGGCGAGGACGCACACGCCGGTGGCGGCGTAGAAGGCGGCCGGCATGCCGCCGGAGCGCCCGGCACGGTCGAGGAGGGGGGTGAGCACGATGGTCAGGCTGATGATGAGCCCGGCGTTGGCGGCGGTGGTGTGGGCGACGCCGTACGTCTCCACGATGAGCACCGCGGCCTGCGTCAGACCGAGCGGCACCCCGGCGCGCAGCTCGTCGCGGGTCCACCGGCGGGCGCCGGGCTTGAGGAGGACGACGCCGAGACAGGCGAGCGCGGACAGGGCGTAGCGGGCGAACAGCACCAGCAGGACGGGCAGGGCGGCGGTGGCCGTCTGGGCGGAGAGATAGCTGGATCCCCAGACGATCGCGACAAGGAGGAGTACCGCATCGGTACGGCGGACGTCGGACACGCCCCCACGGTGCCCCGGATCGTCTCTGAAGCCCAGGTCCAGTTTCTAAAAGGATCTTTTAGGGCTGCTTCATCGGGTTCCTACACTGTGGGAATGGACGAACGGCAGCTGCGGATCCTGCGGGAGCTCGGCGAACTGGGCAGTGTGACCGCGGTCGCCGAGGCGCTGCTGGTGACGCCGTCGGCGATCTCCCAGCAGCTCAGGCTGCTCCAGCGGGCGATCCCGGTCCCGCTCACCGAGCGGCAGGGCAGACGGCTGGTGCTGACCGACGCCGGGCAGGCGCTGGCGGGCGCGGCCGTGGAGGTGGAGACGGCGCTGGCGCGGGCCCGGGGCAGTGTCGAGGAGTTCGTCGGGCGGCCGGACGGGGAGGTGTCGGTGGCGGCGTTCCACAGCGCGGGCGGCTCGTTCTTCCCGCTCCTGCTGCGCGCCCTCGCCGGTCCCGGCAAGCCGCGGGTGAGGCTCGCCGACGAGGACGTACCGCAGGACGACTTCCCCCGGCTCACCAGGGAGTACGACATCGTCCTCGCCCACCGCCTGGACCATGCGCCGCCCTGGCCGGACACGGTCACCGTGACCACGCTGCTGCGCGAGCCGCTGGACGTGGCCATGCCCAAGGAGCATCCGCTGGCCGCGAAGCGCCGGGTCACCCCGCGCGATGTGGCCGACGAGCCGTGGATCACCGTGCACGACGGCTTCCCGGTGATGGCCACCATCGACGCCATCGCGGCGGCGGCCGGCCGACGGCTCCGGCTCGCCCACCGCATCAACGAGTTCGCGGTCGTGGCGGAGGCGGTGGCCGCCGGAGGAGGCATCGCGCTGATGCCCCGCTGGACGATGCGCCCCCATCCGGCACTGACGCTGAGACCTCTTAGCGGCGTCCAGGCGAGGCGCACCATCGACGCCCTCTACCGCCCGGAGCGGACGGCACGAAATGCGGTCCGCACGGTACTGCGGGAACTGCGCGCAGCGGCCCGCTCGATCCAAGCCGCCTAGGGGCACGGGGAACCGCGCGATCGGCCGCAGGAAGCGCACAGCCGCCGGGAGCGGTCGGCCTGTGTGGCGGTGTGCAGGGTGCTGCAGGAACGGCGGCACAGCGGCTGGTGCGAGCCAAGTGCCCCCAGGGGCGCGGGGAACGGCGCGACCAGCCACGGGAAGCGCATAGCCGCCGGAAGTGGTCGGCCCGTGTGGCGGTGCGCAGGGTGCTGCAGGAACTGCGCACAGCGGCCGGCGCGAGCCAGGCGCCCCAGGGGCGCAGGCAACCGCGCGATCCGCCACGGAAGGCCCGCAGCCGCTCGACAACCGACAAGTGCCCCTCGTCAGGAGGCGCTCAGAACGGATACCACCGCACCGTCGCATCCCCGTCCCGCAGCGAGGCCACCCGCCGCCGGAACTCCTCCCGCGCCTTGGGGTTGCTCGGCGCGTGCTGAGCCACCCACGCGCAACTGGCCGTCTCCCGGGCCCCCCGCAGCACCGCGCACCCCTCCCACTCCCGCACGTCCCAGCCGTACCCGGCGACGAACGACTCGTAGGCCGCCGCGGGCAGCCCGTACCGGTCGCGGGACAGGGCCATCACGACCAGATCGTGCTCGCGGAAGTCGCAGGAGAAGGTCTCCAGGTCGACCAGCACAGGCCCGTCCGTGCCCACGTGGACGTTGCGCGGCAGCGCGTCGCCGTGGATCGGGCCCACCGGCAGACGCGGCGTCAGCCGGGCCGCCGCCTCGGCGAAACCGTCCCGCCGCTCCCGCAGGTACGCCGCGTCAGCCGGGTCGATCGCGTCGCCCGCGAGCCGCAGCCAGCGTTCGACGCCGCCCAGCAGATCCCGTGCCGGAAGCCCGAAGGAGGGCGCGGGAAGGGCGTGGACGACCCGTAGGAGTTCGGCCAAATCGTGGGGCTCCGCGGGGCGGACCGGTTCGGGCAGCCGGTGCCACACCGTCACCGGGTGTCCCTCGACCAGCAGCGGCTCGGGCCCGGCCGCCCGGACCGCCGGGACGCCCGCCCCGGCCAGCCACCGCGCGATGTCCAGTTCGCGCCGCGCCCGGTCCAGCAGCCCTGCGTCGCGGCCCACCTTGACGACCAGGTCACCGGCGGCGAACACGGCGTTCTCGCCCAGGGCGAGGAGAGCCGCGTCCCGCGCCGGAGCGGGCAGCACGCCCGCCGCGGCCAGGACCTCCCGGGCCCGCATCTCGTCCATCGTCCGCCTCCATGTCGCCCTCGGTGAATGGTCATCCGTCGGCCAGTCTCGCATTCGCACAGGTCGGGCCAGGTGCGCGGTGTCTTGACGACGCCCACCCCTGTCACGACCATGACCAGGCCCACCTCGAGATCGCCACGAGCCCCACGAGGAGCCGCTCACGTGACCCTGGTGACCGCGACGAGGCGGTCCGCGCGGAAGGCGCCGCTGGACCGCGGGGCCTGGTTCCTGGTGCTGCCCGCGCTGATCCCCATCCTGCTGCTCAGCGTCGGGCCGCTGCTCTACGGGATCCTGCTGGCCTTCACCGACTCGCAGTCCGGGCGCACCGAGCCCACCCAGTGGATCGGCGGTCTCAACTTCCGGGACCTGTGGCAGGACACCCTGTTCTGGGAGTCGTTCCGGATCGGTCTGGTGTGGGCCGTCGGGGTCACCGTGCCGCAGTTCCTGCTGGCGCTCGGGCTCGCCCTGCTGCTCAGCCAGGACCTGAGGCTGCGCTGGCTGGCCCGCGCCCTCGCGATCGTCCCGTGGGCCATGCCGGAGGTCGTGGTCGGGGTGATGTGGCGGCTGGTCTACAACGCGGACGCCGGCATCCTCAACGAGACCCTGCGCGACCTGCACCTCGGTGACGGCCGCGACTGGCTCAGCGGCCTGGCCACCGCCCTGCCCGCCGTCATCGTGGTCGGCGTCTGGGCGGGCATGCCGACCACGACCGTCGCCCTGCTCGCCGGCCTGCAGAACACCCCGCGCGAGCTGCACGAGGCCGCCGCCGTGGACGGCGCCGGGGCCTGGCGGCGCTTTCGGACCGTCACCTGGCCCGCGCTGCGGCCGGTCGCCCTCGCCATCACGGCGCTCAACCTCATCTGGAACTTCAACTCCTTCGCCCTGGTCTACGTCCTGACCAGCGGCGGCCCCGGCGGCCGCACCCGGCTGCCGATGCTCTTCGCCTACGAAGAGGCCTTCCGCTACGGCCAGTTCGGCTACGCCGCGGCGATGGGATGTGTGATGGTCGCCCTGGTCTCGGTCCTGCTCGCCCTGTTCCTCGTGGGCCGGCTGAGGGGAGGGGACGAGTCATGAGGACGCGCCCCGCCGCCCGCGTCGCCCAGTACGCCGCCCTGCTCGGTTATCTGGTCTTCCTCGCCTTCCCCTTCCTCTGGCTGATCTCCACCGCCTTCAAGCCGCCCCGCGAACTCGGCAGCCTCCACCCCACCTGGATCCCCGAGAACCCCACCCTGGACAACTTCCGCCAGGCCTTCGACGAACAGCCGCTCCTCCAGGCCGCGGGGAACTCCCTGGTCGCCGCGGTGTCGGCCGCCCTGGTCGCCGTACTGATCGCGACTCCGATGGCGTACGTCATGGCCCGCCACCGCACCCGGCTCGCGCGCGCCGCGACCGGCTGGGTCGTGGTCAGCCAGGCGTTCCCGCTGGTGCTGGTGATCATCCCGCTGTTCCTGGTGCTGAAGAACCTGCGGCTGATCGACTCCCTGGCCGGGCTGATCCTGGTGTACGTGGTGTGGGCGCTGCCGTTCGCGCTGTGGATGCTCGTCGGCTACGTCCGGGCCGTGCCCACCGAGCTGGAGGAGGCGGCCGCCGTCGACGGGGCCGGCCGGCTGCGCACCCTGGTCTCGGTGACCGCGCCCCTGCTCGCGCCCGGGATCGTGGCCACGGGGCTGTTCGCCTTCGTCACCGCGTGGAACGAGTTCTTCTTCGCGCTGGTCCTCCTGAAGACCCCGGAGAAGCAGACCCTGCCGGTGATCCTCACCCACTTCATCGGCGCGGAGGGCGTCGCCGACCTCGGCCCGCTCGCCGCGGCCGCGTTCCTCGCGACGCTGCCCTCCCTGGTCGTCTTCGCGATCGTCCAGCGCCGCATCACGGGCGGCATGCTCGCCGGGGCGGTGAAGAACTGATGCGCGCACGCTGGATCCTCGTCCTGCTGCTGCTCCTCGCGGGCTGCACCGGCGGCGGTGACGCCGACGACGGCCGGATCACCCTGCGCTTCCAGTCCCTGGCCTGGCAGGAGGAGTCCGTCGCGGTCAACAAGGAACTCGTCGAGGAGTGGAACGCGAGCCATCCGGACGTCGAGGTCGAGTACGTGCAGGGCAGTTGGGACAGCGTCCACGACCAGCTGCTCACGTCCTTCGAGGGCGGCGAGGCACCCGACATCGTGCACGACGCCTCCGACGACCTCGCCGACTTCGCCTACGGCGGCCATCTCGCCGACCTGACCGACCTGCTGCCGGACCGCCTCAAGGCCGACATCCCCGAACGCAGTTGGCAGACGGTGACCTTCGGGGACGGCATCTACGGCGTGCCGTTCCTCCAGGAGCCGCGCGTGCTCATCGCCAACGCCACCTGGCTGAGGAAGTCCGGCGTCCGCATCCCCACGCCGGAACACCCCTGGACCTGGCCGGAGTTCCGGCGGATCACCGAGGAGCTGAGCGGCGACGGCACCTACGGCGTGGCCTGGCCGCTGAAGGAACCCGTCTCCGCCACCCTCAACCTCTCCCTGTCGGCCGGCGGACAGCTCTTCCACCGGAACGCCGACGGCAAGGTCGAGATCCGCTTCAAGACCGCCGACGAGGTGGTCCCCAGGACCATCCACGACCAGGTCAACTCCGATGGCAGCGCCTCCGGTTCGACGCTCGGCAGCGGTGGCTCGGACACCCTGCCCGGCTTCTTCGGCGGCAGGTACGCGATGGTCCCGCTCGGCTTCTCCTACCGCCAGCAGATCGTGCAGCAGGCCCCGGAGGGCTTCGACTGGCGGGTCCTGCCCGCCCCCGCGGGCGCGGACGGACTCACCCAGGGCGTCAGCCCGCAGACGCTCTCCGTCGCCGCGGACAGCCCTCACCCGGAGGAGGCGGCCGAGTTCATCGACTTCCTGCTCCAGCCGCGGAACATGGTCCGGCTCGCCCTCGGCGACTGGATGCTGCCGACCGGCACCGAGGCGCTCCAGGACCCGGCGCTGCGCACGGCCGAGCACGACTGGGCGACCGGCACCGCCCTCGCCGCGCACCTGCGCTCGGCGCCCGCGCAGTCGGTCCGCGGCTACCCGGAGTGGAAGGACAAGGTC
This sequence comes from Streptomyces sp. YS415, assembly GCF_023544665.1. Lineage (GTDB taxonomy): Bacteria > Actinomycetota > Actinomycetes > Streptomycetales > Streptomycetaceae > Streptomyces. The sequence continues at coordinate 291,602 of NZ_JAMJFL010000003.1, forward strand.
GCCACCCCCGCCCTGCAGGAGTACTACAGCGGGGCGATCGGCCTCGACGACCTGCGCGAGCGCCTGGAGGAGGACGGAAACCTGGTCCTCGCCCGCTATCAGAGGTGACGGCCCGGACATCACAGCACTCCTAATAAGTTGCACGAGACGTCTCGTCTCGCTTAAGGTTCAGGGCATGACCTCACCCGCGCACATCGCCATGTTCTCCATCGCCGCCCACGGCCACGTGAACCCGAGCCTCGAAGTGATCCGTGAGCTCGTCGCGCGCGGACACCGGGTCACCTACGCGATCCCGCCCGCGTTCGCCGAGAAGGTCGCCGGGACCGGCGCCGAGCCGAAGCTGTGGAACTCCACCCTTCCCGGCCCGGACGCCGACCCCGAGGCCTGGGGCAGCACCCTGCTGGACAACGTCGAGCCGTTCCTGGCCGACGCGATCCAGGCGCTGCCCCAGCTCGTCGAGGCCTACCGGGGCGACGAACCGGACCTCGTCCTGCACGACATCACCGCCTACCCCGCCCGTGTCCTCGCCCACCGCTGGGGCGTCCCCGCCGTCTCGCTCTCGCCGAACCTCGTCGCCTGGGAGGGCTACGAGGAGGAGGTCGCCGAGCCGATGTGGGCGGAGCCGAAGAGGACCGAGCGGGGGCGGGCCTACTACGCCCGCTTCCACGCCTGGCTGGAGGAGAACGGCATCACCCTGCACCCGGACCGGTTCGCGGGCCGCCCCGACCGCTCCCTCGTACTGATCCCGAAGGCGCTGCAGCCGAACGCCGACCGGGTCGACGAGTCGGTGTACTCCTTCGTGGGCGCCTGCCAGGGCGACCGCGGCGCCGAGGGGGAGTGGCAGCGGCCCGCCGGTGCCGAGAAGGTCGTCCTCGTCTCGCTCGGCTCGTCCTTCACCAAGCAGCCCGGCTTCTACCGGGAGTGCGTCAAGGCATTCGGGGAACTGCCCGGCTGGCACCTCGTGCTCCAGATCGGCCGCCATGTCGACCCCGCCGAGCTGGGCGACGTACCCGCCGATGTCGACGTGCGCTCGTGGGTGCCGCAGCTCGCCGTGCTGAAGCAGGCCGACCTGTTCGTCACCCACGCCGGCGCGGGCGGCAGCCAGGAGGGGATGGCCACGGCCACCCCCATGATCGCCGTACCGCAGGCCGTGGACCAGTTCGGGAACGCGGAGATGCTCCAGGCGCTCGGTGTGGCCCGGCAACTGTCCACCGAGGAGGCGACCGCCGAGGCGCTGCGTGAGGCCGCGCTCGCCCTCGTCGGCGATCCGGAGGTGGCCGCGCGGCTGAAGGAGATCGCGGCGCAGATGGCCGAGGAGGGCGGCACGCGGCGGGCGGCCGACCTCATCGAGGCCGAACTCCCCGGCCGGTGAGCACAGCCGAGGGCCCGTCGGTTCCCCCGTGAACCGACGGGCCCTCGTGTCATGCGGTCCGGATCAGACCGGGACGCGCTCCCCCTCGTCGTCCCGTACCTGCTGGGCCACCGCCTCCGGCGCCTCGTCGTGCGTCAGGTCGGGCAGCCGCTCCAGCCACTTCGGCAGGTACCAGTTGCGCTCGCCCAGCAGCGCCATGACCGCCGGGAGCAGCACACCCCGGATGATCGTCGCGTCGATCAGCACCGCCGCCGCGAGACCCACGCCCATCTGCTTCATGGACTGCATGGACAGCGTGCCGAAGATCCCGAACACGGCGACCATGATGACCGCGGCGCTGGTGACCACCCCCGCCGTGGTGACCACCCCGTGCTTGATCGCCTCGTTCGTCGTACGGCCCTTCAGCCGCGCCTCGCGGATCCGGGAGACCACGAACACGTGGTAGTCCATCGACAGGCCGAACAGGATCACGAAGAGGAACAGCGGCAGCCAGCTGATGATGGCGCCGACGCCCTCCGCGCCCACCAGGGACGCCCCCCAGCCGTGCTGGAAGACGCCGACCAGGATGCCGTAGGCCGCGCCCACCGACAGCAGGTTGAGCGCGATCGAGGTGATCGCGATCGTCAGCGACCGGAAGGACAGCAGCATCAGCAGGAAGGCGAAGACCACCACGAACGCGAAGACGGGGACGACCGCTCCGGCCAGCTGGTTGTTGAAGTCGTGGCTGCCCGCGACCTGTCCGGTGATCGGCGCCTCGATGCCGTCGACCTTGCCGAGCGTGGCCGGACGGACCTCGTCGCGCAGCTTCTCCAGGTTCTCGCCCGCCTTGTCCAGGTCGGAGCCGCCGACCAGCGGGACGTAGACGAAGGCGAGGTTCTGCTCGTCGTGCAGCTTGATCTCGACCGGGCCGCGCGAGGCGCCCGAGTCCACGGCTTCCCGCTTGAAGTCGGCGAGCGCGCCCTGCACCTCGGGGGCGTTGATGTCGTCCGCCTTGACGACCACCTCGGCAGGCTCGGAGCCGCCGGGGAAGGCGTCGTTGACCCGGTTGTAGGTCTGCACGATGGGCAGCGAGTCGCCGAACTCCTGGTCCAGCGTGAGGTTCTGCGTCTTCATGCCGATCGCGGGGGCGGCGACCGCGAGCAGTGCGCCGGTCGCGACGACCGTCGAGATCAGCGGCCGCTTCAGCACGGTCCCGAGGACGGCCGTCCACAGTCGGCTGTCCCGGTTGACGGCGCGGCGCTTGCGGCGCAGCTTGCTCTCCGGGTGCAGGTAGGGAATGCGGCCCTTCTCCACCCGGTGGCCCAGCAGCGACAGCACCGCGGGAAGCACGGTCACCGAACCGACCATGGCGACGGCCACCACGATCAGCGAGGCCAGGCCCATCGCCTCGAAGTCGGCGATACCGGTGAACAGCATGCCCGCCATCGCCACGCACACCGTGACACCGGAGACCACGATCGCCCGGCCACTGGTGGCGGCGGCGATCCGCAGCGCCGTCTGCGGGTCCTTGCCGGCCGCCCGCTCCTCACGCTCGCGGCGCAGGTAGAACAGGCAGTAGTCGACGCCGACGGCCAGACCGACCAGCAGCATCACCGAGTTGGCGACATCGCCCATCGGCATGACATGGCTGACGATGCCCATCAGACCCATCGTCGCCATGATCGCGGTGATCGCCAGGAGCACCGGCAGCAGCGCCGCGACGAGCGCGCCGAAGGCGATCAGCAGAATGCCGAGGGCCACGGGCACGGCCGAGTACTCGGCCTTCTTGAAGTCGTCCCCGAACGCGTCGTCGAACGTCTTCATCATGCTGGCGGCGCCGATCTCCTCGATCGTCAGCGCCGGATGGTCCTTCTGCACCTCGGCCACCGCGTCCAGCACCGGCTCGACCCGCTCGCTCGCGGTCTCCGCGTCGCCGCGCATGTCGAACTGCACCAGTGCGCTGCGGCCGTCCTCGGAGAGGGTGTCCGCGTCGTACGGCGAGGTGATGTCGGTGACCTTGCCGGTCGCCTCGACCGCGTCGATCACCGCGGTGACCGCGGCGCGGAACTCGGTGTCGGTGGCCTTCAGGCCGGCGTCCTTCGCCTGGACCAGGACGGTCTCGCCGGCCGGCTCGTCGATCCCGGCGTCGTCGATGATCTGCGCGGCGGTCTTCGTCTCGCCCTTGAGCGCCTGGCTCTCGTCCACGTCCACCCGGCCGGTCGCGGAACTGACCCCCATCGCCAGGACGACGAACAGCACCCAGATGCCGACGGCAGCCCATCGGTGCCGGACGCTCCAGCCGCCTGCCCGGGCGGCCAGACCCCGCACCCGTATGTCTCCGTTCCCCATGACGGGCTTGCCCCCTCGTATGCGGTGGCAGCCCCCTGCCGCCACCTTTCGCTTTGAAGGTATGCGGCGGATAAAGGCATCTCGTCGTGCTGATCGGTGAGCTGAACGCGGCCGGAATCATCCCCCTGGACCCCGCCCTCTCCCCACTGGGGAGGAGGAGGCCCCTTACATCTATGTGCCGACTGCCCATCCCGGTGCAGCCTTATGGTGTGCGGATGACGACGACGTATGCGGCGCTGCTGCGGGGGATCAACGTGGGCGGCGCCAAGAAGGTCCCGATGGCGGAGCTGCGCGTCCTGATGGCCAGGCTCGGCCTGGAGGACGTGCGCACCTACCTGCAGAGCGGCCAGGCCGTCTTCTCCGCCGCGCGCGGCGACGAGGAGTCCTGGGCCGCGGAGATCACCCGGGCGATCGAGCAGCGGTTCGGGTTCGCCGTGGACGTCATCGTCCGCGACCACGCCTATCTGGCGTCGGTCGTCGAGGACTGTCCCTTCCCGGCCGCCGAGCTGGAGGGCAAGCAGCTGCACGTCACGTACCTCTCCGAGCAGGTCACCGCCGAGCGCTTCGCCGAGATCGACCCGGCCGCCTTCCTGCCGGAGGAGTTCCGGCTCGGCGACCGCTGCATGTACCTGTACGCCCCGAACGGCCTCGGCCGCTCCAAACTAGCCGAGCAGCTGGCCAGGCCGCGCTTGACCAAGGGCGTGACCGCGACCACCCGGAACTGGAACACCGTGGTCAAGCTGCTGGAGATGACCGCCCCGTAGGCGGTCCGGTGCGGTCAACCTCCGGACACATAGCCCCCGTTGTCCCTAAGGTGAGACCCGCGGGACAACGGCGGCAGGGGGGCGGGGCAGCGTGGCGGGCAGAGTCTTACCCTTGTTGCCGCAGTACCGAAAGGACGCGGTGACGCGCCGGATCTGCGCCACGGTCCACCTCCACGACGACCTCGCCCGGGACATCGACCGCGAACTCACCGGCGACCGGCTCACCGCGATCGGACTCACCCTCGGCATCAACTTCGTGGCCGTCGCCCGCCACGCACGCGCCGCGGTCCGGCGCAGGAAGTCGCTCGACCGTCAACTCGCCGTCCTCGGCGTACTGTTCCTCGCCTCGCTGCTGATGGCCGTGTGGTCCCTGATCGCCGGCCACGGCTCCCTCGTCCTCGTCGCGGTCTACGGCCCCCCGGGCGTCCTCGCGGTCACCTGGGGCCTCGTCCACCACGCGCAGGCGCGGGCCAGGGACGCGGCCCAGCAGGTGTTCCACGGCGCCGAGAAGCCGGAGACGCTCGCCCCGCCCCTGGAACAGGCCGAGGAGACCCGGCTGCACGAGCTCAAGCGCTCCAACGTCCTGCCGTACGCCGACGAGACCTCCCTGACCAATCCGTTCGTCGGCAGCGGCAAGCGGCTCCAGGAGCGGGAGGTCATCTGGGGGCCCATCGACGTCAGCGAGCCGGCCGAGGGCCCCGGCGGTACCAAGCTGCCGGTGCTCGACTTCGACGCCATCGACCTGCACACCTACGTCGCCCGCCACATGGAGAGCATCTCCGGCCTGGACGGACTGCGCACCAGGAACCGGCTCTACGTCCTCGGCAGCCACGCCTATCTGCTTCCCGAACTCGTCCCGGACCGGACCCGGCGCCCCAACCCGCACGTGCCCAAACAGCTCGTCCAGGCAGGGCTGCACAAACCCGGCGCGGGCATGCGCACCCATCTGTGCCTGGAGCGCGTCGGCGAGGGCGGACGGCTCATCGTCTCCATGTACCTGCGGGCGATCCTCGCCAAGCCCAGCCTCAGCTGGGAGGTGGCCGCCTACGCGATCCCGCCGCTCGAAGCCCGCTTCCACGACGTCGACACCCTCCCGCTGGCCCGCTTCGACCGCTGGTGGAGCCTGGTCAAGTACACCACCGGGCACACCTGGTCCGAGCTGAGCGGCGCCCCGGGACGCATGACGGAACGCTCCCGGTGGCTGTACGACAACGAGCGCACCCTGCGCAAGCAGCGCCGCAGGATCAAGAACCAGCACGTCATCGTCGACCACGGCGCCGCCACCAGCCTGCGCGAGCGCTACGGCGACTGGGACCAGGCGGGCTACGCGGAGCGCATGGACGCGCTGGACTACCTCGTCCGGCTGCAGCAGGGCGTCCTGACCGCCACCGAGCGCTTCCTGAAGGACCACAACGTCGACACGAGCTCCTTCGACAGCGCGCAGAAGATCATCACGCAGAACTACCACGTCAACAACGTCAACGGGCCCAGCATCTTCGGCGCGGGCGGCACCATCCAGCAGAACAACGGCCCCCAGGGCGGCGGGCCGCAGGGTGCGGGCGGGGGCGGCGGAACACCGTAGGCCAAGCCCCGACCCGGTACGGAACAGGAGCCGGTACATGAGCACGTACCACATCAACAACGTCAACGGCCCGGCCAACTTCGGCGACAACGGCCGTATCGAGATCAACAACGGCCCCGACGCCGTGGCCCTGCTGCGGCTGGCCGACCAGCTCGTGGAGCGGCTGCGCCTGGAGAGCCCGGCGCTGGTCCCGCAGGCCCAGGTCGTCCAGGGTGAGCTGGCCGGTGCCGGGCAGGACGGGCGGCCCGCCGACCGGGGCCGGATCCGGGCCGCCCTGGAAACCATCGGCATCGGGGTCGCGGCGGGCAGCGGCGGACTCGCCCTGGCCCAGGAGATCGGACGCGTCCTGGGCCTGTGAGCGGCCCCGCTACCTGGCGCGCACCACCGCCCGCGCCCCGCCGCCGAGGTCCAGTTCCAGACCCGAGCGCAGCGGTACGGTCTGGCCGGGGGCGATCTGCTGGGACGTGCCGTCGGAGCGGGTGCCCGTCCAGGTGTCCCCGGAGCGGTTGGCGATGCCGAACCGGCCCGGCTTGGCGGGGTGTTCGACCAGCTCCGCCACCACGCTCCGGTCCGAGCAGTCGTGCCGGGCCGGTTCGGGCAGCAGATGGTGGGCCTGGACCCGGGCCGCCCGGCGCAGCCGGATGTGGTGCTCGGCGCGCGGTGGCGGGGTCGTCACCGTCAGCCGGGGCGGCAGCACCAGCCGCGCCCCGCACCCCCAGCAGGCCCGCTCCGGCGGGTTCTCGCCCGGCTCGGTCATGTTCTGCCGCCCGCAGGAGGCGCACTCCACCACCGCGTCCAGCACCGCCCGCAGCGCGTTGCGCCACTCCGTCTCGCGCACCCGGGCCGCGGGGTCCCGCAGACCGACGGTGAAGCTGCGCACGAACAGGTGCTGGAGGGTGCCGACCGCCGCGTCCCAGGTCGCCAGCACCGTCGCGTGCTCCATCGGGTCGGGCGCGTTGGAGTCGTCCACCGGATCGAACACGAACAGCGGGCTCTTGCCGTACAGCCGCTTCTCCGCCGCCTCGTCGAAGCAGTGAATGCCCAACTCCCGTCTGCCTTCCAGCGGATGGTGGTTCATCAGCAGCATGAACAGCAGCACGGCCAGGGAGTGCAGATCGGACTGGGTGCCCGGCCGGGCGCCCGGCTCGGCGCGCACCAGCTCCGGCGCCATGAACTTCATCGTCCCCGAGATGCCGCTCGCGTCGCCCTCCACCACGGCGTTGTCGTTGTCGCACACCAGCACCTCACCGGTGGCCGGGTCGAAGAAGACGTTCCCCCAGGAGATGTCCCGGTAGGCGATCCCGCGCGAGTGCAGCGCCTGGTACGCCTCCACCGTGTAGAGACAGGCCGTGAGCAGCGCCCCCGTACTCGTGCGCAGTTGGCGCCGGAACAGGTCGGGTAGGCCCTTGAAGCGCTCCGGGCGCAGCTCCATCAGATAGCCGAACGAACCCCGGTACCCGGCCACGTACGCCTCGGGCCACAGGAACCGGTCGTCGTCGAAGTCCCGCTCCACCAGCTCCTGGACGATCGCCGCCTGCTCCGGTGTCGCACAGGTCGGGTAGTACCACTTCAGGGCCTTCTCCCCGGCCGCCGTCCGCACCCGGTACACCTCGCCCTGGCCACCGGCGCCCAGCATGCCGATGATCTCGGCCTCGTCGCCGTTGTCCACGGCCAGCCGCGTCCCGCTGTCGAGCATGCCGCTCATCCGCTCAACTCTCCGTTGTCTCTTCCGTTGTCGACGTCAGGTGCACCGGCCGCAGCGCGGCCACCAGCGTCGTGTCGTCCCCGGAGTAGCGCGAGGCATGCCGCAGCCACTCCGGCAGCACCTCGCGCACCCCCGCCGTGCCCTCTTGCGCCAGCCGGTCGTCCAGCCCCTCGACGAACTCCCGGTAGCCGTCCGCGGCGGCGAAGCTCTTCGACAGACCGTCCGTCGACAGCACCACCAGACGCGGCCCGCGCGCCTCGTCGAACAGCGGCGCCCAGTGCGTACGCACCGCCCGCCACGCCTGGGCGCCGCACAGCGACTCCGTCTCGTCGCCGAGATCCTCCTCGGCCGGAGCCAGCGGCCGGCGCAGCTCCCCGTCGTGCTCGACCACCGCGAGATCGCCGTCGCCGATCTGCCAGGCCACGAACAGCCACGGCGTGAGCACGGCGCCGACCAGGGTGGTGCCGTACAGCAGCAGCTTGTCGCCCGGCTCCGGCTCGGGCGCGCCGTCGTCGGCGACCGGGCGGTGCCGGTCCCAGTGACCGAGCGCCTCCGACCGCCACTCCTGCACCAGGGCGCGCGGGAAGTCGTCGCGGGCGTACGCCATCAGCCGGGCGAGCCGCCCCGGCGCGTGGCAGTCGCGGGCCGCGCGGCCGAAGGAGACCGCCAGCCCCAGGAACCGGTCCACGGCGAACCGGGCGCCGAGCTCGCTGCGGGCGTGCACCGCCGAGCCGTGTCCGTCGGCCACCGCCAGCACCAGCGGCTCGTCCCCGGAGCCGGTGCCCTCACAGGCCCACCAGTCCTGGTTGCACCGCTTGCCGACGCCCTGGACGCTGTCGCCGAGTGTGTCCCAGCGTCGCACCCCGAGCGTCACCACACGTCGTCGTCATCGTCGTCGTCCAGGACCGGCGGCGCGTACGGCTGCTGCTTCGCCAACGGGTCGGCCGCCCCGGCCACCGGCTGCGAGGCCGCCTTGACGGCCGCCGTGGACGCCCAGCGGATCGCCGCCGCCAGCTGCTTGGGGCTGTTGGCGTCCAGCGGCTGCAGCTCGGGGTTGGCGAGGAACTCCTGCAGCACCCCGCGGTCGGCGTCGGTGCCGATCGCGATGGCGACCCGCACCGCCTTGCGCCCCCACGGGGTCGCGTCGATCGCCTTCAGACCGGCCTTCCAGTCGTCGGTGGGCACCCCGTCCGACACCAGCGCCAGCACCGGCTTCAGCGCCCGCTGCGGCATCGGCGGGCTCTGCAGCTCCCGCGCCACCAGGGCCAGCGCCTCACCGAGGTTGGTCATGCCGTCCACCTGGACGTCCTGCCAGGTGAAGGCGTCGACCGGCACCGGCACCTGATGGTGCCACTGCGCGGTGGTGGAGAACGTGACCGTGCGCAGCAGGAGCTGGGCGGCGGGATTGTCGTGCGCCACCGACCGCATCTCCGGGATCGCTTCTCTGATCGCGTAGTTGAGCTGGCCGATCTTCTCGCCCTGCATCGAGTACGAGCAGTCGAGCAGCCAGATGAAGTGGACCGGCCGGCTGGCCATGGCCCCGCCGGGAATGTCACTCACGCCGTTTCCTTTCCTCTCGTCGTTGCCGTCAGACCAGCAGCCACTGCGCCAGCCCGAGGAGTGCGAGCACCGTCAGCGCGATGGAGGCGACGAACACGCCCGCCATCACCCGCCGCCAGCGCCCGAGGGACGGTGTCACCCGTGTCATGCGGGGGTCCTCTCACGGTCGCCGGTGCCACGCAGCCGGATCCTGCGCTCCCGGCCGCCGGAGCCGCCCGCCCCGCCCGGCCCGGCCAGCGCGCCGGTGCGCAGCCCCGAGGCGGCCAGCAGCCAGAGCACCGGCTCGGCCGCCCGCCGCTGCTCGCTCTCCAGCGGCCCGGTGCCGGTGGCGGCGTGGGCGCTCACCGCCCAGTAGCGGGCCGCCCGGAAGTCGTGCCCGAGGGCCCGGACCAGCGGGCCGAGGCCGATCTGCTCCAGCCAGCCGTCGATCTGCGCGCCGGGCACGGCCAGGGTCGTCAGCTGGTCGAGGATGTCCCGCTTGGTGACGACGGTGGCCACGGACAGCCGCCCCCGCCGCCCGGTCAGCGCCGCCAGCTCGCCGGTCAGCCGCTGGTACGTGTCCCAGGGGCCCTGCGGCGAGGGCCGTGCCGCCCGGGCCCGCGCGAGATCGTCCGCGCCGAGCCTGCCGCGCACCTTGGGGTCGGCCAGGACGTCGGCGACGAGCACGACTCCGTTCGCGTGCTGGAGGTAGTGCTGGGCGCGCACCCGGTCGGCCTCGCTGACCGATTCGCCCATCGGGTCGTACAGGTACAGCAGCCGTCGCCGCCGTCCCCGGGTCACCGTCAGCATCAGGGCGCGTGGCTGGCCGCCGGTGGTGGCGCGGGCCCAACCGGTCTGCCGCAGTTCCTGGTTGAGGTCGTTCGCGGCGGTCCGGTCGTCGTCCGAGGCGTACTCGACGGTGAGTTCACCGCGCCGCGCGCAGGCGTGCAGCCCCTCCACCATGGCCGCCATCAGCATCGTCTTGCCGGAGGAGGTCCCGCCGACCAGCGGCGCGTGGACGACGCGGGTGGTGCCGGTGATCCCGGGCAACCGCCGGTCGCAGTGCGGGCACCGGGTCGTCAGCGCCCCCCGCTTGGCGAACCGGGTCGTCGGCAGCCGGCGCCCGCAGCCGCACCGGTGCCACAGGACGCCGTACCGCCCGGGCCGCAGCGAGCCGTGTCCCGCCTCGCAGCCGGGGCAGCGGTGCACGGCCAGCGGCACCGGCTGGTAGCAGCCCGGGTAGGGGCACTTGACGCGCACTCCCCGGGCCAGCGCCCAGCCCCGCTCCGCACCCCGCAGCACCGGCACGGCCGTCGCGCAGCCCAGCCAGACCAGCGCCAGCAGCAGCGCGAACACCACGAGGAACACCCCGAGCAGCAGGGTGGCCAGAGCGGTGCCGATGAGCGCCCCCGCCGCCGTGCCCGGCGCCACGAACACGATCAGCAGCACGGCTCCGGCCGGGGAGCCGGTACGAGGGCCGGAGGGGAACCGGCCGCGGAACAGGTTCCTGGAGATCCGCTCCAGCCAGGGGTCGGCCAGCGCGGTCCACATCTTCCGCATGCCGTAGGCCGCGGCGGTGCCGCCGTCCACCCACATCTGCCGCCACCAGTAGGCCAGGTGGGCGGGTTCGGCGCCCCCCACGGCCGGGACCCGCTGGTCGGGGCGGCCCGGCTGCCAGGGCCCCAGGCCCTGCCACACCCCACGCACCCCGATCCCGAGGAATTCCCACAGCACCCGGCCCAGGCCCACCCCGGCGGCGATCAGCGCGCACCACAGGAAGTAGAACGTCACGACGGTCATGGCGCTCATCGACGGCCTCCCCGGTATGGCGGTTCCACGTCTCCGGGCCAGGCGGCGCCGGGTTCCGCGCGCCGCCCCCGTCCGGACAGCCGCCCCGCGAGCCGCCCCAGCGCGCCGGGCCGGTTCCAGGACCGGAACGCGTCGAGCTTGCTCCGCCCGGCCCGTTCGAGCGCCGCCTCCACCTCGGCGACGTCCTCGGCGGGCAGCGCCTTCACCACCGGCCGCAGCACCTTGCCGAGCAGTGCCGCGCCGGTCTCGTCCCAGGCGGGGTGGGTGCCCGGGAAGGCGCTCCACGCGCGGAAGCAGACGGCGACGTACGACGGCACGACGCGCAGCCGGTCGGCCACGGCCGGGGAGCGCCCGGCGCGTTCGTAGGCGGCCAGCAGCTCCGGTTCGCCGGACCGGGCCAGGGCGTACAGCTCGCTCTCCGGCACCGAGTCCGCCACCAGCCGCCGGGCCAGCGCGTCGAAGGCCCGGTGCAACACCGTGTCCGGCACCGGATCGGCGGCGCCGTCCCGCAGGGACAGCACCCGCCGGACCCACTCCTCGCCCTCGCCCGGGGTGCCCAGCAGCCCGGCGTACTCCAGCAGGAGCAGCGCCGCCCGCTGCCCGGGGCGCAGTTCGGTGGTGAAGCAGCGCAGCAGGTCCGCGGCGAGGGCGGGGACGTCCCGGTCGTCGGCCGGCGCGGCGAGGGCGGCGTCGATGAGCAGGTCCCGGGTGCCGGCCGCCCGGTGCAGATCGGATCCGAGTTCGTTCAGCAGCAGGCTCGCCTCCTGCCCCGTGGGTAAATCCCCGGCGGGCCACACCAGCCGCAGCGCGGTCCGCAGGACGGACGGGTCGGCGTGCGGGGAGGCACCGGCGGTGCGCAGCGCCCCGTGGAACCGGGCGAGCCGGTCGCCCCCGGGCTCCGCGAGCACGCACATCCGCAGATGCGGGAAGCCGGGCTGCAGCCCGACGGGCAGACCGGAGCCGGCCAGCGTCCGTGCGGCGGCGGGCGGGTCGGCGGCGGCCAGCGCGTCCAGCGAGCCGAAGAGCGCCAGCCGCAGCGCCGGATGCTCGTGCACGGCATCGAGCAGGGCGGGCGTACCGAGGCGGGGCGCGGTCGCGTCGGCGGTCTCCGCGGTCCGCAGGGCGGGGTGCCCCACGGGGTGCTCGCGTGCGGCCGGCCGTTCCTGCGGTGCCGTGTCCACGAGGGCGCGCGCGAGGCGGCCGGCCAGCTCGGGCAGCAGGTCCTGGCAGTCGACGCCGAGGAGATCCGCCACCCGCAGCAGGGTGAGCGGCCGGCCGTCGGCGGGCTGTGCGGCGTCCGCGACGCCCTCGCGCAGGACGGGCGCGAGAGCGCGGGCCAGGTCGGCGTGGACCTGCGGGGTCAGGGACCCGGGGCGCAGCGCGGGAACCGGGCCGCCGCCGCGCACGGCGCTCGCCAGCACGCGCGCGGCGAGCGGCGCCGACACCGCGGTCGGCACCTGCCCGTCGACCCGCTCCCAGAGGGCGGCGAGCGCGGCCGGTTCGTCCGCGTCCTCCCCGTCCCGGCACAGCCCGGCGATCAGCGCGCCCAGCGTCGCCTCGGGCAGCAGCCGCTCCGCCGCCCACCGGGCCGCCACGGCCCGCGCGTCCGACGGCAGGCCGATGCCCTCGACCAGTGCCGCGACCGTGAGCGGCCCCAGCCCGTCCACCGGGTCGCGGAACAGATCGGGCCGGCCCGCGATCCAGATCCGGGCGCACACCTGCGCCCAGGTGTCGGTGACCGGCTCCGACGGCGGCCGCCGGGTGCAGTCGTGCACCCGGTACCGGTGGTCCTGCGGGATCTGCTCCGACGACGGCAGCACGCCCACGATCTGCTGCCGGGCCTGCTGCGGACGGCGGGTGTACGTGGTGAACGTCAGCCGGTGCGCCTGCTCGCGCGGGAGCACCGCGCAGGCCAGCGCGATCCACTGCGCCACGTCCGCGCTGTCCTGCTCCACCAGCACGAGCTGACCGGCGCCCGGATCCTCGGCGACCGCCCGCAGATCGGCGAAGAACGGCGCCAGCCAGGGCTGCCGGGAGGCGGCGAACGCGACCAGGCCGTCCCGGCGCAGCAGCCCGGACGGCTCGAACCGGTCGACGGGTCCGGGCCGCCCGTCCGGGGGAGTGGTGTCGGACCAGCGGGGCGACTCCCAGGCGGTGATGGGCAGCGCCCCGTCCGGCAGCCGGGCTCCCGGCGGCAGATGCACCGCGTGGGCGTGGAAGTTGCCCCAGCGCCCGGTGTAGTCGGCGCCGGTGTAGACGGAACGGCTCAACAGCCGTCCCCCGTCCGACAGTTCGGAGAAGGCGAAGGCCTTCGGGAAGCTCTTCAGCTCCTCGGTGTCCGGCCGGGCCGGGAAGTCGCGCGGCGGCTCGTAGCCGATGAGCTGCTCCGCCTCCCGCAGCAGCCCCTGCGGCACCCCCGCGCTGACCGCGGTGAACCGGAAGCCCGAACCGTCCGGGCCCGGCGGCGCGGACGTGTAGTGCAGCTGGGCCGGCGTCACGTGGCCCGCTCCTTCCCCGTCGTACGGTGCACCGGCAGCAGTCCGCGCCGGGCCAGCAGCCACAGCAGCGGATCCTCCACCCGGATCGGCTGCGGACCCGACTTCGGTGCGTCCGCGGGCGCCTCGGCGGGCGGCGGGGCGCCCAGCGCGGACAGCCCGAACAGCGACAACTCAGCGAAGTCGAGCTCCAGTTGGCGCAGCAGCGCGCCCGAGTCCCAGTCGGTGAGCAGGGAGCGGATCTCCTCGTGCACCGCGAGCCGGTCGTCCTCGTCGAAGGTGCCGCCGGGGTGCGGGGCGTTGCGCAGGACCGGGGAGTGCGGGTCGAGCAGCGGCCTGAGCATGTCCGTCTTGGTGACCGCCACCGCGATCGGCGTCGCCACCCGGCCCCGGGAGCCGCCCTTGCCGTGGGCGCGCAGCTGGCGGGCCAGGTCGGCGGCGATCTGCTGCGGCGGGGTTTCCACGACGGGCAGCGGAGGCCCGTCGTGGACCGGCAACCGGTCGCGCACCGAGCCGAGTTGCAGCGGGTCGACCAGCAGGACGATGCCGTCGGCGGCGCTCAGGTACCGGGTGTAGCGGTCCATGGCCTCGGCGCCCGCGAGATCCTCGCCCGCCGCGTCGAAGAACACCAGCGCGGTGTGCCGGGTGCCCGAGCCGAGGCGGCTGCGCCGGGGCAGGCTGAGCCGGTACAGCAGCGGGTCGTTGAAGCCGAGGGCGGCGGGCCGGGTGGCGTCCGGCAGCCGCAGCCGCTCGTACAGGTCCTCCGCCATCTCCCGGTCCCGTACCTGGGTGCTCTGCCCCATCGCGGCCAGCGAGGCGTGGTAGGCCTGGCCCACCCGGTGGTTCAACTCGTTGACCAGCACCGAGACATAGGTGCTCTTGCCGGACGCCTTGGCCCCGACCAGGGCGATGATGCGGCTGTCCTGGTCGCAGTAGTCGCTCGGCAGGTCGCTGTGGCAGGACCCGCACACCCGGGTCGTGGTGCCCACCCCGCACCCCGGGCACGGCACACTGCTGCCCGAGCCGACGCGCCATCCGGCCCTGCGGGCCGGGGTGAACACGGGCCCGCGCATCCGGGCCCCGGGCGGCACCCCCGGGCCCATGAACCCGGCCCAGACGTCGTCGCGTTCGGGCCCGCAGGGCGAGCCGCCGCGGACGCCGGTCGGCGTCATCAGACAGCGGTAGGGCAGCTTCGCCGCGGCGCAGCGGGCGAAACAGTAGGGGCAGATCACGGTCGTCATGGCTCAGCGCACCACCAGGGTCGCGGGGGACGGTTCTTCGAGGCGTACGGCGGCCGCGTGCTCGCCCAGCAGGAAGCCGCGCAAGGTGTACGGGGCCGGGATCGGCGTGGCCGGCAGTTCCTGTTCGACCGTGCCGTGTCGGGTCAGATCGGTACCGGGGATGCGCAGGAGGGTCGTGCCGTCGGCGGCGCTGCGCGGCCGGAGGGTCCCGCTGCGGGCGACACACACGAACTCGGGGACCTCCGGGCCGCCTCCGCCGGCGGGGGCGGACAGCGTGACCCTCAGCAGGGTACGGCTCCGGCCGCGGAACCGCCGCCGTTCGCGCACGAGTCGGTAGCCGATGGCGGTGTCCGGCGGCAGGACCGCCTCGGTGCCCGCCGCCGTCACGACCACGGCGTCCGGCACCTGCGGCACGGCCGTGGCCCGGATGCGCACGTCCCCCGGGCCGACGGGCAGCCGCAGCCCGCCGCGCCGGTAGGCGTGCGCGGTGACGGTCCGCTCCCCGCCGCCGTCGGGCCCGTCCCAGCGGACCGTGAGATGGCTGGTGCCGTCGGGCCAGTCCAGCAGGACCGAGGCCTCCCCGCCGGGCAGCCGCCGGGCGGTCAGCCCGGTCACCGGCCGCAGCACCTCGACGTCGACCACGGGCCCGGCCAGCGCCCGTTCGCCGAGGACCGAGACGGCGGCGATCCGACGGTGCCCGGCGGCCGGGGCGCCGGCGGCGGGCGGCAGGTCGGCGGTGCGCAACTCGGTGCCGGGCGGCGGCGCCTGGCCCGGCCACACCACCAGGCGGACCTCGGCGCCGCGGCCTCCGGTCCAGTCGAACCGCACGGTGTCGCCGTCGGGTGCGGCGGTGAGGGTGTGCACCGGCTGCGGCCAGGGCTGCACGGGGTGCGTGGCCCGGACGCCGGGCGAGGGGACGAGGCGTCCGTCCGGCGCGCGGTAGTGGCAGACGACCCGGACGGTGTGGCGGCCGGCCGGCAGCCCGGTCGCGGTGAAGCCGTCGGCGCGCAGGTCCGGCCGTACCGCCGCGTCGAGTTCCACGGTCACCTCCTCGGCGCCCGGCGGCCGCCGCCAGGACCCCGAGATCCGCCCCGGGCCGTCGGTCAGCTCCAGTCCGGCGACCTCGGGGGCGAACAGCACGCGGTGCGACACGAGCGGGGGCCCGGCCACCCGCCCGTCCGTCAGCGGGAGCGCGGCGTACCGGACGGTGGTGCCGAGGGGTACGGCGGTGTCCCGGGCGGCCGGCACCTCGCGGACCCGGGACTCGCCCTTCTCGGTGCGGTCCAGGCACAGCAGCCGCCAGTCGGAGCCCGCCCGCTCCCACTGCAACTCGATGTGATCGGGGCCGAGTTCGGCGCGCAAGGGGGCCTGCGGTCCGGGCCGCTGGATCCGTACGAGTCCGCGCAGCGCCCGCCGGTCGTCGGCCGCCAGGTCCAGGGCGTGCAGATACCGCTCGTTCGCGGTGTCCGGCTCACCGCGCTCCTCCGCGCGCCACGCCGCCGCGAGGGCCTCCTCGACCGTCGCCGACCGGGCGGACAGGGCGGCTCGCAGCCGCTCGATCCCGGGATCGCCCTGGGGCAGCCGCTCCACCAGCCCGCGCACCCGGTGCAGCCGCCGCCGCTCCCAGACATCGGCCACGGACTCGGCCGCCTCCCGCTGCCGCCGGTCGAGCGTGGGCCGCAGCCGGGCCGCCGCCACCAGAGCGGCCGTCTCGTCCGGATGGACGCCCAGCTCCGCGACCGGGCAGCCCTCCTGGAGCAGACAGATCAGCTGGTACAGCACCGCCCTGCGCGGCCCCTGCGGATCACGCCGGTGCAGCCCCGCCAGCAGCTCGGCCACCCGGGCGGCGGGGGAGGCGGCCCGGGCCAGGCCGTCCAGCAGGGCCGCGTCCACCCGGCGCCGGGCGCGCGGTCCCGAGGGGACGTACAGGCCGTCGAGGACGCGTAAGCCGCCCGCCGGGGCGAGTGCCTCGCCGAGATGCCGTAACCCCGCCGCGTGCTGGGCGGCGGCGAGGTCGCCGTAACCGACGACCAGAGGGCTCAGCGGCAGCCCGGACAGGGCCCGCGGCAGGCCCAAGTGGTGCCCGAACTCCCGTCCCCCCACGTGTACTGCTTCCCCCCGCTCGTGTACGAGGGACCATCCCAGCAGACAGCCGGGTCAGGGGAGGGCGGTTTCGCCGAATCCGGCCAGGCGGGGGAGGCTGCCGGGCGTCCGTGGCCGACTCGCCCCCGGTCGTCAGGCGCCGACGGCAGCCAGCACCGGTACCCGGGCCGCGTCGTAGCGCTCCAGCAGCAGCTCCGCGACCTCCGGCGCCGGGCCGAGCACATCGGCCAGGACGTCCGCCCCGGCCGCGCCCCGCGCGATCCGGTCCGGCAGGAAGCCGGGCGCGAGGACGTACGGGGCGACGGCCACCCGCTCACAGCCGAGGGCCCGCAGTTCCCGTACCGCGTCCTCGGTGCGGGGCAGGGATGCGGAGGCGAACGCGGGCCGCACGGCACACCAACCGGTGCGCCGCCACTCCCGCGCGATTGCTGCGATCACCGCGCTCGCCTCCGGGTCGGTGGACCCCGCCGAGGCCAGCACGACCCCGGTCGAGGACTTGTCGGCGGGCGTGAGGCCCGCCTCGTACAGCCGCCGCTCCAGCGCCGTGAGCAGCAGCGGGGAGGGGCCGAGCACCTCCGTCTGCCGGATCCGCAGGCGCCGGGGCGCGTCCCGCAGCACCGCCGGGATGTCCGCCTTGGCGTGGAAGGCGCGGGTCAGCAGCAGCGGCAGCGCCACGACATCGCGCACGCCCTCCGCCGCCAGGGACTCCAGCACGCCCTGCACGGTGGGGATGTTGAAGTCCAGGAAGCAGGTCTCCACGCGCAGTCCGGGCCGCGCCGAGCGCACCCGTCGTACGAGGGCGTGCACGGTCGCGGCGTGCCGCGGGTCGCGGCTGCCGTGCGCGATGACGAGGAGGACCGGCTGGTGGCGCATGGGGCTCAACTCCTCGCGAGCAGACCGCGGCTGCGCAGCACCCAGCGCTCCAGCGGGCTGAAGAGCAGCAGGTCGATGGCGATGCCGACGAGCAGGATCAGGAAGATGGCCAGGAACACCTGGGACATGCTGGCGTTGTTGCGTCCGTTCTCCAGCAACTGGCCCAGCCCCACCCCGAGGTCGGGGGAGGAGGCGATGATCTCGGCGGCCATCAGCGAGCGCCAGGAGAACGCCCAGCCCTGCTTCAGACCGGCCAGATAGCCGGGCAGCGCTCCCGGCATCACGATGTGCCAGGTGCCCCGCAGACCGGTCGCGCCCAGGGTGCGCCCGGCCCGCAGGAACAGCGGCGGGATCTGGTCGATGCCCGAGACCAGGCCGTTGGCGATGGAGGGGACCGCGCCGAGCAGGATCACGGCGTACATCATCGAGTTGTTCAGGCCCAGCCACAGCACGGCCGGCGGCACCCAGGCGACCGACGGCAGGGACTGCAGGCCGGACAGGATGGGGCCGATCGCCGCCCGCACGAACTTCACCCTGGCGACCAGCAGGCCGAGCGGGGTGCCGATGGCGAGGGCGAGCAGGAAGCCGAGCAGACCGCGCGAGACGCTGGTCCAGATGTAGTCCAGGAGCGTGCCCTGCAGCCAGGCGGCGCGGACCTCGTCCCAGACGGCCGTGGGCGCGGGCAGCTTGTAGGCGGGGGCGACCTCGGCCCAGACCAGGACCTGCCACACCACCAGCACCAGCGCGACCGCCGTGACCGGCGGCAGCACCTTGCGGACCAGGGTCTCGCGCAGCGGAGTGCGGCTGGTCTGGACGGCGTCCAGCGCGTCCAGGCCGGCTTCGAGTCCGGCGAGGTCGCTCGCCTCCTTGCCGGTGGTCTCAGTGCTGGCCATGGCGGCGGATCTCCCCACGCAGTTCTTCGGTGATCTCGACGGACAGCTCGGCCACCGCGCTGTCCTCGATGCGGCGCGGGTGCGGGATGCCGACCGTCCACTCCCGGGCGATGCGCCCGGGCCGCGAGGACAGCAGCACGACCCGCTGCGCCAGCCGTACCGCCTCGCGGACGTTGTGCGTCACGAACAGCACCGACACGCCGGCCTCGCGCCAGATCCTGGTCAGCTCGTCGTGCAGCACGTCCCGGGTGATCGCGTCCAGTGACGCGAACGGCTCGTCCATCAGCAGCAGCTTGCTGTCCTGCGCCAACGCCCGCGCCAGCGCGACCCGCTGCCGCATACCGCCCGACAGCTCGTGCACCCGCTTGCCGTACGCGCCGCCCAGCCGGACCAGCTCCAGCAGGTCCTCGGCCCGGCCGTGCCGCTCGGCCTTGGGCACCCCGCGCAGTTTCAGGGCGAGTTCGATGTTCTTGCCCGCGGTCAGCCACGGGAACAGGGCGTGCTCCTGGAACATCAGCGCGGGACGGCCGTCGGTGCTGATGGCGCCCGCGCTCGGCCGGTCCAGGCCCGCTACCAGGTTGAGCAGTGTCGACTTGCCGCAGCCGGAGGCACCGAGGAGGGTGACGAACTCGCCGGGCGCGACATCGAGGGTGATGTCGTCGAGGACGAGCTGGGGCCCGGCCGGGCCTGCGAAGGACTTCGACACGTGGTCGATGCGCGCGGCGTGCTCCACGGACGTATCCGTGTGGGGGGCCTTGGCGAGGGCGGTTGCCATGGTCGTCACCTCCTGGGAACTCATTAGGACTCGTGGCTCACTTCACGCCGAGGCCGGCGTCGTCGGCCTCGGGTGCGCCCTCGGCTCCGAGGACCCTGTTCAGCGGTGTCAGGTCGTAGATGCCGGACAGGTCCGGCCGCTCCAGCAGGCCCGCCTCGACCGCGTGCCGTGCCTGCGCGTCGAGGGTGGCCGCCAGCGGATCGTCGGTGAACCGGATGGACGGCCAGGCCCGGTCGACGACCTCGGCGGGCAGCGCCTTGCCGGTGTCCGCGGCCAGCTGGGCGTTGGCGGCCGCCTTCGCCTTGTCCGGGTGGGAGTTGATCCACTTGTTGGCCTTGACGGAACCCCTCAGCACCGCCTCGACGGCCTTCGGGTGCTCCTCGAGGAAGCTCTGCGACACGATCACGTTCGTGATCACGAACTTCTTGTCCGGCCACAGGTCGGCCTCGTCCAGCAGCACCTTGCCGCCCTCGGCGACCAGCTTCGACGCGGTCGGCTCGGGCACCCAGGCACCGTCGACCGAGCCGGACCGGTAGAGGTCGGGCGTGACCTTGTTGTCGGAGCGGACGACGGACACATCGCCCTCGCCGCTCTCCGCGTCGACCTTCCAGCCCTGCTCGGCGGCCCAGTTGAGGAAGGCCACGTCCTGCGTGTTGCCGAGCTGCGGGGTGGCGATCCGCTTGCCCTCGACGTCCTGCACGGACCTGATCCGCTCCGGGTTCACGACCAGCTTCACGCCGCCCGAGGCCGAACCGGAGATGATCCGCAGGTTCTTGCCGCCCGCCTTGACGTACCCGTTGATCGCGGGGGAGGGCCCGATCCACCCGATGTCGATGGACCCCGAGTTCAGCGCCTCGATCTCCGAGGGACCGGCGTTGAACGCGGCGTACTTCGCGGTCGTACCGCCGAGTTCCTTCTGGAAGATCCCCTCGTGCCGCCCCACCAGCGCCGTGGCGTGGGTGAGGTTCCCGAAGTAGCCGATGCGCACCGAGTCCAGGCCGTCGACCTTCGCCGCCCCGGGGATCGCGTGCTCGGTGTTCTCCACGGCCTGGGAGCCGTAGCCGCACGCCGCGAGCGCGAGCAGCGGCAGCACGGCCAGTACCGCGAGGGTACGGCGCAGGGCGGGGATGGCAGGCACGGGAGGTGTTCCTCTCGGTGGCCCGGCCCGGCGCCCTTAGCGAGCGCGGCCGGGAGAACGGCGGATGGACGGGTGGGAGGTCAGCGCGGACATCGCCGCCCCCCGCCCGCTCCGGTCGGGGGCACGGTCAGAAGTCCCAGCCGTCGTCGTCGGACGCGTCCTTGACGGGCTCCGGGGAGGCGAAGGACTGGCCGACCATGCCGGCGGTGAGCGTCGTGCCGTCGCTCGGGTCGATCAGGATGAACGAACCCGTGCGCCGCGAGTCGGCGTAGGAGTCGACGGGCAGCGGCTCGGCGGTACGGATCTTCACCCGGCCGATGTCGTTGGCGACGAGCTGTCCCGGGTGCGGGTGCAGGGACAGGTCGTCGAGCGTGAGCCGGGACGGGATGTCCTTCACGATCGCCTTGACCGTGCGCGTGCCGTGCTTGAGCAGCACCCGGTGGCCGACGGTGAGCGCGGCGTCGGCGACATGGCACACGGTCGCCTCGATGTCCTGCGTGGTCGGCGGCGCGTCCTTGCTGGGCACGATCAGGTCGCCGCGCGAGATGTCGATGTCGTCCTCCAGCAGGACGGTCACCGACTGGGTGGTCCAGGCGACGTCGACCGGCTCGCCGAGCAGGTCGATGCCGGCGATCTTCGTGGAGCGGCCCGACGGCAGCACGGTGATCTGCTCGCCGACGCGGAACGAACCGGCGGCGATCTGACCGGCGTAACCGCGGTAGTCGGGGTGCTCGGCGGTCTGCGGGCGGATCACGTACTGCACGGGCAGCCGGGCGTGGCAGTGGCTGAGGTCGTGGGTGACCGGGACGGTCTCCAGATGCTCCAGCACCGTCGGGCCGCCGTACCAGTCCATGTGGGCGGACGGCTCCACCACGTTGTCACCGGCGAGTGCCGAGATCGGGATCGCGGTGACCTCCGGGACGCCCAGTTCGAGCGCGTACGCCGTGAACTCCTCGGCGATGGCGGCGAACACGGACTCCCGGTAGTCCACCAGGTCCATCTTGTTGACGGCGAGGACCACGTGCGGGACGCGCAGCAGCGCGGCCAGCGCGGCGTGCCGGCGGGTCTGCTCGACGACGCCGTTGCGGGCGTCGATGAGGATGACCGTCAGCTCGGCGGTGGAGGCGCCGGTGACCATGTTGCGGGTGTACTGCACATGGCCGGGGGTGTCGGCGAGGATGAACCGGCGCCGGGGGGTGGCGAAGTAGCGGTAGGCCACGTCGATGGTGATGCCCTGCTCCCGCTCGGCCCGCAGGCCGTCGGTGAGCAGCGCGAGGTCCGGGCCCTCCTGGCCACGGCTCGCCGAGGCGCGCTCCACGGCCTCCAGCTGGTCGGTGAGGATCGACTTGGAGTCGTGCAGCAGCCGGCCCACCAGGGTGGACTTGCCGTCGTCGACGGAACCGGCGGTGGCGAACCGCAGCAGGGTCGTCTCGGGGAGTTCCGTGGTCGTGCTCATGGTTAGAAGTACCCCTCGCGCTTGCGGTCTTCCATCGCGGCCTCGGACATCTTGTCGTCGGCGCGGGTCGCGCCCCGCTCGGTGAGCCGGGAGGCGGCGATCTCGGTGATCACGGCGTCCAGCGTGGTGGCGTCGGAGTCGACGGCACCCGTGCAGGACATGTCGCCGACGGTGCGGTAGCGCACGAGCCGCTTCTCGACGGTCTCGCCGTCCTTCGGGCCGCCCCATTCGCCGGCGGTCAGCCACATGCCGCCCCGGGCGAACACCTCGCGCTCGTGCGCGAAGTAGATCTCCGGCAGCTCGATGCCCTCGCGGGCGATGTACTGCCAGACGTCCAGCTCGGTCCAGTTGGACAGCGGGAACACCCGGACGTGCTCGCCGGGGGCGTGCCGGCCGTTGTAGAGGTTCCACAGTTCGGGCCGCTGGCGGCGCGGGTCCCACTGGGAGAACTCGTCCCGCAGCGAGAACACCCGCTCCTTGGCCCGCGCCTTCTCCTCGTCGCGGCGCCCGCCGCCGAAGACCGCGTCGAACTTCTCCGCCTGGATCTTCTCCGTCAGCGGCAGTGTCTGCAGCGGGTTGCGGGTGCCGTCCGGGCGCTCCTTGAGCACCCCGCGGTCGATGTAGTCCTGCACGGAGGCGACATGCAGCCGCAGCCCGTGCCGGGCCACCGCGCGGTCGCGGTAGTCGAGGACCTCGGGGAAGTTGTGCCCGGTGTCGACGTGCAGCAGCGAGAAGGGCACCGGAGCCGGCGCGAACGCCTTCAGCGCCAGGTGCAGCATGACGATGGAGTCCTTGCCGCCGGAGAACAGGATCACCGGCCGCTCGAACTCGCCCGCCACCTCGCGGAAGATGTGCACCGCCTCGGACTCCAGCGCGTCCAGGTGGGAGAGGGCGTACGGAGTCTCCGTGCCCTCCTCGACCGAGGAGACGGTCGTCGTCATGCCAGGCCCCTTTCGCTGAGCAGCGCGTACACGGCCGCCGCGGACTCCCGCACGGTCTGGTTCTGCGACTCGATCCGCAGGTCCGGCGTCTCGGGCTCCTCGTAGGGGTCGTCGACCCCGGTCAGCCCGGTCAGCTCGCCCGCCGCCTGCTTGGCGTACAGGCCCTTCACATCGCGCTCGGAGCACACCTCGACCGGGGTGGCCACGTGGATCTCCAGGTACGCGGTTCCGCTGTCCTGGTGGCGCTTGCGCACCGCCTCACGGCTGTCGGCGTACGGCGCGATCACCGGCACCAGCGTCTTGACGCCGTTGCGGGCGAGCAGGTCGGCGAGGAAGCCGATGCGCTGCACATTGGTGTGCCGGTCCGCGCGGCTGAAGCCGAGGCCCGCGGAGATGAACTCGCGGATCTCGTCGCCGTCGAGCACCTCGACGCGGTGGCCCTCCTCGCGCAGCCGGCCGGCCAGCTCGTACGCGATGGTGGTCTTGCCGGCGCTCGGCAGACCCGTGAGCCAGACGGTGGCTCCGGTCGTCACGTGGTTCTCCTTGTTCTCCGGGGCGGTCTCCGGAAACGGGGTGGTGGTCACAGGTGCAGCCCGCACTCGGTCTTGGCGCGGCCCGCCCAGCGGCCGGCCCGCGCGTCCTCGCCCTCCAGGACGCGGCGGGTGCAGGGGGCACAGCCGACGGAGGAGTAGCCGTCCATCAGCAGCGGGTTGGTGAGGACACCGTGCTCGGCCACGTAGGCGTCCACGTCGTCCTGGGTCCACTTGGCGATCGGCGAGATCTTGACCTTCTGCCGCTTGTCGTCCCAGCCGACGACCGGGGTGTTCGCCCGGGACTCGGACTCGTCGCGGCGCAGGCCCGTCGCCCAGGCCAGATAGCCCGTGAGGCCCTCCTCCAGCGGCTGGACCTTGCGCAGCTTGCAGCACAGGTCCGGGTCGCGGTCGTGCAGCCGGGGGCCGTGCTCCGCGTCCTGCTCGGCGACCGTCCGACGCGGGGTGAGGGTGATGACGTTGACGTCCATCACCGCCTCCACCGCATCACGGGTACCGATGGTCTCGGGGAAGTGATAGCCGGTGTCGAGGAACACCACGTCGACACCGGGCAGCGCGCGGGAGGCGAGATGGGCGACGACCGCGTCCTCCATGGAGGAGGTCACACAGAAGCGCCGGCCGAAGGTGTCCGCGGCCCACTGGAGGATCTCCAGCGCGTCGGCGTCCTCCAGATCGCGGCCCGCCTGCTCGGCGAGCGCCTTCAGTTCCTCGGTGGTGCGGTCTTCCCGGGTGGTCGTCATATCTCGTCTCCCCCTGCTTCGGTCGGCTGAACGCCCCGGGCCAGCAGCCCGAGGAACTTCAGCTGGAAAGCCCGGTTGCACGCCGCGCATTCCCACGCGCCGTGACCCTGCTCGCTGGGACGCAGGTCCTCGTCGCCGCAGTAGGGGCAGTAGAAGGGGGCGGCCCGCTCGCTCATGAGAGGGCCTCCTCGGAAGCGCGCGCGGCCCAGGTGGCGAAGCGCTCGCCGTCCTCGCGCTCCTCCTGGAACCGCTTGAGGACCCGCTCGACGTAGTCGGGCAGTTCCTCCGCCGTCACCTTCAGACCGCGCACCTTGCGGCCGAAGCCGGCCTCCAGGCCGAGCGCGCCGCCCAGGTGGACCTGGTAGCCCTCGACCTGCCGGCCCTCGGCGTCGAGGACCAGCTGGCCCTTGAGACCGATGTCCGCGACCTGGATACGGGCGCAGGCGTTCGGGCAGCCGTTGATGTTGATGGTGAGGGGCTCGTCGAACTGCGGGATCCGGCGCTCCAGTTCGTCGATCAGGGAGGCGCCGCGCGCCTTGGTCTCGACAATGGCGAGCTTGCAGTACTCGATGCCGGTGCAGGCCATGGTGCCGCGCCGGAACGGGGACGGGTTGACGGTGAGGTCCAGCGCCTCCAGGCCCTCGACGAGCGAGTCGACCTGTGCCTGGTCCACGTCCAGGACGAGCATCTTCTGCTCGGCGGTGGTCCGCACCCGGCCCGAGCCGTGCGCCTCGGCCAGCTCTGCGATCTTCGTCAGGGTGGTGCCGTCCACCCGGCCCACGCGCGGGGCGAAGCCGACGTAGTAGCGGCCGTCCTTCTGCCGGTGCACACCGACGTGGTCGCGCCAGCGCTCGACGGGCTGGGCCGGGGCCGGGCCGTCGACGAGCTTGCGCTGCAGGTACTCGTCCTCGAGGATCTGGCGGAACTTCTCCGGGCCCCAGTCGGCGACCAGGAACTTCAGGCGGGCGCGGGTGCGCAGCCGGCGGTAGCCGTAGTCGCGGAAGATCGAGATGACGCCCTCGTAGACGTCCGGGACCTCGTCGAGCGGGACCCAGGCGCCGAGCCGGACACCGATCTTGGGGTTGGTGGACAGACCGCCGCCGACCCACAGGTCGAAGCCGGGGCCGTGCTCGGGGTGGTTCACCCCGACGAAGGCGATGTCGTTGATCTCGTGCGCCACGTCCAGCAGCGGCGAGCCGGAGATCGCGGACTTGAACTTGCGGGGCAGGTTCGAGAAGTCCTTGTTGCCGATGATCCGGCGCTGGATCTCGTCGATGGCCGGGGTGCCGTCGATGATCTCGTCGGCGGCGATACCGGCGACCGGCGAGCCGAGGATCACGCGGGGGGTGTCACCGCAGGCCTCGGTGGTGGACAGGCCGACCGCCTCCAGGCGGTTCCAGATCTCGGGCACGTCCTCGATCCGGATCCAGTGGTACTGGACGTTCTGCCGGTCGGTGATGTCGGCGGTGCCGCGCGCGAACTCCTGCGAGATCTCGCCGACGACGCGCAGCTGCTCGGTGGTGAGCCGGCCGCCGTCGATCCGGACGCGCAGCATGAAGTACTCGTCGTCCAGCTCCTCCGGCTCCAGGATCGCGGTCTTGCCGCCGTCGATCCCGGGCTTGCGCTGGGTGTACAGACCCCACCAGCGCATCCGGCCGCGCAGGTCGTTGGGGTCGATCGAGTCGAAGCCGCGCTTGGAGTAGATCGTCTCAATGCGTGTCCGCACATTGAGACCGTCGTCGTCCTTCTTGAACTGCTCGTTGCCGTTCAGCGGGGTGAAGTGCCCCGCGGCCCACTGTCCCTCGCCGCGGTGACGGCTCGCCCTGCGGCGGGGGGTCGCGGCGGCGGGGTTCTGCGGGGTGGCGGCCATGGTTGATACGTCCTTCGGGACAGGCGGGAAAGCGGCTCTGACCTGCGCGTGCGCGCACGGGCAGACGTGCGCGTCCTTGCGCGGGAAAGCAGGCAAAGGGGGAGATGCCGGGCGGTGCTGGATGAACTCTCAGCGCGCCGGACAGATGGCGCTGGACATGCGGCCGAGGTCGACGTGCCGCCGACTCACCAAGGCAATTCCAGTTCCAGGCATGACGGAAGCGTGTCACGGCGATCTGGACACAGTCCAGCTTCGTCCAAAATGCGGACACCCTTGTCTCGAAGAGCGAGACAAGGGTGTTCTGGGTCACATGCCGTCAATGTGCCGCCTCGTGCAGGTCAGGCGGGGTATGCGCCCGGCCAGGGGCCCGGGGTGGTCACCTGCGCCTGCTCCTCGACCTTGGTGTCGAACAGCTTGAAGCCCCGGCGCTGGTAGTTGTCCATCGCGTGCTCGCCGTCCAGGCTGCAGGTGTGCAGCCAGACGCGCTTCGTCGGCGCCCGCCCCGGCCAGCGGTCGGCGAGGTCCCAGGCGCGCGCGGCGCCGTACGACAGCAGGTGGCCGCCGATGCGGCGGCCCCGGAAGGCGGGGATCAGCCCGAAGTACTCGATCTCCACGACCCCGTCGTCCTGCGGGCTCAGCTCCACGTACCCGGCGGGCGTGCCGTGGTCGTAGGCGACCCAGGTCTCCACGCCGGGGCGCTCCAGGTGCTCCTGCCACCGGGCGTAGCTCCAGTCCAGCCGGTCGATCCAGCGGATGTCGCCGCCGACGGAGGCGTACAGGAAGCGGCTGAACTCGGGGGAGGGGACCGCGGAGCGGACGATCCGCACGTCGCCCTCGGGGGCGGCGGCCGGCAGCAGGTCGGACGGGTCCGTCTGCTCCAGGGACCAGGTGGTCACGGGCATGTTGGGCATGTCGCCCAGACAATCATCTAGTCCAGTGCTCTGTCGATCGCGTGCAGCGGCAGCGCGAACAGGGTCCGCCCCGACTGCGACCAGACCTCTCCGGTCTGCTGCCAGTACGACAGGGACGGGGTCGGCCCGGTCCAGCACAGCCGTGTCCCGTCGGCCCCGCAGCGGGTGGCCTCGGCCCCGTCCGCGGTCTGCCGCCACAGCCTGCCGCGCTCCTCGGCCCGCTGCGTCAGGTACCAGCGGGAGCGGTGCGACAGCACCCCGGCGAGATCGTCCGCCCCGGTCGCGTACGCCTCGGTCGCGGTCCCGGTGGCGAGCAGCCCGCGGCGGCCCGGGTCCGCGCTGAACGCGTACCGCCACAGCCGGCCGTCCCGGCTCGCCACCAGGCTGTCGGGGGAGGTGCTGCGGTCCAGTGAGAGGGCCGTGGGGGCCGGTCCGGCCGAGCGGTACACGCCGACGGCCGGCAGCACGTACCGGGAGCCGTCCGCCCCGGTGGCGCGCCGGACGCCGTGCACGTCGTAGACGTACAGTCCGTCCCTCGCGGTGACCAGCAGTTTGTCCTGGTACCAGACCATGCCCGACAGCGTCGAGCGCAGCGGGCGGTGGGCACGGCCGTCGTCCGTGGGGACGGCGAGCCGCACCCAGGTGTAGGTCAGCCGGCCGGGGTCGTCCGCGTCGACGAAGGCGACCTGCGAGCGCCGGTCGCCGGACCAGGCGGACAGCACCACGCGGTGGTCGCCCCAGCGGCCGTCGTCGTCGGCGTCCCCGGAGGTGGTGACCGCGCCGGACCTGAGGCCCCGGGTGTCGGCGGCGTCCCAGCAGTACGCGCGCGTGGCCGCGGGCGCCACCGGAAGCGCCGCGCGCTCGGTGCCGGTGCAGTCGTCCGGGTCGCGCAGGGTGCCGTCGGCGTCGGCGAGCACCGTGCCGACGCCGGCCGGGCGGCCCAGCCGGGTGCCGAGCCGGTCCATGGCCGCCTCGGGCAGCAGTTCCTCGCGCAGCCGCAGGGGGTCCAGCTCGGCGCGGGAGGTGAGGGGCTTCAGCGCCCCCGGGTCCTCCTCGACCGTGGCCTGCGAGGCGCTGATCAGGGTGGCGGCCGCGGTGAGCGCGAGGGCGGTTCCGGCCAGCACTCCCCGCAGCGCGCGGCCCCTCTTGCGCCGGCGGTGCCTGCCGCGTTGCTGTGTCATGACGTCCTCCCGGTGCGGGCCAACTGCGCCTGTTGATCCGTACGTTGACCAAGGAGCAGGTGGGGTGGCCCACCCGGGATGCTACGGCAGCGGGGTGTGGTCGCGGACGAAGACCCCGTAATTGTGCGGAAGATGCCACCTCGGGAGCTTCAGTGCGTACGGCCGTCCGCCACACCCGGCGCCGTCGAGTGCGGCAGCAGGTCGCGTGGGTTCCCGGGGAGCAGCACCTCGACCTCCGCCGACTCGCAGAAACGATACGGCCGATGGTCGAGCAGCCCTCCGAGATATCGCCGTACTCGGGACATCTCGGCCCGGACCGTCACCGTGCGGCCCGGGTCGGCGAACATCTCCTCGGCCAGGCGCGCCGCGCTCATCCCGCCCCGGTTCAGTGCCAGCAGGTAGAGCAACTCCGCATGCCTTGGACTCAGTTCATGGCTCCAGGTGTCCGCGCCCCCGGTCACCGTCATCGACCAGCGGCGCGGCTGCGACAGATCCAGCACGATCCGCGTGCCCCCGCGCGGCTCCGGCTCGCCGGCGGGCCTGAGCAGCCAGCCGCCCGCCAGCGGCTCCACGGCGCACAGCCCGAGCGGCGGCAGCCACCGGCGGCCCGCCCCGAGCGACTTGGGCAGCGCGATCCGGTGCGGGTACGGCATCCCGGTCACCGCCGCGCACCAGCCGTCCCGGTCCACCACCAGTGCCCGCCCGGCGAGCCGGGACAGCACCGGCGCCGCCACCGCGCGCAGCCGCTCCAGCGCGGTCAGATGCACCTCCCGCAACCGGGACTCGGCGAGCTTGGCGACCGTGTCCACCAGGGCGAGGGTCGCCGGATGCATGGTCTCCAGCGGTCCGCTGATGTCCACCACGCCGATCAGCCGGCCGTCCCGCGGATCCGTGATCGGGGCGCCGGCGCAGGTCCAGGCGGCGTGGGTGCGCACGAAGTGCTCGGAGGCGAAGACCTGCACCGGCCGGCGCACCACGGCCGGGGTGCCCACGCCGTTGGTGCCGACGACGTCCTCGCGCCAGTCCGCGCCGAGTTCAAAGCCGAGCCCGTCGGCCTTGCGCAGCACCGGCGCGCTGCCCTCGCGCCACAGCACCCGGCCGTCCTCGTCGGCGACGACCATGATGTGGTGGGCGACGTCCGCGACCGACAGCAGCCCTTCGCGCAGGACCGGCAGCACATGCCGCAGCGCGCTGGTCTCCCGCCGCCGCTGCACCTCCTCGCGGGACAGCAGCCCGGAGCGGACGTCGCGGTCCGGGTCGACCCCGCTGCGCAGCATCCGGTCCCAGGACTGCTCGATCACCGGGCGCGGCGCGACCGGCGCGCGCTGCCCGGCGAGGGTGGCGTTGCGCACGTCGTTCAGCACACGCGCCGCGCGCGCCGCGTCGACGGCGACCAACTGCGTCACGTCCATGGGTGACAGCGCCACGAGTCCTCCCCGGGAGTGCGTCGGTCTTTCCTGACCCGTTGTCTCATAGTGCAGCCCATCCCCGGCGGACGGAGCCAGTCCGACCAGAGGAGTCGGCGAGTTGCAACCCCCTGCAACCCTGGTGGTGGGCCATGGCCTGATTGAAACTTGAGCAACGCCGTCCCGAGCGGCGCCAGCGGCCTCGAACGGGCCTGTGCGGAGGGTGGTGCCGTGTCGGCGCGGCACCACCCCTCGCGGCACCGCGGGGCGGGTGTTCTCAAGGGCGTCGCCCGGTCGCCCGCACCCCTCGGTCAGACCTCCGGCCTGGCCCGATCCACCACGGACTCCAGATCCAGGGTCGCCGGCAGGGTCCCGAAGGTGGCGCCGCCGTCCTCGCCCAGACGCGACGCGCAGAAGGCGTCGGCCACCTCCGGCGGGGCGAACCGGACCAGCAGGGACGCCTGGAGCACCAGGGCCAGCCGCTCCGTCAGGCGCCTCGCCCGGCCCTCGATGCTCTCCAAATCGGCCAGTTCGGTCAGCAGGCCCTTGATCGCGGCGTCCAGCCGGTGGTCGGCGCCGCGGGCCCGGCCGATCTCCATGAGGTAGGCGTTCAGCGCGGCCGGTTCGCGCCGCAGCGCCCGCAGGACATCCAGCGCCTGGACGTTCCCCGCCCCCTCCCAGATCGAGTTCAGCGGCGACTCCCGTACCAGCCGGGGCATTCCGGACTCCTCGACGTAGCCGTTGCCGCCCAGGCACTCGGACGCCTCCACCGTCACCGGCGTACAGCGCTTGGTCACCCAGTACTTGGCGGCCGGCACCGCGATCCGCAGCAGCGCCCGCTCCTGCTCGCCGCCGTCGTCGCAGGCCGCCGCGAGCCGCAGGCCCAGCGCGGTCGCCGCCTCCGACTCCAGGGCGAGGTCGGCCAGCACGTTGCGCATCAGCGGCTTGTCGGCCAGCCGGCCGCCGAACGCCTCCCGGTGGTCGCAGTGGTGGATCGCCTGGACGACGGCCTGCCGCATCAGCCCCGCCGAGGCCAGCACGCAGTCGAGACGGGTCGCCGCCACCATCTCGACGACGGTCCGCACCCCGCGCCCCTCCTCGCCGACCCGCCGCGCCCAGGTCCCCGCCAGCTCGACCTCCGCTGAGGCGTTGGACCGGTTGCCCAGCTTGTCCTTGAGGCGCTGGAGGTGGAAGGGGTTGCGGGTGCCGTCCTCCAGCACCCGGGGCACCAGGAAGCAGGTCAGTCCCTCCGGCGCCCGGGCGAGGACCAGGAACCCGTCCGACATCGGCGCCGAGCAGAACCACTTGTGCCCGGTCAGCTCGTAGGACCGGCCGTCGCCCAGGGGCCGCGCGGCCGTCGTGTTCGCCCGGAGGTCGCTGCCGCCCTGCTTCTCCGTCAGGGCCATCCCGAACAGCGCCCCCGCCTTGTGCCGGGCGGGCCGCAGCTCACGGTCGTAGATCACGGAGGTCAGCCGGGGCTCCCACTCGGCGGCCAGGTCCGGCTCGTGGCGCAGCGCCGGTACGGCGGCGTGGGTCATCGACAGCGGACAGCAGTTGCCGGCCTCGACCTGTGTCCACACCAGGAGCCCGGCGGCCCGCCGCACATGCCCGCCGGGCCGGGTCCAGGCCGCGGTCAGCCCCGCGGCGACCCCCTTGCCGAGCAGCCGGTGCCAGGCCGGATGGAAGTCGACCTCGTCGACGCGGTTGCCGTAGCGGTCGTGGGTGCGCAGCCGCGGCGGGTTCTGGTCGGCCTGCACCGCCCACTCCTGCAGCTGGGCCGCGGAGGCCGACCGGCCCAGGGCCGACAACTCGCTGGTCGCGTCGGAGAGCAGGGCCGGGTCGAGGTGCCGTTCGACCGCCGCCGTCAGCGCCCGGTCGGCCGCGTAGACGTCGTACCCGATCAGGGGCGGGGGCTGGTTCGTCACGGTGTGGGTGGTGCCGTCCATGGCTGTGAACCTACCCGTCCGGATCGGGGCACTCACCCCACCGACGCGGCGGCCCCCGGGGCGGGGCGGGAGCGGGCCCGGCGACGGATACCGTTAGGTCGTGCAGCCAGCAAGTGAACCCCCCCAGAGGCCCTCCGGCCGTCTCCACCGGGCACGTGCCCTCTACCGGAACGTCTCGAAGCGCCGGACCGCCTGGCTGCTGCTCAAGGACACGGTCAACTCGTGCATCGAGTACCGGATCCTGGGGCTCGCGGCGGAGGCGGCCTTCTTCACGCTGCTCTCGGTCCCGCCGCTGCTGCTGAGCATGATCGGACTGCTCGGTCACGTCGACGCCTGGACCGGCACCGACACCATCAGCAGCCTGGAGGCGAACCTCATCGAGGCCTCCCGCACGGTCCTGTCGGACCGGGGCGTCCGCCAGATCGCCCAGCCGATCCTCGACGACGTGATGAAGGGCGGCCGCCCCGACGTCATCTCCATCGGCTTCCTGTTCGCGCTGTGGTCGGGCTCCCGCGCGGTGAACGTCTTCATCGACACCATCACCGTCATGTACGGCCTCGACGGCGTCCGCGGCATCGTGAAGACGCGGCTGGTCGCCTTCGTGCTCTTCCTGGTGGCCCTGGTGATCGGCTCGATCGCCCTGCCGCTGATGGTGGCGGGCCCGGACGCGGTGCTCAACGTCCTGCCGTGGTCGCAGACCCTGGTCCAGGTGCTGTACTGGCCGGTGGTCATCCTGCTGTCCATCGCGTTCCTGACGACGCTGTACCACGTCTCCGTGCCGGTCCGCTCCCCGTGGATCGAGGACGTCCCCGGCGCCCTGGTCGCCCTCGGCATGTGGGTCCTCGGCAGCTTCCTGCTGCGGATCTACCTCACCAACACGGTCGAGGGCGCCACGATCTACGGCTCCCTCGCCGCCGCCGTCGCCGTCCTGCTGTGGATCGGCGTGTCCGCGTTCGCGGTCCTCGTCGGGGCCGCGGTCAACGCGGCGATCGACCGGGTCTGGCCGGCCGCCGCGACGGCCGCCGCGCGCGCCGCCAACGAGCGGCTGCGCGAGGCCCAGGTCGCCGAGTACGTCGCCCGCGCCGCCGCCCAGCGCGAGGCCGCCCTCGACGACCCGGACGACCCGGACATGCCCTCGGAGTTCCCCGAACGCTGGTCCCGCTTCCTGCCCCCCGAGGACCTCTCGTCCCGGCTGCGCACCCATGTGAAGAGCCCGCACCCCCCGCACAAGCCCGACGGCCACTGACCGCGCCCGTCACCCCTTCCAGGCGCCCGCCGCCGCGGCCTCCCGGGCGAAGTCCGCGAAGTCGCGGGGCTCCCGGCCCAGGACCTGCCGGACCCCGTCGGTGAGGTGGGCGTTGCGGCCGTCCAGCAGGGTCTCGAAGACCTCCACCAGCAGCTGTGCCTCCTCCGGCGGCACACCGAAGCCGGTCAGGTGCTCCCCGTACGCCCGCGCCGGCACCGGCACGTAATCCAGCTCGGCGCCCGTGGCCCCCGACACCTCCGCGACGGCCTGCCGGAAGGACAGCAGCCGCGGCCCGGTGACCTCCAGCGTCCGGCCCGCGTACCGGTCCCCGGCGGTCAGCACCGCCGCCACCACCTCCGCGATGTCCCGTACGTCGATGAACGGCTCCGCCACCTCCCCGGCCGGGAAGACCAGCCGCCCGTCCTCGCGCAGCCCGTCCGCCAGCGGGCCCTCGCTGAAGTTCTGGGCGAACCACGCCGCCCGTACGACCGTCCAGTCCGCGCCCGAGGACGCCAGCGCCTCCTCCGTCGGCAGCGCCTGGTCCTCGCCGCGCGCCGACAGCAGCACCAGACGCCGTACGCCGAGTCCGACCGCCTCCCGGGCCAGCGCCCCGACGCCCTCGGCCGCGGCCGGCGAACCCACGTCGGTCGGGTACATCAGGTACGCGGCATCGGCGCCGCGCAGGGCGTCCGCCCAGGTCGCCGGGTCCTCCCAGTCGAAGCCCCGGGACCGCGTCGCCTCCCGTACGTCCAGACCGGCCGCCCGTACGGCCTGCACCACCCGGCTGCCGGTACGGCCCGAGGCGCCGGTCACCATCACTGTCGCGTTGCGCGTGTGCGTCGTCATGGCTCAAGTCAACGGCCGCGCGCCCCAAGTCCCCATCGCCGAAAGGCTCATTCCCATGCGCACGCGTCTACGCTGGCGGCATGGATGCCCTGGCCGGCCTGCTGGAGGGCCCACGCGCGCGTGGCGCCTTCATGATCCGCGCGTGCTTCGACCCGCCCTGGGCCGTCCGCATCGAGGACCGCGCCCCGCTGACCGTGATGGTGATGGCCCGCGGCGAGGCGTGGATCGTGCCGGACACCGGGGAGCGGGTGCTGCTGCGCCCCGGCGATCTCGCGATCGCCCGCGGCCCCGACCCGTACACCTGCGCCGACGCCCCGGACACCCCGCCGCAGGCGCTGATCCTGCCGGGCGGGGAGTGCCGCTACCCCGACGGCCGCTCGCTCAACGGCGTGATGGACCTCGGCGTGCGGACCTGGGGCGACCGGCTCGACGGCGCGGCCGTCATGCTGATCGGCACCTACCTGTGGCAGGGCGAGGTCAGCGGGCGGCTGCTGGACGCGCTGCCGCCGCTGCTGACGCTCACGGCCGAGGTGTGGGACTGCCCGCTCACCCCGTTCCTCATGGAGGAGATCGTCCGGGACGAGCCGGGCCAGGAAGTGGTCCTGGACCGGCTGCTGGACCTGCTGGTCATCGCGGCGCTGCGGGCCTGGTTCTCCCGGCCCGAGGCGGCGGCGCCCGGCTGGTACCGGGCGCTCGCCGATCCGGTGGTCGGACGGGTGCTGAGGCTGGTGCAGGACGATCCGGCGCACCCCTGGACGGTGGCGTCCCTGGCGGCGAAGGCGGGGGTGTCACGGGCGGCGCTCGCCCGGCGGTTCACGGAGCTGGTCGGGGAGCCGCCGATGACCTACCTCACCGGCTGGCGGCTGGCCCTCGCCGCGGACGCGCTGCGGGACACCGGCGACACGCTCGAGGCGATCGCCCGCCGGGTCGGCTACGGCAGCGCCTTCGCCCTGTCCAGCGCCTTCAAACGGGTCCACGGGGTGAGCCCGCAGGAGCACCGGGCGAGGGGGACGTGACGCCGTGTACGAGGAACGGCCCTCCCGGCTCTCAGGCGCCGTCGTCTGGGCGAACACCTCGCCCGGCACCGGGCGCGTGCTCCCCGACGGCTGCATGGACCTGCTCTGGCACGAAGGCTGGCTGATCGTCGCGGGCGCCGACACCCGGGCCCACCGCACCGAGGGCGCGGCGGGCGACTGGTACGGCGTGCGCTTCTTCCCCGGTGCCGCGCCCGCCTTCCTGGGCGTGCCCGCGCACGAACTGCGGGACCGGCGCGTCGACCTCGCCGAGCTGTGGCCCGCCTCCGAGGTACGGCGGCTGTCGGGGCGGGTCGCAGCATCGGCCGACCTGCCGAGGGCGCTGGAGGACCTCGTCCTGGAGCGCGCCGAGCCGCCCGATCCCCTGCTGCGCCGGCTGGTCGGCGCCCTGGACGCGGGCCGGCCCGTCGCCGCCACCGCCGACGAGCTCGGTCTCGGCGCACGCCAGTTGCACCGGCGGGCGCGGGACGCGTTCGGGTACGGGCCGAAGACGCTGGCCCGCATCCTGCGCTTCAGGCGGGCCCTGCGCCTCGCCGCCGAGGTGCCGTTCGCCGAGGCGGCGGCCCGTGCCGGATTCGCCGACCAGGCCCATCTGGCGCGGGAGGTCAAGGAGTTGGCCGGGGTGCCGCTGGGTGAGCTACTCGGCCGCCGGTAGCGGCGCGAACAGGTCGACGCCGTTGCCGTCCGGGTCGTGCACGACCGCGTACCGCTGGCCCCAGAAGGCGTCCCAGGGCTTGAGCTCGCCGTGGTATCCGGCGCCGACCAGCTCCTCGTACACCGTGTCGACCTCGCCGGGGTGGTCGCAGAGCAGGGCCAGGGAGTGCCGGGACCCGGAGGGCGGCTGCCATCCGGGGTGGAGGGAGCGCGCCATCTCCTCGGTGTCGAGCATCAGCCGCAGCCCGCCGGGCAGTCCGGCCTCGGCGTGCGGCTCGTTCTCGGCCCCTTCGGGGAAGGCGAAGCCGAGGCGGCGGTAGAAGGTGACGGCGGCGGCCATGTCGGAGACCACCAGCCCGAAGGCGTCGAATCGCGGAGTCATGCCCCCACCGTAGGCAGCGGCCGGGCGCCGGTCTTGAAGAAAACGGACGGGAACCAGTCGGCATAGCCCACCGGACCGGTTGAGGCGAGAACGACCCGACCGGCCCGGCGGCCGGCCGGGGCCGTACGCTCGTCGGCCATGGGCCCGCGACTCCTCGTCTTCACCCGCACCACCGACTACCGGCACGACTCCATCCCGGCCGCCGTCGCCGCGCTGCGCACCCTCGGGGACTTCGCGGTCGACCACAGCGAGGACCCGGCCGCGCTCGCCGCGCCCCTGGAGCCGTACGCCGCCGTCGTCTTCCTCTCCACCAGCGGCGAGGTACTGACCCCGGCCGGACGGGAGCGGCTGGCCGGATACGTCGAGGCGGGCGGCGGATTCGTCGGGGTGCACGCGGCGGCCTGCACCGAGTACGGGTGGCCCTGGTACGGCGAGCTGCTGGGCGCCCGCTTCACCCGCCACCCGGACTTCCAGCCGGGCCGCGCCCTGGTCGAGGACCACGACCACCCGGCGACCCGCCACCTGCCGCCCGTCTGGGACTTCACCGACGAGTGGTACGACTTCGACACCAACCCCCGAGCGTCGGCGCGGGTGTTGCTGACCGCCGACGAGACGTCGTACGAGGGCGGCGGCATGGGCGCCGACCACCCCCTCGCCTGGTGCCGCGAACAGGGCGCCGGACGCGTCTTCTACACCGCCCTCGGGCACGCGGCCGAGGCCTACGACGACCCCGGCTTCCGCGCCCACCTGCGCGGCGGGATCACCTGGGCGGCGCGAGCCTGAACATCATCCCGCGCCAGCTCCACCCCGCCGCCAGCGCCGCCGCCCGCAACGGGTCCTTGACCTGCCGGGAGTCGAAGCGGAACGTCTCGACCTTCTGCCGCCGCCCGTCGGCGCCCCGCTCGTAGGCCCACTGCCGCTCGACCCAGTTCAGCTGCCCGACGGAGTGCCGGCGCGAAACCACCCAGCGCGGCGGGTTCCCGGCCCGCTTCACCTCCCACTGCTCGTCGACGCTGCGCACCTCGCGCCGCCCGGGGACCAGCAGCATCCGTGTCTTCACGGTCCGCTCCAGCCGGCCCGAGGCGAACGGCGGGATCCGCCACTCCGCCACCAGATCGGCCTTCTCCGCGGTCAGCGCGGTGCGTATGCGGTACGGCGCGTCCGGGCCGTTGAGCGCGAGCAGCGCGGCCCGGACGTCCGACGCCGACAGCGGCACGGCCCCGTCCTCGGGGTAGCAGGTGCCGGTCAGCCTGTCGATGAGACCCATCGGGTCAACCTATGAACGACCAGCGGGACATGCCAAACTCGGGGCGGCCGTGCTCGCCCGCTCCACCAGCCGTGTCGACAGTTCGGTACGGGTGCTCTCGGGCCGGTCCCCGGCCATCATCCGCACCAGCAGCCGCAGGGCCGTCGCCGCCATCTCGGACAGCGGCTGACGGACCGTGGTGAGCGCCGGGGTGATCCAGCGGGACTGCGGCAGATCGTCGAAGCCGACGACGCTGAGGTCGTCCGGGACGCTCAACTCCCGTGCGGCGAGGGCCGCGTACACCCCGTGCGCCATCCGGTCCGAGGAGACGAACAGGGCGGTCGGCGGCTCGGGCAGGTCCAGCAGCTCCCCGGTCCGGCGGCCGGCGAGGTCGGCGAGGTCCTCGTCGGAGCCCGCGTACCGGAGGTACTCGGGCCGGTGGCGCACGCCCGCCGAGGCCAGCGCCGAGCGGTAGCCGGCCACCCGGGCGCTGTCCGCCAGGGTGGCCCGGTCGCCGGCCACCACGGCGATCCGCTCGTGCCCGAGCGCCAGCAGATGCTCGGTCGCCGTCACCCCGCCCCGCCAGTTCGCCGCGCCCACCGACACCACGCCCGGCGGGGGTTCGACGACCGGGTCGATCATCACGAACGGGATGCTGTGCTGTTCGAGCCAGGCGTACTGGACGGGGGTCGGCTCGGTCCGGTCGAACAGCACTCCGGAGGAGCCGCGCGCGGTGAGCTTGTCCAGCCAGCCGCGCTCCGGACGGCCGGGCGTGGCCCGGGGCAGCCCGGCCGAGACGATCACCTCCAGTCCGGCGTCGTGGGCGGCCGCCTCGACCCCGTGCAGGACGGCGCCCGACCAGGAGCTGTCCAGTGTGTGCACCACCAGGTCGACGAAGCCGGGTGTCCTGACCCCGTCGAAGCGGGGTCTGCGGACGTAACCGAGCCGGTCCAGGGCCTCGGTGACCCGGCGCCGGGTCTCGGGCGCGACGTCCTCACGGCCGTTGACCACCTTGGAGGCGGTGGGCACCGACACCCCCGCCTCCCGGGCGACCACGGCCAGGGTCGGCCCCGCCGTCATGTGCGCCCTCCCCGTACGGACCATCCGGAACCACCTCTCCGGCCCGCCCGAGGGCCGTCGAACGTCTCGCCCAGCGCGATAGTAAGCGCTTCCTACCCTAGGTTCGCCGCAGGATCTGCGGAAGAGCCGCCGCTGCCGGAGCCGTCCGGCCGGGATCAGGTGCCGGTCACGCCACCCGGGTCAGGTCCGCGCGGCGTACCTCGTGAGCCGGGGCCTGACCGGCCGCCAGGCGTTCCAGTTCCGCCACGACCGTGCGGCCCAGGCGCTCCAGCTCGTTGCCGAGGGAGCCCGCGATGTGAGGGGTGAGGACGACGTTGGGGAGCCGGTACAGGGGGGAGTCGGCGGGCAGCGGCTCGGGTTCCGTCACGTCGAGGATCGCGCTGAGGCGCCCCGAGACCAGCTCGCCGGTGAGGGCGTCCGGGTCGACCAGGGCGCCTCGGGACGTGTTGATCAGGACCGCGCCGTCCCGGAGCAGCGACAGTCGGGCGGCGTCCAGCATGCGGTGGGTCCCGGGCAGGTCGGGGGCGTGCAGGGTGACGATGTCACTGCGGCTCAGGAGGGTCTCCAGCGGCACCGGTTCGGCGCCCAGGGCCGCCGCTTCCTGCGGGGTCGCGTAGGGATCGTGCAGCAGGACGCCGAAGTCGAAGGGGCGCAGCAGCTCCAGCAGGCGTCTGCCCACCCGGGAGGCGCCGAT
This sequence comes from Streptomyces sp. YS415, assembly GCF_023544665.1. Taxonomy (GTDB): domain Bacteria; phylum Actinomycetota; class Actinomycetes; order Streptomycetales; family Streptomycetaceae; genus Streptomyces. The sequence continues at coordinate 330,403 of NZ_JAMJFL010000003.1, forward strand.
GACGCCGACGCGGCGGCCCAGGTTGCCGGTGCTCGCGGTGTCCGCGGGGGCCGGGAGGGTGTGGGTGGTGCGGTAGCGGTCCCGGTGGGCGAAGGCGTCCTTCCCCGCCAGCAGGATCATCGCCAGGGTGTACTCGGCGACCGGGACGGCGTTCGCCGCTGCCGCGCTGGACACGGTGATGCCGCGCTCCCAGACGTCGTCGCCGATCAGGTGGCGGACCGAGCCCGCGGCGTGCAGGACCGCGCGGAGGCGGGGGGCGGCCGTCAACAGGCCGGCGTCCAGCGGGGGGCACCCCCAGCCCGTGATCAGGACGTCCGCTTCGGCCAGCGCCGCGGCGGCCGACGGGGCGCCGAAGTCCTGCACGACCAGGGAGGGTTCGAGGACGCAGGTCTGCCCGAGCCGGGCCATGAGGGGCGGGGGGAAGAGCCGGGGGAGGTGGACGGGGTCCATCGCGAACACGGCCCTCAGGGGCTGCGGCGGGCGGCTGGGCATGGCTCTCCTGACGGGCTGATGGACACAGTCTCAGAAAGCGCCTTCTACCGTAGATCCGGCACGAAGGGCGGTCAATGAGACCACCGGCGCACCGGTGACCGGCCGCATTCCGGCGCCCTGGGGCACGTCGACCACCCGCACCGAGGCCGTCCCCCGGAATACACCCGGGCGATGTGATGCTCTGATGGAACCGGTGCGGGTCGTGGCGAAGGGCTGGTGGGCGGATGACGGCGGACCGGACTGACCCCGTGGTCGGCACCCCCTACGGGGCTGTGCGCGGCAGGTACGAGCGGACGGTCGCCGTGTTCCGCGGCATCCCGTACGCGGCGCCGCCCGTCGGGCCCCGCCGGTTCCGGCCGCCGCTGCCGCCGGAACCCTGGGACGGGGTCCGTGACGCGGGAGCGTTCGGGCCGACGGCGCCGAAACCGCCGTACTCCGAGGCCTTCGCGGAGTACCTGTCCGACCCGGTGGTGGCCGGGGACGACTGCCTGAACCTCAACGTGTGGACCCCCGATCCCGGCCCCGGGGCGCGACTGCCGGTCCTGGTGTGGCTGCACGGGGGCGCGCTGACCCGCGGTTCCTCCGCCGTGCCCGTCTACGACGGACGGCACTTCGCCCGGAACGGCATCGTGTTCGTGTCCGTCAACTACCGGCTCGGCGTGGAGGGTTACGGCCTCTTCCCGGACGCCCCCGCCAACCCCGGGCTGCGGGACCAGCTCGCCGCCCTGGAGTGGGTGCACGCCTCCATCGGGGCCTTCGGGGGTGACCCCGGCCGGATCACCCTGGCCGGGCAGTCCGCCGGAGCCATCAGCGTCGGAGCGCTGCTGGCCGCCCCGGGGACCCAGGGCCTGGTGCGGCGGGCGATCCTGCAGAGCGGGCCGCCCGAGGCGTCCGAGCGGGACAAGGTGCGCAAGGTGGTGCGCCGGATGGCCACCCGGCTGAGGATCCCCGCCACCGCGGCCGCCTTCGCCGAGGTCGACCGGGACCTGCTGCTGCGCACCCAGGCCGAGGCCGGCCGGCTCAGCAGCCCGGTGCTCGGCGGGCCCGCCTTCGGGATCGTCGTCGACGGCGACCTCGTGCCCCGCGACCCCCTGGAAGCCCTCGTCGACGGCGGGGTAGCGCGCGACGTGGAGCTGCTGACGGGCTGGACCAGCGAGGAGTACCGGCTGTGGCTGGTGCCCGGGGGACTGCTGGAGCGCGTCGACCGGCTCGGCCCGCTCGCGCTGGCCGGAGCCATGGCCCGCTGCCGCTGCGGTCACGAGGTGCCCCGCGGCTACCGCACCCTGCACCCCGGGGCCCGCACCGCCGAGATCGTCGGCCAGATGGTCACCGACCGCCTGCTGCGCAACCCGCTGCACCGACTGGCCGACTCCCGCCCGGACACCTCGTACGTGTACGAGTTCGCCTGGCCCTCCAACCGGCCGGGCCTCGGCGCCTGCCACGCCCTGGAGCTCGGTTTCGTCTTCGGCACCGGCGACGCCCCCGAGTCCGCGAAGCTGGCGGGTGCGGGCGCCCCGCCGGAACTCTCCGAGGCCATGCACGGCGCCTGGGTGCGGTTCGCCGAGCACGGCGACCCCGGCTGGCAGCACTGGGACGACACGCACCCGGTGCGGATCTTCGGTGCCGGCCCACCGCACACCGCGTACGGCCCCCGGGACCGCGAACTCGCCCTGTGGGCGGCCGACAGCACCCCCGAGGCACCCCCGCCCCAGCCACCCCCGGCCGAGGGCCCGCCCCTGCGCGGCCCGGAACTGCGCTCGGTCGTACGACGGCTCCGCCTCCCCGGCGCGGTCCGCCGCCACTGACCCCTGCGGGGCGCGACACGGGCCCGGGCTCCCGGCCCCGGTGCTTCCCGAGCCCACGCGGCAGCGCCGGCCGATCGCGGTGCCCGCGGGGAGTGCCAGGGGCTGCGGAGCTGTGCCGGGGCGGAACGGATCCGGTCTGCCGGGCGGGGTCGGCGCTCTCGACCGGGGCCGCCCCGGCGACTTCCGAGCTTGCCTCCGCGCTCACCCGGCAGCGCCTGCCGACCACCGTGCTGCCGGGGACTGCCTGGTGCTGCGGATCTGGGCTGCCGGGCGCAGGCGGTGCTCTGCACCCTGCGCCGCCCCGGCGATGTGCGCGCTTGCCTCCGGGCTCCCACGGCGGCAGCCGCCGATCACCGTGCTGCCGTGGACCACCCGGTGCTGCGGAGCCGGGGCTGCCGGGGAGTGGGCGTTCCCTGTTCCCGTGCTGCCTCCGGGCGGATGTGAGCGGGGGTCTATCCCCGTAGCGTCCTCGCGATTCCCGCGATCGACTCCGGGCCCACCCGGCAGCAGCCCCCGATCAGTCGGGCGCCCGTGTCGCGCCAGGTGTGGAGCCGGGCCGGGGTGAAGGTGGGCCGGCCCTGCCAGGTGCGGGTGCGGGCGTTCCAGGACTCGCCGCTGTTCGGGTAGGCCACCACCGGCTTGCCGGTGGTCCGGGCCGCCGTGCCGATGGCCGCGTCCACGTCCTGCGGCGCACAGCAGTTCACGCCGACCGCGATCACCTCGTCGGCGTCGGCGGCGAGCGCGAAGGCCTCCTCCAGCGGCTGGCCCGCGCGGGTGCGGTCACCGGCCACGGAGTACGACAGCCACACCGGGACCCCGAGTCCGCGTACCGCCCGCAGCAGCGCCCGCGCCTCGTCGGCGTCCGGGACCGTCTCCAGGGCCAGCACATCGGGACCGGCGGCGGCCAGGACCTCCAGCCGGGGGCGGTGGAAGCGCTCGAGTGCGTCGACGCTCAGGCCGTAGCGGCCCCGGTACTCCGAGCCGTCGGCGAGCATCGCGCCGTACGGGCCGACGGACGCCGCCACCCACAGCGGCCGCTCCGTCTGCGCCCGGCGGGCCGCCGCACGGGCCAGTTCCACGCTCAGCGTGAGCAGTTCGGCCGCCCGCTCCGGCCCGATCCCGCGGCCCGCGAACCCCTCGAAGGTGGCCTGGTAGCTGGAGGTGATCGCCACGTCGGCGCCGGCCTCGTAGTAGGCGAGGTGTGCCTCGGTGATCGCCTCGGGCCGCTCCGCGAGCAGCCGCGCCGACCACAGCTCGTCGCTCAGGTCGTGCCCGGCGGACTCCAGCTGGTTGGACATCCCGCCGTCGAGGACGACGGGACCGGCGGCGAGGGCCTCGGCGAGGGTGATGGCGCTGGTCATGTCCTGACGCTAGTCGAACAGCGGTCGAGCGGCCGGTCAGGCACATCGCCTGGGCGCGGTGACCGGCATGGGGGACCGGGCCGTTGCGGTGATCGCCGTCAGCGCCTCGCGCAGGGCCGCGCCGCCGGGCGGGCCGTCGGGCCAGCGGGCGCCGACATGGCCGTCCGGGCGCACCAGCAGCGCCCCCCGCGGTCCGAGGTCCGCCAAGCCCTCGGGGAGCCGCTCCACGCGCAGCGGCCAGGGCGCGGTGACCTGCCCCTGCCAGGCGGCGGGGTCGGGGGTGAGCAGGGTGAACCACTCGCCGAAGGTGTCGAGCGTGGAGCGTTCCGGCGCCAGCCAGAGGTGCGGCATGCGGTGACCGGGGCGCGTGGTGGGGACGTATTCCGTGCCCTCGTCCTCCGGCTCGGGCGGCGCGCCGCCGTCCCCGAGCACGGCGCCGGAGTCGTAGGCGACGCCGAGCACCAGCCCGAGCTGCGCGAAGTACCGCTCCGACCACGGCAGTTCGATCTGCTCCGGGTGTGCCGCCCCGGAGGCCGACTGTTCCCGGCGCCTGGCCTGCACCTGGAACATCAGCTCGGCGTTGGCCACCGCCTGGGCGAGCGTCCGGTGGGCGACGGGGCGCCGTTCCCTCTCGTAGCTGTCCAGCAGGCCCGGCCCGGCCCAGCCGCGCAGCACGCCCGCCACCTTCCAGCACAGGTTGTGCACATCGGCGAGCCCGGCGTTCATGCCGAGGCCGCCGACCACGGGCACCGCGTGGGCGGCGTCACCGGCGAGCAGGACGCGGCCGTGGCGGAAGCGCTCGGCGACGAACGCCTGCATCACCCAGTGCTGGACCCGCCGCACGTCCACCCGTACGTCGGGTCCGGTGCCGAGCGTGTGCCCGACGAGGCCCGCCCAGTCGGTGTGCCCGGTGTCCTCGGGGGTGGCACCGGCCCAGGCCCAGCCGCCCTCGGGGTAGAGCGGGATGACCGAGCCGTGCGCGGCCACGTAGACCCCGGCGGGGTGCCGGGCGCACCAGCGGTCGAGGTCGGCGTCGAAGACCACGGTGGTGAGGTGGGCGATGGCCCCGGGGCCGGCGGTGGCGATGCCGAGCAGGTCCCGGACGGTGGAGTTCGCGCCGTCGGCCGCGAGCACATAGCGGGCCCGTACCCGCGTGCGCGCGCCGCTCCCGCGGTCGACGAGGTGGGCCACCACCCCGTCCTCCTCCTCGGTGAGACCCGTGAGACCCGTGAGACCGTTGAGACCGGCGAGACCGCTGAGTCCCGTGAGACCGGTGAGTTCGACCCCGAACCGCGCCGGTGCGGACGCCGCCGCCAGCAGATGCGGTTCGAGCCGGTCCTGCGAGGTCATCACCCCGAGCGCCGGGCTCTCGGCCACCGGCGCGTCGATCCCGACCAGCGCCGCGGAGGCGAAGTCGGGGGCGGCCAGGGTCTCCCGGAAGCGGATCCGGCCGAACTCCGGCCCGAACGCGGTCGCCGTGACCTTCGCGTCGATCCCGAGCAGCCGGAAGATCTCCATCGACCGCACGTTGACCAGCCGGGACCGCGGGAAGGGCGACAACCGCCGGTGCTTCTCGACCAGCAGCACCCGCACGCCCCAACGCTCCAGCAGGGCGCGGGCGGTGAGCCCGACCGGCCCCGCGCCGACGACCAACACCTCTGTCTCGTCGTCCACGGGGACGCTGTGATCCTCCATGCCATTGATTTCATCACTTGTTGATTTCATGAGCAAGGGTGCGGAGGTCGTCCCGCCGGACCCGTTGACCTTCCCGTAACGCGCCCATACCTTTTCGGCGTTCGTCATGACAGATGTTGTTCGCAATGCCGAACCGTTCCGAGGAGAGTGCGTGAGATGAGACGTGCGTACGCCACCCTGCTCGCCCTCTGTCTGGCACTCGCCGGATCCCTGGCCACCGCCGGCCCCGCCCGGGCGGCGCCGATGACCGTCACCAACGGCACCCAGTTCACCGACACTTCGGGCGACCCGGTGCACGCGCACGGCGGTGGTGTCATCAAGGTCGGGGCGTACTACTACTGGTTCGGCGAGAACCGCAACGCCGACAACACCTTCCGGTACGTCTCCGCCTACCGCTCCACGGACCTGAAGAACTGGGAGTTCCGCAACCACGTCCTGACCGAGGCCACCCACCCCGAGCTGGCCACCGCCAACATCGAGCGGCCCAAGGTCATGTACAACGCGGCCACCGGCACGTTCGTGATGTGGATGCACAAGGAGAACGGCACCGACTACAGCGAGGCCCGCGCGGCCGTCGCCGTCTCCGGCACCGTCGACGGCGACTACACCTGGCGCGGCAGCTTCCGCCCGCTGGACCGGCACATGTCCCGGGACATCACGGTCTTCGCCGACACCGACGGCACCGGCTACATGGTCTCCGCCGCGCGGGACAACTACGACCTGCACATCTACCGGCTCACCGCCGACTACACCGGCATCGCCGCCCTGGTCGCCGACCCCTGGCACGGCGGCCACCGGGAGGCCCCGGCGCTGTTCAAGCGGAACGGCGTGTACTTCATGCTGACGTCCGGTGCCACCGGCTGGAACCCCAACCAGCAGCAGTACGCCACCGCGACGTCGCTGTCCGGCCCGTGGACGGCCATGAGGAACATCGGCGACAGCACGGCTTACGGCTCGCAGACCGCGTACGTCCTTCCCGTGCAGGGCACGTCGGCCACCTCCTACCTGTACCTCGGCGACCGCTGGGGCAACTCCTTCGGCGGGACCGTCAACGACTCCCGGTACGTGTGGCTGCCGCTGACCTTCCCGAACGCGACCACCCTGTCGACGGCCTGGACCCCGGAGGTCACGATCGACACGGCCACCGGCTCGCTCACCGGCACCGGCGCCACGTACCAGTCGCTGACCGCCCGGCACTCCGGCCGGTGCGCCGACGTGACCGGCCAGTCGCAGTGGCAGGGCGCCCAGCTCAAGCAGCACGACTGCAACGGCGGCGGCAACCAGCGGTTCTGGTTCAAGCCCGTCGGCGGCGGCTACTTCCAGCTGATGGCCCGGCACAGCTCGCTGTGCGTCCAGGAGAACGCGAACACGGTGACGCAGGAGACCTGCGCCGCCTCGGCGGCCGGCCAGCAGTGGTCGCTGACCACCACCGGCTCCAACGTCACCGTCGTCTCCCGCGCCACCGGCGAGTGCCTGGACGTGAACGGCGCGTCCACCGCCAACTCCGCCCCGATCATCACGTACACCTGCAACGGAGGGACGAACCAGCAGTGGACGCGCGCAAGTTGAGACGCCTGGGCGTCACCCTGCCGGCGGCCGTGGCGCTGAGCGCAGCGCTCGGCGCGGTCCCTGCGCACGCCGGCGAACCGGCATCGGGACCCGGCAACTGCACCGCCACCGCCTGCCACTTCGACCTCCCGCCCGGGACGTACGACGTGAAGGTGCTGCTGGGCGGTGCGTCGGAGTCGAGCACGGCGATCACCGGCGAGACCCGGCGCGCCCTGCTCCCCGAGACGGCGGCGGGCGCCGGTGAGCGCGTCGCCCGCAGCTTCACCGTGCAGGTCCGCACCCCCGAGGGCGAGCCCACCGGCGCCGCCGGAACCCCGGGACTGGACCTGACTCTCGGCGGCTCGGCCCCCGCCCTGGCCGGCGTCCGGGTCACCCCCGCCCGGCACGCCCGCCAGATCCACCTAGTCGGCGACTCCACGGTCTGCGACCAGCCCGGCGAGCCCTACTACGGCTGGGGGCAACAGCTCCCGCAGTACCTCCGCAAGGGCCTCTCGGTCGCCAACCACGCCGATTCCGGGGAGAGCACGGTCACCTATCTCGGGAACCCGCTGCTGTGGGCCGGCGTCCAGCCGCAGATCCGGCACGGCGACCTCGTTCTCGTCCAGCTGGCGCACAACGACAAGACCACCGACGAGGCCACGTACCGTGCCAACCTGGAGGCCCTGGTGGCGGGCGTGCGCGAGCGGGGCGGCGACCCCGTGCTCGTCACTCCGGTCGTGCGGCGTTGGTTCAGCGCCGACGGCACGCTCGACAACGGCACCGCGCTGCTGGTGAACGGCCTGGGCGTGGACCATCCGGCGGTCGTCCGGTCGGTCGCCGCGGCCCAGGGCGTGCCGCTGATCGACCTGACGGCGAGGACGAAGGCGCTGGTCGAGTCCCTCGGCGTGGAGGGCTCCAAGTCCCTCTACCTGTACGACGAGAAGCGGGACAACACCCACACCTCGGTGCGGGGTGCCACCGCCTACGCGGAGCTGGTCCGCGACGAACTCCTCGTCCAGGGGCTGGTGCCCGAGGGCATGGTGAGGGTGGGATGAACCCCTGGGGCGCCTCGACCGGAACCGGGGCGCCCCAGGCTTGTGTCCCGAACCATCTGGAGAACCGATGCAGCTGCCTCCCGACGACCGCATCCTCAGCCCCCGCACCGGCTGGACCCGCGCCCACTGGGAGGCGGCCGCCGACGCCCTGCTCGCCGCGGTGGAGCCGTACGCCACCGCCGACCGCGCCCTCTACCACTTCCCCGGCGACCGACAGAGCGCCTCCGGCCGCCTCTCCGACGGTCTGGAGGGCTACGCCCGTACGCTCCTGCTGGCCGCCTTCCGCCGCGACGAGAGGGCCCTCGGCCGCTACGCCGACGGACTGGCCGCGGGCGTCGCCGGGGCGTGGCCCCGCGTCGGGCACCGCAGCCAGCCCCTGGTGGAGGCGGCCTCCATCGCGCTGGCCCTGCGGCTGACCCGCCCGCTGCTGTGGGACCGCCTCGACGACGCCGTGCGACAGCGGGCGGCGGCCTGGCTGGGCGACGCGCTCACCGCCGAACCCTGGCCGTGCAACTGGGAGTTGTTCCCGGTCACGGTCGGCGGCTTCCTGGAGTCGATCGGCCATGAGCCGGAGGCGTCCCGCAAGGCGGTCGACCGGGGCCTGGACCGCATCGAGCAGTGGTACGTGGGCGACGGCTGGTACACCGACGGCGACGGCCGCAAGTTCGACTACTACAACGGCTGGGCGATGCACCTCTACCCGGTGCTGCACGCCTGGCTCGCGGACGACGCGGAGCTGCTGGCCCGGTACGGCGGCAGACTCTCCCGCCATCTCCAGGACTACGCCCACCTGTTCGCCGCCGACGGCGCCCCCGTGCACCAGGGCCGCTCCCTCACGTACCGCTTCGCGACCACGGCCCCCCTGTGGCTGGGCGCCCTGACGGGCCACACCCCCCTGCCGCCGGGCGAGACCCGGCGCCTGGCCTCGGGCGCCCTGCGCTACTTCCTGGAGCGGGGCGCGGTGGACGAACGGGGCCTGCTGACCCTGGGCTGGCACGGCCCCGACCCCGCCCTGCTCCAGGACTACTCGGGTCCGGCCTCCCCGTACTGGGCGAGCAAGGGCTTCCTGGGACTGCTGCTGCCCGCGGACCACGAGGTGTGGACGGCGACGGAGGAACCGGGCCCCGCGGAACGCTCCGACGCGGCGTACCCGGTGGCCCCGCCCAACTGGCTGCTCCACTCCACCGTCCCGGACGGCCTGGTCCGCCTCCACAACCACGGCAGCGAGGAGGTCCGCTACGACCCGTACTACACGCGGCTCGCCTACTCGACGTCGACGCAGCCGTCCCCGTCGTACGACAACACCGTGTTCGTGGGCGGCGACCCGAGCCGCACGCAGATCGAGCCCCTGGGGGTCGGCGACGGCTGGGCGGCCTCCCGGCACACCGTCTGCCCGGGCGTCCGGGTGACGAGCGTGGTGCTCGTGCACGGCGCCGTGGAGGTGCGGATCCACCTGGTCGCCGGGGCGGAGCCGGGGACACCGGTACGGGTTACCGGCTGGCCCGGGGGAGACGGCGTGCGGGCCGAGCTGGTCCCGGCCCTCGCCCTGGACAAGGACCTGAAGGGGACCACGGCGGACGGGCCCACCCTCTTCGCCGCCCTCGCCCGCCTCACCGGGGAACCGGACCCGGCCGAACTGGCGGGGACCGCGGCGGTGAGTGCGCGGGAGGACGGGGAGCTCGTCGTTCAGTGGGCGGGGAGCGAGCAGGCCCGGGTCCGGGTGGGGGACGGGTCGGTGGAGGTGACCATCGTTCGGCGGGGACCGAAGGAACCGGGGCCCACCATGGCCGCATGACCTACGGCGCCCGCACGACCGCCTTCGCCCGGCTCCACGACACCGGCGAACCCCTCCTCCTTCCCAACGCCTGGGACCACGCCGGCGCCCTGGCCCTGGCCGGCGAGGGCTTCCCGGCCGTCGGCACCAGCAGCCTCGCCGTTGCCGCGGCGGCGGGGCTGCCGGACGGCGCCTCGGTGACCCGGGACGAGACGCTGCGGCTCGCCCTCACCCTCGGGAGCGGGCCGTTCCTGCTCTCCGTCGACGCGGAGGACGGGTTCAGCCAGGACCCGGATGCCGTGGGCGAGTTCGCCCGGCAGCTGGCCGCCGTCGGTGCCGTCGGCGTCAACCTGGAGGACGGACTGGGACCCGTGGCGTCGCACGCCGCGAAGATCGCCGCCGTCAAGCGGGCCGTCCCGCATCTCTTCGTCAACGCGCGCACCGACACCTACTGGCTGGGCGAGGGGGACGAGCGGGAGACGCTGCGCCGACTCGACGCCTACCAGCAGGCGGGCGCCGACGGGGTGTTCGTCCCGGGCCTGACCGACCCCGCGCGGATCGGCGCCCTGGTCCGGCACCTCGACACCCCGCTCAACATCCTCTACTCGCCCACCGGACCCGCTCTCTCGCACCTCGCCGACCTCGGCGTGCGCCGCGTCAGCCTCGGGTCCCTGCTGTACCGGCGGGCGCTGGGTGCGGCCCTGGACACGGTCGCCGACATCCGGGCCGGGCGGACTCCCGGCGGCACCACGCCGACGTACGACGAGGTGCAGCAGGCGCGTCAGGCCCCGGGGTTCGGGTCGCGCGGCCAGTGCTCCAGCGCCACGTGAAGCGCCTCCACCGCCCGGTCCCAGGAGCGGCGGACGTCCCTGGGCGCGCCGAAGGCGCCCGCCGACTCCAGGGCGCAGTAGCCGTGGAAGGTGCTGCGCAGCAGGCGCACCGCGTCCGTCAGGTCGGGTTCCTCCAGACCGTAGGCGCGGAGCATGCCGTAGGTGATGTCGGCGGTGCGGCGCAGGGCGGGGGAGTCCGCCGACAGGGTCCGGTCCACCGGGAGCTGCGTCGCCGCGTAGCGGCCGGGGTGGTCCAGGGCGTAGGACCGGTAGGCGTCCGCGAAGGCGGCGAGGGCGTCCTTGCCCGCCCGGCCGGCGACCGCCAGGGCGATCCGGTCGATCATCTCGCCGCCCGCCAGCAGCGCGATCCGTGTCCTGAGGTCCTGGAGGCTCTTGACGTGCGAATACAGGCTGGCGTCCTTCACGCCGAAGTGGCGGGCCAGCGCCGAGAGCGACACCTTCTCCAGGCCGGCCTCGTCGGCCAGTTCGGCCGCCGCCGCCGTGAGCCGCTCGGCGGTCAGTCCCGCACGCGCCATCACACCCACCTCCGGACCTAGTACTCCTAGAGAGCAGCCTAGTCGTCCTAGGCAGCGGCTGTCCCCGGCTCGTCCGCTCAGTCGATCGGTGCGTACAGCACCCCCAGCTTGTCGATCTCCTGGCCCGACCGGCCCGTGAAGCCGACGATCTGCCATCCCGGGGGTGCGGTGAAGGTCCGCGCGTCGGATGTCGCCGTTCCGGCCGCCAGGCCCCGGCCCCGGTCCGTGGTGAAGGCGGCCGAGAAGATCCTGGTCCGGCCGTCCTTCTGACCCCGCGTCAGCCGCACCGAGGTGAGGTGCTCGCCGGAGCCCAGGGTCAGGGAGACCGCAGTGCCGCCCGTGCCGCCGTGGGCCAGGGCCGTACCGCCGTCGTGGGTGAGCGCCACGGCGTCCAGCCGGGAGCCGCCGCGCAGGGTGAGGGTGCGGGGAGAGACGGTTCCCGGCAGGTCGTCGGCGTCGGTGAACGCGGTGCCGTGCGGGCCGCCGAAGAAGTCGCTCGCCTTCAGGGACGGGCTGAGGGAGTAGGAGAAGCCGACGGTGTGCGGGAAGTGGTCGGAGAGGTGCTCGCCGTCCTCGCGGAGGAAGGACGCCCATGCGTTGTGGTAGCTGGTGGCGTTCAGGGACACCAGGCCGCTGCCCCGGTAGAGGATCTTGTCGACCACCTCGCAGTCGTCCGTCGGCGCCGCCGCGTCGCAGACCAGGGCGTCGCTGCCCGGCGCGGGCGCGCTGCCGCCCCTGACCAGGTCGACCCACGGGTCCCGCAGGCCGTTCTCCGACAGCAGCGTGCGGATGTTGTCGCCCGCACGCGTGTAGCGCGTGTTGGTGTCGCCCATGACGATCACGGCGTTGCCCGCGGAGTTGGCCTGGACGAAGTCCGACAGCTGCTCGATGTTGGCGCGGCGGGCGGCGAGGGCGGCGTCGGTGACATCGGCGTTGGTGTGGACGTTGTAGAGGTCCACGAAGGCACCCTCGGCGAGCCGGACCCGGGCCAGCGTGAACCCCTTGGGGGTCAGGCAATCCGTGCCCGTGCAGTCGTTCCAGTCCACCCGCTCGAAGTCCTCGAAGGCGAAGTGGGACAGGGTGTTCAGGCCGTCGCCGAGGCCCGCTCCGCCGCTCGTCGCGGTGCGGTGGGGGTGGGTGTCGTGGGCGTACAGGGAGGCGTGGTAGTTGAAGTCCTCCTGCACATGGACGATGTCGTACGGGCCGAGGCGCTGCCCGATGAGCGGGGTGTTCGTCTCCGGGTCGCTGTCGCCGAGGCCGAGGGGGAGCCCGGCGATGTTGTAGGTCAGCACGTCGAAGGAACCGGACGCGGCGGCCGTCGCGGGGGCCGCGCCGGTGGCGGTGAGGCCGGTCAGGGCCAGCGCGGCGGCCGCGAGGGTGCCGAGGACTCGTCTCATGGCGGGGGTCTCCGTCGGGTGGGGGAGCGGGAAGCTGAACGCGGCTCAGGTTCGGCGCCAACGGGCCTGACGTGCAAGGGCCGTTGGGAAAACTGTGCAAGGCGTGGCGATCCGCCGTGTGCGGGGCATGCGACGGCAACGCACTGCTTGTTCAACGTTCATGTTTCGGCTCGATCCTCCACAGGCGGCGTGGTCACGCCGCGGAAGGCAGCCGCGGACAGCCGGCGGCAACCGGGAGGCGTCATGGGACACGGGCATCACCACCACCATCACCACGGACACGACCACGACCACGCGGAGGTCACGGCGCTGCCCGCCGCCTTCGACGTCAACGTCCCCGACGAGGCGCTCACCCCCGAGCAGCAGTCGCGCCGCTCGCTGCTGCGCCGCGCCGGCCTGCTCGGCGCGGGCCTGGCCGCCGGCAGTGTCCTCGCCTCCCAGGCGACGCCCGCCGCGGCCGCCGCCCCCGCGGGGCGCCGCACGAACGGCTTCCTGTGGCTGGCCGGCGACCACCACATCCACACCCAGTACAGCAGCGACGGCAAGTACACCGTCGTCGACCAGGTCCGCCAGGGCGCCAAGCACGGCATGGACTGGCTCGTCATCACCGACCACGGCAGCGCCACGCACGCCAGGATCGGCGTGGAGAAGGTCAACCCGGACATCAGGGAAGCCCGGTCCGCCTACGAGGACACCCTCGTCTTCCAGGGCCTGGAGTGGAACATCCCGGCCGCCGAGCACGGCACGGTCTTCGTCCACCCGGGCAAGAACGAGGTCTCCGTCCTCAAGCAGTTCGAGACCGACTACGACGGCAGCGTCAAGGGCGCCTCCGACTCCACGCCCGCCAACGAGGCCCTCGCCATCGCGGGCCTGAACTTCCTCGCGGAGCAGGTGCAGCGGCGCAAGGTCAAGGACGCGCTGATGCTCGCCAACCACCCGGCGCGGCGCGGTGTCGACTCCCCGCACGAGATCCGCGGCTGGCGGGACGCGACCGGCGCGGACCGGCAGATCGCCGTCGGCTTCGAGGGCGCCCCCGGCCACCAGGCCGCCGGTCTGCCCGCGCCGCTCGGCATGGCCCGCGCCCGCGGCATCTACGACAACAACCCCGGCGCCAACTCCTTCGCCGGCTACCCGCCGGAGAGCTACCGCACCTGGGGCGGCTTCGACTGGATGACCGCGACCGTCGGCGGCCTGTGGGACAGCCTCCTCGCCGAGGGCAAGCCGTGGTGGATCACCGCCAACTCCGACTCCCACCAGGTCTACGCCGACACCGCGGCGCGCGGCGGCGGCGACTTCACCGCCAACGGCCGCTACGACGACCCCGTCTACGCCGGAAAGATCGACCTCACCCAGGGCGACTACTGGCCCGGCCAGTACAGCCGTACCCACGTCGGCGCCGACGGCTTCTCCTACGCCGCCGTCATGGACGGCATCCGGGCCGGCCGGATCTGGGTCGACCACGGCCGGCTGATCAGCGGCCTCGACGTCCGGGTCTCCGGCGGCAGCCGCTGGGCCACGCTGGGCGGCGCGCTGCACGTGAAGAAGGGCACCCAGGTCACCCTGAGCGTGGACATCGCCCTGGCCGGCGGCCCCAACTGGGCGGGCTTCACCCCGAAGCTGGCGCGCGTCGACGTCATCCAGGGCGACATGACGGGCGCGGCGGCGGACCGGGACACCCTCACGGCGCCCACGGCCAAGGTCGTCAAGTCCTACGAGGTCGACAAGGCGTCCGGCACCGTGCGGCTGACGTACCAGCTCGGCCGGGTCGACCGGCCGCTGTACGTCCGGCTGCGCGGCACCGACGGCAACCGGTCCGCCGTCGGCGCGATGGGCGCCGCGGTCGACCCGGCGGGCCCGGCCATCGACGTCGTCGGCGACGCCGACCCGTGGGTGGACCTGTGGTTCTACTCCAACCCGGTGTGGATCCTGCCGTCGTGACCCCGGGGTACGCCGTCACCGTCGACCCGGGGCTGCGGGACCTGCGCGCGGCCGATCATCTGCTCCTGCGGCTGGCGGCCGAACTAGCCCTCGCCGAGGGCGCGTTCGGCTGCACGCACCTGGTGCGCGACGACCGGCCCCGCGTCGCCCTGTCCTTCACCCTGCCGACCGAGCCCCTCCTGCGCACCGCCCTGGAGGCGCTCACCGGCCAGGGGTACGAGGTGACGCCCGGACTGCCGGACACGGCGGGCCGGGCCGTGGCGTACCCCGGCTCCGCGGCGCTCACCGGCACGCTGACGGTCGCGGAGCTGCTCGGCCGCTCCGCGATCGACACGGTGACGGTCCTGGGCAGCGCGGGGCCCCCGCCGCCGGAGACCCGCCTCGTCACCCGGGACCACGTCCGCCCGCACTGGCAGGCGGGCACCCTGGTCCTCGCCACGATGCCCGCGGCGGGCGGGGTCCTGGTCCCCTTCGAGGTACCGGATCCGACGCCGTGCTGCGCGGACCACTGACCAGGACCCCGCCCGGAGGGCTCAGCCGGCCGGCGAGAACACGAAGGTGAACTCCGCCGGCCGGGCCCGCAGCACGTACCGCGGGAGCGGGCCCGGCCCGCAGGACTGGGAGCCGAGGCCGTGCTGGGCGTGGTCCAGGTTGACCCACACCCCCTCGCCCGGTGTCAGATCGGTGAGGTGGCGGGCCGCGTCCAGGTGTTCGCTCGTCCAGCGCCGGGCGGTGAACCAGAACTCGGGGTCACCCTCGATGCGCAGACCGCCGAGTTCCACCCAGCGGACGTCGGCGCGGGCGCCGTTCTCCTGCGGGCGGACGTACGGCGTCTGCAGGGCGTCCACCGTGGACCGCCAGCGCCCCAGCCGTGACGCCGCCCTGGAGTCGGGGTACGCCTCGCCCGGCCCGCCCCCGAACCAGCTCACGGTGTCCGCCCGGGTCAGTCCGAGGCGGATGCCGAGCCGGGGCAGCGGAACCGTCCAGTCGCCCTCCGGGGTCACCGACACGGTCAGCCGCAGCCGGTCCCCGTCCGCGCTCCAGCGGTAGACCGTGCGCAGGCCGATCTCCCGGGCGGCGGGGGCCACCCGGGTGCGGACCGACAGTCCCTCGGCATCCCACTCCACCGCGTCCCGCCGGTGCTGCATCCGGTGCAGGCCGAGGGTGCGCCACAGCGGCCCGTGACGCAGGTCCGTCTGCCAGTCCGCGCCGTCGTCGTTGTCCGTGGTCGCCCGCCACACGTCGAGGCGCGGGGCGTCCACCTCCACGGCGCCGATCCGCAGCAACGCGCCGGTGCGGGCGTCGAAGGCCGCCGGGCCGAGCCGGACCAGCCCCTCGGCGGGCACAGGGCGGGCGCTCGCCGTCAGCACCGGCTTCACCCGCCCGCCGACCGGGAGCTGGGTCCACGCCACCTCGTGCCCCTTCGGGGCCCACGCGGTGTCCTCGGCCAGCACCGCCCGCAGCGTCCACCGGGTCTCGCCCTCGCGGGCGCCGGCGGGCGGCTCGGGCAGCTTCACGTCCGCCGACGCGCCCGGCGCCGGCTGCGGCATCGTCAGCACACCGTCCTGAACCGTCTCGCCGTCCACCTGATACGACCACTCCAGCGCGAGCGCCGACAGGTCGGCGAAGTCGTAGCGGTTGACGACGCGTACGGTGCCGTCGGCGCCGTCGCCCTCGAACCGGACCGGCTCGATGACCTTCTTGTACTCCACGAGCCCCGGCGACGGTGTCCGGTCCGGGAAGAGCAGCCCGTCGCAGACGAAGTTGCCGTCGTGCAGCTCCTCCCCGAAGTCGCCGCCGTAGGCGTACCCGAACCCGGGATGCCTGATGCCGTGGTCGATCCACTCCCAGACGAAGCCGCCCTGGAGCCGCTCGTACCGCTCGAACAGCGCCTGGTACTCGGTGAGCCCGCCCGGCCCGTTGCCCATGGCGTGCCCGTACTCGCACAGGACGAAGGGCAGTTCACGCCGCCTGCGGGGGCCGCCGTCGAGCCCCTGCCCGATCCGCTCGACCTCGTCGTGGGAGGCGTACATCCGCGAGTACACGTCGGTGTCCCGGCACTCCCGGTCCCCCTCGTAGTGCACCAGGCGCCCGGGGTCGCGGGCCCGGATCCACTCCGCCATCGCGGTCAGACCGCGTCCGGTGCCGGCCTCGTTGCCCAGCGACCAGACGATGACCGACGGGTGGTTCTTGTCCCGCTCGACCATCCGGGCCGCGCGGTCCAGCAGGGCCGGCCTCCAGCGGTCGTCGTCGACGGGGTTGTCGCGCCAGTCCTGCTCGGTGAAGCCGTGGGTCTCCAGGTCGCACTCGTCGACGACCCACAGGCCCAGTTCGTCGCAGAGGTCGAGGAAGGCGGGGTGCGGCGGGTAGTGGGAGGTGCGGACCGCGTTGAGGTTGTGCCGCTTCATCAGCAGCACGTCCTCGCGCATGGTCGCCACGTCCAGGGCGCGGCCCGTGTCCGGGTGCCACTCGTGCCGGTTGACGCCCCTGAACAGGACCGCCCGGCCGTTGACCTTGATGAGGCCGTCCTCGAGGGCGACCGTACGGAACCCGATCCGCAGCGGTACGCGCTCGCCCCCGGTCGCCAGCACACCGTCGTACAGCCGGGGCGTCTCCGCGGTCCAGGGCTCCACCGCGGCCGTCACCGCCTCGCCGGTCGCCGCGTCGATGCCCAGCTCGGGCACCGTCACCCGCCCGGCGACCTCGGAGTCCACCCGGAGCGTGCCCTCGCCGGTGAGGTGGTCGTAGGAGGCGTGCACGAAGAAGTCGCCCACGGCGCCCGGCGGGCGGTGCAGCAGGGTGACCTCACGGAAGATGCCGGGCAGCCACCACTGGTCCTGGTCCTCCAGGTACGAGCCCGCCGACCACTGGTGGACCCGGACGGCCAGGACATTGCCGCCCGGCCGCAGCAGCCGGCCGACCGCGAACTCGTGCGGCAGCCGGGAGCCCTTGAACTCGCCGAGCTCGGTGCCGTTCAGCCAGACCCGGGCGCAGGACTCCACGCCGTCGAAGCGGAGGGTGGCGTCACCGGCCGCCGGCCAGTCCCCGGGCAGGTCGAAGACGCGGAGGTGATCGCCGGTCGGGTTCTCGGTCGGGACGTGCGGCGGGTCCACCGGGAAGGGATAGAGGTGGTTGGTGTAGCGGGGCGCGCCGTGCCCCTGGAGGACCCAGTGGCCGGGGACACGGACCTCGGCCCAGTCCCCGGCGTCGTAGCCCTCCGCGGCGAAGGAGTCGTCCTCGGCGTCCGCGGTGGCCGACAGCCGGAAGCGCCAGCTGCCGTTCAGCGACAGCGAGCGCGCGTCCGACCCGGCGTACCGGGCGCGCGGTGGCAGGGCACCGCGGCCGGGGGAGACGTCCTCGACATAGCTGACGTCGGTGGTGCGGAAAGTCATCGGTCTCCTCGGTCAGCCCTTGATGCCGGTCTGCGCGATCCCCTGCACCAGCCAGCGCTGGAGGAACAGGAACACGAACACCAGGGGCAGGATGGAAATGGCGGTGGCCATGAAGATCAGATGGAAGTTGACGGTCTGGTTGGTCATGTACGAGGAGAGCGCCACCTGCACCGTCCAGGCGCTGGGGTCCTGGCCGATGACCAGCGGCCACAGGAAGGAGTTCCAGCCGCTGATGAAGGTGATCGTGGCCATGGCGGCGAAGAAGTTCAGCGAGTTCGGCACCACGACACGCCAGTACGCGCCCCAGTAGCCGAGCCCGTCCACGCGCGCCGCCTCCTCCAGTTCCTTCGGGAACCCCAGGAAGTACTGCCGGAACAGGAAGCAGGTGAAACCGCTGAACAGACCGGGGACTATCAGGCCCCGGTAGGTGTCCACCCAGCCCAGCGAGGAGACCAGCACGAAGCTGGGCACGAAGGTCACCGCGGTCGGCACCATCAGGGTCACCAGCACGGCGTAGAAGACCTTGTCGGCGTGCCGGTAGGGGATGCGGGCCAGGCCGTAGCCGGCGAGCGAGCACACCAGCAGGGTGCCGAGCGTGTGCAGGACGCCGACGATCGCCGAGTTCCCCAGGGCGCGGGCGAAGTCGACGGTCGGGTCGTCGAAGGGCTCGGTGAGGTTGCCCCACTGGATGTCGGTGGGGAAGAACTTCCAGTCCTCGCCGGTGATCTCCGGGTCGGTCATCAGGGCGTTGCGGACGATCAGATAGAAGGGGACGAGGAAGAGGAAGGCGGCGATGCCGGTGGCGGCGTACAGGCCCGCCGAGCCGAGGACCCCGCCGCGCCTGACCTTGCTCACGTGGACTCCTCCCGCCTGCCGAAGCCCAGGAACCGGCCCTGGAGCAGGGTGACGACGCAGATCAGCAGGGTCAGGATCATCGCGCCCGCGCTGCCGGCGCCGTAGTCCTGGTTCTCGCCCAGGGCGATGTAGTACAGCTCGACCAGGGGCGGGCGGCCCCAGGTGGAGTTGGCGAGCAGGTTGAAGAACTCGTCGAAGGCCTGGTACGCCTGCACCAGCAGCAGCAGGATCACCGCCGTGGAGGTGGCCCTGAGCTGGGGCAGCGTGATGTACCGGAAGGTCTGCCAGCCCCGCTTGGCGCCGTCGATGGCGGCGGCCTCGTACAGCTCCTGCGGGATGTTCTGCAGGGCCGCCAGGAACAGGATCATGAAGAACCCGGCCTGGAGCCAGAGCCGTACGGTGAGGATGACCAGCCAGTACCAGGGCGGGTCGGGGCTGGCCAGCCAGGCGATGTCGTCGACGCCGAACCAGCCGAGCACGGTGTTCATGAGGCCGAACCGGACCCCGCTGAAGATCGACATCTTCCAGATCAGTGAGGCGGCGACATAGCTGACCGCCGTCGGCAGGAAGAACACCGACCGGAAGAACGCCCGCATGAACCTCAGCCGGTTCACCATCAGCGCGAGGCCGAGCGAGAACGCCCAGGTGGTGGGCACGACGAACGCGGCGAACACGGTGAAGGTGACGAGCGAGCCGGTGAAGTCCTCGTTCGCCAGCATGTAGCGGTAGTTCTCGAAGCCGATGAACTCGCTCGGGGTGACGGTGAAGCGGGCGTCGAAGAAGGAGAGCCAGAGGCTCCAGCCGATCGGGACGTAGACGAAGAGCCCGAGGCCGATCAGGAACGGGCCGGTGAAGAGCCAGAAGGCGGCGGTGGGGTTGCCCCGCAGCCGTCGCCGCGGCCGGGCCCCGGGGGCCTTCGCCGGGGCGGGGCGCGCGGGGTCGCTCCGGATGATGGTCGCCATGTCGCGGATACCTGACCGGCGGCTATCCGAAGAGCTTCTTCAGCTCGCGGTCGACCTTGCCGTCCGCCTTGTCCAGAGCACCCTCGGGGTCCCCGTCCTGCCGTACGCAGTCGGCGAGGACGTCCTCGACGGCGTCGAGCATGGCCTGGGTGAAGCCGATGTTGTCGAAGTGCCCGTACTCGGTGAAGAGTTCGACGCCCTCGGCGGGCAGGCCCGACTTGAGCTTGTCGGCGGACTCGGCGAGCGAGGTGCGCGGCGGGATGTGGAAGCCGTAGGAGAGCGCCCAGTCCTCCTGGTACTCCTTCTGGTCGATCCACAGCCACTTCACGTACTCCTTGGCCGCTTCGACGTTCTTGCTCTTGGCGTTGACGAACATCGACCAGCCGCCGTTGTAGACCGACGGCTTGCCCGCGTCCCCGACCTTCGGGAAGGGGAAGATGCCGAGGTCGTCGCCGAGCGCCTGCTGCATCTGCGGCATGGCCCACATACCGCACCACTGGATGGCGGTCAGGCCCTGGTTGAGCGGGGAGGGGTCCCAGAAGTCGGTCGGGGCGCCGAGCAGGAGATCGCCGCTCTTGAACAGCCCCCGCAGCTGGACGAGGCCCTCCTTGACCGCGTCGGTGTGGTAGGCGATCTCGTTGGTCTCGTCGAGGGTGTCGGCGCCGGCCGCCCAGATCAACGGCCGCATGATGGGGTCGAGTTCGTTGCCGAGGAAGAGGCCCTTGACCTTGTCCGTGGTCAGCTTCGCGGCGGCCTCGATCAGCTCCTCCAGCGTTCCCGGCACCCCGACGCCCGCCTTCTCCAGCAGCGACTTGCGGTAGAAGAAGAACTGCGGGTCGTCGATCATCCGGACGCCGTATATCTTCCCGTCGACCGTGTGCGAGGCGATGTCGGCCGGGTTGAAGTCGTCCTTGACCGGGTCGACGATGTCGGTCAGGTCGGCCACCTGGCCGCTCCTGATCAGCTGGATCTGCGGGTGGAACTCGAACAGGTCCGGGGCCTTGTCGGTGAGCAGCGCGGAGAACAGCTTGCTCTCGAAGTTGTCGCCGGTGATCCACTGTGTGGTGACGTCGGCCTCCCGGTACGCCTTGGCGTAGCGCTTGATGGCCTGTTCGGTGCCGGCCTCGCCGTACGCGTGGAAGTACTGCACCAGGTTCGTGCCCGAACCCGAGCCGCCGCCACGGCCGTTGTTGCCGCCGCACGCCGCGAGGCCGCCGCCGGCGGCCAGGCCCATGGCCGCGCGCAGAACGGTGCGGCGGTCCCAGTTGCTGTTCCTCGTTGCCGACATCCTGACGTCCTTGTCTCTAGACGGCTGCGCTTGCGGAGCGGGACGTTAACCTTCGGCCAATCCTTCGGCAAGGGGTTGGACGAAGTCGGTGCGAAGAGTTGCGCGGCGTTCGGGATGCCGCACAACTGCGGTGCGAGGTCAGGACGGTGGGGCGGTGCGGGTCGTCCGCGGCTGCTTGCGTCCGGCGGACTGCAGTGCCCCTTCCAGCGCGAACGTGGCCGCGCCCAGGCACACCGGGTCGGTGGGGATCGGGGAGAGGACGATCTCGGTGGCGGCCATCGGCCGCGGCAGCGCGTGCCGGGCGACGGCCTCGCGCACCTCGGCGACCAGCGGCTCGCCGAGGGCGGTCGCCACCCAGCTGCTGAGCACGACCACTTCGGGGTTGAACAGGTTGACCAGGTCGGCGATGCCGGTCCCCAGATAGCGCACGGTGTCGCGGACCACCTTCAGCGCCACCGGGTCCTGCGCCCGCACGCCCCGGCCCAGCGCGGCGATGGTGGCCGTCTGGTCCTCCGGGTGCAGGAGCGTGCTCCCGGGGCTCAACTCCCGCAGGGTCAGCATGATTCCGGAGGCGCCGACGTATGCCTCCACGCAGCCCTGCTTGCCGCAGCGGCACAGCCGTCCGTCCAGGACGATGGTGGTGTGGCCCCACTCGCCGGCGCTGTTGCTGACCCCCCGGTGCAGCGCGCCGCCGAGGACGAGCCCGGCGCCCACGCCGGTCCCGAGGTTGACCACCACCGCGTCCCCGCGCCCGCGCGCGGCCCCGAACCACAGCTCGGCCACCGCGGAGGCGCGCAGCGGATTGTCCAGGTACAGCGGGTAGGCAATGTGCTCGGTGAGCAGGTCCAGCAGCGGCACCTCGTGCCAGTCCCAGTTCGGCGCGTACTCCGAGACCCCGGTCGCCCGGTCCACCTGGCCCGGCACGCTCACCCCGACGCCGAGCACCCGCGCCCCCTCGACCCCGGCCTGCGCGACCACCGAGCCGACGGCGGCGGCGACATGCCCGACCACCTGCTCGGGGAGGCTCTCGCCGGGGCGGACGTCCTCCTCGGCGCGGGCCAGGACGTTCAGCGCGAGGTCGAACAGCTCGACATGGACGTACGTCTCCGCGATGTCGACGCCGATCAGCGCGCCCCCCGAGGCGTTGACCGCGACCAGCCCCCGGGGCCGGCCGCCCGCCGAGTCCTCGAAGCCCACCTCGGTGATCATCCGGAGTTCGAGCAGCTCCCCGACGAGCGTGGCGACCGTGGCCAGGCTCAGCCCGGTGGCGGCCGCCAGCTCCTGCCGGGAGGTGGGCGACGCGGCGACGATCTGCCGCAGCACCTCGTAGCGGTTGGCGGTGCGGATGTCACGTGAGGTGCGCTTCACCGGGCCGGCCCCTGTTCCTGTCGCTCTGGCCGGGTCGACGACGGCACCGGCGCGGCGCCAGGCTATGGGCCCCGGGGGAGGTTCGACAAGGGGTTAGGAAAGGGGCTGGAGGAAGTCGCGCAGGAAGGCGTTGGTGAAGGTGCCGCCCGGGTCAAGCGACCGGGCCAGCTCCCGGAAGTCGGCCAGCCGCGGGTACCGCTCGCGCAGGGTCTCGGCGGGCATGGTGAAGACCTTCCCCCAGTGCGGGCGCGCGTCGAGCCCCTCCAGCGCCTCCTCCAGCCGCCGCACCACCGGCAGCACCGCCGCCGTGTCCGCGACCCAGGTGAAGTGCAGGGCCACCGTCTCCCGGCCGTACGACGGGCTCAGCCACTGCTCGTCGGCGGCCACCGTCCGCACCTCGCAGATCTGGAGCACCGGCGCCAGCGTCGTACGGATCGCGTCCAGCGCGCGCAGCGCGTCCAGCGCGTACGGCCGGGGCAGCAGGTACTCGGACTGGAGCTCGGCGCCGCTGCTCGGGGTGAACTCCGCCCGGAAGTGCGGCAGTCGCTCGTGCCAGGGCCCGGGGACCCCGAACTGCTCGGTGCAGTTGACCGCCGGCATGCCCGGCACCGGGTGCATCTTCTCGGTCGCGGGCCGGGCCCAGGGGAAGCCGGGCAGCGGCTGGTCGGTGCGCCGCTTCAGCCACACCTGCCCAAAGCCCGGCGCCCGCCAGTCGGTGAACAGGCTGACGCTGTACGCCGCCCGGGCCACCGTCTCGAACTCCAGCCGCTCCAGCGGGAGTTCGGTGAAGACATGCTGCTCCACCTCGAAGGCGGGCTCCAGGTCCAGGGTGAGCGCGGTGACCACGCCGAGCGCGCCGAGCGAGGTCACCGCCCCGCCGAAGCGGGCGTCCTCCCGCCCGATCCGCAGCGTCGACCCGTCCGCCGTCACCAGCTCCACCTCACGCACCGGCGCGGCCAGCGAGCCGTTGGCCACCCCCGAGCCGTGGGTGCCGGTGGCGACGGACCCGGCCACCGAGATGTGCGGCAGGGAGGCCATGTTCGGCAGCGCGAGACCGTGTGCGTGCACCACCCGGGCCAGCTCCGCGTACCGCACCCCGCCGCCGACCCGCACGGTGCGGGCGGCCGTGTCCACGTCGACCGGGGCGGGCAGCTCCGCGAGCGACAGCAGCACGCCCCCGGCCCCCGGCTCGGCGATCTCGTTGAAGGAGTGCCCGCTGCCCAGCACCCGCACCCGGGCGCTCCCGGCCACCAGGGCCCTGAGCGCGTCGAGCGAGTGCGGTCGGTGCAGCTCCTTGGCCGCGTAGGTGATGTTCCCGGCCCAGTTGGTGACCGTCTCCGACATCCGTCGTCCCTCCCGGAGAGTGCGTGTGCGCCGAGCCTCTCATCCACCCGCCCGGGGCATGGGACACAAGGGTGCATACCGGGCTGATCCGCGGCACGAGGGGCCCCGGCACGGATCACGCGCCGGTAGGGGCATACCGTGAGGAGTCGAACGCCTGAGCCGGGAGGAGACACGGGATGGGCAGCCGTACCGCGCTGGTCGAGGATCTGATGGAGCGCTTTCCGCACGTACCGCGGGAGGCCGTCTTCAAGGAGGACCTGCTCCGCGGGGGTGTCGCCTTCGACCCGTCCGCGCTGAGCGACAACGAGTCCGGCGAGGTCAAGCCGAAGTCGTACTTCATCTTCTCCTTCGACCACGGCACCCTGCCGGAGCTCGGCGAGGCCGCGCTGCGGCGCCCGCCGGAGGAGATCATCCTCACCGGCGGCCCCTACGACCTGCGCCGGACCGTGGTCTCCGTGCGGGTGAACCCGGCCTCGCCCTACCGGGTGGCCGCCGACGAGGACGGCGTGCTCGGCCTCTACCTGGACGGCAAGCGCATCTCCGACGTCGGTGTGCCGCCCATGCCGGAGTACTACCGGCACACCCTCGCCAGCGGGAAGTCGGTCATGGAGGTCGCCCCGACCATCCAGTGGGGCTACCTGATCTACCTCACCGTCTTCCGCGTCTGCCAGTACTTCGGCGCCAAGGAGGAGTGCCAGTACTGCGACATCAACCACAACTGGCGCCAGCACAAGGCGGCGGGCCGGCCGTACACCGGGGTCAAGGACGTCGAGGAGGTCCTCGAAGCCCTGGAGATCATCGACCGGTACGACACCGCCAAGGTGTCCACCGCCTACACCCTCACCGGCGGCGCGATCACCAGGACCGTCGCCGGGCGCGACGAAGCCGACTTCTACGGCCACTACGCCAAGGCCATCGAGGAGCGCTTCCCGGGCCGGTGGATCGGCAAGGTCGTCGCCCAGGCGCTGCCCCGTGACGACGTGCAGCGCTTCAAGGACTACGGCGTGCAGATCTACCACCCCAACTACGAGGTCTGGGACCGCCGCCTGTTCGAGCTGTACTGCCCCGGCAAGGAGCGCTACGTCGGCCGTGACGAGTGGCACCGGCGGATCCTGGACTCGGCGGAGGTCTTCGGCGCCCGCAACGTGATCCCCAACTTCGTGGCGGGCGTGGAGATGGCGGAGCCCTTCGGCTTCACCACCGTCGACGAGGCGATCGAGTCCACCACCGAGGGGCTGCGCTTCTTCATGTCGCACGGCATCACACCCCGCTTCACCACCTGGTGCCCGGAACCCACCACCCCGCTCGGTAAGGCCAACCCGCAGGGCGCGCCGCTGGAGTACCACATCCGGCTGCTCCAGGCCTATCGTCAAACGATGGAGGACTTCGGGCTCGCCTCGCCCCCCGGCTACGGCCCGCCCGGGCCCGGCCGCGCGGTGTTCTCGGTCAGCTCCTTCATGGACAGCCTGCCCGAGGAGCAGCCGACCACCGTGTGACGGGAGTGGCCCCTGCGAACTGACAAGCGCGCTTGTCAGTTGTGTCGGTGACGTGAAAGGCTCGTCCACTGCCGCGAGGTTCCGCCCAACTCCGTTGCCCTTATGGTGAGTTGACTTCGCTTGTGGATGCAGGAGACCCATGCCCGACCTGCCGACCCCCCAGGACGCCACCGAGGCCGCGCTGTTCTCCGAGTGCTGGGACGCCGTGCTCTCGTACGCCGACCTGTGCACGGCCGGCTCCACCGCGGCCACCGAACTGGCCACGGAGGCGTTCTCGGCCGGTATGCGCGAGGTCCGGGCCGCCAAGGCGCACGGCACCCGGTACGCCGGCCGCCGCTCCCCGCGGCTGCCCCGCATACCCCTGCTGCTGACCGCCGTACGCACCGCGGCCGCCGACTGGGAGGTCAGCGGCCGGGGCAGCCGCCTCGACCCCGATCTGCGGCTGTGGCTCAACTCCGGCAAGGCCGCCCGGTACACCGGACCGCCGCAGGGCCGCCCGCTCGCGCTGCGCGGACTGCGGGACATGCAGCAGCCCGACGCCGAACTGCTGTGGCTGGCCGAGGTGGAGGCGCTGCCGCTGTCCGTCGTGGCCCGCCGGCTCGGTCTCGACCCGGCCACGGTCTCCGACGAACTCGCCCAGGTGCGGGGCCTGTTCCGGGACCGCTGCCACCGCAACCTCATCGACGCGCCACAGGCCCCCGGGTGCCGCGGCTACGTCCGGCTGCTCGACGCGGTGACCCGCTCACCGGTCACCGAGGTCCCGGCCGACCTCTCCCAGCACCTCGCCCGCTGCGCGGACTGCGCCGAGGCCGCCGCCTGTCTGCGACTGCACGGCGTCGGCCTGCCCGCCGCCCTCGCCGGCGGGGTGCTCGGCTGGGGCGGCCTCGCCTACCTGGAGCGCCGCCGGCGCGCCGCCGAGGTCCGGCTCGGCGCCGGACGCCCCGGACCGCCGGTCCCCGACGGCGTGGACGCCGACCCCGCGGCGCAGAAGGCGAAGACAGTGCGCAACGGTCTGCTCGTCGCGGCCGTGCTGGTGTCGGTGCTGGCGCTCGCCGTGTCGCTGATGCCGTTCGGCGGCTCCGGCTCCATCGACGACACCGTGGCCGGCGAGTCCGCCCGTCAGCCGGTGGCCGACCATCCCGGCCCGTCCTTCGCGCCCTCGGCCGAGGCCGATGCCACCACCGCGAGCCCGTCCGCGCGGCCTTCCGGCGGCCCCGCCGACCGCACTCCGGAGCGCACCCCGGAGCGAGAGGACCCCGACCCCGAGCCCCAGGGCACCGCCACCACGACCTCCTCCGCCACCGCCACCCGCGCCCCGGAGACCTGCCGGGTCCGCTACGACCTGGTCAACCAGTGGCCCGACGGCTTCCAGGCCACCGTCACCGTCACCACCGAACAGCCCCTGGACACCTGGCGGGTGGCCTGGTCCTTCCGCGAGGGCCAGCACATCGGGCAGATGTGGGACGCGGACTTCACCCAGAACGCCTCCCGGGTCACCGCCACCGCCACCGCCTACAACAAGTCGGTCCCGGCCGGCGGCTCCCTGACCTTCGGCTTCATCGCCTCCTGGCAGGGCCGGAACTCCCCGGCGCACGACTTCTCGCTGAACGGCCGGGAGTGCGGCACCACCTGAGCGGAAAAATACGTTGACGCCCCGCCGAGGGGCCGGGCTACAGTAACGGCGCATCACACCGATCGCGTGTGAACCGACGAGAGTGACGAGGAGGTGTCGACCGATGGCTGTCTTTGCGATGGGCGCTGCCCGCATCCAGGAATCCATCACGTCCACCTCCGCGGCCACCGGCTGAACCCACTCTCCCTCGCGTCCAGCGACGCGCGCCGGGGCCGCC
This sequence comes from Streptomyces sp. YS415, assembly GCF_023544665.1. Lineage (GTDB taxonomy): Bacteria > Actinomycetota > Actinomycetes > Streptomycetales > Streptomycetaceae > Streptomyces. Next base: position 357,389 of record NZ_JAMJFL010000003.1, read on the forward strand.
CCTGTGAAGGGTCACCCTTGACTTCCAGCTCTGCTTTCACCTCGCTCCTCCCGTACGGCTGGGACGAGACCTGGGCGGACGAGTTCGCCCCCTACCTCGCCGAAGGCCTGCTCGCCGGACGCGTCATCCGTGTCGACCGCGGGCAGTGCGACGTCGTCACCGCCGACGGCGTTCTCCGCGCCGACACCGCCTTCGTCACCCCCGACGACCCGATGCGCGTGGTGTGCACCGGTGACTGGGTCGCCGTCGAACCCGGCGGCAACCCGCGCTACGTACGGACGTATCTGCCGCGCCGTACCGCCTTCGTGCGCTCCACCTCCTCCCAGCGGTCCGAGGGGCAGATCCTCGCGGCCAACGTCGACCACGCCGTCATCGCCGTGTCGCTGGCCGTCGAACTCGACCTCGGCCGGATCGAGCGGTTCCTGGCGCTCGCCTGGGAATCGGGGGCGCAGCCGGTGGTCGTGCTCACCAAGGCGGACCTCGTGCCGGACCCGGTGACACTCTCCCATCTCGTGCAGGACGTCGAGACGACGGCGCCGGGCGTGCCGGTGCTGACCGTCAGCGCCCATCTCGACGAAGGGCTCGAAGTCCTCACCGCCGTCGTCGGGGGCGGTACGTCCGTGCTGCTCGGGCAGTCCGGCGCGGGCAAGTCGACCCTCGCCAACGCGCTGCTCGGGGCGGAGATCATGGACGTACAGGCCACCCGTGACACCGACGGCAAGGGACGGCACACGACGACCACGCGGAATCTGCTGGTGCTGCCGGGAGGGGGCGTCCTGATCGACACCCCCGGCCTGCGCGGGGTCGGGCTGTGGGACGCGCAGACCGGTGTCGGGCAGGTCTTCGCGGAGATCGAGCAGCTCGCCGCGCGCTGCCGCTTCCACGACTGCGCGCACGAGGCGGAGCCCGGGTGTGCCGTCCTCGCCGCCATCGAGGCCGGGGAGCTGCCCGTGCGGCGGCTCGACAGCTACCGCAAGCTCCTGCGGGAGAACCAGCGGATCGTGGCCAAGACGGACGCCCGGCTGCGGGCCGAGATCCGACGGGACTGGAAGCGCAAGGGCGCGGAGGGGAGGGCGGCGATGCAGGCCAAGCGCAACGGCCGGCTCTAGGACTCGGTGTCCGAATCCCGCCAGCGCCGGTCCCGCGCCTGCCGGAGACTGGAACGCGTGATGGACGAGGACACCAGTTACGAAGCCGTACGCAGCCGGGACGCCCGGTTCGACGGGGAGTTCTTCTTCGCCGTCGAGACCACCGGGATCTACTGCCGGCCCAGCTGTCCGGCCGTCACCCCCAAGCGCCGCAACGTCCGCTTCTTCGCGACCGCCGCCGCCGCGCAGGGCTCGGGTTTCCGGGCCTGCCGGCGGTGCCGGCCGGACGCCGCGCCCGGCTCGGCCGAGTGGAACGTCCGCGCGGACGTCGTCGGCCGGGCCGTGCGGCTGATCGGCGACGGCGTCGTCGACCGGGAGGGCGTGGCCGGGCTCGCCGGTCGGCTCGGCTACAGCCCCCGGCAGGTGCAGCGCCAGCTGACCGGCGAGCTGGGCGCGGGCCCCGTGGCGCTGGCCCGCGCCCAGCGGGCGCACACCGCGCGGGTCCTGTGCCAGACCACCGACCTGCCGATCACCGAGATCGCCTTCGCGGCCGGATTCGCCAGCGTGCGGCAGTTCAACGACACCATGCGGGCGGTGTACGCCCAGACCCCGAGCGCCCTGCGCGCCGCGGCATCCCGGTCCGTCCGGCGCGGCGGCACCCCGACCGCCGGAATCCCGCTGCGGCTCGCCCACCGCGGCCCCTACCGGTCCGGCGCCGTCTTCGACCTGCTCCAGGAGGAGGCCGTGCCCGGCGTTGAGGAGGTGAGCGGCGCCCCCGGCCGGCGCACCTACCGCCGCACCCTGCGCCTGCCGCACGGCACCGGCATCGTCGCCGTCGACGAGCGGCCCGGCGGCAGCGGAGCCGGCACCGGTACCCACCCCGGCGGCTGGCTGGAGGCCCGCCTCCACCTCACCGACCCCCGCGACCTCACCACCGCCGTCCAGCGACTGCGCCGCCTGTTCGACCTCGACGCCGACCCCTACGCCGTCGACGAGCGGCTCGGCGCCGACGCCCGGCTCGCCCCGCTGGTCGCCGCCCGCCCGGGGCTCCGCTCGCCCGGGGCCGCCGATCCCGACGAACTCGCCGTACGGGCGCTCGTGGGGCCCGCCGGTGCCGAGCGGCTGGTGCGGGTGTACGGCAAGGCGCTGGACGCGCCCTGCGGGAGCCTCACCCACCTCTTCCCGGAACCGGCCGTCCTCGCCGGGGCCGAGCCGCACGGCCCGCTGGGCGCGCTCACGGCCGCCCTCGCCGACGGCGCCGTACGCCTGGACGCGGGTGCCGACCGGGACGAGGCCGAGCGGGCGCTGCTCGCCCTGCCCGGCCTCGATGCCCGTACCGTCGCCGTGGTGCGCACCCGCGCCCTCGGCGACCCCGACGTCGCGCCGCCCGGCGCCGACGTCCCCGACAGCTGGCGCCCCTGGCGCTCGTACGCCTGGCAGCACCTGCGCGCAGCAGGGGAGTTGGAGCAGACCTCATGACCACACTGTGGACGAACCTGGACAGCCCCGTGGGCCCCCTCCTGATCACCGCCGACCCCGTGAGCGGCGCTCTCACATCGCTCTCCGTGCCGGGTCAGAAGGGCGGCCGGAGCGTCCAGGAGGACTGGCGGCACGAGCCGGGCGCCTTCCGGGACGCCGAGGAGCAGCTCGCCGCCTACTTCGCGGGGGAGCTGAAGGAGTTCCGGCTGCCGTTGCGCGCCGAGGGCACCGCGTTCCGCGCGCGGGTGTGGGAGGCCCTGGACACCGTGCCCTACGGCGGGACCACCACCTACGGCGAGATCGCCGCCCGGATCGGCGCCCCCCGCGCTGCCGTCCGGGCCGTCGGCGGCGCGATCGGCGCCAACCCCCTGCTGATCCTCCGCCCCTGCCACCGGGTGATCGGCGCGAACGGCACCCTCACCGGCTACGCAGGCGGCCTCCCCCGCAAAACAGCCCTGCTGACCCTGGAAGGCGCACTCAGGGCCTGAGCCCCGGAGAGCGCCGGGCTGGGCCCCGGGCTGGAGCCCCGGGGGGTGAGGCCCCCGGGGCGGAGCCCCCGAGCGGGAGCACTCAGCCCGGAGCCGTCGGGCTGGAGCCCGGGACTGGAGCCCCGCCGGGGATGGGGCCTCCTGGCGGGAGCCCTCGGGTCGGATCCCCGGGCCCGGAGCCCTCGGGTCGGATCCCCGGGCCCGGAGCCCTCAGGCCGGAGTCCTCGGCCGGAGCCCCCCGGCCCCCGGGCCATGGAGCACCCCCAGCGCCCCTGGGCCCCGCACTCCCGCCCCCGCGCAACCCCACCAGCCCGCCAGCCCAGCCCCCGGATCACGCCCAGAGCACCACGCCCAGCCATGCCGCCGCGACGAGGAGGCAGGTGAACAGTTCCGCCAGGACGCTGGAGCCGCCCGAGCGCATTGCCGTGCGCAGGGCCGCCCGGGCCTCCGCGTGGCGGCCGAGGCGGCGGCGTTCCTCCAGGTATATACCGGCCATGAAGCCGGGGATCGCGCCGACCACGGGGATCAGGACGAACCCGAGCAGTGCGCCCGCCCCGGCACACACGCTCATCCGGCGCGTGGCGCCGCTTGCCCGCAGCCGCCGGGGCGGCAGGCTCCAGCGCACCACCTGCGACAGGAACAGGGCGACGGTCGTCCCGACCAGCAGCCACCAGGCCACCGGTCGCGGATCCTTCAGCGCCCACCACATGATCGCGGCCCAGACCAGCCAGGACCCCGGTACGCCGGGCGCCAGCACTCCGCACAGGCCGAGCAGGATGACCATGCCGACCAGCAGGAGATCCGCCACTCCCATCTGACCAGAGTGCAGGAGCCCGGGCGGACCCGCAGGTCAGCGCCGACGGACCGGTCGCCGCCCGGGTGCGCGGAGGTCGTACCCGCGTTCTGTCCTTCACCCGATTTTCGGGATGCCCCGTTTTCATCCGGCCCCGGCGGTGGACAATTAGGGGCATGAGCCAGCAGGGGGGAAGGCCCACCGGTCGGGACGACGACTGGTGGATGGAGCTGTACGACGACAGGACCGAGGACACCGGTCCCGCGGCCGCCCCGGATTCTCTCGACGACCGGTTCGCCTCGGCGTCGACCGC